>NZ_JBHUJV010000001.1:0-830428 GCF_042683485.1 Cohnella sp. GCM10020058
GGTCTGGTGGTAATGGCGGAGGGGTCCCACGCGTACCCATCTCGAACACGACCGTTAAGCCCTCCAGCGCCAATGGTACTTGGACCGCAGGGTCCTGGGAGAGTAGGACGTCGCCAGGCCAAGAGCAGCACAATTTAATAATATTCCCTGATAGCTCAGTTGGTAGAGCACTCGACTGTTAATCGAGTTGTCACAGGTTCGAGTCCTGTTCGGGGAGCCATCATGGAGAGATGTCCGAGTTTGGTCGAAGGAGCACGATTGGAAATCGTGTAGGCGTCACAAGCGTCTCGAGGGTTCGAATCCCTCTCTCTCCGCCAGTTATTTACTTAAGATTTAGGCCCGTTGGTCAAGCGGTTAAGACACCTCCCTTTCACGGAGGTAACGGGGGTTCGATTCCCCCACGGGTCACCATATTTACAAAGCCTGATTCGAAAAAAAAAGTTTGATAAAAGGCTTGCATTACTAAGGCGATATCGGTTATGATATGAAACGTCGCCTAAATAGTAAGACTTACTAACGACGCGGGGTGGAGCAGCCCGGTAGCTCGTCGGGCTCATAACCCGAAGGCCGCAGGTTCAAATCCTGCCCCCGCAACCAACTTTATCCCGGAGTTCATCCGAGATCCCACATGGAGCTGTGGTGTAGAGGCCTAACATGCCTGCCTGTCACGCAGGAGACCGCGGGTTCGAATCCCGTCAGCTCCGCCATTTTCTTTCTAAGACAGATTGCAAAATGGCTCGGTAGCTCAGTTGGTAGAGCAGAGGACTGAAAATCCTCGTGTCGGCGGTTCGATTCCGTCCCGAGCCACCATCTGAGTAATACCTTAATGGATATGCCGTTGTAGCTCAATTGGTAGAGCAACTGACTTGTAATCAGTAGGTTGGGGGTTCAAGTCCTCTCGACGGCACCATTTGTTTTACAGTCTTGGAGGATTAGCGAAGTGGCCAAACGCGGCAGACTGTAAATCTGTTCCTTCGGGTTCGGTGGTTCAAATCCATCATCCTCCACCAGTTTTACCTTAACATTATAGGGGCATAGTTTAAAGGTAGAACAGCGGTCTCCAAAACCGTTAGTGTGGGTTCAATTCCTGCTGCCCCTGCCAATGAAGACTTGGTGATTATGGCGACCGTGGCGAAGTGGTTAACGCATCGGTTTGTGGATCCGACACTCGGGGGTTCAATTCCCCTCGGTCGCCCCATTTTTACCTCGTTGGGGATTAGCCAAGCGGTAAGGCAACGGACTTTGACTCCGTCATTCCTAGGTTCGATCCCTAGATCCCCAGCCATTATGCGGAAATAGCTCAGTGGTAGAGCATCTCGTTGCCAACGAGAAGGTCGCGGGTTCGAATCCCGTTTTCCGCTCCATCTAAGTTCTTGGCGCCATAGCCAAGTGGTAAGGCAGAGCTCTGCAAAAGCTCTACCCCCAGTTCGAGTCTGGGTGGCGCCTCCAACTTCATATTCGCGCCCTTAGCTCAGCTGGATAGAGCGTTAGACTACGAATCTAAAGGCCAGGAGTTCGAATCTCTTAGGGCGCGCCATTTTTTTGTTTAAAGCCAAATTTAATATGCCGGTGTGGCGGAATGGCAGACGCGGCGGACTCAAAATCCGCTTCTCGAGAGGGAGTGGGGGTTCGAGTCCCTTCACCGGCACCATAACTACGATTTCAAGAAATTTTATAATTTCTTGTTTTTTTATTTTCATAGAGAATGCTGGTTCGACAGGCGATCGCAAGAAGGATCGTCTGTTTTTTTGATAGAAGGGGTGCGACAATTTGTTGCACCTGGATGCAAAGTAGTATACTAAATGAATTGAATATAACCGCTCGACGTTATCGGATTTCAAACTCGGGAGGTTAAACATGGCGCACAAGCTTGATGTACTCAATAGGAACCATGTGAGCATAAAAGGAAAAGGCGACAGGGTTATGCTCTTCGCACACGGATTCGGTTGCGATCAGAATATGTGGAGATTTGTCGCCCCGGCATTCGAGGAACAATGGAAAATTGTCCTGTTTGACTTCGTCGGCGCTGGAGATTCGGATAAGAATGCTTACGATCCGGTCCGTTACAACGAACTGTCTGGGTACGCAGCGGATGTATTAGAAATATGCGAAGCATTGGAGCTTCAAAATGTTGTCTTTGTCGGACACTCGGTTGCTGCATTAATTGGCATCCTTGCATCGGTGCAGTCCCCGGGAGTGTTCGATCACCTTGTATTAATCGGACCGTCTCCTCGATATATAAACGACCTGCCGGATTATATCGGCGGCTTTGAACGCGAGGATATCGAAGGGCTGCTGGCACTCATGGCATCCAACTACAAGCAGTGGTCGGGCTACCTGGCTCCGATGATCATGAGGAATTCCGATCGTCCTGCTCTCGCAAGAGAGCTGGAAGACAGCTTCTGCAAGGTGGATCCGACAATTGCGGGTATATTCGCCAGGGCAACCTTCCTATCGGACCACAGGGACGTGCTGCCGAAGGTGGAGACCCCTACGCTTATCCTGCAGTGTATGGAAGACATGATTGCACCGTTGGAAGTGGGCGCCTATATGCATCAGCAAATTCGCGACAGTTCCTTTCGAATGATGGAGGCGACCGGCCATTGCCCTCACGTTAGTCATCCGGATGAGACCGTGGCGCTTATATCCGATTATCTCCGTGAAGCGTATGCGGAGACAAAAAAGGTTGCAGAGGCTTGAGCGTCCTGGTGCCGACCGAAGGGGACAAGGCCGTCCCGCCGGTAGGTCGACTATTGCTCACGCAGGAAAATCTCATTCTGGAAGCCGACGCGGAATTTTGCAGATTGTTCGGCTTTATGCCGCATGCGCTGGCAGGCGTCCGGTTCGAATCGATCTTGACGAGAGCAAGCCAGATCTTGTACCAGCTTCATTTTAGTCCGAGTCTTCGTCTTAACGGCAAGACCGAGCGGGTTCGATTTGCTTTAAAGTCGGGCAGGGCGGAAGCCGTGCAAATCGTCGTCTCGGCAAGCTTATTGTTAAAAGGGGACGCGGTGCATTATGAGTTTCTCGTTTCACCGGAGCGATAGACTGCAAGATGTGACCCCACAAATATGATTTAAACACAGACAGCTTAGGCTGTCTTTTTTTTATAACTCCAAGACTGAGGCAGGGATTCAAGTCAGGCGAAGGAATATCAATCATGAGATGTCCGGACATTCTCAATTTACATAAAGGAGTCTGATCCAGCGGATAACCTCGATCTACCACGCAGCCCCAGAAGTATTGGCATTTACGAGCGGCGTCAACGATCGATATGCAGTCCGTCATGAACGCCGTATGGGAAGGTCTGCTGCCGGCGTTGAATAGGGAAGCCGAAGGGATCGAGCCGACCCTGATACGGCCCGTGCATTCGCAGACAGGCTTACGTCTCTTCAAATCGCTGTTCCTTCGGAGATCTCGCCGAGCAGGGAGCGGGGCCAGTCATGAGGCGTTCGTTAACGCCTGGCCGACAATCCGTTAGGCCTGTCGGAGGTGAAGCTGCGCGAGGACGAGCAAGGCGGCCGCATCCGCTGGACGCAATCCGGGCAAGCTTACGAGCTAAAATACGGGGCTGCGGAATGGATATTGAATGAAGGCAACAAAAATGATGCGGACATGCAAGTAGCCGCGAGCGGATGCTGGACGGACGAGGAAACCTTTCTGCTCACCGTCCGTCCGGTCCGCCTACGTACAGACTTATCGATGCCGATTTGAAGGTGATACGCTGCGAATCTCCTATACCAGCGAATTCAATCTGTTCGGGTCAAAAGAACTGACGCTTGAAGGCAAAGTAACGACAGACACAATCATATAAGTTTAACGCTTGTTAAGTTAGTCACAGCGCAGTTGCGTCCCCCTGCCTATAATGAAGCAAAGAAGCCGGCCGAAGTCAGACAGGCGTCATCCGGCGGCAGCTTAGGGGGCGTTAGCATGGATTATGTGAAGCCGGGACAGATGTTGGAAAGCCTGATTGCGATGGGGGAAACGAAGTCCAAGCTGTCCGTATCGCAGAAGCTCGTGCGAAGCGGATTGGCGGGCGCGATACTCGGATGCGCGACGACCCTGGCCTACACCGCTTCCGTGCAGACAAAAATACCGATCGCAGGCGCCGTCTTGTTTCCCATCGGCTTCGTGCTCATTCTGCTGCTGGGCTTGGAACTTGTGACAGGCAGCTTTGCGGCTTTACCGCTGGCTGCGCTCAAGAGAAGGATAAGCACGGGTAAAATGGTCTCATGCTTCGCATGGGCGCTCGCCGGACATCTGATCGGTGCGGGACTGTACGCGGCGTTATATACGATGGCCATCACGAAGATGGGCCACGATATGAGCAATCCGCTCGTGCAAGCGGTCATCTCGGCGGCGGAAGGCAAGACGAGCGCATATATCCATATCGGCGCGGACGGCTGGATACTGTCGTTCGTCAAGGCCGTGCTTTGCAACTGGCTGGTCGCGCTCGGCGCTATCATGAGCCTGTCCTCGACCTCGACGATCGGCAAGATCACGGCAATGTGGATGCCGGTGCTGCTGTTTTTCGGACAAGGCTTCGAGCACTTAATCGTTAATATGTTCCTTTTGCCAGCCGGTCTCATGCTCGGCGCGAACTACACGGTTGCGGACATGGTCTTGTGGAACTGGATCCCCGTCCTGCTGGGCAACTTCGCTGGTGGAGCGATAGGTACGGGATTGCTGTTTTATCTGGCTCATCGGGAGAGAACGTCGGAGGCCGTTTAAGCGAGAGGGCTAACGCGATAAAGGGACAATCATGACGAGGCATCGCAAAATTTGCACATGAACAAGAATAGGGGCCGGAATCGATATTCCGGCCCGATTATATTCAACCCGTATTCGGGCTTTCACGTATGCGCAGCCACTGAATGGAATCAGCGCGCGACATTCCGAACGCAAGGCGGTTTTCAGTATCCCTTGGGTATCGATGCAGCGAACCGCCATGTTTTAAGTATGCACATGGGGAGGCACTTTTTTACCCTTGTCGTCTCGTTTGGGCGAGCGCCAGTTTTTGACTTTGTTCCAGGCATTCGTAATGGAGTGGGTATACTTTTTGCACTCGGGCTTGCTCTTGCCTTCCCGGTCGAATGCGAGCGTCGCGTTGATCTCGCCACCGAGCACGACGATGATGCTGCTGATGTAAAGCCAGGTGAGCAGCACGATGACGCCGCCCAAGCTGCCGTAGGTTTTCGTATAGTTGGCGAAGTTGCTGACGTAAAAAGCGAACAGTCCCGACGCGACGATCCAGCCGATCGTTGCCACGAGGGCGCCCGGCAGAACCTCCTTGAATTTCAAATGCCGGTTGGGCACGTACTTGTACATGGCCGTGAACACGAGCGCGATGATGGCGATCGGGATGACGAACTGCGCCACGGACCATACTTCGTCAAAGAAATCGGGAAGCGCGAACGTCTTGAAAATCCACTGGCCGAGCCAACGGCCGAATACGAGCAAAGCCAGGCTGCTGAAGATAACGAGCGTGAGGACGAGCGTCACAATAAGCGACAGTCCCTTAACCTTCCAAAACGGGCGTGTCTCCGGCTCGTCATAGGCTTTGTTCAGCGCCCGGATGATGGCATTAATGCCGCTCGAGGCCGACCATAGCGAACCGATGATCCCGAAAGAAAGCAATGCGCCGCTGCGATTATCTTGTATGTTTTTGATCCAATCGACAAGCACCTGGCTGTTGGACTGAGGCAATACCTTATTCAGGGCGTCCAGCAGATCCCAGGTCGTGAACGGCGTGAACCCGATCAAGGCGATAAGGAAGATCATGAAAGGAAATATCGCCAGGATTAAGTAATAGGTCAACTGGGCGCCCATCGCGGGCACTTCGTCGTCCTGAAAGCGGCAGTACAAGTTCTCGGCAAAGCGCAGCGACTTTTTTTTCGTTTTTTTGTCCATCTTCCTTTCCTCCTTGCCTGGGTAAGGGATCGACCGCCGCACCATGCGACGGTCGATCGCGATTCACAGCCTCAGGACGATCAGGATTGCTGCGCCAGCCTGACGAGCATATGCGCAAGCTTGTGTCGTTCGTCCTGTTCGCCGACCTTCCATAATTCCTTCAGCAGATTTTCCTCGGCGTTGCGTGGATCCTCGTGCTCCGCGAGATAATCCGCGACCTTCTCCGCGACCTGCGCGAGCTGCTCCTCGGAGAGGCCGAGCGATTCGCCAAGCGCGATTCGCTTGTTCAGATAGCTTTTGAACGATTCGAAGTTGCTGAGGATCTCGTCCTTTTTCGGAGCGTCGATTCTAGAGATCGTATCGCCCACCTTGGAAGTGTCGATTCGTTCTTCCTTATCGATGATATGCTGGGATTCGCTCATTCTGAATGCCTCCTTTGAAAGTTAATGTCATTGTGCGCTTTCCTTCGGACATTCTATCCGCATCGCCGACCGTTAGAACTTTGGTAGGGGATCTGCCCGGGACTACTTCCTATTGTCCATCTTGACCGCCGGTGAAACGGAAGTACAATGGGGAAATGGGAAAGGGGCGAGGAGCGGATGGGCTTTGAGAAGGGCGAAGGGCTGGAGCGGCACAGCCGGTTGCTCATGGACAGCTACCTGAAATTAACAGGAAAAACGTTGGTCGAAGCCGAGACGGAATCATGTGCGGCGGAGCGATTGTACGAAGCGCCGTTTGCTTTGTTGTCCCACGGGACGGAGGCGGATCCGGTGCTGAACTATGGCAATCGGACCGCGCTGACGCTATGGGAAATGACCTGGCAGGCGTTTACAGCGATGCCTTCCAGGCTTACAGCCGAACCGCTGGAGCGAAGCGTCAGGGAAGCCTTTATGGAGAATGTCAGGATAAAGGGTTATTCTGACGGATACGAAGGGGTCAGAATCTCGGGGAGCGGCAAAAGGTTCCGGATCGAGCAAGCCGTTGTCTGGAATCTCATTGACGAGAAGGGTGCGTATCGGGGCCAGGCGGCGATGTTTCCAGGCTGGACCTGGCTATAAAAAAGGCTCTGCCCCAACTGAAGGGGCGGAGCCTTTATCAATAGTGGAAAAAACTCAGAGGGCGCTGCCTCCGAACAAATACCGCTTTTCCCAAGTCGTTCCGTCGATCGTGTCCGTGCGAACGCCGCCGCTGTCCTTCGAGTAAGTCTGAAGCATTTTGCCGTCTCCCAGGTATATCGCGACATGCGTAATTTCAGCGTTAGACTTGACCGCATCGCCGTATGCGGAAGCGGACGTGCCGCGATAGGACATGAAGAACATCAAATCTCCCCGCTTCAGCTCGCGCCAGTCGCTCGTGACGGTCCCTTTTTTCTTGACGTAATCTCCTTGGCTGCGCGAGTCGGAAGGCAGCTCGATCCCCGCCGCGCGGTAATAAATCCATTTGACGAAGTCCGAGCAATCGAACGTCGCATCGGTATTCCGATCCGAACCGTATTCGTAAGGCGTTCCTATATAACGCATGCCTTCTGCAATGATCTTTTCAACGTCGGATGACGAAGCGGTCGTACCGTCTGCCGAAGCATCGGCCGTACCGCCTGCAGAAGCATCGGGCGTAGAGTCCATGCCTCCAAAGGTCCAAGCGGAGCCGATATCCGTCGCATTAGCGGCGGAAGCATCAGCTGCCGGCAGAGCCGTCCATATCGCCGAAGCCGCCAACAAGCCGGCCGTGGCAATCGTCAAGCGTTTGCGTAACATCCAAACACCTCCCGTTTATGGTATAGATAACGCTAACATAGACGGAAGGCCAAAGGTACCCGCAAATGTTGGCACCTTAAGACCGTGCCGGCCCCCGACTGCAGTCTAGGGCCAATTCCGTGCGCGGGTCCGTTATCCGAAGGCGTCCGAGCGTTTACAATGAATTTGTGAGGTAAAGCAAACAGGAAACGACGCAAAGGGGTGAGACGAGTTGAAAAAGAACAGTGGTTGGGCAGTGGTACTGATCGCGTTGGGCGTACTTCTTCTCTTCGGTAAGCTGGGTCACTTGGTCGGATGGATCATCGGTCTTCTGATTCCGATCGCGATCATCGGTCTTGGCGTGATGGCATGGCGCAACGGTTACAGACTGATCGGCATCGTCATCGGCATCATCGGCGGCTTCATGCTGCTGGGCAAGCTGTCGGTCGTGATCTTCTGGGTCGCGGCGATCGGGCTGATCGTGCTGGGAATATCGATGCTGAACGGCAAATCGGGTCGTACCCGCAGATGGTAAGCAAAGGAGGTTATCCATAACAATGAGCGTAGTCAAACGAGTGCGGGACATAACGGTCGCAACGCTGAATGAGAGGCTGGACAACGCGGAGGACCCCGTTAAGCTCATCGATCAGTTCCTCTGGTCGACGCATCAAGAGATCTGCCAGTGCGAGGTGCTGCAGCGGCAATACGCCGCCCACACCGACCAGATGCACAAGCAGTTGAAGGACGCGCAGCTGTGGACGCAGCGCCGCGAGGAACAAGCGCTGACCGCGCTGAAGGCAGGCGAGGAGAACGCCGCGAAGCTGGCGCTCGCCGACAAGGTCGCCCATGAAGAACGGGCGGAGCGCTATCAAGGCTTGTACGAGCAGAGCCGCGACGAGCTGCTTGAGCTGGAGCAGCTGCTGCAGGAGCTGAGGGACGAATATCGCAGCGTCTACGACCGCAGGCAGTTCTACATCGCCCGTATGGAGTCGTTGAAGCTGCAGCAAAGGCTGAACGCCCGCTTCGCGCCCGGAAGCGCAGATCCTTCGCAAATGCTGCGCAAGGTGGACGACCGGCTGACGGACATGGAGCTGGAGACCAAGAGCCTCAGAGATTTGCGGCGCATGGGCCAGGAGCTCGTCTACCAGGCCGGCACGGTGGTCTCGCAAGCCGTGGACCGCGAGCTGCAAAATCTGAAGCGCAAGCTGGAACAAGGAGGGTAAACGATGCGCAAGCTGTATAGATCGACCCGCGACCGCAAGCTGTTCGGGGTGTGCGCGGGACTCGCCGATTACCTCGGCGTTGACGCGACGCTGCTGCGAATCCTGCTCGTCATCGTGACCGTCTTCTCCGGCGGCACCGTGCTGTTCGTCTACATCATCGCCGGGTTCATCATTCCCCGCGATTCGGACTTCGGCGGCGGCAGCGCCTTCGGCGGTCCGCATGGAGGCCATGGCGGCTGGGCGCCTCCGCCTCAAAACGGCGGCTGGACGCCTCCGCAACAACGTCCGCCGGCACCGCCCGCTTCTTCCTGGAACTCCGGCGGCGCTTGGCCCGGTCCGGGTCCTGCCGCACCGGCAGCCAGGCCCGCTCCCCAGACGGCCGCTCCGTCCTCGCAAGCGTCGTCGACGCTGGACGCGATGATGGAGGATATCGAGAAGAAGGCGCTCAAGAAGGAAATCGAAGAACTGAAGGCCCGCATCACCAAATTTGAACAACAATCGAAGGGAGAATAATACAATGGGCGTATTTCAAAGAATGAAGGACATGACGAAGGCATCGGTGCACGAGCTGCTGGACAAACTGGAAGACCCGGTTGTAATGCTCAACCAGTATATTCGCGACATGGAAGTGGAAATTCGCGACGCCGAAGTAACGGTGGCGCGTCAGATGGCGGCAGAGCGCCGGCTGAAGCAGCGTCTCGACGAGGCGGTTCGCATCTCCGCCGAGCGCATCGGTCAAGCCGAGCAAGCGCTGCTCTCCGGCAACGAAGGCATCGCCCGCAAGCTGCTCGAGGAGAAGGTTTACTACGAAGGCCAGGCTGGCAGCCTGCAAGAGCTGCATAGCCAAGCGAGCGCGCAGGTCGCCGAGCTGACCGGCCAGCTGCACGAGATGAAGGAAGAGTTCTACAAGCTGCGCAACAAGCGCAACGAGCTCGCCGCCCGCGCTCAAATGGCCAAGGCGCGCAAGCAGCTGGCGCAATCGAGCCAGACGCACACGATCGAGAGCGGCAATGCTTCCCGTGGCTTCTACCGGATGGAGGAGAAAATCCTGCAGATGGAAGCCGAAGCCGATGTCGCCCGCCTGCCTGGCGCCCCGTTCGGCGGCGTATCCGTCGCTCCGTCCTCCGTCGATCCCGCCAAGGCGATGAAGGTCGATCAAGAGCTGGCGGCGCTGAAGAGCCGTATCGCGCCTCCGTCCGCTTCGGACGAATAAGGAACGTCGACAGGCGGCATTCACGCCGCAGAAAACATGTGGTATGCTAGCAAGGATGCTCGCCGAAGGCCATAACGGACGAACCCGTCCGTTATGGCTTTATCCGCGATAACAAGGTATTGGGCCGCAGCGCAGACGATCCTACGGAGAGGAGGCGGCCGGTATGAAAAACCTGAACTTGTCCAAAAAGTCGCTGGTGCTCATCGCCGCCGGACTCTATCTGGCCGTCGGCGCCATCGCGGGCTTCGCGACAGTCAACGCGGCCATCCTCCTATGGCTCGGCATTGAGCGCTACAGGCAGGATCGCAGCCGGTTATCGGTCGTTGTCATCGCCGTCAGCGCGATCGTGCTGGTCGTCAACCAGATCGGTCTCGTGCTCGTGATCGGATTGATCCTTGCGGCGATCTATTATTTGCGTGTGAGGCCGTCCCAAGGCGCCGGATATGTCAGCAGGCCAAGGCTCATTCTGAGCATGAGGCAGGATCGGCCAGGCTGGGTGCTCCGCTCCATGGGCAGTTGGCATCTGTACGGCGAGGTCAGGCTGGACCTGAGCGGCGTCGTGCCGGAGGACAACGAGACGAACGTCGTCTTGCAGGGCATCGTCGGCGATATCGAGATCGTCGTTCCCGAGGACTACGGGGTGCAGGTCGAGGCCAATGTGCTGCTCGGCCAGGTGACGGTCGACGGGCAGGGCGACGGCGGCATGATGAGGCGCATGTCGTGGAGCACGCCGGGCTTCGCGCGTCAGGATCAGCAGATCAAACTGCAATTTAATTACATCGTCGGCAACATTCGTATCCGGCCGATCTGAGGAGGAGCGCATAATGGTCTGGCGTCAAATCGGCGAAGCTGTTCTGTTCTCCCTCGGGATCGGCTTCGTTGTCATTTACTTGCTGGAAAGCCAGGGACTCGCGGCTCCGTTCGAGTCGTGGTCGAACGTCATCACCTTCGGCCTTACCGCAGTCGGCGTCCTCATCGTGGCGGGCGTCGGCTTCGGTCTGTTCAGAAGCCTGCCGACGCGCAGCCGCATCGAGCAGATGCGCCATACGCTGCTGCTGATGGAGCGGGGCAGCCCGGTGCAGCCGCAGCCGAACATGGGCAAGGACGAGATCGGGCTGCTCGCCGAACAGCTCGTTCGCTTCAGCCGCAAGTGGGAGGAGCAGGTCGCTTCGCTGCAGCGCTTGTCGACCAACAATACGGAGCTTGCGGCCAAGGCGCGCATGAGCGCCGTCGTCGAAGAGCGGCAGCGGCTCGCGCGCGAGCTGCACGACGCGGTCAGCCAGCAGCTGTTCGCAATCTCGATGACGGCCACTGCCGTCGGACGGACGATGGACCAGGACTTCGAGCGGGCGCGTCGGCAGATCGCGCTCATCGAGGAGATGTCCTCGGTCGCGCAGTCCGAGATGCGGGCGCTGCTGCTGCACCTGCGGCCCGTCCATTTGGAGGGCAAGCGGCTGTCTCAGGCGGTGCCGGAGCTGGTGAAGGAGATGCGGGCCAAGGTCGACATCGACATCTCGCTCGATATGGACGAGGACCTGCCGCTGAACAAAGGCATTGAGAACCATCTGTTCCGCATGGTGCAAGAAGCGCTGTCCAACACGCTTCGGCATGCCCGCGCGAACAAGATGGACATCGCCTTACATAGACGGGGAGACACCGTCAGGCTGGCGATCCGGGACGACGGCGTCGGCTTCGATATGCAGGAGAAAAAGCACGCTTCGTACGGGATCGTCAGCATGGAAGAACGGGTGAACGAGCTCGGCGGTTCCCTGAACATTGCCAGCGCGCCGGGCAAGGGCACGCGCATCGAGATCCGGGTGCCGATCATGACGGAAGAGAGAGGGTGGGAAGATGGCGGAGCAACAGCCGATCAAAGTGCTGCTGGTCGATGATCACGAGATGGTGAGAATCGGACTGGCTGCCGTACTGGGGACCGAAGAAGGCATTGAAGTGGTAGGTGAGGCGGGCAACGGACAAGAAGGCTTGCGACTCGCAAAAGCGTACAATCCGGACGTCGTGCTGATGGACCTGGTCATGGAAGGCATGGACGGCATCGAGACCACGCGCCGTCTGCTCGAGCAGCAGCCGGAATGTCGCGTCATTGTGCTGACGAGCTTCCTTGACGACGAGAAGATGTATCCTGTCATCGAAGCGGGCGCATTCAGCTACTTGCTCAAGACGTCGAGGGCGAGCGAGATCGCGGATGCGATCCGGGCCGCGGCACGCGGTCAATCGGTTCTCGAATCGCAGGTCGCCTCCAAGATGATGAATCGGTTCAGACGGCCGCCGCAGACCGAGGCGCAGCCGCACGAAGAGCTGACGGAGCGGGAGATGGAAGTGCTGCATCTGATCGCACAGGGCAAGTCCAACCAAGAGATCGCGGACGAGCTGTTCATCGGCATCAAGACGGTCAAGTACCATCTGACCAATATGTTCAGCAAGCTGGGCGTCGAGGACCGAACCCAAGCGGCGATCTACGCACACCGCAACGGATTGGCCGAATAGCCTGCCAAGAATATCGTGTCCTCCGCAATAAAGCAAGCCGCATGAACCGCGCCAAGTGCGCTGCATGCGGTTTTTTCATACCCGAATGCGCGTCTTTAGTCGGAAGTTCGACCGTGATCGACAATTTTTTTTATTTTCTGACGGTAAATATTACCTTGCGTTAACGATTCGGGACTACAATAGGTAAGAAGCAGGTTGTCAGTGGAGGCGGCTACCATGAGTAAATGGGTAAAAAGTCTACTGAATCCAGCATGCATCAGGACGATCGTAGGAGGCTCCCGCGAGGGAAACGTCGGCATGCTGGCAGGGCGGCTTGGTCCCGACAGAGCGACCTGGCCGAAGAAAAAGCTAAAGCAATGGATGGAAGGCCGCTCGCAGATTCTGTGGGGCTGGCAGGGCGAACATCTGCTGCTGCTCGCCGTGCGGCTGCCGGAGGACGAACGCCGGCGACAGGCCGTCAGGCCCGAGCTTGAAACTCAGCTCCGCGGCATCGTCGCAGAGGATGCGGGCGCCGAAGCCGCGATCGGCTTCGGATTTATCATGATGCCTCCAAGGGCGCCGGGTCACAGCGGCGAACAGCTGCTCATGGAGGGCATGATGGAGGCCGGCGCACGCGCTTATAAAGCTATGGAAGAAGCCAAAGTTCCCGAGGTGTCCGCGAATCCGGCCAAGGCCGCGGCAGACCCCAAATCGGCCGATCCCTGGGCGGAGGGCGAGCAAGGATTGACGGTCGGCCGGCTCGCGGTCTCCATGCCCGCCATGCCGCCGGAAACGCCGGTATCGGCAGCCGCGGAGTGGTTCGAGGAACAGCCGGACAGCCACAGCATCGTCGTGGTGATCGCGGGACAGCCGCGCGGACTGATCACGCGGGACCGGCTGAATCGGATGCTGGCGTCCAAATTCGGCATGCCGCTGTATTGGAACCGGACGATCGACAAGATCATGGAGAACGCGCCGCTCGTCGCGGAGGCGGACATGCAGGTTGAAGCCGTCGCCCGCAGGGCCATGGATCGTTCGGACTCGCAGCTGTACGACACGGTGATCGTGACCGAGCAGGGCCGGTACGTGGGCGGCGTCACCGTCAAGGCGCTGCTCGAATCGTTCGCTTCGCTGCAAGCCGAAGCGGCACGGCGCGTCAACCCGCTGACGGGATTGCCTGGCGGGGACATTATTCGCCGGGAGATCGAAGCCCGTATTAAAATGCGCAAGCCGTTCAGCGTGTATTACGCGGATCTGGATTATTTTAAATGGTTCAACGACAGCTACGGCTATAGCGCCGGGGACGATATGATCCGATATACGGCGTCCGTGCTTGACGGCGTCCTGAACCAGGAGGAAGGAACCCATCACTTCCTGGGTCATATCGGGGGCGACGACTTTATCTCCATTAGCGATCGCTCCGATCCAGAAGCTCGCTGCCGCGCCTTCATCGAGCGGTTCCACGCCGGCGTCGATCCGATGTACGGGACGGCTCGGCCGACGGCGGTGGTCGACCGGCATGGCGGCGCCGTCCAGCAGCCCGGCGTGACGCTCTCGATCGCCGTCATCCGTTGGGACGGCTCAGGAACCGTCAGTCATGAAGAACTGTCGCGATTGGCCGCGGCATGCAAGAAAAAGGCCAAGGAACTGCCGGGAAGCGCGTACGCCGTCAGCGAGGCGATCGCAGCGTCATTCGAAGAACGGGCATAAGACGGCTGGAGGGGGAGACACGATGGCGTTGGGAACGTATCCGGGGCCGGGCATATCCAGGGTTGCGGACAGAGAAGCCGCCCTGTTGTACTTTTATTGGAGCGGAGCTGCGGGGAGCGCGGCCTCGCTGATCGAGGCGAGGTGGAAAAGGAGGGCCGAGGAGCTGCTCCTCGAGAGCTTTTCGGCGCCGACGAGACCGTATGCGGCGAAATGGCTGCATAACGATCTGATGCTTTTTTTCTGCGCGGACAAGCAGGAGGAGCCGGGCCGCTTCAGACGCGAGCTGATGCTGTCAGCCAGGGCGTACAAGCAGCAGCTGCTGGAGCCGGCGCTGCGGGAAGAGCAGCCCGGCGCGCCTTTGCCTTCGCTTCACGCAGGCTGCGCGTTCGGCGAGTTCAAGCGTGGCGAGGGGACCGCACGCAAGCTGCACGAGATGGCGCGGGAAGCGATGCAGAACGGCCAGCACGAGGATGCGCTGGAAGACGCGCTCCGGCTCGGCGAGCTGCAACGGCTGCTGGATAATCAGGCGCTGCGGTCGGTCTATCAGCCGATCGTGGACATCCGCGAGCGTCGTCCGCTCGGATATGAGGCGCTGTCGAGGCCGATGAACACCGACGTTTTTAACGGGCCGCTGCCGTTGTTCGAGTTCGCCGAGCGTGCGGGCAAAGATTATGCGCTGGACCGCCTCGCCAGAGAGCGGGCCATCTCGGGCAGCGCCGGCCTTGCGAAGGAACAGAAGCTGTTCTTGAACCTGTCTCCCCGCATTATCGACGCACCGCAATTTGCGCCCTGGAAGACACTCGCGCTGCTGGAGTCGCATGGCTTGACGCCCGACCAGGTCGTCTTCGAGATCACGGAACGATCGAGCATCCGGGACTTCGGCTCGGTGCAGCGCGTGCTGGCGCATTACCGGAGCCAAGGATACAAGATCGCTATCGACGATGTCGGAGCCGGATATTCTTCTTTGCTGTCGATCGTCGAACTGCGGCCGGATTATATTAAAGTGGACCGTTCGATCGTCAGCGGCCTGCATGCGGATACGTTCAAGGAACACATGCTCGGCACGCTCGTCGAAGCCGCGGATCGGATGGGGATTGCACTGATCGCCGAAGGCGTGGAGACGCAGCAGGAGCTGGACAAACTGATCTCGATGGGCGTCAATTACGCCCAAGGCTATCTGCTCGGCCGACCGGGACCGATGGCGGAAAACCTTTAGGCTAAGCATCAGCCGTTCGCCGGAATGAGTAAGCGAGGAACCGCAGGATCGTATCTCTAGCGGTTTTTTTGCATGCCGCGCGGCGTTGTACGGGGAGGTTCTTGCAGCGTTTGAACGATATCCCCTTCGGACAGGATGGTGTGAACACCGGTTGAAGTCAAGCCGCCACAGACAAGGAACGAACGGGCCGTTAAATTAAAGCGGCGCAAAAAAAGGAACGTGCAGCATGATCTGCGACGTCCCTTTTCACAAGAGAAGTTTAAGCTTGCTCGCTGAGCAATAGGCCGGTATCCGGATACAACGACTGCAGCTGCATCTGATCCGTATAGATCGCTTCGCGGAGGGGAATCATCCGCCAAGGGGCTTGCTCGGCCAGCGGCTCGGCGACTCTGCGCCAGCCCATGGGCGAGTACGCTGCGGTGAGCCGTTCTCCGATGCCGGGATCGAGCTGCAGCTCTTCCTCGGATTGGAGGCTTAGGCTCAGACTCTCGGCCTTGTCCTGGAGCTCGCTCATCGCGGCTTCGGACGGGCTTGCGTACACTTTGTCGACGGCGTAATTGACTTCGATCGCCTGCTTCACGACGGAAGAGGCGGCTTCGGCGGCACGCCTGACGTGAGGAGGCAGCGGGGCCGGCACCGGCGCGCGCCGCGAATCTCCTTCTTCGCGAACGTACCGGTAAGTCTCTTCGTCGAGCACCTCTTGAAACGGCAGGAGCGGCGTCACTCTATTAACGGGGGAAATGCGGGCGGAGAGCCGTGCTGAACCGTTCAAGCTATTGAAACGTATGGCCATAATTGCTGACCTCCTCAGTGCGTATTTTATTTGGCTGCGTTTCCCTGTTTCCCTATTGTAAAGTTATGCTGAATTACCCTAACGGCATACGCTTGAAACACCGGCAGGCCAGTTGTAAAAAACCTCCAAAAGAATAGCTTAGAGAAGTCAATTATGATAAACTACTGAGCATGAGTAAGGGTCAAATTTGGGCTTTAAAGCGATGCAGTCCGAGAGAAACTTCGGCGGCTCAGCCGAGGCTCGGGCGAACGCTATTCTAACGCATTGAGAGTTGACGAACACATGACGGATCAACTGATAGACAACGTAGCCGCGGAAGGCGCGGTTTACTTTATCTTTGGCGCGACGGGCGACCTGGCCCGCCGCAAGCTGTTTCCGGCGTTGTACAGCCTCTACCGCGAAGGCAAGCTTGGCGACAAGTTCGCCATCGTCGGCCTCGCGCGGCGCCCGCGCACGGACGAGCAGTTCCGCGAGGACGTCCTCGAATCGATCAAGGAATTTTGCCGTTACAAGATCGGAGACGGCCAGGACTGGCAGGATTTCGCGGAGCGCTTTACCTACCACTCCCTCGACATCGGCAACGTGGACGGCTTCCGCGAGCTGAAGGCCTCGACGGAGGCGCTCGAAGCGCGTTACTCGATCGCCGGCAACCGCCTTTTCTATCTGGCGCTGGCGCCTGAACTGTTCGGCACCGTATCCCGCAACCTACGGGACGGCGGCATGCTTGAGAGCGAAGGCTGGCATCGACTGGTCATCGAAAAACCGTTTGGCTACGACTACCCGTCCGCGTCCAAGCTGAACGAGGAGATCCGCCACGTATTCCGGGAGGACGAAGTATTCCGCATCGACCATTACCTGGGCAAGGAAATGGTGCAGAACATCGAGGTCATCCGCTTCGCCAACGCCTTCTTCGAGCCGCTCTGGAACAAGCAGCATATCGCGAACGTCCAGATCACGCTGTCCGAGACGGTCGGCGTCGAAGAGCGAGGCGCCTACTACAACAAATCGGGCGCGCTGCGCGACATGGTGCAGAACCATATGCTGCAGATGCTGACGATGATCGCGATGGAGCCTCCGAGCCATCTCGATCCCGAAGCGATCCGCGACGAGAAGGTCAAGGTGCTGCGCTCCCTGCGTGGCTTCAAGTCCGGCGACGAGGTGCGCGAGCGCGTCATCCGCGGCCAATACACGTCGGGCGAGCTGAGAGGCCAAGCGCTCAAGGGTTACCGCGAGGAAGATTCGGTGCCCGCGGATTCGACGACCGAGACGTTTTTCGCGGCGCGTCTGTTCGTGGACAATTTCCGGTGGTCGGGCGTACCGTTCTACGTCCGCACCGGCAAGCGGCTTCCGGTCAAGTCGACCGAGATCGTCGTCGAGTTCAAGAACGTGCCGGGCAACCTGCTGTTCGCTAGCCGGCAGCAGCTCCAGCCGAACCTGCTGGTCATTCGCGTCAATCCGATGGAGGGCATCTACATCCGGATCAACGCCAAAAAGCCGGGCAACGAGATGACGGTGCAGCCCGTGGCGATGGAATTCTGCCAGAGCTGCCAGGTCGGCATCAATACGCCTGAAGCTTACGAGCGTTTGCTCTTCGACGCGGCGCGCGGCGATTCGACCTACTTCACGCGCTGGGACGAGCTTGCGGCCGCCTGGCAGCTGGTGGATCCGATCGCAGCCGCCTGGCAGGAGCATGCCGCGGATCTTGCTCACTACTCCGCAGGCGCTTGGGGCCCGCAGCAGGCGCACAAGCTGCTGCATCAGGACGGCTTCCATTGGTGGCCGGTGAACGGGCAGGACGAGGACAACGTCATTTGGGTCAGCAATTCCGGCAAGTAAAATTATAAAAGGCTGCCCGCCTGCGCGGGCAGCCTTTATTCGGAGGAGGAAACGGCGGATGCCGCGTATATACGACATCAGTATGACGATCGAAGAGGGCATGCAGGTATGGAAAAATTACGAGGCTAAAAAGCCGCGTATCACGAACGTGCAAAATCACGATCAGGGGAAGCCGCACGAAAGCTTGCTGACGATGAACGTGCATACGGGGACGCACGTGGATGCGCCTCTTCATATGCTGGCGGGCGGCGCTACGATCGAGACCATCCCGCTGGAGCAGTTGGTTGGTCCGGCACGCGTGCTGGATCTGACGCACGTCAACGATTCAATTACGAAGGAAGATCTCGTGCCGTTTAACATCCAGAAGGGCGAACGTCTGCTGTTTAAGACGAGCAGCTCGTACACCGAGGAGTTTCTGATGGACTTCGTCTTCCTGCGCGAAGACGGGGCGCGCTATCTGGCCGAGATCGGCATCGCGGTCGCCGCGACGGACGCGCTTGGCATCGAGCGGTCGCAGGCGGAGTATCCGACGCACCGCACGCTGATGCGCGCGGGCGTCGTCATCGTCGAAGGCGTGCGCCTGAAGGACGTCGCGCCGGGCTCCTACTGGCTCGTCATCGCGCCGCTGAAGATGACCGGCATCGATGCCGCGCCGGCCCGTGCGCTGTTGATTGGCGACTAATCTAAATATGACGAGCAGAATCGGGACGCTGAGCGTCCCGGTTTTTTTGATGCAGAAATTACGGTGGACATGCGATGGACTGCGATGGTTGCACCTTCCGCCGGGCTTTGCGAAGACTTCCGCTCGGTCTCCAGACCGAGGCCGCTAAGCTACTGTAGACGGAAGCGAATTTCCATCGCCCGCATTACAATTAAATTCGCAGCGTGCTCGTGTTCATTTCGCTCGTTTACAACGTAACAGTGTTATGTTACATTGATTTTAAGAGGTGACGAACATGGAGCGCGAATTAATCTCGAAAAAAGACCTGCTGGAGCTTATGGGCATCTCTTACGGCCAGCTTTACCGCTGGAAGCGCAAGCAGCTGATCCCCGAGGAGTGGTTTATCCGCAAGTCCACGTTTACAGGACAAGAGACCTTTTTTCCTAAAGATATGATATTGGCTAGAATCGATCGGATTATGAACATGAAGGAAGATTTATCGCTGGATGAGTTGGCCGGCAAGCTGTCTCCTCTGCAAACCGAACTTACGTTGTCCAAACGCGAGCTAGTAGAACGTAACATTGTTTCGAAAATTTCCATCGACCGTCACAGCACGCCGACGCAGCTGAATGATCAGGAAGCCTATACGTTTGCGCAGCTATTGTATTTGTTCGTAACGGATCAGCTGCTGTCGGCGGGAGAGATCAGCCTTGTCGAGAGCGACTTGTTGATAGAGACGCTGCGCGATTACTTTCCCCGTTATGAAGGCAAGCCGTGCGAGCTGCTGTTTATGCGGAAGATGGGCGTAACGATGTTTGCGCTCGCTTCGGTGCCTTCTGCGCTGCACTTCGATACCGGCGTCAAGATCGTTGCCAGAGTGCAATTGGCGGAGATCGCGGAGCAGTTGAGGAGCAAGCTGAACTGAAGAGAGGATGATAAGCGATGGCCAGCGAGATGATCGGCGATTTGAAAATGGATGGCATCGGTACCGCTGCGGGCGGCGTCTATAAAAAAGTAGAACTGAACGGCGTCTGCAAGGTGGCGAGCGATATCGAAGCGCAGCTGTTCGACGCGGACGGCCGAATCCGCATTGGCGGACAATTGACGGCTGTCGAGCTTGACCTCGACGGCACGCTGGATATCGCCGGGAATGCACGAGTCGACAAGGCCGTCATCGACGGTGTCATTACGGTAGTGGGCGCGTATGCGGGGCAGCAGCTGCGTTTGAACGGCATGCTGACCGTCGGCGGGGATTGCGAGACGGACGCGCTCGAAGGAGAGGGCGCCTTCAAGATCGGCGGGCTGCTGAATGCGGGCACGATCGATCTGAAGCTGCAGGGCAGAGGCGCCGCGAAGGAGATCGGCGGCGAGTCGATCCGCATCGGTAAAGGACGGACCGGCGCTTGGCAAACGTTATGGCAGCGGATGCTGCCGAGCTTCGCTCAGGAGCTGATGGCCGACTTGATCGAAGGCGACTGGATCGAACTGGATCACGCGACGGTAAAAGTCGTGCGGGGGGATCGGGTGACGATCGGCGAAGGCTGCGTCATCGATCGCGTGGAATACCGGACCGAGCTTCGCAAGCACCCGGCGGCCCGAATTGGCGAGGAGGCGAAATTAAATGGCTAATCAAAGTCGGCCCGCGCTGAAGATGGTAGGAACCAGTTCCTCGAACGGGGGCGTCTTCGGTCAAGTGAAGATTACGGGCGAGTGCGAATTTCGCGGGGACCTGGACTGCAGCAAGCTGACTTGTACGGGCGAAGTTGACGTTCGCGGAGGGCTGAAGGCGGATGCGGTCAAGCTTACCGGCACTTGCGGCGTGGAGGCCAGCCTTGCGAGCGGAGAAATCGGGGGCACGGGCGAAGTTAAAGTGAAGGGCAACCTGCGGAGCGAAAAAATGAAGCTCTACGGCCAGCTCGCCGTAGATGGCGACGTGGAGCTTGGCGAAGCCTTGCTGCGCGGCGCCATTGTCTGCGGCGGTCTGCTCAGCGCAGAGCGGCTGGAGCTCGGGTTATACGGCCCCAGCTCCGTGGGCGAGCTCGGGGGCGGCAAGCTCAGCGTCCGGCGGAGCCGGATGAGCGCCCTCAAAAATCTAGTATCGCCTTCGGGAGCCGCCTCGTTGAAGGCAGGTACGATCGAAGGCGACCAGGTCGAGCTGCAGCATACGGAAGCCGATGTCGTCAGGGGCGGGGACGTCGTCATCGGTCCGGGCTGCGTGATCGGGCGCGTCGAATACCGGCGGGAGCTGCGCGTAGACTCGCGGGCCAAGGTCGGTCAGCGCGTGCGCATTTAATTCGATATTCAATTTCTTCAGGAGGTTTAATTATGAGCGCTTCGCAAGGCAACAAGCTGGGCATCGTTCTCGCCGGACTAATGCTCGGCATCTTTGTGGCGGCCATCGACAACACCATCGTCGGTACCGCCATGGCGACGATCGTCTCCGAGCTCGGCGACTACGACAAGATCGTCTGGGTCACTTCGGCGTACCTCGTCACGGAAATGGCGGGCATGCCAATCTTCGGCAAGCTGTCCGACATGTACGGACGCAAGCGGTTTTTCATTTTCGGCATGATCATGTTCCTGCTCGGCTCGGTACTATGCGGGACGGCGACGAGCATCACCGAGCTGTCCATCTATCGGGCTATTCAAGGCATCGGGGGCGGCGCGCTCGTGCCGATCGCGTTCACGATTTTGTTCGACGTCATTCCGGTCGAAAAGCGCGGCGGCATGTCGGGCATCTTCGGCGCCGTATTCGGCACCTCGAGCCTCGCCGGACCGCTGCTGGGCGCCTACATCACCGACCATGTCCACTGGCGCTGGATTTTCTACATCAATCTCCCGCTGGGACTGATCGCGCTGGCCCTGATCGTATTCGGCTACAAGGAATCCCGCGTTCATATGAAACAACGCATCGACTGGTGGGGCGCCTCCACGCTCGTCGGGGCGGTCGTCAGCCTTATGTTCGCGCTGGAACTGGGCGGAGGCACGTATGCATGGGATTCGGCGCAGATCGTCTCGCTGTTCGCCGCGGCGTTTGTCCTGTTCGCGGTGTTCTTGTATGCAGAGACCAAGGCGGCGGATCCGATCATCTCCTACGGCATGTTCCGGCAGCGGCTGTTCGCTTCAAGCACGGTAGCGGGATTGTTCTACGGCGCGGCATTTATCACGTTCGCGATGTACATCCCGATCTTCGTGCAGGGCGTGAACGGCGGCTCCGCAACGAACTCGGGCCTCATCCTGCTCCCGCTGACGCTGGGATCGGTCGTCTCTTCGCAGATCGGCGCATTTCTCGCGATGAAGACGTCTTATCGCAATGTCATGATCTTGTCCGCCGTCATTCTCGTAATCGGGGCCGCGCTGCTGTCGACGATTACACCCGACACGCCCAGGGCGACGCTGGTCTGGTACATGATCGTCACGGGCGTCGGCGTCGGCTTCTCGTTCTCCGTGCTCGGCATGGCCAGCATGCACGGCTTCGGGGCGAACCAGCGGGGCTCTGCGAGCTCGACGATGTCGTTCGTGCGTTCGCTTGGCATGACGGTCGGCCTGACCGTCTTCGGCATCATGCAGCGCAACTTGCTCGCTGACAAATTGAAGGGCGCCTTCGCCGGCACGGAAGATGCGCAGGGCGCGGCGCTCGGCGACATCCGCCAATCGCTGACGCCGGAAAACCGTGCCAACATTCCCGAGGATACGCTGCATAAGATCGTAGAGGCGCTGTCGTCCTCGATTTCGCACATGTTCCTTTGGTCGCTCGTGCCCGCGGGACTCGCACTCGCCACCGTCTTTTTCATGGGACGTTCGAAGCTTGAGATTCCCGCAAAAGGGGAAAAGCCGGAAATGGCCGCGGGCGGGCATTGAGGTGCAGTTCGGAGGCGCGGCATTTTAGGCGCGATTCCAGCCGCGCATTTCATATTGAGTTCACAAACCGGTCGTAAGATGGCGACAGTTCAAAGCGCGGAGGTACCGTTCAAGTGCGGCGGCTCCGCCGATTTAAAGGGGTGTAAACGCAAATGGCTATGGCTCCACTCGCGCAAGCCGCGATCGGACGCAAAAACAACAAAGCGCTCGTACTGACGGGACTTATGCTTGGCCTGATTTTCGCGGAGCTCGACGAGACGATCGTCTCCACGGCAATGCCGACGATTATCCGGGATTTGCACGGACTGCCGCTGATGGGCTGGGTGGCCGGCATCTACATGCTGTCCATGACGCTGTTCATGCCGATTCTCGGCAAGCTGGCCGATCTCTATGGCCGCAAACGCGTCTACCTCGCGTGCATCGGATTGTTCATCGCAGGCTCGTTCGTCTGCGGCCTTGCGCAATCGATGCCGATGCTGCTCGTCGGACGAGGCATACAAGGAATTGGCGCAGGCGGCCTGATGCCGCTCGCGATGGTTATTCTAGGCGATACGTACGAGCTCGAGCAGCGCGCCAAGCTGCAGGCGTTGTTCGGACCGCTGATGATCCTTCCGCAGCTGCTCGGACCGACGATCAGCGGCGAGCTCATCTCGCATGTGAACTGGCATTGGATTTTCCTCATTAATCTGCCGTTCGGCATATTGACCGCGGCCGTCATGTGGATCGGGATGGTCGAAAAGAGAGGCGAAGAAAAGAAAAAGATCGACTGGATCGGCGCCGCGACGCTGATGCTCGCGCTGCTGTCCCTGCTGCTCGCGCCGGTGCTGATCGAGACGCAAGGGCTGTCGTGGAGCTCGCCGCTTATTATCGGCATGCTCGTCCTGTTCGTCGTCTTGACGGCGCTGCTCATCTGGATCGAACGGCGCGTAGAAGAACCGATTATACCGCTTCACCTGTTCCGCAACCGCAACGTCGTCGTGCTGTCGAGCCTCGTATTCATCCTGATGCTCGGCGTCATGGGCACGTTCGCCAACTTCCCGTTTTTCGCGCAAAACGTCATGGGCTTATCGCCGCGGGCATCGGGGTATTTGAACCTGGCGTTCATGGGCGGTGCGATCCCGTTCAGCATTCTCGTCGGCTTCCTCATCACGCGGGTCGCCTACCGTACGATTTTTATCCTTTCGTTTACGCTGCCGATCGTGGCCCTCATCCTGATGCTGCAATTCGGCATCGACGTCTCCGTGATGTACGTGGTCGTCGCCTTCGTCATCATGGGCGTGGGGCTCGGCGCACTGTTCGGCGGGGACAATCTGATCGTGCAGGAATCGGTGAGCAAGGAAGAGAGCGGGATCGCGCTGTCGACCGTGCAGCTCTTCCAGTCGATCGGCGCGTCGATCGGACTCAGCGTGTTCGGCTCGCTGCTGGCCGGCGACATCAAGAAAGGCATCGAGGGAATTGCGGATCAATTGCCGGCGGGCACCGCGAGCGAGATTCAGACGGGCGGCATTCCGAAGGGACTCGCGCCGGACCTGCTTGAGCACGTGAAAACCGCGTTCTCTGGCGCATATCACAATCTGTACGTCATCTCGATCGCGTTCGTCTGCATCGCCTTCGTACTCTGCTGGTTCCTGAAGAAGGAAGTGTTGCAGAAGCGGGAAGACGGAGATGCGCCGCTGGCGCACTGAGCCGTCGGCGATGGCTGCAGGTAAGGCAAGGAAGAGGCCGTACGGTACCAACAAAAGGTGCTGTGCGGCCTTTTCGCGCTTTGGCGGGCGGATGGAAGCGTCGTACCGCCATCGCAAGAAAATACGCTAATTCATGCCCGGCGCTGACCGCTTCGCCGCAGGTTCACCTCCCTGGCCGGGCACAATATGCTATAATGTAGTTTGCCATATTGTCCAAGAGAGGAATCCGTGATTCATGAGCAAAGCGATCCGCGACGAACTTAAGCAGGAAGTGGCGAAGCGCCGCACCTTCGCTATAATATCTCACCCCGATGCGGGCAAAACGACGTTGACCGAAAAGCTGCTGCTGTATGGGGGCGCGATCCATGTCGCCGGTTCGGTCAAGGCGCGCAAAGCCGCCCGCCACGCGACCAGCGACTGGATGGAGATCGAGAAGCAGCGGGGGATCTCCGTGACTTCGTCGGTCATGCAATTCCAGTATGCCGGCAAAAACGTGAATATCCTGGATACCCCGGGTCACCAGGACTTCAGCGAAGACACGTACCGCACGCTGACCGCCGCCGACAGCGCGGTCATGCTGATCGACGTCGCCAAGGGCGTCGAGACGCAGACGATCAAGCTGTTCCAGGTATGCCGCAAGCGGGGCATTCCGATCTTCACCTTCATTAACAAGCTCGACCGCGAGGGGCAGAATCCATTCGAGCTGCTCGAGGAGATTGAGCGCGTGCTCGGCATCCGTTCGGTGCCGATGAATTGGCCGATCGGCATGGGCCGCGAGCTATGCGGCGTCTACGATCGCATGAAGAAGCAGGTCGAGCTGTTCCAGGGCAACGACCACTCCAAGATCGAAGTTCGTCCGGCCGCCGACTACAACGATCCGGCGATACGCGAGATGGCGGGCGAATATCTCGCCGACCAGTTGGCGCAGGATCTCGAGCTGCTTGACGTCGCAGGCGATCCCTTCGACTACGAGAAGGTGCGCGCAGGCGAGCTGACGCCGGTCTTCTTCGGCAGCGCCGTCAACAACTTCGGGGTGCAGACGTTCCTCGAGAACTTCCTGCAGCTGGCCCCGGCGCCGACGTCGCGCCGTACGACGGAGGGCGAAGTGGAACCGGACGACGAGAAGTTCTCCGGCTACATCTTCAAGATCCAGGCGAACATGAACCCCGCTCACCGCGACCGGATCGCTTTCCTGCGCATCTGCTCCGGCAAGTTCGAGCGCGGCATGTCGGTCAAGCACGTGCGCGCGGGCAAGGACATTAAGCTGGCCCAGCCGCAGCAGTTTCTCGCGCAGGACCGCGACATCGTCGATACCGCCTATCCGGGCGACATCATCGGTTTGTTCGATCCGGGCATTTTCCGAATCGGCGACAGCCTCGCGCAAGGCGCGAACCTGACGTTCGACGAGCTGCCGACGTTCTCGCCCGAGATCTTCGCCAAGGTGTCTGTCAAAAACGCGCTGAAGCAGAAGCAATATCTCAAAGGTCTCGATCAGCTGACCGAAGAGGGCATGGTACAGGTGTTCCGCTCGATCGGCCCGTTCGAGGATACGTATCTCGGCGTCGTGGGTCAGCTTCAATTCGACGTCTTCGAATACCGCATGAAAAACGAGTACGGCGTCGACATTCAGCTCGCGCGCACGCAGTTCCAGTTCGCCCGCTGGATCGTCGCCGACAAGCTCGATGCCTCCAAGTTCCGCATCAACTCGACGCTCGTCAGGGACAAGAACGACAATAACGTCGCCTTGTTCGAAAACGAGTACGCAATGCGCACCGCCGTGGAACGCATGCCCGACGTGAAGTTCCTGGAGACGGCGCCTTAAGGCGCGTCGATTCAGGATTATTCCCCGGTTTGAGTAAAGAGATCGAATGAAGACCGTCCCGCGATGCCACGCGAGGCGGTCTTCGCCGCATTTCCGCGACATTGTCGGTTGTCCGAAGGGACGGGGTTCGGCTATAATGAAAGCCATATACAAGTTTGGGGCAAATCAAGGCAAAGGAGCGGACCGAATTGGCTACTTTAAAGGATATCGCGGATCAAGTGGGCGTATCGATCTCCACGGTGTCCAGAGTCGTCAACAACGATACGAGCCGTTCCGTCAACGCAGACACGCGCCAGCGCATATGGGACGCGGTCGCGCAGCTTGGCTACAACCCGGGCAAGACGGCGAAGGACGGCGCGGGCTCTAAGCGCGGGATATCCGCGCGGCAGCCCGATATCGGCAAGGTCGGCTGCATCGTGGCGGTTAATCAGAACAAGTACAATCATCCGTACTTTTCTCCGATTCTCGAGGGCATCGAGCGAGGCATTCAGGAGCACGGCGGAGAATTGGCTTATATACACAACGGCGAAGATCTCAAATCTCCCGAGATGCTGCAAAAGGTGATCCAGGACGGCGGAGTGGACGGCATCATCGTCGTCGAGAGCATCGATCCGGTCGTCTACGACGCGATCAAGCGCCATATCCCTTGCGTCGTCGGCATCGACGTATCCGATCCGTCCATTCCCAGCGTCGGCTACGACCGGCTGATGGCGGCGAAGCATGCGGTGCAGCACCTGATCTCGCGGGGGCATCGGCATATCGGCTTCCTCGGCGGCTCCGGCAGGTCGCTCGATATCACCAAGGAAAAAAGATACCGCGGCTACAAAGAAGCGATGGACGAAGCCGGACTCGCGATCCATAAGGAATGGATCCTCGATACGGAATGGAATGCGGAAAAGAGCTATACGCTGATGAAGCGGGCGCTCGAAAAGCCGGCCAAGCTGCCGTCCGCATTTCTGGCCGCCAGCGACATGATGGCGATCTCGGCCATGCGTGCCGTATTCGAGAGCGGTCTGCGCATTCCCCAGGATGTCGCCATCGCCTCCATCGACAATATCGACTTCGCCGAGTACGCGACGCCGCCGCTGACCTCCGTACATATTCCCAAGTTCGAGATCGGTTGGGTGGCGGCCAAGACGCTCGTCGACGTCAGACAGAACAAGTACCCGCTCCCCGTCAAGATTACGCTTCCGTTCGAGTTAATGGCCAGACAATCGACCTGATGCGGCACCATTCGTACGCCCTGCCCGTTTATGCGGTGCAGGGCTTTTTGTTTTCCATAGAATTTTGGATATATTTGCGGCAAAATTTAAGCAAATTTTGCGTGAAAAGAAGTTTGTGCATATTCTCTAAATCAAAGGCTCTGCAAGCGCTTAGATCACTAAAATCCGAATGTTAGATTGGGATTCCGTCATAAGCAATCGTATTTTACGAATATTTACGCCAAATAAAGTCCAAAAAATCAAGGAAAAATTCATCCAAATTGCATTAAAAATCCTTGACGGTTATCTGATATTCGAATAATATTTAAATTGTAATCCAAACAATTAAAGTTTGGCGCAAACACATCGGAGTTGGGGGATACGATATAGGATGAATAAAATTCGGCTGGCACTGATCGGCGTAGGGGATATGGGGACCGGCCATGCGATGGGATTCGATCAAATCGAAAACTGCGAGATCGTCTGGATCGCGGATCCGAGCGAATCCAACTTGGCAAGGGCGATGCCGTACATAAGAAGAAACAATCCCGGTATCGTTGCGAGTTACTTGGAATTGTTGGAACACATCGACACCTTCGACGCCGTCGTCATCTCGCTGCCCAACTATATGCATCGCGATGCGGCGGTGCCGTTTATCGAGCGCGGCAAGCATGTGTTTCTGGAAAAACCGGTCGCGCCGACGCTCGGCGAATGCGACGAGATCATCGCCAAGGCGGAAGCTGCCGGCGTGATCCTGCAGATCGGCCTCACTTACCGTTACTCCAACATCTATCGCCGGATGCGCAGGGAACTGGATGCCGGGCGGCTGGGAGACGTCACCATGATGTGGTGCAAGGAATTCCGCGATCCGTTCCCGCCGGTGGACTGGTTCTATGACGCTTCCAAGTCGGGCGGCGCGCTCATCGAGAAGGATTGCCATCATTTCGATATTTTCAACTGGATGATCGATTCGAAGCCGCGCCGCGTGTTCGCGTCCGGCGGCCAGCACGTGCTGAAGGACGGTCAGCCCAACGTCATCACCAATTCCTATACGCATTACGAGACCCGGACGCTCACGAGCACTTCGATCGTCGACCATGCCTGGGTCATCGTCGAATACGAGAACGGCAGCAAGGCGAATCTCGGCCTCTGCATGTATCTGAAGCCGAGGAACCTGATGGACGAAGGGCTCGAGATCGGTCTGCTCGGCAGCAACGGCGGCCAGATGATCGCCAAGAAGGACAAGACGATCGACATCTTCGGTCCCGAGGACAAGAGCCGCGACCACATCGATCTGGACCACGAATCCGATTCGGTGAACGGCGGACATACCGGCAGCCAGCGGCAGCGGCACGCCTTCCTGAATTCCGTCGCCACGGGCGAAGCGCCCTATGCCAACGGCCGGATCGGCCGGGATGCGCTGCTCGTCGCGCTTGCCGCCGAACGTTCCATCAAGGAAGAACGTTACGTCTACATCAGCGAGCTGAGCTAAGGCCGACAGACAGGGGGAGTCCGCATGACCTCGAGGTGGAAAGAGGAAGGCACGTTTTTGTTGTTCATCCTTCCTTGGATCGTAGGTTTTCTCGTGTTTTTCGTCGGACCGGCCGCGCTGAGCATGATTTACAGCTTCGCGGATTACAACTCGGTGACGCCGCCGCAGTGGATCGGGTTCGACAACTACCGGGACTTGTTCAAGGATCAGATTTATTTGAAAAGCTTCGGCAACACGCTGTATTTCGTTTTTATCGCCGTGCCGGTCACGGTCATGTTCCAAATTCTGATCTCCGTTGTGCTGAACGTCGAGATCAAGGGTATTCGCTTTTTCCGCACGATCTATTATTTGCCCTATCTGGTGCCGCCCGTCGCGACGGTCATCATCTGGCTGCTGCTGTTCGGCACGGACGGCGGCTTCGTCAATCAGCTCCTCGAGGCCGTCGGCATCCCGAAGGTGGACTGGTTCGGCTCCGAGGGATGGAGCAAGCCGCTGATCGTGACGATCGGCATCTGGAGCTCGGGCGGACCGGTCCTGATCTTCCTCGCCGCGCTCAAGGGCGTGCCCGCCCAGCTCTACGAGGCGGCACGCATCGACGGCGCCAGCCGGGTCCGCCAATTTTTCACCATCACGCTGCCGATGATCTCGCCGACGATTCTTTTCTCGCTGGTGCTGCAGATGATCTACTATTTCCAGATGTTCACCGAATCCCGCCTGCTGAACAACGGGGGGCCGGACTACTCTTCGTCGACCTACATGCTGAATACCTACAATACCGCATTCCGCGACATGAAGTTCGGCTATGCGATGGCGCAATCCTGGATTCTGTTCGTCATCATCCTGATCCTGACGTGGATCGTGATGAAAACGTCGAACCGCTGGGTCTACTACGAGAGCGATAAAGGGGGCGACGCATAGGCATGACTTACCGATTCAAAACGCCGCTGCAATACGTCGCGCTGCTCATCGGCCTGTTCATCTTCGCCGGCCCGCTGTTCTGGCTGCTGTCCACGATGCTCAAGACGCAGGAGCAGACGTTCAGATATCCGCCGGAGTTTCTCCCGCACCCGTTTACGCTAAGCGCCTTCGGACGGCTCTTCGAATCGATGCCGCTAATGGGCCGGTGGATCGGCAACTCGTTCGCGATCGCGGGCTCCGTCGGTCTCGGCACGATTCTGTTCTCCTCGCTGATCGCGTTCGGATTCGCCCGCACGAAGGCGCGTTCGCGCAAGTTCCTGTTCGCCATCGTGCTGGCCACACTTATGATTCCGGCGCAGGTGACGCTGATCCCGCTGTATCTGCTGTACCGGAACATCGGCTGGTACGATACGTGGCTGCCGCTCATCATTCCGCACGTGCTCGGCAACCCGTACTTCATCTTTTTGTTCAGACAGTTTTTCCTCACGATCCCCCGGGAGCTGGACGAAGCGACCTACGTCGACGGAGGCGGGTACTGGACGATCTATTCCAGGGTTATCCTGCCGCTGTCCAGCCCGATTCTCGTGAGCGGCTTCATCTTCTCCTTCGTCTTTTCGTGGACGGACTTCTTTTCCCCGCTCATCTTCATCCAATCGGAAAAGCTGCAGACGCTCAGCGTCGGCCTCCAGATGATCATGGGCCAGACTTCGCACGACTTCCCGGTGCTCGCGGCCGGTTCGTTCCTCGCGCTGCTGCCGATCGGCGTCATCTACTTCTTTGCCCAGCGCTACTTCATCGAGGGGGTGGTCATGACCGGGATCAAGTAATCCCGGGGACACCCGTGAGAGCGCATCGAGGGGCAGGTCAATCATTCATCCACGTACAAGGAGGGCTCAACATGCAAACAAAGAAACGGATCGCGCAGCTCGCGGTACTGAGTCTGGTCGGAACGATGAGTCTGGCGGCATGCGGCGGCAACAACAACGAGGGCGCGTCTTCGTCTCCCGCATCCAGCAGTTCGGCAGGCGCTTCGGCGAGCGCATCGGCTCCGGCGTCCGGATCGGCATCGGCCGGCGCAGCCGACATCTCCGGCAAGGTAACGTATGCGCAATGGGGAACGAACGTGGAGACCGAGCAGACGAAGGAGCTGCTCAAGGGCTTCAGCGAGAAATATCCGAACGTCGAGGTCGAGGTCGTCAGCAAGGATTGGGGCACGTACTGGACGGCGCTGACCGCGCAGGCCGCAGCCAAGGATCTGCCCGACGTGTACAAGATCAGCTATGCGTACGTGGACAAATACGCCAAGATCGGCGCGATGAAGGACTTGACCGATCTGATCGCCTCGACGGGCTTCGATACGAACAACTTCGAGCCCGGGGTGCTGGCCGCCCACCAGGTCGACGGCAAGCAAGTATCGCTGCCGCGCGACGCCAACACGATCGTGCTCTACTATAATAAAGGGCTGTTCGACGACCCCAAGACGAATCCGGGCGGCGCCGCTTATCCGGCCGGCGAGCTGACCTGGGATCAGGCGCTCGACATCGCCAAGAAGATGACGCTCGATCGTAACGGCAAGACGGCCGCGGACGCGGACTTCGACGCCAAAAACATCGTGCAATGGGGCCTTACGGTCGACGCCGCCGGCTCCGCCGACTCCGTGCTCGAGCCGCAGATCGAGTCCAACGGCGGCAAGCTCGTGAACGACGACAAGTCGCTCGGTCTCGAATCGCCGGAAGCCAAGCAAGTGCTGGAGTTTTACCGGGATCTGATCACCAAGCATCACGTGACGCCGACCTTCAGCCAGAGCCAGTCGCTCGCCAAGGAGCCGTTCCTGACGATGACGACGGGCAAGGTCGCGATGAGCTTCGCGGGTTCCTGGTCCGCCAGCGAATTCATCAAGGCGAACATCAAGTTCGACACGGTGCTGCCGCCGAAGTTCAAGGAGACGAAGACGGTCGTGCAGGTCGCAGGCAACGCGATGAGTCCATACAGCAAAAACGAGCAGGCCGCATGGGCGCTGCTGAGCTGGCTGGGCGGTCCGGACGGCCAGATCGCGCTCGCGCAGCAGGGCCAGTCGATCCCGGCCAACAAGGCGGCCGCGGGAACGTATCTCGCCAAGGACGAAGGCTACAACAAGCAGACGTTCATCGATGCGCAAAAATACGCGATCTCCGCGCCGTTTTTCGACGGCAAGGAAAAGCTGCTGTGGGAAATCATCCCGCAGAAGCTCGCGCCGGCGCTGTCCGGCAAGGGCGAGCTTGACGGCGTGGTGAAGGAGATCAGGTCGCTTTACGGCAAATAAGAGAAGAAGCGCCGGCGGTCGCTTGACGCGAAGTCCGCCGGTGCGAACGGCATCGATCGAACAACAAGAATAGCGCAAAGACAATGGGAACCGCATTTAACTTTGATTCAGTCTGTCAAAGCCTGCAGAACCCATTGTCTTTTCTTTTGCCTTTAAAACGTATTGCCTGCGGGATGAAGGAGGATGACGAGATGAAGGGGGATGACGGAATGAAGGCGGATGACGGAATGAAGGCAGACAACGGAATGAAGGCAGACAAGGGCAATAAAGGGAAGCGCTCGCAATTCAGACGATGGCTGTCGGCGGGGCTGGCATTGACATTGGCCGCCGGCCTCGCGCCGACAGTCGGAGGGGCGACGGCGTCGGAAGCGGCATCTGCAGCGCCGGCCAGATTCACGGGCGCGCCGTCCGAATGGGATGCGGTCGCGGCGGACGAGGCGGCGGGCGGAGGCTCGCTCAGCCTGCTGAAGGCCGTGCAGCGCGGCGGCATGCTGTACTTGCTGGCAGAGGGGACTGCCATCGATCCGGGCGGCGTCTTCTTGATCGACGCGGACGGCGATCCGGCGACAGGGGCGCAGGAGCCGGCGTGGAGCGATGCGACCGGCATCGACTACCGGATCGTCGGCACGCAGGTGCAGCGCTATGCGGACGGAGCTTGGACGTCGGCCGGTACGGCTGCGTACGCCAATTCTGGCGCAATCGCCGAGGCGGCGGTCGACATCGGGCTGCTTGGCTTAACCGCGTCGGCCCCGCTGAAGGCGGCGTATGCCGAGCCGGCGGCCAACGCGTTCCTGCCGGATGCGGGCAAGCCGATGCTGGCCGTCGAGGCCGAAGCGGCCGCCTTCGGACCCGACCCGGACATCGCGGTCGACGGCGATCCGGCGGATTGGTCCGGCTCCGAGCCGGTCGCCGTGTCCGCGGACGGACTCACGAAGCTGTACGCCGCGGCGAACGGCGACACGCTGAGCGTCATGGTCAGCGGCAGGATGGGCGACTGGAACGACGTTTTTATCGACACGGACCATAGCAAGGACACCGGCTTCACGACGAACTGGCTGTGGCCGGATTACGGCTTCGACTACATGATGGAAAACGGCGCGCTGTATGCGAGCACCGGAAGCGGCTGGGGCTGGAGTCAGCTCGCTGCCGAAGGCATCCAGTACGCGGAGTCCGGCTCGGGGAACGGAAAGGTCATCGAGATGTCCGTCCCGCTTGGGGAGCTCGGAATGGCCGCCTCTGCGCCGCTGTATATCGGCTTTAACGTCGGCGAGGTATACGCGCCGGCGCCTGCAGCACAAGCGGCGAAGATCGTGCCCTCGCTGCCCCGCGTGACGGCGGACGGCAACGACGCCGAGTGGTCTGGCATCCGTCCGATCGCGAACGGCACCGGCAATATCCGGGATCTGTCGGCGTTCGTGAAAAACGACAAGCTGTACGTGCTCGCGCACGGCTACGACCTGTCGGGCGAGAAAAACCTGTTCATCGATGCGGACAACGATCCGGAGACCGGCCATCAGGGCTGGCAGTATGCCGGCACCGGCGCCGACTATCTGGTGCAGAACGGCACGGCATACAAGAGCACAGGCAGCGGCTGGAGCTGGGAAGCGCTTGGCGCGGCGGAGAGCGTCGTGTCGAGCGTGTATGCGCCGTCCGGCGAAAGCGTGCTGGAGACGGTCGTCGACATGAGCGGCTGGGAGGCGAGTTCGACGGTGCGGGTTGCGCTCGGCGTAGGCGCCGACTATGCGCCCGCGGCATCCGGCGCCGCGCGCTATCCGGCCGTACTGTCTGAACGCGGCGCGCAGATCGCGGTCGACGGCCGGGACGGCGACTGGTCGGACGTCGACAACAAGGCGGCGTCGAGCGGCGGCTCTTTTCGGCTGCGCGCGCTGCGCGACCGGGAGAAGCTGTATTTGCTGGCGCAGGGCAGCGGTCTGAACACGCAGAACGAATACTTCATCGATGCCGACGCGGACGGCACGACCGGTCTGCAGGATGCCCGCTGGCCGGGCGGCGGCATCGATTACAAAGTGTCGCGCAACACGCTTTATCGATATGACGGCGCCGGCTGGACGGCATCGGGCAAGGTGCAGAACGTGCCGGATGCGGCGAGCGACCTCGTCTACCTGTATCTGGATCAGATCGGGGCAACGACGGATAGCGGGCTTAAGGTCGCTTATGCGGCGAAAAACGTTCTGGCGCTGCCCGGCGTCGGCCGGCCGATGCTGACGGTGCAGGCGATGGTCGAGCAGCCGTCCGAGGCGGGCGTCTACTACCCGCGCGAATCGTTTGACGTGCTGAACAACCCGTACACCGGCTGGGTCGCCTGGGCGCGGGACGTGCCGAAGAAGGCGCTCGGCGAGCCCTATGCGCAGTCGCACAGCATGGTATATGCCGGCATCAGCTGGCGGGAGCTCGAGCCGGTCAAGGGCGAGTTCGACTGGGCCGGCATCGAGGAAAAGTACCAGTTCGCTTACTGGGCGAGCCTCGGCAAAAAATTCAATCTTCGTATCGTGATGGACACGCCGACGTCGGACCCGGCGCATAAAGACATTCCCGACTGGCTGTACGACGAGCTGGTCGAGGCGGCGGGCTCCGCGGACGGCGCGGGCAAATGGTACAATTCGTCCGAGATCGGCGCGGGCTTCGCGCCGAACTACAACCTTCCCGTGCTGCTCGAGGAGCACGAGCGGATGATCGCGGCGCTCGCCGCCCGCTACGACGAGGATCCGCGCATCGCCTACGTCCAGATCGGCTCGCTCGGCCACTGGGGCGAATTCCACAACTACCCGGAGCCGCTGTCGGGCAAGTTCCCGAACGTCGCCGTATCCGACCGGTACGTGCAGCACTATCTGGACGGCTTCAAGCACAAGCTGCTCGGCATGCGCAAGCCGTTCCCGATTGCGGCGGCAAGCGGCCTCGGGCTGTTCAACGACGTGTTCGGCGATAAGGGCTCGACGGAATCCTGGCTCAGCTGGATTCGCGACGGTTGGTCGGACATCGGCCTGTATATCGAACCGGGCGAGAGCGCGGCCGAAGCGCAGGCGGCGTCCAAGATGCCGAATTTCTGGAAAACGAGCTTCTCCGGCGGCGAATTCACGAGCGGCAATCCGCTGCTGTCGCTCGCCGACGGCAGCATCGTCGAGTCGCTGCGGGAAGCGCGGCTGTCCCATACGTCTTGGCTTGGACCGTCCGCGCCGGCGGACTACGAGGTGGGCAAGGGCGGGATCACGCAGGACATTCAAGAGAACATGGACACGTTCCGCAAGACGATCGGCTACCGGTACGTATTGAATGCCGTGAAGCACGACGGCGAGGCGGCCGCGGGCGACAAGCTCGAAGTGAAGACGCAATGGACAAACAAAGGCATCGCGCCTTTCTATTACGACTGGCCGGTCGCCGTGGCGCTGGCGGATGCGGACGGACGGGTCGTCGCGTCGAGCGTCACGAAGGCGAGCGGCGTCGATATTCGCGGCTGGCTGCCCGGCGACGATGAAGCAACGCTGCCGCTGGATATCCCGACAGGGCTCGCGAGCGGCGAATACCGGGTGCTGGTCGGCATCCTAGATCCGGATACCGGCAAGCCGGGCATCAAGCTCGCGATCGAGGGTGACCGGGGCGACGACTGGTCGGCGCTGGATACGATCCGGATCGCGGGAACGACGTCGCCGACGTCGCCGCCCGGAACGCTGCAGCCGACGCCGGCACCAACGGATGAGGTGCAGCAGGTCGCGTCGCTGCCTGCGCCGGCGGGCGGCAAGTCGACGGTCGCGATCGTAGCCGGCAAGACCGAGGTGAGGTTGCCGGCGGATGCGGCGTTCGCGCTCGGCGGATCGCTCGCCTTCGCGGACGGCGGCTTCTCGCTCGCGCTGCCCCCGGGCGTATTGAAGCAGCTTGCCGCGCTTCGCGCGGACGGGGGCTGGCAGGGCGGCGAGATTTATGTCGTCAGGCGGCCGGGGGGCGAAGCGGCGGCGAAGACGCTGGCAGCCGCTTCGACGGCGAGCGCGGTCTATCGCCAGGCGGGAGACGCGTACGAGCTGGAGCTCGGCGTTAGGAGCCCTGCCGGCGTCAAGACGCCGCTGCGGCAATTCGACGAAGGGTTGAAGCTGACGCTAAAACTGGCGGAAGGCGCGGACCGGGTGCTGGCGGGCATCTACGCGATTGCCAAGGACGGAGCGCCTGAGTACGCCGGCGGTGCGGCCCGCGGCGATGTCGTCACGGCGACGGTCAACCATTTTAGCGTATACGCCGTGCTGGCTTTCGACCGCATCTACGAGGACGTGCCTGCCGGACATTGGGCCGCGGGCGGCATCAAGTCGCTGTCGGCGAAGCATATCGTCCAGGGCAGCGGCGACAACCGGTTTGAGCCGCTCCGCGCGGTGACGCGGGCCGAGTTCGCGACGATGCTCGTCAAAGCGTCAGGCCTTGCGGCAACGGCGGACGCGCCGGCCTTCCCGGACGTCCCGGCCGACGCCTACTACGCTCCCGCGGTCCGCGCGGCTGCCGCGTTCGGCATCCTCCGGGGCAGAGACGACGGCCGCTTCGGACCTTCCGATCCGATCACCCGCCAGGAAGCGGCGGTCATGCTGCTTCGTGCCTACGAAGCGGCGCATCCCGGCGAGGCTGTCCCGACGTCGGCTCAGGATGGGGCCGTGTTCGCCGATGCCGGACAGACTGCGCCTTGGGCGGAGCCGGCGGTCTTGTTCGCGATCGACCGCGGTCTGCTGAACGGGCTGCCGGGCGCCTTACTCGCGCCGGCGGGCATCGTCAGCCGGGCGCAGGCGGCCGCCATGCTCTCGCGGTGGCTGTCGATTTAAGCGAGAAAACCGAAGAGCCGTACTTTCGCGAGTGCGGCTCTTTTTATTTTGCCAAGGAGGTGATGCCCGTTCGTTTAGCAAACGAATGCCCGACGTTTTATCACTAAAAAGGAGCGTGAGTTAAATGTCGTTCTCGATTCAAGGCCGCCTCGGAAAAATCGTGCTGGCCTGGCTGTGCCTGCTGCTTGCCGCACCGTTCTCCTTGCTGATCCCGGGTCCGCATCATGCCTATGCCGCCATCGGCAAAGACCCGATCTACGGCAAGGTGCCCGGACTGAACGCCTACAGCCGCGTCATGATCTGGTACGGCACGAATACGGCCACCCAGGCGCAGCTGAACACACTGAAAACGTACGATCTCGTCATCCTGGAGCCGACGATCCGTATCGTCAACGTGGCGAAAAACCAGTTCTACTTCGAGACATTCACGCCGAATCAGGTCAACGAGGTCAAGCGGGGCACGGACGGCGTGCTCGGCACGGCCGACGACGTCATCGTGCTGGCCTATATCTCGGTCGGCGAGCTGGCGACTTCGAGCGTCTTCACCGGGTTCACCGGCAATATGACGATCCAGAACGGCAAGGACGTCGGCCTGCTGCCGGCGGACTACGCCGGACCGAGCGGCCCGCTGCACGGACCCAATCCGTGGAATTACAACGCCGCCGGCGGCTATGTCGACGTCGAAGGCGGAGCGCTGCCGGACGGCACCTACAATTCGGGCTACAACGGCTACTCGGGCATCTCGATCGCCGCCGATTATTCGTCTACGGGCAGTCTGCTCACCTGGGGCAACAAGGGACTCATGCCCTGGTACCTGGACCAGCAGGGCACCTGGGTGAACGATTCGCGCTACTTGTACGGCGGCTACTGGAAAAACGGCGACGGCACCGTCGATACGAACAAGACATACGGCGGGGGCTATATCAACGGCGGCGATCCGACGTGGAAAAAGCTCATTACGTTCATGACCGACAAGCTGGAGCACGACGCGGGCTATGACGGCGTGTTCCTGGACACGGTCGACACGCCCGATCCGATCGGCGGCGCGGGACCGACGACCTCATGGGGACCGCGGGGCAACTTCGGGTTCACGGCCAAAGGCATGGTGGAGCTCGTCGAGGCGGTCAAGGCGGTCGATCCGACCAAGGTCGTGGCGGCCAACCGCGGTTACTGGTTTTTTAATCCGGACGAAGGCACCTCCCAATTTGCGGCTCGCTATCGTCACGCGATCAACCTTTTTCTGACCGAATCGTGGTACTACAATCCGTACATCACGTCCGGCTCCAAGTTTTACGACGAGAATGCTTCCTTCGCCGACAACTGGAACACGAATTCGGCCTCGCCGAATTACCGCAGCCGGGACAACTTCGGCGGCTTCTGGAAGGATTACATGAACGCGCAGGCCAACCAGGCCGACGGCTTCAATATGATCATTTGCGACTTCACCATCCCTTCGTCGAGCACGGCCAAATGGATGAACGAGGTCGTCGTGAACAGCGGCTATCTGGGCTACGACGTGAGCGGCGCGACCAACTTCACCAATATGTACGGCGACGCCAAGAGCTGGCTGGAAACGCAGGGCTATCCCGAAGCGTCGCTCGCCGGGACGCATCCGACCGATCTGTACGGGGGCTTCAATATCGACGGCGACTTTGCGGATTGGTCCGGCGAGACGCCCATCTACAGCGATCCGGCGGGGAGCAACGCCAAGGGCATCACCAAGGTGTACGCGAAGTTCGCGGGCGACAAGTTTTTTATGAAAATAGACGCCAAAGCCGCGCTTAACCTGCAAAGCGAAATGATCTACTTCGACTACGACAAGAAAGGGAGCGCGGGCTGGCAGGGCGTCGCCTGGCCGGTCACGCCGGATTCGCGGATGTACTTCGAAAATGCGAATAAAGCTTATTTGGCGCCGCATGTCGAGGGCCAGGGGGACGTGTTCAAATTCCCGACGACGACGGTTACGAACAACGGCTGGCCGGTGCAGGTCAGGCAGTCCGGCAATTCGGCCGAGCTGGCGTTCGACGCGGACTATGTTTTCCCCGGCGCCATGGCCGGCCAGGAGATCTGGACCTGGTTCCGCGTTGCGAACTTCGGCGGCTCGTCCGTGAAGTTCAACGTGCCGGGCACGCCCGCGGTGCCGGCGACGCCGACGGGACTTGCGGCGCAGCCGGGCAGCGGTCAGATCGCGCTCTCCTGGAGTCCGAATTCGGAAGCCAACCTCGCCGGCTACAATGTGTACCGCGGCGGCACGAAGCTGAATACGTCGCTTGTCGCGACGCCCGCCTATACGAATACCGGACTAACCAACGGCACTTCTTACAGCTATCAGGTGACGGCAGTTAATTCGGCCGGCGCCGAATCGTCCAAGAGCGCGTCGGTGACCGCCGTGCCCCAGGCGGCGACGGCGCCCGCCGCGCCGACGGGACTGGTTGCGACGGCGGGCAGCGGCCAGATCGTGCTCTCTTGGGCGGCGGCCTCGGATCCAAGCGTTACCGGCTACAATGTGTACCGCGACGGAACGAAGGCGAACGCGTCGCCGATCGCCGGCACGAGCTATACTAGCGCGGGGCTGACGAACGGGACGTCCTACAGCTTCCAGGTGACGGCGATCGGCGCGGGCGGACTGGAGTCCGCGAAGAGCGCGGCCGCGACCGCGACGCCGACGGCGGGCAGCGGCTCCGGGATCGTCGTCGACGGCGCGGCGGCGGACTGGGCGGGCAAGGCGGCGCTCGCTACCGGAGCCTCGGGCGTGCAGGCGCTCAAGGCGGCGGACGCGGTCGGCAACCTGTACCTGCTTGCGCAGGGTGGCGGGCTGAACGTCAAAGGCCAGTTTTTTATCGACGCCGACAACAATCGGCTGACGGGCTACAACGCTGCGGGATGGACGGCGAGCGGCGCGGAGAGCGGCGCCGAATATATGATCGAGAACAATATCGTCTACCGCAATAACGGCGCAGGCTGGTCGTGGACCGCCATCCGGACGCTGTCCGGCTCGGAGTTCGTCCGGAGCGACGGCGTCGTCGAGCTGTCCGTCCCGCTGGCGACGCTGAACGTGGCGGCCGGCTCGACGATACGGGTCGGCTATATTTCGAACGATTCGACGACCAACCGGCTGCCGGGGACGGGCGTCGCGCTGCCCGCCTATACGATCGGCGGCGGGCAGACGCCGCCAGACACAACGCCGCCGGCCGTCCCTGCCGGACTGACGGTCACGGCAGGCAGCGGCACGGCTTCGCTCGCCTGGACGGCGGGCGGCGAGACCGACCTGGCCGGGTACTACGTGTATCGCGGCGGCGTCAAGCAGAATGCGACGCCGATCGGCGGGACCTCTTACACGGCAACCGGGCTGACCAATGGCACAACATATGCGTTCCAGGTATCCGCAGTCGATACGAGCGGCAACGAATCGGCGAAGTCCGCCGCCGTGAATGCGACGCCGCAGGCACAGGCGACGATCGCGATCGACGGCAGCGCCGCCGACTGGAGCGCGGTCGCCGCGCTTAATTCGGGGGCGGGCGGAACCGTGACCGCCCTTAAGGCGAAGAACGACGGCGCCTATTTGTATTTGCTCGCGCAGGGCAGCGGCGGCCTGAACGTCAAGAGCCAGTTCTATCTGAACACGGACAATCTCGCGACGACCGGCTTCAATCCGACCGGCTGGACGTCCGGCGGCATCGACACGCTGCTCGAAAATCAAAATCTGTTCGCGTACGCCGGCTCGAACAATAGCTGGACCTGGACGCTCGCGAGCACGCTCGGCAGCGCGAGCTTCGTCCGCAACGACACCGTGCTAGAGGCCGCGATCCCGCTTGCCTCGCTCGGCTTGACGCCGGGCAAGACGATTCGTCTCGGCTTCGTCTCGAACGACTCGGCGACGAACCGGCTTCCCGGCAGCGGGGCGCTTTATTCGTTTACGCTTCAATAGTTCGTTCAGCTAGGCGCAAACGTTCCTTCGGCTGCAATTGAAGGGGCTTGCTTGGACACGAGCAGCAATCAAAAACGCCCGAAACTGCCGGTCGTCGGCAGCTTCGGGCGTTTTCTCGATTATTTGTTGCCAGCAGCGGTCAGCCTTGCGCCCCTTGTCCCCGCGCCTCCCAGGCTTCCGCCAGCAACTCCGAATTGATGCCTGCGCCGGCCATCGCGCCCATGGCGGCGGCCTGGATGAGCTGATTCATCTCGGTCGCGATGTCGCCGGCGACGAACACGCCAGGTACGCTCGACTTGCCCAGCGCATCGGTCACCGCCCCGCTGCCGGTCGCGGTTAGCTCGCAGCCGAGCGATTGGGGCAGTTCGGAGCCGGGCACCAGCGTCGGCGCGAAAAAAACACCGGTGCAGGGAACCGAGAAGCCGTCTTCGAGCTCGACCCGGTTAACCATGCCGCCCTCGGAGACGATCCGGCGGATCGGCGCGTCATGCAGCGGAATGTTCCTTACGCGCAGCTCCTCGCGCTGTCCGTCCGTCAGCTCGTCGGGACCGTCGGTACACAAGGCGATACGGTCCGACCAGCCAAGGATCGTCTTGGCGAAGTGAAACGCGCGCTCTCCCTTGGCGATGACGGCAAGCTCCCGATCGCGCAGCTCCCAGCCGTCGCAATACGGGCAGACGAACGCACTCTTCCCGTAGACGTCGGTCAGACCTTCGATCGCGGGCAGACGATCCTTTTTGCCGACGGCCAGCAGCAGCTTTTTCGCCCGATAGGTATGGCCCCCCTTGGTCGAAATCTTGAAGTCGCCGTCCGCTCCCGCGATATCGACCGCGATATCCGCGGCGAACTTGACCGACGGATAGGCGCGAATCTGCTCGACGGCGATGCGTCTGAATTCGTCCGGCTTGATCCCGTCCCGCGTCAGAAATCCGTGCGACTCATGCGTGACCTTGTTGCGCGGCAAGCCTTCGTCGATTACGATTACGTTTTTTCTGGCTCTCCCGAGCACAAGCGCCGCATTTAATCCCGCCGGTCCGCCTCCGATGATCGCCGCATCCAATAACTGTTCCATGTGCATGCTCCTTTTGGTGATATTATAGACTCTTTATATCCATGATTATAGCGGATAGGCATTGCTTTACGCAATCGTTTTGCGCACAGACCCAAAATCGAACAAGAAACGGACAACAATGCGTGGGTGACAAGCGGTATAATGGAAGCGATTAACCCAATCGCGAAGGAGTATGATGATAAGCGTGAGCAAAAATCGGATCGGCCTGATCGGCTGCGGCAATATCAGCGCGATTTACCTGAAAAATCTTACGGCCTCGTCCGACGTGCAAGTCGTGGCGTGCGCGGACATCGACGTCGAGCGTGCGCGCTCGCGCGCGCAGGAGTTCGGCGTGCCGAAAGCATATACTGTCGAGGAGCTGCTCGCGGACCCCGAGATCGACATCGTCGTCAACCTGACGATTCCGGCCTCGCACGCCGAGATCAGCCGCCGCGCGCTCGAAGCGGGCAAACACGTCTATCTGGAAAAGCCGCTCGCGGTCGAGCTGCAGGACGGTCGCGACGTCGTCGCGCTGGCCGAGTCCAAGGGACTGCGCATCGCTTGCGCGCCAGAGACTTTCCTGGGCGGCGGCATCCAAACCTGCCGCAAGCTGATCGACGAAGGCGCCATCGGACGGCCGATCGCGGCGACGGGCTTCATGATGGGCAGCGGCCCGGAAGCCTGGCATCCGGACCCCGTCTTCTTCTACCAAAAGGGCGGCGGTCCGCTGTTCGATATGGGTCCGTATTATTTGACCGCCTTCATTTTCCTGCTCGGCGGGATCCGCCGCGTCACGGCTTCCGCAGCAGTCTCGTTGCCCGAGCGCGTCATCGGCAGCGGAGCCAAAAAGGGCGAGCGCATCCCGGTCGAGACGCCGACGCATATCGCCGGCGTGCTGGATTTCGCATCCGGGGCGGTAGGCACGCTGATCACGAGCTTCGACGTCGCAGCCGGCACGAGCCAGACCAATGTCATCGAGATCCACGGCACCGAAGGCACGCTGCGCGTACCGGATCCGAATACGTTCGGCGGTCCGGTCAAGCTGAAAAAGCCGGGCGGCGACTATGAGGACGTGCCGCTCGCCTTCGGCTACGACGACAACATGCGCGGCATCGGCGTCATCGACATGGCGCGCGCGATCGCGGAAGACCGTCCGCACCGGGCATCCGGCAGACTGGCGCTGCATGTGCTCGAGACGATGAACGGACTGCTCCAGGCGTCCGCCGAAGATCGCCACATCGCGCTTGAGCCGCTGGCGGAGCGTCCGGCGATCATGCCGGAGAGCGGCTTCGAGTAAGGCCGGTCAGCTATTTCATAGGTCATGCGGAAGCCCGGACGGTCCGAGATGGATACCGTCCGGGCTTTTTATGCCTGCTTGCCGGAGCGTCCGCGATCTGTAAGGAAGAAATCGCCGACAAACCGGTCGGCAAATAATTGAACTGCGACGGATTTGGGTAAATTCAATTGGTCCTATTTTGAAACATCCAAATTTGTACATATTCGGAGGCGCCGACCATGGCCAAAAACTTGATCGAGCAACTGAACGATTGGCACCGTAAGAGCAGCTACGGCGAAATCGTCGACAAGATCGAGCAGATTCCCCCGGAAGAGCGGGACTACACGCTTACCAGCCACCTGGCTAGAGCCTATAACAACCTCAACCGCTACGAGGAGGCGCTGACGCTCCTGTTGTCGGTAGCCGAGCAAGGCGCCGCGGATGCACTGTGGCATTTTCGGACGGGGTATTCCTACTACTATCTGGACCGCTACCCGGAGGCGATCGCGGCATTCGAGCAGGCCCGCCGTCTGGATCCCGCTGACGAGCTGACGAAGACGCTGCTCAGGTTGAGCCGTTCGGAAGCCGAGCGTCTCGCCGCCAAGCCGGCTTCGGCCCGCAATCATCCCGAAGTACCGTTCGAGCAATTGGATTTTTCGGAATTCTGGGAAGACAGCGAGTACGCGCGCGACAGCTACGTGTCCGATCCGCCGACGGACGAACTGATCGCCGAGGTGGAAGAGGAGCTCGGTTACAAGCTGCCGACCGGCTACATTCACATGATGAAGCTGCAAAACGGGGGCATCCCGCGCAATACGTGTTTTCCGACGAAAGGGCCGACTTCATGGGCGGACGATCATATCGCGATTACGGGCATCATGGGTATCGGTCGGGACAAAAGTTATTCGCTGAGCGGAGAGTTCGGAAGCCCGTTCATGATCAGCGAGTGGGGGTATCCCGACATCGGCGTCGTTCTGTGCGACTGCCCGTCAGCCGGCCACGACGTTGTTATGCTTGATTATCGCGACTGCGGGCCGCAAGGCGAGCCCCAGGTCATTCATGTCGATCAGGAGCAGGATTATCGAATCACGTTCCTTGCTTCTAGCTTCGAGGATTTTGTCCGCGGATTGGTTAACGAAGACGTGTACGACACCTCAGCCGAGGATGCGGAGCAGGATCTGCTGCGGGTAACCGACGGCCAATTTACGCCGCTGCTTGCGGAGCTGTGCGGCAAGGTGACGGAATTCGAGGCGATCGAGGAACTCATTCGGGCCGTGGGCAGAAAAATCGTGGAAGAGAAAGGCTACTTTTCCCTCCATGCCGACAGGCTGTCGAACCTGATGTACGACGTGCAGTTCTGGCTGTACACCAGGACGTATCCGCAGACAGACCGGGAAGCTTATTTGAAGCGTTATCCGGACATGCTCGTGTTCGGCGAAGGATTTTCCACAAACGGCTATGCGCCGGACTTTGTATCGGATTGGCTGGAAGACCGGATACGTCAGGGAATGATCGAGCCGGATAACGGCGGGTTGCGGTTCACCGACGAAGCGGCGGCGCAAGTGATCGCGCAGTTGAAAAGCGAAGCTGCGGCGGCCGGCCGAAGAGGCGAAGAGAAGCGCGAGCTCGACGAGGAGCTGGCACCGTTTAAGCTCGTCGGGCACGGCGACAGCGCCTCCGTCATTTTGAGTGCCGGCATTTACAAGCAGGAGCTGTTCCGTATGCGGGAGGACGAGGGCTTCGAAGGGAGCGGCTACGATTGGGGTTCGCTGGCAGCCGTGTTCCTGGAGGAGCGGATGCCCGAGTTGTCCGGCGTCGTCCGCTTCGATCCCGAGGCTGGCATGTTCAGCGCTTATTCCGGCGACCGGGAAGCGGTCGTCCGCTTTGCCCGTGCTTTCAAGGCAGCCTGCGAGGATGACGCGCTGATCCGGGACTTGTTTTCCCGCGCCGAATTGGACTGACGACCGGACGCAGGTCCGCTGTCTCAACGCTCAAAGTTGCTCACCTGAGGGCGTTTGTGGAATACTATCCTTATCGTATAAGGAATGGCCGGGGGAGAGCGGAGCAATGGAAAAAACGCTGTGGATTCGCAATGGCAAAGTCGTGCTGCCCGGGAGCGTGGAGCAAGCCGATATTTTCGTCGAGAACGGACGTATCGTCCGGATCGGGAGCACCGGCGCAAGCGGCGTCGGCGAGGATGTGCCGACGATCGATGCGGAGGGTGCTTATGTAATGCCGGGTCTCGTCGATATTCATTGCGATGCGATCGAAAAGGAGACGGAGCCGCGGCCGAACACGCTTTTTCCGATGGAGATGGCTTTCTTGCAGTTCGAGCGCAAGCTCGCCGGGCATGGCATCACGACGATGTATCACTCGCTGTCGCTTGGCGTGGGCTTAAGCCTTCGGGGCGAGCATCTCGTGTCGGAGATGATCGGCACCATCCGGCGGCTCAGCGCGCAGCGGTCGATGATACGCCATCGCGTCCATCTGCGTTACGAAGTATCCCACCTGACCGGCTTTCCGTTGGCAGATCGTCTCATTCGCGAGGGGCAGATCGATTATTTGTCGCTCATGGATCATGCGCCGGGTCAAGGACAGTACCGCCGTCCCGGCGCCTTCCATCGTTATGTGATGAAAAATCAGGGCGTCGACGCAGAAGAGTGCGAGCGGATCGTCGAGGAGCTGCAGGCGCGCCGGGCGCTGATTGATTGGGATAAGCTGCGCCGGCTGACCGGGCTTGCCAGGCAACATGGCATCGCAGTGGCTTCCCATGATGACGATACGCCTGACCAGGTGGACCGCTCGATGGCTTTCGGCGCATCGATCAGCGAATTTCCGCTGAATCTGGAGACGGCCGCATACGCTTTTGGACAAGGAATGAAAATATGCGTAGGCGCTCCGAACATCGTGCGAGGCGGCTCCCACGACAAAAACCTGACGGCCATGGAAGCCGTCAGGGCCGGAGTCGCCGGCATCGTCTGCTCGGATTATCATCCGGCGTCGCTGCTTCATTCGTTATTCGGCATGTATGCGGACGGCATTCCGCTCCATGAAGCCGTGCGGATGGCATCGCTCGAGCCGGCGACGGCGCTCGGGCAAGCGGCAAGCGTCGGTTCGATCGAGCCGGGCAAGCTTGCGGACTTGCTCGTCGTCAGGACGATCGGCGCCGTACCGGTCGTTACGGATACGATCGTCGAAGGGACCATCGTATCGCAGACGCGGGATTTTCGGATGTAAGTAATCAGGTCGTAAATCAGGTCGTGGGGGCGGCGGTATTCGCCGCTCCGGTTCTCGTCGCAAGCTGGGCATGCAGGATGTCGACAAGCTGGTCGCGTATTTCCTCGGAGCTATGCGTCCAGATCATCTCGAAAAGCACGCCGATACCGGGCAGCGTCACCTCGGCATTGCCGATCGAATCCTCGATCGTGGCTCTCAGCTCGGCCTTGCTCTTGCCTTCGACGCGTTGGAAGATGGCTTCTCGCAGGGTGATGTTCACGGTGCTGATCCTCCTCGAAGCGGTCGTCTGCAGACCGGGGTATAGCCGAATCTGCCGCGAATATAGCCTCTCCGAGCCGAGGGGCGGTTATCCGGCGCGCAGGTCCGTGTTATAATGGAAAACACGAAAAGCGAAGCCGGCAAGGCAAGAACGAGGAGGAACCTTCGGCATGGCCAAGGGCAAAAAGCAATTTGCCGTCATCGGTCTCGGGCGCTTCGGCTCAAGCGTCGCGCAGTATCTGGCGAAAATGGGTTACGAAGTGCTCGCGGTCGACGAGAATCAGGAGCGCGTGCAGGAAATGGCGAACGTGGTCACGCACGCCGTCTCCGCGGATTCGACGGACGAGGAAGCGCTGAAGGCGCTCGGCATCCGCAATCTGGACGTTGTGGTCGTGGCGATCGGCCAAGATATCCAGGCGAGCATTCTGACGACGCTGGTCCTCAAGGACCTGGGCGTGCCCCGCATTATCGTCAAGGCGCAGAACGAGCTTCACGGCAAGGTGCTGAACAAGATCGGCGCCGACAAAGTCGTATTTCCCGAACGGGACATGGGACTGCGGGTCGCGCATCATCTGATCTCGCCCAACATTATCGAGCATATCGAGCTTTCCCCGGATTATAGCATCGTCGAGCTGCAGGTCCCTTCGAATATGGCGGGCAAGACGCTTAGAGAGCTCGATTTTCGCGTAAAATACGGATGCAACGTCATGGCGATCAAGCACGGCGGGGAAAAAATGGACGTGACGCCGCGAGCAGACAAGCCGCTGCAGCGCACCGACGTACTCGTCATCGTCGGCAACAACGGTCAGCTGACCCAATTGGAGCAAGCCTATGCCAGCCTTTGAGCAAGCGATCGCCTCCGTCGCCAATCCACGCGTAAAGGGATGGGCCAAGCTGTCCGAACGCAAATACCGGCAGCAGAGCGGACGCTTCAAGCTCGAGGGCGTCCACCTGGTCAAGGAAGCGCTCGAAGCGGGATGGCCGCTCGAGGCGGTCGTCTTCGACGAGGGCTTCGGCTTGCCTGACGAGCTGCTGCCTTACGCGGAGCGCGGCGGACCGGGAGACGGACAGGCCGCTGCCACGGCGTGGATTCCGGTCTCGCCGGATATTATCGCCAAGTGCAGCGAGACGGAGACGCCGCAGCCGGTATTCGCCGTGGCGCTGAAGCGAAGCGTCGACCTGGAGGCATTGTTCGGCGGCGGCTCGGGAGAGGATGCCGGGGATGTTGGCGCCGTGCGCAGTCGCGGTCCTGTCGTCGTGCTCGACGGCGTGCAGGATCCGGGCAACGTCGGCACGATCGTGCGCTGCGCTGCAGCCAGCGGCGCTGCGGCCGTCGTGCTCGGCAAGGGCACGGCCGATCTGTACAACGCCAAGACGCTGCGCGCCACGATGGGCTCGCTCTTCCGCGTGCCGGCGATCGAGGCCGAGCTGAGCGAGCTCCTGCCCGAAGCGAAGCGGCAAGGTGCAGTCTTGTACGGAACGAGCCTGCAAGCGGAGCTTTCCTGCTACGAGATCGACTTGACCGGCGGCGAAGTCTGGCTGCTTTTCGGCAATGAAGGCGCGGGGCTGTCTGCCGACGCGCAGGCGCTTATCGATCGGCCGATCATCATCCCGATGACGGGATATGCCGAGTCGCTGAACGTCGCGATGGCGGCCACGGTGCTGTTGTTCGAGGCGCAGCGTCAGCGGCTGGTATAAGCAGTCCGCTTTTAAGTGAGTGATAACCTGAACGCATAACACCGGGCCTATCTCGGTGTTTTTTTGTTTTTACGAACATCAATCCAAAGTCTGACGACTTCGCGGCACGGAGGTTAGGTATTCCGACGAAAAAAGGATAGAAACATTTCGCATGGATTTATTGTAATCGCTTAATATTCGTCCATATTCGCAATCGATATCTACCTCGAAAAAAAAACGGAGGTGATATATTTACGTGGCAATATAAAAAGATTGGAAGGGGAATTCATTTGAGCAGGAAATGGAATAAAGTTTTGGCACATGTGCTGATCTGGTGCATGGCAGTCGTTTCGTTCCCGTTTGTCACGGCTTCAAATCCGGTTTACGCAAACGAGCCAATAGAAGCGCCGGTCGCGGAGGCGGCCGCGGCAAAGGGCAACGCTACGCCGGAACGCATCCGGGACGGCGTTATTTTGCACGCCTTTGACTGGAATTTAAGCGTCATACAGGAAAACCTGCAGGCGATTGCCGACGCAGGGTACACGGCGATCCAGACGTCGCCGATCATGGGCAGCTCCTCCGGGGGGACCGGCTGGGCTTCTTCTTATACGCCCCGCAACATGGTCGCCGGCGGCAACGGCAATAAGTTCGGCGACAGGGATGCGTTCGTCAGCCTGACCACCGCGGCCAACGCGCTCGGCATCAAGGTCATCGTCGACGTGATCCCGAACCACATGGGCGCCGCCGCTAATTCGGATACTCCGTGGAACGACAGCACGTATTTCCACAATGTAACCGGCAACGTAGGTTATAATGACCGTTTTCTGCTGACCCAGCCGGAGATGATCAGCGGGCTGAGGGATCTGGACACGCACGCCAAGTTCGTACAGGATTCCTACATCGCGTATTTGAAGGACATCATCGACGCCGGCGCGAGCGGCTTCCGCTATGATGCCATCAAGCACATCGAGCTGGACGACGATGTGCCTTCCCCGGCGAGCATCGCTGCGGGCGCCACGAATCCGAAATATGCAGACGGGAAGTTCGCCAGCGATTACGTGAAAAACGTGACCGGCGCCGCCAAGGCGTATCTGGAGGAGAAAGGCAAGGTCAACTTCCAGTACGGCGAGGTGCTGCAGGGGGGAGACCCCAACATGGACAGGATGCAGGGCTATGCCAAGTATATCGACCTGACCGCTTCCAAGTACGGACATGATGTGCGCGGCGTCCTTGAGGTAGGGGACATCGGTCGTCTCGACAAGTGGGCGGATTACGGCGCCGAGGGCCTGACTGCCGACCGGCTGGTGCCTTGGGTAGAGTCCCACGACACCTATAATAACGAAGGCGAGTCCCTGAGCTTCAGCCCGAAGCAGATCAGACAGGGCTGGGCGATGATCGCTGCCCGGAAGGATGCTTCGCCCTTGTTCTTTGCCCGTAACGTCAATGCGGACGGAACACAGAGAGCCAATGTTCGCACCGCGGACAACGTCGCCAATAGCCGGCCCCAATGGACACATCCCGAGGTTGTGGCCGTAAACAAGTTCCACAACGCGATGGCGGGACGCGACGAGAATCTGGTCAGTCTCGGCACCAATGCCGTCATGATCGAGCGCGGGACGACCGCGGCCGGTGGCGGCGCGGTGCTGGTCAACACCAGCAAGACCGACCGCGTGCTGGGCAGCGTGCCGGTGAAGTTCCTGAAGGACGGCTCCTACGTGAACGTGCTGAACCCAAGCAACGTTTTCACCGTAGCGAATGGCAGAATCAGCGGGACACTTCCCGGCAACCCTGCCAAAGTATCCAATACAGACACCAATCCAAACGCCGGTCTTGTCGTGCTGATGGACAGGGAGAACGCAACGCCCGCCATTCTGGCCGCCTTGCCGAGCGATGACGATGTGATCGCAGGCAACAGCTTTACGGGCAATCAACTGAAGCTCAGGCTGTCGGCGGTCAATGTGACCGAAGCCATGTATGCCGTCAACAACGGCGTCGCGACGAGCTTTGCCAACGACGACACCATTACCGTGAGCGGCAACTACAACGATCCGATCAACGTGACGTTGATGGGCAGAGCAGCAGGAGGGACCTGGATCACCAGCGCATTTACCTACACGAGGGTCGAGCCTGAAAAAGCGGTCGAGCCGCCGGTCGCGGAGCCGACGCACGTCAACGTTTATTTCTCCATCAACCGCAATGCGAACTACCAGGCCTGGGCCGGTTACACCTACGGCGTGCGGGCTTACACGTTCAACCCCGAGCTGTTCGGCGGTTGGCCCGGCGGCACGATGACGAGAATGAAATACAACGGCGCCGACACCCATTGGTACATGATTCAGATGCCGCGGGCTGCCGTCGGCGGAATTATCTTCAACACCCGCACCAATGCGGACGTTCAACAGCAATCCAATCAGCCGGCGATTACCGCCTCCATGCTCAACAATGAGCAATTGTATTTCTATGGCACCAATGCATCGAATTTTAACATCAACGGCTCGTCCGATACCGGCAACAACGCCCGCGCCAACTGGGACACGGCGTTTGCCGCAGGCAACAACATCGGCTATGCGGCCAGCGGCGTATTCCCGCCGGGGCGCAACGGCGTAATGTTTGATACGTCGGGCGGCAGCGCGATCGCGAATCAATATGTCCGGGACGGCGCAAAAGCGACCCGGCCGGCGACCAATCCTACGCGCAGCGGGTATCTCTTCGACGGAAAATGGTACACCGATGCGGCAATGACGCAGGTATACGATTTCGATAAGTCCGTGGTCAATACCCTCGGCGAAGATCAAATTTACGCCATGACGCTTTACGCCGGATGGATCAAGCTGGATGCCGACAAGTTCCTGGTGGACTTCAATACGCAGGGCGGTAGCCCGGTCATGTCCGTTCCCAACGTGACGGGAGGCGCCAAGATCGCAGCGCCGGCGACGCCGCTCAGGAACGGTTATACGTTCGACGGATGGTACAAGGATGCGGACATCAAGGACGTATGGAACTTCGGCACGGATACGGTAACGGCGGCGACGACGCTTTACGCCAAGTGGAACCTGGTGTCCTACACGATCGCTTATAAAGACGGCGCAGCATCCGCCGTCATGCCGGGCACCGAACCGGCTGCCTATACAATCGTCACGCCGGCGCTCGATCTGATCGCGCCGAGCCCGAAGGAAGGCTATTCCTTCGTCGACTGGTTCACCGATCCGCAATTCAAGCCGAGCTCCAAGCTCAACAGCATCGCGGAAGGCTCCGTGGGCGATCTGACGCTGTACGCCCGCTTCGCGGCGAACAGCTACAATGTCGCGCTGGATCCGCAGAGCGGATCGGGCGGTACGGCGAGCGTATCGGTCTCGCATGGCGGCAAGCTGCCGATCGGCATCACCCCGCCGGAAAGATCCGGTTACGTGTTCAGAGGCTACTATGAAAATACGGACGGAAAAGGCCAGCAGTACTACAACAGCAACGGCGTCCGCGTGTTCGAGGGCAACTGGTCGGCCGCGTCCGTCACCAGCCTTAACGCACACTGGGTTCTCCAGGGAGATCTGGACGCACAATCGGTATCGGCTGCAGTCGCGGCTCTCGAAGTGGGCTATGCCGAGGGTAATGATGCGGCGCTCGTCACGGGTAACGTTACGCTGCCGACTTCGGGAGCGGGCGATGTCGCCATCTCCTGGTCGAGCGACAAGCCTGAGGTCGTCAATGCGGCGGGCGCAGTCGTTCGTCCGTCGGCAGGCGAGTCGGACGCTACCGTGGTCCTGACCGCGACGTTAACCAAGGGCGAAGCTGCCGACACGAAAACCTTTACGGTCGTCGTCAAGTCGCTCACGATCGAGGACCGCACGGCGCTCAGCCAGCAGATCGACGCAGCGCAAGGCTTGCTTGACGGGGCGGTCGAGGGCGCAAGCCCGGGACAATATCCGGCGGGCTCCAAGGCTGTGCTGCAAGCAGCGGTCGCTGCGGCAGAGGCCGTATACGGCAATAAAGCTGCAACCGCGCAGCAATTGGACGACGCGCTGGCAGCGTTGACATCGGCGGCGAATGCTTTCAAAAAGGCCGTCAATCCCGAAGGCACGGTTATCGTACCTGATCCGACGCCGACGCCGACACCAACACCGACACCGACGCCGACGCCGGCCGGCGGCAACAAAGTCGTTACGACCTTTAATGAAGAAGATCTGAAGCGGTTAAGCGTAGATCAGGCACTTAACGCGGCGAAGGATGCGACGCAGGTTCTGCTTCCTGTACAGGCGGCCGACTTGACCGGCAACAAGCCGATCCGGATCCAGTTTAATGGCATCTCCGTCGAACTCCCGGCAGAAGTTCTGAGCGAAGCGCAAGCGCTCGCCGCAGGTCAGCCGACGGACAAAACGAAAATTTCGCTGCAGGTCGTTCCCGTGGCGCAATCCAGAACGGCGGAACTCCAGAATGGCGCTCTTCTGCCGCATGCTTCCGTAAAAGTCGTCGGACAAATGTACGATTTCTCGCTGTCCATCGTAACCGACGGTAGCGAAGCAAAAAAGATCGGCGTATTCGCGAAGCCGCTCACGCTTCGGTTTACGCTCGAGGGGACGGTCAACAAGGATCTGACGGGCGTGTACTTCATCGGCGACCGGAATCAGCCTCAGTATGCGGGGGGGACGATCGATAACGGCGTCATTTCCGCGCAGGTTCGTCATTTCAGCACCTATGCCGTGCTCGAGATCAACAAGTCCTTTAGCGACGTGAGCGAGTCCAACTGGGCTTCGCCGGCCATCAAGTCGCTTGCCGCGAAGCAAATCGTAAACGGAACGACGGAGACGGAATTCACGCCGAATCGTTCCGTATCGAGAGCGGAATTTGCAGCGCTGCTGACCAGATCGCTCGGTCTCCAATCGACAGGCTCGAATCCGTTTAACGACGTCAAGAAAGACGCATGGTATGCGGAGGCAGTAACGGCCGTATACGAAGCGGGAATCGTAACCGGCCGCGACCCGCAAACGTTTGAACCGGCCAAGACGATTACCAGGCAAGAAGCTGCCGTGATGCTGATGCGCGCCTATGCGTTCCGAAGCGGGAACCGCGACGTTCCGGCAGCAGGCGCCGCATTCACGGACCAGGCCGGGATTAGCGCATGGGCTCAGGATGCCGTGTCGCAGGCTCATGCTTTGGGTCTGTTAAAAGGCAAGGGCGCGAACGTCTTCATGCCGCAGGCTTCCCTGACGCGGGCGGAAGCTGCGCAAATCGTCTTTACACTCTTGAATATCTAACATTCGCAGCAGCCATAAGCCCCCAATGCCGACAGGTATGGGGTTTATGGCTTGCTTAACCTTATATATGGGCAATCCATGATAATATAGGGGGAGATCAGGAGGGAAGATAGTGAAATTAGGTTTTATATCCAAGCGCTTTCGGCAACTCACGTTTAAACACCGGATTATTTCAATATTTTTCCTGATCGTTCTGATTCCCTTTGTATGTCTGGGATTGGCTTCTCTTTTTACCATCAACTCGATCCTCGTCAATAAGGTCGGGACCTCTCTTCAGAGCAACCTGAAGCAAGATTTGCTGATTTTGGACAATACGCTAAACAATCTGAACCATGTATCCCAGCAGCTCGCTTTCGGCGGAGGGACGAACAGGATTTTGGAGCAACTGCAGGAAGAGACGAATCGGTTCGAGATTATCAGACTTCGGAACGAGATGAAATACGAGCTGAACGTCGTTACCTTTTCAAATCCTAATGTCGGATTGACATTGTATTACAATCAAGATACAAGCGAATACGATTTTGAAAATTTCATGGTCAGAGAATCCTTTAATCCAAAGTTACTTCCAATTATGGAAAGCTATCCGGAAATTACTTATTTCGGTCCGCATAAAAGCAATAATAGATCGTCGAACCAATTGGTTTTCAGTATCATGCGCAAGGTAAACGTGGCCAATCAGGACATATACTTATACGTGGAGACAGGCTTTAATACGGCTCAGAAGCTATTGGAATCCAAATCCTCGGACAGCAGATCGCGCAATCTCCTCATTCTCAACAATGAAGGCAGAATTACGTACACCCAGGATGAAGCGCATTTTCCTCTGAACGGTCTATTTCCTGCAAGCGACAAAAAAGTAACGTCGGGCATATACGGGCACTCCGTCTGGCATAAAGAAACGAGCAATCAAGGCTGGAGTCTCGTGTCGATCGTGCCCGAAAAGGAATTGAACAGGGAGAAAAATCAGTGGTTTATGCAAATTGCGTTATATTTCTTGTTATTTGAATTGGGTGCGATCGGTCTCGCCATTTTTTTATCGAGAATGGTTTACAAGCCGCTCGAGCGATTTAACATGGAAATAAAAAATTTGGTTCAATCCAATGCCAAGGATAATACCGAATTAACGAATATACCTGAATTCGATTATCTCCTCTTTAAGATTCGCGTGATGAAGAAGAAGGTATGGGAGCTGTACGGGGAAATCGAACAGAAAGAAAAGAGAAGAGCGGATTTAGAGGTAGAAAAACTGTTGTATCAGATTAATCCGCATTTTCTGATGAATACGCTCGATACCGTGCATTGGCTCGCGATGATGAACGGACAGGAGGAAATCGACAAGCTGACGCTCTCCCTCAATAAACTGTTGCAATACAATTTGGGGAAAATGGGCGGTGGAACGACGATCCAAGGCGAGATCGAAGCGTTGAAGGAATATTTGCAGCTTCAGAAAATCAGATACGACTTCCAGTTCGATGTCGATATCGACGTGGACGAGGAGGCGATGCAGCTGGAGATTCCGCGATTCATCCTTCAGCCGTTGGTTGAAAATGCGCTTTATCATGGCGTTAGCGACGACGGTTACGTTCATGTCGATATTCGGTTAAATGAAGAGCTGGAGATTAAGGTGCAGGATAACGGAGTCGGGATGACACCGGAAAAAATCCGGCAGCTCCTGAATGACGATCCGCTGGACGGCCAGAAGGTAGGAATGGGAATCGGCATGAAGTATGTGATCCGAATATTGGAATCAAACTACGGAGATCTGGCGAAGTTTACGATTAAAAGCGAGATTGGCAGCGGTACGACCGTTTCCTTAAGCTTGCCTGTTTATAGAGGTGAACAAAAATCATGATTCGCGTCCTGATAGTCGACGATGAAAAAATGGTTCGGATCGGTCTGATCAACTTCATGCCTTGGAAGGAATTCGGAATGGAAGTCGTGGGGGAAGCCAATAATGGCGAGAACGCGCTGAAGTTTATCGAGAACAACAAGGTGGATTTGTTGCTGACGGACCTCTCGATGCCGGTCATGTCCGGCATTGAGCTAATGAAAGAAGTAAGCAAGCATCACCCGCATATCCAAGCGGTCGTGTTGACGCTGCATACCGATTTTGAATACGTGCAGGAAGCGCTGCGGCTTGGCGCCATCGATTATATTGCCAAAACACAGCTCGAGAAGGAACAATTCGAGGACGTGCTGCGAAGAATTGCGTCTTTATTGGATAAGAAGAAATTAGGGGTTCAACAAAAGGAAAGAAGTCAGGTCGATCGGGTATATGTCGTTTATACGCTGAATCAGCACAGCGACGATCCGAAGTGGGACGCCTCCATGCCCCAAGACGCCGTCGAGGTCGAAATGGGGGTATGGTACTGGGACGATATGCCGACTGGCGCCTGGACATCGAGCGCCGGCCATGCCCTTGTTTGCTTTCGCGATCTGAAGGAGCTGGACCGCAAAGCGATCGTGCAGCTCATTCGGTCTTACCGCAGAAACGGCTTTTTCTATGATTATGATCCGGCGCGAACCCTTCTTGATATCCGGCGGGACGAGATCGTGAACATCGGGAAGGATAGCGGTCATGATCTAAATGAATTGAAAAGCAAATGGTTGTCCCCGGATTGGGTCTACGACGACCGCATTTTCGAGCAAATGCTTCAGGAACTGAAAGCCGTCAAGCTTCCGCCGATTCGATTGACCCGATTGTTTTTCTCGCTGTCGGATGAATGGAACCGGCTGTACGGCCAGACGATGGGGATCCTCATCGCGATGGAGGATTCGTTCCACTACTTCTTGCAATTCCAAGCCTGGTTATACGGCGCAAGGGATGCGATCCGGCAGGCGAATATCAAGCCGCAGTTTTCCCTCGAGATCCAGAACAGCATCGCGAAGGCGACGAATCTGGCCCAAACGATGATGAGCCAGTCTTTGACGGCAGGGGAAATGGCACAGATGGTCAATATGAGCAGCAGCTATTTCAGCCAATGCTTTAAGCAGATCGTAGGTAAAACGTACACCGATTATTTAAGGGAGATCCGTATGGAACGGGCCAAGCATTACTTGCTGAATACGACCAAAACCATACAGTGGATAGCGGAGCAGGTCGGCTATAACGACGACAAATATTTCAGCCGATTATTCCGGGAGCATGTCGGCGCGCTGCCGAGCGACTACAGGCAAGCGGGCATGCACGACAAGCATAGTTAAATAAAGACGCAAGCCAAGTAGATATTCGTCCGAAAACAGGTTAGACAGTTTTCGGACGAATTTTTTGTTTTCAAGATCTTCGTCGTATTCTCATCCTCATTTGCACGGATCTTCTAACGCGGCCGCTGCGCGCGGCGATTTATAATAAACCTGCAAGGATGCGAAGTGAATAAACCATCTGGGGGAAAGAAAATGAATAAGAGTTTCAAAACCTTGGCAGTTGGTCTGACCGTTGCAATCAGCTTGGGCGCATGCGCTAGCAACAACAACGCGGACAATAACGCAACCGGCAGCGCGAGCCCTGCGGCAAGCAGCAGCTCGAGCAGCGCTGCACCATCGGAGGCGGCCGTCGATCCGATGGGCAAGTTCGCGGAGCCTGTCGAAGTAACGCTCGGCAGAGGTGTCGATCCTACCTACAAATACGAAGGCAATGACACGGCCGAGGACAACATTTATACCCGCTGGCTGAAGGATTCCTACAACATCGTCGTGAAGCACGAATGGGAAGCCGCTCCGGCCGATTACGGCCAAAAGGTAAGCTTGGCGATCGCGAGCAATAACCTGCCGGATGCGATGCTCGTTAACGAAACGCAGCTGAGACAAATGGTGAAGGCCGGGCAGCTGGCCGACCTCACGGAAGTCTACGACAAGTACGGCGCAGAACGACTGAAGCAAATTTATAAGACGAACCCGGGCCTGCTTGAAGGCGTCACGTTCGACGGCAAGCTGTATGCGCTGCCTGAGACGACGCTGCCTTCGGCGCCGATGACCTGGATTCGCAAAGATTGGCTCGACAAGCTCGGACTTGAAGCGCCGAAGACGCTGCAGGATCTCGAGAATATTGCCAAAGCCTTCAAGGATAACAAGATGGGCGGAGAAAATACGCTCGGTATCGTAGGTACGCAGCAGGGCGGTTCGTTGTACGCCACGTTCCTGTCGTCCGGCGACCACTTCATGAATTTCTCTCCGTTGTTCTTCGCGAACGACGCCTACCCGGGCATTTGGGTGAAGGATGACAGCGGCAATGCCGTATACGGCTCGACGACGGCCGAGACCAAGAAATCGTTGGCACTGATGCGCGACTGGTACGCCAAAGGGATCCTCGACAAAGAAATCGGCCTAAGAAAGAGCACGAAAGAAGCACTGACGAGCGGGCAAGCGGGCATCTTCTTCGGCCCTTGGTGGTCGCCGTACGATCTGCAGGATTCGATCAAGAGCAATCCGGAAGCCAACTGGAGACCTTATGCCGCACCGCTTGACGATGCGGGCGTATTCAACTCCAACCAGGCGACGGGCAGCAACTTCATCGTCGTCAATAAGAAATACGAGCACCCGGAAGCCATCATCAAAATGCTGAACCTGCACGTATCCGAAAAGCCGGAGAGCTACAAGACGGCCGTAGGCAAAGAAATGACCTCGCAGGAAATTCCGTTATTCCTGATCATGGGCTTCGGCGATCAACTGCAGTACGCCGTAAAAACGACGCAGAAGGTGCTTACGGGCGAAATGAAGCTTGAAGAAGTCGACAAAGCGAACTATGGCTTTACGTATGAGCTTTCCTCGCACGTGAAAAACATCAAAAAAGAGCCGTTCGACAACTATGACATCCAATATTGGGATCAAAAAACGGATCCGGACTTCTTCGCCCACGTCTACGCGCATCTGAACGGCGGATCTACGTTCGTAGATGCAAACGTCAACTACGTGAAGAGTATCGCCACGGCTCAAACGAAAACGATGCAAACGAAGTGGACCAACCTGAAGAAGCTGGAGGACGAGACCTTCCTGAAAATTATTATGGGAATCGCTCCGGTCGACGAATTCGATACCTTCGTCACGAAATGGAAGCAGCAGGGCGGAGACGAAATCACGGCAGAAGTCAATGAACTGAAATAAAGGATCATGTTCAAGGCGAGTGGCAACTCCACTCGCCTTGATGATCCTGTTAAGGAGAATGGATATGCTTAATCGAGGCGTTTCTAAACATTATTTTTTGATGCTCCTCCCGGGGTTGATTTGGCTCGCGCTTTATAATTTGCTCCCCATGTACGGCGTGCTGATGGCCTTTAAGGACTTTAATCCCGGACTCGGCATATTCAAGTCGGCGTGGATCGGTCTGGACAACTTCGAGTACATGTTCCAGCTCGACGACAGCAAAGTCATATTCAAAAACACGATCGTGATCGCGCTGTTTAAAATGCTCGGTAACCTGATCGTTCCTTTAGTTTTCGCGCTCATGCTTAATGAAGTGAAAAATAGGCTGTTTACCCGTTCGGTGCAAACGATCGTGTATTTGCCGCACTTTTTGTCCTGGGTTATCATCTCCGGCATCATGCTGGATATATTCTCCTACTCCGGTCCCGTCAATCAGGTTCTCTCTATGTTCGGCGCGGAGCCCATGCTGTTTTTCGCGAATCCCAATATATTCCCCTGGCTGGTTGTTTCCAGCGATATTTGGAAGGAGTTCGGTTTTGCGGCCATCATTTTTTTTGCGGCTTTAACTTCCATTAACCCTGAAATGTACGAAGCGGCTGCCATAGACGGCGCCTCCCAGTTTAAGCGGTTGACCCGTATTACGCTGCCGAGCATATTACCGGTCGCCGTTTTGCTTGGTACGCTAAGTCTCGGAAATATTTTAAATGCCGGCTTCGATCAAATATTTAATCTTTATAATCCAACCGTCTATTCAACCGGCGATATTATCGACACCTGGGTTTATCGGGCGGGTCTCATCGATATGCAATACGGACTTGCGACGGCGGTCGGCTTGCTTAAATCAGTGGTCGGTCTTGTCCTCATTTCGGTTTCCTACACGCTCGCTTACCGTTTTGCGAACTACAGAATTTTTTAACAGAAAGACGTGATTACAATGGTAGAAGACCGTTCCGTTTATTCCAGGCTGTTTAATGGCGCCAATCAATTTCTGCTGATCGGAATCACGATTCTATGTATTCTGCCGGTTTGGTATACGCTGGTCGTTTCCCTGAGCGACAGAGCGGCCGTAGCGGGCGGCGACGTGTTTTTCTGGCCCCACGGCCTGACGTTCAACTCTTATGCGACGATCATCGAGGACGGACAGTTTTTCAGGTCGTTTTTCATCTCGGTGCAGCGCGTCGTCCTGGGCGCCGCCATTACTTTTTTTGTCGTGCTGCTGATGGCTTATCCGCTCTCGAAAACCGCCAAAGAATTTAAGCCCAGAAATATTTTGATGTGGCTATTGATTTTTTGCATGCTGTTCGGCGGCGGCCTGGTGCCCTGGTACATGACAATGAAGTCGCTGGGCATGATCAATAACATTTGGGGATTGGTGCTCGGCGGCGGGCTGCCTGTCTTTAACGTCATTCTCGTCATGAACTTCTTCCGGAACCTGCCGAAGGAAATGGAAGAATCCGCTTTGATTGACGGCGCGGGACCGTGGCGCATCCTGTTCGGCATTTTCCTGCCGTTGTCTACGCCGGTTATGGCGACAATTCTCGTATTTACGATTGTCGGACATTGGAATGAGTTTTTCCAGGCGCTTGTGTTAATGACGAAAAACGAAAATTACCCGCTGCAGTCGTACATCCGTCAAGTGACGATCGTGCTTAATCCTGCCAAAATCGATGCGGAATCGGCCAAACGGCTGGCGACCATGTCGAACCAGACCTTGAACGCGGCGAAAATCTTCATCTCCATGCTGCCGCTGCTGCTCATTTATCCTTTTTTCCAAAAATATTTCGTAAAAGGAATTACGCTGGGTTCGGTTAAAGGCTAAGGGCCGTTCAGGATAACCATTGACGATTAGACAGGATAGGAGACAATCTCGTGCAAACTAGCGAAACGATACACCCCGATAAAATCGAACATCAGGAAGCCCCCAAGGTTGATTGGCACGTCGGCGCGATCCAGTCGGCTCAGAGCGAGCAGGGCGTCTATGTATTCCGCGGCGCACATGCGTCGATTATGCTGCAGCCGGTCAACGATCATGTAGTTCGCGTAAAGCTGCTGCTGGATCATTCGCTCGATTTGAAGTCGACGATTGCGGTTCAAAAAGAGGCTTATATCGCGGTTGACGCGCGATTAGATGAGGAGCCGGAACAGTACAAGCTGGTGCTGCCTGCGCTTACGGTTGTCGTGCACAAAGCGAATGCCCGGATCGATTTTTACGATGCCGGCGGCGAACTAATCTCCAGGGAACAAGAGCTGTACAGGGCGGGACGAGGCGAGTACGGTTTCCGTAAAGAGATGGAGAAGGACTCCCACATTTACGGTCTGGGAGAGAAGACGAGCTTTCTGGACAAAAAAGGCGAGAAGTACGACATGTGGAACTCGGACGTGTTCGATCCCCATGTGCCTGAAATCGAATGCTTGTACGTATCGATCCCGTTTCTCATTCATTTCCGCTACGATCGGCCTGCTTACGGCATTTTCCTCGATAATCCGGGCCGTTCCACGTTCGATATGCACACGAGCGATATTGCCTACACGGTCCAGGTCCATGCGGGCACGATCGACTATTATTTTGTGTACGGACCTGCGTTGAAGGATGTCGTACAGCGGTACAGCGGACTGACGGGGCGAATGGAGCTTCCGCCGGCCTGGGCCATCGGGTACCATCAATCCCGCTACAGCTACATGGACCAAGAAGAGGTCATGATGCTCGCACGCAACTTCAGCAGCAAAAATATTCCTTGCGACGTCATTTACCTGGACATTCACTATATGGATGAGTACCGCGTATTCACGTTTGATCCGGTGCGGTTCCCGAATCCCAAAAAGATGATCGACGAGCTGGACGCCATGGGAATCAGGATTGTTCCGATCGTAGATCCGGGCGTCAAGAAGGACCCGGAGTACGCGCCGTATATTGAAGGAACGAAGAAGGATTATTTCTGCCGCAAGCTGGAAGGCGAAGTGTTTATCGGCAATGTGTGGCCGGGCGCGAGCGCCTTCCCCGACTTCACGGAAGAGCAGGTACGCGCCTGGTGGGGCGAGCAGCACCGCTATTATACGGACCTCGGCATTCACGGCATTTGGAACGATATGAACGAGCCTGCCGTGTTTAACGCTTCGAAAACGATGGATCTGGATGTCGTTCACGGCAACGACGGCGACATGAAGACGCACCGCGAGCTTCATAATCTGTACGGCATGCTGATGTCGATGGCGACCCAGCAAGGCTTGAAGAAGCAGCTGGACGGGGAGCGCCCGTTCGTGCTGACGCGCGCTGGCTATGCGGGCATACAGAAATACGCGGCAACGTGGACCGGCGACAATCGCAGCTTCTGGGAGCATCTGGCCATGGCGATCCCGATGGTGCTTAATCTTGGTTTATCGGGACAGCCTTTCTCCGGACCGGATATCGGCGGCTTTGCCCACAATACCACGCCGGAACTGCTGGCGCGTTGGACGCAAGCGGGGGTATTTTTCCCTTACTGCCGCAACCATAGCGTGCTGGAGTCGATCCGCCAGGAGCCGTGGTCGTTCGGCCCGGAGATCGAAGACATCTGCCGCAAGTATATCCGTTTGCGGTATAAGCTTCTTCCTTATCTGTATACGCAATTTTATGAAGCGCACAAGACCGGTCTGCCGATCATGCGCCCGCTCATTATGGAATACCCGAACGACCGCTGCGTCTTTAATCTGTGCGATCAGTTCCTGGTCGGAACGAGCTTGCTTGTCGCGCCGATCCTGCGTCCAAGCACGGAGTATCGCTCGGTTTATTTGCCGGCAGGCGAATGGATCGATTATTGGACGGGCAAACGCCATGAAGGCGGCCGCACCATTTTGGCTCATGCGCCTATGGACGTTCTGCCGCTGTATGTGAAGGCGGGAAGCATGGTTCCGGAGCTTGCCGAGGATCAGTGGAAGCCAGCCATGAACGAGTCGGCGAGCCTAACGCTGAGCATGTATGCCGGAGCGCCAGGTACGGCGTCCATCGATCAGTGGTATGAGGATGATGCGCGTACATACGCTTATGAAAGCGGCGTTTACAACCTGTTACAGTCAACGGTCGTATTTAATGAAGATACGCTGATGTTGAAGCTTGCTTATCTGTCCAAAGGGATGAACAACGAGCGCCGGCTTCTTCAGCTTCAGGTCAAAGCGATGAATTTCGCGCCTAAATCCATTTTGATAGGGAAAATGAGTTTAGAGGAATCCGGCGGGAGCTGGTCTTATGACGAAGCGCTTCAGGCGCTCAGCTTGCAAGTGCCGAATACATTTAATGATACGGAACTGGTCATTCTAGGGACGCAGGAGCTCGCGCCTTCTAATTAAAGAGCTGAAGGGGACCGGAAAATCGGCCCCGGGTTTTCCCTGGATGACGCATTGCGGGCGGCGACCATATGCAGCGGTTCGGAAGAACCCTTTCAGAGGCACATTCAGTGTCTCGAAAGGGTTCTTTTATATGGAAAGAAGTCCATTTTTGAAACTTATCGTTCATATTATGATGCAGCTCTTAAATGAATGGTAGAATATAGTACGAGTGTCTGACAAAACGAGAATTGACAGGGTTCCGTTAGTTTCGCCCGGGGCGCTTTAAAATTACATCCAACTATCAGCATATGCTCTATTATTTTTTGCAATGAAAGGAAGAAGATGATGAATCGAACGGGAAGACGGTCGACATTTTCCAGAACCTCAAGGAGATGGCTTCTCGGCAGTCTGTGCCTTGTGCTGTTGTTCGGCGGCGTCCTTGCAATCGGTCCTGGGCCAACATACGCAGCCGACAGGACGGTAGCGACATGGAGCGAACTGACCGATGCATTTGCAAATGCGCCTAGCGGCGATACGATCGTGTTGGGCGCTAATATTATACAAACGTCGGGTGCGATCGCTTTGCCATCGGGGAAAAGTCTAACGTTGAATCTGAAAGGATATACGCTGTCGATTACGGCACCCGTGTCAAGCGATCAGGCTGCGCTCGGGGTCCTTGCCGGTACGACGCTCACGATTACTGATACGCTTGGCAGCGGAACGTTGAATGCAACGGGGGGCTCGGGCGGCTTCGGCGCCGGCATCGGATCGGCATACCAGAAAGCGGCCGGAACCATCATTATCAATGGCGGCACGGTTAATGCAATGGGAGCTGCCAACGGCTCGGCCGGCATCGGCGGAGGGGCTAGCGGTGCCGGCGGAACGGTAACCATTAACGGCGGGACTGTCAATGCAACCGGCAGGAACGGCGGTTCAGGCATCGGCGGCGGATTGCAGGGCGCAGGCGGAACGGTGACGATCAACGGCGGCACCGTCAATGCGACCGGCAATAACGGCGGCGCGGGAATCGGCGGCGGATATGGCGCGCCCGGCGCTGCGGTGACGATCACGGGGGGCGTCGTTATGCCTTCTACCGGCAACGCCCCCAGTTTCTCTGCGATCGGTCCCGGCTCGACCAACTCTACTTTTGGTTCTTTGAGCAACAGCGGTACGATTGTAATACCGAGCGGTCAAAAACTGGAGATTCCGGCCGGAGTTACTTTTGTTAATTCTGGGACGATTGAGGGCGCCGGCACGCTTCGGGGCGATGGGACCGTCCAAAATACCGGTACGATTAGCAGCCCCGTATCGGGCGTGACCGTCAGCGGCAATGCCTACGATCTGTCGTTTAACCTGAATGGCGCACCAGGCACGCCGCCGGGCTCGCTGCATGTATTGGCCTCGACGGTGCAAGCCGCAGGGCTGAGCTTGACGAGCCCGAGTCCTACGGGCTACGAGTTTGACGGATGGTATACGCTTGACGGCGTTCCGTTTACGGATACGACGCCGATCAGCTCGATTACGAACACGAGCAGCGCGACGCTTTATGCGCATTGGAAAGCGATCAAGATTGTATCCGTCGCCTCGTTGTCGGATATTCGCGTACCTTACGATACGATGCAAAACGGGCTCGGACTGCCGAGCACTGTCAACGTGTCGCTTAGCAACGGAACGGCGAAGCCGGCGGCTGTAACTTGGGACGGAGGCGTTCCGGCATACGATCGTACGAAGCCGGGGACCTATGTTTTCACCGGGACGTTGACTGCGCCTGCCGGTTCGGTCAACCCGGACGGCAAGACGGCAAGCGTGAACGTGGTGGTAGAGCTGCCGACGGTGTCGACGGTAGGTGCGCTGACGGATCTTCATGTGCCGTATGGCACGACGTTAGCTGCCGCGGGACTGCCGTCCACGGTAAATGTGACGCTGAGCAGCGGGGAAACGAAGTCGGCGACGGTGACGTGGAACGGCGGTACGCCGGCGTATGACGGGACGAAGCCGGGTACGTATGCGTTTGTCGGTACGCTGACGGCGCCGACTGGATCGACGAATCCCGACGGCAAGACGGCGAGCGTCAACATTATCGTAGCGTTACCGACCGTGTCGACGGTAGGCACGCTCACCGATATCCGTGTGCCATACGGTACAAAACTGGAAGACGCCGGACTGCCCGCTGCGGTAGACGTAACGCTGAGCAGCGGAGATACCAAATCGGCGACGGTGACGTGGAACGGCGGCACGCCGTCTTACGACGGGACAAAGCCAGGCACGTATGCGTTTGTCGGTACGCTGACGGCGCCGACTGGATCGACGAATCCCGACGGCAAGACGGCGAGCGTCAATGTTATCGTCGAGCTGCCGACCGTATCATCGGTAGGCACGCTCGTCGATATTCATGTGCCGTACGGCACGAAGCTGGAAGACGCTGGACTGCCAGCTGCGGTAGATGTAACGCTGAGCAGCGGGGATACCAAGTCTGCGACGGTGACGTGGAACGGCGGCACGCCGGCATATGACGGGACGAAGCCGGGTACGTATGCGTTTGTCGGTACGCTGACGGCGCCGACTGGATCGACGAATCCCGACGGCAAGACGGCGAGCGTCAACATTATCGTAGCGTTACCGACCGTGTCGACGGTAGGCACGCTCACCGATATCCGTGTGCCATACGGTACAAAACTGGAAGACGCGGGACTGCCCGCTGCGGTAGACGTAACGCTGAGCAGCGGAGATACCAAATCGGCGACGGTGACGTGGAACGGCGGCACGCCGTCTTACGACGGGACAAAGCCAGGCACGTATGCGTTTGTCGGTACGCTGACAGCACCGACAGGATCGACGAATCCGGGAGACAAGACGGCGAGCATCAACATTATCGTCGAGCTGCCAACCCTATCGACGGTAGGCACGCTCGCCGACATCCGTGTGCCATACGGCACGAAGCTGGAAGACGCAGGACTGCCTGCAACGGTAGACGTAACCCTGAGCAGCGGGGAAACCAAGTCGGCGACGGTGACGTGGAACGGCGGCACGCCGTCTTACGACGGGACAAAGCCAGGCACGTATGCGTTTGTCGGTATGCTGACAGCACCGATAGGATCGGCGAATCCGGGAGACAAGACGGCGAGCATCAACATTATCGTAGCGTTACCGACCGTGTCGACGGTAGGCACGCTCACCGACATCCGTGTGCTATACGGTACAAAACTGGAAGACGCCGGACTGCCCGCTGCGGTAGACGTAACGCTGAGCAGCGGAGATACCAAGTCGGCGACGGTGACGTGGAATGGCGGCACGCCGTCTTACGACGGGACAAAGCCAGGCACGTATGCGTTTGACGGTACACTGATGGCGCCGACTGGATCGACGAATCCGAACGGCAAGACGGCGAGCGTCAACATCATCGTAGCGTTGCCGATCGTATCGACGGTAGGCACACTCGTCGACATCCGTGTGCCGTACGGCACGAAGCTGGAAGATGCCGGACTGCCCGCAACGGTAGACGTAACCCTGAGCAGCGGGGATACCAAGTCTGCGACGGTGACGTGGAACGGTAGCACGCCGGCATATGACGGGACGAAGCCGGGTACGTATGCGTTTGTCGGTACGCTGACAGCGCCGACTGGATCGACGAACCCGAACGACAAGACGGCAAGCATCAACATTATCGTAGCGTTACCGACCGTATCATCGGTAGATACGCTCGTTGACATCCGCGTACCTTTTGGCACGAAGCTGGAGGATGTGGGTTTGCCCACAACTGTTGATGCAATGCTGAGCAGCGGGGAAACCAAGTCGGCGACGGTGACATGGAACGGCGGCACGCCGGCATATGACGGGACTAAGCCGGGTACGTATGCGTTTGTCGGTACGCTGACAGCGCCGACAGGATCGACCAATCCAAATGACAAGACGGCGAGCATCAACGTTATCGTCGAGCTGCCGATCTTATCATCGGTAGGCACACTCGCCGACATCCGTGTGCCGTACGGCACAAAGCTGGAAGACGCAGGATTGCCTACAACTGTTGACGTAACCCTGAGCAGCGGGGATACCAAGTCGGCGACGGTGACGTGGAACGGCGGTACGCCGGCGTATGACGGGACGAAGCCGGGTACGTATGCGTTTGTCGGTACGCTGACGGCGCCGACAGGATCGACCAATCCGGACGACAAGACGGCGAACATCAATGTTATCGTCGAGCTGCCAACCATATCGACGGTAGGCACGCTCGCCGACATCCGCGTGCCATACGGCACGAAGCTGGAAGACGCCGGACTGCCAGCTGCGGTAGATGTAACGCTGAGCAGCGGGGATACCAAGTCTGCGACGGTGACGTGGAACGGCGGCACGCCGTCTTACGACGGAACGAAGCCGGGCACATACGCGTTTGTCGGTACGCTGACAGCATCGACAGGATCGACGAACCCGGACGACAAGACGGCGAACATCAATGTTATCGTCGAACTGCCGACCGTATCGTCGGTAGGCTCGCTCGACGACATTCGTGTGCCATACGGCACGAAGCTGGAAGACGCGGGACTGCCTGCTGCGGAAGACGTAACGCTGAGCAGCGGAGATACCAAATCGGCGACGGTGACGTGGAACGGCGGCACGCCGACATACGACGGAACGAAGCCGGGCACATACGCGTTTGTCGGTACGCTGACGGCGCCGACAGGATCGACGAATCCGGACGGCAAGACGGCGATTATCAACGTTATCGTCGAGCTGCCGATCGTATCATCGGTAGGCACACTCGCCGACATCCGTGTGCCATACGGCACGAAGCTGGAAGACGCGGGACTGCCCGCTGCGGTAGACGTAACGCTGAGCAGTGGAGATACCAAATCGGCGACGGTGACGTGGAACGGCGGCACGCCGTCTTACGATGGGACAAAGCCAGGCACGTATGCGTTTGTCGGTACGCTGACGGCGCCGACAGGATCGACCAATCCGGACGACAAGACAGCGAGCATCAACGTTATCGTCGAGCTGCCAACCGTATCGTCGGTAGGCACACTCGCCGACATCCGCGTGCCATACGGCACGAAGCTGGAAGACGCCGGACTGCCTGCTGCGGTAGACGTAACGCTGAGCAGCGGGGATAACAAGTCGGCGACGGTGACGTGGAACGGCGGCACGCCGTCTTACGACGGAACGAAGCCGGGCACATACGCGTTTGTCGGTACGCTGACAGCATCGACAGGATCGACGAACCCGGACGACAAGACGGCGAACATCAATGTTATCGTCGAACTGCCGACCGTATCGTCGGTAGGCACGCTCCCCGACATTCGTGTGCCATACGGCACGAAGCTGGAAGACGCCGGACTGCCTGCTGCGGTAGACGTAACGCTGAGCAGCGGGGATAACAAGTCGGCGACGGTGACGTGGAACGGCGGCACGCCGTCTTACGACGGAACGAAGCCGGGCACATACGCGTTTGTCGGTACGCTGACGGCGCCGACAGGATCGACGAATCCGGACGGCAAGACGGCGATTATCAACGTTATCGTCGAGCTGCCGATCGTATCATCGGTAGGCACACTCGCCGACATCCGTGTGCCATACGGCACGAAGCTGGAGGACGCGGGATTGCCCGCCACTGTTGAGGTAACGTTAAGCAACGGGGAAACAAAGCCGGCGACAGTGATGTGGAACGGCGGCACACCGGCATACGACGGGAAGACGCCGGGCGCGTACACATTCGTCGGCACACTGACAGCGCCGACTGGATCGACGAACCCGGAAGGCATGAAGGCGATCATCCGTGTGCAGGTAGACTTCGCTCCGAATACGGCGCCATCGGATCCCTCTCGTATTCTAGTCAACTGCGGGATCGGCGTGTGCGCGGCAAGTATAGGAGACAACGGGAACGTTTCTGTTATGGTCCATGCGGCGAGCCGCCCCTTTTCGCTGACGTTAGAAATGCTTGATGCGAACGAGCTGCGTCTGCCCGGCGATGCGCAGGCGCTGAGCATGGTTTTCCGCTTAAGCAAAAATATCGAGGAAACGCTCCAACTGCAGATGTCGCTGCAAATCAGACTCGATTCCGCAACGATCGGCGAAGGCCGCAGAGCCGCCCTGTTCGCGTATGACGAAGCGGCAAGTCAGTGGACGGAGATGGACGGGAGCCTGAACGGAGATGTCTATAGCGCGCAAACGAGCCGATTTGCTGCGTTCGCCGTCCTCTCGGTTGCCGAACAAACTACCCAGCCGGAAAAGCCTGCTATCCAGCTTAGCGACGTAACCGGTCATTGGGCGAAGACGGAGATCGAAGCGGCGGTCGGTAAAGGAATCCTGACGGGGTATCAAGACGGCACCTTCCGTCCAAACCAGCAGGTGTCGCGCGTGGAATTCACGGTAATGCTCAGCCGTGCACTGAAGCTGAGCAACGGCGCAGCTGAAAGCGCGGAGCCGACGACATTTGCGGATGCAGCAGTCATTCCGGCATGGGCGCGTTCGTCCGTTGCGGAAGCGACGTCGCAAGGGCTGATTCGGGGCTTCGCGGACGGAACGTTCCGGCCGGGAGCGCTCATGAGCCGGGCGGAACTGGCGGCGATTGCGGCGCGTGCGCTGCAATTGCCGGAACCGTCTGAGACGGCGCTCCCGTTCGCGGATGCGAACGACATTCCGGCGTGGGCGAAGGCGGCGGTGGCATCCGCGCAGCAAGCCGGGCTAATGCAGGGGCAAGAGGGGAACCAATTTGCGCCCCTCGCTTCTGTCACGCGGGCGGAAGCGGCCGTGCTGATCATGAGAATGATCGAGCGGCTTTAGAAAATGCGATATACCCGATATGCAACAAGAGAGAGCGGAGCGATCCGCTCTTTTTGCGTTCGGCGGCTGTTCCCTAACATCGAGCAATTCCGACTCTTCCTCAAAGATTCGGAGGCGATTCGCGGGAAGCATGCGTGCATTTTGAATGCCGGCGCTTTTCGGTCATATCGGGAGTCGAAATACCTGCATTCGTACAGGTATTTTCTTCGGATCAACGACGCGCGATGAAAAAGATGCAAATGTGCAGGTAAATTCAAAGCACAAGCCGGAAATGCGGCCGGTGAAGAAAAATAAATGTACATTTGCATCTTTTCAGTCTAAAAGTGCCGACATCGGCGAATAAAGATGTATATTTGCAGGCATTGCTGCAAAAAGGCGGCGCAGGCGAAGAGATGCAGGTGACGATATGCGGGGCGGCGCAAATAGGTTGCAAATTTTAAAAAAGTGATTGAATATCGTACTTTTTTTGGGCGGTTTGCAGGATATAAAATATTTATGAAAGCGATTGCTTAAGGGTTGGCGACTATGAATTCGCCGAACTGAACATTTAAAAAGCATTTGGCGGGGCTAATTTTCAAAGGGAGGTGGAATTAAAAGTATTTTTGCGAACCAATTATGAAAACGCTTCCATTTTCGAGTAATTAAGCCATGTAACCAGGAGGTCAAAATGAAAACGACGACTAAAAAGCTGGTATCGCTGGCCACTTCGTCCGCCTTATTTATCGGCGGGCTGCCCTTGGGGATGAACGCTGTGCCCTCGGCAGCGGCAGCGGCGAACGGCATTTCCAATGCCAGTCTCTCCGCCAAGATCGGCGATCTGGGGCAGATCGAAGAATTATATATTCAGAATAACCCGACAAACAAAGGCGGCAAGCCGATCAATTTTGTATTGCCCAACAATACGTCGCCGCAGAACGACGTTCAGCATCAATGGATGGGAGAAATGATTTTTTCTTACCGTACCGGCGACAGCGAGCAATTCCCTAACGACAGGGCCGGCTTTGTAGAAGTGGATACGAACAAAACATTGGCAGCCGGCGGATCGACCAAATATACGACGATCAACTCTGCCAACCCCTACTTTACGAAGCAGGCATCCTCGGACGGCAAAAAAGTGGAAGTCAACTTTATCGGACAAAATCTCGATTCCGCAACTGCCAGGGCGATGAAAGGTTTTGACGTGAAGTCCGTATTCGACATGGATACGGATGATGGTTCGCTGCTATGGGAAATCACGGTGAAAAATAAAAGCAGCAAATATATGGAATTCGGCGATATCGGCTTGCCGATGCCATGGAATAACAAGTATTTATCCGTATCGGATACGTACGACAATCGAGTGACGGTACATAACTTTGCCGGTGCCGACAGCGGGTATTCCTATGCGATCCGCACGAGCGGCGAAGGAAATTTCATGATGTTTGCCCCAGTGCCGGAAAGTGGCGCCCGCATTGAATACGTGGATTACTGGCTGGGCGATACGGGCGAGCTCCACAACGGGAGCCTGTATTCCAACTGGGTCGGCGACAGCGGCGGCTGGTTTCCCGGGCTGAACGTGCTGTATATCCACTCCAAGGATATACAGAAAACCGGACGCGGATATTTTAAGGATACGACCAGCCTCGTGTTGGCGCCGGATCAGCAAAAAACGTACAAGTTTAAATTTTCGGCGGTGCGCGCAGGCGACAACAGTCCGCAAGCCAATGCGCAAAGTCCCAACAACGCTTCAACTTCGATGGAAGAACGCGAGGCTAACCTTCGCTCCAACCTGTACAAATCGGGCATGATCGATGCCGTTGCGTTGCCGGGCTTCCAGGCTGCGATCAATATGCCGGTTATGCTGGACCTGCATTACGACGATCGCCTCATCGACGTGCAGTCGGTAGACATTCAGTCCGTGCAAGAGAACGATCCGTTCGATGCCGCGCATATCCCCGATATCAAGCCCGGCCAGACCAGAAGCGCCATGGTCAACAACTCCCGCGCCGGACGCGGACTGCCCGACGGGAATCTGGGGTATTCGGAATCCGTACAGTTCGTGGAGACCAAGATCGTTAACGGCGAGCAGCATCATCTGTATGCGCTCAAGTTCGGCAACATCGGCAATAACAGCGTACGTGTGAATTACAAGCTGAAGAGCGGCACCGAGCAACTGGATAAGTTTACACAGTTCGAATTCAATATTCTCGCCGAGCTCGATCAAACCTCGCAAGCCCACGCCGAATTTATGGTCGAGAAAACGCAGGACAAGGACCCGACAAGTCCGACCTTCGGCAATTACCGCGACTGGTATCTGACAACCGGCATGGACACGACGACCAGCCATTGGGGGGATGACTGGAGCCACGATAACATCAATTTTATGACGATGAAAAATGTGCTCGATCCCGATCCTGACGAGATACGCTCCATTGAGAACTACCTGATCGACTACATGTGGCAAAGTTATATGAAAAACACGCAGAAAACCTTTACGGTCGCCAACTACCTCAAAGATTCAGGCGTTTACACGAATTCGGCAAGTCCCTATGTACGGACATTTTCCGAGATCATGGAGTCCACCGGCTACTTTAACATGTATCGGATCCAAAAGGCATATCCCCATCTGTTAGATTATCGCGAGACGCCGCAGTACTATCTGGAGAAGGCCTACGGCATTTACTATAACCGCGTCTCCAGCGGTGCAACCGGCTTCTACGGCGAGCAGCAGATTCCGGATATGATCGAGGCGCTTAAGGAAGAAGGCATGCTGACCGAGTATGAGAATTTGAAAAAGAAGTTCGCCCAAACCAAAGGACGGAACGTGACCAATGCCGCTTATCCTTACGGATCGGAATTCGAATACGACAATACCGGCGAAGAAGGGGCCTATGCCGCGGCCAAGGCGCTGCGCACCTATTACCCCGAAGACGCGCGGGCGGACGCTGCACTGAAGAGCATGGGCTTGGCCGACTTGAAAACGCGAGCCATGCGGGGCATTCAGCCGACCTGGTACTACTATTCCGTACCGGTATTCCGCGCCGGCGAGGGCTGGTGGAATTTTCAATATACCGCTTCTTTGGCTGGCTCCATTATGGATGACTGGCTACGCTATGAAAATGACGGGAGAACCGGGGAACAGGCCGCCGTCGCTCAGCAGCGCAACTATGCGGCGAAGATTTCAAACTTCAATGCCGTCAATATGGGGCAGATCTCAAATCTGTCCGTAGGCGGCATCTCCTGGAGATACAACGCCCAGAAGGGCGGAACCGGCACCAAAAACGTAAACGACGGCGGTACGCGCGTGATGAACAACGGCTGGCAGGACTTCTCCGGCGAATCGGAGGAAGGCCTCTATGGCTCGCTGCTGCGGATCAGCTCCGATATCGTCACCGATCCGGTATTCGGTCTTTTCGGATACGGCGCTTCGGTCTCGGAGGAGGACGGCACTTATCGGATCGCGCCCAAGGACGGATTCGGCAAACGCATCAACCTGATCGACGAAAAGATCTACCTGGTCTCGGAAAGCGACAAAATCGAAAGCGCGGAAATTCAAAAGGACGGCAAGTCCTATCGTTTGCAGCTCTCGAATCTTGCAAAAAGCGAGCACGCTTCAAAGATTACGTTCGATGGCGCAGGCGTCGAGAACGGTTACTATACGATAAAACTGGACGACAAAGACGCCGGACAGTTCTATGTACAGAACAATAAAGGCACGGCCATGTTCCAAATGAGCAGTGCGCTGACGGCTAAATTGACCATTGAAAAGACCGATACGGGCGAAAATGAAACCCCGAAGGTTACGGCAAAGCTGACGACGCAAGACCCGCAGGCGATGATTCCGTTCGTCATGGAAGGAACCGTGACCGATGACGGCGCACCTGGCGGCACGTTGACTTATCAATGGGAAGCGGTAAGCACGCCGGAAGGCGGCAAGCTGAGCTTTACCAATCCGAAGTCGACAATCACGCGGGCAAACGGCACCAAGGCAGGTACTTATACGGTGAGACTTACCGCCAATGATGGGCAAAAGAGCGGTTCTAACGATCTGACCTTCACGTTGGCCGCTCCGCCGGAAAAACAGCCTCCGGTCATCGGCGAGGTGACTGCGGTTCAGGACGCTTCGAACGGCAGCATTATCGTATTGTCCGGGAAGGCGACCGCTGATCCGGTGTACAGCGAGGTATCCGAGCCTGTATGGACGTACGGATGGACGGTGAAGCAAAAACCGGAGGGCGCGGCTGACGTTACATTTGTCGATGGCGGCAAAGCCGATGCTTATGCCCGTATCAGCAAGGCAGGCACCTATGTATTTACCTTTACGGCGGCCGATGAAGGCAAGGCGTCCAGCAAGGATGTAACGGTGAATATCGCAAAAGACACCGATGGCGCCTATAAGACGGTTAGCGTCGTGACGCCCGTCAACGCGGCTCCGACGCTTCCCGGACAGGTGGATATTTTGCTCGAGGACGGCTATCGGAAAAGCGCAATCGCATGGAACGAGGTCGATCCGGCCAGCTATGCGAAAGCAGGCGAATTCGTCGTCGAGGGGCATATCGCAGACAGCGACCTGAAGGTGCGCGTCACTGTCTATGTCGTAAAAGCGCAGCCTCAAAACAACGCGCTGATCGCAAAACCGTCCGCCAGCTATTCGGGCGGCGACGGATATCCCGAAGCGATGAATAACGGCTACGATCCGAAGAGCTCGTCGGACTTCTCGCCAACGAAAGGCGCCTCTAATAGTGCATGGCACAACTGGGGAAAAGAAGGCGAACCGGCATGGGTCATGTACCAGTGGGATGAACCGTTCCTTGCCTCGTCGATGGACGTATATGTGTTCCGGGACGGCTCCGGCAATTTTCAACCGACCGATATGAAGCTTCAGCTTCGCGATGCGGACGGAAAATGGTATACGCCAAGAGGCGTAACGGGACTTGGAAACGCATTGAATAAGTACAATACGACCACCTTCGAACCAGCTTATATCACGGGCGCTCGCATCGACATGAAACCTCTTACCGTAGGGATCGGCATTTTGGAGTGGAAGGTGAACGGCTATACGGGAGCGACGGATAAATCGCAGCTCGCGCAGATGATTAACTTTGCGAATTCCTTAAAAGCCGCGAACTTCATCGATCAGGGTCTTGCGCCGATTGCCGCCGCCAAGGCCGGCGCCGCTGCCGTCATGAGCAACAAGGAAGCGACGGATGAGGACGTGGCCCAGGCCATTGAGAAGCTGCGGACGGATCTGCGGCTGCTCAGCCCGCGCGATAAAAATATGGCGTTTGCGGCCAGCCTCTCGGCCAGCTTCACTTCGTCGTGGGAGAGTCTTCCTGCGGTTAACGATGGGTTAAAAACGGCAACGACCAACCCGCATTGGGGTTCGTGGGGCAATACGAGCGCCGAGGAATGGGTGCAATACGACTGGCCGCAAGGCGCAACCCTCCAGAGCTCCAATCTGATGCTGTGGACGGATAACGGGGGGATAGAAGCGCCCACCAAATACACGTATTCGTACATTCCGCTAAACAGCCAAACGAATGAGTGGGTGACGGCAGGGACCGTCAGCACGGGCATCGTCGCGCTGACGACGCCGGTAGGTTCCTCGAACATCTTTGAATTTAACCCGGCGCTGGCGGTTAAATCGCTGCGCGTTACGATGACCAAAAAAGCCCGGAACGGCAATGGCGTCGGCTTGTGGGAATGGGAAGTGACCCAGGCGGCGGCCAAGCAGGATCAGCAGGCACCGACGACGCCCGCAGGGGTACAGCCGACCGTCGTCAACGGAAATGACGGAAAGCTTACCGGCGTGACCTCGGCCATGGAGTACAGGAAGGAAGGCTCGCAGACCTATACCGCCATTACGGGAGCGGAGGTTACGGGACTCGGCGCCGGCACGTATTTTGTCCGGTATCGCGCGACCGACTCCCTTAACGCCAGCCCCGATAAGGAAGTCGTCATTCCGCAAGGGCCCGCGCTGCAGCCGGGCGCCAGCATAACCGGTCCTTCAGCGCCCGTATACGCGGGTCAACCGGTTAACCTTACAGTCGGCGTAAACGGCTTGGCGCATAATTTTAATATGCTGAGCGTGGAGCTGAAGTACGATCCGGCCGTGATCGGGTTTGCAACCTCATTGAACAATGACGTCAACGTACTGGCTGAAGGGGCAATTACGTCTTCGCGTACGGGGCTCCAGGTTGTCGAGACGGCCGTCAAGCCGGAAACCGGGGAGATCCTGATCATTATGGGACTCACGGGAAGCTTCTTGACGGGAGACGGTCCGTTGTTCGTTCTTCAAGGCCATGCCAGGGCGGATGCCGCTGCCACAACGACAACGGTTGCGGTAACCAAGCAGGAAATGGTCGGAGACGAGGGCCATTATTCGCTGCTCGACACCGCGCAGGCCAAGGCAGACATTCAAGTCGTTCAAGTCGACAAGACGGCATTGATTGCTGCCATTGGGACCGCCCAAGCGCTGCATGACGGGGCGTCCGAAGGCAATCAACAGGGCCAGTATCCGACCGGCTCCAAAGCAACGCTGCAAGCCGCAATCGATCTTGCATCGGCAGTGGCGCAGAACGGAGCGGCAACGACGGCAGACGTCGCTGAGGCGCTTGCCGCATTGGATGCGGCAGTAACCGTCTTCAGCGGCTCGGTCATTCAAATCGATAAAGCAGCCTTGAATACGGCCATTCTGGATGCCGAGCAAGCATGGAGCGCTGCAGTGGAAGGATCGGCGCCGGGCCAATATCCGGCAGGTGCAAAGGCGGCGCTGCAAGCTGCGATTAACGCTGCTATCGTTGTCCGCGACCGGACGGCGGTAACGCAATCCGAGGTAGACCTGGCCGTATCGACCTTAACGACGGCGGCGAGCACGTTCAGAGCCAGCGTGAATCCGACGACCACGCCATCAGTCGATCTGGGCGCATTAAATCAAGCGATTGCCGCCGCCCAAGCCAAAGCTGCGAAGGCAACGGCGGGCAACAAAGTCGGTCAATATCCGGCGGCCGCCATCACGAATTTGCAAGCGGCCATCGTGGCGGCGAACGCAGTGAAGAGCAGCGGCGGCGTCTCGCAGTCGACGGTGGATGCAGCGACGGCAGACTTGAATGCGGCTGTATCGACATTCGCTTCAAAGATCGTGACGCTGGTACCCGGAGCGACATCCATTACGATTCAGGATCTGTCGATTATCGCTAAATATTACGGTGTCAAGAAGGATCAGCCTGGCTGGGATCAGGTAGAGAAGGCCGACTTGTTCGATCATCACGAGATTACGATTCTCGAACTGGCGGCTGTAGCGCGCATGATCGTAGGGAATTGGCTGCAGCAATAAACGATCGGCGTTATTTGGAAGCATGAGGGGAGGCGCTTCGGCGCCTTCCTCCTCAGTTCATGGAGGGATGAGTCGCATGTTAAAACGCAAGCTGATCCTGCTATTGTCGATCGTCATCCTGGCTATTGGGGTGTCGCAGGGAAGTGCTGCTGCCAAAGAAGCCGATGCCACGTTCGAATTAAAGCTTAGTTATTCGGACAGAGATGTGAAGCTGTCTATTATGGGGCACGGGCTCACGGATTTGTACGCTTACGATTTAGGTTTGTCTTATGACGAGGATATGCTTTCCTTTGGCAAGGCGGAAACGTCGATTAAAGGCTTTTCGGTAAACCCGATCCTTGGCGCGAATACGATCCGAATCGCGCATACGAAGGTGGGAGAGGTCGGCGGCGAGAAGGGAGACGTGGAGCTGTCCGTGATCACCTTTGAGCGTATCGGATCCGGGACAACGTCCATCAAGCTTGGCGATATCAAACTCGTCGATTCCAAGCTGAACGTCGTTACGCTTGATCCTCAAGTCACGGCAGCGGTGGCGGACGATCCCCATTTGCTGATTTTCAAGGATATCAAAAAACACTGGGCCCAAGCGTCCATCTATGAGGCCGTAAAGAGGGGCTTCGTCACCGGCTACGCGGATGCCACCTTCAAGCCGAATCTTCAAGTGACAAGGGCGGAATTCGCGGCTATGATCGTTCGGGCGCTGCAGTTGCAGACAAGCGACGGCAAAGGTCCGGCATTCACGGACAATATAGAGATTCCTGCATGGGCAAAAGCGTATGTACAAACAGCGGTGGAAGCCAAGCTGATTACCGGCTACGCTGACGATACGTTCGGTGCGAACAAATGGATCACGCGCTCGGAAATGTCGGCGATCCTCGTACGTGCAATGGGCAAAGAAGCAAGCACCGATATTCAATTGGCGTTCGCGGATCTCGATCAGATACCGGCTTGGGCAATCCCCTCCGTGAAGGCGGCCGTGAAGCTGGGCCTCATGAAGGGAAATACGCACAACCAATTTGCGCCGAACGCGCCTGCAACCCGCGCAGAGGCCGTTACGGTTATTCTTAGAATGCTTGATGCGCTGAAATAAAGAACGCATTACTGACTAAATAATCTACTTAATCTACTTACCATCAAAAAGCTCCGCCCCTCAGGCCTAGCCTGAACAGGCGGAGCTTTTCGCGGCTCGCGCCGGTAGCCTTCGGGAACCGGATACTATTGGAAAAGGAGAAACGGTCGGCCAACGGAGGAATAGAATTGCCGGATGGGTTAAAATATTTGGAACCATTCGCGACAGAGAGTGGTAAAATCAGGGGATAAACCTTGTTGCTGGAGGGACCCTCTATGAATTCATTGCTGCCGTCGCTTGCGCTCATTCGCAATATCGAGGCTTCCGAGATCGAATTCATGATGGATCGCATGGAGGCCATCCGGGACAGACCCGGCAACCCCGAAGGCATCGAGATCGAACGCTTCGGCAATGCCGTATGCTTTTACAGCAAGACGATGCCTTGGCCCGCCTTTAACACGGTAAAAGGGCTCGCCGAGGCGGATGCGGAAGAGATCGATTCGATCGTCGCGTTCTATCGGGACAAGGGGCGTGCCGTTCAGTTCGAAGCGGTGCCGGCCCTGGCGAGTCCGAGTCTGCTCAGGAAATTGACGGAGGCGGGATTTTATCCTTCCGGCATACATACGTCTATGTATGTGCAGCCCGAACGGCGAGAAGCGAGGCAAGTTGGACCGAGTGCGGGCGCGATCTCGATCGAAGCGCTGCGGGAGGATCAATTGGAGCTGTACGCGGCAATCCATTGCAGAGGGACGGGATTGCCGGATGCGGGAATCCCGTCCGTCGCCGCGAATAACCGGGTGCTGCACGGCCGGCCGGGATGGCAGTTCTATCTCGCTTACGTGGATGGTGTCGCTGCCGCCGCCGGCGTTCTTTTTACCCGGAATAACAAAGCCTCGTTCACCTTCGCAGCCGCGCTGCCGGCCTACAGAAACAGAGGGCTCCATGGGCGGCTGCTGGACGCCAGAATCGACGAAGCGTACCGGAGGGGCTGCGACATCGCCGTGGGTCAGTGCGCGTATTTGTCCCAAAGCCATCGGAATATGGATCGGGCGGGGATGAAGCTCGGGTACGTGAGGACGACGTGGACGCGGCTGGACGGGTGAAGCGGCTGGAGGATGGCCGAGGCGAAAGGGGAGATCGTTTGCGGAAGGCATACGTTGGATGGATTGTCGCCGTTGTTCTAGTCGCAAGCTGGGCGGGCAACATTTATTCGCACCAAACGAACCGGTTGCCGGAAGGCCGATTTTTATCGCATCTTATTGAAGTGACCGATTCGCCGGGGGACTCGTTTATGCTGTATTACATCGCCAACAACGATGACAAGCGGCTGCCCGTTTCGGTTTCGATCGAGGGGCTGCCTGCCCTGCGATTTTATCCGATCTCTGAATATATGACGTTCAGAAGTCAGAAGCTTTATCGGTTGATCGGGCATTTCGAGCCGGACCAGGAAGCGGCGGATTCGCCGTCCGAGGCGGCAGCGCAGCTGACGATCCGTTCGGTCGACGTCAACTATAGCGACGGCACGCGGGGGACGTCGGATATCGGCAAGATGATCGTGTATCGGAAGGATTGGGGGAGCAGCGACTCGATCAGCGGAGTCAGTTCTTCCAGCTCGAGCGACGGCACTAGCACGGCTTCGTTCCGGGTGGATAAACCAGTCACAGTAAACGGCTTAAGCTCCGCTTTTTTGAGCGAGCTCGGCTCGGCCTTTACGTATGAGCTGCACGTTGGAAAAGAGAATGTCGTCTTTCCAAGTGCGATCGAGGCCGGATCGTCGTTATCGCTGAACATGGCTTTTCCGGTTCCGCCGAATTCGCAGCTCTACCTCCAGCCCGTCGCGATGCGGCTTCTGCTCGAATATACGGATGAGGCCGGCAGCCGTCGGGCGCAAATGATTCCGACGGAGCGGCAGCCTTATCCTTCGCAGGCGGCCATTCGCGAATACGTCAAGGCGCAGAGGAGGTCGAAGGAATGAGGACCGCTTGCTCGCAGATTGCCTGGGGACTGGGCCTTATGCTGTTCGATTTTCGGATCAACAGCTTCGACCTGCTGCCGGATGCGCTTGGATTCATCTTGATTCTGCTCGGTTTGTACGGCTTCCCGGATCGCCGACAAGGATTCGGGATCGCCAAGCTGGCGGCGGCCGTTATGCTGGCGCTGTCGATCGCCGAACTTGCAGGCGCGGTGCCGGCCGCAGTGACGATCTCGCAGACAGATCGTCTATACGCGATGCCCGCTTTGACTGCAATCGGCTTTTCGGCGCTTTGCACGCTCGCGCTGCTGTACGGCTTGTGCGAAGGCTTCGCGCGCACGGCGGCGTCGAGCGGCCTCGAAGCGTTGGCCCGATCCTTCCGCGCGGCATGGAATTTGAGTCTTGCGATGGGCGTCGTCATGCTGTTCGTTCTGCCGTTCGGCTTGAACGGCTATACCGGATTCGTGGCGGTCATGACGGTGCTCGCCGGCTTAGGCCAGCTCGTCGCCGGAATATGGCTGATCGTGCTCGTACGGAGGTTGGGACGCGAATACATTGCCGCAAAGCTCGGAGAGGAGGAGGAGGTTCCGCATGTTTGAGGCGTTTCGCAAGACGAACGTCGTTGCTGTTCTCTTGATGATTGCGGGCATTGTTTTTTTTCTGGTCGGGCTTTTGTCTTCGCACGAAGTGAAATGGATCGGCCCCGTCGGTTTTGCCACGGGACTCGGACTTCTGCTGCTCGTGGAGGCCTGCAAAGCCGAGTTGAATCGCCTGCGCCTTGAGAACGTAGAGCTGAGACGAAGGCTGGACGCGATTGAAAAGCGTACGGACAGGGACTAACTATAGGAACGCTTAGGGTGAGGGCAGTCAACTGCCTTCTTTTTTTCGTGTTCGCTCGGCATGATCTTGTAGCAAACGATTTTTCCACGAATTACGAAGCCGTTGAAGCAGACCGTAAATTTTCCTTTACATAAATGTCCCAATTCTCTATGATGAAAATGCCGAAAAATGTAAATAGTCCGCAAGAATCAAAACCCATTTTATACCATGTCGAATTATGTCAGATTATTAATGAACTCAAATGCATGGAGACGATGGGAATGACATACGGCAAGGTTAGAAAAGTATTGATCTTTATTGTAATTGCGCTTTGTATTCTGACCTCCGGACAGCCGGGCTCCCGCAATTACTCGCCATCCGGACCGAATACGGCCGAGGCGCAAAAATGGGCGACGATCAATGATTATTACCGCGTTTCCGAATTGCATAAGCGGGGTTACACGGGGAGCGGCGTCCATGTGGCCATCGTGACATTTGATACATTCGAGCTTGCCGATATTGAAATTTTCTCCAAACGGTTCAATTTGCCGATACCCACCGTTAACGTTATTCCTCTATTTGGCGGGGCCGTGCATCAAGGCGCATCGGCCATCGGACACGTGGAGTCGACGCTGGACATCGACGTGGTGCACGCAGCGGCTCCGGATGCGGTAATCGATGTGTATTCCGTTCCTCCCGCAGTACCTTTCAATCTTGTCTTGCAGAAAATTTTGGACGACGGACAAGCCCGGATCGTTACTTTCTCGTGGGGGCGAGCGCCGAACCCGCAGGATGACGAGCTTTCCTACGCGATTATCGAAGAGATGGGCAGACGGGGAACGACCGTCTTTGCTTATACGGGAGACAACGGCCCGAGCGATGACAATTCGAGTGTGGCGTCTCCGTCTTATTTTCCGAATGTCGTGGCCGTCGGCGGAACTGTAATAACTGCCGATCCGGCGTCGAAGCGCGTATTCGAACGCGAATGGCCGCTGTCGGTAGGCGGCTGGAGCGCCTACTATCCGTCTCCCGGCTATCAATCCGCTGCCGCAGCTTCGTTGAAGGGGAAGCCGGAGAGCGGAAAATACCGCATGCTGCCTGATATCGTCGGTCCTTCGATCGTGACGGCAGCCGGATCGCCGACTGCGGATAAAGACGGTCCGCCAATCTTCGTCACCGACCCCAAGACAGGCGAGGGATCCTGGTTACCGGCCACGGGGACTAGCGTCGCCGCGCCTTATATGGCAGGCATTTTCGCGAACATTGCCGGAGGGCTGCAGCGGGGACTTGGCGATATTCATGAGACACTTTACGGTCTGATGGGTCAGCCGGCTTTTAACCGCGTAGATTCGAGCTCCGAGGAAGCCGTCGTTGAGGGAGGTGATTCCTATTCCATGACGGCAGGATTGGGAAGCGTGAATGCGCTGGAAATGGCGGCCGCATTCGGCCTGATGAAGTAAGCAGCAGGAGGCTCTATTACATCTTTGGAGGAAGGTATCTATGAATCGACGAACATTAAGCGCCGCATTACGCTTGGTCATCGCAGCATGCATGCTCCTGACCGGTTTTCCACTCAACAATGCCTTTGCGGGCCAACCCGGTCCGGTACAATCAATAACAACGCCCATTCTCGGATCTGAATTAGCCGTGTCCAATGGAAATCTGACAGATGACGGCAATGGAACGTACACGCTGGTGCCTGGCGATTCTACCGTAACGATCTCTTATCGAAATGATACGAATAACAACCTTACAAGCGAAGATGTTCCCGGTTATCAGACGGTTGAGCATGTTGGCGACCAGCCGGATCCAATGAGTTGGAGTTGGGGTTCGGCCACGGCTTCGTCTCACAGCGTGGACGCTACTTTAGATATTGAGGACGGTACGGCGCAGGATATTTACTTCCAAATGGGACTAGAGCACTTTCTGGTTAAGGTCCGCTTCGCATCCGTTCCCGTGACCGTGACCACGAACGCGAACGCGTACAATACCGATACGAGCGCCTTCTTCGCGGGTACGGCGAATAATGCGCCGGCTCTCACGCCGGTCGGATTTGAATATTCAAAGGATGCGACCTTCGCGACTTTCGAAACGACCGAAGAGCATCAAACGTCGCTGTCGGACAATTCCGTTTATGGGTCGTTATCGAATCTCCAGCGCGGCACTACGTACTACTATCGCGCTTATGCCGTAGTTGACGGCGCGACCGTCTATGGGGACACCCAATCGCTCAAGACGGCGACCATCACCGCCCTTGACGTGAAGGACGCCGGCGGTACGGTGCTGACGAAGTCTCCGGCTGCGTTCAGTTACAGTACGGCGGCGTATGAAGTGCATGTGCCGAACAGCACGACAACAGTGAGCGTAGCCGCAACTGTAGACCTGGGAACGGCAATGGACGTTCAGAATCTTGACTTCAAGGTAGACGGCGTCTCGGCCAGCGAATCCTGGGAGCCGAGCGGCACGACGCAAACGTCAACCCGCCAGGTCAGCATTGCTGCGGACATGACGACGGTCTGCGTGGCTTACCCGAGTTTCACGGGGCCGGCAACGATACCGAACGCATGCGGTCTGAAGCAATTCGAGGTCAAAATCGTTCGCGATGCGGAGCAGGTTGTACCGCCGACCGTGACCACGAACGCGAACGCGTACAATACCGATACGAGCGCCTTCTTCGCGGGTACGGCGAATAATGCGCCGGCTCTCACGCCAGTCGGTTTTGAATATTCAAAGGATGCGACCTTCGCGACTTTCGAAACGACCGAAGAGCATCAAACGTCGCTGTCGGACAATTCCATTTATGGGTCGGTATCGAATCTCGAGCGCGGCACTACGTACTACTATCGCGCTTATGCCGAAGTCGACGGCGCGACCGTCTATGGGGACACCCAATCGCTCAAGACGGCGACCATTACCGCCCTTGACGTGAAGGACGCCGGCGGTACGGTGCTGACGAAGTCGCCTGCTGCGTTCAGCTACGGTACGACTACCTACGAAGTACATGTTCCGAATAGCACGACAAGCGTAAGCGTAGCGGAGACTGTCGACTTAGGGACGGCAACGGCTCTTCAGAAGCTGAAGTTCGTCGTAGACGGCAACTCGGCTACCGAACCATGGGTGTCGAGCGGCACGAACCGGACGTCGACGCGCCAGGTCGACATCACGAAGGATACGACGACGGTCTGTGTTTCTTATCCGGTATTTACGGGGCTGGGAACGGCGAGCGGGGGGGCCTGCGATCCGCAGCAATTCGAAGTCAAGATCATTCGCGATGCGGCGCAGGTTGTACCGCCGACCGTGACCACAAACGCGAACGCGTACAATACCGATACGGAAGCCTTCTTTACGGGCTCGGTGTATGATGCAGCCACGCTTACGCCGGTCGGATTCGAATATTCGAAGGATGCGAACTTCGCGAGTAACAAAACGACCGAAGAGCGCCAACTGCAGCAGTCGAGCAACTCCATCTATGGATCGGTATTGAATCTGGAACGCGGCACCACGTACTATTTCCGCGCTTATGCCAAAGTAGACGGAACGACCGTCTATGGGAATACGCAAACGTTTAAGACGGCGACCATCACCGCCCTTGACGTGAAGGACGCCGGCGGTACGGTGCTGACGAAGTCGCCTGCTGCGTTCAGCTATGGTACGACGACCTACGAAGTACATGTTCCGAACAGCACGACAAGCGTGAGCGTAGTCCAGACTTTAGATCTGGGTACGGCTATGGACGTTATGAAACTTGATTTCAGTGTAGACGGCAACACGACTGCCGAATCGTGGGTGTCGAGCGGCACGAGCCGAACGGCGACCCATCAGGTCGCCATCGCAACGGACACGACGACGGTCTGTGTAGCTTCTCCGATATTCACAGGGCCGGCTACGATGGCGGGCGCGTGCGGTCCGGAGCAATACGAAGTCAAGATCGTTCGCGATGCGGCACAGCCGGTCGTGAATAATCCGGCACCTGCGACGACTACGACGACGCTCGTTCTGGATTCTAATCCCAGCGAGATCAATCAATCGGCTAAAGCTGCGATTACGCGTATCGTAGGTTCGAATCTGTCGCTGTCGGCGACGCTGAAGACGCAGGACGGCAAGCCTTTGAGCATTCCGGACATTACGATCGGTGCCGACGGATCCTTCAACCTGACGAATGTTCCGGCGGGCGTGTATAAAGTCAACCTGAACCTCGTAGCGCCGACAGGCGAGAAGCTTGTCGGAGGCACGGGTAAGCTGACAGTAAACAACGACGGAACCGCCAAGCTTGAAGCGGGACTCATCGATCCTTACGGCATTGTGACGGATTCGGTGACCAAACAAACGATCGACGGCGCCACAGTCACGCTGTATTGGGCGGACACGGAGCTGAACCGTTCGAAGGGAAGAACGCCCGGAACGATGGTCGTACTGCCCGAGCTGCCGGACTTTGCGCCGAACAAAAACCACGATCCGCAATCGACGGTCAGCGGCGGTAAATACGGATGGATGGTTTTCCCTGATGGGGATTATTACATTTTGGCCGAAAAAGACGGCTACGACACGTTCGACAGCCGCAAGGACACGCGGGACGAACAGCAAGGTGACGACAGCTATATCAAAAACGGCAATATTCACGTCGGCCAGTCGATCGTGCATTACAGCTTCGCGATGCAGCCGACGGTAGTCGACTCCGGCAATCACAAGCCGTACATGGTGGGCTATCCGGACGGGTCCTTCCTTCCGGAGCGCGGCATGACGAGAGCGGAGACAGCTGCGATTTTAAGCCGCCTGTTCGCCGATGCGGCAGGTCAAACGACGTCCGCATCGTTCTCCGACGTGAAGGGGACGCACTGGGCGGCGAAGGTGATCGCATTTGTCACGAAGCAGAAGTGGATGGTCGGTTATCCGGACGGAACCTTCCGTCCCGAACAGCAAGTGACGCGCGCGGAATTGGCGCAAATTTTGCTGAACGTGAAGAAGTGGGATTCCGAAGCGGAAAACACCTTCGCTGACGCCAAGGGGCATTGGGCTGAAAAAGCGATCGGCATTCTGCAGAAGCAAGGCTTGCTCTCGGGTTATCCGGACGGCACCTTCCGTCCGAATGCGCCGATCAAGCGCGTTGATGCGGATGTCATCTTCAACCAATTGACGGGACGCAAGCCTTGGTCCGTCCCGACCGAGCAGAAGTGGAAAGACGTCGCGCCGGACTACTGGGGTTACAATGCGGTCATGGAAGCTTCCGTACCGCACGCCTATGAGGTGTTCGAGAGCGGCATTGAGAATTGGACGTCGCATTAAACGGAGTTAGCATGTTCGAAGAATAGACGGGGTTGTCCCCAGGTCATTCATATGATCTGAGGGGCAGCCCTGTTTTTGTTATGACTTTTTATGCGGAATAAAGGTTGTAAATGAACGCATCCTGAATTAATATAAACCTATAAAAACTTATATGAACATAAATAAACAATCGGAGGTTTTTAAACCATGGAAAACCGTTATGCATCACATCCCCGCGAAGTGAAGGCATTCGACACCGCGCGCCTGCGCGAGGAGTTTCTGATCGAAGAGATGTTCAAGCCGGACCAACTGACGCTGACTTATACGCATGTCGACCGCTTCATCGTCGGCGGCGCGCTGCCGGTAAGCGGCTCCGTCAAGCTTGAAGCGGACGCCAAAGCGATCGGCGCAGCTACCTTCCTGGAGCGCCGCGAGATCGGCATCATTAATGTTGGCGGCGCGGGCACCGTGACGGTCGACGGCGAGACGTACGCGATGGCAAGCAAGGATTGCCTCTACATCGGCCTCGGCGCCAAGGAAGTGCTGTTCGCAAGCGACGACGGCGCGCAACCGGCCAAGTTTTACCTGAACTCGACGCCCGCCCACAAGACGTACCCGACCGTAAAGGCCGCGATCAGCGAAGCATCGCCTAACCACCTAGGCAGCCTGACCAATTCCAACGAGCGCACGATTTACCGTTACATCCACACCGGCGGCATCCAGAGCTGTCAACTGGTGATGGGCATGACGCTGCTGAAGGACGGCAGCATGTGGAATACGATGCCTTGCCACACGCACAACCGCCGCTCCGAGGTTTATTTCTACTTCGACATGCCGGAAGACGGCGTCGTCTTCCACCTGATGGGCGAGCCGCAGGAGACGCGTCACCTGGCTGTGCGCAACGAGCAGAGCGTCATCTCGCCGAGCTGGTCGATCCACAGCGGCGTCGGCACGAGCAGCTACACGTTCATCTGGGGCATGGCCGGCGAGAATCAAATTTTCGAAGATATGGATGCAGTCGCGATGAAAGATATAAAATAGAAGGAAATCGCTAGGATTGGAGATTCGGCAATGAACCCTCTGCGCAGACACGAGATGATCATGGAGATGCTGCTGGCCGCGAACGAGGTGACGGTGGCCGAGCTCAGCGAACGGCTTGAGGTGACGGGAAAAACGATCCGCGAGGATCTGGCCAAGCTCGAGGAAAAGGGGCTGCTGCAGCGGATGCACGGCGGCGCGATGCTCGCGCAGGCGGACCAGCTCGGCATCCTGTCGCTCAAGAACCCGGTCGCGCGCCATGCCGCGGAGAAGGCGGAGGTCGCGAAGCTTGCGGTGTCGTTGATCGCGCCCGGCGATATCGTCGCGCTCGACGGCGGCACGACGATGCAGGAGATGGCTCGGCAGCTGCCGAACCAGCCGATGACCGTAGTCACCAACGACATTATCATCATCAGCGAGCTCGTCCGCAAGGAAGCCATCCGTCTCGTCGTGCCCGGCGGCTACCGGGTGCGCAATATGCTGGTCGGGGCCGATGCGGTCGCTTACGTGCGGAAGCTCAATATCCGCAAGGCGTTTCTCGCGGCGACGGGGGTTCAGCCGGACTCCGGCTTTACGATCTACACGGGGGAGTTCAGCGAGATGAAGCGCGCCCTCATCGAGACGGCCCAGCAGTCCTTCGTGACGGCGGACCATCACAAGTTCGGGCAGGGCGCGCTGTTCACCTTCGCGCAGCTGACCGAGGTCGAGGCGATCGTCACCGATGCCGGACTGTCGCCCGAAGTGGCTTCCCAATACAGGCAAGCCGGCGTCAGATTACTCATCAACCAAGAGAAGGAATGATATAGCCATGTTGTTCGATTTAACCGGCAAGACGGCGCTCGTGACCGGCGCTTCCGGCGGGCTTGGCCAGGCGATGGCGCTCGGGCTTGCGGAGGCGGGCGCCAAGATCGTCGCGGTCGCGTCCTCCAATTGCGACGCGACCGTAGCGGCCGTCCGCGAGGCGGGCGGCACGATCGAGCAGATCTCCGCGAACCTGAGCGAGCTCGACGGGCTCGAAGGCGTGTTCGAGAAGGCGCTCTCGTTTTTCGGCAGCATCGATATTCTCGTGAACAACGCGGGCACGATCCGGCGCACGCCGGCAGCCGACCATGCGGCGCAGGACTGGTTCGACGTCATCGATCTGAACCTGAACGCGGTCTTTTTCCTCAGCCAGCTGGCCGGCCGCCATATGATCGCTCGCGGCAGCGGCAAGATCATCAATATCGCCTCGATGCTGACGTTCCAGGGCGGCATCAACGTGCCCGGCTATACGGCGAGCAAGCATGCCGTCGCAGGCGTCACCAAGGCGCTCGCCAACGAATGGGCGAGCAAGGGCATCCAGGTCAACGCGATCGCGCCAGGCTACATGACGACCAACAACACGGCGCCGATCGTCGCGGACCAGGCTCGTTACCAGTCGATTACCGACCGCATCCCGGCAGGCCGCTGGGGCCAGCCCGAAGACATGAAGGGGCCGGTCGTGTTCCTGGCCTCCGCCGCGTCCGACTATCTGAACGGCCATGTGCTGTGCGTGGACGGAGGTTGGCTGGCGCGATGACGACGGGCAGAGAGCAGAGCGAATTGATGAAGTCGCTGGCGGCGAGCAAGATCGTCGCTATTATCCGGGGCATTCCGGAGGATAAGGGAGACGCGACCGCGGAGGCGCTGGCCGAGGGTGGCGTCGTTTTCCTCGAGGTAACGCTCAACACCGACGGCGCGCTCGGCATGATCTCGCGGTTCCGCGAGCGCTACGAGGGACGCATGCGGATCGGCGCCGGCACGGTGCTCGATCTGGGCCAGGCCAAGGAAGCCGCCGCGGCGGGCGCCGAATACATTATTTCGCCGAACCTCGACCTTGAGGTCGTCCGCTTCGGCGTCGAGCAGGGCATCGAGGTTTGGCCGGGCACGATGACGCCGACCGAGATCGTGGCGGCCTACAAGGCCGGTGCATCCGCAGTAAAGGTATTCCCGCTCGGCAGCCTCGGCGTCGGTTACCTCAAGGAAATCCGCGCCCCGCTTAACCACATCCCGATGGTCGCGACCGGCGGCGTTAACCTGCAGAACATCCGGTCCGTGCTGGACGCCGGCGCCGTAGCCGTCGGCCTGGGCGGCAACCTGGTGGACAAGAAGCTCGTCGCGGACGGCGACTTCAAGGCGCTGGCCAAGCTCGCGAGAGCTTATGCGGACGAGGTTGCGAGGGATTGAACACTTCTGCTGGAAAAGGTATGCTATAGCTATCGAACGCGAGTGAAGCACACCGCCTCTCCTGATGGAGCTGGCGGTTTTTTGCGTTTTCACAAGGAGGGAACGTAATGGATCATTTTGAAAAGCAATATTCGAGTTGGTTAGCCGAGCAAGCGAAGAAACGATCTGGAGAAGCCCGGCGACGCCTGCTGGAGGGACATGGGGAATCGGAAAAGCTGTTTGCTAAAGAAATTTGGTGGCCGCTCAACAAAAACTTCGATTTTTTACATGCCGAATACGAGGTGTCGAATTATCGAGATAGCTCTTTTTACCTTGATTTTGCGTTTGTACGCCCACCCTATTTCATCGACTGGGAGATCGACGATTTTGCGGCGCATGGCAAGCATGTTAACCGACGCACCTTCGAGTACGAACGGGAGCGGCAGAATCAGCTACTGTTGGATGGCTGGAAGGTATTCAGAGTGCCGCTAGATATGATTAAGGAACGCCCGCGAAAATGTCAACAGCTTGTATTGCAGGTCATGGGCAAGCTGTACGGAGATTTTGGAGAGGAAGCCCGGTCCGATCTCTCCTTGATCAAGCGAGAAATCGTTCGTCTTGCCATAAACTATAAGCGTCCGTTTACGCCGGAGGACATCAGTACTTCGTTAGGCATAAGTTTGCAATATGCGCGCAAGATGCTCCATGAGTTGGTTCAGGAAGCTTGGTTGGCGGTCGCATCGGGTTCAAGACGCATTCGAACTTATCGTTTAGGTGACAAGGCCGAGCTTTGGAAATCGAAATGATTGATTATTGTAGCTATGTGCAGTGGTCCGGTCGGAGCGAAAACGATGCGGCACATTCTTATTCGGCGGAAGGACGAGGCTGCGGGAGAATAACGATGTGGCGCATTTTTATTCGTGAGAAAACGTGCAGTTTCGTGGGAATAACGATGTGGCGCATTCTTATTTGTGAGGAAACGTGCATTTTTGGGAGAATAACGATGTGGCGCATTCTTATTTGTGAGGAAACGTGCATTTTCGGGAAAATAGCGATGTGGCGCATTCTTATTCGGCGGGCAGGACGATATTCCGGAAAAATAAAGATGCGACGCATCCTTATTCCGCCGACAACGCTTTGATTCGGCTTGAATAGTGATACGTCGCATTCGAGTTCTCTACCACTTGAACTTGCCGACCGCCTCCGTCAGGCTGCCGACGACCTGCTGCAGCGAAGCCGCGGCGCTGGCGATCTCTTGGCTGAGCGAGAGCTGCCGGTCGGCGGCGGCCGCGACGAGATTGGTCTTGCCCGCGTTGTCCTGCGCCGAGCGGGAAGCCTGCTCCATGCTGGCCGCGACCTCCTCGGAGCCGGCGGACATCTGCTCGGTGACGGCGGAGGCTTCGGCTACCTGCGTTGCCACCTGCTTGACGGAGCGGACGATCTCCGTGAAGTTCCGCTCGACTTCTTCCATCATCGCGCCGCCTGTCTCCGAGCGCGCGAGCGTAGCGTCCATATGCTCGGCCGCGCTCGCGATGCCGCTGCGCGTGTCCGCGATCAGCTCGTTGATGCCTTGCGCGGACGCCATGGAGCTGGCCGCGAGCTTGCGGATCTCCTCCGCGACGACGGCGAAGCCGCGCCCGTGCTCGCCGGCTCTGGCGGCTTCGATCGACGCATTCAGCGAGAGGATGTTCGTCCGTCCCGCGAAGCCGGTGATGTCGTCCGCAATCGTGCCGATGCGACCCGACTTGTCCCGAAGCTGCTCGACGATCTCGGACAAGCCTCTGACGGAGGCGAGGATCTCTTCTAATTGAAGCCTGAGCGTCCGTACCTTGACGTTGCTTTGTTCGGCGATGTCTTCGGCCTCGGACGTATGTCCGGAGATCGTCCCCATGCTGTCCGCGATGCGTCCGACGCCGTGCGCCATCTCTTCGATCGCTCTGCTGGTCTCCTCCGCGATGGCGGATTGAACCTGCGTCTGTGTCCGCACCTCGCCGATGTGGGCGACCGTCTCATGCGTGGCCTTGGCAGATTCGGCAGCGCCGGTTGCCAGCGTGTGCGAGGATGATTCGACGACGCGCGTATGCGAGGAAATGCTCTCTGCGAGTCCCCGGATCTGCGCAATCATGGCGTCGACCGATTGGTCGATCTGGCCAAGCTCGTCGCGCCCGTACTTTTCGAGCGGCGCGAATGCCAGATTGCCTTCCGCGACCGAACGGGTTTTGCGCAGCACGTTGCGGATCGTCCGGTTGAGCGTGAGGATCAGGTAAGCGCCCGATCCGATAAACAAGATCCACAGCACGATGAGCGCGATGTAGACGGTGGTGGACGTCGACTGCGTATCCTTGCGAATAAGGCTCGTCTCGTCTTCGGCATATCGGGTCATAATGTCCCCGAAGGCGCCGACGCTGTCCCGGCCTTGCCGGAATTTGGCGAGCAGCGCGATCTCTTGCTCGGGCTTGATCTGATTCTGCTGCAGCGTGACCGACGCTTGCTGCGACCAGACACGGAAGCCGTTCTGAAAATTAACCATGATCTCACTGACCGTCTGCCCGGTCTGCGGATGCGCAAGGCTTTCCAAGCCGCCTCGCTTGATGATATCCAGCGCGCCGGCGATCGCGGTATTTATCGTTTTCACTTTGTTTCGGTAATCGGCGAGCGTGGCTTTTTGTTCTTCGGCCGGCAGATTCGCATAGCGGAGCTGCAAGTAATCGGACAGCGCCTGCTGCATATCCCGGTCGGAACCGAGCACGGACACCGTGGAGCGGTAGGCGGTATCGTAGAGCGTATCGGACAATCGATTCGTATTAGAGCCGATCAATTGGAGCAGGTAGACGGCCGTGCTGGCAAACAGCAGCAAAGGTACTGCGAAAAGCAAGATTAAACGGACCTTTACTGAGACAAACATCTTCGATCGCTCCCTTATTTCCCTGAAATAGATGCGCGGAGCTAAAAACCCCGCTTTGTAATTATCGGGAGGAAACGGGCATATGGAAAGAGGTTTTGTTAAATAATTATTAAAAATGAGCTAAAAATTAGCTATTTTCATGTAACTTTTAATAATAAGTTTACATAGTTCAGGGAATTAGCCAAACAAAAAAGCGTTCCAAACGCCGCCGAGCCTGTCTCGGTAACGTTTGGGACGCGATTTTCCCAGGGGGAGTGTTCTCTGATGCCATTACCGCTTTTGCGCGACCGCCGCGAATTCTGAGCGAATGCGGGAGAGCAGCGCGTCGTCGGTCAGCACGTCGTAAGCGGTAAGGGCCAGCGTCTTGGCTGCGAACACCATGCCGTCATAGGCACGCGGGAGCTGCGCTGCATCCCTGAATTCAACCGAATGCAGCGTATAAGGGGCATCGACCACCTGGACGTAGCCGTGAACGGCCGGGCAGCGAAGCGATACGTTGCCCAAGTCCAGCGACCCGTGGTCCTGCCCGAACTGGATCGACGCCGGCGGGACGCCGCCTTCGATCAGGTTGGCGGTGAACGCGTCCGACAGCGCCTCGTTCGTGCGCAGCTCGTCGTACGAATATTCGTAGTTGCTGACGGCGAGCCTGCTGCCCGTCGCGAGCGCTGCGGCTTCGGCGCAGGCGTTCACCTTGCGGACGAGCTCGTCCGTGTAGGCGCGGCTCTTGGCGCGGACGTAGAACTTGGCGGCGGCGTAATCGGGGATGACATTGGGCGCCACGCCGCCGTGCGACACGATGCCGTGAATGCGGGCGTCGCTCCGGGTCTGCTGACGCAGCGCGCCGACACCGTTAAAAAGCTGGATGACCGCATCCAGCGCGTTGATCCCGTCCTCCGGATTAGCCGCGGCATGCGCCGCCTTGCCGAAAAATTCATATTGCAGCGCGTCCATGGCAAGCGAAGAGCCCGAGCGCTCGAAGCCAAAGTACGGGTGCGCCATAAGCGCAGCGTCCACGTCGTCGAACAGACCGGCCGCGGCCATGTCAACCTTGGCACCCTTGGTCTCCTCGGCCGGCGTGCCGTATACGCGGAGAATGCCGCCTGTCTCCGCCAGCAGCGGGACCAGCCCCGCGGCCGCGCCGAGCGCCATCGTGCATATCAGATGATGGCCGCAGGCGTGACCGATCTCCGGCAGCGCATCGTACTCGGCGAGCAAGGCGATCGTCGGTCCCGGCTTGGCGGACCGGTACTCCGCGATGAACGCCGTCTCGAGCCCGAGCGACCCCCGCTGCACGGAGAAGCCGAGCGCCTCCAGGGCTTCCGTCAAGCGGGCGGAGGCCAGCTTTTCCTCGTGACCGAGCTCCGGATTCGCCGCGATGTAAGCGGCAAGCTCGCGAAGCTTCGGGGCATAGGCGTCTATGGCATCGCGAATTCGCGATTTATCGTGCGATAGCTGCTCGTTCATCTTGTTTCCTTCTCTCTTTTACATATAAAAGGCGTATACCGCGAAGTTTAACACAATCGCGACTTCAGTTAAAATGAAGAGGTGTTATGTCGCATAATTATAGTCTGAATGGCACGAAATTGCATTTAAATCGGGTGTTGGTCCATGATATCTTGTGGTAGTGTCGTATATTTGAAGGGAGAGAGCAGTCAAAATGATTCGAATCGGCATGTTGAGCTACTGGCACGTACACGCAGAGGATTACACGAAGCAGGTGCTGAGCCATCCGAATACGGAGATCGCCGCGATCTGGGACGAGCTGCCCGACCGGTGCGCAGAGAAGGCCGCCAAGTATGGCGTTCCGTTTATCGCTAATCTGGACGAACTGCTCGCGCGCGACGATATCGACGCCGTCGTCGTCGACGCGCCGACGAATATGCACAGGGACGTAATGGTGAAGGCCGCGCGTGCGGGCAAGCATATTTTCACCGAAAAAGTCGTAGCCACAACCGTATCTGAAGCAAACGAGATCGCTGCCGCCGTCCGCGATGCCGGCGTTAAATTGGCAGTATCCCTGCCCCGTCTGTATGACGGCTATACACAATCGATTCTGGAAGTGATCGCCTCCGGCAAGCTGGGCAAGCTGACGCTGGCGCGCGTTAGGCTGTCCCACAACGGATCGACGGCGAACTGGCTGCCTGCGCATTTTTACTCGAAGGAACAATGCGGCGGCGGCGCGCTCATCGATCTCGGCTGCCACCCGGTATACCTGGTACGCAAATTCCTCGGCCTGCCCGAGTCCGTAAGCGCTACCTTCGGCTTCGTCAGCGGCCGTGAGGTAGAGGACAACGCAGTTGCCGTATTCGCTTATCCGGACGGTGCGGTCGGCATCGCGGAAGCCGGCTTTGTGAACAGCCACTCGCCGTTTTCCATCGAGCTTCACGGTACCGACGGCACGCTGCTGTACGGATTTCCGGAGGAGAAGATTCTGGTGCGAAGCACGCAGGATTCGGAAAAGGCCTGGACGGAAGTGCCGGTAGGCGACCGTCTGCCGTTCGCATTCGAGCAGTGGGTCGGCCATATCGAGTCGGGCACCGAAGCGACTGAAAATATTGAATATGCGCTCGACCTGACTCGGATTATGGAAGCCGCGAACCGCTCCGCCGCCGAGGGCAAATCCGTGCGCTTGTCCGATCTCGAGGGCTAATCGCCGATGAGCGGCCAAGCCCCGATTCGGACCGATGCGCCGCAGGCCGAGCGCCGGATCGCAGAGCCGCCGTTCGCCTTCGCCCGCATGAAGCGCCGCTGGGACGCGCTGGACCGGCTGGACCTTCGGTTCCGATGGGGCGGCCTCGGCATTCGGGTGCTGCGCTGCCATTTGACGAGCTTCGCGCCGGGTCAGATCATCGCGGCGCACAAGCATTCGGAGTATGAATTTCATTTTATTCCGAAGGGCAAGGGTACGTTGATCGTCGGAGATGCGAGCTATCCGCTACAGGAGGGCTTGTTTTATCTCACCGGCCCCGATGTCGTGCACGAGCAGCGCTCGGGCCCGGATGAGCCGATGTACGAACTGTGCCTTCACTGCGAAATTATCAGGCTGGACGATTCCGGCACGGATGCGGGATGGGGAGATCCCCTTGAGCGGCGTGAAGCGGAGGAGTGCCTCGCTATTTTGCAGACGATGCCAGCCGTGCCTGCGCTCGACCGCTACCATGGGATGAATGCGTTTCTCGACGCTTACCGCGCCTGGGAGGACCAGCCGGTCGGCTTCTATACGACGCTCAAGCAGCACATCGTGCAGATTCTGCTGCGCGCCGCCCGCGCGCATGCCGCGCCCGAAGCCGCGGGCAGCATTCCCGCGCGGGATATGAACGATCATCGCTTCCGTCTAGCGGTACAGTATATCGAGGACAACGCGGCCCGGCCGATCTCGCTCGACGAGGTCGCAGAGCGCGTGCAGGTCAGCCCGCGCCAACTGCAGCGGATCTTCCGCAGCGAAGGCGGGACCGCGTTCCGCGATTGGGTCGAGCATGTCCGGCTGCAGCGGATCGCGGAGGAGCTGCTCAGCTCTTCGAGCCCCGTCGAGACGATCGCGGCCGGTCACGGCTACGGCAATCCGAACTATTTATACCCGGTATTCAAACATAAATTCGGCATGACGCCATCGGCTTATCGCCGCTTGCACGGCATAAGGCAGCCAGGCGCGCCGGAAGAGGAGAAGGATTATCATGAGCGAAAAAAGAATTAAAGTCGGCATTATCGGAACGGGCGGCATCGCGCGTTACCACGTCATGGCTTACCGCAAGCTGCCGTACGTAGATATCGTGGCGGTCGCCGACGTACTGCCGGGCAGGGCGCGCGAATTCGCGGAGCGGGAAGAACTCGTCGGCGCAGGCGCATACGACAGCCATACCGAGCTGCTCGCGCACGATCTCGATGCCGTGAGCATCTGTACCCCCAACGCTTCCCACCACCGTACGAGCGTCGACGCGGTGCGCGCAGGCAAGAAGGTGCTGTTGGAAAAACCGATGTCGGTCACGCTTGAAGAAGCGCTGGATATGGTAGAGACGGTGAAATCCCACGACGGCATGCTGTCGATCGGGTTCCAGCCGCGCTACGATCCGAACATGAAGCTGCTGCAGGACATCATCCAATCCGGACGCCTCGGCAACGTGTACTATGCGGAAACGGGCGGCGGACGCCGGCGCGGCATGCCGGGCGGCACGTTCATCAGCAAGGCGCTCGCGGGCGCCGGGGCGATGGCGGACATCGGCTGCTACTCGCTCGACATGGCGCTCAACACGCTCGGTTATCCGCGCCCGGTATCGGTATCGGCGTTCACGTCGAACCACTTCGGCACGAACCCGCTCTATCACAAGGAAGCCTCGAAGTTCGAGGTCGAGGACTTCGGCGTGGCGATGGTTCGCTTCGACAACGATCTGGTACTTCAGTTCAAGATCTCCTGGGCGATGCATATGGATACGCTGGGCGCCACGATGTTCCTCGGCACCGATGCCGGCCTCAAGGTGACGCCGGCAGGCTCCGGTCCATGGTCCGGCGTCTGGGACGGCGCGATCGGCAGCATGACGCTGTATCACGACGACTTCGGCGGCCACACCTCGACGCCCGTGCCGCTGATCGGTCATTCGCTCGACCTGTTCTTTGAAAAGGTCCGCGATTTCGCCGAAGCCGTGCGCGACGGCCGACCGGCTCCGATCCCGGCCGAGCAGATTCTGATTCAGCAGGCGATCATCGACGGCGTACTGCGCTCTGCCGATCAACGGCGCGAGGTCGAGATCAAGCTGCCGGAGTAATCGGCAGGCAAGAGGGCGAGGCACGGTCCGAAGTAGATGCTCTGAGTAGAGCCTCTTCGCCCCAGCCAAGAGCCCCATCTCGCCAAGAGACTCTACATAGAGCCTCTTCGCCCCATCCAGAAGCACGATCTCGCCAAGAGGCTCTACATAGAGCCTCTTGGTCTCATCTGAGGCCGCGCAGCCGCGAAGAAGCTCTGAATAGAGACTCTCCTCCTCGGTGAGACGCGTTCCTGCGATGAGGCTGTACCAAAGCCTCTCAATATTAAGAAACACCTCGAATTAAAGTACAACAAGCACACGGGATGAAGCGGAATATACCTCTGCATCATCCTTTTTTAGTGCTCTGAGTACAAGCTGATATCCATGTCAGTCAAGGTAGGGCAGGTGGCGTAGTGTGGCGAGCGCGCGCCGAATGCGGGTGCCCGAATGGTCTTTAACGCGCAAATAGCGGATTGAACAGCAAAAAACCGGGCGAACGGATCGCCCGGCTACTCTTATTTATGCGATTCCTTGCAGTCGCTCCGAGAGCACCCGCATCATGCCGCGAAGCACCTGCGCATCTCGGAAACAGAACGCTTGCAGCTGCTCCTTGCGCAGGGCGAGCAGGGAAGCGCGGCTGACGGCGACGCAATCCGCGGAGCGGGGGCCGCTGTCGATGATTGCCATTTCTCCGAAATACTCGCCTTTCCCCAGGCTCGCGATCTCGCGGCCGTCCCGGCGAACGCCGATGGCGCCTTCGACGACGGCGTACAGCGTATCTCCGTACTCGCCCATTTTGCAGATCGTCTTGCCCGGTCCGTATTCCTCCTCTTGCACCAATTGCGCGAGATCGAGGAAGCCTTCCGTGCTCAGATGCTGAAACAGCGGCACTTGCTGAAGCACCAGCACGCGTCTGATAAGCGTTGCGTTGCCGGACAGCGTCGTGTTGCCAGCCAGCGTCTCGGGGCCGTCCGCGTTCGAATTGCCGGTACGTCCTGTACCGGCGGCAGCCGCTTCGAGCTCTGCCTCGTCCGCGCTTGAAGCGGGGTTCACCGCGGCGTGATTAGAAGCTGGCTCAGTAGCAGCGACAGTGGCAGCCGCAGCTGCGCCGGCACCCGCTGCGCCAAGCGCGTCCCTGATCCGCCTGGACAGCAACTTCATCAGCTCGACCGCCATGCTCGGCCGGTCGATCATTCGTTCGTAGAAGACGTCGGAGTCGAGCTTCCACAGCTTCACATCCGCCTCGGCCGCGATCGTGGCTGTCCTCGCGCCGTGGGTCAGCACGGCCATCTCGCCGAAATATTCCTCGCTTCCGAGCTCATGCACGCGCGCGCCGCCTTTGAATACGCCGACCTTGCCGCTCTCGATCATGTACAGACAGTCGCCCGGATCGCCCTCCCGGATAATCACGTCGCCGGCCGCTGCAGTCACCGGCTGAAGCGTATCCGCCAGCGCCGCCAGCTCGGCGCGCGGCACGCCCTGGAACAGGCTGATTTTCTTGAGCAGCCGAACCTGCTCGACCTGCAGCGCCGCTCCGGGATCTGCGGGAATGCTTTCCTGCCTGGCTCGCTCGTACGCCGCGAGCTGAGAGAGCCAAGGATCGCCTTGCGCAGCGAGCCAAGCCCAGTGCGGGGCCGCATTCGCCGTCTTCGCGGCCGCGGGCTCCCTTGACGCCGACATGAGCTTGATCAGCGGCCCGCGCAGCTGACCTTGGACCGTCTGGTCGACGACCTCGATCGCATTGGCCTGCCGCTGGCCGTCGCCCTCGGTCCAATTCGCATAAACGGCCTGCATCGCGCGCTCGTCATAAAGAAGGGAAAGCAGCTGGAAGATCCGGCGGACGATGCCCGAGCGGATCTCGGCCACGCTGCCCGACAACTCGGAGCCGGCAGCGACGGCGGCGCCATGTTCGCCGTACTGCTCGTCGAGCGCGAGCTCCAGGCGCGCGTATCGCTCCGCCTGGGCAGCCGGCACGGCGGGCAGGTGCTTTTGCATGCGAAGCAGCGATTCGAGTATACGGTCGCGCAGCGCGTAGCCTGCCGATTCGTAGATGTCGAGCAGCGTGTCTCTCGCCAGCTGGGTGCCGATGCGCTCGAATACGGCCGGCAGATGGACGGCGATATCCTCCCGGCCGAGGCAAGCGCGGAGCGCGGGGACGATGACCGACTCGTCGTAGGCTGCGAGCGCAAGAATAGCGTGGCGCCGCGCGCCGCCGTCCGCCAGACGATCCGCGATCGGCGGGATACAGGCGGTCACGCGCAGCTTCGCCGCGGAATCAAGCGCGCGAACGGCGACCTGGCTCGACGGATCCCGCAGCAGACCGAGCAACGGCTTGTAGAAGCTGGGCACGCCGATCTGCCCGAACAAAGAGGCGACGGCCATCCGTTCGGCTTCGACCTCGCTCTCGGTCAGCCGTTTGAGCACGCCTACCGACCGGTACATCCCTTCAATTCCGAAATACTTCACCAGCGCGGCGATCGCAGCCGCCTGGACGTCGGCCGAGCCGTCCTCGAGCCGGCAGGTGATCTCTTCCAGATGCGCTTCGTCCGTATAGGCGGCCAGCGCCAGAATGGCCTTGGCCCGGACAGGCTCGCTCTTCGCGCCAAGCAACTCGAGCAGCCGCGCTTCCAGGCCGGCAGGTCTCAGCTGTTCGATATATGCCAGCGTTTCCTCGACCACCTCCGGGTGCGGGTGAGCCAGCAACCCGGGGAGGTACGGCCGGAGATCGAACGCTTCGATGTCCTTTAACAGACGGAGCGCGTACAGCGCCTGCTGCTTGTCGGGCTGCCGGAGCGCTTCCGCAAGCAGGGCCCGGCTCGCGGGGTCCATGAAGTCCAGCTCGGCCCGCTGCGGATCGTCTTGCCCGGTCTTCAAGGTGGACATCAGCGTTTGGAGGTAAGCTTTCTTAATTTTAAGGCCGGAGACGATCCCGATTCCGAGCAAAATCGCGACGATGTAACTGAATTGCGACGGTGCGAGCCAATGGCTGAGCACGAGCAGCAGCAGCGCCGCGAGGCCTTTGGAGCCGTTACGTACGATGCCTTCCATGAAGTTTTTGGCTTTAGAACGCCAAGCCGGCGGCACCGGGAACATGATCAGCTGATTGGCGGAGGAGTAGAGCGTATCGCCGAGCACTTTGTCGCTGCCCTTGGCGACGACCGACATCGCGAGCACCGGCAGGAAAATAAGGCCGAGACTGGCGGCCGCGAGCGTGACGGGGAAGACGAGCAGTGCCGTCGTGACGCCGAACCGCGTGAGCACCCAGCCGGACACAGTGACCTGAACGAGCAGGCCGACGATGCCGGATATGCCCTGGAAGCTGCCCATGAACCCCGCCAGCGCTTCGTTTTGCAGCGTCTCTCTTAGCAATACCTTGAATTGATAGTCGATCAGCGTCAGAGACAACGTAACCGAAGCCGCAAGCAGGACCATGTATTTCAGATGGGGAACGTTTTTAAACAAACCGTCCGTTCTTCCGGCTGGAGCGCCGGCTGGCTTGGAAGGAACGGCGGAAGGGGCGCTCGCGCTCGCCGCCTTGTCGACGCCGCGGGCGCGGAGCGCGGTGATCGCGATCACAAAAGCGAGGCTTGCAACGACAAGCGCTGCGAACAAGTACAACAGGTTGGAGGTGCCGATGACCGGAACGATGCCCCGGATGCCGAAGCCGCTCGCCACCGTGCCGAGCGTGCCGCCGCTGGCGACGAGGCCGATCATTTTTTTCGCCTTGCGCTGATCGAGTACGGACGTGGCGAACTGCCAGAAGCAGACGATCATCAGAAAATTTAATACGTCGTAGCCGATATAAATCGTGCGAAAAACCCAGCTCAGCTCGAGGCCGACGCCGATGCGGGATACGAGGATGAGGGCAGCGACGGCAGGAAGCAGTCCAAAGAGCAGGCGTTCGATCCGGACGCGGTGGGCGTATCGCTGGAAGACGAGGCTGGTGAGAATCATCGTCGCCGCTTGCGGCAAATACATGCCCGACAACGCGGCGTTGTCGAAGCGGCTTAAGAACAGCGCGTCGGCGGCCGTTCTGCCCAGGATGGAGGCGGCTACCGTGCAGAAAAAATAGAGGAACAGCAGCGCGACCTTCGCGTACTCGCCGCCGTTCCCCGCTCCTTGGCCGGCGAACCGGCCGAGCATGGAACTGAATTTGTTGGCAATCAGACGGGTATTCCCCTTTGAACGACATGGGATAAAATTCGGTAAAAACTAGCGGACGGCGGGCGCCGGCCCTGCGATTTTCCTCACTTGATGGATCGAGATTTTGTCTCCGTTTTCCTCATGGTACAAGGTGGCGCCGTGGACGTGGTCGATGAAGAGGATGCCGTCGAGGTGATCGATCTCGTGCTGGATGCAGCGGGCCAGGAAGCCCTCGGCGCGGATCGTCTCGGTCTCTCCCTGCCGGTTCAGCGTCGTGATCGTGATCTCGTTCGCGCGCTTCACGATGCCGGCGTAGCCCGGAAAGGACAGGCACGCTTCGGCTCCGACCTGTTCGCCTTTCATTTCCAATATCTCCGGGTTCACCAGCTCGATCAGCCCGTCGCCGCAATCCATGACGATCACCCGTCGCAAAATTCCGATCTGCGGCGCCGCGAGTCCGGCCCGGCCGTCCGTCGCATATAGCGTCTCCGCCATGTCGTCCAGCAGCTTTTCGATGCGCGGCGTGATGCCGTCGGCAGGCTTCGCCTTTTTCCGCAGCAGCTCTTCGCCGAACGGCAGTATCGTTCGAATCGTCATCCGGGTTCTCCGCTCCTTCCAAATATAGCTTTATTTTACCGTCTGCCCGTGGTTTTGTGAACCGTCGGACGTATAATACACACGTGCATTCTGAGTCTTTTTATCTGTTTTGTGCTGAATAATATCGTATTTTCACAAGCGGCACGCAATGGTCTGGCCGGTCTTTCTTGAGCATATAAACGGAAAATGACATCTTGTTTTGTTTAAAAATTCCATCTATGCTGTGGAGATAACCTGCGTTGGAGGGAGGATGAGAGTGATGAGAAAGCGGGCGTACTTGATGGCGATGGCGGCGCTGCTGCTGGCGTTGCCGGGAGTGCCGGGGGCGGTTTCTGCTACGGGCGTTCCCGCGCTTGCGACAAGCGCAATCCCCGTAGCCGCCAAGGCGGCGCAGACTCCGGTCAAGGTGATCGTGAACGTCGGCGATGCTGCGAGCGTCGAGATTTCCGCGATGATCCGGCAAGGTCAGACGCTCGTACCCTTCCGCGCCTTTTTTGTCGCGCTTGGCGGACAGGTGAAATGGGACGACGGGACGAATGTCGCGACCGCGACGATAGACGGCAATACTGCGGCGATTACGGCGGGCGCTTCCAAATTTGTTTTTAACGGCGATGAATATTTGTTAAGCCAGCCCTCTGCGATGAGCGCCGGCACGCTTTATGTCCCGCTCAGATCGGTGAGCCTGTCGCTCGGCGCACGCCTTACGGTGGGCGGATCCCCGTTAACCGTGCGGGTGAATTACGAGAGAGTCGAAGAGGAGACGGAGAAATGGCCTGACAAGCGGCTCGCGCAATTGATGGATGCCGTCGCCGAGCGCCGAGCCGAGCTCTTGGACGGGCAGGGCGTGATGCTGATGAGCGGGAGTGTGGAAAACGGGCGAGTACTACTGCAAATCCGAAGCTACGGGGATGTGGAAAGGAAGCTCGGCGAGGCGGAGCTCGCCGCCGTCAAGGCTGCAATCTACCGCATCGCAGGCGTGGCGTTTCCATTGGAAATCGACGTCGCCGAGTGCTGCACGCGCGATCCGGATATTAAGGGCGTCGTGACGAAAGTAGACACGGCCCGCAAAATAATCGAAGTGTCGGGGGAGTTCCGCGGTATAGCGAGGGAGTACCCACTGACCATCTCCCTCTTTGAGGATGCGAAGCTGCTCGTAGACGGAAGCGAGGCGGAGCGCGTGTTTACTGAAGAGATGGTCGGGGAAAATTTGAAGGCTTGGGTAGCTGGCCTAGGATTGTTGTCCTATACGGCAGTCAAAGTCGAGTTGGACTAAGTTTGCCGGACAGATCCTCGCACATACAAAGAAGGACCGGCGATCTTCCGATCGATCCGGTCCTCCCTTTGTTCCCTTTAGCTTTTCTTCTGCGCAGCGATCGCTTCCGCGAGCTCGTTAAGCTCCGTCCATCGCTCCAGCAGGCCGTCCAGCTTGGCCTCCTGCTCGGCCAGCTCCGTCGTGAGCTGCTGCAGCCGGTAAGAGTCGCTCGCCGCGTCTTCCATCTGCTGGCCCAGATCGGTCATTCGCTCTTCGGTCTCGGCGATCCAACCGTCGATCTGCTCGTAGTCCTTTTGGTCCTTGTAAGACATTTTAAGCGCTTTGCCGCTCGCGCGCGCGTCGGCAGCGCCGCCTGAAGCCGGATCCGCCGAATCGGTCGCCGCCGGCTTTTTCACCGTTGCGGCATTCTGCGCCGCAGATTCGAGCGCCTGCTGCTTTTCAGCATACGCCTGGTAGTCCGAGTAGTTGCCTGTATGCTGCCGGATGACGCCGCCGCCCTCGAACCCGAATATACGGTCGACCGTCCGGTCGAGGAAGTAGCGGTCATGCGAGACGACGAACACGACGCCCGGGAAGTCGTCCAAGTAATCCTCCAGCACCGACAGCGTCGCAATATCCAGGTCGTTGGTCGGCTCATCGAGCAGCAGCACGTTCGGCGCTTCGGTCAGCACGCGCAGCAGCTGCAGCCGACGCTTCTCGCCGCCGGACAGCCTGGAGATTTGGGTCCACTGCGCCGGAGGCGGGAACAGGAACCGTTCCAGCATCTGCGCGGCCGAGATTTGCTCGCCTTCCGCCGTCGTAATCTGCTCCGCGCCTTCGCGGATATATTCGATGACCCGCAGGTTCTCGTCCATTTCTTCGTGCTCCTGGGAAAACCAGCCGATCCGGACGGTGTCGCCGAGCTCCACCAAGCCGCCATCCGGCTGCAGCCGGCCGGCAATCAGCTTGAGCAGCGTCGACTTGCCGGTGCCGTTGCGGCCGACGATGCCGACGCGGTCTTCCGGTACGGCCGTGTAGCTGAAGCCGTCGATCAGCGTGCGGTCGCCGTAGCGCTTCGACACCTCGTCAAGCTCTACGATTTTGCGGCCAAGCCGGGAGGAGGCGATCGAAATGTCGAGTCTGCCGGCGGATGCCTTGGGGGCGTTCGCCTTCAGCGCCTCGTACCGGTCGATGCGCGCCTTTTGCTTCGTGGAGCGGGCCTGCGCGCCGCGGCGGATCCAGGCGAGCTCGTTGCGAAGCAGGTTTTTGCGCTTGGCCTCGGAGGCGGCCTCACGCTCCTCGCGCTCGAGCTTCAACTCCAGGAAGCGGCTGTAGTTCGCTTCATAGAAGAAGGCGCGTCCGCGGTCCAGCTCCAGGATGCGATTGCTCACCCGATCCAGGAAGTAGCGGTCGTGCGTGACCATGAGCAGGGCACCGCGGCGCTTCTGCAGCATGCTCTCCAGCCAGGCGACCGACTCGTTGTCGATATGGTTGGTCGGCTCGTCCAGAATAAGCAGATCGGACGGCTGAAGCAGCGCCGCCGCCATCGCGACGCGCTTGCGCTGGCCGCCGGACATCGTGTCGACGGACATCTCGAAGCTCGTAATGCCGAGCCTGGCCAGCGCAGTCTTGGCGTCGGTCTCCATCGTCCAGGCGTCGAGCTCGTCCATTTTCTGGCTGGCCGCGATGAGCTTCTCCTGCAGGCCGGCCCGCTCGGGCTCGCGCTCCAGCGCTTCGAGCGCGGACCCGTAGGCGCGCAGCGCGGCGAGCTGCGGCGAATCGCCGCCGAGCACGTGCGAGAGCGCCGTCTCTCCGGGCGCGAAGACCGGATCCTGCGCGAGCATGCGGATGCGCGTGCGTCCGGCCGCGCTGATCCGGCCGGAATCGGCAGGCTCGATGCCAGCGACCGCCTTCAGCAGACTGGACTTGCCGGTCCCGTTTACGCCGATGATGCCGACTTTGTCGCCTTCCTCGATGCCGAAGGAAATGTCTTCAAAGAGGACCTTGTCCCCGTAAGTTTTCGTCAAATGTTCGACCGTTAGAATCGTCGCCATGAACGTTACCACTCGCTTTATATTTATATAGGAGATGACAGGAATTAAACGTATCATAACACATTCCCGGCGACGGACGCTTTACTCCCGGTAACAACCGCTCACTTCCGGCGTCAACCGCTTAACGGCCGTCCAAATCGGCTTAAATCGTTTTTGCTCGATTACCGAAAATTTTTTTTGAATTTGGACTTGCATTGGGGGAGAAGGGCGTGCTATATTATAAGAGTTCTTTACAGGTCCTTAGCTCAGCTGGCAGAGCAGTTGACTCTTAATCAACGGGTCGTGGGTTCGATCCCCACAGGGCCTACCATCCCGTAAACGACGAGAACGGCGGCGAATTTCGCACCGTTCTCTTTTTACGTTTCAGGGTAGGGAGCGGTCGATCGAGGCATGCTGGCCGCAAGATGATGGAATAAGGATGTGGCGCATCGTTATGTCGGCGCTGGGGAACGTTTGTTGCGAAATAAGGATATGCCACATCGCTAATGTGTCCCTAAGGGCCGCTTTCCTCTGAAATAAGGATGTGGCACATCGTTATGTCGGCGAATTGGAGCTTTTGGTGCAAAATAAGGATATGCCACATCGCTAATGTGTCCCTAAGGGCCGCTTTCCTCTGAAATAAGGATGTGGCACATCGTTATGTCGGCGAGTGGGCTTGTTACATGCAGGCGCGGATAGCGCCGTGCGGCATGGAGAATGCTAGATGTCGTTAGCGTGCCCGATTACCCTGCGCGAATTGGGCGTTTGCCCTCTAGTTCGCAAGCCGTCGTTATGGTCCGATTTCGTTCGCGAATCGCTCCGCATTCGCTCCCGATTCGCCTTCGCTTATGCGGCTTCGCAGCACAATTTGAGAAGCGATAAATTTTATTGAAAAAAGCTTGTCATTCTCGTCAGGGCTGTGTTATATTATAAAAGTTCTTTACAGGTCCTTAGCTCAGCTGGCAGAGCAGTTGACTCTTAATCAACGGGTCGTGGGTTCGATCCCCACAGGGCCTACCACCTCTAAAGTTCAAGAGCAGCGACGATTTATCGTCACTGCTCTTTTTGCGTTTATGCGCCTTTTCCGGATTGCGCACGGGCCGGACGATCTTCCTGCAGCTTGACTTTAAATTATCCTAAGAATAGGATTTCCCTATAACGAACAGTTCAGCGAACGGAAGGAGGGCGAATCGATGGAACCTACGAAACGGACGAAGCCGACGGAACCGACGAGCTCGGTGGAACCGACGAGCTCGATGGAACCGATGAAATCGATGGGGCTGACGAACTCGATGGGGCCGACCGAACCGACAAACCCGACGAACCCGACCGAACCGAAGATGCCGACTGAACCGCTGGAACCTACGGAGTCCCCGGACAACGGGGCGGCGGAGGATCTGCGGTTGTTCCGCATCTGGTTGCGCGCCTCGCGAGCGATCTTCGGCAATGTCGGGCGGGATATCGAGAGCCATGGGCTCAGCCCTGACAACTTCATGATCCTCGAGCTGCTGTACAACAAAGGGCCGCAGCCGATCCAGAAGATCAGCGAGCGGATGGCGATCCCGAGCGGCAGCATCACTTATGTCATCGATAAGCTGGAGAAAAAGGGCTACGTGGAGCGGAGGCAGAGTCAGGAGGACCGCAGGACGTCGAACGCGGTGCTGACTGACGCTGGCCGCGCTTTGTTCGACGATATTTTCCCCAAGCACGCGGCCATGATTTCGCGCAATCTGTCGGTCGCCTCGCCGGAAGAGAAGCGCGAGCTCGCCGAGCTCCTCAAGCGGATCGGGCTGCATGCGGCGGCGCTGGGAGAAGAGCGGGACGGCGGATCGTAGATCCCCGGCTCCGCCCGACTGCCAGACCGCTGAATCGCCAGACCGCCCAAGTCGTTAGTCCGGTCGAATCGCTATTCAGCCTGGAGTCTCCAGACCGCCCAAGTCGTCAGTCCGGCCGAATCGCTATTCAGCCTGGAGTCGCCAGTCCGCTAAGCCGCTTGTCCGAACCCGATGCGCAGCATCTTTTACCGATAGTCTACTTGACCTCGCAATTGCCTGATATGCCAGCAACGCCCCACCTGAGTTTCCCTAGCCGTCGGACGTTTCCGGCAGCGGCACGAACAGCAGGCAGAACGGCAGGTTGCTGCCTGCTGCGGGGCTGATCGCGATGTCGACTTCCTCCTCGGCATTCCCCGTCCGGTACAGCACGCTTGCTTCATTCTGTATGCCGGCGGCGCCCAGATGGGAGAAGGTGACTGTCTGGCCGTTCACTAGCGCCGCGCCGGCGTACATGCCGCCGCGCGGATTAAAAACGATCAGCGTCCGCTGCGCGACCTTGCGCAGCTTCACGCTGTACAATAAACCGTAATTTCCCGAGTTAACGGCGACCGTATTTAAAATGCCGTCCGTTCCTTCCTGGAACGGGTCCGCCGCATTATCGGTCAGGGAGAGCTTGACCGTGCGGCTTCCTACGGACTCTCCATAGTCGAACGTTCTCGTCGCCCCGGGGAACGTGCCGCGGACGATCGATTCCCGGGGATCGAGCGCCGGCAGATTAGGCAGCGCCTTAATCGGATCGCGGCCCTCCGTTGTCATCAAGACCGTATAACGGATCTGCGCATCGCTGCTGACCTCGCCGGTGAAAGTGATGACATCGCCGTCCGGCATGGCCGCAAGGGACTGTAGGTTGGCGAACAGCAGGGCGCTTTGGCCCGGTTCCAGCGTGATGGCGGGATCCGCTTCGCCCGAAGCGAGCGCGCTTAAATATCTCGCAAGCGACATCTTTCCGGCCTGGCCGGGAGAGATGGTCGGGCCTGCCGCGCCAGCAGCACCCGGCGTGAGGGTGGCCGTTGCCGTGCCCGCGTTTGTCGCCAAGACGGCAAGCTTCATTTTTCGGCCGGTGCTGTTTTTATGATGCAAAAGAAATCGGACCGGCCCCGTCGCGACGTCGCCGTATAAAATGCCGTCCTCGTAAACCGTCTCCGGACCGCTGCTGCGGAGCAGTACGGGCCCGCCGGTGCCGTAGGAATAAGGCACGGCTTCCATCGTTTTCACGGCATAACCGTTAACCGCTATGTTCTGGCCGACCGGTGCGTACAGCAAATCGAACGTTTCCTTTGTATATCGTACCTCGTCTTCGATATGGATCGTGCGGCTGTAGGACGATACCGAGCCGTACCGATCTTGAACCGTAAGCGTGATCGTCGCATCGCCCGGTTCGAAGTACGCAGGCTGCTTCCGATTCCAAGTGCGCGTCACGATCGCGGCGTCCTCGTCCGCGCTCAGGTCCGTGAATTGTACCGGTTCGCCGATTTTGTACGACGCCTTATCCGTCTCGAAGTAGGCTTGGGGTACCGAGTGCGGGGCGCGGAGCTGCAGAACGAGCGACGAGCCGGCCACGGACAGCGGCAGGTTCAAGCCTTGTGCGATCGAAGTCAAAGGGATCATTAAAACGTAACGGTCCGCATAGGGCGCACCGTTCATCGTGCGCGCAGCGCCGTCGATTTTAAATTGTTCGCTCCCTGGCTTATATTTCAGCGACACGCCTCCAGCCAACAGGACGGTCTCGCCGGTCGCGGGATCCGCGTACAGCGTCCCTTGCAGGCGCTCGGCCATGAATCGAAGCGCCACGTAGGTCACGCCTTTCTTGACGACGACTGGGCGTGCTGCCGCATAGGTCCGTCCTTCGAAAGCGGCATTCGCGCTGCCTACGGTCAAGAAGAGCTTGCCGGACAGGTTTGTTGCTGAGGGAGCGCCGCTCTCCAACGCAAGGCCCTCCGCCCGGGCTGTCGGCGGATCCAAATCCTCCATCTGACCGGCGGCGAGCAGCGCGGCCAAACTCCATTTTGCCAATCGCATGCGATGTATTTCTCCTCTCTTTACTTCAGACCGACGACGATTGCGCCGACCAGGATGATGCCGGCCCCGATCCAGCGGGTCGCGGGGACGGCTTCGCCGAACAGCTGCCAGGCGGCTAGCATGACGAGCGCGTAAGTCAGGCTTTGCAGCGGATAAGCGAGACTGAGCGGCAGTCGGGACAGCACGGCAATCCAGGACAGCGTCGCGGCGCCGTAACAGATCGCCCCGAGCAGGAAGAGGGGAGACATGAGCAGCGAAGGCAAGCTTTGAAGGCTGATGCCGCCTGCGATCATAAGCGCCTTTTTCCAAAATAGCTGTCCGGCCGCAAGCAGGACGATATTAACCGCCAGCATAAGGCCGCTCATGTCGTTTTCCCGCCTGGGTCCGTCCGATGCCTCTTGTCCGCAAAACCCTGGGTATTATGACAAGGAAGTTTAATTCGAGCTTCCTCCGGTTGTCCGGCGTAACCGTTATCGGCACTTACGTTGCGCTGCTCGAGCAGCGCAAGCGTCTGCGTAAGGGCGATGACGCGGCGCGTCATCGCGGACACCGCGATCGTCAGATGAAGCAGGAGAAACAGCACGAAGACGAGTCCCAGCAAGTACAGAAGCGACGGCGCATACGCCACGCCGATCAGGCGTGCCATGCGATCGATGACCGAAGGGAACAGGGACAGCGTCATCATGATGGCGCTGAGCGCCAGCCAGAGCAGCGCATACTGCTCCCGAAGCTTGCGGCCGCGGATCATATAGATCAGGACGACGAAGAAGGAAGCGCTGAGCAGGAAACTGAGCAGGTAGAGATTAAGCTTCATAGCGGACGCTCCATTTCTTTTTGCGCGTCTTCGCGATGAGCACGGCGACCGTCACCTTGCACATGTAATACACGGATTTGAACGGGGAAATGCTGGACGTGCCGGTCCGCCGCTCCCGCATGACGACGGGCACCTCGACGCAGCGCAAGCCCGCGTTGTCCATCTCCACGAGCGCTTCGACCTCGGGGTAGTCCGTCGGATAATCGAAGGCGAAAAGCGCGATTGCCCTCGGTCCGCATAGCCTGAAGCCTGAAGTGGGATCGGTTACTTCGCGTCCCAGCAGCCGCGTGAGCAGACTGGCGAGCAGCGCGATGCCCATTCTCCTGGCGCGGCTCGACTGGAAGCCCCGCCGCTCGACGAAGCGCGAGCCGACGACCATATCCGCGCCGCTTCGGGCGAGGGCGAGGCGCATACGGCCCATCTCCTCAGGCAGATGCTGCCCGTCGCCGTCCATCTGGACGGCCAGGCGGTAACCCCGCTCCGCCGCATAACGGTAGCCGGTCTGGACGGCGCCGCCGATGCCGAGATTGCAGCTTAGCGTGATGACGGCGGCTCCGGCGGCGGCGGCTTCCGCGGCGGTCGCATCGGCTGAGCCGTCGTTCACGACGACGACGTCCGCATCCGGAATATGGCTTCGAATATCCGCGAGGACGCCGCGGATTCCTTCCGCTTCGTTGAAGGCGGGGACAATAATGAGCAGTTCAGCCTGCTTCATACATGACCGCCTCCTTCTCGGGGGCCGCGCCTTTGGGCCCGCGAACGCGCTTCAGCGCCCAGCCGGCCAACGCGGCGACCAGCAGCCCGTCCAGCACGATGAGGATCGGCATCGCCGTAAAGTTGTACCTGTACTCGGGCACAAAAGCGAGGCGCGTCACCGAGATCGCGGCGAGAATGACGAGGGGGAGCGACGCGGCGCTGCGCCATTTGCGCAGCATCAGCGCGCCGGAGAGCAAGCCGCCGAGGACGATGGCGACGTGAAAAGGCTGCCGGAACGGAAAGTCCATGTATATCGGCGCGTGCCCGGATCCAAAAAACATGCGGCCGTAGATTTCGCGCAGCTTGCCGACCGTATACCATTTCACATAGGTCCAAGTATGTTCGGTGAATCCGATGCGAAGGCGTTCTTTGGCGACTTCCATCTGCGTCTTGCCGTGCCGGTCGACGAGACCGTCTTCGTAATTCTTGTCCGGATACGTCCCGGCCGCGAACGGGTTGACCTGCGTAGAGGCGATGATCGGCTTGTGGAGGGTGACGACGTTGCGGAGGATCCAGGGAGACAGCACGAGAGCCGCGCCTAAACCGGCGCAGAGCAGAAGCTTGACGGTCTTGATCGCGTCCTTGCGGATCAGCCAGAGCAGCATGTAGGCGGCGGGCAGCAGGACGGCGAATTCGGAGCGGGTGAGCATGGCAAGCCCAAGCGTGGCGCCCGCCAGCATAGAAGCGCCCGGCGTCGGCTTGTTAAGCGCGCGGAGCTGAAGCGCGAGGTAAGCCAGCAGCAGGAGGGCGGCCAGCGTCTCCGTCAGAATCGCGCCGTTCACCCAGACGAACGGCGGATAGACGGCCATAGCGGCAGCTGTCGCGAGCGCTGCGACAAGACCGCCGAGACGGTGCGCGATGCAGGCGGCAATCCACATCGTCGCGAGGCTCATCACAGCCTGCGCATTACGAATGTACGGATACGGATCGCGGTCCGTATAACCGACCAGCTTGTACACCGCAGCCATGAACAGGGGATAGCCGGGCGGGACCTGCGCGTTCGGCGCTTCGCTTTTGTAGCCGTAAACGCCGTTCTCCAGCAGTTGCCGGACCATTAGATCGTAGTAGACGGTATCGTGGGTAACGTGATGCGAGACGGAATTGAGAAAATCGAATCTTAAAAATGCGGCCAACGCGAAAAGCAGCGCGAACGCGACGGCAAACGCCGGCTTGAACGCCGACATTCTGGCGGACGTTAACCCGTTCATGTCCGTAAATCCCCTTCCTCTTCGTATCCTTGCCAACGAAAGCAAGTATAGTTGAGGAATCTTAACGACCGCCTGCACGAATGCTTACCATTTCCTTAACAAAAGCTGACGATGCTATGAACTGCGCGCGACGGGCAGCGATAGCTCGAAGACGGTCCGGCTCCTGTCGCTGCGGGCATCGACGCGTCCGCCGTGCACCTCGGCGATGCTCTTGACGATGGCGAGCCCGAGGCCTGTCCCGCCGGAGGCGCGGGACCGGTCCCCGCGGTAAAAGCGGTCGAAAATAAACGGAAGATCCATCGCGGGGATCGGCTCGCCGTAGTTCGCGACGCGGATCAGCGCCATATCATCGCGCCGCTCGATCTCGATGTCCACGAAGGGACTTCCGCTGCCGTGCGAGATCGCGTTGGACATTAAGTTTTCGAAGGCTCGCACGAGCAGGTTGCCGTCGCCTTCGATGACGAGCGGCTGTTCGGGAGCGGCAAGGCGGCAGGACATCGAAGTCTTATCGAGGATCGGCACGAATTCTTCCGCAAGCTGGCGCAGCAGGTCCGTCAGATCGAGCGCCGTCCAAGCGAGCGGCATGCCGCTTCCGATACGCGTATACTCGAACAGATCGTCGATCAGTTTTTTCAGCGAACGCGCTTTTTCGTAGGCGATATTGACGTAATGGCGCAGCTCGACCTCGTCTTTGTACCGGTCCTGCTCGATGACCTCCAAGAAGCCCAGGATAGACGTAAGGGGCGTTCGAAGGTCGTGCGATACGCCCGTGATCAGATCGTTTTTCGTTTTCTCGGCGTGGCGTTCGTCGCGAATCGAACGGTCCAGCTGCTCTGCCATCGCGTTGATGCTGTCGGCGATGCGCGCGAGATCGCCGTACGAGCGATCGGCCTCGATGCGGTATTCGAGCCGGCCGCTTGCGACCGCCTGCAAGCCCTCGGTGATGCGCTCCGAATATTCGGTCAGCTTCTTCCCCAGCCTGTCGATGCTGCCCGCGGCTTGGCCAAGCTCGTCCTTGGAAGGCGTTAGCGGTCCAGGGACGAGCTCGCCGTTCTCCATGCCGCGCAGCGCGGCGTCCAGCTCTTCGAGCCGGCGGATCGTGCTTCGGCTAAACAGGAAATAATAAACGAAAAAGAGGACCGTACCCAGCACGATCAGAATGGGCGTGGAGCCGACGCGATTGATCGCAGGGGCCATCGGCACATGGAAAAAGGGAATCTTTATCAGATATTGCGCGAGCAGATATAAGCCGTACAACGTCGCTGCCGTCAGCGCGACGGCCGCAAGCGCGGCGGCCAGGAACTTCCAGCGGACCGTCTGCAGCCATCTGAAGTCGAGCTTAAAGGACATGAGGCAAAACACGCTTCTTTCTGTGCGAAAAATGGTTGAAGGTCAAGGCTCGATCGGCGGCCTTAATCCGGATCAATTTTGTATCCGATGCCCCACACCGTCTTGATATAACGGGGGGTCTGCGGGTCCTTTTCGATTTTCTCCCGCAGCTTGCGGATATGGACCATGACCGTATTTTTGGACTCCATGAACGGCTCGTTCCACACTTCCTGATAAATCTTGTCCATGCTCAGCACGATGCCGCGATTGACGGCGAGCAGTCGCAGAATGGCGAACTCGCGCGGCGTCAGCTTGACCTCCTCGCCGTCGGCCGAGACCTTATGCGTGGCGGTATTGATGACAAGGTCGTCGATCTCGATCTGCGCTTCGTCCCGGACATCGGACCGCCCGAATTGCTTATACCGCCGCAGCTGCGATTTGACGCGCGCTACCAGCTCCAGCGGGTTAAACGGCTTCGCGACATAGTCGTCCGCGCCGATGCTCAGTCCCGCAATCTTATCGATGTCCTGGCTCTTGGCCGACAGCAGGATGATCGGCAGCTCGCGTGTCTCGCGGATGCGCATGCAAGCCTCGATGCCGTCCATCCGGGGCATCATGACGTCCATGATGATCAGGTCGACCGGGTGCCGTTCGAGCAGGTCGAGCGCTTCAAGCCCGTCCGATGCCCTAAGCAGGGAGTAGCCTTCGTTGACAAAGTATATCTCCATGAGCTTGATGATTTCTTTTTCGTCGTCGACCAGCAATATCGTTCCTCGCGCAGCCATATTTTCCTCCCGGGCGACTAACTTTTCCTTGATTCCGTTATTCCCAATATAGCATAGAAGCCGATGCCGCAATTCTTAAGACAAGCTTAAACTTGACCTGGTCGGCAGACGGACGGTTGACCTGAGCCGCCTTGGATACTATAATAAACGCCAAGCAATCCCATCTAATCAGGCTATGACCAAAGACATGATCCCCTTCGAGGACCGGACAGAGAAAGAGGTGCAAGGTGCGAGCCTCTGCGGCGACCGGAAGCGGATTACCCCTTTGCAGCCGTAACGTCGAACTCGCGGTCCGTTAGCGCCGCGTCAGTAGGCGATACCGACTTATCCCCGTTACCGGATACCGATGAGGACTTTGCCCGTCATGGGTCGGCTTGCTGCCGATGCGTGTGCGACGCAGGTCGAATTAGGGTGGAACCACGAGCTGAACGCACTCGTCCCTTGAGGGATTGTGCGTTTTTTTGCGTTCAACTACACCCTAAGGAGGCTTGTGCAATGGTTAAGGTAACGTTGGCGGATGGAAAAGTACGGGAGGTGGCTGGCGGTACCACCGTCGGCGAATTGGCGGAAATGATCGGGCCGAGCCTCCGCAAGCAAGCGATCGCGGGCAAGATCGACGGGAAGCCGGTCGACCTGGAAGCGCCGATCGAAGGCGACGCGCAGGTCGAGATCTTGACGCTTGCGCAGCAGGAAGGCCTGGAGATTTATCGCCACAGCACGGCGCACTTGATGGCCCAGGCGATTCGTCGCTTATACGGCGGCGCGGAAAAGGTTAACTTGGGCATCGGACCGGTCATTCGGGACGGATTTTATTACGATATCGAGCTGGAGCGGACGCTCTCGGAAAACGATCTGGCCGACATCGCACGCGAGATGGTGCGGATCGCGGCGGAAGATCTGCCGATCGTCCGGCATGAGGTCAGCAGAGATGAGGCCATTAGGAGATTCGACGCGGATCCGCTGAAGCTGGAGTTGATACGCGATCTGCCTGCGGATGCCGTCATCTCGGTCTATGAGCAAGGCGAATTCGCCGATCTGTGCCGGGGGCCGCATCTGCCGTCTACGGGGCGCATCAAGGCGTTTAAACTAATGAGCGTAGCCGGCGCTTATTGGCGGGGAGACGCGAACAACAAGATGCTGCAGCGCATTTACGGCACTTCTTTTCCCAAGGAAGCCGATCTGCTCGAGCACTTGCGCCTGCTGGAGGAAGCCAAGAAGCGCGATCATCGCAAGCTCGGCAAAGAGCTCGAGCTGTTCATGTTCTCCGAGGAAGCGCCGGGCATGCCGTTCTACCTGCCCAAGGGGATGACGATCCGGACGGAACTCGAGAACTTCTCTCGCGAGATCCAGGGCAAGCGGGATTATGATGAAGTGCGCACGCCGTTCATGATGAACAACCGTATCTGGGAGCAATCGGGCCATTGGGATCATTATAAAGACAACATGTACTTCACGCAGGTGGACGACACCAAGTTCGCGCTGAAGCCGATGAACTGTCCGGGCCATATGCTGATCTACAAAAACGAGCTGCACTCCTACCGCGAGCTGCCGATCCGGCTGTCCGAGTTCGGCCAGGTCCACCGGCACGAGTTTTCCGGCGCCCTGAACGGGATGATGCGGGTGCGTACGTTCTGTCAGGACGATGCGCATATTTTCCTGCGCCAGGATCAGATCGAGGAAGAGATCAAACGGACGATCTCCCTGATCGACGAGATTTACCGCGTGTTCGGCTTCGACTACAAGATCGAGCTGTCGACGCGCCCGGACGACTATCTCGGGACGGCGGAAACGTGGGACGAGGCCGAGCGGGGGCTGCAAAACGCGCTGGAGAAGCTGGGTCTGCCGTACCAGGTGAACGAAGGCGACGGCGCCTTTTACGGGCCGAAGATCGACTTTCACATCCTCGACGCGCTGAAGCGCAGCTGGCAATGCGGCACGATCCAGCTCGACTACCAGATGCCTGACAAGTTCGATCTGGCATATGTCGGCGAGGATGGCCTGAAGCATCGGCCGATCGTCATTCACCGGGCGATCTACGGCTCGATCGACCGGTTCATCGGGATGCTCACCGAGCACTACGGCGGCGCGTTTCCGCTGTGGCTGGCGCCGGTGCAGGCGAAGCTGCTGCCGGTCTCGGATCCGTTCTCTGATTATGCGCTGCAGCTCAAGCGCGAGCTGGCGGAGGCGGGCATCCGGGTCGAAGCCGATCTGCGGAGCGAGAAGCTCGGCTACAAGATCCGCGAGGCGCAATTGCAGAAGGTGCCGTACATGCTCGTCGTCGGCGAAAAAGAGCGCGAGCGCGGCACGGTGTCCGTGAGGCGCCGGGGGGACGGGGAGGCGGAGGAGATGACGGTGGCCGACCTTATCGATCGCATGCGAAACAGCATCGGCGGTCGCGCGTCCGAGTAGTTAGACCATTATATAGTAGAAATGCACGATGGATCGTCCGACCCCCCAAGCTCGTCAATCTCGTCCGCATATTTGGTCAAGTCCCCTCATAGGAATGAAGCATGGACTAACCAATCGAAGAGGGGTTGATGTGATGCTTCGCAAGCTGCCGTGGATCGCGGCTGCCCTGGTGCTCGTCGCGACGTTGCTGTCGGGATGCGGCGCGGGCAAGAACGCCGATTCGGTCGTGAAGGATCTGACCAAACTGTCGGACAAGATGGACAGCTACCAGGGGAGCGGCGTCATGACGCTGCACACCGGGCAGCAGCCGCAGGCTTACAAGGTTGAGGTATGGTACCAAAAGCCTAACTATTACCGCGTCGCGCTGACGAGCGCCAGCCGCGACGTGACGCAGATCGTGCTTCGCAACGACGACGGCGTGTTCGTCCTGACGCCGAGCCTCAATAAGAGCTACCGCTTCCAGAGCGACTGGCCGGACAACCAGGGTCAAGTGTACCTGCTGCAGACGCTCCTGCACAGCATCACCGTCGACAACTCGCGCCAGTTCGCGGCGGAGAAGGACTCTTACGTCTTTAATGTAATGGCCGGCAATTATCAGAACGGCTCGTTCGCCCGCCAGAAGATCTGGCTGGACAAGAGCGATTATTCGCCGCAGCTCGTCGAGGTGACGGACACGAATTCGAACGTGCTGGTGGACGTGAAGTTCGACAGCTTCGAATTCGGCAAAAAGTTCGACAAGTCCGCGTTTGACATGCAGCAGAATCTCGCGACGCCAAAGAGCGACGCCAGCACGACCGGCGCGCTGCCGATCGACGGCGCCTCGCCGGATGCAACCGGCACGACCGGCACGGCCGCAGACCCGGCGGCCGCCGATCCGGCAGACGGCACGGACGGCAAGACCGCCGAGCCGGCCGTCGAGATGGCGGCGATCGAGCCCGACCCGCTCATGCTGCCGCAAGGCGTCACGCAAGTGGAAGCGCCGTTCGACGTGCAGCTCGGCGACGGGACGCAAGGCGTCATGCTGCGCTACAGCGGCACCTACGATTTCTCGATCATCGAGTCGCAGTCCAAGGACCGTTCCGTCTCGACGCTCGCCCAGACCAAGGCGCTCGACCTCGGCTTCACTGTCGGCTTCCTGACCGAAGACGATACGCAGTCGCTATCCTGGACGTACGACGGCGTCGATTATCGCCTGACGACGGTCGATCTGCCGCATGAGGAGATGGTCCGCGTCGCCCAGGCGCTCGTCGACCAATCCGGCAAGTAATTCCTTCTCTCATCAAATTCTCATTTACAGCCAAAAGCCGGTCCCAAGACCGGCTTTTTGGCATCCGAGAGACGGATAGCCAAGCTTTGGCTGACGCTCTTGCGTTGACAGTACGGTCTGCGCCCGGTAACATTACCTTATTAGGAAGCAAACTGTTTTCTGGCAAAAGTAGGTGACGTACGTGGAAGGGTATTACAGGCCGACGACTGCCGTGATCTCGCTTGACGCCCTGCGCGCCAACGTGACCGCGTTCAAGTCGCGCCTCGCGCCGGGCACGAGACTGCTCGCCTCGGTGAAGGCCAACGCATACGGCCACGGCGCGGTCTGGTCCGCGCGAACGGCGGCACAGGCCGGCGCGGACTATCTGGGCGTCGCCTTTTTGGACGAAGCGCTGCAGCTGCGCGATGCGGGCATCGAGACGCCCGTGCTCGTGCTGGGCCTCACGCCGTCCGACGCTTTTCCGATCGCTCGCGAACGCGGCATTGCCGTGACGTTGTACCGCGAGGATCAACTCGATGCGATCGAACGAATGCCCGTAAAAGGGGCGAAGCTCGTCGCTCACGTCAAAGTCGACTCCGGCATGGGCAGACTCGGCGTTATGCCGGGGCTTGCCGCCGAGCGCTTTCTTGAGCGGGCCTGCAAGCTGCCGCAGCTGGCGGTAGAAGGTTTGTATACGCACTACGCGCGAGCGGACGAGAACGACAAGAGCTACACGATGATGCAGGCCGAGCGCTTCGCCTCGGTCGCCGATTATGTCCGACGGACGGGGCTGCCTCTTCAGATCGTGCATGCGGGCAATACCGCCACAGGCATCGATATGCCGCCTCAGGTCGGCGGCATGCTGCGTCTGGGCATCGGCATGTACGGTCTTTATCCGAGTGACGAGGTTCGGCACGACGAGATTCCGCTCGCGCCGGTCATGTCGCTGCGTACGCGGCTCGCCCATGTCAAGACGCTCGCGGCGGGCGAAGGCATCAGCTATGGCACGCGATATTTCACGGAGCAGACCGAGTCGATCGGCACGCTGCCGATCGGCTACGCCGACGGCTTCAGCCGGATGCTGTCCGGCCGTGCCGAGGTGCTCGCAAGAGGGCGCCGGCATCCGGTGGTAGGTTCGATCTGCATGGACCAGTGCATGGTGCGTCTGGAACAAGGGTCTTCCGGCGACGCGTCTCCTTGGATGCCCGACGAGGAAGTCGTTTTGTTCGGCCGTCAGGGAGAAGCGGTGCTGCCGGTCGAGGAGCTCGCAGATAGGCTAGGCACGATTAATTACGAAATTACTTGTATGATTGCGGCCCGCGTGCCGAGGGTGTACGTCAGCGAGGGCAAGGTCGTCGGCGTGGTCAACCCGCTGCTGCAGCAATAGCTTTCCCTCGAAGCATTCGACATTTTTGATGTCGTCAAGCAGGAATGACGCGCATAAGGCGCGAATGGTATGATATTCGTATATTTCTTTTCACGTAACGAGATACTGGGAATTATTGCAGGATGGACATTTTTTGGGGGTGCGTGTTCGGTGGCCAATTTGCACAATACGAAGCGGATTATGATCAGTCTGCCCGATCATCTGCTGCGCGAGGTGGACTATGTTGCGGCGAACGAGAATTCCAATCGCAGCGAAGTCGTCCGCCAGGCGATGAAGCAGTATCTGGTCGACAGAAAGAAACGCCTGATCCGCGACGCGATGCAGCGGGGATACCTGGAGATGGCCAAGATCAACCTGAACATGGCATCTGAAGCGTTCCATGCCGAGGAAGACGCAGAGAGCACGCTCGGACGGCTCGTGAGCGGGGTGTAGCGATTGATCGTCAAACGCGGGGATGTGTTCTACGCGGACCTGTCGCCTGTCGTCGGGTCCGAGCAGGGCGGCGTACGCCCTGTGCTCGTCATTCAGAACGATATCGGCAACCGGTTCAGTCCGACGGTTATCGTAGCGGCGATTACGGCGCAGATCCAAAAGGCGAAGCTTCCGACGCATGTGGAGATCGAGGCGAAGGAGCATGGGATGGAGCGCGATTCGGTCGTGCTGCTCGAGCAGATCCGGACGATCGACAAGCAGCGTCTCACGGATAAGATCACGCATTTGGACGAGGAAATGATGAGAAAAGTAGACGAGGCGCTGCTAATCAGCGTCGGTCTGATCGATTTTTAAGAGCGGTTCCTTCTTGGGGAAGGAGCCGTTCTTTTTTTTTGCACAAAATATAGCACATTTTCGACAAATGCATGCTTGCTTCACCAAGGTCCTGTGCTGCATAATAGAGATAATGCGGTGAAGCGCTAAAGCTTTTTTTTCGTGCATGGAGGGATCATGAGTACCTACGAGCTGGATGCAAGGATGCGCATATTGCTGGCCGCCAAGCGGCTGTTCGCACGGCAGGGCTTTGAAGGGACGACGGTTCGGGCGCTGGGTCTCGAGGCGGATACGAATCCCGCGCTCGTGTCCTATTATTTTCAAGGCAAGGACAAGCTTTTTGAAGCGTTGATGGACGAGTTTTTCCCGATCGAGCTCGTTAGGGAGACGATCGCCGCGCCGATGGAGCCGGTCGCGGGTCTTAAGGTCGTGATTCGCGAGATCGTAAAGTTTCAATCCGAGGACCCTGACCTTATTCGCGTTATTCAAAACGAGATCGGCAACGAGACGTGCAGGCGAGATTTTATCCGGGCGTATCTGATGCCGATCTGGGAGAAAATTCGGGCGCTGCTGGCCGAAGGCAAGCGTCGCGGCGTTTTTCATTATCGTTCGCTCGATAGCGCTTTCCTTTATTTATGGGGAGGCATTACGTACAGGCGCGAATTCAGCTTCTTCGACCCGGTGCTGTCGGAGCCCGTACCCGATTCGGAGCGGCTATGCGAGGATATGACGGCTTTTGTGCTCGCCGCGCTGCGCTGCCCGGACATGGACGCGCCTTCGGTATCGCTATAACGCAAGTCTTGGGGACGCTTCCTGCAGGAAGCGTCTTTTGTTATGATGGAATAAGACTTGACCAGAGGGAGCCGACGTACCATGAATGAAGCCACATTGCCGGACGCGAAGCTTGCGCCGGAGCGCATGATCGCGCAGATCGCATCCGAGCTGGGGCTTAAGCCTGCGCAGGTGCGCACGGTGGCGGGACTGCTCGACGAAGGCAACACGATACCGTTCATCGCCCGCTATCGCAAGGAGATGACCGGCGAGCTCGACGAGAACGTCCTTCGGGCCATCGAGGAGCGCCGCGGCTACCTGAAGCAGCTGGAGGATCGCAAAGGCGAGGTGCTCCGCCTGATCGACGAGCAGGGCAAGCTGACGCCGGAGCTGTCGAAGGCGATCGGCGCCGCGGTGAAGCTGCAGGAGCTCGAGGACCTGTACCGGCCTTACCGGCAAAAGCGCAAGACGAGGGCAAGCGTGGCCAAGGAGCGTGGGCTCGAGCCGCTCGCCAACTGGCTGCTGTCGCAGCCGCGGCAAGGCGATCTGCTGCGCGAAGCGGCCCGGTATATCGACGCCGCCAAGGGCGTCGGCAGCGCGGAGGAAGCGATCCAGGGCGCGATGGATATCGTGGCCGAGGGCATCGCGGACGACGCGGACATCCGCAAGTGGGTACGCCGCTTTACTTGGGATCAGGGCGTCCTGCAATGCAAGGCTAAAAACGCGGAGGCCGAATCCGTCTACGAGATGTATTACAAATACAGCGAGCCGGTCAAGCGGCTGCCCCCGCACCGGGTGCTTGCGATCAACCGCGGCGAGCGGGAGGACGTGCTCGGCGTCGGCCTCGACGTGCCGTCGGAGCGGGTCGTGGCCGAGCTGCACAGACGTACGTTGCGCGGGCCTTCCCCGGCTCGCGACGCGCTTGCCGCAGCGGCCGAGGACGCCTACAAGCGGCTGATCGCTCCGTCGATCGAGCGCGAGCTGCGCGGCGAGCTGACGGAGAAGGCGGAGGAGCACGCGATCTCCATCTTTTCCGAAAATCTCCGGAACCTGCTGCTCCAGCCGCCCGTCAAGGGACAGGTCGTGCTGGGCGTAGACCCTGCCTTCCGTACCGGATGCAAGCTGGCCGTCGTAGACGATACGGGCAAGCTGCTCGAAGTGGCCGTGTCCTATCCGACGCCGCCGCACAATAAAAAGGCGGAGGCGGAGGCGCTGTTCCGCAGGCTGATCGGGCAGTATGGCGTGACACTGATCGTCGTGGGCAACGGCACGGCCTCCCGCGAGACGGAGCAATTCGTAGTCTCGGTCATCAAAGGAATGCCGGAGCGCGGGCTGCAGTATCTGATCGTGAACGAAGCGGGAGCCAGCGTGTATTCGGCGTCCAGGCTCGCGCAGGAGGAATTCCCCGATCTCGACGTCGCCGAGCGCAGCGCGGTATCGATCGCGCGCCGGCTTCAGGATCCGCTGGCGGAGCTCGTGAAGATCGAGCCCAAGGCGATCGGCGTCGGGCAGTACCAGCACGACGTCTCCCAGAAGCGGCTCGATGAGAGCCTCGGGGGCGTCGTGGAGTCCGCGGTCAACCATGTCGGCGTAGACGTCAACACGGCGTCGCCTTCGCTGCTGTCGTACGTATCGGGCATCAACGCCACGCTGGCTAAGAATATCGTGAAGGCGCGCGAAGAGAACGGCAAGTTCACCGACCGCAAGCAGCTTCAGAAGGTGCCGCGGCTCGGCGCGAAGGCATTCGAGCAATGCGCGGGCTTCCTGCGCATTACAGACGGCGCGCATCCGCTCGATCGTACGCCGATCCATCCGGAGTCGTACGGCTTCGTGGACAAGCTGTTCAAGGCGCTTGGGGTGAAGCTGGACCGTATCGGCACCGACGATGTCAAGGAGCGTCTGCGCGGCCTGAACGTCGCGGAGACGGCGGCAGAGCTTGGTGTCGGCGTACCGACGCTGCGCGACATCCTGGACAGCCTCCAGCGGCCGGGACGCGATCCCCGGGACGAGCTGCCGGCGCCGATCTTCCACACGGACGTGCTGGATATCGAGGATCTGAAGCCGGGGATGGAGTTGACCGGGACGGTTCGCAATGTCGTAGACTTTGGCGCTTTTGTCGACATCGGCATCAAAAACGACGGTCTCGTGCATATATCGCAGATCAGCAACCGGTTCGTGAAGCACCCGACGGAGGTCGTCGCCGTCGGCGACACGGTCAAGGTGTGGGTCATGAGCGCGGATCTGAAAAAGGGCCGCGTCAGCTTGACGATGAAGGGACCCGCGGAGGCATAATGCCGTCGTTCACGCCAGACAGACAGCCGCCCCGAATGCGGCGCAGCATGCTGCGTCCGCATTCGGGGCGGCTGTTATGATTAGAGATCGTATGATTCAAACCTGGACGGTCGGTTAGGGACGAGGGCCTGCGGCCGCATCCTTCGCGGGCTGGCGGTAATAGAAAAACCAGCAGTCGTTCAGCATCTTGATCTGGCGGCGGTCCTTTTTCTGGTAAGCCCTCATCATCTGATTGCACAGCCATTGCGGCATAGCCGTCGTCCTCCTCCACTGTCATGCTGTACTAATACCTTATGGAGCGGAAAGGCGAACCGTGCAGGTCCGACTGCCGAAAGGCGGTCAAAAATTGGGCCGCGCGTCGATCGTTGGCGATTAGAGGAGTCCTTCTTCCTCGTACCACTGCTCAAGCTGCGCCTGCAGGGCGCGAATCTCCGTCAGCAGCGATACGAGAGGGTACGCGCCTTCCCGTACGGCGGCAAACGTCGCTTCGAGCTCGTTGACGTAGTCCATGCCGCCGATCCGGTCGGCCGCACCTTCTACCGGCTCCAGGCTGGCGACCTCCGCCACGGCTCTCGGCAGTGCAGGGACGTTGTCCGCCGTAAGCTTGGACAGTTCCTTATGAAGTCTTAGATTCAGCGCGGTAAGCTGATAAGCGTGAGACGCGGGCATCTCGACGAACAGGAGGCTGCCGTCGGCGCGTTGCAGCAATACGTGAGTCATGTCGGGCATGGGTCAGATGGTCTCCCCTCGGCAAATTCTACTTGACAGTGTAGCCCAACCCGTGGCTACAATTCAAGTAGAATAAGGCTTTAACAGGAAGGCAGGCTCCGTAAATGGACAACCGGGAATTGCAGCAGTGGGTGGAGGCTTTGTCTCTTCAATGGTTCGGCAGGCCTTTCCTGCACAAGGCGGCGTTCAACGCCAGGCTGAGGACAACGGGAGGGCGCTATTTTACGAAGAGCCATCATATCGAGATCAGTCCGCATCAACTCGAGATCAATGGCGCGGAAGAGACCGAACGCATCATTAAGCACGAGTTGTGCCACTACCACCTGCATCTGCTCGGACGGGGCTACCGCCACCGCGACGCCGAGTTCAAGACGCTGCTCGCCCAAGTCGGCGCCACGCTTTATTGTCAGGCGCTTCCGGGCGCGCGCCGCAGCCTGCCGGTCCGCTATCATCTGGTATGCGGAGCCTGCGGCATGTCCTACCCGCGCAAGCGCAAGACCGACCCGCGCAAGTACGTTTGCGGCCGATGCAAGGGCAAGCTTCGGCTCGAAGAAGCCGCGCCGGACAAGGCATTTTCGTGGGCCGGGCAGGCTGCGCAAAATTAATTTTAAAAAAGATTGGCGCGATGCTTGACTCATTTAAGCACATATGATAAATTAATTCATGTCGCTTTCGAAGAAAACGTTCCCTGATAGCTCAGTTGGTAGAGCACTCGACTGTTAATCGAGTTGTCACAGGTTCGAGTCCTGTTCGGGGAGCCAACATGGAGAGATACCCAAGTGGCTCAAGGGGACCCTCTGCTAAGGGGTTAGACTGCGCAAGTGGTGCGAGGGTTCGAATCCCTCTCTCTCCGCCACTACAGCGACATGATCAAGGATTGCCGAATAGGCAGTCCTTTTTTGTTTTATGTATTGATTTCGAGGACTGGTAATCGCGCTTTCGGCGTGCCGAAGCTTTTCGATGGCTTAGTGGGGCTAAAAACCTGCATTTGTACATGTATTTTCTGCCGACCGACGGCACGTGAGGAAATACATGCAAATATGCAGGTAAATGCAAAGCGCAAACCGGAAATCCGGATCGTGGAGGAAAATAACTGCGTTTTTGCATCAATTTTGTTCAGAAGGGTCGATCTCGGCGGAAATAGATGTATATTTGCAGGCATTTCATACGGCGAAATAACGACGCAGGCGCAACGTGGGCGGCGATCAAAATAGATACAAGCGCCCCGCACAATTGCAGCGGAGCGCTTGTTTGTTAAGTATGCGGTGGAGGCTCCGGCTTCTAAACCCCATAAGCCTTTCTGACAGCCGGCTTGCCGCTTGCTGCCCGGTTGACTTGCCTTGGCTGCAGCAAGCCGGCTAGCGGGTGCGTTTCCCCGCGTATACGCGCTGCCAGCATGCTCGCAGCCAGCATCGCATAGACGGTGCCGTTGCCGCCGTAGCCCAGCGCATGGAAGAGCCCCGGCGTTTCCGGATGCTCGCCGATGAAGGGGAGGTCGTCCGGCGATTCGCCGAACGCGCCGCACCAGGCGTGCTCGGCTTCAAAGCGGCTGCCCGGGAACAGCTTCCCCAGCTCGCCGAGCAGCTTCGCCGTGCGTGCCTGCAGCGTCGGCTCGCCTGTCACAGGATCCGGCGAGTCTTCGTCCAGCCCGCCGGCGATGATCCGGCCGTCCGGCGTCGTCCGGAAGTAGAAGTAGGGACGGGCCGTCTCCCACATCATAAGGTCTTGGTTCCATCCGGCGGGAACCGAGTTCGGCTTCGTCGCCAGCGCGAATGTCCTCCGGAGAATCGGCTCGCTCCCGGCAGCGCCCTCGATGCTAGGGAAGTAGCCCGATGCGCGAACGACCGTCCGTGCGAGGATCTCGCCGCCCTCGCAGTCCAGGACGAACCAGTCGCCTCTCCTGCGTACGTTCGCTACGCCCGTATGCTCATATACGCGGACGCCGCTTCGCGCAGCCTGCGCGATAAAGGCGTGGGCGATCCGCACGGGATTGATTTCAGCGTCTCCATGGGCTACGAAGGCGGCCGGATATCGTGCCATAAAGTCGCGGCCGACCCGCTCAGGGAAGCCCCAATCCACCGCGAAGCCGTGTCGGCGGAGCATCTCGTATTCCCGGCGCAGCTTCGACGCGTCGTCGCCTGAGGAGGCGCAGTACAGGCTGCTGCGGACACGATAGCCGCCGTCTTGCGGAATGGCTGCCGACAAGAGGCCGAGATCGCGCACAGCTTTGCGGGAGTGTACGTAGAACGCGGCTGCGTCCTTTTCGCCGATCCGGTCGGATAGCTCGCTCATCATAATATCGCTGGAAAATTGAATCAGTCCCGTATTGGCCGCCGTGCTGGCGGAAGCGACTCGTTTGTCCTCCACCAGCACGGCGGGGATGCCGGCTTCTGCGAGGGTAGCTGCGCAGATCGCGCCGGTCATGCCGCCGCCGATGATCGCGACCTGAGTCATCGCTCGCTCGCGAAGGGAGGGGTATGTAGGGAAGAAGGACATCGTTTTCGGCCAGTATAAGGAACCGTCGTGCAGCTTCTGATCGTTCATGGCGAATAGCCCCTTTGTCGAATCCGTATATTACTTCTTGCTTAACCGGATATGAGGACCGTTGAAACGAGGGGCGCCGCGAGCGTTACAGCCATTTTTTTCGTTTGTAGAACCACCAGAGCGACCCCGCGATCACCGCCATGACGAGCAGGACTGCGGGATAGCCGTATTTCCAGCGCAGCTCGGGCATGTCGTGGAAGTTCATCCCGTACAGACCGACGACGAAGGTCAGGGGGAGGAAGATGGAGCTGACGATCGTGAGCGTCTTCATGATCTCGTTCATCCGATCCGACTTCATATTGAGCTGGAGCTCTAGGAGGCCGGATAGCGACTCGCGAAATCCGTCGATCGAATCAAGTACGCGCGAGACGTGATCGTAGATGTCGATGAAGTATACGTCCGCTTCCGCTCGGGTGTAGGGGAACTGATGATGGGTCAGCTGCGCGAGCGCCGCTTTTTCATCCGCCATGATGCGCCTGACCGTATGCAGCTTCCGCTTGAGACGGAACACGTCTCCTGCGATCCTGACGTGCGGATTGCGGAAGACGGCGCGCTCGTGTTTGTCGAGCACGTTTTCAACCTTATCCGTCAGATCCGCATAGTCGTCGACGCAGCGATCAAGGAGGCGGTAGAGGATGACGCCGGAAAAGGTCATGAACCGCTCAGGCGCGGCGCGGAAGTCCCGCGCGGCTGCGTCCACCGAACTTGCGGATTGCGGCGCGACCGTAATGATGTAGTTGGGGCCGATGACGTGCTCCATCTCGATCGTCGTCAGATCTTGTCCGATCTCGAAGAATGTAAGAAGCAGATGCTTGTCGTAGCGGTCGAGCTTGGGGCGCTGGTTCAGCTTGACGCAGTCCTCGACGATCAGCGGGTGACAGCAGAACACGTCCCGCAGCACGCGCACGATCTCTTCCTCAGGGGCGGCGATCAGCGGCACCCAGGCGACTTCGCCTTCGATCGGCACCCGAATGTCGGTCTCTTCGACGCGCTGCGTCGATTCATTATATAGAAGCATTTGAGTCATGTTTTGCGCTCCTTTCATGGCATTAGCATACACCACAAAAAAACTTTTAAAAAATTGCAAAAAGGTACTTGCGAATCCGCTAACCTTGTTATATAATCATTTTTGTCGCCCGAGAGGGAACGCGGTAAACAAACGAATTGATGCTAATGCGGCCCGTTGGTCAAGCGGTTAAGACACCTCCCTTTCACGGAGGTAACGGGGGTTCGATTCCCCCACGGGTCACCAACTTTAGTACGAGCCATTAGCTCAGTTGGTAGAGCACCTGACTTTTAATCAGGGTGTCGAAGGTTCGAGTCCTTCATGGCTCACCACCTTCGGTCAGCAGGATCGAATTTCAGCAAGCAACAGGCTTTGAGAAGTTCCCCGGCACTGCCGCTTGGAGAACAGCAACACTTTTAATATGCGGTCGTGGCGGAATGGCAGACGCACCAGCTTGAGGGGCTGGCGGTAGCAATACCGTGGAGGTTCGAGTCCTCTCGACCGCACCATAACTTAAATGACAAAATCCCTTGATGCATAAGGGATTTTTTTATTTTTACCGGAGCGGAGAGGTTTCGAGTATTAGGGAATATCTGTTCTTGTTTTGTGACGTGGGAGCGGTGTGGGAGCGAACTTTTAATTGCGGGTCTCTGGCCTGGGGTCAAACTGATTAAATTTATCGGCAGTCGCCCGGCTCGCCTTCTTTGTGACGTGCGCATATAAATCGGCAGTGGTCGAATACTGGGAGCGGCGAAGGCGTTCCTGGATGATCTTCAGATCGGTATCGTTCTCCAGCAGCAGCGTCGCGGCTGTGTGTCGAAGATTATGGGTTTCAGCTCGTGACGCATGAGAAATTTCTTCCACCATTGCGAAGGAATCGTACTGCTGGACAGAGAATCGCCACGTCCATCCTTGCGTGGAGTAACTGGCCGCTATGGATCTCGATATTGACGGCACGCCTCTTCCCGACCCGACTGGCGAGTAAGGCATCGGGCTTCGCTTCGGCGGGGCCTTTATTCATAAATGGAGGCGGTGCGCCGCATTGAATCAGGATATTGACCAGGTCGCCAAGCTGGCGCAGTTGCCCGAGAATTATGGTGTCGCCCTCATCTTCGTGCTGATCTTTCTTATGACGATGCTATATGTCGTGCGCATGGTCGTGACCGGCAAGCTTGTGCCGCGGACGCTGTTCGACAAAGCGGAGCACGATCGCGACGAGCTGCTGACGGCGCTGATCGAACAAAAGGATACGTATAGATCCATCGCGGGTGGTAAGTAATCTTAAAAAGGATGGCCCAAACGAGAGGAGCGGATAACGCATGTTTAAATGGCTCCTGCGGCTATCCCCCTGGTACCGGGACAAGCACTCCGAGATGCAGCAGGAGATCCGAAGCAACAACTTTTCCAAGTACCTTATAGAAAAGGGGGCTGATCCTATGCTAGACTGGATCCACTATTCGCTGCTTGCCGTATATACTGTGGCCGGCGACGGCCACCTCGTTCTGATGGTCGGCAGCCGGGCGCACGTATTCGCGGCCGAGGCGCGGCAATATTGGATATTCACGCAACCAATCAAAAATGAGGAGGACGAACCGAAGGAAGAACGCGCGGAATTCAAGACGCTGCAAAAGCTGGCGAAGGAGCAGGCGGCGCAGATCAAGGCTCTTGCCGATCGGCTCGCTTCGGTGTAAAATCTGCAGATCTTGGCAGAGCCGCCCGCGTGGGCTGCCGCCGCCGTTCAGGCTGCCGTATAGGCGAAATTGATCGATACGCCCTCGGGCGGCAGTTACGACTTTTACCGGCTGCTCACCGTGCTGCATCGTAAAGGCGTCGTTTAACCATCCGACCGGGGGCCTTTGCTCGCGGACCTTTTTTTGTTTTAATGTATTTTGGCTTGGTTATAATTATCTTATTTTAATAAGGAGGGTGGGTATTATGCATAATGAACTGAATGAGCTAATGGATCTTATGAATAATGCTCGCTTGGCTTCAAATAAGGCGAACGATCAAGCATTTGAAGCTAGGCAGAGGGCAATAAAATTACAATTCGATGCTAGTGGGTCAGCGGAGATGGCATCGTTGGCTGCGGAAATGCTCGCAACCGCCAAAGATAAAGAAACGATTTCAAAGTTGGCTGTGTTAAGCAGGCAGGCTATAAGACAGACTATACAACTAACTGAGGTAGCGGCTACAGCAGTAGAAAAAGCAAATGCCTTTGATCAAATAGTAACATCATCTTTTGAAAAGTGTAGGGAAGCAGCTTCGCGATTGCTGGAAGCTCTCGATAAACTGGAAGCTGATTTATAAATATATCCCGGGGGCTTCGGCTCTCGGGCTTTTTATATTTTTTAATGCAATTGTCTGATCTGTTCTTCTTGCTCATAAACCATACTATGTATTTAGTACGGAGATGAGAGGAGAAAGTCATTGACTAACTTCAATTTCCAAGTTACGCCCGGAGGTCCACCTAAGTTTGAGCCGAGTGTTGCTGTGAATTTGCTCATACCAGGCATCATGGTTGCGGTATCTACAGACAATACAACGGGCGTTCCGATGACGGGACTATACCGCTCACTTGATGGGGGGAATAGCTGGAGCAATTCACTGCTGCCGTTGCCGGCAGGATTCACCGGCGCCGAGGCAGCCACAGTAACCTATGCATTTCCGAATACTTTTGTTGTAAGTGCTCACGCTTTCCCCGGAGAATCCGACGGCACAACTGTTGTCTATGTTTCGACCGATAACGGGGCAACCTTCGGCAATCCTATCATCGTTGCTCCCGGATATGGGACGTACATTAACAATGATGAGACGAACGCAACAGCGGATACGAGTCAATCGAGTCCCTATTTAGGCAATCTTTATGTGGCTTATAACCATCAGTTTAATGTAGAAAACGGCGGGAATTCAACGGCATTTATGCGGCGCTCTACAGATTTGGGTGTAACTTGGGATACGCCGGTTCTGTTATCTATCGAATCGGACCAAGTCGAACGGCCTGAGATCGCCGTTGATTTGCAAGGAATCGTCTATGCTGCATGGATTACCGTAAGTCCAAGCTATAATTATATTATTAGAAAGTCACTGGACGGGGGAGTGACGTTCGGTCCATCCGTGAATGTATCGTCGGTCGTGCCGGTTCCTACGGTATTACCCGTTACGAACTATGCTTTTCGCGTTTTAACGTTTGCCAGTGTTTCGACCGATCGTTCTATAGGCCCAAGCACGGGCGCCGTGTATGCGGTATGGCAGGACAACCGGCAAGGCTATGCCGACGTTTTTATGTCCAAGTCTGTAGACACTGGAGTGACTTGGTCCACACCGGTCAGCATCACGGGCGCGCCTGCGGGCTCTCAGAATTTTTTTCCTTCTGTTGACGTGGACCCGCTTACGGGCGTCGTTAACATCATTTATTACAGTAATCAAGTTGACGGTTTTGATCTGGACGTGTTTGTGGCTCGTTCGATTAATGGCGGCCAGACGTTCACGAACACCCGTATTACGAACGCTTCGTTCAACCCAAATGGGAACAATCCGACTCCAGTTAGTCTTATTGGTGATTACATTGATATTGTAAGTGTTCCACCTGGAGGATATATTGGAATTTGGACGAATACCGCGCCCACTCAAACCATTGTCGCTGGGTACTCAAATATTGTTATCACCTAAATTTTACTCGCCCGGGGGCTTGCTCTTGGGCTTTATTTGTTATATGACGTAATCGACGAACTCCGGTGCTCGAAGCATCCCTCGCCGGGTCCAATTTCTGAATCGTACCCGCGCTCTAATTCGCGGCTCCATATAAACAAAGTACTTATCTTGCCCGGTTACCAGACCGACAGCGACAGCGCGGAACACTTTCTTATGAGCAGCCGGAGCGAATTCAATGATCCCGGCCGGGCGACCTTCAAAGTGAGCGAGCCAGCCCGATTCGTCGCGGTGATATCCGGCGATCGCCACTTCCGCATATTCATAATTGATGATCTTGATCCAGCGCGGATCCCGTCGTCCAACATACGGGCTATTTGCGCACTTGGCGACAATGCCCTCGAGCTTCCGCTGCCGAACCACTTCGAACAGGTCTGTTCCCGTTCCCTCCACGCTCATCACCTGACTGAAATAGGCATTTGGCCGAAGCACTTCCTGGAGCAGTTGCTCCCAAATTGAGGAGCTGGCAGTAGCAATACCGTGGAGGTTCGAGTCCTCTCGACCGCACCATAGCTTAAATGACAAAATCCCTTGATACTTAAGGGATTTTTTTTATTTTTGCCGAAGCGGAGAGGTTTCGAGTGTTGGGGAATGCATGGTGAACAAGCGGCCAAGTATCTTCTCCATGTTGTTTAATGATGTATATGATGAACCGCCTCGCGGAAGGAACGCGAGTTTGAACGATGGTTTGCTTTTTTAAAAAAGATCGTGGAGTTCTTGCGGAATTCCGAACCGGTCAAATGTTCCAAATAGGTTTGACCAAAAACGAGGAGGACGAACCGATGACGAAGGAAGAACGCGCGGAATTCGAGACGCTGAAATAACTGGAAAAAGTACAGGCGACGCAGTTTAAGGCACTTGCGGGGCGGCTTGCGTCTGTCGAAAATCTGCAGATCGTCGCGGAGCTCCCGGCATGGGCCGCCGCCGCAGCGGTATAGGTTGCCGTAAAAGACAAGCCGATCGACACGCCGTCAAGCGGCAGCTATGGCTTCTACAGGCTGCTGACCGTGCTGCTATATCGCAAGAAAATCGTCTGATCCAGCCACCCGGTAAAAAAAGCCCCCGCCATACTGTTGGATAGGCGGGGGGCGTAAAGGTGCTCATCATTTTAAAGTAAAGGAACAGGGCAGAATATATGAGCAAAAGGCTGGTGTAGCGGGAACAAGACGGCAGTATCTAATTAACAAACTCTAGATCCTGCGGCTAAAATAATAATCAAAAGTACGAAGAGGACAAGCGCAAAAGCTGCGCCTCCGCCATAACCTGCTCCACCAACTTCACACCCCATACAACCCACCTCCAACGTTGTTGTTTATTACACGTTAGCTTATGCGCGTTAAAATATATTGCATAGTCATTCGCACAGAAGATCATATGTTGTTTTTCCGCATTTACACTTTTGTTATAAGTCCAGAATGGCAGAATGGTTCTTTTTTATCTCATCTGGAAAACGACTTTCTTGATATGAAATATATGCCGTGGTATGGTTGGTGCAAATAGGTGACTTCGGTTCAAGCGAAGCGAGCGGAGGCGGTTGCAGCATGTCAACGGACAAAGCGACGGACAAAGAGAAGACAGTGGTCAAATCGGCTGATCGGGTACTTGATATAATCGAGCTCCTTGCTTCGGATGTGGAGCCTATGAGTCTGACGGACATTTCCAGAGTCCTCGATATGCCTGCGAGCAGCACTTATAAATTGTTGCAGAATTTGCTGAACAGAGGCTATTTGGAAACGGATCGACAGGAGAAGCAATTCCGCCTTGGCTATAAAATACTGGAGATCGGCACCAAGTACACGCAAAATACGAGTTTGATTTCCGAATTTCAACATGTCGCTCAGCGCATCGTCGACGAAATTAACGAGGCGGTCTATCTGTCGATTCGCAGCGAGAACAATATTATGTATATTGCGGAGAAACAGAGCACGCAGCCTGTTCGCTTCGTTTCGCACTTGGGGATGAAGCTGCCGCTTCATGCGACTGCAATGGGGAAGATGATGCTTAGCCGGTTAAACGAGGAAGAACTAAACCGGATTTACCCAGATGACCAGCTCGGCACGTTAACGGAGACAACGTTGAACAATCGCAATGACTTGAATGCGCAGTTGGCAAGCATTCGCGAGGAGGGACTTGCCTACAGCAACTCGGAAGCCGTACAGGGGGTCCAGTGCGTCGCAGCGCCCATAATCAATTCTCAGAATCAAATGGTGGCGGCGATGAGCATTTCGATTCCAAAGGCAAGAATGAGCGAAGAGCTGTGGGAGAAAGCGGGGGCCATGATTCGCCAGGCGGCGAAGGAACTCGGCTTGAAGATTTACTATCAGCAAGTTTAATTTTCTGAATATAAAATAGTTTTCTTGATGTAAAACTCCATTCATGATATTCTCAGGGGGGCGATCTATTTTTACCGGCAGGCATTCGCTTGCTTATTAAGGAGGCATGCAAGGCATGCAGACGAATACTTACGCGATGGACCAGTCGTATGCGCTTTATGAACAATCGAAAGAAACGCTTTGCGGCGGCGTTGCCAGCAATCTGCGATCCGCGATGAAACCGGTCCCGTTATTTCTGGAAAGCGGATCCGGAGCGCGCGTATTCGATGTGGACGGCAATGAGTATATCGACTACATCCTGGGATATGGCCCGCTTATTCTCGGACACTCGCACTCGGAGCTGCTGGAAGCGCTCTCGCATCGTTTGGCCTCCGGCCAGCAATTCGGCATGCAGCACCGAGGCGAAATCGAGTTGTCCCGCCGTCTCGTGCAGCTCGTTCCGAATGCCGACAAAGTCGCCTTCAGCGGCTCGGGGACGGAAGCGGTCATGCTCGCGATTCGCCTGGCGCGTGCGTATACCGGGCGATCCAAAGTTATCCGGTTCGAGGGTCATTATCATGGATGGTCGGACGTTATTTTCACTGCATTTCCGATGAATGCGGGAGCTCCGGCATCGGACATGACGGCACTGGCCGGAACGAACGGTCAAAGCGCGCATGCCCTTGAGGACATTATCGTCGTCCCCTGGAACGATAAAGACCGGCTGGAAGCTGTACTTAAAAAGTGCGGGAACGAGATTGCAGCCATCATCTCCGAGCCTGTCTTGTGCAACTCCGGATGCCTTCATCCGCTGCCGGGGTATTTGGAATGGATTCGCGAACGTACAAGAGACCTTGGCATTGTATTTATTTTAGATGAGGTCATTACCGGATTCAGGGTCAGCCCAGGCGGAGCGCAGGAGCGTCTCGGCATTCAGGCGGATCTGGTGACGATGGGCAAAGCGATCGCCGGGGGGTTCCCGTTAAGCGCGGTTGCCGGACGCAGGGAGATCATGGATCTGATATCGCAAGGCGTAGTCAATCATATGGGGACGCTTAACGGAAACGTGTTGTCCATATCGGCCGGTATACTCACGTTGGACATTTTGAATCGGGATGAAGGAGCCGCATACCGCCATATGGAAAAGATGACGGAGCGTCTCGTTCGCGGGCTCAAAGCGCTGCTTGCAGGCCACGGTGTGGCGCATACGATCAACTCGTTCGGACCGGTGTTCCATGTCATGTTCACGGATCAGCCTGAAGTTCGTCATTTTTCCGAATTCTTGAAGAGAGATGCGGCGGGGTATTCTCGGTTCGTGGAAGAGGCGCTTCGGCAAGGAGTCGTGCTGCGGCCAAGCGGTCTGTGGTACGTATCTGCTGCGCATACGGAGCAGGATATCGACGAGACGCTGGAGCGGTTGAAAAAGGCATTGCTGCGGCTATTCCCGCACCGGACATCATGACCAATTCGCAACTGCTTTGGAAAGAGCAGGCTCTGCAAAAGCGGATCGATCATGTATACTCACCAGGGCGTTCTTTCAGTTTCCGATGCGATAGCCCTTACCTCTTCACAGGATGCCAACCTGCCACTGGCCGTCATGGCTGCGATAAAGGAAGCCCCGAACAGCTGACAGGAAAGCAAGATCCATCTTCAGGGACGAGAGGCTGTCCTTTGAGACCCTGTACATAAAAAAACCGAAGCAGCGGCTCCGGGATAAAGTTTAATGCGCCTCAATCTTTCCTGCATTTCCTGTACTTCGTATTGCTGTCACGCGCGTCTTTTCGAGTACACAACCAGCCTTTCCTGATGCTCCTTCTTCGATCTGCTGTACTTTCCCGAGCAAGTGATCAAGTTCAAACGGGCTTCGTCTGACGGTCCGAAGATGCCGGAAAGCGGTGCTTCCGAGGTTTTATAGGAACGCACCGATTCAACCGCGAACTCGATCGTCGCGCCTTCTTTATTTTTAACGACAACCAGATCGCCCTTGTTAAGCTGCTTTAAATTAAAAAAAACGGCGGCGCCTTTATAATTATCATAATGTCCATTCATCACTGCGTTTCCGATCGCGCCGGGGTAAACGCCATTTAACAGATATCCTACGGTTTTGTCGTCTTTGGGTACGTCCATCTGCCCGTTGTCTTTGACGTTCACGGACGCGACGTCTGCGTGCAGGTCGATGGCAGGGATATAAATTCTGGCCGGAACGATCCCCTTTGAAGCGATTGTTCTCTTTGGCTTTTGAAGCGACAACGGTTTATGAATGATATCCGTATCGGTTGCATCGCTTGCATGAGTTCCATCGGTTGCATCCCAATTTCTGTCTTTCATTTCCTGCCATTGATTATCGCGTCGATCTAGAGACGGGCTTTCCTGGCTTTCTTTAGCGGCTGAACAACCGGCCATGACCACAACGAACACGATAACGACCGCAAGCTTTACGATTGTTTTCATAAATGATAAAGGAGGGGCAGCGCATACCCCTCCTTATTTCTATTCCGTTTGCTCGCTGGCGCCGCCGAAGCCGGTTTTTGGCAGCTCCGTTACATCTTTGGCGCGCAAGCTTTTAGAATGAAGACTTTTGGATTTATCCATTGCTTTAGGCGTAATGAGATGTCCTTTTTCGGACTTGGCCTTCAGCTTGTGCTCTTGCATTTTTTTGTGGTGCATCTTTTTTTCGTGAAGCGACTTCGTATGCATTTTTTGTTCATGCTTCTTCTCGGCAACAGGCGCTGCAGCATATGCAGCCGAACCTGCAGTCAGTACCATGCATGCAGTCAAAACCGCGGCAACTGTTTTTTTCATGTCGAACCTCCCGAGTGTTTGATGGGGTTATCCGCCCCGCCAATTAAAATGTCCATGTGCGCCGTGATAGATAAGCGAGAAATGATTCCACCTTTGCCGCATGAATGGCGACCGCAAGGTGCATATTAAACGCCAGGAGGTGAGACAGCTTGTTGAAAACATACGGAATCGCGTTAATATCGGCGATGCTGGTCTTGTCGATGACGGGTTGCGGGCAAATGAAAACGAAGTCGGTGAAGCCGTACGAACATAATGTCGGTTCTACCGATCACAACGTCCTGAAGGAAGGCGCAAATTCTTCTTCGTATCGCGCGGCTTCTAATAAAATCGCCAAACATGTCTATACGGTCAAGGGCGTAAGCAAAGCCACTGTCATCGTGCACAACCGGGATGCGATCGTCGGCATTGACGTCAAGCACGGAGAAAATGCAAAAGCCGTCGAAAACCAAGTACGGGAAACGGTGGCGCGCTCGGAGCCTGGCTATACCGTTCACGTAACGTCCGACAAGCAATACCACGCGCGCATTAAAACGCTCAATTCGCAAATGGTGCCAATGGACGGTCATCCGGTCCGCAACTTTTCCGAGGACGTAGCGACGCTGCTGCGCGATATCGGACATACGGTTTCCGCGCCGTTCAGGTAACCAAAGAGAGGGAACTTCCATTTTGGAAAGTTCCCTCTTTTTGTATGTAACGCACATAAAACGATTGACACTTCATCGAAAATCAAATATGTTATCAATAAATTGGTCAGACAACTTACTAATTATTTGAGATAGGAGCTACGGTTTCTTGCTTAAACCATTAAAGCGGCAAAAGCTGCACGAGTCGATTTCGGAGGAAGTGCTGAAGTACATCGTGGATAACGGACTAAGTCCGGGAGATCGTCTGCCGCCCGAACGTTTTTTTTGCGAGCAGATGCAGATCAGCAGAGCCTCGTTCCGGGAAGCGATGAAGAAGCTCGAGAGCTATGGAATGATCGAAATCAAGCCCGGCAGCGGGATGTATCTTCGAGCGGAGAAGACCATTCTCGGCGAAATCGCGGATCTCAAGCTGCGCATCTCGAACGAGAAAAGATCGCTGCTGGAAATGCTGGATTTGCGGGAAATGATGGAGCAGTACGCGATTGAGCAGATTGTGAGCCAAGAGCAAAGCGCATGTCTGGAACAATTGGAAGTTATTATATCAGAATACGACAGGAAGCGGAATCAAGGGGAAATCCCCCGGCAGGAAGATTATCTATTTCATAAAACGTTATATGAAGGCGCTAACAATCGACTCCTGTTGAAGCTGTTCCAATCGATCGAGGATTTGGAAAACTTGTGGTCCGTTCACGTCATCGACGCGGTCGACGCGCCGATCTTCGGCAGAGATACGGAACCGCTGCATCGGCAAATTCTCGACGCGATGAAGCTCGGCGACGTTAAATCCGCGAAGCGCTTCATGCGCAAGCATTTCGAGATTCTCCGCGCGGATCTGGACCGGCTGGACGAAAAGCTGTTCCAATGACCGTCAATAATCATTCATTCTAACGACTGGCAGGTGGCCTATCATTTCACACATTGACGATTGTCTCACATTGCTGCATAATCCCCCGACCGAAGCGAAGGGCTTCACGCGATGGTGGTGGTACGGCGCAGCCGTAACCAAGGAAGAAGTTCGCCGCGAGCTTACTTTTATGCAAGAAGCGGGACTGGGCGGGGTCGAGATCCAGATTACCTACCCCCTTCAGGAGGATTCCGAAGCGCAGGGCATCAAAAATCGCACCTATTACTCGCCGGAATTTATGGACATTCTCGATTATACGCTTACGACCGCTGAGGAATTGGGACTTTTCGTCGATATTACGCTCTGCTCCGGCTGGCCGTTCGGCGGCCCGTTCGTACCGTTCGACATGGCCCCGGAAATTCTGATTCCGTACCAAATCGACATCATCGGACCGTCCGAATTCGAGCAGGACTTCACGACAATCCTTCCCGGCGAGCCGATCAAGGCTGTCATGGGCAAGTTCGAGAACGGCGCGCTGCTCCCGGATACGCTCCGCGATATTACGGAGCATCTGGGCACGACCTGGCTGCACGGCTGGCAGTGGGGTCACTGCATGAACAAGGTGAGCATCCCGGAAGGGCATTGGAAGATCTACGTCTTTATTACGAATATGTACAAACAGCAGGTGGGCATACCCGCACCGGGGATGGAAGGCTACGCGATCGACCATTGCCGCAAGGACGTATCCGACTTCTACTTCGCCCAATTGGGCGAGCCTTTGCTGGAGCGGCTGGGCCAAGGACGGATCCGCGCTTTTTTCTGCGACTCGATCGAGCTCGGCGGCAACAACTGGACGTCGATATTGCCCGCGGAATTCGCGGCGCGCAGAGGCTACGAGTTGACGCCGTTTATGCCGGCGTTATGGGGAAATATCGGGGAGATTACGGCGGATATCCGTTATGACTACTACAAGACGTTCTCGGAACTTACGATCGATAACTTCTTCCGCAACTTCACCGACTGGAGCCACGCCAGGGGCGTCAAAACCAGAATCCAGGCGCACGGCACCTGGGGCGATATTTTGCAGGCCTACGCGGCTGCCGACTATCCGGAAGGCGAGACGTTCGGCGCAAACGACAAGTACGAGGTGAACACGGTGCATCGCAGGCTGGCTTCGTCTGCCGGTCACGTATACGGCAGGGCCGTGATCACGAACGAAACGTTCACCTGGCTTCGTTCGCCGCGTTTCATGGAGACGCTGGAGATGATGAAAGCGGCAGTCGATGCGGTTTTTCTCGACGGCATTAATCAGATTGTCAATCACGGCTATTCCTACTCGCCGGAATCGGCAGGGAAGCCGGGCTGGGCCTTTTATGCTTCCTCCTTTATTTCGCATAACAATACATGGTGGGAGTACTACCCGATTCTGTCCGCTTACATCCATACGGTGTCCGCGTTTCTGCAAGCCGGGGAGAGCTATGCGGAAGTCGGGATCTATTTGCCGCAGGCCGACATTTGGTCCGCCATGCCGCTAGCCGAGCTGCATATGGCGATGAAGCTGGAGGAGCATATCGGTAAAAGCCTGGTCAATCGCGTGCAAAAGTCGGGCTATTATTTCGATTTTCTTAACGACGAAGCCGTTACGCAGCTGTCCCGCGCGACCGTCTCAGGGCTTGAACTGGGCGCAAGCCGCTACAAAGTGATGATTCTGCCTTATGTCACCCGGCTGCCGCTGGATACGGCCGACAAGCTGCTCGAATTCGTGTCCGCAGGCGGCACGCTGATCGCCGTCGACGAGCGTCCCCGTACGGCGCCGGGCTATAAGGACAGAGAGGCGAACAACCGGCGTCTCGGCAAAGTAATGGACGATTTGTTCGACCGGGAGGACGGCGTCTGGAAGACGGTCGGGATCGGGAAGACGATCGTCATCGAGAACGAGGACCAGCTGGTGGCGCGGCTTAACGAAGCCGAAGCCCCTGACGTCGCGATCGAGTCTATAGGCGATGCAAGCGGTTTGAACCAAGCTGCGCAGACAATCGGTTACGTGCATCGGGTTCAAAAGGACGGCCATGTGTACTTTGTGGCGAATGTGAGCGGCGAAGAGCGGCAGGCGCGTATTCGCTTTAAATTCGGAGGCCGATCCGCGACCGTGCTCGATCCGTTAACGCGCCGGACGCTTCGCCGCATCCAGCTTTCCCCGGAGAGCGGGACAGCAAGCCTTGAGCTGGCGTTCGAGCCGTTCCAGTCCTTGCTGGTGGTGTTCGATGAAGCGCTAGCGGATGCGGGCGCCGTCCAGGACAATGGACAGCTGCCGCAAGTGCGGCAGGTTGCCCGCACGATGGATATCTCGGATGACTGGACGCTGCGCATTCCCGAAGCCGGCTTCGAGCAAGCGCTGGAGCGGCTGCAAACCTGGGAGCAGTTCGCAGATGTGCAATATTATTGCGGCAGCGCCCTCTATGAGAAAAAGGTAACGATACCTGCGCTCTGGCCGGACCAGCGCGTTTGGCTGCAGTTGGAGGACGTCCGCGAGGTGGCGGAGGTGTTCGTGAACGGCCGCAGCGCAGGCGTGCTCTGGAAAGCGCCAAGACGGCTGGACGTGACGGATTGGCTGGCCGAGGGCGAAAACGAGCTGAGCATCAAGATCACGAACGTATGGATCAACCATATGCTCGATCCGGCGCTGCATGAGCCGAAGCCAAGCAGTCCGCTGTCGGAAAACTGGCCCTACTTTACGGAAAAAATCAAGCAGATTCGCGACAGACGCCTGTACGCCCATAAAGAAAGACAGCAGGTTCAGGCGCCGCTGCCTTCCGGCCTTTCCGGTCAGGCATCGCTTACGATCGTATCGCCGGAATAAAACCTAAGGGAAGGGGGAAGCAGCGTGCGGGGACTAAAAGGGAAGACGGCCGTCGTGACCGGCGGGGCCCAGGGGCTTGGCAAAGCGATCGCCCGTCGCTTGAGCGAGGAAGGCTGCAAGGTATGGATTTTCGATCTGAAGCAGGACGGCGAAGAAACGGCGGCCGGCATCGGGCAAGAGACGGGCAATCCCGTTTATTTTGTCCAGGCGGATATCGCTGCCGAGCTGCAGATCGAGGCTGCCTTCAGGCGCGTGGCGGAGGTGTCGGATCAGGTCGACATTCTGGTCAATAACGCGGCCCGCTTTATTTTAAAGGGCATCGATGCGACGTCGCAGGAATGGAAAGCCATCTTGGACATCAACGTCATCGGGACTTCGCTCGTTACCCAGCATTGCTTGCCGCTCATGAAGAAGGCGGGCGCGGGCGCTATCGTCAATTTGTCTTCCGTCAGCGGCTTTGTCGGGCAGAGCAGCTTTGCCACGTATAATGCGACCAAGTTCGCGATTCGCGGATTAACGAAATGCTGGGCGATCGATCTGAGTCCCTTCCATATTCGCGTGAACAGCGTTTGCCCGGGCTACATCCGGACCGAAGCATTCGAGAACAGCTGCGTCCAGCTGGGCATCGATCCGGAAGAGGAGAACGCGCGCATCTCGCAGCTTCATATTCTGGGCAGGCAAGGAACGGCGGAAGAGGTGTCGGGCGTCGTGGCATTTGTCGCATCGGATGACGCTTCCTTCATGACCGGCGAAGATCTGATGGTCGATGGCGGATATCTGGCTAAATAGCCCAGGCAGACAGGAGAAATGAAGCATGCAGGCATTGGTTTATCAGGGACCGGAAAAACTGGCGATCGAACAAGTCGATGTGCCAAGCATTAAACCGCATGAAGTGCTCGTCAAGGTAGAAAGCGTGGGCATCTGCGGCAGCGAATTGGAAGGTTATCTGGGCCATAGCAGCGTTCGCGTGCCGCCGCTGGTTATGGGGCACGAGTTCTGCGGGCGGGTCGCTGGACTGGGCGAACAGACTAACGGGCTCTCGCACGGGGATAAAGTCGTCGTCAACCCGCTGATTGCCTGCGGCACTTGCGCGAGCTGCCAAAGGGGAGAATACAACATCTGCCGCAACCGCAAGATCGTCGGCATTCACCGGCCCGGCGCCTTCGCGGATTATGTCGCGGTGCCGTACGAGAACGTGATTCGGGTGCCGCAGGAGATGGATGCTTCCCTGGCTTCGCTGGCCGAACCGTTGGCCGTCGCGATCCATGCGATCAAGCTCGGGTTAAGGCCGCTTGACGATCTGCTCATTTATGGCGCAGGACCGATCGGACTGCTGTGCGTTGCGGCTGCCCGGCAGATGGGTGCCTGCAGCATCGTCGTACTCGATCTGCAGCCGGCGAGGCTGTCGCATGCCGAGAAATTAGGCGCAATCGGCCTTTCTCCGCGGCAGATCGAGGATCGTCGCGAAGAGCTGTTCCCGCAAGGGATTCCGGTCATTATCGATTGTGTAGGCGTGCAGGCGACGAGAGAGCAGGCGATGAACCTGGTGGATCCGGGCGGCGCGGTCATTATGGTGGGGCTGGGTCACGGCAAATCGGAGCTGCCGATGAATCATCTGGTGAGACAGGAGATCTCGCTGATCGGCTCGTATACGTATTCCCATGAAGATTTCCGGCAAGCCGTCGCTCTTTTAATTCGCGGGAACATTGCCATCGAGGGCTGGACGCAGACCCGTCCTTTGGACGAAGGAGCGTCTGCCTTCCGCGAGCTGGCCGAAGGCAAAAGCCCGTTTTCCAAAATCTTTCTGAAGCCTTGATTTGATGAGATTGCTCAGATCCGGAATATTAACCGTTATGAACGGGTGGGGTGGTGCTACTCGGCTCCGGCGTGATAGAATGGGCGCAATTCATACGAACCGCACGGGGAAGCGAGCTTGGGAGGAGGTGCAGCGGCATGCGGTTTTGGAACAGTCTGCACACGAAGTTTTTCCTGACGTACTCGCTCCTTGTAGTTGCGATCATTCTATTGGTTTGCACGCCGATGTACGTATATCTGCAAAATAATATCGAGAAAAACACGATCTCCAGATTTGACGAGACGGTCTCGAAAATCAAGGATCGTCTGGACGAGCGCGTCAACCAGTTCGATGTCCTGAGCAAGCTGCTCTATTGGTCGTCGATCACCAACGACAGTCCTGCGGTCAACTACCTGAACGGGCTCGCGAGCTCCCAGGATTTCTACGAGCGTTACCAGTTGCGGGGCTCGCTCAAAAGCTTCGTCACGATGCTGTCGACGGTATACCCGGACGCCGTCAATATCCGCATATTCACGACGGAGGGGGATCTCATATCCGACAGCGAGGACGACCGCACCTCCGTCGGCTCTTACGAGCAATACGAAGAGCTCAAGCGGATCGCGGCCACCAATGGGGAGACGCTCTTAAGCTACGAGCAGCGCGATCCCTGGAATGCGGCGAACGCATGGCCCGTATTCGTCTTCAGCCGCATGCTGCTGCCGTGGGAGACGAGGGCCGGCATGCTCGAGGTCATGGTCAAGGCGGACGCGCTCGTGGATCTGGAGACGCTTAGCCAGATCAAGGGCGCGCAGCTGAACCTGTTTTTTGGAGACGCGATTATTTATTCGACGGATAGCGGCAAAAACGGACTTACACAGGCGCAGCAGCGGGAATACGGCCGATTGAAGCAGCAGTCCCCGTCGGAAAATTATCCGTTCATGTCGACGTCATTCGGCAACAAGCAGTATGTTTTCTACAAATCGAACGAGCAATCCGATTTTACCGTTATGCTGACCGTTCCCAAAAAGGTCGTGTTCGCATCCCTGGTCAACTTCCGCAACGTCGCGATTGCGGCGATGCTCCTTCTCATTCTGATCTCGGTCGCGCTGTTCTATATTTTATCGAGGATCTTGACCCGGCCGCTCAAGGAATTAAAAAAATCGATCGACCGGATCAGCCTGGACGAAAGCGACGAACAGCTTAATATGGACAATAAATACGAGATGGACGAGATACACCTGATCAACCGTTCCTTCCGGAACATGAGCGAGCGGTTAAAAAATTCGCTGGAGGATACCGTCCGGTTTCGTACGCTGCAGCTGCAGGCGCATTTCGATATGCTGCAAGCGCAGATCAACCCGCATTTTCTGTTCAATATGCTCGGGTTCATCCAGTCCAGCGCAGAGGACCGCAATCTGGATCAGGTGAGCGCGCTAAGTCAGAATCTGCTCGGCTTTTTCCGCTACTCGATCTCCACGCAATCCCCGATCATTACACTGGAGAAGGAGATCGCCTTTACAATTCAGTACCTGGAGCTGATGAAAATCCGCTTCGTGGATAAACTCCAGTACAGGATCGAGGTGGATGCGATGCTGACCAATCTCGTCGTGCCCAAGCTGATCCTGCAGCCGCTCGTCGAGAACAGCATCCAACACGGATTCAACGAATCCACGAACTGCCTGGAGGTCGTCGTCAGCGCTTATGTCGAAGCCGCCCACTGGGTCATCCAGATCGAGGACAACGGCGTCGGCATTACGGAGCAGCGGCTGGCCGCGGTCATCGCGAAGGTGGAGGATTATCTCAAGCAAATGCTCTCCAGCGCGGAAGGAGAGGGGATGTCCCAGGGCGGCATGGGCGTCGCCAATTCGATGGGCCGGCTGAAGTTCATGTTTAAGGATCATTTTACGTACGAGATCGAAAACCGGGAGGACGTCTCGGGCGTCCGCATCCGCCTGCAAGGGCCTCTAAGACGGTAAGCCTGCTGCAGCTTCGGACTCGGCATAAGGAGAAATGCTCATGCGCATCATGCTGGTTGACGACGATCCTTTTTCTATTGAAAAGCTCAGAGCGCGCATTCTGCAGCTCAGCGAGCAGCTCGGCACCGTCTTCGAGATCGTCTCCGAATGCTACAGCGGGCTCTCCGCGCTGGAGCAAATGCCGCTGACGAATCCGGACACGGTATTCACCGACATTCAGATGTCCTCCGTTAACGGCATCGAGCTGGCTAAGGCGATCCAAATTCGCTGGCCTTCCGTTCATGTCGTCGTCATCAGCGCCTACCCGATGTTCGAATACGCGCGCGAAGCGATGAAGGCGAACGTGGTGGAATATTTGCTGAAGCCGGTCGATACGACGGCGCTGCGCGAAGTGCTGCTCAAGCTGCTGGATATGAACCGGAATCACAGCTATAACAGGTCGAGGGAGGTTCTGCACGGCATTCTGAGCGGAGCCCTGGACGGGGCGCTCGAAAACAGCGCCGTGCAGGCGATCTTTCCATTCGCGGGCTATCGGATGCTCCTCATCCAAAATGTCGAAGCGCTGTACGACGTCAGATTGTTGATGCCGAAGAGCGATTTTGACTTCGAGCCGATGCGCCGCGAGCTCGGCATGCATATGGATAAGCGGGAGCAGAGCTGGTTCCTGCCCTCGGACGACCGCAAGTCGATCCTGCTCATCTTCGGCTTGTTCGATTTGGATCCGGGCAGGTTCCCGCAGCTGCTCGAGGCGACCCAGAAGTGCTGCGCACGCGACGGCGTCCTCCCTACCATCGTTTATAGCGCCCCGTTCGAACAGCTTGAAGAGATCCGCTCTTTGCACAAGCGGCTCTTCGTCGCGTTGTCCGAACGGATCGTCATCGGCAAGCCTCGCACGGTAGCCTTGGAAGACGATTTTGCGGAGCCGGCCGCGCAGTTCTCCGCGACGGACGAGAAGCGGCTCGTGCTGCTGCTGCAAAAACGGGACGTGCCCGGCTTGAAGCGCCTGATCGCGGGCCTGTTCGAAAATTGGGAGCAAGGCGACTGCACGAGCATGATCGCCGAGATCGATCTCAAGCGGATCGTTCACTTATTTGAGCAGCAATACCGCACCTCGTCCGTGTCGCAATACAAAACGCTCGAAACGCGGATCGAGGAGCTCGTCGATACGTGCCGCACGTTCGGAGAGCTGGAGGAAGCGTTCTTCACGCTGCTGGCCAGCGCGTTCCAGTTTGCGGGAGAGGACTCGGGCGACGGAGACGCCAGGCAGTTGTTCGACAAGATCGAGATGTATATCTCCTCCAATATCGGTCAACCGCTCTCGCTGCAGACGCTAACCGACCATTTCCACGTTTCCCGGACGGTCATCTGCAACCTTTTTCGCGATTATAGTCACAAATCCTATGTCGAATATTTAACCTCGCTGCGCATGAAGATCGCGCAGGACCTGATGCGCGACTATCCGAAAATGCTGAATAAGGAAATCGCCGAGATCGTGGGCTATACCGATCAGAATTATTTCAGTCATGTCTTTAAGACGGTAACGGAGATGAGTCCGACCCGTTACCGCGAGAGTTTGACCCGGCCCGGCGGATAGCCTTTATCACGCTTATTCGCCAGCGCTTCCGTTCATCCGGAATTCCGATGGCGTCAGCCCGGTGATCAGCTTGAACTGATGACTGAAGTAATGAATGCTCGTAAAGCCCAGTCTCAGCGAGATCGAGCTCATCTTCTCGCCGTGCAGCAGCGCCGCCTTGGCGAGACGGACCCGCTCGCTGATGATGTAATGCTTTGGGGCAAGACCGACTTCTTCCTTGAACAGCTTGGAGAAATGAATCGGGTGATAACCGCACAGATCGGCGAGCTCGGCAACGGACCAGTTGTTGCCGGGCTGACCTTGTATGGCTTGGATCGCAAGCTCGATTCGGTTGTCCTTCGGGCGACGGCCGTTCCCGGCGATCAGCTGCCTGAAGATGAGCGTAATCGCCTGCATCATCAGCGCGCGAAGCGCGAACGCGTATCCGATTTGCTCTTGCTCATATTCCCGGACCATCCTCGTCAGAATCGGCTCCAGCCCGGATACGGAGGCGACGGTCGGCATGACGGCATCGCCTGAGTTTCCGCCCCGCAGCGTCAGCGCTTCGGCCTCTCCGCAAGACATGCCCGCATCTACGAAGCGAAGCGCGTGGCCGGGGTGAACGGGTTCGGGACTATCCCGGTGCCAATGGAAGTGGAGGCTGAAAAAGTCCGTCGGTTCGGTCACCGACAGAAAGGTGGGGCAGCCGGGACCGTAATAGGCGAATTCCCCTTCGCTTATCGTATGGACGCAATCCCCCGCCCTGAACGCGGCACGACCCGATACGACGTAGAACAATTGATAATCGGGAATGATCCGGTGTCCCCAATTCTCGCCGGCGCGGGCCGAGCTTCTGTTCGCGAAATTAACGGCAGGCATCATCCGGTCGAGCGGCACTTCACGCATCTGCATAGGTCGGCTCCCGCCTTCATATCGATTAAAAAAACGCAAATGAATGTTGGTTTTCGGGAAATACACAATCTCTCCCGCTTGATAAGATAGCGCTATCACCAACATCATATTGAAGGACAGGGAGAGGTGCAAGGACTATGTTGAACGCAAGCCGGTTGGCGGAATTCGAGAGGAACGGGTTCATTAAGGGAGATGTCGTGCTAAGCGATGCGGAGGTCGAACGCCTGCGGGAAGAATTGGACTGCGTGATGGCGGGCGAATCGGTGAAGAAGCCGGTCCTGAGCCACAACATGCGCGAAGAGGAAGCCGAAAATTTATATAAAGGAATGAAAAAAAGCGTCAGCGACAAGGTGGTGCAGATCGTCAATATCTGGATGGCCAGCGACGCCTACCTGCAGCATGCGGCCCATCCGGTCATCTGCGAAGAGATCGCCCAGCTGTGCAAGACGGATACCGTACGCGTCTGGCACGATCAGATCCAATACAAACCGCCGATTACGGGCGGGCCGACGCCCTGGCATCAGGATCATCCCCTGTGGCCGATCATCCAGCCGGCGGACCTGGTGAGCGCGTGGGTGGCGCTCGACGACGCCGTGATCGAGAATGGCTGTATGTGGATGGTGCCCGGCAGCCATAAATGGGGAGATCAACAAAAGTATCTCGCGAGCACGGAGGACTTCAAGCCTTACCACAAGCAGCCCGAACTGCTGCCGGCCGACGCGGTCGTAGAAGCCGTTCCCTTTGAGATCAAAAAAGGACAGGTGGGCTACCACCACAGCCTCACCTGGCATGGCAGCCCGCACAACAAGTCGGAGCTCAAGCGGCGCGCAATCGCCGTCCATTACATGCCTGGACATACCAGGTACGAGCCGACCAGCAAGCATCCCATGCTTCCTTACGTGACGGTGGAAAAAGGCGAGCTGATGGAGGGCGAGCACTTCCCGGTCGTGTACAGCACGCTGTATAAATGAGGCATGAACGAATCGTTTAAAATGACGGCCCTAAATGATAGATTTCTATCGTTCGGGGCCGTTTTCGTGTGTGGCAAATGCGTACATAATTGAAGACGCGGCAGGACGATTTTCTATTCCTCGCGGATGAAAGCGGTTCTACAATGAATGGGCGCGCGACGTATGCGCGCGGAAATTAGAACCCAACCACCAACCTATAAAAAAGGCGGTATCCCCGATGAAGCTAAGCTTCCGCATTCTCGTTCCCCGATACGAATCGGAGGAAAGATTCAGGGAATTGCTCGACTTTTTACAAAAGCACCGCAATGCCGTAGACGAAATTATGTTATTTACTGAATATTGGCATCAAGGCTATAACCCGCTCGATTGGTTCGGCGAGCTGTGCCGCATCATGAAGGATCGGCTGTCGAGGCTGCGCGAGAGCGGCTTCGATAACGTAGGTATCAACATGCTGGCGACGCTCGGCCACTTCGACGAAGCATGGGACTGGCTGCCCGACGTCCCGTTTCAGGGAACCGTCGGGCGGGACGGTTTGGCCTCCAAAAGCACTTTTTGTCCGAATTCGGAACCGTTCCGCGAATATATCGCCCGCAAGTATACGCTCGTTGCGGAAGCCGGGCCGTCGTTCGTGTGGGTCGACGACGACATTCGCATGTTCGGTCTCGGTACAAGCGATTATGCCTGCTTCTGTCCGACCTGTATCGACATCTATAACCGGAAGCATGGCACGTCGTTCTCGCGCGAGCAATTGGTCGACGCATTGAATGCTCCGGACGGCGGCGAAACGCGGGAGAGGTGGGTACGGCAAAATGCCGAATCGATCGAACGGCTGCTCGCGCATATCGAAGAAACGGTGCATCGCGTGGACAGCAAGATCGAACTCGGCCTGATGACGGTCAGTCTCGGCATCTCCACGTATACGGGCGTGGACTATCCAGGGTGGTTCTCGGCGCTGAAGGCGCGCAGGGCGAGGCCCGGCGGCGGTTTCTTCGACGATGCCAAGCCGTTCGGACTCGTGCGCAAAGCGCATGAGATCAACCGGCAGATCGCGCATTACCCCGAATTCGTCAACGACATCCAGTATGAGCTCGAGAATTTTCCCTTTCATCGCTTGTCCAAGTCTGTTCGCATCACGATCGAGGAATGCACGGCCGCCATCGTATCGGGGTGCAACGGCGTCGCCTTCGACGCGCTGAGGGGCGAGCTGGGTTCGCTGGAAGAATACCACGAGCTGATGGACGCGATCGAGGCGATCCGGCCCCGCTGGGCCGAAATCGAAAGGATTGCCGGCGCATACGGAACGGGCGGCATGTATCCGGCATTGTCCCACCTTCACGAGGCGAGAAGAACGGTGGACAACGGCAACTGGTTCGACAGCCTGTCCGTCGATAACAGTCTAAACTTCTACACGCTCAGCGAGGTCGGTTTCCCTTTGTCCATGAACGCGGCGGAGGCCCGCGGCACGATTCTTTGCGAAAACGCGGCGGAAGGCTACTCGACCGAGGAGCTGCGGGAGATGCTTCGCGGCGGCGTACTGATGGACGGCAAATCGCTTGCCATTCTGACGGCCAGAGGACTTGGCGAATATTGCGGCGCGGAAATCGTGCGGACATACGATAACGGCGTCACCGAGGTTTTGACGGGAGACCCGCTGAACGGAGACGACGTCGGCGAGCAGCGCGACGTCCGGTTTTCGATGAAAAAAGGCACCGCATACGAGCTGAAGCCGACAAGCGACAAGACGAGGGTGCTCAGCAGGCTCGTGAGCTACACGATAGACGAACTCGGCCCGGTGTCGACGGTATACGAGAACGAATGGGGCGGCAGGGTTGCCGTTCAAGGGTATGCGCCGTGGCAGATGATCCACTCCGGCTTCAAGCGGAAGCAGCTGCTTTGCATCGGCGAGTGGCTGAGCGGCGGGCATCTTCCGGCCTTTATCGATAAAACGCTGCGGGTCGTTCCGTTCGTTAAATATGCGGCAGACGAGAGCGGCTGGCTGATCCTGCTGCTGAACGCTTCGTACGACGAGACCGGGGCGTTCGAGGTCAAGCTGGGTTACCCGCAGGCTGCCGGCAAGGACATTTATGAGCTGCTGCCCGACGGTACGAGCGTCAAGCACCAGCATGGCGTCGCTTCTACCGGCGAAGGGCAGCGGCCGACGCTGTCCGTAGACAATGTCGGCGTCTGGCAAAGCCGGATTTTCTATACCCAATAAACCCAATAAGAGGACTGGCGAGGTGAACCGAATGAGCGGCAAGCTGAAGCTCTACGAATTAAAGACGGAAAATACCGTTAATCCGCTTGGAATCGGCAGCACGGCGCCCTTGTTCAACTGGAAGCTGGCATCGGACCGGCGCGCCGAACGGCAGACCGCGTACCGGATTGTCGTCGATCGCGACGAGGAGCGGCTCGGCCGCGAAGCAGGCGAATGCTGGGACAGCGGCAAGGTCGAATCCGACGAGACGCTGCAGCTCCGCTACGCGGGCGAGTCGCTGGCGTCGGGAAGCCGGTATTACTGGAAGGCGATGGCGTGGGACAAAAACGGCGAAGCTTCCGAATGGAGCGCTCCCGCGTGGTTCGAGACGGGATTGCTTCGACCCGAAGAGTGGGTCGCCGAATGGATCGGCGGCGATACCGGACGCAAACCGCTGACGGGGGCGCAGTGGGCATGGCATTCCCTCGACCTGTCGACGGACGGTTCTGCGGATGGTTCTGCTGACAGCGCTGCGGCCGACAATACCGCGGACACTGCCGCCGATAACCCCGCCAACGGCGCTGCAGCCCACCCGCCGCGTCTCGTCCATTTCCGCAAAGCCTTCCGGGTGCCGGCGGGCCGGACGGTTCGCTATGCGTTTTTCCATGGCACGGGCGGATCGCGGTTCACCGTCTTCGTGAACGGGAGCACGATCGCCAAGCTCAATACGCGCTGGAAGCAGGATTGGACGTCCCCGTTCGTCTATATCGATTTTACCGCCAAGCTGAGAGACGGAGAGAATGTCTTGTCCTGGGTCGTGGAGCATGCCGAATCGGGCGAGGCGGGGATCATCGGCAAGTTCGAGCTCGGCTATGACGACGGCTCGGTCGAAACGATCTTGACGGACGAGACGTGGCGCGTGTCGGCCGAGTCGGATGCGACGGACGTGTCGGGCACGGCCTGGAAGCTCGCGAATCACGACGACGCCGACTGGGCGCCGTCGCGGACGATCGCGTCTTACGGCGACGCGCCATGGGGCGACATTCGCCGTCGCGGCTCCGCGCCGCTGCTCCGCAAGGAATTCCGGGCGAAGCAGGCGGTGAAGTCGGCCAGGCTGCATGTCGCCTGCCTGGGTTACTTCGAAGCGCATCTGAACGGGCAGCGTCTCGGAGACGGACTGCTGCAGCCGGACTATACGCAATTCCCCAAGCGCACGTACGCGATCACGTTCGACGGCACGCAGCTGCTTCAAGAAGGCTTGAATTGCATCGCATTCGAGCTCGGGCGCGGCCACTATGCCTACGGCAAAGACTGGATCGGCGATAACTTCAGCCGTCCCGATCCCGCCACGGGGACGATCGAGCCGAAGGTGCTTGCGCAGCTGCGGATCGAATACGCGGACGGCACGACCGAGACGATCGCCACCGACGGTTCATGGCGAACGACGGACGGTCCGACGGTCGACGACAATATCTGGTACGGCGATAAGTACGATGCCCGGCTCGAACGCGCAGGCTGGCAGCTTGCGGGCTACGCGGACGGCGACTGGACCGCCGCCCATACGATGCTGCCGTACGATGGCCGCGTCGAGTCCGCTTTCGTCCCTCCGATCCGCATCGTAGAGACGATCCCGTGCGCCGAGCTGCCGAGTCCGGCGCCGAACGTCTACGTCTACGATGCCGGCCTCATCACGGCAGGCTGGGCCAAGCTGACGGTGCAGGCGCCCAGAGGCACGAGCGTGAAGCTTATCTACGGAGAGATTCAACGCGAGGACGGTTCGCTCGATATATGGAAGGAAGGTTACGACCATCAGTTCTGGGAAAATCCGCAGGAGGACGTGTACATCGCCAGCGGCGACGGCATCGAGACCTGGGAGCCTAAATTCAGCTACAAGGGCTTCCGCTACATCCAGATCGAGAGCGCGGTGAAGCCGGTGTCCGTCGAAGCCTGCGTTTTCCATAACGATCTGGAGACGATCGGCGCCTTCGACAGCTCGAACAATTTGTTGAACCGGATTCACCAGGCGATGAAAAACACGATGCTCAACAATTTCCACAGCATTCCGACGGATACGCCGTTCCATGAGAAGAGAGGCTGGACGGGCGACGGACAAGCGATCGCGGAGTGCGCCTCGATGAACTTCGATATGTCCGCGTTTTTCGCCAAGTGGACGCAGGACATCGCCGACTCGCAGCAGCCGGCGGGCGAAGTCGCCCATACCTGTCCGGGGCCGTTCCTGTACCTGACGCCGACGCCCGCCTGGATGAGCGCCTTCGTCATCGTGCCGTGGACGTTGTACGAGTACTACGGCGACAAGGAGACACTTCGCAAGCATTACGACGGCATGAAGCATTATATGCATTACGAGCTGAACAGGCTGAAGGACGGGGTGAGCTCGGACGAGAGCTATGCGGATTGGGCCGTACCGGGTCCGTTCATCGGGCCGGAGGGCGGTACGCTGCTGGCGACGGCATACGTCTCCTACAGCTGCACGCTGATGTCGCAAATCGCCGGCGTGCTGGGCAAGGCGGAGGACGCCGCTTACTTTGCTGACGCGCAGGCGCGGCTGGCCGATTCGGCGAACGAGAAGTTCTATGCGCGCGAAAGCGCCGAGTATCACACGGAGATCGAGGCCGGTTACCGGCAGACGTCCAACGTGCTCCCGGTGGCGTTCGGCATCGCGCCGGAGGGCGAGATCGGCCGCGTGGTGGACCGCCTCGCGCGAGACATCGTGGAGAGCAAGGGCGGACATCTGGATACGGGCTGCTTCGGCACGAAGTATCTGGCGCCGGTGCTGACCGAGCACGGGGAGGGCGAAGTCGCGTATGCGCTCGCGACAAAGGAGACGTTCCCGAGCTGGGGCTACTGCCTGGCGGAAGGCGGCACCTCCTTCTGGGAAGCCTGGGAGTCGAAGACGCGGTCCTACGACCATTACTTCCTCGGCACGATCGACGATTGGTTTTTCAAGCATCTGGCCGGCATCAAGACGATGTCCGACGGATATAAGACAAGCGTCATCAAGCCGTATATCCTGGGCGATATGACGTATGCCAGCGGCACGGTCGAGACGGTCCGGGGACGGATCGGCTCTGCGTGGCAATTAACCGCGGCGGGGCTTGTCCACGAGGTGACCGTGCCGGTCAACACGAAGGCGCTCGTGTACGTGCCAAAGGCCGGAAGCGGCAAGCTGACGGAGAGCGGCATCGCCGCGGAGTCGGCGGAAGGCGTCCGGATCTTCGGCGAGGACAAGCGCTATTGGAAGCTGGAAGTCGGATCGGGCACTTACCGTTTTGCGTGCGTGTGATTATACTTGCGTTCAATATTCAAGAAGAGCCTGTACGTTTTTCTATATATCAAGGGAATATTAACACAGTAATATAAAGGAGCAGTCGACGCAATGGATCAACCGGGCCTGGAAGGAGAGCCTTGCTGGGACATTCGCTTAAAGCTGAAAGGGCAGGATACGAACGCGTTTATTTTCAACTAATGGGGGTTACAGACGATGGCAAACAAAAGAAAGTTATCGGTCTCGCTTGGTCTCATTTTGGCGTTATCCACCACTCTGGCAGCATGCGGAGGCAACAACAATAATAACGCGGCGGGAGGAAGCGCTTCTCCGAGCGGTTCGGCGCCGGCAAGCTCGGCTGCGGCATCCGAATCGGCTGCGCCTGCCAAGGATCCCGTCGAGTTGACGTTCATGGGCCCTACCTCCTGGATGGCCGGCTCCGGCGTTCAAGATATGCTCAAAGCCTATGAAGCCGCTACCGGCAACAAGATCAAGCAGGAAGTCGTGCCTGACGATCAGTACCTCAACGTCATGAAGACGAAGATGTCTACGAACGACGCGCCGGACCTCTTGTTCCACAATAAAGGCTTCAACTATATTCCTGCCAACTTCCTGGAGCCGATCACGGGTCCGATCCTCGATCGCATCGACCCGACGGTCGCGGCCGTCACGACGATCGACGGCAAGTTCTATCAAGCGCCGGTCGCGCCGCACAGCTTCTATGGCGTTATCTATAACACGGAAGTGTTCGATAAGGCCGGCATCAAGGTGCCGCTGAAGACGTATCAAGAGTTCATCGCCGCAGCCGACAAGCTGCTCGCGATGGGCGTTACTCCGCTCGGACTCGCAGGCAAATCGACCTGGACGGCCAACCAGCCTTACCTCGTCGGCGGCGCCTATGTGTTCGCGAAAAATCCGGATCTGGCGAAGCAAATTTCGACGAACAAGATCAAGCCGGCCGATTCGCCGGAGTACCTCGAGATGATTAATCGTTATGTAAGCCTGAAGAAGTATATCGCGAAGGATTACCTGTCCTCCGATCAGCCGATTATCCAAAAGGGACTGCTCGACGGCACGATCGCCATGGAATTTTATCCGGACGTCACTTACGGCGATTTTGAAAAGGAAGACGCCGCGAAGGCAGAAAAGCTCGGCTACATGCCGTTTACGCTCGGCGACGATTATATCGCCGCTACGTTCCCGCCGACGGACGAGGCCGCAATGTCGATTCCGGTCAACGCGAAGCACAAGGCCGAGGCGAACGACTTCATCAACTTCGCGACGCAGAAGGACAACTTCATTTTGCTGAACTCCAAAGACGGCATCCCTGGATCGGGCATCTCGCCGTACAAGGACTTCACGGTCGGCCTGAATCACTTCCAGCAATCGATGGCGGACATGATCGCCGCGAACAACATTCCGGCCGCGCCGTTCCTGCTCGGATACCTCGATCCGAACTTCCAGCTGGGCGACTTCAACAAGCACGTGAACGACATGATGGCGGGCAAGGCGCCTGCGCAAGCGCTTGACGATTGGTACAAGGATTACGCCAAGGTGAACAAAGCCGCCAAAACAGAAGGTTTCTAATTAATCGTAAAAGGGATAATCCTATGAGACATTCAGGGGATTATCCCTTTTAAGAAAGGTGGTTGCTATGGTTCCCAAAATGATTTTGAAAAATTACCCGTTTCTCTTTATCGTCCCCGCAGTCATCCTCTACACCGTGTTTTCGGTTGTTCCGAGTTTTGTTGGTCTGGCAGCTGCATTTACGGATTGGTCGACGTTTTATCTGTTGAAGCCGACGTTCGTCGGACTGCAAAATTTCAAGGATTTGTTCGAATCGTCCGGGTTTCTCGGCGCGATCAGACACACGTTGGTGTACACCGTGCTGCATACTGTTTTCGTCATCGCGCTCGGTTATGGCCTTGCCATCATTCTGAATAATCAGGTGAAGTTCAAAAATGCGTACCGGGTCATCATCTTCTCCCCGGTCGTGATCAACCCGCTCGTCATTTCCCTGGTTTTCAGTGCTCTCTATAATCCAACCTACGGACCCATTAACACGTTCTTCCGAAAGATCGGGCTCGGATCGCTTGCCCAGAATTGGCTGACGGAACCGAAAATCGCGTTGTACTCTGTCATCATCATGGGCATATGGGTCGGCTTGGGCTCGACGGTCGTCATTTTCCTCGCTGGCCTGCAATCCGTGTCCGCGGATTTCTACGAATCGGCTACGATCGACGGTGCCGGCGGCTTCAAAAAGTTCCGTTATATCACGCTGCCCCTGACCATGCACGCATTAACGATCAACACCCTGCTCGTGCTCATTTCCGGCCTGAACGTGTTCGGCGAAGTATATGGCTTGACCAACGGCGGACCGAACGGAGCGACCGAGGTATTCGGCACCTTCATTTTTGCCAACTTCTCGCAGGGCATGTACGGATATGCTGCGGCGGCGGGCCTAGTCTTCACGGTTGTAGTTAGTATCTCCAGCTTTACGCTTCTTGGCTTGTTTAAGAAAATGGAGGTCGAATACTAATGCAGCTGCTTAAGAGATGGAGGCTTACGCCGACGCGGGCCATCCTGGAAATTTTGATGATCGCCGTCGCCCTTTGTTACTTGATTCCGATCTGGATGGTGTTCTCCAACTCGCTTAAGGATTCGACGGGCGCGGGCCTCATGGGTTTGTCGCTGCCGTCCAAGCCGGTGTGGGACAATTACGCGATCGTATTCAGGGAGTCCAACATATTAAGGGGCCTGTATAACGGCCTGCTGCTGGGCCTGATCACGGTCGTATCCAATGTCGTCGTCGCTTCGATGTGCTCTTTTTACCTGGCCAGAATCAAGCGAAAGATTTCGACCTTCTTTTACAACTACTTTATCGCCGGCCTTATCGTTCCCGGTTCGATCATTCCGATCTACCTGGAAATGCGTATTCTTCACTTGAACAACACATATATTGGTTTGGTCATGCTCTTCGTTACCGCCACGCTCCCCTTCGGCATTTTCCTGTTCACCGGGTTCATCAAAACGATTCCCCGCGAGATCGACGAAGCTGCGATAATCGACGGCAGCAATCCCTACCAGCTGTATTTCCGAATTGTTTTTCCTTTGTTAAAGCCCGTAACCATCACGGTATCGATATTCGTCTTTATCGCCGTTTGGAATAACGTTGCTTATTATCTGTACTTCTCCAAATCGACGCAATACCCGCTGCCGCTCAGTATTTACTCTTTCTTCGGGAAGTACAGCCAGAGCTGGAACCTGGTGTTCGCGGACATTCTGGTAGGCATCATTCCTTGTTTGATCCTGTTCATGTTCGCGCAGAAGTACATGGTATCCGGCATTACCGCCGGCGCCGTCAAAGGATAAGAAGCAACGACCATTCCAAGAGCGATGAGGAGAGGATTCGGCATGAACATTTTGGCGATTGGCGCGCATCCGGACGATATCGAGGTGTTTTGCGCAGGGACGCTGCTGAAGTACAAGCAGCAGGGTCATGACATTTTCATTGCACTCACGACAAGCGGGAACATCGGCTCCAACGAGTATGACAGCCGGGAAGAAATCGCGCAGGTGAGGGAGCAGGAACAGCTGGAGGCGGCCACGCTCCTGGGAGCCGAGGTGAAGTTCCTCCGGTTCGACGACCAGGGCCTGCAGGACACGCCTGAGACGCGGCGCGCGGTCATCAATGCGATCCGCTGGGCGAATCCGGACGTGATCCTGGTCAATTATCCGGGAGATCCGAGCACGGATCACGCCATCACCGGGAAAATCGTGAGCGAAGTCATCCTGTCGATACCCGGCAAGCTGATTCCAGCGGACGAGCCGCCGATCGCCAAAAATCCTTCTCTCTTCTATTACGGAACGCCGGTCGGCATCGGCTTCGAGCCGGAAGTGTACGTGGACATTACCGACGTGTTCGAGACGAAAAAAGAAGCGTTGGCGATGCACAGGAGCCAATACGCCTGGATGGACGTGTATCAGACGCACGGCTTGATCGACATCCTGGACATCACCGACAAGTTCAGAGGGCTTCAAGCGGGATTCGTCTATGCCGAAGGCTTCAGAGCTTTCCGGATCCACGGCTATATGCCGAATTTCAAATTACTTCCGTAAAGGTGGAGGGCTGCAGGCGATGAAACTGCAATATAGTATGGCTCACGAACCTTTGCTCGACCTGGTGACGAGAGACGCCTTGGCCGAACAGATGAAAGCAGCCGGCATTCAGAAAGTTTGGATCGCCGGATTTTTCTCGGGCAAAATGGTCGATCTCGAAGAACTGAAGGAAGCAAAAGCATTTGCCGAATCGTACGGCTTCGAGGTCGGCGCGGTTACGATCCCGATCGGGCACCCGGGCAACGCGCTCAATCCGGACGACCCCGACCTCGATCTGGAGATTCCGAAAACCTGGCATTACCGGGTGGACAACCTGGGAGAGACGGTGTATTTCTGCGGGGCGGTCGATCTCTGCCTGATCGAGGACAACGGCAGGGCCGCCAGGCTGCTGCGCGAAGCGGGCTTTAAGGAAGTGTTCCTGGACGACGACCTGCGCGTCGGCAACTTCAACGAAAATATCGAAGGCTGCTATTGCGATGTGTGCCTGTCTGAATTTAACGGGAAGTACGGTCGCTTGGAGACTAGAGAATCGTTGATGGCGCAGCTGACGAAGAAGGTCAACCCGGAATTGGCGAAGGATTGGGTGGCCTTCCAGTGCGACAAGATCACGGCGGTCATGGAAGCGACGGATCAGGAAGGCGTCCAGGCCGGCATTATGGTCATGCACTTCGGCGACGAGCGGCACGGGGTCGACATTCCCGCGATCCGCGAACGCATCCCGGACGCCCTGTTCCGGGTCGGCGAGCTGCAGTTCAACGACGGGAGCTTTACGAAGCCGTACGCCAAAGCGGAAGAAATGCTGGGCATCGCCTATCATCTCAATTTCCTGGACCAACGGCTCGCTTACAGCGAATCTACCATTTTCCCGCCGCGCTCTCTTAAGGAGCATAACCTGGTGTACAAGGCCAAAATGGCGATCGCTTCAGGGCTGGAGAACGTTCTTTTCATGAGCGGAACATGGGTGCTGGAAGAAAGCTATTGGAAAGCGATTGCGGATGCGCTTCCAGTGCTGCGGGAGCTGGATAAGGCGACTGCGGGCGCGGCAAGAAGCCATCCCGTACATCTTGCCTATGGTACGCATGGCGCTTATGCGGAGCCGATCGTGCCGACAAGCTTGCCGGTGCTTGCGGGGCTGCCAGTCAAGCCGGTTCGCGCGGACCAGAACAGCGAAGACGGTCAACTGCTTTTGTTTTTCGGCGATTATGAGCTGACGGCGGAATGGGAGAAGAAGCTGTCTTCCTACCGGCAGGTGATATTCGACCGGAAGGCTGCGCTCAAAAACAAAGAGGCGCTGGATCGGTTGACGCCGGACGCTGCGCATCTGACGATCTGGGATCACAAGACGACGACGAGGCCCACCAATGAAGAGCTCTCCTTGCTTCAACAACGTGTAGGCGATGGCGATTGGCAGTTCCCGCGTATCGTTGAAGGGAGCAGTATCGGCTTGATCTGGCTCGAGGAGACTGGCAGGGCCATTTTGTTCAATCTGCTCGAGACGGACAACCATGGCGCGGTAAGGATTGCGGGCGCGCAGCACGCTGTCTCCCTGAAGCCGTTATCCTTTGCAACGATCGACAGCGATGGCGCATGGACCGAATACGATACGCAGGTCGAACTCGGGGGTTGACGATGCAAAAGAAGGTATGGCTATGGACGGGCTTGAACGAAGTGATGTCAGCCGCAGCCGAGCGCGGGGAACCGGGCTTGGGCGAAGCGGAGATCCGCATCGTGTCGATCGGCATTTGCGGTACCGACCTGCATATTATGAGCGGCCACGCGGGCTTCGGCGAGCCGCCGCTCCCGCTCGGCCACGAATTGGCCGGGGTCGTAGAGCGGATCGGTCCCGGCGTAGACGGGTGGCAGCCCGGAGACCGCGTGTGCATCGATCCCTTGATCGGCTGCGGCGTCTGCCGCGAATGCCTGGCCGGCAACAAGCACCGCTGCGCGCAGTCCGGCGAGATCGGGCTGCACGATCCCGGAGGCTGGCAGGAGTATCTAATCGTTCCTGCGGCGAATCTCTACCGGCTGCCGGCCTCCGTCAGCTTCGAGGAGGCGACGCAGGCCGAGACGCTGCATTGCTGCCTGGGCGGCATCGATAAATTGAATATTCGCCTGGGGTCCCATGCCGCCGTGATCGGGGACGGTCCGACAGGCTTATATTACGTGCAGCTGTTAAAAGCGGCCGGCGCGAGCAAGATCACCTTGTTCGGATTGCGGGACGGCCGGCTTGAATTGGGGCGCCGGCTCGGCGCGGACGTCACTGTCAACTTGCGGTCGTCCGATACGGCTGCGGTTGCGGGTACGGATGCGATTGCGCCGGAGACGCAGGATATCGCGATCGATGCGGCGGGCAACGAAGCGTCGCTCAAGCTCGGCATCGAGCTGCTGAAGCGGGGCGGCCAGCTGCTGCTGTTCGGGCTGCCCGGCCATCCGATTCTGGCGGACATCCAGGCGGTCGTGCTGAAGGAGTTAACGCTGGCGGGCTCGACCAATGCGCCGCAGGTATGGCCGCGGGTGCTCGAGCTGATGGCTTCCGGCGGCGTGCAGGTGAAGCCGCTCATCACGCAGCATTATCCGTTCGAGGCGTTGGACCAGGCCATTGCATTTGCCCGCAACGAACCGGATGAGGCGATTAAAATCATCGTCAGCCATTCATAAGACGCAGGAGGAACTCCCATGAAAATAACGGCAATCCATACGAAAATGATCAAAATTCCATTCCACAAAGGCGAGAAATGGTCGGGCGGCACCCGGTACAGCGCGCCTTCGCTGATCGTGCAGATCGAGACGGACGAAGGCCTGATCGGCATCGGCGAATCGGTTGGACCGACGATCCCGGTCATCCAGACCGTGGTGGATAAGGAGTTCGCCCCATTCATCATCGGACGCGATCCGATGGAGCTGGAGTCGATCCTTCACCGCCTGGAGGAATACTGCGTCAACTGGAAGCAAATCGGCTACTACGGCATGGCCGGCGTAGAGATGGCGCTGCTGGACCTGCGCGGCAAAATCCTGAACACGCCGGTCTATAATCTGCTGGGCGGCAAGGTGAAGCAGGAAGTCGCCTTCTCCGGTTATATTTTCATCGACAAGCCGGAGAACAATGCCGAAGAAGCGCGCAAGTTCGCCGCCGCGGGCTACTCCGAGCTGAAGCTTAAGGTCGGACGAGACATCGACCTGGATACGCAGCGCGTGAAGGCCGTGCGCGAAGCGGTGGGACCGAAGATGAAAATCCGCATCGACGCGAACCAGAACTGGAGCGTGCCGACCGCGATCAAGGCGATCCGCAAGATGGAAAAGTACGATCTGCAGATGGTCGAGCAGCCGACGCGTTATGACGACGTGGACGGCATGGCTGCCGTCGCCCGCGCCGTCGACGTGCCGATTATCGCCGATGAAGGCTGCGCCACCTACGAGGATGCCCTGCGGTTAATCGACAAGCGCGCTTGCGCTTGCTTCCTGGTGTACCCGTCCGAAGCGGGCGGCATTCTTAAAGCCAAGCAGATCGTCGATCTCGCCAACCATGCGGGCATCTGGTGCGTGACGGGCAGCTGGGCCGAGACCGGCATCGGCACGCTCGGCAACGTGCACATGGTCGCATCGTCGCGGAACTTCCCGTTCGCGAACGACACGCATCTGAAGTTCATGAAGGGCGATCTGCTCCGCGAAGAGCTCGTATTCAACAACGGCGCCATCGCCGTGCCGGACCGCCCGGGCTTCGGCATCGACCTGGACATCACGAAGCTCGACCGCTTCGGCGAGAATTTCGAGCGGGAAATGGTGTTCTACGACCCGCAGGATCCGCAGTTCCAGCCGCGCATCGGGCAGCTTCTGTAAGTGATCCGACCGGTCATTTTTAAATTACTGGCCGTCTCCATCTTGTGGGGCTGCAACTATGTGGCGAGCGCCTACCTGCTGCGGGAGTTTTCGCCGATCTTGCTCGCTTTGTCCAGGCTCATCGTCACCTCGCTGTTTTTGTTAACCGTCGGATGGATGAGTCAAGCGGTGAAAAAGCCGACCAGGCGCGAATGGATGTGGCTCGTATTGGTCGGCTTGACCAGCTCCCTGATGTACCAGATCTTTTACTTTGTCGGACTGACGCACACCAGCGCGGGAAATGCGGCGTTGATCATCGCCTTGTCGCCGATCGCCACGACGTTTCTGGCGCGGGCTTTTCTCAAGGAAAGGGTTACCGGCTTCAAGATTGCCGGCGCGCTGACGGCGCTCGTCGGCGTCGCGGTCATCGTGCTTAACGGCGGTAAGGTTACGGGCGTCTCGCACGGAGACTTTTTCATTCTGCTCGCGATGCTGACGCTGGCCGTAAGCGTACTGCTGATCCGCAAGGCGACGGAAACGATGAAGTCGATCGACGTAACGATCTATTCGACGCTCATCGGCACGGTGCTGTTGTTCCCCGCTGCGGGGATCGAATGGGCGCAAGGCCATCTGCATGCCGGCGGCAGCCCGTTGACCTGGGCGACGCTAATCGTCGTCGCGTTGATCGCGCAAGGGTTGGCGGGCTTGTGGTGGAACCAGGGCATCTCCGTAGCAGGCGCTTCGACGAGCGCGATGTTCATGAACATTCCGCCGTTCGTGGCCATATTGGTCGCCTATGTCGTGCTCGGAGATCCGATTATGCTGACGCAGATCGCGGGCGGCGCATTGATCGTCGTCGGCGTTGCCGTATCCAACAAGAAGCGGGCAGACCAAACGATTGCCGCTCAAACGGTTACCAGAGGATGAGGAGGCTGCGGATATGAACCGACCGACTGGCGAAGCGGAGGCGCTGCGTTGGCATTTGCCCGGCGACGCGCCCTTTCAAATAGCCGGGTTCGCGTGGTGGAAGGCGGAGCGCAAGTACCGCCGCCTGCCTGCCGTAGAGACGGGCGCCATTCGCGAGATCCTGGACGAATTGGCGGACAACACGTCCGGCGGACAAATTCGTTTTGCGACCGACGCGTCCAAGCTCGTCATTAAGGCGAAACTGTTCGCGCCGAACGTTGCGGAGCATGTCGCCGCCACCGCGGTCAACGGCTTCGATTGTTATTTAGGCAAGCCCGGCTCGCAGCTGTATTACGGGACGACCCGGTTCGCCCACGACGCCGACGAATACGAGTACGTATTCTTTGAAAATTTGCAGCGTAAAACCCGTTATGTCACGCTTCATTTCCCGTTGTTCCAGGGCGTGCATGACGTGCAAATCGGGACGAACGCGGATGCCGGCGTTTTCGAATTTCCGGCATATGCCGAGAAGCGCAAAATCGTTTTTTACGGGACTTCGATTACGCAGGGCGGCTGCGTATCCCGACCCGGCATGTCCTTTACGAACCTTTTAAGCCGGCGCTTCGACATGGAATTTATTAATCTAGGTTTTTCGGGCAACGGCAAGGGCGATCCGGAGATCGCGCGGATGATCGGCGATATCGAAGATCCGGCCTGTATCGTCGTAGATTACGATGCCAACAACGTGCATGCGGACGACTTGATCCGCACGGTGCCCGCGTTCCTTCGCATCCTGCGCAGCAAGCATGCAGCGGCGCCGATCCTCGTTTTATCGAGAATTCCTTACGGCTACGAACACACGAATACGGCCTCTTATGAGGACCGGGTGGTCAGAAGGGATTTTCAAAAGAATCTGGTGGGGTCCTTGCAGCGTGAAGGCGATCGCTTCATTCATTTCCATGACGGGGCCGACCTGCTCGGGGATCTCTGGAACGAATGCACCGTTGACGGCGTTCATCCGACCGATCTCGGCCATATGCGGATTGCGGACGGCTTGACGCCGCTGCTTCGAGAAATCCTGCAATACAATTAAACCTTAATATACCGGAGAAACGGGAGGGCGGTAGCGATGACAGATCGGGCGGAGCTCTTGTACGATGCGCGGAATACGCTAGGCGAAGGGCCGTGGTGGGATTCGGACAACGGTTGGCTCTACTGGACCGACATTACGGATAAGAAGATCCATCGGCTGGAGCCGGGCTCCGGGGAGCATCGGAGCATCGTTATGACGCAGGAGGTCGGCGCATTCGTTCCCGCGCGGGATGGCGGCTTTATTTGCGCGATGCGGGAAGGCTTCTACCGGTATGACCCGACCTCGAATACGGCCGATTCGATCGTTACGCTGGAGACGCATCTGCCAGGCAACCGGTTCAACGACGGCAAGTGCGATGCCGCCGGGCGATTCTGGGCGGGGACGATGGACGAAAAAGAGGAAGGTCCGTCCGGCGCCCTGTATTGCTTGGAAGCGGATCTCGGCTGCCGCCAGGTGCTGACGGACGTCACGATCTCTAACGGGCTTGCCTGGAGTGCGGATAACCGGACGATGTACTATATCGATTCGACGACCCGGGAAGTCGTCGCGTTCGATTACGATCTCGGGACGGGGAACGTGACGGCGGCAAGGACGGTCGTTCGCATCGGCGACGACGAGGGTCTCCCGGACGGGATGACGATCGACAGGGAAGGCATGCTCTGGATTGCGATCTGGGGCGGAGGCAAGGTCGTTCGCTGCAATCCCGCGACCGGCGAGCGCCTGCAGACCGTCGCCGTCGCCGCATCGCACGTCACCTCCTGCGCGTTCGGCGGCGAGCTGCTGGACGAACTGTATATTACGACGGCCAGGCAAGGCCTCAGCGAGCAACAGTTGATCGACGAGCCGAACGCCGGGGGCGTCTTTCGCTTCAAGACTGCTACGCAAGGTTTTGCGACGGTGCCTTTCGGCGGTTAACGCCGTCCGCACGGTATGGGCCCTGAGATTCGAAGGCTTACCATTACATCAATCGGAGTGAAATCCTATGCGCATGCAGACGATGCTTGCCCATTTCGGCGAAGAAACTTTTCACGGGGCGGTCGTGCCTCCTTTATTCTTGAATTCTTTGTTTACGGCGAATTCGTATGACGAGATGAAGTCGGAGGCGTCGTACCGTTATTCGCGCATGGGCAATCCAACGACGGACATGCTGGAAAAAAAGCTGGCGGCGCTCGATAACGGGGAAGCCGCCAAAGTGTTCGCGTCCGGCATGGCGGCGGTCTCTACCGCGCTGCTTCATTTTTTGAAGCAGGGCGACCATGTGATCTGCAGCTACCCGATCTATGGCGGCACCTACGCCATGCTGTCCGGATGGATGGCCCGTTATGGCGTGACCTGCGATTTCGTGGACTTCCGCGATTTGGATAACATTCGCGACGCCGTGAAGCCGAACACCCGCATGCTGTATACGGAAGGCTACTCCACGATGTTCATGGACGTCTTCGATCTTCGCGGCGCGATCGCGATCGCCAGGGAGCATGGCTTGGTGTCCGTCATCGACAATACTTGCGCGACGCCGGCGACGCTCAAGCCCCTGGATTGGGGCTTCGACGTCGTCGTCCATTCGTTGTCGAAGTATTTGTCGGGTCACAGCGACTTGACCGGCGGCGTCGTCGTCTCCAGCCAGGATACGATTCGGAAGCTGACCGCAATGGAGATCGGCGTGATCGGAGGCGCGCTTCCCCCTTTTGACGCGTGGCTCGCCACGCGGGGGCTTCGCACGTTCGGGCTGCGGATGAAGCAGCACGGCGAATCGGCCATGCGCGTCGCTGCGCTGCTGGACGGTCATCCTCAGGTGGAGCGGGTGAACTACCCGCTGCTGCCGGGCCATCCCCAGAATGAGTTGGCCGTATCCCAGATGAGCGGGCCGACAGGGCTGCTCAGCTTCGAGCTGCGCGGGGGAGAACCGGCGGTACGCAAGTTCATAGATAGCCTGCATTGGTTCAAGATCGGCGTCAGCTGGGGCGGCTTCGAGAGCCTCGTCTATGCGACGGCGATCGGCTGGCAGCAGGACGCGGTCGTCGGGACCGAATACGAGAGCAGGGTCGACAAGCTGGTGCGGCTGTCCGTCGGCCTGGAGGACACGGAGGATTTGCTGGAGGACGTGGAGCAGGCTTTGGCGCAGCTTTAGCGGCCCCGAATTACAAAAGAATGCTTAAAAGAAAGGACCGGCGACTGCTGAATGAATAGAATAGCTCTGGTCAATTTTTCGACCGTCGATTATACGATAGAGGAAAATATACTGCGTGAAGCCGGCTACGAAGTGGACATTTACGACGGCGTTGCGACAGCGGAGTTGCCGGAGACAGTGAAGGATGCCGAGGTGCTGGTCGTCCAGCTGCAGCAAGTGACGGAAGCGCTGCTGGCGCGCATGCCCAGCTTGAAGCTGATCGCCCGGGAAGGCATCGGCCTCGACAGCATCCCGGTGCAGGCGGCGAGCAAGCGCGGGATTACGGTCATGAACGTGCCGGACTATTGCCTCGAGGAAGTGGCCGTCCATGCCGTCAGCCTGCTGCTCGCGTCGCACCGCAAGCTGTTCCCGGCCTCGACGCTCGTTCGTGGGGGCCAATGGACGCGCATGCCCGAGCTTAAGCCGATCTTCGCCTTGTCGGAGCTGACATTGGGCTTGATCGGCATGGGACGCATCGGCGCGCAAGTCATCACCCGTATGCGGGGCTTCGGCTGCCGGATTATCGTGAGCGATCCGTACTTGAGCCAGGTCAACGTCCCCGAAGGCGTCGAGCTTGTATCGCTGGACGAGCTGCTCGCGCAGTCCGATCTGATCTCGCTGCACTGTCCGTACGTGGAAGAAACGAAGCACATCATTAATGCGCAGAACATCGCCAAAATGAAGAAGAAGCCCGTGCTGATCAATGTCTCGCGCGGACCGCTCATTCATGAAGGCGACTTGCTGGATGCGCTGAACCAAGGGGATATTTCCTTTGCGGGGCTGGACGTACTGACGGACGAGCCGCCTGCCGACGATCATCCGCTGCTGCATCATCAGCGAGCGATCGTCACCAACCATATCGCCTGGTACTCCGAGCAATCCGAAGCGCGGCTGCGGAATCTGACCTCGACGCGCATCATCGATTTCCTCGAAGGACTGGCGATTCCGAATGTCGTGAACAAGAAGGACTTGTAAAAGAAGGTTGCGCCGCATCGGCTGAGGCCGCTATGGGAGCTGTCCAATAGGTCATGAGATGACCGACGGGGCGGCTTTTTGGCTATCCGGAGATAGCGGCTTGTTCAAACTGTGCGCATTGAGCGAAGAAGGGGCAGTCCAGCTAGCGTGCTGAGGCTGTGGGGATGAGATTAGCGCAATTTTGTAGGATCGCATGATAGCGAGGAGGGCGGCGTAGGCCAATGATGTTAGAATAGTGCAATTTTGCGCTATTTTGTAGGATCGCATGATAGCGAGGAGGGCGGCGTAGGCCAATGATGTTAGAATAGCGCAATTTTGCGCTATTTTGTAGGATCGCATGATAGCGAGGAGGGCGGCGTAGGCCATTGATGTTAGAATAGCGCAATTTTGCGCTATTTTGTAGGATCGCATGATGGCGAGGAGGGCGGCGTAGGCCATTGATGTTAGAATAGCGCAATTTTGCGCTATTTTGTAGGATCGCATGATGGCGAGGAGGGCGGCGTAGGTCATTGATGTTAGAATAGCGCAATTTTGCGCTATTCTGTGTATCACGTGAGCGGCGAGGGAGCTGTGCATGCGAGAATACTGCGTTTCATGCCGCAAAGCAGCAAAGAGGCTCTGCTTGGAGCCTCTTTGCATCGATGACGGTGGCGGCTCACGATGAAGTGGGGCCTCACGCCGCGCAGCCGATTTCTTATTCGTCGACCATCCGGTTCGTGAGCGAGCCCAGCTTTTCGATCTCGATCGTGACGATATCCCCTTGCTTCAGGTACACGCGCTCTTCTTTGGGGAGGCCGAGGACGACGCCTTCGGGGGTGCCCGTCAGAATCACGTCTCCGGGATACAAGGTCATATGCTGCGAAACGTAGCTGACGATCTCGTCGCACGGGAAAATCATGTCCGAGGTGTTGGAGTTCTGCCGCACTTCGCCGTTCACGATGGATCGCATGGCGAGCGCGTTCGGATCGCCGACTTCTTCGGCCGTGACGAGGTACGGGCCGAGCGGGCTGAATTTGTCGAGCGATTTGCCGAGCAGCCATTGATGCGTGCGCATCTGCAAATCTCTCGCCGACAGATCGTTGACGCAGCAGTAGCCGAATACATAGTCCAGCGCTTCGGCTTGGCCGACGTATTTGGCGTCCCGGCCGATGACGATCGCCAGCTCCGCTTCGTAATCGACCTCGCTCGTCACCCGGTTCGGCAGCGGGATATCGTCGCCATGGGCGGCCAGCGTGTTGCTGAACTTGTTGAACAGGATCGGATATTCCGGGATCGGCGCGTTAGACTCTTCGGCATGCTTGCGATAGTTAAGGCCGATGCAGATGATCTTGCCCGGATTCGTCACGCATGGGCCGAAGCGGGCGTCGCTCTCCTGCAGCAGGTAGACTTGCGGCCCAGCCGGCAGCTGTTCGACATAACGTTCAACCGCTGCGACCGCTTCTTTTCCGCCGCGGATCAAGTCCATCGCTTCTGTCGGCACGCCTTGCGCTGGCACCGCTTCCAACGCTTTGCGCAAGTGTATAATTTCTTCCCCTCTAACAACGCCTAACGCGAGCTCATCGTCTTCCCGGATCGTTACGAATCTCATCTCTCAAGTCTCCTTATCGCAGTCTCTAAATCTATTATGCATTTTTGCCGAACGTGACGCCACCGTCAATGTAGAGCGGCGAGCCCATCATGAAGCCGGCTTCGTCCGAAGCAAGGAACAGGGCGGCGTTCGCCACGTCCTCGGGCCTGCCCAGCTCGCCGCTGAGCTGGCGGCTCTTGATGGCTTCGATCGCTTTTTCCGGATCGTCGTAGGCGTTTTTCAAATAGTTTTCGACAAATGGCGTGAAGATGGTGCCCGGCAGCAAGGCGTTCACGCGGATGCCGTAAGGCGCGTAATCCACCTGCATCGACTTGGTCAAGGCGAGGACGGCGCCTTTGGAAGCGGCGTAGGAGGCGCGGCGGGCAAGCCCGATCTCGGCAATGCAAGACGACATGTTGATGATGCAGCCGGATTTGCGCGCCATCATGCTAGGCAGCAAGTATTTGCTCGGCAAAAACACGCCGGCGATATTGACGCGCATCACCTTATCCCATTGCTCGAGCTCGAGTTCGTGCAGCGCTCCGACGCCGCTGATGCCGGCATTGTTGAAGAGGACGTCGACGCGCCCGAACGCTTGAAGCGCGGCTTGCGCCATCGCTTCCATCTCGGCCGGAGACGTGACGTCGCCGGGGATAAACGTGGCGCTGCCGCCGCTACGCTTGATCTCGTCAACCGTCTCCTGGCCTTTGGCCTGGTCGAGATCGTTAATGATGACGGTCGCGCCTTCCTGCGCGAAGCGCAAAGCGGAGCCCTTACCGATGCCTGAACCCGAACCCGTAATCAAACATACTTTGCCGTTTAGCCGCATATTCGGTATTCACACCCTTTTAGTTTATTATATAAAACTAAATTTATTATATAAAACTAATATAACATCCATCTTTGATGTCGGTCAATGAAAAAGAACCCGCTTTCAAACGCTTGGCGCGCTGAAAACGAGTCCTTGTTGGCGGTTCATTCGGCCGTCGATCTAGAGGATTCAGCTCGCTGGCTCCTTACTGCAAGGAGGACAGCTGCTCCGCCAGCCGCTGCACTTCCGCGAGCGCGATCGGCTTCTTGGCTTCCCAGCGAGGCATCGGCATCGTGAAGCTGACGGCCGTTGACGGCACGCCGCCCGGGTCTTTGACCGCCGCCGCGATGCACGCGATCCCGTTCACGACTTCTTCCTCGTCTACGGCGTAGCCGAGATCCCGGACGCTCTCGAGCTGCCCGATCAATGCCTCCACGTTCGAGGCGGTTTTTTCGGTAAACCGTTCAAATGCGGCGCCCGCGAACAACGCGCGAATCTGTTCGTCCGGCATAAGCGATAAGAGCGCCTTGCCCATGGCCGTCGCGTAGGCGGGAATTCGCATGCCCGGCTCGGATACGAGCCGTACAGGCGCCGGCGCTTCCCTTTTCGCCAGATACAAAATATGAGCTCCTTCCAAGCGGCCAAGCTGTACCGTCTCGCCGACCCGTTCGGCTGCGCCCGCCGCCAGGCGCTGAAACTGCGCGACGAGATCGATGCCGGAGAAGTAAGCGCGGCCCAGCGTGGCGAATACGGGGCCAAGGGCGTAGGTTTCGCCTTTTTCCCGATTCACCCAATGCAGCGACTCCATCGTCTGCAGAAGCGAAAACATCGTGCTCTTGTTAATTCCCGTCTCGGACACCAGGTCCATCATTCGCAGCCGGGAAGGGCGGGCCGCGATGCAATGAAGCACTTCATGCGCTCTTTCCAAAGCGGGCACCCAATATTTGCGCTCCGAACGCTCCATTTTTTCACCAGGTTTCTATAATAAACTGGGTTTATTATATCACAAGCTCCTTTTTCCCATAACGCCGTCGTTATTTGGTAGAATAGAAGAATTGACTTAAGGAGGTACATCGATGCCAGAGGTGAAGAAGCCCGGAAAGAAATATAAAGCCAAGCGGCCGACGCGCGACGAATTCGAGCTCGAGGAAATGGGAGAGCGTCTGGTGGAAGCCAAGCAAGAGGACAGCACCGTCGTACTGACCGTATGGGACGAGCCGGAGCCGGTACGCGGCCGGATCGTGAAGCTGGACGCACGGACGAGATTGGTACATGTCCAGACGCTCGAAAAGATCGCCAAGCTGCCCTTTCTGGATATTATGAGCGTCGAAAACCCCAGAGATTAAACGCATACCGGCTGACTTGCTGCGCTTCGGGAAAAACACTTTAATGCGGGGAGCGTTAACGCTTATACAGGTCTGATTTCGAATACCCGCTTGTACTGGCTTGGCGAGATGCCCGCGTACTTCTTGAACAGCCGGGTGAAGCTCTGCGCGTCCTGGAATCCGAGGTCCGCGCCGATCTCGGCGATGGTGCGTTCGCCCGCTTCCAGCAAGGATTTGGCCTTGGCGACCTTCATCTCCCGGTGGAGCAGGATCGGGGACTTGCCAAACGTGCGCTTGAACTGATTGCTGACATAAGTCGGATTCATGTGCAGCTCATTGGCCAGTTCGGCGAGCGTAAAGTTAGCTTCCGGCCGGGTCGCGATCTTGAGCAGCAGGGACAGGAAGCCCGCTGGCGGCAGGTCCGGATTCGCGGCGACGGATTGGCCGACGGCGCTGTCAAGCAGCACATACAGCAGCTCGAGCGATTTGGCTTTTTGCAGGATCACCTTCGGGAGATGTCCGTCGTCCGGATGCTGGCAGCGCATCAGTTCGTCGAATACATCCTCGAATCTGCGATGATCGCGCAGCGGATAAATAAACGGGATACGCAAGAAAGGCAGCACGTCGATCGCGTTCTGGATCCGGTACGTGAAGTGCCACCAGAGAAACTCCGTCTCCTCGTCGGTATCTTTGTACTGGTCATGTTCCAGGAACGGGGGAATGAAGATGACGGTGCCCGGAGCAATGTCGTATACGCGGTCCTCGACTCTGAGCTTGGCCGATCCGCTGCGGACGTAAGTCATCATATAGTAATCCTGAATGACGCGATTGCGGTAGTTGATCGACCGCCGGCGGTGATTGTCGAACTTCAGCACCGTCAGCTCGGCTGCCGCCAGCAGGGAACGAAGCGGATTATCCTTCATCTTGGAACCTCGCCCGGTATTGGGATGGGGTCTCGCGGTAATATTTTTTAAAAATCCGGCTGAAATACAACTGGTCCTCGAAGCCCGCGAGGCCCGAGATTTGCTTGATGTTCATGCTTGTCCGCTTCATGAGCTCGCAGGCCCGCTGGAGCCGGAACCGGAGGATGTACTGTTGCGGCGTCGTGGACGTGATGCGTTTGAATAAGGCGGTGAAACGGTCGGCGCTAAGATGAGAGAGCTCCGCCAATCGGCCGACATAAATCTCTTCCGCGTAATGATCGTGGATGTATTTAATCGATTCGTAGATATCGTTGCGCATCTGTCCCGCATCGAAGCCGCCGTCTCTGGCATTGTATCTTGCGATCGTCGAAAACAGATAGGACAGCAGGGACGAGGTGGCCAGCTCGTAGCCGGGCTTTTTGTCCCGTACTTCCTCCATCATCGCTTTGAATAATTCGACAATGCGGTCGTCAACGCCCGTTTGGACCGATTGGCTCTCCAGCAGTCCCGCCCGATGCAGGAGCTCCTCCGCGCCATACCCCGTAAAGTGGACCCAATATGCGAAAAACTCCTGTTCCCCGTGGTGGCCGTAGTACTGCTCTTCGAAGGGACGGATCATGAAAAAGCTGCCGGGTTCGAGAATCCGCCGTTGCCCCCGAAGTCGTGCGGTCATCGGCCCCGTATGATTGTAGGAAAGGTAAAAGTCCTTACGTCCCAGCCTTCGGTGCGTCATTCGGAAAAACGATTCGAACTTGTAGTAGCCGACCGAGTTGATCAGCAAATAATGTCCAGGATCGTTGAATCCCTTATCATCGTCGTCGGGCAGCCGGTAGAAGCTTTCGAACTCCACGTCTTCGCCTCGCCTTCGGAACGCCCTCGCGGGCCATTTGGCTTAACTGTATCATAAATGCGGGGAAAATCCATATTTTCACGGATAAATGGCATAGGACTTCCAGGGGTCGAAACTTATACTCGGAGGGTAAGCACATTGAAGCAGGAGGCCGTACGAATGGCGATTGCGCTTGGACTGGAACACGAAAGCTATAAATATGTACTCGGCGTCATGCATAAGTTTACGGTGCCGTTCGACGAACCGAAGGACATTCGGCTGACGTGCGGGAAAAACGACCGGGCGGCCGCGCAACTGCTCGTCTATTCGGAGGATGAGATGCTGATCGGCGTGAACGGCGAAGCCGCTTTTTACGAGCGGGGCCCGATCGACGTCCTCCGCGTAAGCGTGGAAGCGCCCGGATTGTCCCAAGGCCGCGTCAACGCCAAGCTGATCGGGCTGGTGGAGGATGACGACCGGCAGCTCAAGTCGGACATGATTCTGGAGCAAGGCGTCATTTACGTCGAAAAGAAAAGGGTGCAGCCTATTTGGGTCGAGGTGGAGCTCGATGCGGACGCGAAGCCTGGCGTTTACCATCCTCAAATTTCCGTCTACCGGCACCGGATGTTCGAGGATGAGACGCTCGTAGGGACGCTATCGTTCGAGGTTCGGGTGCTGGACGTAGAGCTGCCCCGGCCGGCAGATTATTCGTTTTATTTGGATCTCTGGCAGCACAATGCCAACATTGCGCGCAAATACGATGTCGAGCTGTGGAGCGACAGGCACTTCGCGATTATGGAGGGTTACGTCGCCTCGCTGGCGGAGCTCGGCCAAAAAGCGGCTACCGTGGTCGTCTCCGAGGTCCCCTGGTCGGGACAAGGCTCCGCGTTCGACAGGGTCGATCCGGCGAATATGTTCGAGTACAGCATCGTAAAAGTCGCGCGGCGCGCGGACGGGGAGTGGGCCTACGATTTCGGGGCGCTGAACCGGTACGTGGAGTTGTGCATGAAGCACGGCATCGACAGCGAGATCGAAGTGTTCGGGCTGCTCAATATTTGGGTCATCGAAGAAGCAGGCTACGGCCGGGTTATTCCGGACCTGGACGACGCCGTCCGCGTCCGATATTACGACGAGCGCAGCGGTACGTACAGATACATTAAAAACAAAGGCGAGCTCGCGCATTACGTGTCTGCGCTGGAGAAAAATTTTATCGATCGAGGCTGGATCGGCAAAGTGAGAATTCTGGCGGACGAGCCGGCGGATCTCGAACGGTTCCGCGGCCGCCTGAACGAGCTCCGGGCGATGGCGCCATCGTTCCGGTACAAAGTCGCGATTAACCATGCGGAGTTCATCAAGGAAGAGGGGCTGCTCGACCATGTGCCCAGCCTGGATTGCGTGGCGGACGAGTATGACGAGCTGATGGCTTTGAAGCAGGGCAAAGAAGGCCGGACGTTATTCTACGTCGCCTGCGAGCAGCTGCTCGCGAATACGTTTATCGCCTCTCATCTGCTGGAGAGCAGACTGCTCCCGTGGCTGGCCTGGCAATTCCGACTGGACGGCTTCCTGCGCTGGAACTATACGGTGTGGCCGAACGATCCGCTGAACAAGATTTCGTACCACTACCCGTTTTTCCCGGCGGGCGATACCAACTTCGTCTATCCGGGACGGGACGGAACGCCGATGCTGTCCCTGCGGTACAAGCTGCTGCAAAAGGGCATTCGCGACTTCGAGCTTTTCGCGCGTTACGTCCGCGAGGGCGGCGACCGCCGGGAGCTCGAGCAGCGTCTGCGCCAGGTGTTCCTGTGGAGCGACAAGAAGGAGCTGCACAGGCACTCGCGCAAGCGGAAGGAAGAGCTGTTCTCGCTGAACGACGAGCATTTCGAGGAGATCATCGCCGGCGTGCTGGAGGCGCTTGCGGGCACCGGCGAACATGTAGCCAGGGAAGCTTAAAATGAAATGAAACTGTGCGCACTTGTACGGGGACTGTCTTGGGCAGATCCCTTTTTTGCGTTTCGTCATTTTCGCCGCGATCCGCCTGTGACTTCGATGACATGAAGTCGTGACCGCGTCATCTTGGGTTTGGGTACACTGCTCCTGATGCATGCAGCCTTTTCATGAGATGATTGAATGACTTCTTATTCATATTGAGGGGACTACGGAAAGGAGCGATTGCAATGAACAGGAATCGATTCCGGATGACAGGCTTCCTGCTGGCGATTGTGCTGCTTTTTGTTATGGCGGTACCTGCGTTCGCATCGGCGGCTCAAGAGAAGAAGATAAGCGTGTTTTATAATGGCCAGGTCATTACGTTTGAAGAAGCTGCTCCAATTATGAAGGATGGCCGAACCCTCGTCCCGTTCCGCAAATTGTTGGAAACGCTAGGTTTTAAAGTAGAGTGGGTGAAAGAGAAGGGCGTTGATAAAGCGATCGGCAAGAAAAAGGGACTCGATATCGTACTGACGATCAACGCGAAAACCGCACTCGTCAACGATCAAAAAGTTTCGTTGGACGTTCCGGCTCAAGTCGTAAACGGCAGTACGATGGTGCCGCTTCGCTTTGTTTCGGAGAACAGCGGGTGTGAGGTCGAGGTTTCGGGCAAAGCGGGCGATGTAATCATTCATATTAATGATAAGAAAAAGCCGTCCGGTAACAGCGCGGAAGATAGCAACGAGAAAGCGATTGAGCCATACGTCCTGAAGGGTACCGTCGTCGATGCGGATGGTCGTCCTATTAAAGGGGCGAAGGTGTACGCCGACAACCTGCTGCTATACGACAGCAACCAAGTGGGCGTTACCGATGAGAAAGGCCGGTACCGAATTGAATTAAGCAAAATGGCGGCGACCTGGAGCGCCAGCGGAGAAGCCGTGATCGATTTGAACGGCGTATCGTCCCCGATTGACTTGACCCCGGACAACGAGGACCCGTTTGCCGGCAACTTGGGTGCCATACGCAATTTTACGGCGCTGACAAAGACCGGGACTGTGGTGTTTCATATGGCCGATTTATGGGACCCCGCAGACGTTACACTCCCGCCTCCTGAACGGGAGGATGTCGAGTTGACGCTGGAGCCAGTCGGACAGATCTCGGGAGGGGCGGGCAAAAAGATCGTCGAGCACGGCAAAGTTACCGATAACGGCTTCGGCATTGCAGGCGTGCCGATCGGCCGCTACAAGATTACGGCCCGTTTGGTGCCGAATGGGGAACCGGCCAAGAGCTTGTTGGTAGGGTTGCTCGATAAGAACGATTTCCAAGAGTCGTTGGTGGCAGACTTCGAGAATATCGTCGGCGCCTATTATCGCCTCGAGATCGAATTGAAGCTGCCCTAGACCGGACGAACGATTAGAAAAGAGGAATTTACATTGAGTATGCTTAGAGTTAAGCCAATATTGAAATGGTCTTTGCCGCTGAGCCTTGCGCTCCTATTGGCTGCCTGCGGAGCCGGTGCGAACGACAAGAACGATAATGCGATGTCAACCGCGTCCGAGATGCCTGCTTCGAGCCCGAGCGCAAGCGCAAGTCCGAGTGCGAGCCCCGGCGATTCGGGATTGGAGCCCTCTGCTCAAGTGCTTCCCGGTTTCGTATTGTTTAAGGATGAAGCCAGCGGCGTAGAAATTCAGTATCCGGAGAAGTGGGAATTAAGCCACGATGTTCCGGGTGCCATCGTCAGCTTTATGACGGCGCTTGAGGACGGCGACAAGTTCCGGGATAATGTCAGCATTTCCATGCAAGATCTCGGCGAGGATAAGATGGACCTCGCTCAATATGTAGAGCTGACGAAGCAGCAATTGCAAGAGATCATTACGGATTTCAAGATGATTTCAGAGGAGAATTTTTCAACGGACGACGGTCTCGACATCAAAGTGATTAAGTATACGGGAAAGCAAGGCGATTTTAGTCTGACTTGGCAGCAGCTACTGTCGATCAAGAACGGAAAGGCGTATATTCTGACCTATTTGGCTGAAGACGATGCCTTTGACAAGTATGTTGAGACGGTCGGCAAAATGGTGGAAACGTTGGTCATTTATTAACTACAAAGCCGAATTTGTTCAACGGGACAAAGCAGAGCAATTCCCTGCTTTGTCCCGTTTGCGTTTTTGATCGATGTCCTCTTTCTTGAGCAGCTGGGGCAGCCGCAAGCAGGGAACGAAGCTGACCCGGGCGGCATCAGCCGGACTCGGCATGGCGGGCCCGGTACTCGCTCGGGCTCATGCCCGCCGTGGCCGCAAATACGCGGCTGAAATAGTTTTGGTCGGCATAGCCGACCATTTCGGCGATTTCCTTGTTGCGCATGGACGGGAAATGGACCATCAGCTCCTGGGCTTTGCGCATGCGCATGGCGGTGACGTATTCCACGAACGACTTGCCGCTGTTTTCCCGAAACAAGCCGCAGAGCAGCGTTTTGGAAATGTGGAACTTGTTCATCAACTGCGTCAGCGACAGCGGCTGTCCGATATGGGCGGCGATGAACAGCTCGATTTTGGCAAATAAGCGAACCAGATCTCCGCTGTTCAGCTCGTCGAGTTCCCATTCGAAGCTGCGCGCCAGCATGGCGATCAGGCCGTCCGCCAGCTCGGCGAACGACCGGGACATCTGCAGCAGCTCCTCGATCCGGGCATCCCAATTTCGAAGCTTGAACCCTTTCGTCTCGCGCTCGTCGTTTTCGAGAATGCCGACGATCTCCTTGATCTGAAGCCGCACGATGATTATCGGACTGCCGTCCGCCTCCCATAGCTGCACCGTATGACGGATCAGACTGGCGATTCCGGCATGGTCGCCGCGAACGAGCAACCGCTCGAGCTGCTTCTTTTCGACCTTGGTGAATTGCGGCGCGAGGGGCCGCTCCGGCGCGGAGGCGTCGAGCCATTGCGGCTTGCCGATGACGGTCCGTTCGGTCAGCACGTTGCGCAGCGCGGGCACCAGCTGCCCCAATCGGCGGATATCGGCGAACGGTTCGCTGCAGCCGACCGAAGGCGCGACTCCGTTTCTCGAGAAATGCAGGGAGACGGCTCGGCGAAGGCGGTCCAGCTTCGTCCGGTCGTCTTCGCGCATGCCGGCCACGAGCAGCTGGGAGCGGCCGTCGTCGAGCGGAATGCTCCATAACCGATCGTCCTCGCCCAGCTCCGCCGCGAGCAGCGTCCGGAGCCGTTCCTCCTCCTCGTCGTCGTCCGGCACAAGCACGGGATGCTCCTGAATGATAGCCATATTTTGCACCATAAAGACGCGGTACAGCGGAAAGGCGAACAACGGACGGACGGCGGAGTCTGCGTCCTCGGAAGCATGAGGAGATCCGAGCAGCGCGAGCAGGGCGGCCCGCTGCGCCCGATACGACTTGTTGCGCGTGCGCAGCAGCAGCTTCTCGATCAGGCTGCGCAGCGAATGCAGATCGACCGGCTTGAGCAAATAGTCGACGACGTTGAATCGGATCGCCTCCCGCACATAATCGAACGTAGGATAGGCGCTGACGACGACGACGGGCAGCTCCGCGTCGAATTCGCGGATCGCCCGGGCCAGATCGATACCGCTGAGCGCCGTCATCTGAATGTCGGTGAAGACGACATCCGGCTTGTGCTCGGCGATGCGCCGCAGCGCCTCCCGTCCGTCGTAGCATTCCGCCGCAACGTTAAGCGCCACCCGCAGCTCCTTGCCCAGCTCCTCGATTCTGCGTTTGAATTGTTCGATGAAGAACGGCTCGTCGTCCACGATCATGATATTCATGCTTCATCACCCTATCCGTTGAATGTGCCGCGGAGCACGATTTCCGCCCCGCCGCCCGGCCGATTGCCGATCGCATACCGGAACTGATGCCGGAACTGCAGCTTCATCCGCACGATCGTGCTGACCATACCCATGCCGCCCAGGTCGAGGCGGATCTGCTCAAAGTCCGCGTCCAGCCTCGCCAGCGACGACTCGATCTTGCCGTTGACGGCGGCCAGTCCATCGTCCGCGAAGCCGGCGCCGTTGTCGAGCACCCGCAGCTCCCACCATTCGCCCTCCAGCCGGCCGACAACGGAGATGCGAAGCGGGCGGGCGTTTCCGCCGAATCCGTGCTTGATGGCATTTTCCACAAGCGGCTGAAGGATGAGCTTCGGAACGAAAATAAACAGCATGTCGGGATCGAGATCGAATTCGTATTCCAGCAGATGCATGTAACGCGTCTTCATCAATTCCAGGTATCGCGCGGTGAAGGCGGCTTCCTTGTCGAGCGTCGTGGTCGGGGAATCCATGGAGATGGAATAACGCATGAATTCCGACAAATTGCGGCTCAGCATGTTGACCTGCTCCAGCTGGCCGCTTTCGGCCGAGGCTTGAATAATGCCGAGCATGTTGAACAGGAAATGCGGATTGATCTGCGCCTGCAGGGTCTCGAACTGGGATTGCAGCTGCAGTGTGCGGAAGCGGACGATTTTTTCCAGCGAATGCTGCAGCCGGTCGTTCATGTTGCGGAACGAGAAGTTGATTTTCTGGATCTCGTTCATTCTGAATTTGTTGTCGATTTTCGGCTGCGCGTCCTGCAGGTCGATCGAATCGATCGCATTCTTCAGCTTCACCAGCGGCTGGGTGAGCACGCGGGACAAATAATAAAAGACGGCGACCGAAAAGAGGATAAGGACGACAACCGTGGCGGCCGCTACGTTGCGGAACAGGTCGAGCTTCGCGAATACGACCGCGCGCGGCACCGTCAGCACGACGGACAGGCCGGACTTCGGCGCCGTCTGTTTGAAGGCGTATTCATTTTGCCCTGCGGCGTCCGCAGCGGAGGTGGGCTCGCCGGCCGTTGCCTCGCCGCTGCGGTCGTCCGCGCGCGCGTAGATGACGCGGTCGCCCGCAGTAACGAGCAGCCGGGATCCCGGCATCGTCTCCAGCTGCTCGAGCGGGATGAGCTTGGCGACTTCAATTTGCATCTCGATAACGCCGATTTTGTTTTGCTTCGGATTGAGCAGGCGGCTGAACACGAAGACGGGCACGTCCTCGGGATTGGCAGCATAGTCCTTGTCCTGGTAGCGGATTAGCGTCTGGCCGCTCGATCGGCGCACAACGTCAAGCTCGGCGGGATCGTCCGGCGGCCGGTTGGCCAGCTGGCGGACGGAAGGGCGGAGATAGACCGCGTTCTGGGCGGTGACGATGCCGATCCGGTGAATATCGTTGTAAATCGCCGCGATGAGGCCGAGAAAATCGTCCACCGCCTTGCCCGATTCGAACGTATCGTACGATTCGCCGTCGGCGGCCAGCAGCTCCAAATATTGAATGACCGTCCGTCCGTTGATTCCGGTGCTGAGATAAGCCTGCTTGCTGATGCTGTTGAACTCGCCCCAGCTCGTATCCAGCTTGTCGCTGATCGTCGCCACCGTCTGGTTTATATTGTTCAAGGCATTTTTCTCGATGCCTTTCTTCAGATAGAGATAGGCGGGAACGCTTGCCATGATCGTAATCGCAACGAATACCAAGGAATAGACGAAGAAGACTTTTGCCTGCAGGGAATTCCTCAATTTCAATGCCGATCACCGCCTTGCCCACAGTATAGCACAAACGAATCTGCTCTCCGGATGTCTGTCCAAAAATCCAGACCGCCCGAACGATCTTCCATATCGGACGGCTCTGGCCGTTTGCTATCATAAGGGGGCAACGAGCTGGCGGCACACAATACGATTATCGGAGGCGTTCGAAGAATGCGACATTCCAGACTCAAATCGACGACGGCTATCTTGGCGTTCGTCATCCTGATGGGTATCCTGGCGGCCTGCGGAAACGGCAATAAAGCGGACGACAACGCCGGCGTCGCCGGTTCGCAAGCGTCCAATGCCGGCGCGTCAGCCAGCCCGGCGCCTGCCAAGAAGCCGGTCGAGCTGGTGCTCTCCACCTTCAACAGCTGGGGCGAATCGGTCGGCCTGAAGAACGCGCTGGCCGCCTACGAGAAGGCGACGGGCAACAAGGTCAGGCTCGACGTCTATCCGGACGATCAATTTATCAACATCCTCAAGACGAAAATGTCGACGGACGACGCCCCCGATCTGTTCCAGGCCAACGTGGGCGACGGCTACGTTCCTTTCACTTTCCTGGAACCGCTTTCCGGCCCGTGGGCGGACAAGATGATCGACAGCGTCAAGCAGTTCGCCGCCAAGGACGGTCAAGTGTACGAAGCGTACGCCACGCCGCTCGGCTACTTCGGCGCCATTTACAACAAAAAGGTGTTTGAGAAAGCCGGCGTCAAGGTGCCGATGATGAATTACGCGGAACTGACGGCGGGCATGGAGAAAATCAAGCAGACGGGCGCAACGCCGCTGTTCATTCCCGGCAAGGAGGGCTGGACGTACCAGATGCTGCAAGCCGTCGGCGGCGTCTATACGTTCCCCGACGAAGACGTGGAGAAGATCGTCAAAAACGAGGAGAAGCCGAACGACGTCAAGGCGCTGGTCGAATTCGCCAACCGGATGCTGGCACTCAAGCCGTATGTTAACGACAATCATATGACCGTGCAGATTCCCGACGGCTATCAGGGGCTGCTGGATGGCAAATACGGCATGACGGTGCTGGGCGACTGGCTGTACGCCGATCTCGCCAAGACGGATCCCGAGAAGGTTAAGGATCTCGGCATGATGCCGATCACGCTCGGCGACGATTATATCAGCGGCGTCGTCAACCTGTCGGGCCGCGCCTTCGGCGTGCCGAGCAACAGCAAGCATAAGGAAGAGGCCAAAGAACTGGTCAACTTCCTTATGGAGCCGGACAACTTCAAAATCATGGTCGCTCCCGACCAGGGCGCGAGCCCGTATGAAGGCTACGCGACCGACCAGAATCCGTTCCAGCAGGAAATGCAGCAGCTGACGGCCGCCAACCAAATTCCGATCACGCTGGACGTGTTCCGCCAGCATTTCCCGACCTTCAATTTCTCGGATAGCGGCAAGCCGTTCCGGGACATCTTCGCCGACAAGCCGATCGACAAGGCGTTCGACGACTGGTACAAGGATTACGCCCAGTTGAACCGCACGATCAAGACGCCGGGCTGGTAACGGCCGGAGCGCCTCTACAAAATTTGCGATTGCGCGGGCGCGGCGAACGGCGCGCCCGCGCCGATTACGGAAGGCGGTAAGGCCATGCTTTCAAAAGGCGTATCGAAGCAGTATACGATATTGTTCGTCCTGCCGGCGTTTCTCTTGTTCAGCCTGTTTTTCATCATCCCCAATCTATCAGGGTTTGCGATGGCGTTTACCGATTGGTCCTCCTACTACCCGCTGAAGCCGGCCTTCAACGGCTGGACCAATTTCGTCGATCTGTTCCAGTCGTCGATCTTCTCCATTTCGATCAAGAATACGCTGATCTTCACCGTATTGACCACCAGCGTCAAGATCGTCGTCGGCTTCCTGCTGGCCATCCTTCTCAACAATCAGATCAAGCTCAAGCATCTGTACCGGACGATCATCTTCTCGCCGATCGTATTCAACCCGCTGGTCATCGCCTTCGTGTTCAGCGCGCTGTACCAGCCGGAGTTCGGGCCGATCAACGTCTTTCTGCGCAGTGTCGGCCTCGGCTTCCTCGCCCGGGAGTGGCTGACGGATCTGCGTTTTGCCATGCTGTCGATCTGCGCCATGGACGTCTGGGCCAGCATCGGCATTACGGTCGTCATTTTCCTGACGGGGCTGCAGTCGGTGCCGCACGAATATTACGAGGCCGCAACCGTCGACGGGGCGGGCAGCTTTCGAAGATTTTTCAACATTACGCTGCCCTTGACGATGCCGGCCATCACCATCAATTTCATTCTGTGCCTGATCGGGGGCGCCAAAGTGTTCGGCCAGGTATTCGGGCTGACGAACGGGGGGCCCAACGACGCGACGCAGGTGTACGGCACCTTCATCTTCAAATCGTTCTCGACGGGCTTGTACGGCTATTCCGCCGCGGCCGGACTGCTATTCACGGTCGTCATCAGCGTCGTCAGCTTCATCACGCTTGGCTTGTTCCGCAAGCTGGAGGTCGAATATTAATGCAGATTTCGAGACTCGCAAAACTGTGGAAGCTTTTCGCGGAACTGATCATGCTGGGCGTCGTGGCGGTCTATCTGCTGCCCGTCTGGATCGTCGTCGTCAACTCGCTGAAGGATACGATCCACGCCAACCGGCTCGGCTACAACTGGCCGAAGCAGCTGCATTTCGACAACTATGCGAAGGTGTTCGAGAAGTCCAACGCGCTGTCGGGCATCTACAACGGGCTGTTCATCGGCATCACGGTCGTGCTCATCGGAGGGCTGTTCTCGGCCGCCGCCGCCTATTATATCGCGAGAAAAGGAACGCGGTTCGCCCGGTTCGCCAGCCTGTATTTTTTGTCCGGCATCATTATTCCGACCGCGATCATACCGACTTATTTCGCCATGCTCATTCTCGATCTCAACAACACGTATCTCGGTCTGATCGCCATTTTTACGACCTATACGCTGCCCCTGAGCGTCTTTCTGTATATCGGTTTTCTGAAAACAATACCGAGAGAAATCGACGAGGCGGCTATCATAGACGGCAGCAAGCCTTACCAGATGTTCGTCTCGATCATTTTGCCGCTGCTTGCCCCGGTGTCCGTGACGGTCGTCGTCCTCAACTTCATCGGTGTCTGGAACGACGTGTCGACGTACCTGTACTTCTCGGGGGGAGACAAATGGCCCCTGCCGATGACCGTCTTCATCTTCTTCGGCAAATACAAGCAGCAGTGGGACCTGCTGTTCGCTGACATTCTGATCGCCACGCTGCCGAGCCTGATCTTTTTCGTCTTCGGCCAGCGGTACATGGTGTCCGGCCTGACGGCCGGTTCGGTAAAGGCATAGCATGATCGATTATGCGCGCAATATCCGCAAGGACGACTGGTTCAGGCATCCCGTCATCGGCGATCCGTCCTTCGACACGTTCGTGCGGTCCCCGGCGAACCCGGTCTACAAGGGGACGGCTCCGTTCGAGTGGCCGGTGAACGGGACGCTGTTCCGGGACCCTGTGTCCGGTCTGCTTTATGTGTATATATCGCTTTATTACAAAGGCTACTGGCCGCCGGAGACTTCCGGCGACAGCCTGCATGTCGTCGCCATGCGCTCGTCGGACGACGGCGCATCCTGGCAGCCGGTCGGCCCCGTGCTGGAGGGAACGCCGGACGGCTGCGACTCGCGGGACGGCCGGCGCGGCGGCGCAGCCGACCTGTGCGTCGTCTGGGACGGCGGGCGCTACCATGCCGTGTTCGGCTGGGCGTCGCCCGGCAATGCCGACGGCGGCATCGGCTACGCCGTCGCCCCGACGCCCGAGGGGCCGTTCGTCATCGCGGCGGCACCGGTTCACCGGGAATCGGACCAGCCACCGCTGCTCGGCCGATACAAGCGATTGTACGCCTCGTCGCTCATCCGGCGGGAGCGGGATTGGCTGATCGTGGCGATGGCCAGCACGCCGCAGAACTGGGGCGGCACTTGGGCGCTCGCGGCGATAACGGCGGAACGGCCGGAAGGGCCGTACTCGGCGCCGGTGCTCCTTTTGCATCCGCAAAGTCAAGTATTCCACCCGCCGATTATGGAGTTCTTCCCCGCATTTGAGGACGAGCGGCATGTGTACGCGCCGTTCACTTCGCTGGCGCTAAACCGCGGCTTTCAGGCGCTGTACCGCGCGGAGCGGGAGCGGGCCCATCTTCCCGAGGCCTGGCGGCTGATGAAGTACGGCTCGCTGTGGCATGCGGAGGATCTGGCTCACGAGAAGCAGGGCATATGGGGCCAGACGCTGGCCGGTCTGCCGGAGGCGGACGGACGATTCCGGGTTATCTATCCCGCCAAGACGGCGCCGGAGGAGGATATAGGGACGATCAACTTCGCCGAATGCGTCTGGGCGGACATCGACCGGGGCGAGACGTTCCGGCTGTCCGCGCCGAACGGCGACGCCTTCAGCTTTCTGACGGCTGAATTCGGCGAATTCGCGCTTGAGGCGAGGGTCGGCTCCGCCGGGAAAAATAGCGTCTGCTGGGCGTGCCGGGCGCCGATCGGTCCCGACATCACCACGGCGGGAGCCGCGCTGCATCTGCTGATGTACCGCGATATGCTGCGGCTGCAATGGTCGGACGGCTGCTGGAGCCTGACCGATCACGACGATTCGGGAGGCGTCGCACAGCTGGCCGCGGGTGTCTATCCGACGGCGGGGGAAGGGGCGAACGCGCCGGCAGCGAAGAACGTGTCGGCAACGGCGGACGAGATTCGGCTCCATTATGCGGCCGAAGGCACGAGCCTGACGATAAACGGCGTTAACGTCTGGTCCGGGCGCATCGCGATCCGCCGCGGCGCGGTCGGGCTGCTGGCGGGGGAGGGAAGCGCGATGCGGGTCGACCGCTTTGCGCTCGACCGCGCGGGCGCCCCCTTGACGGTGGCATGTCTGGCGACGGAAGGAATGATCGGCGCGGGTCATGCGCCCGCCAGAGACGGCAGCGCCGCAGAGCCGGAAGGCTGGACTCGGGTGACGGACGAGCGGCTGCGCTTCGGCTTCGGGTATCGGACCGACCGCGCGGGCAGCCGGGTCAAATGGAATTATCACGGTGGACGGTTCAGGCTGTGGAGTCCGACAGACCGCTCGCTCGGGCAAATTCGCGTATACCTGGACGGAACGCTGCTCGCGACGATCGATCTGGCTGCCGGGATCGCCGGGCCTTCCCGCGTCGTCTTCGACAGCGGCGAGCTCGCTAGCGGCTATCGCGCCGTCACCGTCGAGCTCGCCGGCGGCGGGGCGATGGTCTGCGATTCGTTCGACTTCACAGCGGCCGGATCGGACGCGGAGGAGCATATGTAGACGAGGTCAGATCGACGGAGCACATAAAAGAAGGGAGCTGCTGCGGGCATGAGAGTCATTGTCGGCGGATTGGTGCAGGAGAGCAACACGTTCAGTACGGCGTCCGTCACCGTGGACGATTTCCGGCGCTATTATATGGCGGCGGACGAGGAGCTGGCGAGCGGAGGGACGGCGCGCAACGAGCTGAGCGGCTTCTATCTGGCGGCCAAGGAACGGGGAGTGGAGCTTCTGCCGACGCTGTATGCGGGCGCGGTCTCCGCCGGAAGAATCGGACGGACGCCGTTCGACGAGCTGAAGCGGATGCTGCTGAGCCGCATCGGGCGGCTGCGTCAGGCGGACGGCGTGCTGCTGGCGCTGCATGGCGCCTGGTGCGCCGACGACGAAGACGACGCCGCAGGTGAGGTGTTGGAGGACGTCCGCGCGATTGTCGGACCGGGCATAAAGATCGTCGTCACGCTGGATTCGCATGCGAACGTGACCCGGCGGATAGCCGCTCTCGCGGACGGAATCGTCGGCTACCGGACGTTCCCCCATGTGGATTATATGGAAACGGGCCATCGGGCAGCCTGCCTGCTGTTCGATAGGATCGGGGATTCCCGCCGCCCGGTGGTCGCCTTCCGCAAAGTGCCGATGATCGTGCCTGCGGAAAACCAGCAGACGTACCGGGGGCCTATGCGGGAATTATGGCTGGAGGCGGAAGCCGGGGAGAGGGCCGGCGCTTCGATCGCCACGTCGCTGTTCGCGGTGCAGCCCTGGCTGGACGTGAAGGAGATGGGCTGCTCCGTCGTTGTCGTCGGAGCGGACCGGGCCCGGGCGGAGGCTGAAGCGGACCGGCTGGCGGCGATGATGTGGGCGCGCAGGGCGGCGTTCGACGTGGAGCTGCATACGGTGGAGGCGATCGTCGGCCTGCTGGACGGCGAGGACTCCGGGAGGCCGGTCGTTCTCTCCGATTCCGCGGACAGCCCCGGAGCGGGCTCGCCGGGCGACAGCAATTACGTGCTGCGCGAGCTGCTGCGGCTGAACGTGCAGCATCGCCGGACGGCGCTGCTGTCCATCGTCGACGCCGAGGCGGCGCGCAAGGCGTCGGCTGCGGGAAGCGGCAGCCGGGTCAAGCTGGCCGTCGGCCATTCGATATCGACCGAGATGGGGCGGCCGCTGGAGATCGAAGCCGAGGTCGCAGCCGTCGGCAGCGGCAAGTTCCGCTTCGGCGGCGGCTTCATCAAAAATTTGGAGGCGGATATGGGACGCTGCGCCGTGCTGGCGATCGGCGGTCTGTCGCTGCTCGTGATGGAGAACGCCGTCTTCACAGGCGATCCCGCCATGTACCGCAGCGTCGGCCTGGAGCCGGCGGAGGCGGACATCGTGCTGGTGAAGTCCGCCAACCAGTTCCGCTCCGAATACGAGAAGCTGTCGTCCCGCATCTACATTCTGGACACGCCGGGGGCGAGCACGGCCAATATCCAGTCGCTGAACTTCGTCAATATCGACCGGCCGATGTACCCGTTCGACGACCATTTCGACTGGAGGCAATCACGATGAACAAAAGCGAACGAGCGGCGGCGCGCAGGACGCGAGCGCCGCGCCGGACGAATGGAGGATGGGCGCGATGACGAACGAAGAGACACTCTACGCCAGCCAGAAAGTGCGCAAGATCAGCTTCGAGGGCGACGCGCTGCGCATGTCGATGGACTGGAGCGTCGAGGATCTGGATAAAATCCAGGTGCTTGTGGAGAGCACGATGGGCTCGAGCCACCCGAGCTCTTATCATCTCGGCGAGCTCGTCGCCGAGGCGGAGAAGGGCGTCTACCAGCTCGGAGGCAAGCCGGCCGTCTATACGACGACGGACATATGCGACGGCGTGGCGCAGGCCCACAACGGCATGCATTATTCGCTGCCGTCGCGGGATATGATCGCTTCGATGGTGGAGATCCACGCCATGGCGACGCCGTTCGACGCGATGGTGCTCTCGTCGGCCGGCGACAAGGCGGTGCCGGCGCATCTGATGGCGATCGCCCGGCTGGATATACCGGCGATCCATATTCCGGGGGGAGCGATGGGCGCGGGGCCCTGCATGCGCTCCAACGAAGAGCTGTGGCATATGAGCGTCGAAACGGAGAGCGGCAAAATGACGAAGGAGGAATTCCTCGCCTTCCAGCGCGCCTGCTGTCCGACCTGCGGCGCCTGCCAGTATATGGGGACGGCGGCGACGATGCAGGCGATGGCCGAAGCGCTGGGCCTGGCGCTGCCATGGTCGGCGCTTATTCCGGCGACGAACGCCGAGATTCGCCGGTCCGCCCGCGAAGCGGGCCAGCAGGTGATGCGGCTCGCCCGCGCCGGCATCAAGCCTTCGGACATTTTGACCCGCCAGTCGTTCGAGAATGCCATCATGGTGCATTCCGCCATCGGCGGCTCGCTGAACGCGGTCATGCATCTGATCGCGATTGCCCGGGAGACGGGCATCGAGCTGTCGGCGGACCGGTTCGACGAGATTCACGGCCGGGTGCCCGTCCTGGTCGATACTAAAACCGCCGGTCATTATCCGACAGAGCTGTTCTGGTATGCGGGCGGCGTCCCTTTTGTCATGGAGGAAATCAGGGAACTGCTCCATACGGACGCGCTGACCGTCACCGGCCGCACCGTCGGGGAGAACCTGGACGAATTCCGCAAGAGCGAGATGCCCCGCTACGCGGAGATGTTCCTGGCCAATTACAAGCTGAACCGCCGGGACGTCATCTATCCGCTGAAAAAGCCGCTCAAGAGCGAAGGCTCTCTCGCCGTACTTAAGGGCAACCTCGCTCCCGCGGGCGCGACGATCAAAAAGTTCGCCGTCGCCGCGGACATGCAGCGGCATCAAGGTCCGGCCGTCGTGTTCGACAACGAGCGGGAGGCGGTGGACGCCCTGGTGGCCAAAACGATCCGGCCCGGAGACGTCATCGTCATCCGCTACCAGGGGCCGAAGGCGGTCGGCATGCCGGAGATGTTCTTCATCTCCGAGCTGATCGCATCCGATCCCGTACTGTCGCGCACGACGTCGCTCGTGACCGACGGGCGGTTCTCGGGTGCGACGCGCGGACCGTGCGTCGGCTATCTGGGGCCTGAGGCACTGGACGGTGGCCCCATCGCCGCCGTGAAGAGCGGCGATCTGATCCTCATCGATATCCCGAACCGGCGCATCGACGTTGTGGGAGAGGACGGAATCGAGCGCGGAGCCGACATCATGAAGGAGGTGATGCGGGACAGACTGGCGCAATGGCAGCCGCCGGCCTTCGCCCACAAAGGCGTTCTGCGCCAATATACGGCGCTGGCGCGGCCCGCGCTGGAGGGCGGATCGTCTTCCGAAGGAGGTACGCCCAGATGCGGTTGAGCGGCAAAACGGCCATCGTCACCGGCGCGGCCCAATCGATCGGCGCAGCCGTCGCCAGACGCTACGCCGCGGAGGGGGCCGTCGTCGCGATCGTCGACCGCGCCCGTCCGGAGCTGGCCGAAGCGGTCGTCGACGAGATTAACGGAAGCGGCGGCGAGGCGTTTTTCGTTCAAGCCGACGTGTCCAGGGAGGACGAGGTTCGCCGAATGGTGCGCGAGATCGCGGACCGCTGCGGCACGGTCCACATTCTCGTCAACAACGCGGGCATCGATCCCCGCAAGCGGTGGACCGAGATTACGGCGGACGACTGGGATCATGTGATGGGCGTCAACGTCCGCTCCCAGTTTCTGTGCGCCAAGGCGGTACATCCTTACATGCAGGCGCAGCGCTACGGCAAGATCGTCAACGTCTCGTCGGTCACCTTCTTCACCGGACAGGCGAATTTCGTCCATTACGTCGCTTCCAAGGGAGCGGTCGTCGGCTTCACCCGCGCGTTGGCCCGGGAGGTGGCGGGCGACGGCATTACGGTCAATTGTCTGACGCCCGGCGCCGTGCTGACGGAGACGGAGCTGGCGAAGGTCGGTACCGAAGAGCTGAAGGAGGCCGAGCGCAAGCTGGCGGAATGGCAAAGCTTCGCCCGGCGCGAGACGCCGGCCGACCTGGAGGGGGCGTTCGTCTTTCTCGCTTCCCCCGACAGCGACTTCGTTACCGGGCAGACGCTGAACGTCGACGGCGGCTGGATCATGCTTTGAAGCGGAGCGTCGGACCGGCGCGCCCGCCCGCACGTCCGGCTCGAAGCCGGGGAACTACGGCAAGCGAATCAACGGCATCCACATTCGAGAAGGAAAAGAGGTTATTGATGATGAAGGTTCAATCGGCCTTTCTTCTATCCGTTCCGAGAAAATGGATTTACGCCTTCGCTTTCGCGTCGATCGTTCTGATCGCGGGCTTTGCCGCGGCAGGCGAAGCCCACGCCCAGACCTATTACGTCAGCTCCTCCGACCCCGGCCGCAGCGACAGCGGGCCCGGGACGAGCGCCTCCGCTCCCTGGGCGACCTTGACGAAGGTGTCTTCGGTGACGTTTAACGCCGGAGATACCATTTTGCTGAAAAAAGGCGATACGTGGACGGGCGAGACGCTGTACCTGAAGGGCAGCGGCACCTCCAGCAACTGGATCACGCTTTCCTCGTACGGCACCGGCGCGCGCCCGCGCATTACGCCGTATACGTCGGAAGCGGCCATACCGGCCGCCGACCCGACGAATGTCGCGAACAACGGCATCATGTACGGCATCCGCCTGCAGAACAACGCCGGCTGGAAAATCGTCGGCATCGAGGTCGCCTATACGAAAATGGGCATCGTCTACACGAACGACAACACCGCCAACAAGGACGGTCTGTGGATCGAGGACTGCTACGTGCACAACATCGCGAAATGGCCGATCCATCCGTATCCGTCAGCGGACACCCGCGCCGCCGACTTGCAGTACGCGGCCTATTCCATCGGCATCTACGCGCACGGCAGGCATCTCGACAGCGGTCTGTACGGCCACCTGCAGAATATTACGATCAAAAACACGACCATCAACAACACCGACGCGCCGCTTGACGTCGGCTGGGCCGACAACATAACGATCGATGCCATTACCGCCAAGGATTCGTATCGGGAGGGCGTACAGTTCGGCCACGTCAACTACGACGGCGCCGGTCCGTTCGTCGGCAGCTTTACGAACAGCCGAATTTTGCGGTCCGGCTATCTGTACGGCTTCGCATGGGGATCGGCGGGCCTGCAGTTCAATGCCGTGCATCACTTCACCGTCGACAACGTGGAGATCGGCTCGACGAAGGCGCCGGACGGTCCGGACGGCGTCGGCGTCGACTTCGAGGGGTTGAACACCGACGTTACCGTGCAGAACAGCTACATTCACGACAACGACGGCGACGCCTTCATGTTGACGCGCAACGGGTTCTGGGGCCGGAACGAAGTGACCGGCATGCCGATCGAGAACGCCAACACGAGCATTATCGGCAACTACATCGTCAACAACGGGCTCAAGATCGATCCGAACCAGCCGCACGCGGCCTTCATGGTGCACGGCTGGAATCTCGGCAACGGCGGCACGATTTCGGGCAATACGATCGTGAAAGCGTCGGCCTCGCAGGCGCTCAACAATATTTTCGAGCGGACGCCTAGACTGACGGAATCGATGCCGCGCGACCATGTGTACGCGAACAACATCGTCAAGCTGCCCGGGGGCAATATCATCCATAATGCCGCCACCGGATTTTACAAGACGCAGGGAGCGGCCGGCTGGAGCTATCTGGTGAACGGCTCGACGAATGCGGTCTGGCAGGAGGCGCCTGCGCCGAACGATTACGACGATGCCGGCACGACGCAGAGCTACGGCATCCCTTACGATTACGCGCCCAACGCGAACTGGCAGTACGGGCAAGGCTATTGGAAGTCGTCCGCGGGCGGCATGCAGATCGGCGACAATTGGCTCCTGCCCGACGTCGGGCAAGCGGCTCATCGCGTCTGGACGTCCGACGGCATCAAGAAAATCCGCATTACCGGCACGGCCAAAAAGGCGGACGTCTCCGGCGGCGACGGCGTGGACGTCAAAATCGTCAAAAACAACGACGCTACGCCGCTCTGGTCCGGCACGCTCGCTTACAACGATGCCACCGGTCTCAGCCACGACATCACGCTGATGGTCAAGTCGGGCGACAAAATCTCCTTTATCGCGAGCGCCAAATCGAGCGCTACGGGCGACAAGACGGAATGGAATCCGGTTATCGAGGAAGTACAGGAGTTGGGACAGTCGATTTATACGTCGCAAGTGCCGAATAACTTCTTTGCCGACGCGCGCTACGACCTGGGCACGAAATTCAAGGCGAACGTGTCCGGCACGATCACGAAGGTGCGCATTTACACGAAGGATGCGGAGAGCGGCATTCACACGGTGCGAATCTGGAACGCGGCGACGGGCGCCATGCTGCTGCCGAAGGCGTACGATTGGGATATTCCGGGCGGCACGGCCGGCTGGAAGGAATTCACGCTTCCCGTGCCGCTTGCCATCTCGGCCGATACCGACTACATCGTGTCGGTCACGAACAGCACGGATCTGTATTACGCCGACACGCAGCACGGCTTCGACAGTCCGATCAACAACGGCAATCTGATCACCTACGCGGCCAGCGGGGTGGGCAGCACGACGCTCGGCACGATGCCTAGCATCACCTACCTGAACAGCAGCTTTTTCCGCGATATCGTCTTCGTTCCGACGCCGTCGCAGACGATCTTTACGACGCAAACGCCGGACTATTACTTCTACGACGCGCAGTACGAGCTCGGCACCAAGTTCAAGACGAGCGTGGCGGGCAAAATCACGAAGGTGCGCATCTATACCAACGGCGTGGAGACCGGCACCCATATGGTTCGCATCTGGAACGTCGCCACCGGCACGATGATCCTGCCGGCGGCCTACAGCTGGAGCGTGCCGACGGGAGCGGCGGGCTGGAAGGAATTCACGCTTCCGACGCCGCAAGCGATCTCGGCCAACACGGACTATATCGTGGCCGTCTCTACCGGTACGGACAAGCTGTACGCCGATACGCAGCACGGCTTCGACAGCCCGATCAACAACGGCAGCCTCGTCACCTACGCGGCGAGCGGCGTCGGTACGACAGCGCTCGGCACGATGCCGACGAGCACGTACCTGAACAGCAATCTGTTCCGCGATATCGTGTTCGTCGCCGACTGACGGAGCGGGCCACTCTCATTTTGTGCTCAAAAATTTGAAGGAGTCTCTCCGTTCGGTCCTGCCGAACGGGAGACTCCATCCCTTGTCCGGACTGCCGGACAAGGGAATGCCGAGGATGTGAATACAATGAAAATCGACGACATGCGGGAAGGGTTTATTGCCCCTTCCCCGTCGCTTCGTTCGGTTCCCTTCTGGTCCTGGAACGACAAGCTGGAAATCGATGAGCTGATCCGCCAGATCGGGGAAATGAAGGCGCAGGGCATGGGCGGCTTCTTCATGCATTCCCGCGAAGGGCTGGAGACGGCATATATGGGCGAGGAATGGCTCGCCTGCATCGAAGCGTGCGTGCGTGAAGCGAAGCGGCTCGGCCTGCAGGCGTGGCTGTACGACGAAGACCGTTTCCCGTCGGGAGGCGCCGGAGGTACGGTCGCCGCGAAGGGCGACGCGTACCGGGCGAAGGCCGTCACGCTGGAGGCGATCGGAAAGGACCGCAAGCGAGCCTCGGTCCCTGGCCTGGCAGATTCGAAGGCCGGCAGCGAAGCAAACGCCGGCGACGGTGGTGTCAACGCAGACGCCATCGCGGATGCGGGCGCCGTTGCCGACAAGAGCGCCATCGCCGTCTTTTTGGCGAAGGCGGACGGCACGGAGCTGCTGCGCTGCGAGCGGATCGCGGCCGACGGCCGGACGGTCGCGCTCGGCGAAGGCGAGCTGTTGCTCGTCTTTCGTCGGGAGATATCCGAGCCGGACGCATGGTTCAACGACGAAGCGCCGGCCGACAACCTGAATCCGGCTTCGGTCGCCGCTTTTATTGAATCGACGTACGAGCCTTACCGGCGTACGGTCGGCGACGAGTTCGGGCAAGCCGTGCCGGGCATTTTCACGGACGAGCCCAATATCGCCGATTTCCGTTCGCCGCACGGCACGGACAGGGCGTGGCTGCCGTGGACGGACGGGCTCGCCGCTTTTTTCCGCGAGCGTCGGGGCTACGACCTGCTGGACGAGATTCCGCTGCTGTTTTTTCAAGGGGAGCGCGCGCCGAAAATCCGTCACGACTACTGGCGAACGATAACGGAGCGGTTCGGGGACGCCTACTCGCGGCAGCTGGGCGCATGGTGCGAGGCGAATGGCATCGCCTTGACCGGCCATTATCTCGTCGAACATAACCTGGGCATCGGAACGCGGCTGAACGGGGCGGTCATGCCCCAGTACCGGTACCAGCAGGTGCCCGGCATCGATATATTGGAGGAGCGGACGGAGGAGTATTGGACCGTCAAGCAGTGCACGAGCGTCGCCAATCAGTACGGGAAGCGGCGGGTGCTGTCCGAGATGTACGGATGCGCCGGCTGGGAATTCACGTTCGAAGGGCAGAAGTGGGTCGGCGACTGGCAATACGTCATGGGCGTGAACGCTCGCTGCCAGCATCTCGCGCTTTATTCGCTCAAGGGCTGCCGGAAGCGCGATTTCCCGCCGGCATTCGGCTACAATACGCCCTGGTGGAAATACAATCATGCGGTAGAGGACTATTTTGCGAGAATCGCCGCCGTGACGACGCAGGGGTCGGCCGTTCGCGACGTGCTCGTGCTTCATCCTTCCTCGACGGTATGGACGATGGTCGGCTGCGATCCTTACCGCTATCTCGGCTGGGACGACCCGAGCCTGCTGGCGGCCAACCGGCTGGAGCGGCAATGCGACGGCGTCGTTCGCGCGCTGCTCGGGTCGCATTACGACTTCGACTTCGGCGACGAGACGATTATGGCCGAGACCGCTTCGGCGGCGGGAGGGACGCTCGCCGTCGGCCTGGCTTCCTACAAGGTCGTCGTGCTGCCAGGCGTCGCCTCCATCTGGCGAAGCACGGTCGAGCTGCTGCTTGCCTTCCTGGAAGGCGGCGGGCGGGTGCTCGTCGTCGAGCCGGTCCCGACGATGATCGAAGGGGAGCGCTCGGGAGAATTGGCGGCGCTGCTGAGCCATCCGAACGCGGTGACGGTCGGGCGGCCTCGGGACGCGGTGCGCGCGCTGGAAGCGGCTCTGCCGCGCCGGGTAAGCATTTGCGACCGCGCCGGCAGCGAGGCTTCGTCGTTTCTCTATTTGATGACGGAGCTGGAGGACGGATACGGCGTGTTTATCGTCAACAACGACCGCAACAGCGGCCACGAGGTCGAGATCGCGCTGGAGCGGCCGGGCAAGCTGGAGGAATGGGACCTGCTCGGGGGCGGCATTGCCGTGCGGGGAGCATCCCTGCCGGGCAAGAGCAACAGCGGGGGCGGCATGCGCTTTACGGCCGATTTCGGCCCGGCGGGCTCGCGGATGTTCGTCGTCCGGACGGGCGAGCCGCCGCTGGAAGCCGAGAGCGATTTCTCCTACGTGCCCGTCCATGAACGCAACCGGGTGGCGGACGCGACGCTCGGCCCGGCCTGCCGGTTCACGCGGACGTCCCCCAACGCGCTCGTGCTGGACCGCTGCCGCTATCGGCTCGACGGGGGCGCGTGGTCGGAGCCGATGCTCGTCTGGGAGGCGCAGCGCGCGATCAGGGAGACGCTCGGCATGCGGCCCGTCCATTACAACGGCATTCCCCAGCGCTACCGCTGGATCGGCGAGCCGCATCCAAGGGACGGCGCGGCGGTCGAGCTGGCATTCGTTTTCGAGGTCGACGAAGTTCCGGCAACGGACGTTTTTCTCGTCCTCGAGCAGGCGGAATCGTTCGACATCCGTCTGAACGGGGAAGCGGCGGCCGCGGAGCCGAACGGCTGGTATTTCGACAAGTCGTTCATCAAGGTCAGGCTGCCCGTTGTTCGGCCCGGAAGCAACGAGCTGCTGCTCAGCTGCGCGTACAGGCAGACGTTCGAGCTGGAGGACTGTTATCTGATCGGCGATTTTGCCGTGGACGCCAGCCGCAGCATCGCGGCCGAGCCGGAGCTGCTTCATTTGGGCGATTGGTGCCATCAAGGCTACTACCATTATTGCGGCGGCATCATCTATCACTTTGAGTGTACGTTGGAGCCGATCGAGCCCGGCAAGCGCCGGGTGATCGAACTGGACGATTTCCGGGCAGTGACCGTGGAAGTGAGGGTGAACGGGACGTCGGCCGGGCTTATTCCGTGGAAGGCGGCGGGCAAGCTCGACTTGACGGAGCACTTGCGGGCGGGAACGAACCGCATCGACATCGAAGTGACGGGAAGTGCCCGCAATCTGCTGGGTCCCCTGCATCAGCGGGGCAGCCACAATCCGTGGACGGACTGGACGTTCTTCACGCGGGAGCATACGCGAGATGATCCGCAGTACACCGTACTTCCTTATGGATTGATGAGCAAAGCGAACATATATCAGATTTAGCGGCGAGGAGCGAGCGATGGTGGTTGCGGTGGATATCCGATTCGATTTTAAAAAGGCGGGGGCGGAACGCGTCAAGGCGCTGCACGGGGTCAACAACGGCCCGGTCTGCTATGGAACGCTCATCGACGTGAGCGATTATTTCAAGGAAGCCCGAATTCCCCATGCCCGGCTGCACGATACCAATTGGCCCCATCCGCGCGAGGTGGACATCAACACGATTTTTCCCGACTTCGACCGGGACCCTGAAGATCCCGCCAGCTACGATTTCCGCCGGACGGACGATTACATCCGGTCCATACTGGACACCGGGGCGAAAGTGATCTACCGGCTTGGCGTCAGTATCGAGCATACGGCGGTCAAATATTATACGGCGCCGCCCACCGACTTTGACAAATGGGCACGCGTCTGCATCGGTATCATCAAGCATTACAATCAAGGCTGGGCGGACGGCTACGAATGGGACATTCGCCACTGGGAGATTTGGAACGAGCCCGACAATCCGACGCGCGGCTGCATGTGGGACGGTACGCCCGAGCAGTTCTACGCGTTGTACGAAGCAGCTTCCGTGGCGATCAAACGCTTCGACCCGCAGCTGAAGGTCGGCGGATTTGCCGCGACGATGGTCAACCACGATTTCACCCGCGGCTTTTTCGCCTACTGCCGGGAACGTAGCCTGCCGCTCGATTTCTTCTCCTGGCACACGTATGCCGACCATCCCGAGCAGATCGCGGCCAACGCGGGGCTTGTCGAGGAATGGCTGGAAGCGTACGGCTATTCCGAGGCGGAAAGCCACTTCAACGAATGGAATTACATGAATATCGATCCCAGTCTCGACCGCGGCTTCTTCACGCGCGGGGCCGAATATTACCGGCGCGATTCCTTCGATCGGCAAAAAGGAGTAGAGGGCGCTTCGTTCGCCGCCGCGACGCTGACGCTGCTCCAGGATTGCCGCGTCGACGTGGCCAACTATTACGACGGCCAGCCGTCGGCGATGTACTGCGGCCTGTTCGACGTCTACGGCGTTCCGCAGAAGACGTATTTTGCGTTCAAGGCGTTCTCCCGGCTGGTCGAGCTGGGCCGGCGGGTGCCTGCCGAGCTGGAGGTCGAGCGGACAGCTGGTCTGTACGTCTGCGCGGCAGCGAACGAAGACGGCGGGGAGGCGGCAGTGCTGATCAGCAATTTTGCGGCCGAGAGCCGGGAATATCGGCTGGATCTGAGCTCCTTGACGGCGAGCGGGACGTACGTCTGCAGCCGTTATACGGTGGACAAGGACAGCGATCTGCGGCTGCAGGCTGAGCATACGCTCGACGTCGCAGGGGACGGCAAGCTCGCCGTGTACGCGGAGCGGCACAGCGTCGTGCTGCTGGAGCTGCGGAGAAGCTAGCCGGGGCGGCACGCGTGCGGCCTGCGCCTGCGGGCGAACCCGGCCTTTTTCGCCGGCAATGGCTTAAGTCATTTGGCAATGGACCTCCAATCCGCTTCGGCGGGGAAGGAGGTTTTTTTAACGTGAATGTCCGGCTCCCGGTGGCTTAGCGCGGCTTGGCGCTGCATTCCGGTTCGTTCCCGTTCCATTTCCGCACACCGTCCATTCTCGCCCCATTCCTGCACGGCCGCTTCGCTCCGCAGGCGACCCGATGGATTTCGAGCGGCTTTTCGTAAAGGGCGCCGTTGTACGCTATATTGTTTAGTAGACTGGCTGTACCATAAACGAGGTGAACCCGATGACGATCGACCCCATATCCCTCTCTTTTTTCCAGAAGCCGACGCTCGAACTGGCCCGATCGCTGCTCGGGATGCTACTCGTCAAGGAAACGGAGCTTGGCATCGCCTCCGGTTGGATTGTGGAGACCGAAGCGTACGTCGGACCGGGAGACCGGGCCGCGCATAGCTACGGAAGCCGCCGGACGCCGCGAACGGAAGTGATGTTCGGTCTGCCGGGGTACGCGTATACGTATGTCATGCATACCCACTGCCTGTTCAACGTGGTGAGCGGCGAGCCCGGTTGTCCCGAAGCCGTATTGATCAGGGCCGTGGAGCCCGTGGAGGGAGAGGCGCTTATGATCGAACGTCGTGGTCCGTTAAAGAAAATCCATCACCTTACTAGCGGACCGGGCAAGTTGACGAAGGCGCTGGGCATCGGCATTCAGGATTACGGACTTCCGCTGGACAAGCCGCCGCTGTATATCGCGGAGGGAAGGGCCGTGTCGTCCATATCCGCCGGGCCGAGAATCGGCATCGATAACAGCGGCGAAGCGAGAGATTACCCGTGGCGGTTTTGGGAGACCGGCAACCCTTTCGTGTCGCGGAAGGGGTAGGAATAAAAAATGTATTTGTTCCTACTTAGGAACACCGAGGCGACTCAAGCGCAAGGCTGGCCGGACTTTTTCCTACTTAGGAAAACCCAGGCGCTCCATATGCAACGCCGGCTAATGGCACTGGCTGTGGAGATATTTATTGCCATTTTAGTCATTGTAGGCTATATGTATTTTATCAAGCAACACGGTGCGGATCATATCCCGCAAAATTGAGAGGAGCTATGGATTGGATCAAGTTAAATCGGTAACAGTCAAATCGCTTATGGAATTGCTATTAAATGTATCTGTTGTACGTCCCGTTTTTATTCATGGAGCCCCCGGCATCGGCAAATCCTCATTGGTGGAGAAATTCGCGGAACAACTGGGCCTTCCCTGCGTTTCCCTGCTTGGCAGCCAGCTGGCGCCCGAAGATTTGATCGGCGTGCCGCAGATCGTAAACGGCAAAAGCCAATTTTGTCCGCCGGAGATGATCGCCCGCGACGAACCGTATTGCCTTTTTCTGGACGAGCTTAACGCTTCCAGCCAGGAAGTGCAAAAAGCGTTTTACAGCTTAATCAACGAAAGAAGAATCGGCAACTATACGATGCCTAAAGGCTCCATCATTATCGGAGCGGGCAATCGGGCACAGGACAGCGCGATCGTAAAGCCGATGTCTTCCGCACTAATCAACCGCATGTTCCATGTACAACTGAAAGCCTCTTCCCGCGATTGGCTCGAATGGGCTTACGACGCCGGCATTCATCCTCGAGTCATCGAATACATCCAAATGCGGCCCGATCATCTGTGGAGCCAGCCTCCTAAAACGGAGCAGCCCTTTTCAACGCCGCGTTCCTGGCACATCTTAAGCGACGCCTTGCACGAGTACGGCGACAACCTCACCGTCGAGATCATCGATATTTTGGCATGCGGCACGTTATCCCCCGAACATGCCATGAACTTTAAGGCTTATTTCAAAAACACCAGAAGCAAGTATCAGCTTAACAAGATCATGGCCGGCGAAGCGTCTTTCCCGTCTAATCCGGAGGATCGGGATTTGCTGTATTTCCTTGCGCAATCGTTCCGAGCCCAGGTCGTCAAGGAGCTTCCGCAAAATAAAGACGCCGTTCGGGACGCGAACCGTCAGTTCGCCCATCGCGTGAAGGGATTGATCAAAGAGTTAAGCGAGATTTCGATGGAAATCGCTCAAATGGTCGTGGCCAAAAACAACGATGACGACAAGCTTCCGGATTGGCTGATGGTCGAGATCGTGCGCGACCTGCCGCGGCTGGCGGAGCGCAAGCAAAGTTAAGAGGTGTATATGAGCAAATCGACCGCAAGCCAGAATCCATGGGATTTAACTTATCGCGAAGCCGTCGGAGAAATGGTGACGCATCCGCTGTTTTCGCCGATTGCCAAGCATACGCATTTCAACCGCGACAAAAACAATGCTTGTCCGGAGCATGGCTACTGCGTGGTGGATGTCAGCGGCGTGCTTTATGCGCACCCGAAGCGCCACTTATCTAAAGAGGAGTGGGTATTTGTGCTCGCGCACTGCCTGCTTCATTTGGGGTTCGGGCATGCGTCCAAGCCGGACAACGTGGACGAACGCTTCTGGCAAGCTGCATCCGACGCCGTCGTTAACAAATTTCTGGCGGACCTCAAGCTGGGCAAGGCACCTCAAGATATTGAAACGCAGCTTCCTTTTACGTTTCGCGACGAATATCATTTGCTCGAAATCTTTCAGAGGAGAGGGGGCCCGGATTCCCTGGCTTATTTCGGAACCGGCGGCGTGAATGCTCCCGACATTTTATTTAACCAAAATAAAAAGTTCCGGTATCATCACCGCGATATACAATGGGCCGAGCTGCTCGCGCAAGGCATTGCCAACGCCGTCACGGCGGCGGTGAACGTGTCGGCGGGTTATGCCGATTCGTTATACACGACGAACGCCGGTCAGAAAACAAAAGCGCAAAAAGCAAAAGAGTGGTTCGTTAATCACTATCCGTTGTTGGGCGCACTGGCCAGCAGTTTTAAGATCATAGAAGACGTCGCAATCTGCCAGCAGTTTCAAATTCAGGTCGCCGCCATAGACGTGATCGATCAGGAAATTTATATGAATCCGACTGCGGGTCTGGATGAAGCGGAAACGATTTTTGTGATGGCCCACGAGCTTCTACATGCGGCGCTGCGACATCATCAGCGTTGTGCGGGACGCGATCATGAATTGTGGAACGTGGCTTGCGATTACGTGATTAACGGCTGGTTGGTCGAAATGAACGTCGGCGCGCTTCCCCGTATCGGCGTCTTGTACGATCCCGAGCTGAAAAATCTTTCGGCAGAAACCATTTATGACCGGCTGACCAACAATATTCGCACCAACCGCAAGCTTGCCACGCTTCGCGGCAGCGGACTGACCGATATGCTGGACAAGGGCTATAAAGGCTTCTGGGACCACCGCGAGGGCCAGGACCTGGATGACTTTTGCAAAAGAGCGATCATGCAGGGGCTGGAATACCATCAAGAATCCGGCCGGGGATTATTGCCGGCGGGGCTTGTACAAGAAATCCGAGCGCTGGGTCATCCTCCCGTCCCTTGGGATGTGGAGCTGGCCCAGTGGTTCGACGAGCACTTTCCGAGCGTCGAGAAATATCGAACGTATTCACGGCTCTCGCGCCGTCAATCCTCAACGCCCGACATCGCAAGGCCGGCGTACAAAAATCCGTACGATGCGGCAAGGACGTTTGCGGTGGTCATCGACACATCCGGCTCGATGGGGATTCAACTTCTGGGTCAGGCTTTGGGATGCATCGCCAATTATTCGATCAACCGGGATGTTCCGTTTGTCCGGGTCGTGTTTTGCGACGCAGCGGCTTACGACGCCGGTTATATGTCCCCGGAGGAAATCGCCGGCAAAGTAAGAATCAAAGGCCGCGGAGGCACCGTTTTGCAGCCGGCTATCGATCTGATCGAAAGAGCGAGAGACTTTCCGGAGACCGGTCCAATACTAGTGATTACCGACGGCGAATGCGACAGACTGACGATCAGACGCGACCATGCTTTTATTATTCCCAAAGGCAAAAGCCTGCCTTTCCCGCCCAGAGGCCCTGTTTTTCGAATGAAATAAAGACATGCAACTGAGAATAACCCACTGGATGAAAACGGTTGCAGATGCGTTCCGGAGCCTGCTAGAATAAATGTATTCGAAGCCGCACGTCAGGGAGCAGGAAGCTGTTCCCGACCTTCGCGGCTTTTTCATTTCCATCCCAGCAGAGACGGAGGTTGACGATCATGGGCAAAACCAAGCATTCGGGACGGACGAAGCTGCCGGGGCGTCCGGATCCCAGGCTGTGGGTGAGCAAGATGCCGTTCGGCCTCGGCAGGCAGAAGCCGCATCATATCCGCGATACGATGAAGGTCGTCTGGGACAACCGCGACAATCTGCCGTACGCGTACAGAATCTTGACGCAGGGCGTCTGCGACGGATGCGCGCTCGGCGTGTCCGGCCTTTACGACCAGACGCTTATGGGCCCGCATCTGTGCACGACCCGGCTGAACGTACTGCGGCTGAGCACGATGGGGCCGATCAAGCCGGACACTTTGCATGCAGATCTCGACGAGCTCAGGAAGATGGACAGCGCGCAACTGCGAAAACTGGGGCGCATCCCTTACCCGCTCGTACGCGAAAAAGGCGAGCGCAGCTTCCGGCGCGTGTCGTGGGACGAAGCGCTGGAAAGCATCGCAAGCCGCATCCGAGGCGTGGATCCGAAGCAGTTGGCCTTCTACCTGACCGGCCGCGGCATTACGAACGAATCGTACTACGCCGCAGCGAAGGCCGCCCGCCTGATCGGCACCAACAATATCGACAACGCGTCGCGCATCTGCCATTCGCCCTCGAAGACCGCGATGAAGCGGTCGCTGGGCATCGGCGCTTCCAGCTGCAGCTACAAAGATTGGATCGGCACGGACGTGCTCGTGTTCTGGGGGAGCGTCGCGTCCAATAACCAGCCAGTGTCCACCAAGTATATGTACGCCGCCAAGCGCAAAGGCACGAAGATCATCGTGATCAACCCCTACCGGGAGCCGGCGATGGAGGGCTACTGGGTGCCGTCGATTCCCGAATCCGCGCTGTTCGGAACGAAGCTGGCCGACGACTTTTACCAGGTGAACATCGGCGGCGACATCGCGTTCATGAACGGGGTGATGAAGCACTGGTTCGACATGGAGGACGACCGGCTGGGCGCGGCGATCGATCATGCATTCGTGAAGGCGCACGCGAGCAGTTATGAAGAGCTGAAAGCACATGTCCGCAAGCAGGATTGGGAGGCGCTCGAACGGTCGTCGGGCTTGTCGCGCGAGCGGATGGCCGAATTCGCGAACTTGCTGGCCGGCGCGCGCAGCGGCGTCTTCGTCTGGAGCATGGGGCTCACCCAGCACCGCTTCGGCACAGACAACATCTCGCAGGTCGCCAATCTCGCGCTGCTTCGCGGCTTTATCGGCAGGGAGCATTGCGGCGTCATGCCGATCCGCGGACATAGCGGGGTACAGGGCTCCGGCGAAATGGGAGCTGATCCGTTCAGCCTGCCGGGCGGGGACTTCCAGCCGGAGCATGTCCGCCGAATCGAAGCGCTGTGGGGATTCGAGCTGCCGCGCTGGCAGGGCGACATCGTCGGCGTGTCGCTCGAGAACGCGATGCTGCCGGACGATCACGAGCGCAAGCTCAAGGTGTTCTACACGTCGGGCGGCAACTTCCTCGAGACGATGCCGGATCCCGACTTCGTGCGCACCTGCCTGGAAAACGTCGAAGTGCGCGTGCATCAGGACATCGTCCTCAACACCTCGACGCTCGTCGACGCTCAAAAAGAAGTATGGGTGCTGCCCGCCATGACCCGGTACGAGCAGACTGGAGGCGGCACTTCCACCTCGACGGAACGGATGGTCTATTTCTCGCCGGAGATCGAAGGACCCCGCATCGAGGAAGCACGGCCAGAGTGGCGGATCTATAGCGATCTGGCGGCCCGCGTCAGACCGGAGCTGCGGGACGCGGCGGCCTTTGCCGATGCGGCTGCCCTCCGCGAGGAGATCGCGAAGGCCGCGCCGAACTACGACGGCATCCAGCATCTGCAGGCGCGCGGCGACGTCTTTCAATGGGGCGGGGCCTGGCTGTGCGAAGATGGCGAGTTCCCGACCCCGGACGGCAAGGGCAGGCTTCTGCCGATCGAGCTCCCGGAGCTCCGCAAGCCCGAAGGCCGGTTTTACGCGACGACGCGCCGCGGCAAGCAGTTTAATTCGATGGTGTACGGCGAGCTCGATCCGTTCAACGGAGCCGGGCGGTACGACATACTGATGAACGCGGCGGACGCGGCAGGGCTCGGCATTCGCGAAGGCGACGCAGTCGTCGTTTATAACCGGCACGGCGTTTTTCACGGCAGGTTCAAGGCGGCGGCGATGGCCGCAGGCAACCTGGAGCTGTATTGGCCGGAAGGCAATATGCTGTTTCCCAAAGGCGTCTACGAGCCTCATGCGGGCATCCCCGAATATAATGCGGCGGTCGTCGTGGAGAAGGCGGAGACTTACCATGCCTTGAAGGATACGCGTTACGCGGAAAAGCGAATCGAGGAATTGGACCTCGACATGCCGGAATAAGCGCAAGGGGGGGACAGGGTGGAACGACCTTCGATTGTAAAATGGACCGCGACGAAAATGAAAGGCGGGCTCGTCTCCGAACGGGAAGAGGACGTGGCGGCCGAATATCCCCTGACGTTGATCGTCGATGGGGAAGAGTTCGCGACCTTGGTCTGCTCGCCAAGCGACCTGACCGACCTGGTCGTCGGCTTCCTCGGCTCCGAGGGCGTTATTCGCGTCCGCGAGGATATCAGGGTATTAACGCTCGACGTACAAGGCGGCTTTGCCCGCGTCGAGCTCGCCCGTCCGCAGTCCACCGCCAAGGACTTCTATTCGAAGCGCATGATCGGCTCCTGCTGCGGCAAAAGCCGGCAGTTTTATTTTCAGAACGATGCCCGAACGGCCAAAACGCTGACCGGCGGACTGCGGATTCCGGCCGAGCGCTGCTTCGAATGGATGTCCCGGCTGCAGGCGGCTTCGGCCGAATTCGCGGCGACGGGGGGCGTTCACAACGCTGCCTTGCTCGACGAATCGGGAGCGGCGGAGACGAGGTCGGACATCGGCCGGCACAACGCGCTCGACAAGCTGTTCGGCCACTGCATCCGCCATCGCTTATCCGCGAAAGACCGGGTCATCGTGTTCAGCGGCCGCCTGTCCTCGGAGGTCGTCTTGAAGGCCGCCAAGATCGGCTGCCCGATCCTGCTCTCCAAGTCGGCGCCGACGGATCTCGCCCTCAGGCTGGCGGATGACCTCGGCATCACCTGCGTGGGCTTCATCCGCGCGGATTCGCTGAACGTTTACACGCATCATCACCGGATCGTCATGGATTAAGGGCTTGATCCATCAGATCAGTCCTTGCTCCTTCAGCCACTGCTCTGCCACAGCTCGCGGTTCCTTGTGTTCCAAGTCCACCTTTCCATTGAGCGCGGACATCGTTTTGTCGTCGATTTTACCGGCCAGCAGGTTCAGCGTCTCTTCCAATTCGGGATGCGCCTTCAGTGTATCGTCGCGAATGACGACGGCCGCATAGTACGGTGGGAAAAATTGCTTGTCGTCCTTGAGCGTCTTCAGCTTAAACGCCTGAATGCGCCCGTCCGTCGAGAAGGCGTCATTGACGTCGGTCGTGCCTTCCTTGACCGCACCGTACGTCAAGCCGGGGTCGAGTCCGGTCACCTTTTTGAAATGCATGCCGTAGGCGGCCTGCAAGCCTTTGAAGCCGTCCTCCCGCTCCAGGAACTCGTGAGTCGCACCGAGCGTCAGCCCGGACGAACGCGCGGCCAACTGGGACATCGTATCGATGCCGAGACGCTGGGCGACGTCGGCGCGCATGGACAGCGTGTACGTATTGTTAAATCCGAACGGCGGCAACCAGGTGACGCCGAACCGTGTCTCGTAAGCCGCCTTCACCTTATCGTAGGTAGCTTGGGGATCGCCGCCCACCGGCGCTTCGCCAAGCACCGACGACCAGCCCGTCCCCGTATATTCCGGGTACAGATCGATGCTGCCGCTCGTCAGCGCGCTGTGCGTCACCTGGGAGCCGCCGAGAAACGGTTTGCGCACGACCTTCAAATCGGTCTTGGCCTCGATCAGCGAAGACAGCATATGGACGAAAATATCCTGCTCTGTGAAGTTTTTGCCGCCCACGGTGATCGTCTTGCCGCCTCCGCCTCCGCCGAACCCGAGACCGCCGCGTCCCAGCAAACTCGTCGCGATCGCCGCGACGAGCAGGATGCCGAGCGCGATCTCGACGACTCGCACGAAGCGATTCGTCCGTTTGCGGCCGACCGTTCTTAAGCCGGGCGGCGTGACCGCCCGTTCCATCCGTTCCAGCAAAAAATCGAGCAGCAGCGCGAGCAGCGCCGCGGGTATCGTGCCCGCCAGGATGAGCTCGGTATTGACCGTCGAGATGCCGCGGAAAATGAGATCGCCCAGGCCGCCGGCCCCGACGAGCGAGGCCAGCGTGGCGACGCCGATGACCATGACCGTCGCGGTGCGGATGCCCGCCATGATGACGTTCAGCGCCAGCGGCAGCTCGATGCGCCACATGACCTGCATGCTCGTCATGCCCATGCCGATGCCGGCTTCTTTGATTGGCTTTTCCACGTTCATGATGCCGGTGTACGTATTGCGCAAAATCGGGAGCAGGGCGTACACGGTCAGCGCGATGATGGCCGGCACCCGGCCGATGCCGACGAGCGGGATCATAAAGCCGAGCAGCGCCAGGCTCGGGATCGTCTGGAACAGCGAGGTCAGCCCGATGACGGGGGAAGCGAGTCGCCGGAAGCGCGTCAAGGCGAGGCCCGCAGGGACCGAGATCGCGATGGCGATGAACAGCGCGATGAACGAAATTTGCAGATGCTCGAGCGTGCCGCGTACGATGTCGTCGCGCCGGTTGATGAATACGTCCCAAAGATTCATGGCGGCCTCCGTTCAGATCTGCTTCAGCAGCGCGTCGATCAGGCTGGAATTGGTCACGAGGCCCGCGATCTGGCCGTTGGGGTGAACGACGGGCAAGTAGCTCATGCCGTGCTGTTTCATGACGTCCACCGCATCCCCGACGCTCGAGCCGACGACGACGTTCGGGATGTCGGTCCGCATGATTTCCTGCAGCGTCAGATCCTCGTTCCGATAATTTTCCTCGAGCGCTTCTCTCGATACGACGCCCTGCAGCACGCGATTTTTGTCGAGCACGAGCAGGCCGTTGACGCGATGCTGCTTCATTAATTTCGCCCCGTGCGCAAGGCCCCGGGACTGGTTCACCGTCACGGGATTCCACAGCATGACGTCCTCCACGGACAGATGCTCGGAGGCTTCGTTCAAACGGCCCTCGCCGATGAAGCTGCGCACGAAGTCGTTTTTGGGACGCCGCAATATGCGTTCGGGCTTGTCGGCCTGAACGATCTCGCCGCCTTTCATCAGAACGATGCGGTCCGCGATCTTGAGCGCCTCGTCCATGTCGTGAGAGACGAAGACGATCGTTTTCTTCACGGTTTCCTGCAGCCGGATCAGCTCGTCCTGCAGCTGCTCGCGGCTGATCGGGTCGAGCGCGCTGAACGGCTCGTCCATCAGGATGATCGAAGGCTCCGCAGCCATCGCCCGAATGACGCCGATCCGCTGCTGCTGGCCGCCGCTCAGCTCGGACGGGTACCGGTCACGGTATTTTTCTGGGTCGAGGCCGACCATGTCCATCAGCTCGTCGATCCGGCGTTCGTACGCCTTTTTGTCCATGCGCTTGAGGCGCGGCACGATCGCGACGTTGTCCTTGATCGTCATATGCGGGAACAGCCCGATATGCTGGATGACATAGCCGATATCCCGTCTCAGCCGGACGGGATTGATCTTGGAGATGTCTTTGCCGTCGATGATGATTCGTCCGCCAGTCGGCTCCACGAGCCGGTTAATCATCTTCATCGTCGTGGACTTGCCGCATCCACTCGGGCCGATCAGCGTGACGAGCTCGCCTTCCGCGATCTCGAGGTTGATGCCCTTCAAAGCGCTGGTGCCGTCCGGATACTTCTTGGTGACGCCGTCAAATTGGATCAAGCGCGTTCGCTCCCCGCCGTTTGCCCGTCCAAGCGAGCGATAGTGCGGCTAGTATACCCATTTCTTGCACAAATAGCCGGACCGCGCGATTGCGGGGGAAATGTCTGTACGAGCAGGGGCGACAAAGCGGAAATAGCGCAACTTTGCGCTACGGTGGCGCCGTGAAGGAGCGAAGGTTGTACGAGAGAAGGCGCCATGCTTTCCCATAGCGCAATTTTGCGCTAAAGCGGCGCGATCAAGGAGGCGAGGGTGTGCTTGAGCGGGCGTCATGCGTCACCATAGCGCAATTTTGCGCTAAGGCGGCGCGATGAAGGAGGCGAAGGTGTTCGAGAGCGGGCGCCATGAGTCACTATAGCGCAATTTTGCGCTTTAACGGCGCGATGAAGGAGGCGAGGGTGTGCGAAAGCGGGCGCCATGCGTCACCATAGCGCAAATTTGCGCTATAGCGGCGCGATGAAGGAGGCGAAGGTGTGTGAGAGCGGGCGCCATGCTTTGCCATAGCGCAATATTGCGCTATGGCTGTGCGATGGATAGACGAGAGGACAAACGATCGCGGTTATCCATCCAGCACTTTCCGTTTACGGCTCTTCGCGAACCCAAACCTGCATTTCGCCCGGCTCGCGGTTGCCCCACAGCGTATAGGGAACGGCCACGATCCGCTGCGGCGTCCGCACCGGCGGCTCGGCGCGGTACAAGTCGCCGCCGGCGTTCGCCGGCTCTTCGAGCCGCACGCCTTCGGTCTCGAGCAGCACGGCGCCGGCCAGGCGTCCTTCGCCCGCAACCTCGCAGAGTTCGGCTCCGGCGCGGATCGCCAATCCGGCCAGCGAAGCACCGTTGTCCGCCTCCTCCAGGCAATAGACCAGCGGCCCGCGCTGCAGCGCGACGCGGCCCGCGTTCGCGCGTACCTCGGCGACGGCGTAGATTCGCCGGGGCCGCATGTCCAGCGCCATGCCGAACACGTCGCCGGCCTGCCATTGCCTTCGCAGGTATGCGTAGCCGTCCCGAATATCCGGCGCTGCGGCCTCTCCATTCAAAGTAAACGAGGTGTGATCGGACCAAGCAGGCACTCGTACGGCGAGCGTAAAGTCTTCCGCGCCCTCAGCTTCGGTGATCGTCAGGCCGACCTGACCCGCCCATGGCAGCCCGTCGCCATTTGCACGCCAACCTGCCTCCCCGCAAGCGTCAGCTTCCCCTCGGCGCCGATATGCAGATGCGCATAAAGCGTGTCTTCGCTGGCCGCGAAGGCATAATGGCCGAGCGAGGAGAGCAGGCGGGCAACGTTGGGCGGACAGCAGGCGCAGCCATACCATTTTTGCCGCACGGCCTTCACATGGTGCTTGCCCGGATTGCCCGCACTTGCCGCCGGCCATACTTCCATCGGGTTGACATAGAAGAAGTGCTTGCCGTCGGTCGCCATGCCGGCGGTGACGGTATTGTAAAGCGCGCGCTCCATCACGTCGCCGTATTCGCCTTTCACTTCGTTTTGCAGCATGCGCTGCGCAAACATCATCAGGCCGATCGACGCGCAAGTTTCCGAATAGTTCGTGTCGTTGGGCAGGTCGTAGTCGAACGTAAAAGCCTCGCCGTGGTGCGTGGAGCCAATGCTGCCGTTTACGTACATCTGCTTGCGGACCGTGTTCGCCCACAGCCGCCTGCAGGCGGCGAGCAAGCTCTCGTCGCCGTTTCGGACAGCCAGATCGGCCATCGCGGCATACATATACATCGCGCGCACGGCATGTCCTGTCGCGACATCCTGCTCGCGAACGGGCTTGTCCGCCTGATGATAGGACAGCGACGGCGGCGTCTGCTGAACGACGCCGGGCGTCCAGTAAGAGGCGCGGCCCCGCGCTTCCCATTCCTGATGGAAAAAGCTCGGCTGCCGTCCGCGTTCGTCGATAAAAAAGCCGGCCAAGTCTAAATAACGCCGTTCGCCGGTCGTCTCGTACAGCTTCACGAGCGCCAGCTCGATCTCCTGGTGGCCATCGTAGCCCCGGAGCTGACCGGGACGTTCTCCGAATGTCGCGTCGATATGATCGGCCAGGCGGCAGGCGACGTCGAGCAGCGCTTTTTTGCCTGTCGCGCCGGCGTAGGAGACCGCGGCTTCGATGAGGTGGCCGGCGGAATACAGCTCATGGCAGTCCGTGAGGTTCGTCCAACGCTTGCCCGGCTCGGCTACGGTAAAATAGGTGTTCAGATAGCCGTCCTCCTGCTGCGCGGCTGCGACAAGCGCGATCGCCTCGTCCGCGAGCCGCTCCAGATCGGCGTCCGGCGACGCGGCCAGCGCATAGCCGACGGCTTCGAGCCATTTGTACAAATCCGTATCCTGAAAGACGAAGCCGCCGAACGCGCCTTCCTCCAAGCCGGCCGCGATGCGGAAATTCCGGATCGCATGGCTCGGCTCCGCATCGGCGACGCGGTCGTTAAGCGCCTCCCATTGATAAGGAATGACCGTATTGCGCACAAGTTCGATATAGGGGGACCAATAGTCGTCCTTTATACTGACATTTTTAAGCGCAATGGGGCGGGGGAAGGCAGTCTGGTTCTGCAGAGTCAATTCATTCACGCTCCATAAGGGATTTTGTAATCCAATCGCGCCGCGCAGCGGACCGCGATTCGATGTTTCCCTATTTTAAGACAGTCCAGGCTCCCTTGTCGGTAGGCGATCAGGTATAATAGGTGTCAAAAACTGACCTCAAATAGCGTGCGTGGACCAAGAGACAAGGAGGAGCGGCATGCTGTCTTTATACTTGCACGAGCCCTATCGCTTGCAAATGGGCGGGCACTTCCTGTCGGACGAGACCTGGTCGCATATGGACCGCACGATTGCGGACTATGAATTGATTGTCGGGGTTTCAGGCGTCGTCTTTATGGAGTCGGGCGGCAACATGTATGAGGTGCGGGCAGGAGAAGTATTATTTCTCATGCCCGGAGAGCGCCATCGGGGATACCGGCTTTCCACGCCGGGCGTCTCTTTTTATTGGTTTCACTTTTTCGTTCCCGAAGCGGGGAACGAGGTTCCCGCGGGTCAGATGCCGCGGTACGCAAGCTGCCCGAATCCGAGCCGGGTGCATATATTGGCACGACAGCTGCTGCATGCCGCCAATGGCGGTTACCGTATTCGGGGAGCGGGCGATTACTTTCTGACCTGCCTGCTAATCGAGCTCGCCGACCAGCTGCAGGATTCGGACGGCAGGCCCGCGATGGACGCCCAGCTCCACGAGCTGCTGGCATGGACGCGCCTTCACGCGCTGGACCCGGACATCACGGTCGGCCGGATTGCCGACCATATCGGGTACAACAAAGACTACCTGTCCCGTATGTTCAAGCGGCGATTCGGATCGGGTCTGCTCGATTACATTCACGGCCTGAAGCTGGATGCGGCGAAGGAGCTGCTGGCGGGCGGCAAGCTTGGGGTCAAGGAAATTGCGGGCCGCGTCGGCTTCGGCGACGACAAGCAGTTCGCCAAGTGGTTCAAGCGGCTCGCGGGCGTGACGCCGACCGCCTATCGGCAGGCCTTCGGGGGCACGCGCCTCAACAATCGTTAAGACGGTGCCAACCGCTTCTGCAGTAAAAAAGCCGCATGCTTCGCGGCGATTGTCTTGGCTATCCGGTTTGTTTTCAAGGATCTGTTTGTTTTCAGAGATTCTGTTTCAGGGATTCGGTTTTCAGGGTTCTGTTTGTTTGAAAGATACTGTTTGCCCTCAAGGCGTCTGTTTCTTCTCGGCGGCCTCGCCCGTTCTCGATCCGATCAAGTAGCCGATGATCGTGGACTCCACAGGGAGCACGACGAGCGTCCACAGGTCCTTCAAGCCGAAGTCCGGAGACCGGCTCTGCTCAGGGACAAGCGTATAGACGAGTGCAATGAGCAGCACGCCGAGCGCGATCGTGCCGACGATATAGAGCCTTACGTTTTCCCCGGAGCCGAAAAACCGTCCCAAAAAACCAAGCTCGGCTTTGCGCTTCTCGCTCTCGGCGTTCGCCGCGATAATTTTGCTGGCCACTTTAGGATCTTGGATCTCGATTTTATTCATGGACCCTGGACCCCCTCGCCGGCGAAAAACGTAAAGGACAGCACCCAGGCGCTCGCTTCGTAATTGATCGTTACTTCGTAGCTCAAGGAAAGCCTGCGATTGTTCAATACGCCGATATGGATCATATCGTCGTTGCCCGTCGGCTTGCCTCTCGGGAAGTTGATGCAGGCGATTCGGACTTTATTGTGCTGCACGAGCCGGATGTCCGTCTCGAAGTCGTCTCGTTCCGGCTCGTTTTCGACGCAAAACAAAAATGTGAGCGGATCGTTTTCTTCGGACAACGTAATCTCGATCGGATTCATCTTGTAGGCGAACACCCTGCCGTGATAGACGACCTCGAACCCGCCGGAATGAATACGCATGCGCTTGCCCCCCGTTTCTTGATAGACTCGCAGATACACTATTGTACGAGCCGGGGGACGGCCGTATGTTCGTTCGGATCGTCCCGACGCACAAAAAGCGGCCGCCCGGATCGTCAGATCTGTCGGGCGGCCGCATCAATGGGCCGGAGGTTATATGCGTTATTGCGTTATGAAAGTCGGCGGCCGATCGTGACAATCTCGCAAGGACGCACGTCAACGCGTACAATGCCGTGCGCATCGGGGACAAGCTTGCCCAGCTCTTCTTCCAGCACGTTGCTCAAGTACCATTGCGAATCCGGTTCCGCTTGCAGCGCAAGCGATGCAGACGTGCCGCTCATATTGAACCAGCGGTAGAAGCAATCCTCGCCCTGAATGCCTCGTTTGAAAGCGGTTAGCGCCAGGCGATCGCCCGTCCAGGAGAGCGGGCTGTATGCGGCCGGAAGCGAGCCGGCATGAGCATCCGTTTGAACGGCAAGCCAGGGCACCTGGAAGGCGTACGCTTCCTGCGCTGCCGCATAACGTCCGTCGGCGCCGGCGTAAGGAATGATCGCAAGCTCCGCTTCTTGCGAGCCCGGGCACTGCGCCTCCGGCGTCGGAAACACGCCCCAATCGCCGAGCTCGCCGACCGCGCGGAGCAGCGTCACGGCGAGCGTACCGCGGCCGTCGCGAAGCAGCTCATACTCGTTCAGCCCGATATTGGCTACGGCCAGCCCGCGTTTGCCGTGGTCCAGGGCGGCGAACGCCTGCTGGTGCTGCGCGTTGCTCGGATTGCGCCATTCCCCGGCGGGCTCGTTCGGACGCTCGGCGATCTCAAAGATCGAGTCGGCATAGTGAGCGCCGGATGCCGCCGCATCGGTCGGGAACCGCATGCGCAGGCGGTGATCCTTGGCGTGATTTTCGTAGCGTACCTTAAGCATCAAGGCTTTGACGCCGCGCTCGACGGTGGCGAGTGTCGTGATGACGAGGGGCACCGTCCGCGCCGACCTGCCCGCCTTGCGGTCCGGGAGGAACGTCATCGTCGCGCGCTCGCGCTTCAGCAGGGCATCCGCTTCCGCGGGGATCTCCCAGCGATGGACGATCTCGACCGTCGTACGCCAGGCGCTGCGCGAGACGAGCCTCACCTCGGCCTTCAGCGTATCCGTCGTGAGCGTCTTGCGCTCGCCGTCCTGCACATACACATATTCATTGCCGATATCGCCCGTATTTTCAAAAACGCCGAGGTCGCGATAAACTTCTCCGGTCTCTTTGTCCGTCAGCGACAAGCTTCCGTTAGGCTCGACGGCAACGGCGATATATTCATTTTCCAGCGCCAGACTAGCCAGATCCGCCAGATCGGCCGGATGGGCAGGGGCGGCGGCAACAGCTTCCTCCAGCCCGGCCGCGACCGGCGCTGCGACGGCTTGCTCAGCTTCTCCCCCGGGATGCCAAGCATAAGTCCGATAGCCTTGGGAAGGCACATGGTCCGCGCTAAGGGTGACGCGGATTCGTCTCGCCATGTACGGCTGCCTGAACTTGTCGTCGGGAAGCTCGTAGCCGAACTTGACGCCGAGATCCTCGATCTCGGCATCCACCGGTCTGCCCTCATGGTCGATGACGGCGCCGGCGCCGACCCGGATGAGCTCCATGTCCGCGTAAGCTGCAGCCGGACCGATGTCCGCGGACGCGCGGCGGGCGACATCGAGTTCGACGGAGACGGTTCCGGAACGCGCGGCGCCGGCGAAGTTGAACACGACGAACGGCACGTGCGCATCGCCCGCGAACCGGGCGGTGTCGATGCTCGACGCGATGTGTGCGATGCTTCGCTCGACGATCGGCTCCGCCATATGGCGGCTTTTGGCGAAGCGGGTCATCATCTCCGCGTGCACTTCGTCTACGCTGCAGCCGCAGATGCTGTCGTGCGGATGGTTTTGCATGAGCGTCCGCCAGGCATGGACGAGGAGCGGCGTCGGATGAGGCATGCCGAGCATTGCAGCGAACGCGGCCGCAGGCTCCGCGAGCCGCTCGAGCAGGATTTGGCCTTTGGCGTTGGCCTGCTTGATATACACGCGGCTGGAGGCGGTATTCGCCAGCGTGAACCAGCCGTCCGTACGCTGGCTGCGCAGCTCGCCTTCGACGACGGTCAGTTCGCGTTCGGAGGCGCGCTCGACGGCCGCCACGTACGAAGGCAAGTCGCTATGCACGAATTCATAGCCGGGATACAGATCGCGGGCCGTGCGGAGCGCTTCTGCCAGGTCGGTCTGCACAGGCTGGTGATCGCATCCGTTCATGAACAGCAGCTGCGGCGTGGAGGCAAAGCGTTCGGCTTCCTTCAGCTTGGCGTCCCAGTAAACGCGGGCTGCATCGGGATCGACGGGAATTTCCATCCCGTTGTTGTACCAATTGGCGAACAGGATGCCGAGCACCTCCGAGCCGTCCGGCGATCGCCAGATCATCTCGGAAAAGGGGGACTCGTAAGCCGCGGAGTCGGAGACGGCGTTGTTGAAGCCGGTCGGCTTGACGCCCCGTCCGAAGATGGCGTTCGCGATTCCGGCCTGGCGCATGAGCTGAGGCGCCTGACCCATATTGCCGAAGGAGTCGGGGAAATACCCGATTTTCGCAACGGGACCGTAGCGGGCGGCATCGTGATGGCCGACGAGCAAGTTGCGCACGTTCGCCTCGGCGCTTGTCAGGAATTCGTCCTGCAGCACATACCAGGGGCCGATCAGGATCCTTCCCTCGCGAATAAGCCGGGTCAGGCGCTCGCGCATCTCGGGCCTCACTTCGAGATAGTCGTCCAGGATGATCGTCTGGCCGTCCAGATGAAAGCTTCGATAGTCGGGATCGCGCTCGAGCGTATCGAGCAGCACATCCATCAACTCGATCAGCCTGACGTGGTGGCGCTCGTAGGGCATATACCATTCGCGGTCCCAATGCGTGTGAGAAACGATATGCGCGACTGTTTTTTTCATCGTGCTTGCCTCCTAATACAAATATACAAGATTGCGAATGCTTGTTATAATCGAATCATAACTTTGCTAGACATTGTTGTAAACCGGTTAACTGAACGGTGTGAGAATAAAGTTGTATAAAAGTAATACTTTTGAGAGGAAGTATGCTCGTGGAAAGCAAGGAACAAGCGGACGATCAGGAACGCCCGAGCAGCAAGCGGACGCCTCTGTACGCCCAGATCGAGTCCTACGTGCGAGATCAGATCCGTTCGGGCAAATGGAAGCCGGGCAAGCGGCTGCCATCCGAGAATCAGCTCTGCAAGCAGTTCGACGTCAGCAGAATTACGATTCGCGGTGCCATGGACAAGCTGGTGGAAGAGGGCGTCGTTTTTCGCATACAAGGCAGAGGCAGCTTCGTCTCGGAGGAACCGGGGGCGGGCGAGCGGGCCAAGTACGCTTTGGGGAGGGGAACCTCGGACGAACGAGAGCTGCAGACGGTGGCTGTCATTTTGCCGAGGCTGTGGGGGATGCTGACGAACAGCCTGCTCGCCGGCGTAGAACGGGCGCTTGAGCCCTCTCCGTACAGAATGATGCTGCTGACGACGGGCGACTCCCAGGAGATCGAGGAGATCAAGCTGCAGGAGGCGCTGCGGGCCGGCGCGCGCGGCTTGATCGTCTACCCGGCCGAAGGAAGGACGTACAGCGAGGAAATGCTGCGGCTTACGCTCGACCGGTACCCGATCGTCGTTATCGACCGTTACGTGCGCGGCGTGCCGACCCACTGCGTCTGCTCCGATCATATCGCGGGGGCGTACGAGGCTACGGAGCATCTGCTGCGTCTCGGCCATCGGCGGATCGGCTTCGTGACGACGCCCTACGAAGGCACGACCAGCCTGGAGGAGCGGCTGGAAGGCTTCCGCCAGGCGCTGAACGACTACGGCGTCGTGCTGGACCGCAACTTGGTGCTGGAGCGAGCGGAGCAGGATGCGATCGCGGCTTTTCTGGCGGGCTCTTCAAATGTGACCGCCTTGTTCGCCGTCAATGAGAGCATCGGCCAGATGGCGCTGCACGCCGCGGAAGCGGCCGGCATGCGCGTGCCCGAGGATCTGTCGGTCGTCTTCTTCGACGACTACGACCATGCCGACGCCGCCCGGATCCCGCCGACTTGCGTGGCGCAGCAGGGGGAGACGATCGGTTACGAAGCAGCCGGCCGCCTGCTGTCGTTGTTCGCGGATCCCCATCAGGAGCGGACCATGGTTCGCATTCCGACGCGGCTTATTGTGCGGGCGTCGACGACGGCGCCCAAGTCGGGCGGCAAAAGCGAGGCGCGACTCGATCCGGACCATTCATTTTAATATCTTGCGGTTCTATTCAACCTTGGGTCTCATCCTGCGGGCATTGCGCTATGATGGGGTTCTGGAACATCGCGATACGCGCAAACGAGGGGGTGCCTGATGCCTGATATGAACGGTCCATCCGTAAGAGAGCAGCTGGAGGCATTGGCGGAGCCGGGCTATCAAAAGTTCGCGTCGTCGCTCATTCCGAACATCGACAACTTGATGGGCGTCCGCCTGCCGGCACTGCGGCGAATCGCACTCGCAGCGGCGCGGGGTGACTGGCGGACGTGGCTCGAAGCGGCCGAAAACGACTTTTTCGAAGAAATCATGCTGCAGGCGATGATCATCGGGTACGCCGACATGGAGCCTGCGGAACGGCTTCGGTACATGGCGGATTTCGTGCCGAAAATCGACAATTGGTCGGTATGCGATCGGTTCTGCCTCGGACTGAAGTTTGCGCGCCTTAACCAGGCGACCGTATGGGCGTTTATTCAACCCTATCTCAAGTCGGCGCGGGAGTACGACATTCGCTTCGGCGTCGTTATGCTGCTCGAACACTTTATCGACGACATTTACGTGGACGACGTGCTTAAGTTGTTGGACGGGGTGTCGCATGAGGGCTACTATGTGAAGATGGCGGTCGCCTGGGCGGTCTCGATGTGCTACGTCAAGTTCCCGGAGCGGACGGAAGCCTATCTGGCGGGCTGCGGGCTCGACGACTTCACGTTCAACAAGTCTCTCCAGAAAATCGTCGAGTCCTACCGGGTTGACGCAGACGCCAAGCGGCGGATCCGCGGGATGAAGCGCAGCGCGAGGGGAAGAAGGCAGACATAAATGGATCGGTGCCGTGCGGAACGTCTCCAAGCGCATCGTCTCCAAGCGTCTGCGGCTCGAGCGGCAACCTGCGGAAGCGTCGGACCGGCCAATCCGAAAAATACGCAATGGATCAGAAAGCTGTATCGTTGTTGGCGCCGGGAGGCGAGCTTATACTGAAATCACTTTGAGAGAAGGGTGATTTCCATGCTTCCCGGACGGGCTGACAAGAAGCAATTGCTGGCGTACGCAATGATTTTTCCGGCACTATTTTTTTTCGTGCTGTACCTGGTATTTCCGCTCATCAAATCGCTTCAAATGAGTTTTTACGATTACGACGGGGTCGGACCGCTCCGCGACTTTATCGGTTTTGGGAATTTCGCCGCGGGGTTCCGGGATTCCCGGTTCTATGAGGCGATGGGCCATAATCTGATCCTTATGGCTGTCGAGCTTGTCGTCTCGATGAGCGTCGCTTTCGCGCTAGCCTACTTATTGTTTCGCGGCGTGTTCGCCTGGAAATGGTTCAACGTCGTGCTTTTCCTCCCCTATATCATTCCTCTGGCGGTATCCGCCGTAATCTGGTCTCTGATCTTCGAGCCGACGATCGGGATGCTGAACCAATTGCTGGCGGCGGTCGGCCTCGATTCCTGGCAGCGCGTCTGGCTGGGCAGTCAGGATACATCGCTATTATCCGTAATCCTCGTATGGGTATGGAGAACGATTCCCTTCGATATGCTGATTCTGCTCGGCAGTCTGCTTAAAATTCCCAAGGAATTGCTAGAAGCGTCGAAGATCGACGGATGCACCGGAATAAGGTCCATTTGGCATATTATTCTGCCGCTTATGCTTCCGACAATTATGTTATTGTCAATTATATCGATCGCCAACGATTTCCGTTCGTTCGACATCGTCTGGATTATGACGCAGGGAGGACCGATCGGCTCTACGGAGATCGCTTCCACGCTCGTCTACAAGCTCGGATTTCAAGAGAATCATTACGGCTATGCCAATGCCGTCGCGTTCATGGTGTTCGTGATCGTCACCGCGATGGTCGGTTTGGTCGGCCTGATTCTCAGATCCCGGAACGGGACGAACGAGCGGGCGGGAGGGCAAGAGGGATGATCAAGCGTACATGGATGACGGCCGTCGTCGCTCTCTTCGCCGTAACGTCGCTCTATCCGCTTCTATGGGTCGTGCTTCAGTCGCTGAAGACGGACGCCGATTTTTTCGGGAACCAATGGGGACTGCCCGGACGGTATATATGGGAAAATTACGGAACGGCCTGGAAGCAGGCGAACTTCGCCACGTATTACGCGAATACGGTGCTCGTAACGCTGGCAAGCCTGGTCGGCGGGGTGTCCGTGTGCGTCGTGGCGGGCTACGCTTTCGGCAAGATCCGGTTCAGGGGGCGGCGATCGCTTCAGATTCTCTTCGCGCTCGTGCTGTTCGTACCTTCCCCCGTTCTGCTGCTTCCCGTGTTCTTTATCAACCGGGACCTGGGCCTTCTCAATACGTATGCCGGGATGATCGGCCCCTACATCGCATCCATCGTGCCGATGGGCGTCCTGTTGATGCAATCCGCCTTCGCGGGACTGCCGAACGAGCTTAGCGAATCGGCGAAGATCGACGGGTGCGGGGAATGGCGGACGTTCTGCCGGATTCTGCTGCCGCTCACGATGCCGACGGTCGCTACGCTCTGCATCCTGCAATTCATCGGCGTGTGGTCGGAGTACATGTGGGCGTTCATCTCCAATACGAATCCGAAGATGTACACGATCGCGGTCGGCATGGCCCAGATGGCATCCAAAAAGTACGTGTACGGCTTCGGTCCGGTATTCGCCGGCATGGTCATTACGTCGATCGTCGTTATTCTCGTATATGTCGTTCTGCAAAAGTATTTCGTACAAGCATTGTCCGAAGGCGCCGTAAAAGGATAAAGGCGACAGACCGGAGGGAGAGCGTTGGTCAAGAGGCTTCTGGGCACGTACATCCTGTTAATTGTTCTCCCTACGCTGCTGGTCTCTTCCGTGGCCTATTACTTGTTTAAACAAAGCATGGAAAAGGAAGTTTCCGTCTCGATCGAGCGGACGGTGCGGCTCCTGAATTCGGAGGTCGACGCTTATTTCACCGACCTGGTCCGTCTTGCCGCTTCGGTCATGACGGAGGATACGCAGCTGGACGACGATCGCAATCTGCTTCGCATTTTGAAGCGGAGAGCGGCAGGGGAGTCCGTGCCGGGTTCCATGGAAGCCTACATGCAGGCGCAGCGGATCGACCATTACCTGAACGACTTGCTCAACCAGAAGCGCGATCTGGAATCCGTCTATCTCTACACGGCTTCCGGGGAGCTGTTCGCCAGCCATCGCTCTGACGAACGTATCTCCATTTCTCGGCTGGAGGGGATGGAGGAACGGCTTCTCGCCTCCGGGAGAGAATGGATCGTGGAGAAGGAGGCGGACAAGGAACCGATCTATCTGATCCGGAAAGTGAACGATCCGTCTCACCGCTTTCTCGGCGCTATCGTGCTGAGCATCGGAACGGAAGGTCTCGAAGGGATGATTGCCGGCGCTCAGCTGCCGCAGCAGGATATCATCGCGCTGTGGGATCGCCGGCTTCCGGTCTACGACAAGACGGGGCGCTGGAAGAACGACGCCTTCGAGCTGTCGCCCGCGCGGATCCGGTCGCTGAACCTTTCGTTCGAAGACGGCGGCACGCTGGTCACCTACGCCTCCCCGCAGCAATCGGAGTGGTCGCTCGCCGCTTACTTGCCTTATCGCGCGTTGACGGAAAATATTCGCGCGGTACGCTTCTGGATGCTCGCGGCCGGAGCGTTATGCGTGCTCTTCTCCATCCTGGTCGCCTATATGCTTGCGCTCGGCATCGTGAGGCCGATCCGGTCCGTTCGCAACGCAATGCGCAAAATGGAGAAAGGCTTTCTCCATACGAGAGTCAAGGTACGGGGAAAGGACGAGGCGGCGGAGCTGGCGCAAGGCTTCAATTCGATGTCCGGAAAGCTGCAAACGTTGATCGATCATGTCTATTTGTCCGATCTGGCCCACAAGGAAGCGGAGCTCAGGGCGCTGCACGCGCAGATAAATCCGCACTTCCTGTACAACACGCTCGAGGCGATCAGCATGGTCGCCGAGATGCAGCGGTCCTCGGAAGCGGCGGAGATGGCTCGTGCGCTTGGCGTGCTGTTCCGGGCCGCCACCGAGTTCGAGACGCTCGTTCCGATCCGGACGGAGATCATGCTGCTCAAGCAATATTTGCTTCTGCAGGAGATCAGGTTCGACGGCACGCTGCGGGTCTATTGGGAGGTCGCCGCGGGAGCGGAGGGCGCGCAGGTTCCCAAGCTGTCCCTTCAGACGATCGTCGAGAATTGCTTCAAGCACGGCTTCGCGCCTTTGAAGGCGCCGCGGAGCGGGACGATCCGCGTTCGGGTCTGCGCCGCGGATCAGGGCGCGTCGATTGAGATCGTCGACGACGGGGCAGGGATCGGGAACGAACGGCTGCACGAATTGAACCGGTTGCTGCAAATCGGGGCGAGCGAGGGAGACTCGGTCGGCCTCGTCAACGTGCACAATCGAATTCGGCTGCAATGGGGCCAGCCATACGGGATCGAGCTCTCCAGCCAGCCGAATATCGGAACGGTCGTGAGGCTGATCGTTCCCGGAGAAAGGAGGGACGAGTCGCATGAAGATCGTAATCGCTGACGATGAGAAGCTCATTCGGCAAGGTCTGGCTTATATCATCCGGCAGATGGAGGCGTCGGACGAGATCGTCGCGTCCTGTTCGGACGGAGAAGAGGCTTTGTCATACTGCCTTCGGGAGGGCGCCGACGTCGACGTGCTTATTACAGACGTTTGCATGCCCGGCAAAGACGGTCTGGATCTGATCGCCGAGCTGGCCCGGCTTTGTCCGCATATTCAAACGGTCGTCATGAGCGGTTACGGCGAGTTCGATTATGTGAGGCGGTCGATGCGCGAGGGAGCGGTCGATTATTTGCTTAAGCCGCTCATCAAGAATGAGCTGCAAGAAGTGCTGGAGCGGATCCGGCAGCAGAAAAAGCTCGCGGCCATCGCGAATGAAGGCAAGCGGGAGTCTCCGATGATTGCGTCCATTCATCAGGATCATCTGCTGAACGCCTTGTTCCATCACAATCCGGGCGTTGCGCCCGAGGCTCGCGTATACCTGGAGAACGGCTTCGGCATTGCGGAAGGGGCGTTCCGCTTTTTCGCAGCCGGCGTGGCGATCGATGAGAAGGCCGACGGCCGCTTCCGGCAGGCGGATCGGATGCTGTTCCAGTATTTTGTCCGCAAAATGGCGGAAGAAGCGCTCTTTCAGCAAGAACTCGTTCGAGGTACCGCCTGGCAAGGGCATGACGACTTCGTCGTGCTGCTGTTTTTCGTGCCGACGGGAGAAGGAGAGCGGGAGAGCGAGATGATGGATGCGCTTAAGCAATTGCTCGCGATTTTATCCTCGCACGTCCAATATCCGGTCACGATCGGCGTCAGCTCGGGGGCGGAGAGGTTCTCCGACATGCCGAAGCTGCTGCTCGAGGTTCAGGCCGCGCTGCGGGCGCGGCTGGCTATCGGAACCGGCAGGGTGATCGACTTTGAAGCTTCGCAGCGCCTTCAGCGCCAGTGGAACGTGCAGCCGGACGCTTTCCACAAGGTCGTAACGGCCACGATGCTAGGCGACGCCGAGGCGCTGGAGAAGGAACTTGGCGTCTTCATGGACGATCTGTACGAAGCGGGCATTCATCCCGAGGTTCTATTGGATATCGTGCTCCGGCTTTTTCTTCGCGTGGAAAGCATGCTGGAGGCCAAGGGCGTCGTGCGGACGGGCGAACCGGGTACTGCCGATCTGGGCAAGCTGCTGGAAGAACTGCGGCGTTGTCCGACATGGAGCATGCTCGAGCACGAAGTGCGGCGCAAGCTTGCGGCGTTGTCGAACCTTGTTCGGGAGCATGCCCGGCAGGTCAAGCCAACCTTTATTACCGATGCCGTCAACTATATTCATGAGCATTATCAAAGCGATCTGACGCTGGCCGAAGTGGCGGACGTCGTCGGTCTGTACCCAACTTATCTGAGCGAGCAGTTCAAGCAGCATATGGGCGTGAAGTTCGTCGATTACGTCATCCAGGTGCGGATGGACAGGGCGAAGAAGCTGCTGCGCGAGACGAACAAGCCTTCGTTCGAAATCTGCGAGAAAGTCGGATACGCGACGCCGGCGCATTTCACGAAGGTGTTCAAGAGCAAGGTCGGCTGCACGCCGCTTGAATACCGGGAGAGCTGGAGAGGAATACGCAAGATTTGACGGAGACGGGAAGATCGCGGGAAGCGGGTTTATCCGAAAAAAGAGCAATCATTCCGAAGGCTGTCGAGTTCTCAGCCGCCGAGGGCGATGCTACGATAGGCTCGTGTTCAAACGACCTATGGAGGAGATTGCATGAAGAAGAGGGGAACGCTGCTCGCGCTCTCGCTGCTCTTGGGAATGACGGGCGCGCTGACGGGCTGCGGAAGCGGCAAGAACGGCAATGACGCCGCGGCGTCGGGCGCCGCGCCGAGCTCGCAGGCAAGCCAAAGCGCGGCCGCCGAAGAGGATGTAACGTTAAAATTCATTTCCTGGTGGTCTTACTTGAAGCCGGAGCTGCTCAAGAAATTCGAAGACGAGAATCCCGGCATTAAGGTCGATTACGAGTATGTGGCCGCAGGCGACGCCTACAACAACAAGATCAAGACGCTGACCGCGTCCAACGAGCTGCCGGACGTATTCGGCACCCAAGGGGTTACGTTCGAGTCTCTGATCAAGACGAACGACATTTTGGACCTCAAAGCGGCGTTCCAGACGCCCGCGTACGATAAGGCCGACAAGTGGGGGGATACGATCAATCCCGTACTCGTGACCAATATGAACTCCGGACTAACCTCGGAGGTGGATGCGGCCAACCACGTGTGGGGCGTTCCGTTCGGCGCGGTCAGCGTCGTCGTCGTTTACAACAAGACGCTCTTCGACGGGCTCGGACTGACGGCTCCGCAGACATGGGACGCGTTCGAGTCCAACAATAAAAAGCTCAAGGAAGCGGGCCTCATCCCGATGTCCTACGCCAACAAAGTCGGTTGGGGAGACTGGTGGCTGCGCTTCCTGCTCGATCAGTCGACGAGAGACGTCACGACCGACGACTTCCTGTCGGGCAAGGCGAAGGTGACGGATCCGGGATTCGTGGAAGCGGTTCAGAAGCTGAAGCAGCTGTGGGACGACGGCACCTTCGATCCGGCGGGCATGACGAACGGGATCGACGAGACGCAGGCGCTGTTCGTTCAGCAGAAGATGGCGCAGTACATGGTCGTGCCGGAAAATTTCGTTCAATATTTGCAGGAAAACATGCCGAAGGGCGTGGAGCTCGGCGCTTACGCGCTTCCCGCCTGGAAGGGCATCGAACCGAGCCGCACGCTCGGAGGCGCCTCGAACATCGTCGCGGTGTCGGCGAAGACGAAGCATCAGGAAGCGGCGATCAAGCTGGCCAAGTTCCTGACGTCGGAGACGACGTTCCAGCAGCTGGCCGACAGCGACGTCGTGCCGAGCACGATAGGGTACACGCCGCCCGAGGGCGACAAGATTATGGGCGCCTACGCGGAGGCGGCCGAGAACGGCTTTATCGTCGAGCATACGCCGGGCGACGAAGCGGGCATCAAGCTGTTCCAGGACGCGCTGCCCAAGATTCTGCTTGGCAACAAAACGATCGACAAGGCACTCGGCGAGGTTCAGGCGCTGATCGACAAAAACGCGAAGTAACGGGAAGACCGCAAGCGACAGGCGGCGCCTGCGCTTACTATCGCCCCATCGTACCGGAGTCTTCGAAGCAGCTATGGCTAATGGAGCGCTCCGGTTTTTTTTATCCATGAAAAGAGAGCGAGGAATCGTCATGAACCATTCGATGGGCAAACCGTTCGGCAAGCTCGGATATGCGCTCCTGCTGGCGTTTGCCGCGGCTGCGGGCCTGCTGCTTTTAGGATCGGCCAGCGCTTCGGCCGCTAGCTACTATGTCAACAATCAAAGTGGAAGCGCTTGCTCGGATGCCGGCGCCGGGACGTCGGCGTCTGCGCCCTGGTGCAGCTTCGCGCCGGTCAACAGCCATGGCGCATTTGCAGCGGGAGATCAGATTCTGCTCGCCAAAGGGGCGACGTGGAATGAGCGAATGACGCTCGCGGGCACGGGAACTTCCGCGAATCCGATCGTGCTGGGCGCGTACGGCTCGGGCACCAAACCGAAAATCGTTCGCAACGGCCTGGAATCGGACAGAGCGATCTCGCTGACGAACCCGAGCTACTGGACGATCGGCGGGCTGGAGATCGGCCGGGCCGGCGCAGGTATCGTCGTCAGCTTCTCTACGGCGGGGCATGAAGGGCTCGTCTTCAAGGATCTTTATCTGCACGATATCAAAGGCATTCACCAGGGCTCGAGAAGCGGCAACGACGTGACCGGCGACGCGGTATGGAACTCGGCCGGCATCGAATTTACGTCGAAGACGTTCGACGATTCCCACGGCGCATCGGCGCCGATCGTCAAAAACGTGCTGTTCGAGGACATCGAAGGAAGCCGCAACCTCGACACGATCTCGATCGATTGGTACAACGGATCCTATTCGTCCGTTACGGGCTATAAAGCGGCCGAACAGATCGTGATGAGAAAGCTTAACTTCCATCAGAATGACGCGGGAGGGGGCGGCGCGACGGGATGCGACGACGGGATGCGGATCACGGACGTACGCTACCTGACGCTCATCGATTCGAGAATCGACGGGGACGCGGGCTGTCACTCCGATACGGGAACAGCGGCCATCTACCTGGCCGGCGTGTACGACGCCAACATTTTCAACAACCAGTTCACCAACGTGCCTCACACTTCCTCGCCGGACATGGTGGCTTTCGATTTCGAATGCTGCACCAATCGCGTGAACATCAGCGAGAACTACTTTGCGGGCAACGCAGGAGCGGGAATCTCGTTCCTGGCCATTCATCCGGGGCTGGGCTTTGAGCTCAACACGACGGCAGCCGGCAATACGTTCGTACAGAACGGCAGCGGATCGTTCCGCCGGGCGGGAACGTCGGATAAGCCGACGGGCACGATTCGGGACAATCTCTATCACGAGGCGAACGCGTTCCTGTACGAGGATGGCGCGGACTACAGCGGCTTCACCGTCTCGAACAACCAGCCGATCAAGTCGGCGTCCGCCATCGCTCACGCATCGGCGAGCTTCGGATCGACGCAAGGCTTGGGCAATTGGACGTCCAAAGCCTACGATGGCGCGTCCTGGACGAATCTTGCATATTACGACACTGCGAAAAAGCAGTGGCAGCCGTCCGCCGCGACAGCCTTCCCGAGCGTCTCCGCGTTTGAGCTGCAGCCTTCGGCTTGCGCGAACTGCAAGGTGGCACGGGTATGGACGGCGCCGATTCAAGGGACCGTCAGCTTGCGCGCGCGCGTGCTGATGGCGGAGGAAGGCGGAGACGGCGTTGTCGTCCGCATCGCCAAGAACGGGACGCGAATCTGGCCGTCCGCCTCGGATCAGTCGGTTGCCGCGGGGGATCGAACCGGTTATGAAGCGATATTGGACGGGATAGTGGTGGGCGCGGGCGACGAGTTGAGATTCGAGGTTTCCGCCGGTTCGGCGGGGAACAACGCATCCGACGCGGTCAGCTGGACACCGTCGATCGCCTATACGAACTATGGATTGCAATGGGACTTCGGCACGGCCGGCAATCTGGAAAACTGGACGATGGCCAACCAAATTGCCGGCACCGTATCCGGAGGCGTTCTGACGCTGACGAGCAGCGGAAGCGATCCCTATATCGTCTCCGCGGACAACCTGAACAGTCCGGCAGCCAATCGCTATTTGAGAATCCGCCTGAAGAACAACACGAACGACCCGATGGCGCAGCTCTTCTTCACGACGACGACGGACACCGCCTGGAGCGCGTCGAAGTCGGTAGTGTTCGTCACGAAGGAGTATGCGTCCGATTATGCGACTTACGTGGTGGATCTGGGCGTCAACCCGAATTGGTCCGGTTCGATCAAACAGCTGCGCCTGGATCCGATCTCGAAGAGCGGCACGATGAGCGTCGATTATATCCAGGTATCATCGCTTGGCTCCGGCGCGAGCAAGAGCTGGGAATTCGCAACCGACTCGAATGCCGAAGGCTGGACCACCGGCAACCAGATCTCGTCGATGACGGTGTCGGGCGGCAGCTTGAACCTAACCTCCGGGGGAACCGATCCCTATATTTACTCTCCCGACAATCTGGCGATCGATAATGCCTTGATCAACCGCTACGTCCGCATCCGATTGCAGAACTTATCGACGAATACGACGGCGCAAATTTTCTTTACGACGACGACGGATACGACTTGGAACGCGGCGAAGTCAGTCACAATTCCGCTATTGGCCACCAGCGATTATATGGAGTATGTCGCGGATATGGGGGCGGCCGCCGGCTGGACGGGCAGCATCAAGCAGCTGCGATTCGATCCGCTGACGGCGACCGGTACGGTCAAAGTCGACTTTATCCGGATCACGAATTAAAAACGACCCCGACGCCTCCGCAATGGAGGTGTCGGGGTCATGCAATGGGTCAGGCGTCCAGCTCGCCCTCGCGCACACTTAGCGGCAGCGGCGCGGGCCGCTCGCACGTGCTGTGCATGCGGTAACGCACGCCTTGCTCGGCTGCGTCGTGGAAGCCGTGCATCGCCTCGAGCACGTGATAGGCCAGCTCGCCGTTCGCGCGGTGCGGACGGCCGGTCAGAATGGCTTGTGCCATATCCGCGGCGCCGAGGCCGCGGGCATTGTTCGCGTAGCCGTGCGTCAGCGGCAGCTCGGACCACTCGCCGGCTCCGCCGCGGCGGATGCGGATCGGACCGCCGAACGAGTTGGGGTCCGGTACTTGAAGCGTGCCGCCGCTGCCGTAAATCTCGATGAAGGGCAGCTGCGCGCCGCCCGGGGCGTCGAAGCTCGTCAGGATGGTGCCGATCGGGCCGGCCGCGAATTCCATGATGCCGGCGACATGGGTCGGTATCTCGACTTCGATCTTCTGGCCGCTTTTCGGCTTACTCGTGATCGTCCGCTCGGGATACGAGATACGGGCGGCGCCGGTTACGGCGGCGATCGGGCCGAGCAGCGCCACGAGCGCGGTTAGATAGTATGGACCCATGTCGAACATCGGTCCGCCGCCCGTCTTGTAGTAGAAAGCAGGATCCGGATGCCAGCTCTCGTGCCCGCCGCCGACCATGAACGCGGTCGCGCCGATCGGCGTGCCGATCCAGCCGTCCTCGATCAGCTTGACGCACGTCTGGATGCCGCCGCCGAGGAACGTGTCGGGCGCGCTGCCGACGAGCAGCTTCTTCTGGCGGGCGAGCTCGACCACTTCGCGGGCCTCCTCGCGTTTGACCGCGAAGGGCTTTTCCACGTAGACATGCTTGCCGGCTTGCAGCGCCTGCAGACACACGGCCGCATGCGCTTGCGGGATCGTCAGGTTGATGACCATTTGAATCTCCGGGTCTGCCAGCAGCTCCTCGACGGACAGTCCGCGGATGCCGTGCTCTTCCGCCTTGGCCTTGGCTCTGGCGACGTCAAGGTCCGCGCAGGCGACGATCTCCATCGAGCCGAAGCGCCCGCCGTTCTGCAGGTAGATGCCGCTGATGTTGCCCGTACCGATAATGCCGACCTTTACTTTGTTCCCCACCGTACCGTTCCCCTCTCGATCTTTTTTCCAAAATTACAGCTGGTTGTCCTGCATGCCCGTATAAGCGCCGTCAGCCGCATAGTCGGCAGCGCCGGCCGTCTTGCCTTCGGCGCACCACAGGAAGCCTCTGCGCATCAGTTCGGACACTTCGGGCAGCGCGACGATGTTCGCCTGATGCCCCAGCGAATTATAGTACACGCGTCCTTGTCCCCAGCGCTTCGTCCATACGACCGGCATGTCGACGGCTTTGTTGGGCGAATGCGGGCCGGGGGCGATCGGGAACCGGGTCGTGGCCAGCACCTCGATCGCGGGATCGATATGCAGGTAATACTGCTCGGTACTTACGGTGAAGTCGGACATGCCGGCCACGAGCGGGCTCGAGCTGTGCTTTACGTTGACGACGTACTCGGTACCGTCGTTGCCCGGATGCGCCACCCATTGGCCGCCGGTCATGAACTGCCAGTCGGTGTTCTCGCGAAACGCGTCGCACATGCCGCCGTGGCAGCCCGCGAGCCCCGTGCCCGCCTGGACCGCCGCGGATACGTTGTTCACCCATTCCTGCTCGATCTTGCCCATCGTCCAGGCCGGTACGATCAGGTCGAGGCTCATGAGCTTGTCCTTGTCGGCGAACGCCTCGAGGGTGTCCGAGACTTCGACCTCGAAGCCCTCGGCGGCCAGCATCGCGCGAAACAGCTCCGCGACCTCCTTGGGCTGATGGCCGTCCCAGCCGCCCCATACGATCAACGCTTTTTTAGCCATGTTAGATCCCATTCCTTTCGGTTGCGCGCCTTTAGCAGGAGCGTCTGATGATGAGTTGCGTCGGCAGCAGCACGTCGTCCGCGGCCGTGTTCGAACCGATTGCTTGATGAACCTCTATATCGTCCGCGACTTCAATGCCGCTCGCGCCCCCGATCTCGCCCGCCAGCCGGGCGAGCACCGATTCGGCGGCAAGCCGTCCCATCTCGTAAAATGGGACCTCGACCGTCGTCAGCGGCGGATCGGTCAGGCTGGAGGCGTCGGAATTGTCGTAGCCGATCACGGGCAGCCTTTCCGGTACCGCAACGCCGCGTTCGCGCAGCCCCTGGATCGCGCCGATCGCCATCCGGTCGTTCGCGCACAGCAGGCCGTCCAATGCCGCGAGCCGTTCGAAGATTGCGCCAGCGGCTTCGTGACCGCTCTTGCGGCTGTAGTTGCCTTCGAACAGATGCTCAGGGTCCGGAGACAGGCCGGACTCGGCGAGCGCTTGCCTGTATCCCTCGTAGCGATCCGCGCTGTTGGAGTAATGCGGCGAGCCGTTCAAAAAGCCGATGCGGCGGTGACCGGCGTCCAGCATGTACCGCGCGGCCGCATAAGCGCCAGCCCGGTGATCCGCGCCCACGCAAGGCAGCCCTGCCCGTGAATACCGCTGGTCGACGACGCAGCAGGGCAGCCCTTCGTCGGCCAGGGCAAACACGGAGGCCTGCTCCTCGGGCAGCGCGCTCGCGCCAAGAATCAGGCAGGCGTCGACCCTGCGCGTCCGGTACAGCGACACGTAGTCATATCGCGCTTGCGGATTGCGGTAGAGGAGCAAGAGGCCGTATCCCGCCTGATGCAGGACGTCTCCGATGCCGCTCAGAATCTCGGAAAAGTAGTAGGTGGAGAACAGCCTGACCTTCGGCACATGCGGCAGGACGACGCCGATGTTGCCGCTTCTTCCTTTGGCGAAGCCGGAAGCGAGCGCATTTAATTGGTAGCCTAGCGCGGCTGCGGCTGCGGCAACCTTGCGCCGCGTCTCATCCTTGATCGGTCCGACGCCGTTCATCACGCGGGACACCGTCGCCTCGGACACGCCAGCCAAATCGGCGACTTCCCTGCGCGTAGCCATGGTTTGCGACTCCTCTCCCGGCGCGTACGCCGCGTTTTATCATTTCTAAAATCCAACAATGTACACGCGTACATTATGCCACTGACGATCATCCGAGTCAATCGGATCTTTTGCGGGCTTTGACGGTTGATTTCGAGATCTTGCGATTGTAATCCGAAAACCTTACGGGCGCCGGGTATTGCGGGTATACTTGGGGGGAGGTGATGCAGATGGGCGTCGACAACAGGAATAAAACGTACGCGGGCGAAGTGCCAGACGAGGCGCAATGGGCGGCAATCGTCGGCAACGACGCGGCATATAACGACCGCTTCCGGTACGCGGTCATGACGACGGGCATCTTTTGCCGTCCTTCTTGCAAATCCCGGGCGCCCAAGCGGGAGAACGTGCGGATCTTTGCGGATTCCGAGCCGGCGATGGCGGCGGGCTATCGTCCCTGCAAGCGTTGCAGGCCGACGGACAGGAAGCTGCCTGACGTGGAGTGGATCGGTCAGATGACGGAATTCATCGATCGCTGCTACTATGAGCCGATCACGCTGGACCGCCTCGCGGAGTTGTATCGGGGCAGCCCTTATCATTTGCATCGTATATTCAAACGGATCGCGGGCGTCACGCCGGTCGAGTACGTGCAGCGCACCCGCATCGCGCGGGCGACCGAGCTGCTCGAGACGACGAGTATGCCGATGGCCGAGATCGCCGATGCGGTAGGCTTTGGCAGCGTTCCTTATTTTATTACTGTTTTTAAACAGAGAACCGGCACGACGCCCAGCGAATTCAGAAGACTGGGAGGCCGGCCGGCTTACGTGGAGGTGTCGGAATGAATAATCTGCAAACTGGCGAAATCGTCCGCTGGACGCGAATCGACCACGGGAATTGGCGCCTGTATGCCGCGGCAACGGATCGGGGGCTTTGCTACGTCGGTTCGCCGGACATGCCGTATGAACAGCTGGAGTCGTGGGTGAACGCCCGGATCCGGGGAGCGGAGCTCGTCCGGGACGATGCGGGGCTGGCGCCGTACGCGCGCGAGCTGACCGAATATATGGACGGCGCCCGCCGTACGTTCGAGGCGCCCGTCGATGCACGGGGGACTGCGTTTCAGCAAGCGGTATGGCAAGCGCTGCTCGGCATCCCCTATGGCCAGACGCGCTCGTACAGCGAGATCGCCGCGCTCGTAGACAAGCCTGCTGCGATGCGCGCGGTAGGCGCGGCGATCGGCGCCAACCCCGTGCTCGTCTGCGTGCCGTGCCACCGGGTAATCGGCAAGAGCGGAGCGATCACGGGCTACCGCGGCGGGCTTGACATGAAGAAGCAGCTGCTCGAGCTGGAACGCGTCCTTTAGGCCTAACCTGTCGGCTGCCGCTCGGCTTCACTTGAGGAACGCCGACGCATCCAGACTGCGGGCCGACGATCGCCTGTCGCGGCGGCTTCAATAAAGCAACCGCCACAGATAAAAAGTCGCATACGACTCCCAACCGCGCCAGCCTGCGGACAGCCGCAAGATCTCCTCGCGAGGCGGCTTGGCATCGCTGCCCGTAACGTGGCGAAGCGCATGATGCAGGCCGACGTCGTCGATCGGAAAAGCATCCTTCATCCGAAGGCAGCGCATCAGCACGTAATTCGCGGTCCACGGACCGATGCCGCGGATGCGCACGAGGGCTTTTTCCGCTTCTCGGTATCCCAGCTCCTGCAGCATCCCCTTGGATAATGCCCCGCGGGCGATCAACTCTGCCGCGTGAATGAGATATTCGCACTTCTTGACCGTCAGCTTCAGCGGCAGCAGGTCCTTGACTTCCAGGCCGGCGATGACTTCAGGCTGGGGGAACGTCCAAAAAGTATTGCCGTCGAAGGCGATTTGTCCGCCATATGCTTCCACCAGGCGCGCCTTGAGCGTGTAGGCGAAGGCGAGATTGATCTGCTGTCCCAGGATGCCCCATGCCATCGCCTCGAACAGATCGGGAATGCCGACCAGACGCAGACCTCTGTGCATGGATGCCGCGGCAGCCAGGATCGGATCCTCCGCGGCAAGCCGGTAGAAAGGTTCTAGATCCGTATTCAGATCAAGCCACTCGCGGATGTAGGCGACCGCGGACTCCCGGACTTGTTCGCTCGGACTGCCGCGATCGCCCGCGAACGCGACGAGCAGCCCGCCGTCGCTAGCTGAGCTGATCTCGACGACCGGCGTCCCCTTCAGCGGAAGCGCCTTGTACAAGCGTTCGTCTCGAATATAATGCAGGCACTCTTTAGGCGAGCGCATCAAGTAACCCAGGTTGGCGGAAAAACGATAATCCTCCGGCGTAGCGAGGGTTAACGTCGATTCGTAGGGCATGATCATCCTCCTCCGTTTCCATTGTATCGCAAAGTCGGGACACTCGGATTTCGTAAACTTGCTGATATATACTGGAAGAGAGGGGCGGGGGGGCGAGATCGCGCCGAAAAGCGCTTAACTCGGGCTGGATGACGGCTGCGAGTGGCGGGATAGTGCCAAAAAGCGCTTAACTCGGGCTGGATGACGGCGGCGAGTGGCGAGATCGTGCCTAAAAGCGCATATCTCGCGCCAAATACCGCCTGCAAACGACTGGATAGTGCCCAAAAGCGCTTATCGCTGGGCCCGTTGTCGCTGGGCCCGTTCTCGCTCGGCTCGTTGTCGTTCGGCCCGTTGCCCCCGGCCCCGATATTGCTCGGCCCATACCGCCCGATTTCCGCCCTCCTCCAGGGCCATCGCTTCACACTCATTCTCGCGAGGTGGTGCCAGCCGTGAGCAACCAGACAAAGGTTCATTATAAAAAGCCCAAGTCGCTGCTGAATCGAGCGCTGGGCTTTCTTGAAGATTATACGCATACGCTGAACCCGTATGGGGGCTGCGCATTTGGCTGCGCCTACTGCTACGTGAGGGGCATGCCGGTCGCCGCATTCCGCGAAGAAGCCTGGGGAACGTGGGTGGACATCAAGCAAGGCGCGGGCGAGCTTCTGCGCCGGGAGCTTGCCCGTGCAACTGCCAAAGGTCCGGTGCGCATCTTTATGTCGTCCAGCACAGATCCCTACCAGCCCGCTGAGTATCGGGAACAGGTCACGCGGTCGCTGCTCGAAGCGATGGCAGAGATGTCGCCGGACTTCCTGCTCGTGCAGACGCGCAGCCCGCTGGTGACGCGCGATATCGACCTGCTGCTGCGAATGGGCAGCCGTGTCCGGGTGAGCATGACCGTCGAGACCGACCTGGAGGCGGTACGCCGCGTATTCTCGCCAGCCGCGCCGCCGATCGCAGCGCGGCTAAAGGCGCTCGCCCGGCTCAAGGAAGCCGGCGTCCCCGTCCAAGCGGCCGTCGCGCCTGTGCTGCCCAGCAGTGAGCGTTTGCCGGCTTTGCTGAGGGCGGTGACGGACCGCGTCGTCGTAGACGACTACGTAATGGGGGACGGAAGCGGCGGAAGCCGAACGAGAAGACTGGGGCTCGAGCCGTTGTACGCGCAGCTCGGCATGACCGAGTGGTATTCGCCGCATTCGTGGCGAATTGTGTATGAACGGCTTCGCGAGTGTTACCCGGAAGACGGACTGAAGATCAGCAGAGCCGGCTTCGCGCCTTGATCGTGGCAGAGTTGGCTTCGCGCCTTGATCGTCAGCGGATCCGGCTCCGCGCCAGATCGTCAAAAAACCCGGCTTCGCGCCTTGATCGCGAGCCGGGTTTGACGTGTTGACATTTACAGCGCGAAGACACGGTTTTTCCCTTCCGCTTTGGCGATTGCGAGCGCCTTTTCGGCTCGCGCCACCAGCTCCGAAGGGGTTCCTTCGCTAATGTTGGTCTCGATCGCGACGCCGACGCTTGCCGTCAAATACTCGCCGATGCCGGGCTGCGGATGGGGAATCTGCAGCGATATGACCGTCTGACGGAGCTGATCGGCCAGCATGTCGACGCTCGCTTGGCCCTCGGGCGTAGGCTCCTCGGCCAGCGTCAGCACGAATGAAGCGCCGCCGTATCTGGAGATGACCGCATTTCTCAGATTCCCGACCGCGCTCAGCGATTCGGCGACCCAACGCAGACAGTTGTCGGCGCCTTGATAGCCGAACATGGCGTTGTACGATCGGAAATTATCGAGATCCAGCATGACGACCGCCATTGCCTTGCCGCTGTCCGCGCACTGCTGCCAGTCTTTGGCCAGGTTCTCGTCGAAGCAGCGTCTGTTGGGCAGCTCGGTCAAGCTGTCCGTATGAATGTAGCGGGAAAGCTCCCGCGTCACCTCGGTAAACAGATTTTCTTCTCCGGCATCGCCTGACGCTTCCCGGGCGATCGCCATGATCGACGGCTTGCCGCCATAGACGACATGGGCGAGCGTCATCTCCAACTCGACCGGGCCGCCCGATGCTTCCGGCGCGGCCATCATCCGAAGACGGCAGGATCTAAGCTGCGTCGCAGCCGCCACGATGCGGCCGAGCATGTCCGCAAGCTCGGTCTCGGACGATGGATCGATCCAGTCGGCGAGCTGGCGGCCGATCAGATCCGCCGCTTCGGAGACGCGCAGCAGACGGGCGGCCTCGAGATTCGCGAACACGATCCGGCCTTCGGTCAGCGTGACGAAAGCGACGGCAGAATACTCCATCAGTTGCAGGTAACGCGATTCGTTTTCCTTTAGCGTCCGCGCGTACAAAATCGATTTTTCCTCGGCCAGCCGCAGATCCTCTTCCGTCTGCTTTAGCGCGATCGACTTCAGGTCGGACAGCGTATGAATCTCCTTGGGTTCCCAAGGAAGAGACGTGTTCGTGACGACCTCCTGCCACGCCTCGAACGATTTGCGCGGCGAGATCCGGTAGCCCTCGCCGATTCGTACGACGGCTTTGGCCGGGTCGCCCGCCCAGGTTACCGTCTGCACGACCTCGGGCCTGAACCAAAGAATATGGTCGCGATAATCCGAAGAGAGCGAGAGGAATACGACGCCTGCCGCTTTGTCCGGATATTCAGCCGCCGGCGGGTAAACCGAGGAGAGCCGGCTTGTATGATACGCGTAGTCTTCAGCCTGCTGGCTCAGCCATACTGACAGCTTGACGATCTGGGCGGCGCCCGGCGTGCTGCCGAACAACAGGAGGCGTCCCTTGAACTGAACGGCTGCGCCTGAAGCGTTCATCACGGACAACAGCGCATCTTCGTCCGCGCTCAGCTTTTCCTTCAGCTGTTCGGGCGTACCCGGCGCACCGAAGATGCGAGCCAGCCTTTGCGCTACCGATTTGAGCTGAAGTTCGTCCTGGTAATCGTCCAGCCGCTGACGCTGGTGAAGCTCGCTGGAGAAAAACGAGCCCAGGAAATTGCAAAGATTGCGCTGCCGGTGCGGCACGTACTTGGGCGTATCATGGTGACAGGCGATCATGCCCCAAAGCTCGCCGCCGTGAATGAGCGAGATCGTCATGGTGGCGCCTACGCCCATATTTTTCATATACTCGATATGAATCGGAGAGACGCTGCGCAGGACGGAAAGGCTCAAGTTCAGCGGTTTGCCGGAGGGCTGTAGCGTTGGGATGATCGGCACCGGCTCGTAGTCCATATCGACGATCGTGCGCACCCAATTGCGCACATACAGCGCTCTGGCTTGCTTCGGAATGTCCGAAGCGGGGTAGTGATGGCCTAGGAAAGGTTCCATCGTACTGTTTTTCGCTTCGGCGATGACTTTGCCGTTCCAGTCCGCATCGAACTCGTATACCATCACGCGGTCGTAGCCGAGGATATCCTTGACGAGCTCTGCGGCCACCTGGCTGGCTCCGGCCCGGCTATGCGTGCGCTTGATGCGCGTAAAGAACGCCTGAACCCATTCGAAGTCGTTCACGGCGGGCGCAGCGTCGTCCGTGGGGCGTTCCAGCTCGACGACCAAGAGATCGTCGCTGACATGGAGGATCGCGAAAAATTCCGCCGGTCCGCCCGGCAGATCGATCGTCATCTCGAGAAAATGCTGCTTGTCTTCTGAGGCAGTACGGGCGAGAGACTCCTCGATAAACGCGAGCGCCCGATCCCCGATAACGGCGGACAGCGGCTGCCCGAGCAGCGACTCCGCAGGCGCTCCCAGCAGCAGATCGGTATTGCGGCTGCACTGCACGACCGTACGCGCTTCGTCGTTCGTCGCGGCGAGCAGCACGCCATGGGGCTGAATCATGCCCGGAATATGAATCGGTTCTTTCTCGCAGTTCGTCAGGTCGATCGGCTCATACGTAAAGTCGCCTTCGGTTAGCAGCGAGCGATTCAGTTCGTTCTCTAAATCGTTGTCGTAATCATCGGTCATTACACACCAGCCTTTTTCGAATATTATCGGGAAACCGTCCCGTTCGGCGCTTCGATCCAATCGCGCAAGCGATCGAAGGTTTCGCCGGCCGCCGCCAGCATCTCGCGTTCGTCCTCTTCGGTGCGCGCATGAGCGGACAGCAGATCGCGGAATTCGGACCAGCGCTCGCGCACATCCGGTCCATAGCTGTTGAAGTAACGGGCATTCGTATCCGGCGATACCGGCAGATTTTTCATCAACAGCTTCGTGAGCATTTGGCCGCCCAGCGTCGAGCCTTCTAGCACGTACATGCATCCTAGAACTCGGGAAAATGACGACAGGAGGGGCAGCGCTTGGCAGAGCGGCAAGTGATCGATCGCGCGCGAATCCCATCCGAGAGCGTGCAGGTCCGCTTCGATCAAGCGGTGCTTCGTCCGGGCGCCGATATCGAACCGAAGCTCGTCCCATTCCGGCCTTGCTTCGAACGCGCGTTCGAGAGGGAGGATGTAGCCATAAAATAAAGCCAGGTACTCCTGGTATTGCTCAAGCGTCATCGTGCGGTCCAGCATTGCGGCCGTATATTTGTTCTGCTCCGCACGTTGATGCTGCGGCGCGGTTCGTTCTTTAAGCTGTGTCAGTATATCGGACATCGGTAACGATCCCCTCCCATCCTCTTATAATAGTAACAAATTAATACTGCAAGAAGCGAATTACGGAGAAATTTTACACGCTTGGCAAGTTAAAAATGTTTAATAATTCAATGAATAGAGGAGGAAGAGGGATGGAACTCGTAACTTCAGGAGAAATGCAGGCGATCGATAAGCGCACGATCGAGGAGCTCGGCATTCCGCAGGAGGCGTTAATGGAAAATGCGGGACGAGCCGTCGCGGACGAAGCCGGACGATATGCCGAAGCGGCCGGCAGAGGCGCGAATTTCAGCTGGCTGATCCTCGCGGGCAAAGGCAACAACGGCGGGGATGGGCTCGTCTGCGCGCGGCACCTTGCGGACATGGGCTGCCGCGTCGCCGTGCTGTATGCCGAGTCCCCGGAGCGGATGCGCGGTGCCGCCGCGCTGCAGCGCGACATCGCAAGCCGGCTGGGCATTCCCGCGCGGGTATACGCGCAGCCCGATTCGAGCGCTGACTCGGCGGATCCCGACTGGTTCGCCGGTCACGACGGCTTGATCGACGCGCTGCTCGGCACCGGCGGCACGGGAGAGCCGCGCGCGCCATACGCGGCATTGATCGATGCGGCCATACGGAGCGGGCTGCCGGTCGTGGCCGTCGATATCCCGAGCGGACTGGATGCGGATACCGGCGCGGTCGCGAAGGCGTGCATCCGCGCGAAGACGACCGTAGCGCTGGCCTATGCGAAGCGAGGTCTTCATCAGCATCCCGGCGCTGCGCATGCCGGCGAGGTCGTCGTAAGGCCGATCGGCATTCCCGCCGGGGCGGCTGAGCGGGCCGGCATCAATACTTATCTATTGAATGCCGAGTCTCTACAGGCGAAGCTTGGGCTGCCATTCCCGCTGCCGCGGTGCGAGGATTCGCACAAAGGCACGTATGGCCATGTGCTGGTCGCAGCGGGATCTTCGCTCCTGAGCGGCGCCGGGCTCCTGAGCGCCCGCGCCGCCCTGCGCGCGGGCAGCGGCCTGGTCAGCTGGGCGCAGCCGGCGGCAGCTGCGCCGGGATTGCGGGGCTTCGCGCCCGAGATCATGCTGCGGGCCGTGCCGGACGAAGGTGCAGGAGAGTGGCGGCTGGTGAAGCCCGAACGGCTGGCAGAGGCAGCGGTGGACGCGGACGCGCTCGTCGTCGGTCCCGGCATGGGGCGTTGGGATGGAGACGGCGCGTGGCTGCGCAGCCTCTTGGAACATGTGCAGGCGCCGGTACTGGTCGATGCCGACGCGCTCAACATGATTGCGGACGCCGGCGCGCAGCCCGGCGCATGGCCGCAGCGCAATGCGCCGACGGTCATCACGCCGCATCCGGGCGAGATGGCGCGGCTCACGGGCTTGACTGTGCCCGAGACACAGCGCGACCGGATCGGTCTCGCACGGGATTATGCGGCGCGTCACGGCGTGACTGTCGTGCTGAAGGGCGCCCGCACGGTCATCGCTTCGCCGGACGGGCGGGCGTTCATTAATACGACAGGGAACCCGGGGATGGCGACCGGAGGCGCGGGAGATGCGCTGGCCGGTATCATCGGCGGTTTGCTCGGACAAGGCCTCGGCGCGCTTGAGGCGGCGGCGTACGGCGTTTATTGGCACGGCCTGGCTGGAGACCGTGCAGCTGCATCGCGTCCGCAGGCTGCGTCTCTCATCGCAGGCGATATTATCGAGGCGCTTTAGGCTCGCATTCGGGCGATTGCTGCCGAATCGTGCTAGAATAGAAAATCATAGGGCTGCGCGGCAGCGGAGAGGAGCAGAACCATGACCACCTTACGTAAGATTCGATCGACAGCCGGACGCAGACGGGCTTTGCTTCTGACCGCGGCTTGCGCCGTTTTCCTGTTCGTTTACGCTTCGTCCGAGGCCTCCGCGGCCACCATGTACAACCGCTTCAAGGATATATACCAGACGCCCGAAAAAGTGGACGAGCTGAGAGATCAATATATAGAAAGCCAGGAGAAGCTGCAGGCGCAGACGGAAGAGCTTAACCGGCGCGCCGAAGAAATGCAGAGCCAGACGGAACAGTATCTGGCGGAAACCCAGGCACTGAGCGAACGCAACAAAGCACTGGCGGATCAGAACGACGCGTTGAACGCCCAGCTTGCGGCCATGACCGAAAAGCAACGGGCGCGCGCGGCGCTTACCCGCAAAACCGTCTATAGCATCGCCGCCGTGCTGGGGCTGGGCATGCTCTATTTGCTGACGATCCGGCTGTGGCGCTACTCGGTCTGGCGGCGGCAGCGCCGCGGCAGCTGGAGGACCTAGCCTATGGAAATCACGACCCCGGCGCCGCTCGGGCAAGTGCGTATCGCGCTGGACGAAGACGAGGCGCTGCATGTCCTTCATCCGAGAGCCATCGTTGCCTTCCAGGGCAGGCCGGCACAGCGGGAGGACCGCATTATGGACCTGGCCAACGCTTACCGCAAGCGCAAGTGGATCCGTTCGCGCCTAGCCGGGCCGGCCGAGCTCATCCTCGGCTTGCCCGCGGGCTGCAGTCTGACCGTAATCGATATTCCGGAAGACAGCGACCTGATGTTCAACTTTCGCCACGTGCTTTTTTATACGGAAGGGCTTCGGATGCAGAGCCGCATCCAGAAAATCAAGACGGCATGGATCACCAGAGAATGGGTGCGCATGCGATTCTCGGGTCCGGGCCGCGTTGGCGTATTCGCTTCGGGGGACCTTGCGACGGTCGAGCTGAATCCGGAGGTGCCGCTATATGCGGAATCCGGCGCGCTCGTCGCTTATCCGGAGCGGGCGGACGTAAGGCTGTCCGTCTACGGCAACACGCTCGCGAGCCAGCATATGAACGTGCAGTGGCAGTTGACGGGACGCGGGCCGGCTTTGATCCAGGTTGGCTCGCCGGACCCTGGACTGGCCGAGCAGCTGCATGGGGACGGCTGGTTCAAACGGCTGCTGCGCGAGGTGCTGCCTTTCGGCAGCGTTTATATCAAGTGAGGACGGACAAGGCATCGGATGCGCGGTTAGCGCCCGTATGCCTTGTCTTCTGTTCTGCCGCGGAGGAATAGCTGAAGCGAGCGGGTCGCACAGACAATGGACACGAACACGAAAAGCAGCGCCCAAAAAATGGCGGGCACGCCCGTAGCGTTCGCCAGATTCGTCGCGTCGCCGGCTCTTGAGGGACTGCTTAGCGCGGTAAGCGCGAGCGTGATCGGACCGAGCGCGGACTCTTCGAGCGTCAGGAAAGCCAGCAGCAAATAATAAAAGCTGCGGATCTTGGGCCCGAGGAACAGCATCGTTCCGGTCAACGCGATGAAGATCGCGATCCAGGCCATGCCGAATCCGCCGTGAACGAACAAAATGAGCATGATGGCCGCGACGGCGACGATCAGCGCGAGTCCGAGCCGCTGTGCCCGGCGGCGGTGAAGCGCGAACAGGAGCAGGGAGAACAGCGAAGCGCCGATGTAGCCGGACATGGAGACCGGGAGAGACGACCAGGAGGAGGAGAGCATCGTATAAGTGACGCCGCTGTGATCCGAATGGAGCTCGATGCCGAGCACCTGGCCGGAGAGCAGCAGCGCGACCAGCGCATGGCAAAATTCATGCATCATCGTGTCAAGGTTGCGGAAAAAAGAAGAGAACGGAATCAGTCGCGTCAGAAAGACGGAAACCGCCAAATATAAGAGGGTCATGAGCCATTTTCCCATAGCGGTCCTCCGGTAGTAGTCTTATTTATTCATATTATACGAGAAGAAGTGTCGAAACGGCCAATAAAAAAAGCACCCGGTCCGGGTGCGCGAGATAAAAAACGAAAAAACATCAGCGCGTCAGACTTTTGCCGCTATACGCCCTGCGTTCGACGCGCTGCGCGGGAGCCGCGGCTTGCACGATCGTAAATACCCCGACGAGAGAAACGATGCAGCCAGCCACGAGCATCGTGACGCCGACGCCCGGACTTACGCCGGTGGCCAGCAGAACGGATGCGGCGACGACATCGACCAGACACAGCATAAATAGAAATGTGGAAGACATGTCGTACCTCCGAAGTCTTTGATATATAGCTTATACCCTTCATGCGAGTGCGGCGAATCGCCGCACCGCAAAAAAGCCAATCAAAAGGCCGCTTCCTGCCTCGAAGCGGCCGTTTAAGCGAACCCGTATGAACCGGAATTATACTTGTTTTAGCGTCTTGAGATGGACCCAGCGTCCGGAGCGGGTTTTCACATACAACGTCCGGCCGATGCACTTGCCGTGAACGAACATATGGATCGCCTCCAGTTTCCCGTAATGGAATGTATGTCTTTTTACCCGGGCCTATCGAAGATCAAACCTGAGAACGGAAAAGCCCGCCGGCGGAAAAAAACGCACGGTCGGGCTTTGGGAGATCTGGCTATGAAAGGTCGGTTAAAAACCGGTTAGGAACCGCCCAAATAATGCCGGATAAATGCCTTAGCTTGGTCCGGGTGCTTGGCATTGCCGCGGATACCGGCGATAAACTCGGTGGTTCCCTGAAGACCAAGCGCCTTCATGAGGGACGAGCCGCTCAGATCCACGCCGTAAACATGTTCGGACGTATCTTCGTCCGTCTTGGACTTGATCTGGACGCCTTTGGGGATATCGTCTCCGTCAAGCGACAAAAGTCCCTGTTGGGGCGCCAGCTTTTCGAAGTTGATCTTGTCCATGATGTACAAGTCCGATTTGTCCGTCATGAGGACGAGCATGCTCTTCTGAAGGAGCGCCATATCCTGTTCGCTGCGGGTCTCGGCCGGCACGTAAGTGAGTGCCGCGACGACGCGCTTCCATTCGGGGAACTGCTTCAGAATATCCGCCTCGACGTTCGTCATGTCCGGGTTGATGCCGTCTCCGTAAAAATAATTGCCGAAAAACATGACCGAGACATCGACGGGAGGGAGCTTGGCGAGCTCCGCTTGCTCGTGCCGGTGATCGACATAGCTCTTGATGCCGTAGCCGATGGCGATGAGAAGTACGATTGCGCCTAAAATATGAAGCTTGTAATAGTGGAAAAAGTGGGCGCGCTTCACGGCGCGGGCCGCCTTCTTCGGGTCGCTGCCGTAGGTCTCGCGGGCGTATGCGTCCTTGGCTTGCGCTTCCTCGTAGTTCTTGATGAACCTGTAGGCGGCGTTAACCTTGTCCTCGTCGACGCGCTCGCCGGCCGGCGCTTCGTCGTGTTCGCGCATTTTCTGGGTGCGCGCCCTCCGCGTGAGCAAATAGTAGCGGTTGTCGAGCGCTTCCCGGTCCGCGTCCTCGGGCAGTCCGAGCTCGGCGTAGGCTTGCTTCAGCTTGATCAGGTCATTCTGTTCTTCCATGAATAGAAAGTCACCTTCTGTCGATGAATGCGTTATTTCCAGTATACGCGATTCCGGGCGCGGCTTCCACTTTGCGCGCCCGATGCGATAAGATGGGCAAGAAGGGAGGGCGGAAGGATGGAAGCGCATCATGGTTTGTTCCACGAGGCGTGGAAAAACGGCGATTGCCGCCCGCGCGTCCATGCTTATTACTTTAAAGAGTGGGCGGTATACCGGATGGACCAACATATCCACGATTCGACCGAGATTATGTACGTCATGACGGGCGAATGCCTGGTCGCGATCGACGCGGGGCGCGGCCGAGAATCGGCACATCCGCTCCGCAAGGGAGACTTCATCGTACTCAACGCGAATATCCCGCATCGGCTTCAAGTCGATCGCGCTTGCCGGATGCTGAACGTGGAGTTCGACCTGTCGGCCGCCGACGGCGTGGTGCCGCCGCTTCGAAGGCTTGCCGACGAAGATGCTACGCTGGACGCGCTCCTTCGCTCGCCCGGTCCCAGCGTGACGCTCAGCGATCCCGACGAGGTGCTTCATGCGCTGAAAAGTCTCGTGCTGGAGCTCGATATGCAGGGCGGCGACGGCGGTCCGCTAGCTCAGCTGCTGATGGCCCAAGTGCTCTTCCGGATCGCCAGGCTTCTGGCCGAGAGCCGTCAGGCCGGGCTCCCGCAGACGGATCTGTATGTGCGGCAGGCGATCGCCTTCATGCAGGAAAACTACGACCGGAATATTATGCTCCGGGATATCGCCGGCGCGGCAAATTTGCATCCGAGTTATTTGCAGCGTCTGTTCAAGCAGCAGGTCGGCCAGCCGGTGACGGCGTACTTGACGGCCCACCGGATGGAGCGGGCCAAGATGCTGCTGTCGCACACCGACATTCCGATCGCCGACATTTGCGAATACGTAGGGGTGGCCAGCCGCTCTTACTTTCACGCGCTATTTAAAAAGCATACCGGAATGACGCCTGCCGACTATCGCTCCGCGCAAGAACGCCATCGGTGGAACCTCAACGAAAAGCTGTAATTTTAGACAACGGGAGCCCTGAATCGGCTGGAATTCTGATAACGCTTCCTCTCGAACGGTCGTTACAATGGCTGTAAGAAAGCTTGCGATCAAGCATAAGCGATTATCTAGAAGGAGGCTGACCGGTTCATGTCGTTCAAAATTACGTTTATCGGTGCGGGTAGCATCGGATTCACGAGGGGATTGCTCAGAGACTTGCTGAGCGTGCCGGAGTTCGCGAACATCGAGGTTGCGTTTACGGATATTAATCCGCACAACCTCGAGATGGTCACGCAGCTGTGCCAGCGGGATATTGAGGAAAACGGGCTCGCCGTTCAGATCTCCGCCACGACCGACCGCAGAGACGCGCTGAAGGATGCGAAGTACGTCATCTGCACGATTCGCGTAGGCGGCCTCGAGGCGTTCGCGACCGACGTGGACATTCCGCTGAAATACGGCGTCGACCAATGCGTCGGCGATACGCTATGCGCGGGCGGCATCATGTACGGACAGCGCGGCATCGCCGCAATGCTGGACATCTGCAAGGACATCCGCGAGGTCGCGGCCTCGGACGTGACGCTGCTCAATTACGCCAATCCGATGGCGATGCTCACCTGGGCTTGCAACAAGTATGGCGGCGTGCGGACGATCGGCCTGTGCCACGGCGTACAGGGCGGCCACTGGCAAATCGCGCAGGCATTCGGCCTCGAGATGGAGGATGTCGATATCGTCTGCGCGGGCATCAACCATCAGACCTGGTACATTCAGATCAAGCACAATGGCGATGACCTGACCGGCAAGCTGCTCGCGGCCTTCGAGGCGCATGAGGACTTCAGCCGGACGGAGAAGGTCCGCATCGATATGCTGCGCCGCTTTGGCTACTACAGCACGGAATCGAACGGCCATCTGAGCGAATACGTGCCCTGGTACCGTAAACGGCCGGACGAGATCAACGACTGGATCGATCTCGGCAGCTGGATCAACGGGGAGACCGGCGGCTACCTGCGCGTCTGCACCGAGGGCCGCCACTGGTTCGAGACCGACTTCCCGAACTGGATGAAGGATCCGGCGTTGAAGTACGAGGCGGGCGAGCGCAGCCACGAGCACGGCTCCTACATCATCGAGGGCCTGGAAACCGGCCGCGTCTACCGCGGGCACTTCAACGTGGTTAACGACGGCGTCATCGCCAATTTGCCTGCCGACGCCATCATAGAGGCGCCGGGTTACGTCGACCGTAACGGCGTATCGATGCCGCGCATCGGGGAACTGCCGCTTGGGCCGGCTGCGGTCTGCAACGTCAGCATCTCGGTGCAGCGCCTTGCCGTCGAGGCCGCTGTGCATGGCGACGACAAGCTGCTGCGCCAGGCGTTCATGATGGATCCGCTCGTCGGCGCCGTCTGCAATCCGAAGGAAATCTGGCAGATGGTCGACGAGATGCTGGTCGCCCAGGAGCAGTGGCTGCCGCAGTACGGCGCTTCCATTGCGGAGGCAAAAGCGCGTCTTGCGGCCGGCGATCTGCTGCCGACGCGCGAGGGCTACCGCGGCGCTGCGCGCCTGCACGTCAAGACGGTCGAGGAAATGCAGCAGGACCGCGAAGCCGCCAACAAGAACGCGGGCGAAGCGGACAAGGGGAAGGAACGCGCTTCGGCGCATTAAGGCAGGCAGCAAGCAACAGGCCGGTTCCTCAGCGAGGGCCGGTTTTTTGCTTTTCAAGCGCAGAGCAAGCAGTTTTGGATGAGGCCAGCAAAAGTCGGAGCCGATAAAACCGAATTCTTTTTGTTGCAAATGCAATAAAAATGAGATAAGATTCTGCTATGGCATTAAAAAAAGACAAGATTGGCGGCGCTAAGACGATGAACGAGGTTTTGCGGGAGATCGGAATGATCGCAAGGTCGCTGGATTCGATCAGCAATATCGAATTCAAGGAATTGGAGCTTACGAAAGGACAATACCTGTATCTCGTGCGGGTATGCGAAAACCCGGGGATCATTCAAGAAAAACTGGCCGAAATGATCAAGGTAGACCGGACGACGGCCGCCCGTGCGGTTCAGAAGCTCGAAGCCAACGGATTTATAGAAAGGCGGGACGACCCGGATAACCTTAAAATCAAAAAGCTGTTTCCCACGGAGAAAGGCCGGTCGGTCTACCCGCTTATAAAAAGGGAGCACGATTATTCCGATCGGATCGCCTTGTCCGGATTTTCCGAGTCCGAGATGGACGTCGTTTTCGGCTTGCTGCAGCGCATCCGCAAAAACGTTGAAAAAGACTGGGAGCTCGTGAAGAAGGGGAACAAGCGAATATATTAATTTGAAGGGTGCAACTACAACATGACCATCGAAATTAAACGGTGTGAACGCGAAGACCTGTTATTGCTGCAGCAAATCGGCATAGAAACCTTTCGCGAGACGTTCTGCGATCAGAACTCGCCCGAGAACCTGAAGGCTTATTTGGATCAAGCGTTCGATCTGCGGCGGCTGGAAAAAGAGATGTCGAACCCACGCTCCGAGTTTCATTTCATCGTTGTCGATGGGTATGCGGCCGGTTATTTAAAGGTAAACTATGATGACGCGCAAACGGAAGAAATGGGGGAGGATGCGCTGGAAATCGAGCGGATTTACATCCGAAATCTTTTTCAGAAAAGAGGGCTTGGCCGGCTTTTGATCGACAAAGCGATGGAAATTGCAGCGGACCGGCACAAAAAGAAGATTTGGTTGGGCGTTTGGGAGAAAAACGACGGCGCCATCGCCTTTTATCAAAAAATAGGGTTTGTTCGAACGGGTGCCCACGCCTTTTATATGAGCGACGAAGCGCAGATCGACATCATCATGGCCAAAACAATCCTATAGGGGACCTTCTCAAAAGTTTCATTGCGCAAATTGGAGCCGATCACCGCCCATCTACTGACCTACGACAGTGGTTTGTGCATTTCGGACCGGGAATCGCCCAATTACTGACTTACGACAGTGGTTTGTGCATTTCGGAACCGGTAATCGCCCAACTATTGACTTACGACAGTCGTTTGAGCATTTCGGAACCGGGAATCGCTCATCTACTCACTTACGACAGTCGTTTGAGTATTTCGGATCCGATCAACGCCCAACTGCTGACCTTTGACAGTGGTTTATCGTACCGCACGGCAGTGTGTTACTCGAACACCGGAAGGGGCTGTCTTCAGCTTGTATAGCCTTGGTAGCGGCCCATAGCGCGTTTGCGCCACCGGTCAAGCTTGATTTATGACTTCATGGGCAACAGCAGCCGGAACGCGGTGCCCTGCGGGGAACTGCGCAGCAGCGCGAGGCTGCCGCCCATGGCGACTGCCAGCATCCGGCAGTAGGTCAGTCCGAGTCCCAGTCCGCCGACGGACAGTTTTTTGCCGGAGCCTCTATAGTACCGCTCGAAAATGCGTTCCTGCTCCTCCTCCGGAATGCCGGGGCCGTCGTCCTCCACGACGACCTCGTACATCCGCTCGGTATGCTGCGGAACGATCGAGAGCTTGATGCTGCCGCTGCCGCCCATCGCTTGGCCGGCGTTATTCAGCAGATTAACGACGATCTGCTGAATCCGTCCTGCGTCGCCGTCGATCATGGCGGGAGCGTCGGGCAGCGTCGTCGTCAGATTCAGCCCCACGTTCCAATCCGGCAGCCCCCACTGGTAGACGACCTCTGCGAGCAGCTTCCCCAGATCGATCGGTTCGGAGCGGATGACGACGCTGCCGGAAGCGAAGGCGTTGAATTCAAGCAGGTCGGCCACCATGACCTCCAGCTTGCGGGTCTGCGCCAGCGAGATGTCGAGGAATTCCGCCGCTTCCTCGCCGGTCACGACCTCGTCTCTCACGGCGCTGACCAACCCGCGGATCGAAGCGACCGGCGTCTTGAGCTCGTGCGTGACGCCGGCGAGCAGCTCTGTACGCAGCTCTTCCAGCCGTCCCAGACGGGCGGCCATCGCGCCGAAGGAGACGAGGAGCTCGTGAAGCTCCTTTTCCTTGATGTCAGCCGGCACGTCGATGCGGTAATCGCCCGCTTCCATCTGCCGCAGGGCATCGCGAAGGCGGTAGATCGGCTTGCGTAAGTGGCGGGACAGCAGGAAGATGATCGTCCAGCCGAGCAGGCCGGCGGAGAGCAGCAAAGCGATCATCAGCGTGTAATTCTGTTCGACGCGGGCGAGCTCGGCATAGCTGTAGGATAGCAGCAGGGATCCGTCCGCGTCGCTCCCCCGTCCGACGGGCACGATGAGCATGTATGCGTCGCCCTGTCTGTAAGCTTGAAGACTGTCGGCATGGGGCGGCGCGGCAGGCGCGGGCGCCGTCCCGGCGCCCGATTTGCCGGGTCCGGCCTTATAGAAGGCGAGCGTCCCGTCAGTCTCGTACACGGCCAGCGCGAACTGACCGGGCAAGTGGTATTCACGCTGGGTGCCGTCAATCCATTCGTACAATCCGTCGGGAATCCGAACCGCTCCTTCTGCTCCCGTTACATGCTCTGCGGCCGCGACAGCAAACCGTTTCAGCGCTTGCTTGCGCTCGTGAACGGTGTCCTGACGGATCCATAGCGCGGAAGCCGCGCCGATCGCGAGCAAGCCGACGAGCAGCGTGAGCGCATAGCGGTATGTCCACCGGCTCAGCAGCGTTTGCCGGCTAGCGGCTTGTATTTGCATAAAGCTGATACCCCGTCCCTCTTAACGTACGAATCTCGCCTTCTTCCGCGGGCCAATGGAGGAGCAGGCTGCGCAGACGTTTAATTGACAGGTCGACGGCCCGGTCGCTGCCTTCGTAATCGATGCCCCATACTTTCTCGATCAACTGCTCCCGCTCGAAGATCCGGTTCGGATTTTCCGCCAGGAACAGGAGCAGGGAAAGGTCGCGGGGCGTGACGGACAAGACGGCGCCATTCAAATAAACGCTGCGCGATTGTCTGTCGATCCGCAGGCTGCCGAAGACGATCTGATCCGGGTCGACGAGCGACTGCGGCGGCCGCCGCAGCACGGCCTGAATCCGTGCGACGACCTCTTCCGGCTCGAATGGCTTGGCGATGTAATCGTCCGCGCCTTCGTTAAGTCCCCGAATCCGGTCGCCGACCTCTCCGCGCGCGGTGAGCATGATGACCGGGCAGGCGCTTTTTTCGCGAATTCCGCGCAGCACTTCCCAGCCGTCCTTGCCCGGCAGCATGACGTCCAACAATACGAGTACGGGCTTCGCCGCGTCGAAAGACGCCAACGCCTGCGACCCTTCCTTGCAAATCAAACATTCAAAGCCGGCCTTGCGCACATACGCGGCGAGCACGCGCGCGATGGCCACTTCGTCTTCTACGATCATGATCGGTCCCATGGGGCTTCCTCCATTATACTGACGGCTTGTCTGTCGCCTTCGGCGCTCAATGCTTCAAATTATACACCCGGACGCGCCGGGCGGCGGCGCGAATATGCGTTGCATCAATCATTTTAGAGCCGTTGGATGTCGGGAATAAGTCAAACGGGAGCCCCCGCTGCGGACCTCCGCCGACAGGCATGGTATGATAATGAGCATACAACGAAATAAAGGCGGTACTGCAATGAACGAAGAACGGGATGCGAAACGGATTTTTATGACGTACGGAGGCAGCACGATCCGGATGTACCGGGCCGGCGACTACGAGGCGTACAAAGCGTTCGGCGCATTGCCGGAAGAGGAGGCGAAGTGGCTCGAAGAGCTGATCGAAGGCTTGGCGGGCGAACTGTCGATTCGGGAATGGGAAGCCGTCGGTCGGCTGGAGGAGATCGTCAGGGATCGCAAGGACGTCCGACCTCTGGAACGCACGATCAAGTTCGCGGCCAGGCATCTGATGAGCGCGGACAGCCTCGTCAAGCTGATGTACGCCGAGCGGATCGTCGCGATGCTGCAGGCGCTGCAGGGCACGACGTCCGTAGCGATGCTGCATGAGTCGCTGCGGACGGCCAAGATTCTATTGGATGATATCGTCGAGAAACCGCTGATTCTGGACGCCGGACACGAGCTGGCTGCGCACGGACTAAAAGACAAGCGGGCGCTCAACCGGCGCGCGGAGCAGGCGACCGAGGCGCTCAAGCGTTCGCTGGACGGCGGAAGGTAGGCGGAATATCGCTTATCCGCCGCCTCTTTTTTTAGCCTCGGAGGGCGTCATGCCTTTGATTTGCTTGAATAGCTTCGTAAAATAATTCGGATTGTCGATGCCGACCCGCTCCGCGATCTCCGTCACCGTGAGCTCGCCTTCCCGCAGCAGCCGGTCCGCCACATTCATCCGGTGCTGGTTGACGAATTCCACGAAGGTGCGCCCGGTCGCGTTTTTGAACACTTTGCAAAAATGATAAGGATTGAGACTGACAAGCCGCGCGGCATCCTCGATCGTCAGCTTGTCCGCATAGTGGGCCTCGATATGCAAAATGAGCGACTTGAAGCGGTCCATCCGCCGGCCGGTCCGGTCCGCTTGCTCGCCGTCGCGTTCCGGCATGGACAGGCGCGCCGCCAGCGCGAACAACTGGTACAGCTTCGCTTTGACGATTAGCTCGTAGGCGCGTCTTTTCCCCGCGAACTCCTCTCCGATCTCCAGAATCCCTCGCCGTATCGGTTCATATTGGATATCGTCCGCCGCGAACTTCACCGGGAACCGCTGGCTCCCTTCCGCATATGCGGACAAGTAGCGGTCATGCAGCGGATCGACCGGAAGCCCCTGAAGCAGCGAGCGGTTGAAGACGAGCGACCAGTATTCGACCGGCTCCTCCGTAAGCGCATATCCGACATGGAGGCCGCCCGAGGGCACCAGCAGCAGGTCGCCGGGCGCCGTCTCGTGCGGCTGGCTGTCGATATGGAAGATCGCGCGTCCGGACACCGTGTAGATCCACTCGAAGTGGTCGTGCCAATGCAAATAAAGCGCGCTGCGGCCGACGGCGCCCGGCGGGCAATGATTGCGGAACAGATTGACGGGATAGGCGCCGTCGCTCAGATAAGTATCCTCTCTTAATTCCGGCGGATGCATGAAGCGCCGCGCCCCCCTCCGAGATGCCCAAGATCGGGCTATATAACCGCAAGATTGTATAGAGATCAAGCGCAAGCATCAGGCTATAATCGACCTAGTTCATTCAATATAGCTTAGGATCGGAGTGGAGTACAATGAACGGACAACAGAACGGCGCAGCGATCGGCAAGCATACGGGCATTCGCATCGGTACGTTGGTCGGCGGCGGAGACGCGGCGCGCGTCATCCCGCAGATTGCGCCTTACGGCTTTGAATCGTTTAACCTGACATACTGGCAGACAACCGGCGGCGCTGATCTGGCGGAGACGGCGAAACGGGTGCGTGAAGCCATCGGCGACCGGGACATCGTCATCTCGGCTGTAAGCGTATTCGGCAATCCGCTGACCGGGCACGGGGACAACGCCGACACGCTGGCGAGCTGGGAGCGGCTCATCGATCATGCGCATTTGTTCGGCGCGAACATCGTATCGGGTTTTACGGGCAGACTGGTAGGCGAGCCGATCGACGCGTCGATCCCGAAGTTCGCCGAGGTGTTCGGCGAGCTGGCCCGCCGCGCCGCGGACCGAGGCGTGCGCCTTGCGTTCGAGAACTGCGACATGGGCGGCGAATGGCGGTCGGGCGACTGGAACATCGCGCACAATCCGACGGCCTGGGAAATGATGTTCGACAGCGTGCCGCTGGATAATATCGGACTCGAGTGGGAGCCCACGCACCAGATGGTCAGCCTGATCGATCCGATTCCGCAGCTGCGAAAATGGGTTGACCGTGTGTTCCACGTTCACGGCAAGGACGCGACGATCGCCTGGGATGTCGTGCGGGAGCACGGCGTTCACGGACCGAAGCCTTTTGTATGGCATCGCACGCCGGGATTCGGGGACACGAATTGGTCGGATATCATTACGATCCTGCGCCAGTCCGGTTATCAAGGGACGATCGACATCGAAGGCTGGCACGACCCGGTGTACAAGGACGAGCTGGAGATGACGGGTCAAGTGCATGCGTTGAATTATTTGAAACGGAGCCGCGGCGGCGACTTCGTGCCGAATCCGGTATAAGGGAGCGTTGAACGAAGATGAGCGCATATCGAATCGTGGTCGCCGGCTGCGGCGGCATGGCAAGAACTTGGGTGGAATACGCGCTGGAGCGCGAGGACGCGGAGATTGTCGGGCTCGTGGACATCAAGGCGGAATTCGCGCAGGCAATGGCGGACAGGTACGACCTGACTTGCGGGATTTATACGGATCTGGCGCAGGCGCTAGCGGAGACGGGCGCCAATCTCGTGTTCGATGTGACGATTCCCGCGAGCCACTTTGCGGTGTGCAGTACCGCGTTGAACGCCGGCGCAAGCGTATTCGGCGAAAAGCCGATGGCCGAGACGATGGAAGCCGCGCGTGAGCTGATCGGCATCGCCGATCGGACGGGCGGGTCCTACGCGGTCATGCAGAATCGCCGCTACGACGCCAACATTCGCGCGCTGCGCGGACTCGTGCAGGGCGGCGCGATCGGCAAGACGGGCTACATCGGCGCGGACTTCTTTATCGGCGCGCACTTCGGCGGCTTCCGCGACGCGATGGACAGCCCGCTCATTTTGGATATGGCGATTCATACGTTCGACCAGGCCCGATTCATCACCGGCGCGGACCCGGTATCGGTATACTGCCACGAGTTTAACCCGCCGGGCTCCTGGTACGCGGGCAACGCGTCGGCGATCTGCGTGTTCGAGATGTCGGACGGCTCCGTGTTCTGCTATAGAGGCTCCTGGTGCGCGGAAGGCGCCCAGACCTCATGGGAGTCGCAGTGGCGCGTGAGCGGCGAGCGCGGTACTGCGATATGGGACGGCGCGGGCGCTCCATATGCAGAGGTCGTCGCCGGCGGTGATCAAGAAGGCAAGTTCATCCGCGGCTACGAACGGATCGAAGCGTCGTTCGAATGGCAGGGACGGACCGGGCATCACGGCTGTCTCGACGAGATGTTCGCCTCCCTGGCGGAGGGACGACGGGCGGAGACCGATTGCCGCGACAACGTCAAAAGCATGGCTATGGTGCTCGGCGCGATCGACAGCGCGCGGACGGGCGTCAAGGTCGATCTGCGAGGCTACTATTAAGCAGGATGCTCTCCTTGCAGCATGGACTGTGATCTTCTACGATGTAGAAGTAACAGGTTGATAATCGCAGGAGGCGAGAGAGTCGATGGCACTCATTCAATGCAGTTTTTTTGCGCAGACGCTTGGTCTGACCATGAGCATGAACGTCATTATTCCGGAACGAAGCTATGGCATCGGCGTAGAAGCGGGCCGCGCACCGGCTGGAGATAAGTATCCGGTGCTGTACCTGCTGCACGGCTTGTCCGACGATCACTCGATCTGGCTGCGACGCACGTCAGTCGAACGATATGCGGCCGAATACGGTATCGCTGTCGTTATGCCGGAGGTGCACAGAAGCTTCTATACGAACATGAAAAGCGGTCTGAATTACTGGGAATTCGTCAGCGAGGAGCTTCCTCATATCGCGCAATCGTTGTTCCCGATCTCGGACAAGCGGGAGGATAGCTTCGCCGCGGGCCTGTCGATGGGCGGCTACGGCGCGATGAAGCTCGGACTGGGCGCGCCCGGGAAGTTCGCGGCCGTCGCGAGCCTGTCCGGCGCCATGGACATCGCGGGACTGCTTTATGACGGCAGTCCGTTTTCCGCGACGGAATACAAGTGGATCTTCGGGAGCCAAGAGGAGGCGGCCGGCTCCGACGACGACTTGTTTGCGCTCGCGGACCGTGCCGTCGCCGGCGGCATCTCGCTGCCCAAACTGTATCAGTGCTGCGGCACGGAGGACTTTCTCTACTCGCAAAACGTCCGCTTCCGCGACCATGTCCGGTCGCTCGGCATCGCGCTCGATTACGAGGAGGGTCCCGGCGATCACAACTGGGGCTACTGGGACGAGCATATCCAGCGCGTACTGGCGTGGCTGCCGCTGCAAAACGGAAAAGCCTGAAGATGTTGACGTTAACGGGATGAAGCGGGAATACCTGCTTCATCCCGTTTTGCCGTTTTCGGGGAAGACAGGCGTACGGTTGAAGGTCCGAGGCGAAAAGGCGTTGTACGGCGTTACTTGGAGGAGCTTAAGAGCAATCGGAGTCTAAGAGGCGCTTTTAAACGTTACCTGACTTTACTGCGTTGCGATTCGATGCGATGAGGTGTTGTACAGCGTTAACTGTCGTAACTGTGGCGTAGACCTTAGAGTGCATTAGCCATTTTGCCGGTAATTTTGTCCTAAACTTAAGCGAATATGCCAATTTAGTTAAAGCGTTTAACTTAAATAATGGTATTTTTTTATAAAATAACGCTTGAAATCGCTACCAATCCTACTTATAATCGCATTGTAAGGTTAAACGCTTAAAGTAAGTCAAATAAACGGATTGGCAACAGCCCGCAGAAGGTGACCCCATTGAAACGCATTACGATTCGTGACGTGTCGGAGCGCGCAGGCGTATCCACGGCGGCCGTGTCCTATGTATTGAACGGCCGGGAAGGCAAGGTGTCGCAGGAGACCGCGTCCAAAGTTCGCCGCGCGGCCAGCGAGCTGAACTATATTCCCGATTTTTCGGCGCGAAGCCTGGCGGGGACCCGGTCGAAGCTGATCGGCGTCGTCATCCCCCAGACAGAGGATCAGAAGCAGCTGCTGCTGCAAAATCCGTTCTACTCGGAGCTCGTGTGCGGCATCGAAGCCAGACTTCGCCGGTCCGGCTACCACATGATTCTCTCGGGCGTCGACAAAGGCGAAGGCTACCTCGATACGTCCATGCAGCGCAACCTGGACGGCGCGATCATCATGGGCATCTATCAAGAGAGCTTCTACGACGACCTGAAGCGGGTCAAGGTGCCGATCGTACTGATCGACAGCTACGTGAACGACAGCTACTTCCAGACCGTATCGATCGACGACGAAGCCGGCGGCTACATGGCGACCAAGCTGCTGATCGACAACGGGCATACGAACATCGCGCTGGTTACAGGACTGATTCGTAAAGACGGCGTCGTCGAAAAGAGGTTCCTCGGCTACAAGCGCGCGCTGAAGGAAGCCGGCCTGTTTTACAATTCGGATTACGTGTTCGAGCATTCGGTCAGCTACGAGTATGGGCAGGAGGCGGCAGCAGCGATCGCGGCCGGGCATCCCGAGATTACGGCGGTTTTTGCTTCAAGCGATCTTGTCGCGCTCGGCTTGCTGCGGGGGTTGTCCGATGCGGGCAAGCGGGTGCCGGAAGATGTCTCGGTCGTCGGCTTCGACGATATTCCGGTCGCACGGATGTGCAATCCGCCGCTCACGACGGTCAGACAGAATATCGTTGCCAGAGGCGAGATGGCGGCGGGACGGCTGCTCAAGGCGATCGAGGAAGGCGAGGAATCGCTGGCGGACGATCCGAGCGTCACGCGACTGGAGATGGCGATTCGGCAGACGGTGCAACGGTTGACGCCGAACTGACCGTTCGCGCGCCGGAGAGACGAGGGCATGGTCAGCTCGCGTCTCTCCAGCGATATGAATACGGTTGCAAAAGCGTAAACGCTATCTGGAGGTGATCAAGTCGGCGCTCCCGCCGATAATTCGATCGATTGGTCATAATTGTCTATCTGAAGCGTCCATATTGAAAAGGAGAGGGTATCATTGCGGACCAAAAGCGGGGCTCTGCTGCTGCTCGGCACGACGATCGTGCTCAGCGCCTGCGGCGCAAACAAAGAGAATAACACGGCAAGTCCTTCCGCGGCTTCGCCGGAAGCGTCTCCATCTGCATCTGCTTCGGCATCGGCCACGGCCGCACCGTCCGATTCTCCGGCCCCTTCGGCCAAAGATCCGGTCACGCTCAAGCTGATGACCTACACCGCTTCCGGCCAGGAGCAGACGCTGAAGGCGATGATCGACGCCTTCCAGGCGGCGAATGCCGACATCAAGGTAGAGTACGAGGTCGTTCCGTACGCGGACTACACGACGAAGCTGAATACGCTGCTCGCCAGCGGCAGCGCGCCGGATCTGTTCGAGGTCGGTTACGAGAATTTCCTGACCTATGCGGCCAAGGACCAACTGCTCGATCTCACGCCTTCCATCGCAGCGGACAGCTCGTTTAATCCGGACGTCTACAAAAAGCTTGCTTATGATGCGTTTAACTACAACGGCAAGCAGATGGGCGTGACGGAGAGCTTCTCCGACGTCGTGCTGTTCTACAACAAGGATCTTTTCGACGCCAAGGGCCTCAAATATCCGGACGCGTCCTGGACCTGGAAGGAAGAGCTGGAAGCCGCTCAGAAGCTTACCGACGCCAAGAAGGGCATCTGGGGCACGTACGCGCCGATCCAATTCTACGAGTTTTACAAGACGATCGCCCAGAACGGCGGCGGCGTATGGAGCGCGGACGGCAAGCCGACGCTGAACAGCCCGGCCAACGTGGAGGCGCTGCAGTGGATGCTCGACAAAGCATCCAAATATAAGGTGTCGCCGCCGCTTAACGACGATACGTTCAACCAGCCTGACGCGGATCTGAATGCATTCGTGAACGGCAAGCTGGCGATGGCCCGATTCGGCATCTGGAACTTCGCCAAGTTCAGCGAAGCGAAGTTCAATTGGGATATCGCGCTGGAGCCGGGGAAGACGCAGAAGGCGCATCACTTCTTCGCGGACGGCCTCGTGGCAGCGAAGACGACGAAGAACGCCGACGCGGCCTGGCGTTTCCTGAAGTTTTTCACAAGCGCGCCCGAAGCGGTGTCCAAGCGGATCGAAGCGGGCTGGAGCATCCCGGCCGTTACGGACCCGGCGGTGCTGGACGCTTACTACAAGCAGAAGCCGCCGGAATCGAAGCAGGTCGTGACCGACGCGCTGGATTCGCTCGTATTGCCGCCTGTCGGTCCCAAGCCTGAGAAATGGGGCGAATTCACGGCTGCCGTCGGCGAACAGCTCGACAAAGCGAAGCTCGGCCGCTCCACTGCGCAGGAGGCGCTCGACGCGGCGCAGAAAAAGGTCGAAGCGCTCGTGAAGTAGATTTTTCACAACAATCAGGAGACGAGAAGGCCGCCGAGCGGCGGCCTTCCCTCCCCGCCTGACGGAAAGGAAAGGGTGGCATGGTCGGACAGCGCAAGTGGAGCCGCCGGACGGCTGCTATCGTCTTTTTAACGCCCGCCTTGCTGTGCTTGCTGGCGTTCCAATTGCTGCCGATGGTATCGTCGATCATCATCAGCTTCACCGATTGGGATCTGCTGACGCACTGGACGAAGATGAACTTCATCGGCTGGGACAACTACGCGCAGGTGTTCAGAGAGGAAAAGTCCTACACCGCGATCCGCAACGTCTTCGTATTCCTCCTCGGCTATCTGCCGTCGATCGTCGTGCTCGGAACGCTGCTCGCGGTGCTGCTCAACCGGCCGATTCGCGGCGTGAAGCTGTATCGGGCGGCCGTGTTCGTGCCCGTCATCACGTCCTGGGTCGCCGTATCGATCGTCTGGCGCTGGCTGCTGAACGGACAGAGCGGGCTCATCAATTACTTGCTGTCGCAGGTCGGCATTCAAGGGCCGATCTGGCTGCAGGACGATTTGTGGGCCATGGTCGCGATCATCCTGGTGACGCTCTGGAAGGACATCGGCTTCGTGTCCATCATCCTGCTGGCGGGTCTGCAAGACATCTCGGAGGATTATTACGAAGCGGCGGAGCTCGACGGCGCGTCCGCCTGGAGCAAGCTGTGGCGAATTACGGTTCCGATGCTGTCACCGACGCTCTATTTTGTCGTGACGATCTCGCTCATCAACTCGTTCCAGCTGTTCGACCAGGTGCTGATCATGACGAACGGAGGTCCGGCGGGCGCGACGAGCACGATCGTCGAGCAGGTGTACCGCAACGCCTTCCAGTTCAACAAAATGGGCTTCGCCTCCGCGCAATCCTGGGTGCTGATGGCGATCATCCTGGCTTCGACGATGGTGCTGCAGCAGGTCCAACGGAGGTGGGTCGTCTATGACAGGTAGAAAAAAGCGCGTCGCGAACTTGGCTTCGCATCTGTTCCTGGCGCTGCTCGCGGTCGCGCTGACGTTCCCGTTCCTCTGGATGCTGATGGGCGCCTTCAAGGACAATCTCGAGGTCGTGGCGATGCCTCCGCGACTGTTGCCCTCGAGCTGGAACTTCGACAACTTCGCCGAGATCGAGGCGTACTTTCCGCTATACCGGTTTTTTGCGAACAGCGCGCTCGTGGCCGTCGCGACGACGCTGCTGCAGCTGGCGATCTGCACGATGGCGGCATACGTGTTCGCCAAGATCGCGTTCAGGGGCCGGCAGAGTCTGTTCGTTCTGTTTCTGACGACGATGATGATCCCGGCGCAGGTGACGCTCGTTCCCTTGTTTATTTTGTTCTCGCGCACCGACCTGATCGACACGTACGCGGGGCTCATCTTGCCGGGCATCTTCAGCGCCTACGGGACGTTCCTGCTTCGGCAGAACATCATGACGATTCCGAACGAGCTGATGGAGGCCGCCTTTATCGACGGCGCTTCTTACTACCGGGTGTTTTTCAGCGTGATCGTCCCGCTCGTCAAGCCGACGCTGTCCGCGCTGTCCATTTTCGCGTTCATGAGCTCCTGGAACAACTTCCTGTGGCCGCTCATCGCCGTCAACAGCAAAGAGCTGATGACGCTGCCCCTGGGTCTCAGCAAGCTGCAGGGGCAGTGGTCGACGGAGTGGAACCTGCTGATGGCCGGCAACGTCGTCAGCTTCGTGCCGATCTTTATCGTATTCCTGTTCGCGCAGCGTTACTTCATTAAAGGCATTACGATGACCGGCATCAAGTGATCGGTCCCCGGACAAAGGAGAGATTCACGGCATGACAACCGTAAAGTTGGGACTGATCGGACTTGGCGGCATGGCGGCGGTCCATATCGGGCAGCTCGCCGGCATCGCGGGCGTACGATTGGCCGCCGTCTGCGATCAGGACGCCGCCAAAGTCGCCGAATGGGCGGAGCGTCACGGTATCGATGCAGCGTCGCGCCATGCGGACGCGGAGTCGCTCATCCGCGACCCGCAGGTGGACGCGGTGCTGTCCATCACGCCGAACGACGCGCACTACGAGATTATTCGGCTGTGCCTGACGCACGGCAAGCCGCTGATGACCGAGAAGCCGTTTACGCGGACGTACGAAGAAGCGGCAAGCCTGAAGCGTCTGGCAGCGTCGAATCCGACGCCCTGCATGGTCGGCTTTTCCTACCGCTACGTTCCCGCGTTCCGGATGGCCCGCGAGTGGATCCGAGAGGGCCGGATCGGTCCGGTGCGGCATCTGTTCGTCCAATATTTGCAGCAATGGGGCGGCACGCCGTTCGGGACCAAAATGAACTGGCGGCTGGACCGGTCGATCACGGGAACCGGCACGCTGGGCGATCTGGGCTCGCATATGATCGACGCGGCCCGCTTTCTGGTCGGCGAACCGGTCGAAGTCGCGTCGCTCATGCGCAACCTCATCGGACAGCGGGAGGATCCCGCGACCGGGGCGATGATAGACGTCGATATCGACGACTTCGCCGCGTTCACCGCTTTGCTTGAGCCTGGCATCCCCGCCGTTTTTCAAACGTCGCGCAACGCCTTCGGCTCGCAAAATCAGTTTGAGATCGCCGTGTACGGCGACACCGGCACGCTTCATATGAACTGGGAGCAGGGCGATTATCTCACCTGGATCCACCGGAATGCGGAAGGCAGCGAGGTTCGGGAACGGATCGCCGTGCCGGCCCGATACAAGCTGGCGCAAATGCAGGATTTCGTCGATCTGGTGCGGGGCCATATCCGCGAAGAGCTGCCCACGTTTCACGACGGCTATATGAACCAGAAAATTCTGGAGGCGGTCGTACGGTCGAGCCAAGAGCGGCGGTCCGTGCGAGTCGATGAGCTGGATAACCGGAGCGAGGAGGAAGGGACATGAAGCAAGCAACGCCGCGCGTGACGATCTGGAACGAATTTCGGCACGAGCGATCGGATCCCGCCGTGCAGCGCGTCTATCCGGCAGGCATTCACGAGGCGCTGCGCGAAGGGCTCGCACCCTACGGGTTCGAGCTCGGCACGGCGACGCTGGACGAGCCGGAGCATGGTCTGCCTGTGGACGTGCTGGCGCGTACGGACGTGCTCGTCTGGTGGGGGCATCGGGCGCACGACGAGGTCGACGAAGCGATCGTTGATCGGGTACAACGGCGCGTGCTGGAGGGCATGGGGCTGATCGTGCTGCACTCGGGACACTACTCCAAAATATTCAAGCGGCTGATGGGTACCTCCTGCGCGCTGTTGTGGCGGGAAGCCGACGAGAAGGAGCGGCTCTGGGTCGTCAAGCCTTCGCATCCGATCGCGGCGGGGCTGCCGCCTTATTTCGAACTGGCAAAGGAAGAAATGTACGGCGAATTTTTCGACGTGCCGGACCCGGACGAACTGGTACTGGTAAGCTGGTTCGAGGGAGGCGAGGTGTTCCGCAGCGGGTGCGCATACAGCCGGGGGAACGGCAAAATCTTTTATTTCCGCCCCGGACACGAGACCTATCCGACTTATTACGACGAGCATGTGCTCCGCGTGATCGCGAACGCCATTCGCTGGACCGCGGACGAGCGGGGCGCGGCGCCCAGGTTCGGGAACGTGCAGCCGCTGGAGACGATTGCCGCCAAAGCTTAAAAACTCGCCGCTTTGACTTCAACATGACGATACAGCCTCGAGAATGCATCCGGGTGCCTCCAACAGAGGTTTTGCATGCTCGAGGTTTCTTTGAGGTGGATAAGTCTGAATATTCAAACTATTTAAAGGGGGTGATGATGATTGCTATTGCGCAATATTTACGAAGCAAAACGCAAGCGGGTAATGGGCATGCATGACGGGGAAGGTCCGATGGAGTTTGCCAGAGTGTGCACGAACGCGGATTTCGGCGCGCCGGTTGATTTTATCGATTACGCCGTCGTACCTCCGGGCAGCGCCATCGGAGCGCATCGGCATCGGGGGAACGAGGAATTGTACTTGATCTTGAAAGGACGTGGCAGCATGCAGGTCGGCGCAAGCCGATTTGCCGTCAAGGAGGGCGACCTGATCCTGAATCCGGACGGTTCGACGCACAGTCTGCATAACTGCGGAAGCGACGAAATCCATCTGTTCGTCGTACAGGTGCCGATGCCGGCTTATTAAACGAAACGAAGGAGGAGATTTATGATGATTTCGAGCGTAGCAGAGACAGCCGATATTGCGGTGACCGTTCCCAGGACGGACAGGTACAAGATTCGCATCCGGGACGGACTTGTCGCGGGACTCGGAGCGGAGTTGCGCGAAGCTTTCGGTGCTGTGTCAGCAGTCGTCATCAGCGACCGCAACGTATGGACGATGCACGGTGACAAAGTCGCAGCGTCGCTCGGCGAGGCGGGAATTCCCGTTGACGTCATCGTCTTGCCGGCAGGGGAGCGGACCAAGTCGCTGCATACCGCGAACAAAGTTTACCGGCAGCTGCTGGATCTGCGGGCGAGGCGGCGGACGGTGCTGATCGCCTTCGGCGGCGGCATGGTGATCGATACGGTCGGCTTTATCGCCGCGACCTACTTGAGAGGGGTTCCCTATATCAACGTGCCGACGTCGCTGCTGGCGCAGGTGGACAGCGCAATCGGGGGCAAGGTGGCGGTCAATCATCCGGCGGGCAAAAACCTGGTCGGCGCGTTTCACCATCCTTCGTTCGTCTATACGGACCCATCCGTGCTGCTCACCTCTTCCGACCGCGATTTGCGTTCGGGCATGGCGGAGGTGGTCAAGACGGCCGTCATCGCGGACGAGGCGCTGTTCGGGACGATCGAGTGCGGCGTAGCCGCCATTTTGGCTCGAGATACCGAGACGCTTGCCGTCATTATCAACCGCACCTCGCTTCTGAAGGTGGAGCTGCTGTCGGGCGATCCTTACGAGGCCGATCTGCGCAGGCCGCTGAACTTCGGCCATACCGTCGGCCACGCGGTGGAAAAGGAAGAGGGTTACGGACGCATGCGGCACGGCGAAGCGGTCGCGGTCGGCATGGCGGTCGCCGCCCGCATCGCCGTGGATAAGGGCGTCTGTCCCGCTGCGACAGGCGAACGCATCGTCGCTTTGATCCGGGCGCTCGGGCTTCCTGTCCGGACCCGGGTGCCGGTCGAGCGAATCTGGGAGGCGGTATCGGTCATTCGCATGGTGCGAGACGGCAATCTGCACTACGTGCTGCCGGGCCGGAGGCTCGGCGAAGTCGTAATGACCAACGACATCGACGCGTCCGATATCGCCAGAGCGCTGGCCGCGCTGGAGGACTGACGCGATGAACGAGACGATGGTCGGTCTTGGCGGACAAGCCTTCGCCTGCTATGCCCGGCTGCTGGAGGGCCGGATCGCCGAAGCGAAGCGCTGGGTGCGCGAGCTGTCCGGCGATATCGGCGGCGGGGTGAACGAGACGGTCGATCTGGCGTTGTGGCTCTGGTGCGCCGGCGCGTGCCGCGCCGCGGAGGGGCGGGCAGACGAAGGCGCGTATCCGCCCGCTGCGGTGCGGCTTTGCATCGATCGCATCCGGGACGGATGGGACAAGGCGGGCAGGCATTGGCTGTTCCGATCGCAGGTCGGCATCTTCACGGCGAATATCGCCATCATGTATGGCGCGATCGATGCCATCCGGCCTTATGCGGAGGATGCGGATCTGGAGCCGCTGATGGCCGAGATGCGGATGTACGCTTTCATTTACGCGCTGCGGGAAGGAGAGTATGTCGGTCTCAAAGGCGATCCGGCCATGATCGGCGACATGGGGGACATCTCGCTTGTCGCGGTACCGTTCGGGCTGGTCCGAATGGACGACCTTTATCTGGAGCGGACGATCCACACGCTGGAGAAAAGGTTGTCGGGCAGGGGCGTCTCTTTCTCGAGAAGGCGTTATCCGGACGAAGACCGGGAGCGGGCGGATCTGACGCTGCTGCTCGCCTGGTATTACGCGGAAGCCGGGTACGAGACGTATGCGCGGCGGATGCTGCAGAGCGGGGAGACGCTGCGGGATAACGAGACGGAGCGGTCCGGTCTGACGGACGCCCTGCTGGGCATCGTAAAGCGCCGGCTAAACGGCCCTTCGTCAGGCAAGCGCGGTACGGTCGTCTTCCACAAGCCGGTCGGCGAAAACGATCCGTACAGCACCCGGAATTACGAGCGCGATCCCCGGCATCCCGAGGCGGGCGAGCAAGTGTGGATTCGGGCGCATACAATTCCGTTTCACGCGGACCAGCAGGTCCACGTGGTCTGTCATGCCGAGGGCAAGGCGACGGCGGATTACCGCATGACACTCGCGGTTTCGCCGGACGGCGAACGCTATTGGGAGGCTTGCATCGGTTCATTCCAGGATGGAAGGAGGGTCAATTACGAATTTGAAGTGCGGTTCGATAACGAGATCGCGCGTTCCGAGAGCTACGGCTTCGACGTGCTGAGCTGGCATCGGCTGCGCGTGACGGGCGTCCGGGAAGAAGCGGACGACCTGCTTGTCCTGTTCGGCCGCGTCGGCAGCCTTCGCGGCATCCCGTGCCTGCGCGTTAAGCGTCACGGCGCGCGGTCGGTCCGCTTGTCGTTCGCGCTGGAAGAAGAGGCGATCGCAAAAGAGACGGCAGCCTATCCGATCGATTCGGATGAGGATGCGAAGGAAGCGGCAGCGAGAGACTTCGCCATGACGGAAGCCGGGCCGCTAGATGCGTTGGCGCATCGCCTAGGAAGCCTGACCCCTCTGTTCGGTGGCGCCGCGGGCGGCGAATTCGCCGACATCGCGCTGCTCGCCGGCGGAGACGGCCGTGCGCGCAAGCTGCGGATCGGACTGGCGAAGGAAGCGGACGAAGCGTTCTTCGGCACAGGCGAACGCTTCTCTCATCTGGAGCTCGGCGGACGCGAGGTCGACTGCATTGTCTACAACAAATACAAAAACCACGGGCTTAAAACGTACCTGCCCGTCCCGATGTTCGTCAGCTCCGCCGGCTACGGCTTCTATGCCGATACGACCGCGGCGGTCAAGCTGAGATTCGGTTCCCGCGCGCCGGAGCGGACGGAGGCCGAGATCGCATGGCCCGAAGGCGCCGAGGAGCTGTCGATCTACCTGTTCGATGGCGGACCGGAGGAGACGCTGCGCGAATACGCCGGCTTGACCGGCATGCCGGTGCTGCCGCCCAAGTGGTGCTTCGGGCTGTGGATCTCGAGCAACAGCTGGGACAGCGAGCGGGACGTCCGCGAGCAGCTCGCGCTGGCGGAGGCGCACGGCGTGCCGGTCGGGGCGATGATCCTCGAGCAGTGGAGCGACGAGGCGACGTTCTATATTTTCAACGGCGCGAAGTACGAGGTGAAGTCTGGCGAGGAGGCGTTCCGCTACGAGGACTTCGCATTCGACCCTGACGGCAAGTGGCCCGATCCGAGGCGGATGGTACGCGAGCTGCACGAAGCCGGCGTCCGCGTGCTGCTCTGGCAGGCGCCCTATCAGATGTACTTCGGCAGCGTGAGCAGCGCGCAGCGGGATGCCGACGAGCAGACGATGCTCGATCGGGAATACCACGTCCGCTACCGGGACGGGCGCGCGTACCGAAGTCACTTTTACTGGTTTGGGCACAGCCTGCTGCCGGACTTCACGAACCCCGAGGCACGGGACTGGTGGATGGAGAAGCGCGAATATCTCGTGTCCGAGATCGGCATCGACGGCTACAAGACGGACGGGGGCGAATGCATTCTCGACGAGGGGCTGCTGTTCGCGAACGGCAAGACCGAGGAGGAGATGCGCAACGCGTACCCCAACGCCTTCGCCGAAGCGTACTACCGTTCGGTCGCGGGTCGGCCGGGCGGCGGCGTCACGTTCAGCCGTGCGGGCTGCCAGGGGGCGCAGCGGCTGCCGGTTCACTGGGCGGGCGACGATCTGTCGACCTTCCCGGCGTTCCGGGACGCCTTGCGCGCCGGCCTAAGCGCGGGGCTCTCCGGCATCCCCTTCTGGGGCTGGGACCTGGGCAACTTCAGCGGGGAGATCCCGGATGCGGAGCTCTATATTCGTTCCGCGCAGATGTCCGTCTTCTGTCCGGTCGTGCAGCTTCACTCGGAATCGATGGAGAAAAAAACGTACGACCGCACGCCCTGGAACGTCGCCGAGCGCACCGGGTCGAAGCTTGCGCTGCGCCTGTTCAAGCGGTACATGGACTTGCGCATGAACCTGGTGCCCTACTGCTACGAGCAGGCGGTGGCGAGCGTCGCGACCGGGCTGCCGATGATGCGCGCGATGTTCCTGAGCCACCCGGAAGATCCGGCGTGCGTGCGGCTGTGGGACCAGTATATGTTCGGCGATTCGCTGCTCGTCGCGCCGGTGCTCGAGGCGGGGGCGGCGAGCAAGCGCTTGTATTTGCCGAAGGGGGAATGGATGGATTTCTTTACCGGGGAGGTCGTAGCGGGCGGCGCGACGCTGGAGCGAGACGCGTCGATCGGGCAGATTCCCGTCTTCCAACGGTCGAACGCCGTCGTCCCGCTTCATCTGGCGGACGGCGGGCGTCTGTTCGGTCCGGTCGGGAACGCGATGAACGGTTATCGCCGGCTTGTCTTCTGGGTTCACCTGACCGACAGGCTGAGCTATCGCTTCGTGGACGACCTGGGCAACGCCGTTAGTCTGGAGGCCGCTTTGGAAGGGGACAGGCTGTCGATCCGGGCGGAGGGCGACTACGGCGCGGGCATCGTCGTCGTCCTGAACCGCATTCCCGGTATCGGATCCGGCGATGCCGTCGTAACCGGAAGCGTGCCGGTCGAGCTCTTGTTCAACGACGGAACCATAATCGAAAACGAGGAGGATGCAGGATGAGGAAGCTGGCGATTCACGGAGGCGCGGCGGTCGGCGCGCTGAACGTACCCGCATGGCCGATATTCGGCGAGCGCGAGCTGGAGCTGGTGACGGATGTGGTGAGCAGCGGCAACTGGGGGTTCCTCGGTCCGAAAGAGCAGGAATTCGAAGCTTTGTTCGCCCGCTTCTGCGGCGCGGGCTACGGCGTGGCGGTGGCCAACGGAACCGTCTCGCTGAAGCTGGCCCTGGAAGCTCTGGGGATCGGACCCGGGGACGAGGTCATCGTTCCCGGCATGACTTGGCAGGCGACCGCGACGGCCGTGCTCGACGTCAATGCCGTGCCGGTGCTGGTCGACGCCGAGCCCGATACTTATACGATCGACCCGCGCGCGATCGAGGCGGCGATCACGACGCGGACGCGGGCGATCATCCCGGTCCATCTGTACGGGCGCATCGCCGATATGGACGCGATCATGCGCCTGGCCGACCGCTATCGACTGCATGTCGTCGAGGACTGCGCGCACCAGCACGGCTCCGAGTGGAAGGGAAGGCCGGTCGGCTCCATCGGCAGCGTCGGCTCGTTCAGCTTTCAATCCTCCAAGATCATCAACGCCGGCGAGGGCGGCTTTCTGACGACGAACAGCGGCAAGCTCTCCGATCTGATGCAATCGCTCAAAATGTGCGGACGCGACGCGCGGGCGGGCGCCCCGGTCATGCACAGCGGCAATTACCGCATGACGGAGTTTCAGGCGGCGATTCTGATCGCACAGCTGGGCCGGCTGGAGGCACAGAACGCGGAGCGCGACCGCAACGCCATTGAGCTGGAGCGCGCCCTCTCGGAGCTGCCGGGCCTGCGGCCGTTGTACCGCAGCCCGAATATCACCAAGCAATCCTACTATTGTCTTACGATCAGGTACGACCGCGAAGCGTGGGACGGCATTCCGAAGGACGCGTTCATGGCGGCGCTGGTCGCGGAGCTGGAGGGGACATTGAATTGCTCCAACGTTTACGAGCCGCTGAACGCCAGCCCGTTCTACAATCCGCGCAACAAAAATACGCACAAGCTGTCCGACGCTTATTGGCGGGCCATCGATCCGTCTCGCTTCGAGCTGCCGGTCAGCGAGCGTGCGTTCGCGGAGGAGGCGATCAACTTCTCGCACACGATGCTGCTGCTCGGCGCGGCCGACCGCAGAAAGATCGCGGACGCCGCCGGCAAAATATTCGAGCACAGGCACGAGCTGCGCGAAGCTGCGCAGTCGCGCTATTCGACAAGCGAGCGGCTGAGCGAGGTTGTATAACATCCGGCGGCCGGCGAGTCTTGCAAGCGGGGCATGCGCGCCTGCAGCCTCGCCGGCCGAATCAAAGGGGGATCTGAGCGATGAGATACGGAACGATTGCGGGCGTGGACAAGCCGCTGTCCCGTCTGGTCGTCGGCGCGCGGGGCTTCGCGGACGAGGGCGCCTGCTTCGCGCACTTCGACGCTTGCTTGGAAGCGGGATACACGGTATGGGATACGGCCCGGTCTTACTATGACGGCGAGACCGACCGCCTGATCGGCCGCTGGATGCGGACGCGCGGCAATCGGGAACGGATCGTCGTGCTGGCCAAGGGCTGCATGGACGGGCCCGGCGGCAAGCAGGTGACGCCTGGCGATTTGGAGACGGATCTGCGGGCTTCGCTGCACGATCTGGACACCGGAAGCGTCGACCTGTTCCTGCTCCATCGGGACGATCCGGAGGGCGAGGTCGGCCCGATCGTCGAGGCGCTGCACGGCTACTGGGAGGCGGGGACAATCCGGGCGTACGGCGCCTCGAACTGGTCGCACGCGCGCATCGGGGAGGCGAACGCATATGCGGAGCGCCACGGTCTTCGACCGTTCGTCTTGTCCGGTCCGCAGCTGTCGCTGCTCGAGCGGAAGGCCACGGACGTTCACTGGTGGCGCGATTGTCCCGGCATCGGCGGAGATGCCGGGCAGCCTGCCAGGACGTGGTATCGAAGCAACGGCATCGCCGTCGTCGGTTATTCCGTGCTCGGCGTCGGTTTTCTTGACGGCAGCCTGACGCCGGCGTTGCTGCCTGCCCGGCTGGCCGCGGGCGAGCTTCCGGCATGGAGCGTCGATGCCTGGGTCAACGACGCGAACGCCGGCCGCCTGGGCCGCGCATTCGAGATGGCCGAGCGCAAGGGGCTGACCGTGCCTCAGGTCGCGCTCCGCTACGTGACGAGTCTGGCGGCGAACGGCCTGCTGGATGCCTATGCGATCGCGGCGAGCGGCCGCGCGGACCGGATGGCCGACAACGCCGTAGCGGCGGACGAGGATTTTACGGCGGAAGAGATCGCTTGGCTGGAACGCGGAGACGCGCCGCCCGAGCGCGAGCCGGCAAGCGGTCCACAGCGGGAAAACCAACCAATTCACAATGAGGAGCGATCGGCATGTTGAGACTGGGCATTAGCGCGCGCTGCCTGGAACGCGGGCAGTCGGCGCAAGAATTCGCGCGGCAGACGGCGGAGATGGGCTTTTCGTGCATTCAGCTGTCGCTGCCGGAGACGCTTACCGCCATCGATACCGGCTACGGCAAATTAAGCGCCGGCATGGCAAGGCATATCGGGGACGCCTTCCGCGAACGGGGCGTCCAGATTGCGTCGATCGAATGCTACATCAATCCGGTGCATCCCGATCCCGAAGCGCGAAGGCGGCAGCTGGAGCTGTTCAAGGAGCGCATCCGCTACGCCCGCGACTTTGGCTGCGGCATGGTGAGCACGGAGACCGGCTCGCTGAACGCCGATTTTTCCTGGCACCCGGACAACCACGGCGAGGCGGCCTACGAGCTGTGCGTGAACGGCTTGCGCGAGCTGGTCCGCGAAGCCGAATCGTTCGGCGTCAAGCTTGGCATTGAAGGCGTCACCTCCTTCGTCGCGAACAGTCCGGACAAGCTCGCCCGCATGATCGCCGATATCGGCTCGCGCCATCTGCATATCGTCTTCGATCCCGCGAACCTGCTGTCGGCGGACAACATCGACAGCCAGGCCGCCATGATTCGGCGCTCCTTCGAGCTGTTCGGCGACCGGATCGAGCTCGTGCACGCCAAGGACTTCGTGCTCGACGAGGGCCTCAAACGGGCGGTGCCCCCGGGAACGGGCGCGGTCGACTATGACCTGCTGTTCGGGCTGCTGAAAGAGAGTAAGCCTTGTATGAACGTCGTGCTGGATCATTCGGGCCTGCCGATCGAGCCCGAGGATATGGAACGTCTGCGCAACCGTTATGCCGATGCCGGCTCTCCCGCGCAGTTAATCGAACGCTAGAGGGGGCAAGCGCGATGGGAACCGCGAACTGGTGGAAGGAAGCCGTCGTTTATCAGATCTACCCGGCCAGCTTCCGGGATTCGGACGGAGACGGCATCGGCGACCTGAACGGGATTACGCAGAAACTCGATTATATTCGCAGTCTTGGCGTCGACGTCATTTGGCTTTGCCCGGTCTACCGTTCCCCGGGCGAAGACAGCGGCTACGATATTTCCGACTACCGCGACGTTATGCCGACGTTCGGCACGATGGCGGATCTCGAGCGGCTACTGCAGGAGGCGCACGGCCGCGGCATTCGTATCATCATGGATCTCGTCGTCAACCATACGTCGGATGAGCACCCGTGGTTCGTGGAATCGCGCTCTTCCAAGACGAATCCGAAGCGCGATTACTACATCTGGCGGGAAGGGCGCGACGGCAGGGAGCCGAACAACTGGCGCTCCTACTTCTCCTCGTCCGCTTGGTCCTGCGACGAAGCGACAGGCGAATATTATTTGCACTTGTTTTCGAAAAAGCAGCCTGATCTGAACTGGAAAAATCCCGCGCTCAGGGAAGAAATCTACGAGATGATGCGCTTTTGGCTGGATAAAGGTTTCGACGGTTTTCGGATGGACACGATCAACCTGATTTTGAAGGCGGAGGGCTTTCCGGATTCGGACAAGCCGCCGGCGACGGACGAAGGCTACGTGTTCGACGAGAGCCTGTACGCGAACCAGCCGGGCGTGCACGAGCTGCTGAGGGAAATGAACGAGCGAGTGCTGAGCCGCTACGACTTGATGACGGTCGGCGAGACGCTGAACGTAACGCCGGAGACCGCGGCCGACTACGTTCGCGACGAGCGGCGCGAGCTCCATATGATCTGCAACTTCGAGCTGATGAGCGTCGATTCGGGACCGATATGGAAATGGGACGTGGTGCCGTGGCGGCTGCGCGACATCAAGCGGATCGTCGTCGCCTGGCAGACCGGGCTGCACGGCATCGGCTGGAACAGCCTGTACCTCAACAATCACGACCAGCCGCGGATGGTGTCCCGCTTCGGCGACGACGGCCGCTACCGCGTCCGGTCCGCCAAGATGCTGGCGACGCTGCTGCATACGCTGCAGGGCACGCCGTTCATCTATCAGGGCGAAGAGCTCGGCATGACCAACGTCCGTTTCGAATCGATCGGCGACTACCGCGACGTCGAGACGTTGAATTTCTACCGCGAAGCGACAGAGCAAGGGGGCATGGATCCCCGTCAGGCGATGGAGGCGATCTACCGGAAGGGGCGGGACAACGTCCGGACGCCGATGCAGTGGAGCGCCGGCGCGCAGGCCGGGTTTACGGAAGGCGTCCCCTGGATCGGGCTTAATCCGAACTATAAGGAGATTAACGCGGAGCGCGCGCTCGAAGATCCGGATTCAGTGCTGGCTTATTACCGGCGTCTGATCGCGCTGCGCAAGGCGCATCCGGTCATCGTCTACGGCGAATTCGAGCCTGTCGCCGAGGAAGACGAGTCGGTCTTCGCTTATACGCGGCGGCTCGGGGATGACAGGCTGCTCGTCGTGCTTAATTTCTTCGGAGAGCCGGCGACCCTCGACTTGCCGCCCGGACGGCTCGCGCCTCATGCGGAGCTGCTGCTCGCTAACCTGGGCGACCAGGAGGAGCGGGCGTATGCGGAGACGGCGGCTGCTGGCCCGGTTTCCGGCGAGGGGCATGACGGCGGGGACGAACCGGCAAGGCTTGCGCTTCTGCCTTACGAGGCACGCGTCTACAGGTGGAGCGAGCGTTGAGTCCGTATTTGTACGCGGCCAAAATGAAGCTGCTCGTCTCGCTGGCCTATCGCTTCGAGGTATTCGCCGCGCTCGGCACGAACGTGATCGTCCTGCTCGCCAACCTGTATCTGTGGAAGACGGCTTACCGCGGCATCGGCAGCGTGGCGGGCGTGACGGAGGACGCAATGATCGCCTACGCGATGATGTCGGTATTACTGACGGCGTTTTTTCCGAAAACCGTGGAGGAGAAGCTGCAGGAGCGCATCGGGCAGGGCGATATCGCCGTCGACTTTTTTCGTCCCGTTCGGTTCGTGCTTCTCTACTTTTTCGAGGATGTCGGCACGGCGCTCGGCGCCGTCGCTACGCAGCTCGTGCCGCTGCTGCTGGTCATGACCTTGTTTTTGCAAAATCCGCTGCCCGCCAGCCTGTCCGCGTTTTTGCTGTTTCTCGTGAGCGCCTGTCTTAGCTTCGTACTGCTCTGGCTCATCAGTCTGATGCTCGGCCTGCTCTGCTTCTGGGTGCTGCAGCTCGGCAATCTGGGCACGATCAAAGACGGTGTGCTGCTGCTGCTGTCCGGGCGCTTCATTCCGCTATGGCTGTTTCCTGAGGAGGCGCGAAGCGTGCTGGTTTTCCTGCCTTTCTCTTATATCTATCAAACGCCGCTGGGCATTTATATCGGGCAGCTTGCCCCCGGACGGATCGCCTTCGAGCTGCTCGTCCAGGCAGGCTGGATCGCCGCGCTATCGCTCGCGGCCGCCGCGATGTGGAGCAGGGCCCGCAAGCGCGTGCTTGTACAGGGGGGATAGCCATGCCGGACAAGCTGCGATATTACGCTTCTGTCGGATTGTTTTACTTGAAGCTGTCGGTGCAAAAGCAGCTGGAGTACCCGATGTACTACATCAGCTGCTTCGTTATGATCCCTTTAATGTACGGCACGGGCATTTTGCTGCTTCGCTTCATCGTATCCAACTTTCAGTCGCTCAGCGGCTGGACGTTCGCGGAGCTTGCCTTTCTGTACGGCCTCGGCCAGCTGAGCCACGGCATTACGATGGTATTCTCCGTGCAGAACCTGTGGCTGGAGACGTACGTGCTGCGCGGAGAGTTCGACCGGATGCTGCTGCGTCCGCTCGGCGTGTTCTACCAGTTTACGGTCAAATACATCAATATCATCGGCCTGATGGACGTCGCGGTCGGCGTCGTCATTCTGATCTACGGCAGCCGGCTGGCGCACTTCGAATGGACTGCCGGCCATACGCTCCGGATCGGCCTCGTCGTAGCGGGCGCGGCATTGATACGCTCATCCATTTTTACGATTTTCTGCTCGGTGGCGTTCTGGACCAAGCGGAGCCAGTCGATGTTCATGCTGCTCAACGACTTCATGGAGCGATCGACGCTTTATCCGCTGTCGATTTATCCGTACGCGCTGCAAGCCGTTCTGACGGCGGCGCTGCCGATCGCCTTCATCAGCTTCTATCCGGCTTGCGCCATGCTGGACAAAGCCTGCCGGGCGCCGGGCCTGCCGGACATCTCGCTGTGGACTCCGATCGTCGGCGCGGCCCTGTTCATCCTTGCACGCCTCGTTTTCAGCCGGGGATTGCGAAACTACGAAAGCGCGGGAGCGTGAAGGCCATGAGTCAATTGGAAGTGCGGGATCTGGTCAAGGCGTTCAAGCTGGTGCGCAAAAAGAAAGGCCTGAGCGGCTCCCTAGCCGGCCTCTTCGCTCCCCGCAAGACGGTCGTGCGGGCCGTCGACGGCATCAGCTTCCGCATCGAGGCGGGAGAGATCGTCGGCTTTCTCGGTCCGAACGGGGCGGGCAAGAGCACGACCGTGAAGATGATGACGGGCATCCTGCATCCGACTTCGGGGTCGATCCTGATCGACGGGCTGTCGCCGCAGCGCAGCCGCAAGGAGGTCGTGCGGCGCCTCGGCGTCGTGTTCGGCCAGCGGACGCAGCTCTATTGGGACCTCAGATTGGGCGAATCCTACGAGCTGCTGCGCCGGATCTATCGGATCGAGGCGCGTATGTACAAGGCGAATCTCGAGCTGATGCACGACGTGCTCGGCATCGGGGATCTGCTGGACATCCCGGTCCGCCAGCTGTCGCTCGGCCAGCGCATGCGGGGGGATATCGCGGCGGCGATGCTTCATTCTCCGTCCGTCCTGTTTCTTGACGAACCGACGATCGGCCTGGATATCGAGGCCAAGCACGCGATCCGCCGCTATATCGCCGGCATCAACAAGGAGCGAGGCACCACGGTCATCCTGACGACGCACGATCTGGACGACGTCGAGCAGCTGTGCGGGAGGCTTGTCGTCATCAACCACGGCAAGCTTGTCGAGGACGGACCGTTGAACGCGATCCTCTCGCGGCTCGCGCCGTACCGGATGCTGGATGTGGAGCTTGAGCGGCCCGTGTCCGGGCTGTACCATGTGCGTGCGGAAACCGTGAAGGCGGAAGGGCAGCGGGTATGGCTCCGGTTCGAAAAGGACGGCATCAGTGCATCGCGGCTGATCGCCGAGCTGGCTGAGCGGTATCCGATCCGCGATATCTCGGTGAAGGAGCCGAGCATCGAAGACATGATTTACGAGATTTACAAGGGCAGGAAGCCGAATCTCGCCGCGCAGGAAGGTTAGCAGCCGTGCGAAAGCGGCATTCGCAAGGGGAGAAGGACAAAACGGCGATCCAACATTCCATATCGGACGGGGGCGACGAAGCGATGAAAAAATGGCTGACGGCCGGCGGCCTTGCGGTATTGATCGCGGCAGTTCTGTTCGCCGTATACGCATACGCCGGCGGGAACGGCGCGAAGCCGGAAGCGGATGCCGCGAAGGCGGACGATAACGGAACGGCGAGCATCGTAGCAACGGTGGGCAAAACGAACATTACGAAGGACGAGCTGTACGAGGCGATGCTCGGGCAAGTGGGCGCGCAGACGCTGCAGGAGATGGTCATCAGGCGACTCGCGGACGAGCAGGCGGCGGCAAAGGGGCTGAGCGTCGGCGACGAGGAGCTGAAGGCCGGTATGGACAAAATGCGCGGTTCGTTCGCGTCGGAGGCGGATTTTCAAAGCTATCTGAGCTCCGTCGGACTCGACGAAGCGGGCTTTGCGGCGCAGATCGAGATGCAGCTGCAGCTCGGCAAGCTGTTCGCGTCGGAGCTTGAAGTGACGGACGAGCAGGTCACGCAGTTTTACGAGCTGAACGAGGCGTCGTTCCATCATCCCGCACAGGTCCGCTTGTCGCACATCCTGGTGAAGACCGAGGCGCAGGCGAAGGAGCTGTACGGCGAACTGGACAAAGGCGCCGACTTCGCCAAGCTGGCCGCCGAGTTCTCGGCTGACGTCGCGACGCGGGAAGCGGGCGGGGACCTGGGCTATCTGTCGGCGGGACAGACCGCGCCCGAGCTCGAGCAAGCGGCCGGGCAACTGAAGACAGGCGCCTACGGCAAGCCGATCAAGACCGCGTACGGCTATCATTTGCTGAAGGTGACGGATCGCAAACCGGCATCGACGGAGACCGCCGAGCAGGCCAAAGAAAGGATTGTGGAGCTGATCCGCCAGCAGCGTCTGAACGAGCTCGTCCCGCAGTGGCTGGCGGGCTTCACCGCGAGCGGGGAGGTGACGGTGCGCATTCCGAATCCGAATCCGAATCCGAATCCCGGCGCGGATACAGAAGGCGCTGCAAGCATGGACGACGCGGAAGCGAAGGCAACCGGTACGCCCTGAAGCGTGCATCCAGCGCGTCCGGAGAGGGGGGATGCGTCATGTAACGGACAGCGGCAAGTCGAGGGGCGGGTAAGCGGACGGCTTGCGAAATGCGAAATTCATTTTGAGAAAGGGGTATTGACGTGATGAAAACAAGATGGCATTCCCGTCTGGCATCGGCGCTGTTGCTCGGATTGGTGGTACTGCTGGCGGTTCCCGCGAGCGCCTTCGCCATCTCCGGCGTCTATCATGCGCCCTACGGCACGGACGATCTGTACGACGTCCAACTGACCGAGCGCTATCCGCGGGATCCGGTCGCGGGCGACACGGTCTATCTCAAACTGACCACCTGGCCGATCGAGAGCGGACAGGCGACCTGGATTACCTGGACGAAAAACGGCGCGACGCAGTCCGTCATTAACGGCACCTGGCAGTACAACAGCGGCAGCAACAGCTACTGGCAGATCAATATGGGCACCTTCGCCAAGGGCGACGTCGTCACGTATACGATCCACGCGAACAAGGACGGGGCGAACGAGAAGACGATCGGTCCGTTCACGTTCACGGTGACGGGCTGGGAATCCGTCGCCAGCGTGAGCGGCTATACGGACGGCGGCAACAAGGTGACGCTGAGCGCAACGCCGAATACGGGGACGCTATCGCCGAAGATCGGCATCTCCTTCCAGGCGGCCGACGTGTTCCGCGTGCAGCTGTCTCCCAAAGGGACGGGCACGCTCGCGACGGGACTCAGCAATTATACGTTTGCCGACAATACGACCTACTATCTGATCAGTACGAGCGCGCTCAAAATACGGATCGATAAAAATCCGTACAAGCTCAGCGTGTACAAGCCGGACGGCACGACGCTGATCGCGCGCGAATACGACAATTCGGTCAACAAGAACATGGCATGGCTGACCGACGGCACGAGCATCATCGACAAGGTGCAGGATAATCTGTATTCGCCGACGAGCGAGCAGTTCTACGGCTTCGGCGAGCACTACAACAACTTCCAGAAGCGCGGCTACGACGTGGACACCTACGTCTACAACCAGTACAAAAACCAGAACGACCGAACGTACATGGCGATCCCCTTTTTCATCAACACGAACGGCTACGGCATCTATGTCAATTCGACGTATTATTCGAAATTCAAAATGGCGACCGAGCGCACGGATATGTACAACTTCACGGTCAATACCGGCGGAGGCGCGAATTCGCTGCTGGACTACTACTTTATTTACGGCAGCGATCTGAAGGACGTCGTCTCCAACTACACGGACATCACCTACAAGCCGGCGATGCTGCCCAAGTGGGCGTTCGGCCTGTGGATGTCCGCGAACGAGTGGGACAGGCAGTCGGAGGTGACCGCCGCGCTCAGCAGCGCGAGCACGAACAATATTCCGGCCTCGGCCGTCGTGCTGGAGCAGTGGAGCGACGAGAACACGTTTTATATTTTTAACGACGCGACCTATACGCCGAAGACCGGCAGCGCGGCGTTCTCTTACAGCGACTTCACTTTCGGCACGAAGTGGCCGAACCCGGCCCAGATGGCGACCGACATTCACAATGCCGGCATGAAGCTGGTGCTCTGGCAGGTGCCGATCCAGAAGTATACGAGCTCCGCGTACACGCAGAAGGATAACGACGAGTCGTATATGATCTCGCAGGGCTATGCGGTAGGCGACGGCAGCGGCGGCCAGTATCGACTGCCCGCGGGCTCGTGGTTCGAAAACAGCTTGCTGCTCGACTTTACGAACACGGCGGCGAAAAACTGGTGGATGTCCAAGCGCGCCTACCTGTTCGACGGCATCGGCATCGACGGCTTCAAGACGGACGGCGGCGAGATGGTGTGGGGACGGTCGCTGACGTTCAGCAACGGCAAGAAGGGCGACGAGATGCGCAATCAGTACCCGAACGACTACGTCGGGGCGTATAACGCGTATGCGCTGTCCAAAAACGCGAATTCCGTCTCGTTCAGCCGTTCGGGCACGAGCGGGGCGCAAAAGAACCAGATCTTCTGGGCGGGCGACCAGGAATCGACGTTCGGCGCGTACCAGCAGGCGGTGCTCGCGGGACTTTCGTCCAATATTTCCGGCGTGCCGTTCACCAGCTGGGATCTGGCCGGCTTCACAGGTGACTCGTTCCCGACGGCGGAGCTGTACAAGCGCTCCATCGCCATGGCCGCGTTCTCGCCGGTCATGCAATTCCACTCGGAAAAAGCGTCGCCTTCGCCGAGCGAAGAGCGCTCGCCATGGAACGCGGCGTCCCGCACGGGCGACTCGACCGTGCTGACGACTTCGCAGAAGTTCATCAACGCGCGTTATAACATCATTCCTTATTTGTACAGCGAAGGCAAAAAATCGAGCGACACCGGCGTGCCGTTGATGCGCGCGATGGTGCTCGACTATCCAAGCGACACGAATACGTACGGCCTGACCGCGCAGTACATGCTCGGGGACAATCTGCTCGTCGCGCCGGTCGTGAACCAGGGCGAGACGAACAAGAGCGTCTATCTGCCGGCCGGCGAATGGGTCGACTTCTGGTGGGGCGCGATGCGTCCGGGCTCGCAGACGATCGGCTACTATGCGTCGGTGGACGATCTGCCGGTATTCGCCAAGGCGGGCGCAATCCTGCCGATGAATCTGAATAGTACGTACACGGTCGGCGGCACGATCGGCAATGATCTGACCAACTACACGAACCTGACGTTCCGCATCTTCCCGCAGGGGACGACGTCGTACAGCTGGTACGACGGATCGGCGACGAAGACGATCACGTCGACCGAAAATTACGGTTCTGATCAAGTGACCGTATCCGTGCCGGCACTGACGACGACGAGCACGCTGCAGGTGCTGACGAAGAAGCCTTCCTCGGTGACGAAGGACGGTTCGGCGCTGACGCAGCAAACGACGCTGAGCGGCCTGACCTCGGCTTCGCAGGGCTGGTACTACGACACGGCGGCGAAGCTCGTTTACGTCAAAATCTCGTCCGGCGCCTCCGCCCGTTCGGTCGTGCTGAGCGGCGTCGACAAGAACGAATACGAAGCCGAGTTCGCCACGCTTTTCGCCGTGTCCACGAACACGGACCATACGGGCTATCTGGGCACGGGCTTCGTAGACGGCTTCGCGACCTCCGGCGACTTTGTCGAGGTCAAGGTGTACGCGCCGACGGCCGGCACCTATTCGATTGACGTCCGGTACAGCGCCGGCGGCGGCGCGGCGTCGAGAGCGATCTACAAGAACGGCACGAAGGTGACCGATCTGTCCCTGCCGGCGACGGCGAACTGGGATACGTGGAATACCGCGACGACGACGACGTCCCTGAATGCGGGACTAAACACGATTCGCGTGCAGTACGACGCAGGCAATGCATCGGGCATCAACCTGGACAACGTAGCGATTCGCTGGTAAACGCACTTATTTTAAAAAAGACAGGAGGATGCCGACGATGCGCCATATGTATGCATCTATGGCTCGAAAAAGCACGAGTCTGCTCACCGCCGTCCTGCTGGGCGCCGCATTGCTCGCGCCGATGGGCGCGAGTCCGGCGTATGCCTATGTCGGCGCGCTGGGCAACGTGACCGCCAGCAGCGTGTCGGGCGACACGCTTACGCTGACGATCGACAACGGCACGGAGCCGAGCGACGATATTCTCGAGATCAAGGTGCTCTCTTCCGGCATCGCGAAGGTCGATTATCGGCCTAATTCGGTCGCCGCCAGCGCCGACACGCCGATGATCGACGCCGCCAAAACGTGGAGCGCGGCAGGCGCTACGATTAATACGGCCGGCGATCCGATCACGGTCACGACGACCGATATGAAGATTGAGATTGCCAAGAGTCCGGCTCGTCTGACCGTCAAAAAGTCGAACGGAACGACCTTGTTCTGGGAGCCGTCCGCCGGCGGCGTTTTCTCCGACGGCGTGCGGTTCCTGCACAATACGGCGGACAATATGTACGGCATTCGCGGCTACAACGCCTTCGAGGACGGCGGCGACCTGCTGCGCAACGACAACAGCCACGGTGCCCATGCGGGCGAGCAGGGCGACGCGGGAGGTCCGTTCATCTGGTCGACGGCCGGCTACGGCGTGCTGGTCGACAGCGACGGCGGCTATCCGTACACCGAGTCCGCGACGGGCAAGATGGAGTTTTATTACGGCGGAACGCCGACGGAGGGCCGCCGGTATACGAAAAACGACGTCGAGTATTACATCATGCTAGGCTCGCCCAAGCAGATTATGAGTTCGTATTCCGACATTACGGGCAAATCGCCGATGATGCCCAAGTGGTCGCTCGGCTTCTCCAACTTCGAATGGGATACGAACCAGACGGAGCTGCTCGGGAACGTGGATACGTACCGGGCGAAAAACATTCCGCTCGACAGTGTCGGCCTCGATTACGACTGGAAAAATTACGGGCAGGACAACTACGGGGAGTTCACGTGGAATACGACCAACTTCCCGAGCGCGTCCACGACGGCGCTCAAGACGACGATGGACGGCAAGGGCGTGAAGATGATCGGCATCACGAAGCCGCGCATCGTCACGACCGACCTGTCGAGTCATACGACCCAGCAGTCGATCGATGCAAATGCGGGCGGCTATTGGTATCCCGGTCACGGCGCGTACACCGACTATTTTATTCCGGTCAGCGTGCGCAGCATCGACCCGTACAATGCCTCGGAGCGCGCCTGGTACTGGGACCACTCCAAGGGCGCGTTCGACAAAGGCATCGTCGGCTGGTGGAACGACGAGACGGACAAGGTGTCCTCCGGCGGCACCACGCTCTGGTTCGGCAATTTCACCACGACTCATTTTTCGCAAGCGATCTATGAAGGACAGCGGGCCTATTCGTCGACCAACCGCGTCTGGCAGACGGCTCGCACGTATTATCCCGGCGCGCAGCGCTACGCGACGACGCTGTGGTCGGGCGACATCGGCATTCAGTGGTACAAGGGCGAGAAGATCAACTGGGCCGCGGGCATGAAGGAGCAGCGGGCGACCATGCTGTCCTCCATCAATATGGGGCAGCCCAAGTGGGGCATGGATACCGGCGGCTTCAACCAGCAGGACGGCACGACGAGCAATCCGTCGCCGGAACTGTATGCGCGCTGGATCCAATTCAGCGCCTTCACGCCTGTATTCCGCGTTCACGGCAACAATCACCAGCAGCGCCAGCCTTGGGTATACGGCAGTACCGCGGAGGAAGCGTCCAAGTCGGCGATTCAGCTCCGTTACGGGCTGATGCCGTATATGTACGCGTATGAGCGCAGCGCTTACGAGACGGGCGTCGGTCTGGTCCGTCCGCTCCTGTACGATTATCCGACGGACACGAACGCCAAAAACAACCTGGACGCGTGGATGTTCGGAGACTGGCTGCTGGCCTCGCCCGTCGTCGACAAGCAGCAGACGTCCAAGTCCGTCTATTTGCCGACCGGCAACTGGATCGACTACTTCCGCGGCACCGCCTACGCGGGCGGACAGACGATCAGCTACCCGGTCAATGCGAGCACGTGGAGCGATATTCCCGTGTTCGTCAAGAAGGGCGCGATCATCCCTACGCAGAAGGTGCTGGACTACACCGGACAAGCGTCGGTCTCCACGATCAATGTCGACGTGTTCCCTGACACGGTGCAGACGAGCTTCACCTATTACGACGACGACGGCACGACCTACAATTATGAGGGCACCGGCTACTTCAAGCAGACGATGACGGCGCAGGACAACGGCGCGAGCGGCATTTCGTTCAGCGTCGGAGCCAAGAACGGCACGTATTCGGCACCGGTTGCCTACTATCTCGCCGCGATCCACGGCAAGGCCGGCACGGGCGTTACGATCGGCGGATCGAGTGCGACTTCCTATGCGAGCTTGAACGCCCTGCGCGCGGCTTCGGGCGAAGGCTGGACGAAGACGAAGGACGTCTACGGCGACGTCACCTACGTCAAGCTCGCGGCGGGCGGCGCATCGGCCAAAAACGTCGTCGTCAGCGGCTCCGCGACAGTGACGGACACCGCGACGCAGTACGAGGCCGAGGACGCCTCTTTGTCCGGCAATACGACCTCGACCAAGGCGAACGTCAACACGAACCACAGCGGGTACGCGGGTACGGGCTTCGTCGAAGGGCTCGGCAATGCGGGCGCTGCCGTCACCTTCTATCCGAACGTGGCGACGGGCGGCGACTATGCGGTCGATCTCCGCTACGCCAACTCGACGGGCTCGGCGAAGTCGCTCAGCATTTACGTCAACGGCAAGCGGGTCAAGCAAACGACGCTTGCGAACCAGGCGAACTGGGATACCTGGGCGACGCAGACCGAGACGATTCCGCTCGAAGCCGGCCGCAACAGCTTGTCGTACAAGTACGACAGCGATGCGGGCGACACGGGCAATGCGAACCTCGATTACGTCAAGGTTCCGTATGCGGCTGCCGTTGCCAAGTACGAGGCGGAGAGCGCCAGGCTGTCCGGCGGCGCAGGCATTAACAAGGATCACTGGTTCTACTCGGGGGCTGCGTTCGTGGACAATCTGAGCGCCGTCGGCGGGCAGGCCGAATTCAGGGTCAACGCGCCCGCAGCAGGCACCTATACGCTGGCGATGCGGTATGCGAACGGCAGCGGCTCGGCCAAGACGCTGACCTCTTACGTGAACGGCGTCAGCGCCGGCTCGGTCAGCTTCGCGAGTCCGAGCGCCAACTGGAACGTGTGGCAGGACGTCACCAAGACGGTCACGCTGAGCGCGGGCGCCAATCTGGTCGCCTTCAAGTACGATTCGGGCAACAGCGGCAACGTGAACCTCGACCGGCTGCTGGTCGCTTCGGCCACGCCGGGTACGCCGGAGTCCGAGCTGAACCTGCTCGATAACGGGGACTTTGACCGGGACACGGCTTACAACAGCAACTGGTCCGAATGGCATCCGACTGGGCAGACGCTTGCGTACGGTATTGACAGCGGGTCGGGCACCAATCCGCCCGAGTCTCCGTGGACGCAGGACAAGCGCGCGTTTTTCTGGCTCGCCGGCGCCTACCAGCAGAGCGTCCATCAGGTCGTGAGCGTGCCGGTCAACAACGCCAACTACAAGTTCGAAGCGCGGGTTCGACTGAAAAACACGACGCCGACAACGGCGCGGGCGGAAATCTCGAACTACGGCGGCACGGCGCAATACTACAATATCTCCAACGACGGCGTCTGGAAGTATATCAGCATCAGCAATATTTTCGTGACGAACGGGCAGGTGGACGTCGGGTTCTACGTCGATTCGTCCGGAGGCACGACGCTGCACATCGACGATGTGCGGCTGACGAAAATGTGATCGGCCAGTTGGGCGTACGTGTGCGGGGCGTCGGCGGACGGCTTCGGAAAAGGATTGACGCCGAGCGCCGAGGCATGATAATTTAGAAATATATTCAAGCGTACGGCATGCGGAAGCACCGCTGATTTCGATGATGACATCGAAATTGGCGGTGCTTTTTTGTCGTTGCCTGCGATAGGGAGGAGCTGGGTTAGATGGGGATTCGGCTGGTCGTAGCCGCGCCGCAGCCGGGGTACGCGAGCCGGCTGGCGCTGTACTTGAAGGAACGGGATCCGCTGGCGGAGATCGCGGCTTTCACGCATGCGGACGCGCTGGAGCGTTATTTGCAAACCGGGCGAGGGACGGATCTGCTGGTCGTACAGCAGTCGCTGCTGCCCGCGCTCGGGCAGGTGCCGATAGGTGGCGGCGGTGCGAAGATCGTCGTACTTACCGACAGCGGCGCTTCGGGGGAGTACGAAGGCCTGCCTGCCATCGCGCAGTATCAGTCGCTCCCGCGGCTCGCCGCGGAGATCCGCAGGCTGGTCGAGACGGCTTCGGCCAAGCCGGCGGAGGGGACGGCGCTGTGGACCGTCTATTCGGCGGGCGGCGGCGCGGGCAAGACGACGCTCGCGCTCAACATCGCCAGGCAGGCAGCGGAGCGCGGGTACAGCGTCATGTATTTGAATTTGGAGGCGCTGTGCGGCGTCGGTCCGCTGCTTGGCGGGCGGGGGACGGACGGGAAAGAGGATGGCGGACGGGAGCCGGAGGGACTGTCCAGGCTGTTGTACGAGCTGTCGGCGCATCCTGCTTCGGCGGAGGCGCGGATTCGCGCGCTTGGCTCGCGTCGATCGGCGGTCGGCGCGGGCTATCTCGAGCCGGCCGATCATCCGGCCGAGCTGCTGGCGATGACGCCGGAGCGCCTGGAGGCGCTGATCGAAGCGCTTCGCCGTTACGGCGGCTTCGATCTGATCGTCGCCGATCCGGACGGCGGCTTTGCCGGCTGGCAGCAGCGCTTGCTCGAGCTCAGCTGCAGGATCTGCTGGATCGCGGCGGACGATGTCCAGCTTCTTGGCAAGACGAGGTCAATGCTCCGGGAGTGGGGCGACCGGGAGCCGGAGCTGCTTGGCAAGTCGACTTATATTTTGAACAAAGCGCTGGGCGAAGCTTCCTCCGACGCCATGCGGCTGCCGGGGGGCGCGCAATGGCTGCCGCTGCCTTATATTCCGCAGTGGCAGCGTATCTCCGACATCGGCGCGATTTTGGGCTCGGTCGCATTTGCTGGCGGCGTCGATCGTCTGCTGGACGCGCTGGGGTATGAAGGCCCTAGAGAGCGGTCTTCGCCGCCGGGGACGACAGGTTATGCGCCGCGCGCAGAGGGACGCCGTCCGGGCGACGGCGAGCTGCGGGAGCCCGTCCCGGCGGGAGGCGGTTACGCATGCTCGGCGCAGGGCTGAGGGCGGACGAGATCGCCGCCGTGCGCGAGCGCGTCCGATCAAGGCTGGCGTGGGATGCGGCCGTGAGCGATGCCGAGCTGCGGGCGCTCATCGAAGGCGAGCTGTTCGCGGAGCCGCGGATGAACCGGCTTACCTCGGCGGAACGCGAGGCGGCCGTTAGCCGGCTGTTTCATTCCTTCAGGGGCTTGGATGCGCTCCAGCCGCTGCTTGCGGACCCGGACGTCACCGAGATTATGATCGTCGGCCACGAGCGTATTTTTTTCGAAAAGGACGGGCGGCTGCAGCGCGCGCCGCTCGGCTTCGAGAGCCGCGAGCGGCTGGAGGATCTGATCCAATCGATCGTCGGACAAGTCAATCGGATCGTCAACGAGGCGTCGCCGATCGTGGATGCCCGGCTGCCCGACGGCTCGCGGGTACACGTCGTCCTGCCGCCGGTCGCGCTTCAAGGTCCGACCGTCACGATCCGGCGGTTTCCGGCACGTCCGCTCGGCATGGACGAGCTGGTGATGCTTGGCGCGATCTGCGCGGAGGCAGCGTCGCTGCTGCGGCGGCTCGTGCAGGCCAAGTACAACATTTTTATCAGCGGCGGCACCGGCTCGGGCAAGACGACTTTTCTGAACGCGCTCGCCCGTTGGATCCCGCAGGAGGAGCGCATCATTACGATCGAGGATGCGGCAGAGCTTCAGATTCCAGGCATTGCGAACCTCGTATCGCTGGAGACGAGGAACGCGAATACCGAAGGCAAAGGCCGGATCGGGATGCGCGAGCTCATCCGCGCCTCGCTGCGGATGCGGCCCGACCGGATTATTGTGGGCGAGGTGCGGGGCGAGGAGGCGCTCGACATGCTGCAGGCCATGAACACCGGACATGAGGGTTCGCTTTCCACCGGCCATGCCAACACGGCCCGGGACATGCTGTCGAGGCTGGAGACGATGGTGCTCGGCGGCTCGGAGCTGCCGGTTGCCGTCGTACGGCGACAGCTTGCTTCGGCGCTTGATATTGTCGTTCATCTGAGCCGGTTAAGGGACGGCAGCCGGCGCGTTGTCGAGATTAGCGAGATCGCAGGGCTTCGGGATGGGGAGGTGGAGTTGAACCCGCTCTACTTGCTCGGAGGGGAGAACGGAATGCATAGCGACGTTCTTCGGCGAGCGGGCGAACTGACGAATGTGCGCAAGCTTAACGGCTGGTTGGAAGCGGGCGAGGAGGTGAGGGTATGAGCTTAACGGATTACCGGGTATACCCGCTCAGCCGCTCCGAGCGCATGTACGCAATGGCGGGAGCGGCTTTCATCGGTTTTGCCGCCGTATGGCTGCTGTATCGCCAGCCCTTGGTCGCGCTGCTCGCGACGCCATGCGGCTGGTACGGGCCGAAGCTGGTCGCCGGTCATTTATGCCGGCGCAGGCAGGAGCGGCTGCGGCTGCATTTCAAGGATATGCTGCAGACGCTGTCGTCGCTGCTGTCCGCGGGGCGCTCCGTCGAGACCGCGTTCGGCGCGCTCGAAGCCGACATGGCGATGCTGACCGGCGATCCGGCTGCGCCGATGCTTCGCGAGATTCGGGCAGTGACCAATCGGCTGCGCAATGGCGAGCCGCTCGAGCTGTCGCTTAGCGATCTGGCCGTTCGCAGCGGCATCGAGGAGATCGCGAACTTCGCCGAGGCGTTTCGGATCTGCAAACGCTCGGGCGGCGATCTCGTCGAGGTCATGCGGCGCACCTCTGGCCTGATCGCAGAGAAGCTCGAGGTCGAGCTGGAGGTCAGCGTTATGATCGCCCAGAAAAAATTCGAGTCCAGGCTGATGATGGGCATGCCCTTCGGCTTCGTCGGGCTGCTCGGTTTTTTTGCCGGAGATTATATGCAGCCATTATACCGGGGCGGGGGACTGCTCGTGCTTACCTTATGCTTGGCCGCATTGGCGGGCGTATGCGCGTGGATGATGCGCATTATGGATATCCGGCTATGATGCGGTTCGCGCTGGGGGGATTTGCCTTGCTGCTGCTCGCAGGCTATGCGGCGCTGCTCGCGCATGTATACCGAAGACGCGCTTGGAGCAAGCCTCGTCATTTGCTGCTCGATCCGATGCACGCGCTGATCGGGAGCGTGCGCCTATGGCCGCGGATCGCCCCGAGGCTGCATCGCGAGCAAACTGCGCTATCCGCCTTGTCCGGCGGACGGGACGTATCCGCGCTGCTGTCGCGGCATGCCGCTATGTGTGCCGCCTATGCTTATGCGGCGCTGCTTGCGGGCGCCATGCTCGGCTGGATCGCGGATCGTGCCGCGTTGCTGGGCTTGGGCGCGGTGATGGCGGGGCTACTGCCGCTAATCAAGCGCAAAGAGCTATACGGCAGGCTGGAAATGCGCAGGCATGAGATCGTGATGGAACTGCCGGAGATGCTGAGCAGGCTGCTGCTGATGGTGGGCGCGGGTGAAAATGTGCTCCGGGCGCTCGAACGCTGTCTTGATCGGCCGGCAGGCGCCGGGGCCAGGAGAGGGGATACGCTTTATGCGGAGCTTGAGGCCGCGGTGACGGCGGTGAAGCGGGGAGAGTCTTTCGTTTTCGCGTGGGAGGAGTTCGGGCGGCGATGCGCCGTACCTGAGGCGAGGATGTTCGCCACGACGCTGCTGATGAACGCACGACGCGGCGGCGATACGTTCGTAACCGCATTGCGGGAGCTCTCGCGCATCCTGTGGGAGAAGCGCAAGGCCGCAGCCAGGACGCTCGGCGAACGCGCTTCCTCCAGGCTTGCCTTTCCGCTCGCCATTATATTTCTCATCATCCTTGTTCTGGTCGGCACGCCTTCGATCTTGCTGATGGCGACTGAATAATTTTATTTTTAATAGGGGGTTTATTACATGAGTATTCGCCGTCTTTCTTTTAGGCTCGGGATGTACGCGCGCGGCAAGCTGAACGCATTCTGGAGGAACGAGGAGGGGCTTGGCACGCTCGAGATCGTGTTGATCGCCGCGGTGATCATCACCATCGCCGTATTGTTCAAGGATTGGATTTTGGACTTCCTGGATCGGCTATTCGGCAAAGTCGAGGATAAGTCGGATTCGTTTTTCAGTTGACAGGCATGGCGAGCTTTATCCGACTTCATGCGGTTGTTCGCGCGATTCGTCGCCGGCTGAGCGGTTCTTACGTCTCCATCTTTTGGCGTCAAACCGCCGGGTCCTATTCGCTGGAGGCAAGCATGCTGATGCCGACATTGCTGATTGTAACTTTTTTGCTCGTTTTTTACGCGCTTTTTACCGCTCAAAATGCGATCGTCCATTACAAATCCGGCATGGCCGCGGAAAGGACGGCCTATAACTGGAGTCATGCCGGAAGCGACTTCGCAACGGGCGCTTACGACGAAGGGGCGTATGACGGCTTGTACTGGCGTCTGACCGAAGACGCGCTGCTTCAGGGATTATTCGGCTGGTCGGCGGGCGAGTCTTCGGACGTTTTGAATTTCCCCGGCGAGGCCGAGCCGGGGGAAGGGCTGATGCTGCGCAAGCTGTATCCGGCCGCCCAAGCGCTCGCCGCCAATTGGCGAGGCAGCATCCGATACGAGCGTGGAGGTCTGCGCCGGGAGATTGCCGTCATGGCAGCGGATCCGGGCGAGCTGAGCCCGCTTGCGCGGCTGCGCGGTTCTTCGGTTGCATCGTCCGAAGCGTCGGCTCCGGTGACGGATCCGGCGGAGTGGGTGCGCACGTTCGATCTTGTCCGTTACTACACGGCCCGGGCAAAACTTGCAGGCGACGGCGCAGAGACATATCTCGGCAAAGCGGGCTCTCTGCTAGGGAGGAAGGCGGATGCGATATCGCAATAAAGGCAGAAAAGGGCGGTCGAACCATCGGCTGTTCCGGTTCGGTGGAGAGACTTCAGGAGCCGTGTCTATTTACATGGCAGCGGTGATGGCCGCGATGATCTTTCTGACGGGAACGCTGATCGATTTCGGTCGTATCGCGGCATATCGCAAGCAGGCGGAGCTGTCGTTGAAGGCCGGTGCCAGAGGCGTGCTGTCGGCATACGATCCGGTGCTGTACGATCGCTACGGCTTGTTTGCGATCGGAGGCAGCGAGCCTGAAGTGCTGCTGTCCGAAGTGCTCGAAGGGTATCGGGATCCCGAGGATGCCGAAGCGCTGCGCCTGCTTGATACGACGTGGCGGGACGGGGAAGCGATCGAGAGCCGGCCGCTCGGCTCCCATGCCGTATTCAAGCGGCAGGTTCTTGAGGAGATGAAGTATAAGGCGCCGATCGACTTGACGCTGGATCTGGCTTCGCGGTTCAAGGGCTTGCCGGTTTTGATTAAGGAAGCGCGAAAAACGTCCGATTTGCTCGAGGACATGCGTCAGGCTTACGAGAAGCGCGAGGCGGCCTTGGATCGCGCGCTGGAACGCCAGGCGGAAGCGGGCGACGCCATGACGGAAGCTTTCAAGGGAATCGTTCCGCGGCCGCCGGTACCGATGACGGGCGGCAGGTCCGCCGGAGACGTTCAGGATGTTGCGGACGCGGCTTTGATGTACGGCGATTACACGGCAAAACGGGCCGAAGACGCAGCCAGAGCCGAGGCCCAGCGGCAGCGGGAAGCGGAAAGATTGCGCCGGGAGGCGGAAGAAAAGCTGAAGGGAGCCTTGTCGTCTCCAGGAGCGTCCCCTTCCCCGACGCCTGCTCCATCGGAAGGTCCCTTGTACGCAGCGCAAATCGCGGCTTACGAACTTGGAGCGGCCAAGCTTGCGGGGCAGCTGCGGAATAAGCCGGTACAAGCATTTTCCTTGCTCGAGAAATCGCTTGAAGCGGCGTCGAAGGATGTGGAAGAGGCGCGGGCGGCGAATCAAGAAATGGCTCGGATTGCGACGGAGGCCGGCGGCGTTGCAGATACGCCCGCGGAATGGCCGGCGGAGACGGGGGAAGGCGGTTTTGGCGACGGTGAAGCAGGTTCGCTGCAAGAGCTTCGACGAGCCGCGTCGGAGCTGGTTCTGGCCGATGATTATTGGGAGCGATACGGCGAAGAGCTGGAGGCCATTCGCAGCGCCGGCATCGGTTTGCGCGATGCAGCCGCATCGATGGCAGGCTCCTTGGACTTGGCGCCAGGTTCGTCCGGCATGGACGGCGCGCTGCGAGACGGAACGGACCGTCTTCAATCGCAATTGGCAGGCTTCGCCGGCAAGCATGGTTCATCGGGCAGCGTGACGGACGGGCGCCGCGAAACGCTCAAGTTCGAGCGGGCGGACGAAGAGGAACGCAAGTCGCTGGAAAAGAAGTCGCGCGCCGCCTGGTCGGGCGCGACCGCCTTTCTCGCCACGTTGGCGGGCATACGATCGTCGCCGGAGGAGAAGCAGGCGTTCGAAAGGCTCGATTGGCTATACCGCCGCAATTTAACCTGGAATGAGGGGCAAGAAGAAGCAGCTGCGACACAACAGCCCTCAGATGCCGAAGAAGGGCGCAAGTCGGCGTTCGCATCCGCGGACGGTTGGCTGGATGCGCTTGGAGACGGCGTGACGGGGATGCGCGATACCGTATATTTTGCCGAATACGCCTACGCGCGTTTCTCGATGGCTGAGCCATCCGAAGTTCGCGCGATGTTGGAGGGGAGCGGCGAGAGCCTGCTGATGCCGAGCGAGCAGGAAAACGAGTACGTGTTGTACGGGCTGCGCAATCCTTCGGGTAATATTGCGGCGGCTTACGGCGAATTGTTTGCGTTGCGCCTTGCGATCCGCACGATGGAAGGGTTGATCGAGTGCCGCTCTTACGGGCATCCGCTGGTCGTGCTTGCCGCAGCCGCGTTTTACGGCATCACCGAAGCCTTGAAGGACGTTCAAGAATTGCTGGACCGGGGCGTTATAACGCTATCCAAATATGCAAAAATCGATACTTACTATAAGGATTACATTCGGTTGTTTCTGCTGTTGCACGGGAGCTCCGACGCGCAGACGTCCCGCAGGATCGCTTTAATCGAGGACACGCTCGACGTCGATCTTCAGGAAGCCTACACCTACGTAAGCGCGCGAGGCGTCGCTTCGGTACGATTATGGTTTTTGCCGGGTGCCGCCAAGCTCGCGGGAAAAAGTGTATCCTGGCGGGGGACGGTGAAGGGAAATCGTTATGAGACGGCTTTTTCGTCGGATAGCGCTTATCAGTAAGAAACGGGCGGGCAGCGAGGGCAGCTTGACGCTCGAGGCCGCGCTGACGATGCCGACGGTCATGATTTGCATTTTGTTTTTAATTTATTTGATTCACGCCTCGATTGCCGCCATGGCGCTGCAGGGCGCCTTGTCCCAGACGGCCAGGCAGACTGCGTCGGTATGGTACCCCTTGTCCGAGAGCTTGGCAGGTGCCGGCGAGGCTGTCGGTGCGGATGCTTCTGCTTACGCAAGCTGGAAGGAAAGGCTGGCGGGTCCCCAGGAGACGGTCGGCAAGCTTGCTCCTTATTTGCCCGATCCGCTCTCCGAATGGGCCGAACGGTTTGCGGCAGGCGACTGGCATCCGGACGCGCTTCTTGCAAAGCAGGCACTGGAGCCTCGCGTCGCCGACAGGCTCGATAAATCCATGCTGCCTGCTTCGCGAATGAAGCTGTTCCGCGTCGAATTGCCGGATGCAGCGGACGTTGCCCAAGCGTATCTGACGCTTGAAGCGGAATATAGATTGCCATTTTCATTTCCTTGGTCCGGACGGCCGCTCATCCTTCGGGCATCCGTCCGGGAAAGGGTATGGACGGGGGGCGAGCGTCTTGCCGCAGCGGCCCCGGAGCCGGGCGGGGAAGCGGGCTCGCTGGCGTTTGTGTCGCTTGAGCCTTCTCCCGTTCAACGCGGACGCAGGGTGACATTGGTCTTGCGGGCGGAGCCGGGCGCCGCGGTCGATCTTAAGGTCGTTTACAAAAGCGGTCTGAGCCAGGCCAGGCATCTGGGCGCGGCGACGGCCGACGCGTCCGGCCGCGTTTCGTGGACGTGGCTCGTATCGGGCAACACGACGCCCGGCGAATGGGAATGGGAGGCCTCTTACGCAAGAGGAAGCCTTGCGCAGACTTTCGAGGTACATTCCAAATCAGCCTGAAAAGGAGGTTAGCCGTGGATCAGGTTGTATGGTCGGCGACGGCAATGCTGCTGTTGTTCGCTTGCTGGAGCGACATCAGGCGAATGCAAATATCCAATTTGCTGTGCGCCGTTTTTGCGGCAGGCGGCTTCATCTTTCACATCGCCGCGTACGGCCCCGGTCGCATCTGGTGGACGATCGGGGGGATTGTCGCGGGTTTGATTCCGCTATGGCTGCTTCATGCCGCCAGAGGTCTCGGCGCCGGAGACGTCAAGTGGTTTGCCGCCTACGGCGCATGGGCCGGCGCTTCGGCAGCGCTGCAGCTGGTTATCTATTCGCTGCTGTTCGCGGGAGGAATTGCAGCGCTATTGCTCTTGTTGAGGATGCCGCTCGTGCGTCCCTGGGCGCTTAGATTCCAGTGGCCGTGGGGATCGCATCCTGCGCTTGCCGGCAAGGGCGCTAAGTTTCCGTTCATGCTGGCCGTGGCGCCGGCATATGCGATGCTTGTCTTCTACGGCGTGTAGCTGCGAGTCGCAGCTTACAAGCAAAAGTTGACGTAAGGAGGGAAGTCATGAACGAGCTGAAAACGAGATTCGAGCAGCAGCGCGGACTGTGGATGATCTTCGAACGGGCGTCGGCGCCTTGGCGCAGGGAGGATCTGGATGCAGTTCAGACGGGAATGCTGCAGGCATGCGAGATACCGGGTCTATTGCCCTTGGCCGTCGAAGAGACGGATGGACGGATCGGGCTGCGTTATCGACTGTCCGGCAGCAAAATGCTGAGCCAGTCGCTTAGGGCCGAACGCTGGACGATGACCGACGCGATAGCCGCTCTCTGTAAGCTGGCCGAAACGGCTGAGCAGTGCCACGATCATATGCTGGATTTTAAACGACTGCTGCTAAGAGACGAATACATTTTCGTGGGAGACGGTTGGCATGACCTGCGGTTTGCCTACTTGCCGCTTGCGGACGATGCATCCGGAGAAGACGAAGCGGGATTTGAACGCCTTATCGTGAGGTGGGTCATGCGTGCGGATAACCCGGACGGTGTGCTGCTGCAGCAACTGCTTGAGATGACGGCTGCAAAAGGTTTCGTGCCTTCTTCTTTGCGTGCTTTCGCCCGCCGTTATCTGTGCGAACGCGCCGAAGAACGTGCGGGAAGCATGATTCAAGCCGCCAATGGCAGCGAAAAGTGGTTTGCGGGAGGCGGGCAAGCTTCGACACACGCGGCGCTTCAACCGGAACGGAAGGCAAATGAAGGAGCGCCAGACGTTTTTTCACGGGTGGATCGGGTGAGGCTGCCGTCGCACAAGGCGTCCGTGCGGAAGGAGGGAGAGGCTGGCGAATCTTCCTGGCAACGTCCGAATGCTATACGATCCGAGCGCGCTCAAGATCCGGTTCCTGTCGGGAATGAAGAAGACGCGCATGCAGATGCCGGTTTAATCCCCGGCGGCATGAGCGCCGTCAGATGGCGTGCATGGCTCGTGACGCTGTCAGCAGTCGCGGCGGGCATTGCCTGGAAAATATTATATGCCGATGCACCGGGTACGAGAGGACTTGCAATGTCACTTGCTGCGACGGCAGCGTGCGCGGGCTTGTGTTTGTTTCTCTGGAACGGATGGACAAGGAAGGAACGAACGGAGACCTTTCGCGGTATGGAGAGAGGTTCCGAAGCAAGCGAACCAGAGCTGGAACGGTACGAGTCCTATCCGACATGGCCCGATCCTGTGGATGGGAAGGCGGACCGCGCATCGGATCTCATGCCGTCGTCGAGATTCGAATCCTATTCTGACGGCTCGAAAAGCAATCGGGCGGCATCTGATCTAACGCTTCACGATCGTCCGCAGACGGAATGGCTGCCTTCCAAGCGGGAAGCGACGGAGCTGTTGGCCTCGCCGCAGCCTTCAGTTCTCGCGGTATGCTACCTGGAATGGGAGTCTGCGGAGCGGCCGTGCAAAATACCGCTGAAAGCCGAATCCCTCGTAATCGGACGCTCTCGGGACGCGGCTCAACACGTAGATGAATCGGGGGGGATGTCCAGAGCGCATCTGGAAATGCTGCGTGAGCAGGGACGATGGCTGGCCAAGGACCTGGGGTCCCGCAACGGCAGCTGGCTCAACGGCAGTCCGATGGCGCCGTACGAAGCTTATCCGCTCGAAACGGGAGATTGCCTGCAGGTGGCCGGGTCGATCTACCGTTTCCATGCGCCTAGCGAGCCGATGCGAACCTAACGTGCTTTAACGCCGGCCTTCCAGGTCTCGAAGGGCGCCTTCCAGCTTAGGATGTCGGAAAACGTAACCATGCGCCTGCGCTTTGCGGGGAATGGCGAACTGCCCGGTGAGCAGCAGCGCGGACATCTCGCCGAGCGCGGCGCGGATTGCCCAAGCGGGCGCATGAAGCCAATACGGGCGGCCCAGCACCTTGGCCAACGTCCGGCCGAAGACATCGTTGTCGACCGACTCGGGCGCGACTGCATTGACGGGCCCGGAGATCGCCGGGTTATCCAGGCAGAGCAGGATGAGCCCCACGATATCGTCGATGTGGATCCAGGGCATCCCCTGCCTGCCCGAACCGAGCCGGCCCCCGGCGAATAGCTTAGTCGGCAGGCTGAGCAGCGAATACGATCCGCCGCCTTGGCCCAAGGCGAGACCGATCCGCAGCTTGACGGTACGATCGACCGGGATACGGTCGGCTGCGGCCTCCCATTGTACGATCGTCTCGCTCAAAAAATCCTCGGGACGCGGGGGTGCACTCTCGTCGAAAGGCATGGGATACCGGCCGCCGGTCGATTCCGAATGACCGTAAAGCGAGATGGCGGAGGCGTTCACGAGCACGGACGGCGGGCTCGGCATGCGTGCGACGGCGTCCGCGATACGTCCTGCAGCCTGGATGCGGGAGGATAGGATGAGCGCTTTGGACTTGGGCGTCCATCTGCGTCCGATTGTCGCTCCGCTCAGATTGACGATCGCGTCGACTCGGCCGGTCTGGCCGGGATCGGCCAGCCACGATTCCCAGGTCGCATAAAGCAAGCCTGCGGCTGGCGCCGCAGGCTTGCTCCGGGATATGATCCATACTTCGTCTCCGCGGGCGGAGAGGGCTTCGGCCAAGGCGGAACCGATAAATCCGGTACCGCCGCACAGCACTGCGCGCATGGGCTCACCTCATGGGAATGTCATGAATTATTGCTTATCGATCGAGGTGATGACGTACTGCTCGATCGTCTCGCTGTCGCCTTTGATCTCATTGATCTTGTACTTGAATTTGACCTTCACACCGTCGTCCCAGCTCGACAGCTTGTCCGAGATCTCGTCGTCGATCTGATAGGCGCGGATGCCGTCGGCGCTCTCGACCTCGATCGAGTGATTGTCGATTTGTCCGTTGTACGTGCCTGCCGTTTCTTTCTCGTCGACCGCGTCAGAAGGAGCCGCGGTGGGCGCCGCGCTAGGCGACGCGGATGCGCTGGCGTCCGGCTGTGCGGACGGAGAGGCGTCAGGCGACGATGCGGGGGACGCAGAAGCGGATACGCTAGGCGAAGGGGAAGCGTCGCTTCCTTCTTTGTCGTTGCTGCAGGCCGTGCCCATGAGCAGCATGGCCAGAACGGCGACGGCCCAGGCCGAGTTTTTACCGTACCGATTCAGTTGATTGAACATACCAAGACCACCTCCAAACGATCGTGCGGCCGCCCTGTCCGGACGAGCCGCTCCTTAAGTTAGACGACGGGAGGTGCCAAAGGTTTCGTTTTTTTCCGAATTGAGCAGATGGGCATACGGCGAATAATCGATGCCGTTGCTGTCCAAAAAGCTGATCAAGAAGGCGTGATCGCGCTTCGGCGTCGCCAAAATATAGCCTTTAATGCAGTGCTCCTCCGTCACTTTTCCCTCGCCGCTCTCGACGGCGAGCTGGCCGATCTGCGCGGCGATCGAATGCTTGGCGATGTCGCGGAAAGCGTTGGGCACGGGCGAGGCCAGCTTGTCCAGCATAGCCTTCGATTCGTCGTTCCAAAGCGGACGGCTGAGCTCGACCCAATGGTTCTGCCAGTCGAGCTTGGACTTGCCGTCGGCCTTCGGCAGCACCTTCAAAAACTTGCGAAACATGAAAAAGCCGCCAATGCTCATAAAAACGACCAGCACGACGCCCCAAAATGCGATAAAGTACATAAACCAATCGGGACTGGATTTCATTTTTCATTCACCTCGCTTCCGAAATTATATCGTATTTCTACCAGTCTGTCCCGCAAAAGAGAAAAGCCGTCATTCTATTCTTGCAGCGTTCGCCGGGTTTATTTCATGGTGCGATTTTTCAATGGAATACGGCTATCGGCTGGGCCCGTTTACCGTCTCTGGCGGATACGGTCTTCTAGATTTATTTCTACGTTCGCGCTACAATAGACTTTGATTTGAAGGGACGGGCCCGGACAGTACAGGGCGCCGCATACGGAGAGGAGTAAAGCCATGCTGAAGATCGGTTCCCACGTGTCTTTTTCGGACAAGGGATTGCTTACGGCGACGGACGAAGCCAAGTCCTACGGCTCCAGCTCGTTCATGATTTATACGGGAGCGCCGCAGAATACGAGGCGCAAGCCTATCGAGAGCTTGTACATTCCCGAGGGGAGAGAGGCGATGACGGCTGCGGGGATCGGCGAGATCGTCGTCCATGCGCCTTACATCGTGAACCTCGGTTCTTATAAGGAAGACACGTTCGAGCTGGCCGTCAACTTCCTGCAGGAGGAGATTCGCCGGACAGACGCGATCGGCGTCAACAATATCGTGCTTCATCCGGGCGCGTACACCGAAAAGGATCCGGAATACGGCATCGCCCGCATCGCGGAAGGGCTTAACGAAGTGCTGGACGCGACCAAGCATACGAACGTGAACATCGCGCTCGAGACGATGGCCGGCAAAGGCACCGAGATCGGCCGCAGCTTCGAAGAGCTGGCCGCCATCATCGAGCGCGTACGCGACAACGGCCGCCTTACAGTCTGTCTCGATACTTGCCACGTTCACGATGCGGGTTACGATATTGTCGACGATCTGGACGGCGTGCTGAAGTCGTTCGACAGCCTCGTCGGCCTCGACCGCATCGCGGTCGTCCACTTGAACGACAGCAAAAACCCGCGCGGCGCGGGTAAGGACCGCCATACGCCGGTCGGCTCCGGCTGGATCGGCTACGATGCGATCAACAATGTCGTCAGCCATCCTTCGCTGGCCGGCAAGCCGTTTATCCTCGAGACGCCCTGGATCGGCAAAAACGCCGGCAAGGAGCGCCCGATGTACGAGGCCGAGATCGCGCTGCTGCGCGGCGACGTCGACCTCCGCTTCGGCGGCGAGTTCCTCGAGGACGTGGAGCGTCTGCACCACTTCTTCAGCAAGCAAGATATCGATCACCGCGCTTTCGTGCTCAGCACCTGGGAGCTCTTGAAGTCCGACGCCAAAGCGCGCAAGGCGGATCCGCGCGAACCGCTCGAGCGTCTGTACGATCTAGCGATGGAGCATCGCGTGCTGTCCGGCGACTACAGCGAGGAAGCTGTCAATCAGCGCCTGACGGCCTATCTCGCCGGCCGGGAATGGCTTGCCAAAGTATAAAGGGCGACGCAAGCGAGATAAAGTAAGAAAACGAAGCAATCGATAGAGAGGCAGAGGAACCCGTCATGACCCAGAACGTTTACCAACACCAGGACAGCAAGGGCCGCGAGGAGAACGCGAACCGCGCCCGCATGCTGATCTCCTGCCCCGACCGGCCGGGAATCGTCGCCGCCGTCTCGCAATTCCTTTACGAGAAGGGCGCCAACATCCTGCAGTCGGACCAGTACACGACCGATCCGGCCAGCGGCATGTTTTTCATGCGGATCGCCTTCGATCTGGGCGGCCTCGAGCAGAACCTGCCTGTTCTGCAGGAGGATTTCGCGCGAATCGCCGACCGGTTCGAGATGCGCTGGAGCGTTTATCGTGCCGTACGGCGCAAACGCCTCGCCATTTTCGTCTCCCGCGAGGACCACTGCTTGCTCGAGCTGCTCTGGCAATGGCAGGCGGGGGATCTCGACGCCGAGATCAGCATGGTCGTCAGCAATCATGACGACATGCGGGGGCTCGTCGAATCGTTCGGCATTCCTTTCCATCACATTCCTGTCACGCCGGAGACCAAAGCCGAAGCCGAACGCCGTCAGCTTGAGCTGACTGCAGGCAAGGTCGACCTGGTTATTCTCGCCAGATATATGCAGATTATTACGCCGAAATTCATTGAACACTTCACCAATCGCATCATCAATATCCATCACTCCTTCCTGCCGGCGTTCGTCGGCGGCAAGCCGTACCACCAGGCTTACGATCGCGGAGTCAAGCTGATCGGCGCGACGGCGCACTACGTGACCGCCGAGCTTGACGCAGGGCCGATTATCGAGCAGGACGTACAGCGCGTCAGCCACCGCAACAATGTGGACGAGCTGAAGCGCATGGGCCGTCACATCGAGCGGATCGTGCTGGCCAGAGCGGTGAAATGGCATATCGAGGACCGCCTGGTCGTGTACCAGAACAAAACGGTTGCCTTCATCTAAAGGTTTGGCAGGGACCGGAAAGACTTGGCTGAGAAATTCATCCGGACGCCAATACGGATAAAGCCGCCGGGCGAGGAAAACGATAATCTGAAGTCCGCATCTCGCGAGATGCGGACTTACGCATGAATGAAAACATTCGACTTGTCCGTACAAGTACTGTGGCAAACGGACAACCCCCATGTTACAATAGGCAAGGCCGAACTGCGGCGATTTAACGAGTTAACGCATAATAACTACGTAATGCAGATAGAGGAGGTCGTTACCAAATGACAACAAACGCCAATACGATCGATCAGCTCTCCGTTACGACGATCCGCACGCTCGCGATCGACGCGATCGAAAAAGCGAAGTCCGGACACCCCGGCATGCCGATGGGCGCGGCGCCGATGGGTTACCAGCTGTTCGCCAAAACGATGAAGCATAATCCTTCCCAGCCTAGCTGGATCGACCGTGACCGCTTCGTTCTGTCCGCGGGCCACGGTTCGATGCTGCTGTACTCGCTGCTGCACCTCTCCGGCTACGATCTTCCCATCGAAGAACTCAAGAACTTCCGCCAATGGGGCTCCAAGACGCCCGGACATCCGGAATTCGGCCACACGGCCGGCGTCGACGCGACGACCGGACCGCTCGGCCAAGGGATCGCGATGGCTGTCGGCATGGCGATGGCGGAAGCGCAATTGTCCGCTACATACAACCGTGACGGCTTCGAGCTGATTAACCACTTCACGTATTCGGTCTGCGGCGACGGCGACCTGTCCGAAGGCATTTCCTCCGAATCCGCTTCGCTTGCAGGCCACCTTCAGCTCGGCAAGCTGGTCGTGTTGTACGATTCGAACGATATCTCGCTGGACGGCGAGCTCTCCCTGTCCTTCTCCGAGTCGGTGGCCAAGCGCTTCGACGGTTACGGCTGGCAGGTGCTGCGCGTCGAGGACGGCAACGACCTGGCCGCGCTGGCCAAGGCGATTGCCGAAGCCCAAGCCGAAACGAGCAAGCCGACACTGATCGAAGTGAAGACCGTGATCGGCTACGGTTCGCCGAACAAGGGCGGCAAGGGCGGCCACGCAGGTCCGCACGGCTCGCCGCTCGGCACCGAAGAAGCGAAACTGACCAAAGCGTTCTACGAGTGGGATCATCCTGAATTTTTCGTACCCGACGAAGTTCGCGCGAACTTCGCCGAAGTCAAGAGCCGCGGCGAGCAAGCGTACGCCGCTTGGGAAGCGCTGTTCGGCAAGTACAAGTCCGCTTATCCCGAGCTGGCTCAGCAGTTCGAGGACGCGCTCGCGCGCAAGCTGCCGCAGGGCTGGGATGCCGATCTGCCTAAGTACACGACCGAGGACAAGCCGCTCTCGACGCGTGTCGCTTCGGGCAATGCCCTGAACGGCCTTGCCAAGAACGTGCCGAACCTCGTCGGCGGCTCCGCCGACCTGGAGAGCTCCACGATGACGCATCTGAAGGGTCTGCCGGTTTACACCGCGAAGGACTATAGCGGCCGCAATATTTACTTCGGCGTTCGCGAGTTCGGCATGGCGGCCGCGATGAACGGCATCTCGCTGCACGGCGGTCTGCGCGTGTACGGCGGCACGTTCTTCGTCTTCACCGACTATCTGCGTCCGGCCGTCCGCCTGGCGTCGATCATGGGCCAGCCGGTCGTATACGTCCTGACGCACGATTCCATCGCCGTCGGCGAAGACGGACCGACGCACGAACCGATCGAGCAGCTTGCTTCGATCCGCGTCATTCCGGGCCTGACCGTGCTGCGTCCTGCTGACGGCAACGAGACTTCCGCGGCTTGGGCCTATGCGCTCGAGAACACGGGCAATCCGGTCGCGCTCGTCCTGACGCGCCAGAATCTGCCGATTCTCGAAGGCACGGCCGAGCAGGCTCGCGAAGGCATCAAGAAGGGCGGCTACGTGCTGTCCGAAGCGGCTGGCGAAGCGCAAGGCATCTTGATCGCGACGGGCTCGGAAGTCCAACTCGCCGTCGCTTCCCAAAAGGCGCTGGCCGAGCAAGGAATTCACGTTCGCGTCGTCAGCCTGCCGAGCTGGGATCTGTTCGAAGCCCAGTCTGCGGAATATCGCGAGAGCGTGCTGCCTAAGGGCGTCAAGGCGCGTCTGGCGATCGAGATGGCTTCGCCATTCGGCTGGGAGCGCTACGTCGGAGACGGCGGCGCCGTGCTCGGCATTTCCACCTTCGGCGCATCCGCGCCTGGAGACCGCGTCATCAAGGAATACGGCTTTACGGTCGAGAACGTCGTCGAGCAGTTCCGCAAGCTGATCTAACCGCAGGCTGGGCGCATTTGGCAGCCGGACGAACGAGTCCGCCCGCCCGAAGCGCACTCCGCCGCGGAGCCGGACCCCGACAACGGGGTGCCGGCTTTTTACGGCAAAGCCGCGTTAGCGCGTCGCATAGGCAGAGTGAAGGGCTTGCGCACCGAGCGCTTGCCTGTTTTCAATCGCTATCGAGCGCTTTCGATCGTTATCTACAGCAATCAACAAAACCCACTTTTAGGAGGCCATTATTTCCATGTCCCAATTCGATCAAGTCAGCGTCGTAAAGCAAGCTAACATTTATTTCGACGGTAAGGTAACGAGCCGTACGGTCAAGTTCGCGGACGGTACCCGCAAGACGCTCGGCATCATGCTGCCAGGCGAATATGAGTTCGGTACGGACCAGAAGGAAGTCATGGAAATTCTCGCCGGCGAGCTGACCGTTCAACTGCCGGGCAGCGAAGAATGGATCTCGATCTCCGGCACCGGCGAGTTCACGGTTCCCGCGAACGCGAAGTTCAAGCTGAAGGTTACGCAAGTCGCGGACTACGTCTGCTCCTACCTGGACGCTTAATTCCGATATGCTTCAAGTATGAAAAAAGCCTTCGGCGCCTTGTGCGCCGAAGGCTTTTTGAGATTTAAATGGGCGGCGATTCGTTGTCAAATAGACGCACACTTACGGAGTGCAGATGCCTATCGGATGTATGGAAGGTCGAAAATACTGCATTTTAAGTCAATTTCATAATTCAAAAAGTCGCTAGTTTAAACAAACTTAATCATAAGACTTGACGAATAAAGTTCGGTTTTGGACTTATTTCCGAATCTCAGAGGTTCTATTTTGTATTAAAAGTTCGGATTTATTCTGGTAAAAAATGTTTATGAAATTGACTTTTTTTACATGTATTTTCGACCGACCAGCGACACTGGATGAAATACCTGCAAATGTGCAGGTAAATTTAATGAGCAAGCCGGAAATCTAGCTGATGAAGGAAAATACATGAATTTCTGCATCTTTTCTGTCTGAAAGGGGCAACTTCAGCGAAAATAGATGTATATTTGCAGGCATTACTGCGAAGCAACAACGCGGGGACGATCGGCCCACACCCATCCGAACGTGACGGATGCAACGTCGATCGGCCCAACCCATCCGAACGGCTGTCGGAGGAGTCAAACCCAAGCATTCCGCGCGACACCAGTTTCGTATACCCGCCAAAACTAAAACGACCGTCAGGGAGATCAACGATCTTCCCTGACGGTTGTTTGATCGCGAGGCATCAGCCGTGCGATTCGATATATTCCTTGAGCTGAAGTCGTTGGTACAGGGCAAGTCCCGACAGCAGGCAGCCGTAGTGGAACAGCCCGTCCTTGCGCTCGATACGGATGATGCGGGCGGTCATCGGCGGCAGGCTGGTCTCCTGCTGGAAGTGAATGACGACAAACATGTCCTTCTCGAGCGGGATGGAGGCAGCCACCTGCAAGCCGTCCTCGGAAACGTCGCTCAGCACGGCGTCTACGCTCTGTCCGGCGAACGAGCCTGCTTGCTCCCATTGATAAATGGAAATCATCAGCGGGATGTTAAGCGCGACGCGCTTCTTTTTGCGGCGATCCGCATCCGTCTCGCCTTCCTCGGCCACGGCGGCGGCAGATACCTCCTCGTCGGCTCGCTTGTCCCGTCCGATCCGTCCGCCGATCCATTGCTCGTACAGCTTGGCCAGCGCGGCAAGATCCTCCTCGCCGAAGCCCGCCGCGGCCCCCGCCTGGAACAGGCTCTTGGACGCTTCGAGCATCGGCGTCGGCACGCCGAGTCCGTCGGTCAGCACGGAGGACAGCTTAAGGTCCTTGAGCATGAGGGCCAGCGAAAACTGAACGCTGAAATCGTGGTCGATGATCTTGGCGCCCTTAAGATCCGCCTGCTTGCTCGCGGCGCCGCCGCCCTGCACGACCCGCAGGAAGGAGGAGGCGTCGATGCCGGCTTTGGCCGCGATGGCCATGCCTTCGACGAGTCCCGCGGCATTAATGCCTACAATCGTATTGTGTGCGAGCTTGGCCGCCGCCCCGCTGCCGCTCGGTCCCATGTACAGCACCTCGCGCCCCATGGCCAGCAGCAGCTCCTTCTGCTGCTCCACGACCTGCGCGTCGCCGCCGGCCATGAACAGCAGCGTGCCGTCAATGGCCGCAGGCTTGCTGCCCGTCACCGGGGCATCGAGGAAATCGCAAAATGCGTCCGCGGCATCCCGGGCAAGCCGCCGCGCGAGATCCGGGGACACGGTGCTGCTGTCGATCAGCACCGTATTCGGCTTCAGCCCGGCGAACACGCCCTCTGTTCCATAATAAACTTCCTCCACCGCCGCGTCGTTGCTGATCATCGTCACGACGATGTCTGCGCCGCGAGCCGCCGCCAGCGGCGTCGCAGCTTCCTCGGCGCCGAGCTCGAGCAGCTGCTGCGCTTTGCCCGGCGTGCGGTTGTAAACGATTACGTGGTAGGACTTGCGAAGTAGGTTCGCAGCCATAGGCAGACCCATCGTGCCCAGTCCGATAAATGCGATCGTTGGCATATTGATTTCCCTCCCAGGGTTCAATCCGATTCTTTCATTATAGGAGAAGTGGGAGCCTGTGAAAAGCGCTGTCCGTCCGCCGGCCTAACAATCTTTTCCACCCATCGCACGCGAGTCACATAAAAACATATTAAAACGTCTTTATTCCATGTATCCGCACATCGGATTCCGGTATGCTATCTGGATAGATATTCTCTTGAGGAGGCCGACATGGCGATTTTATTCGACCGGGAGCGTCAGACGTTTCATCTGCAGACGCCGAATACAAGCTACATCATTACGATTGTCGAAGGCCTGTACCCCGCGCACGTTTATTGGGGACCCAAGCTTAGAAATGCCTCATGGCCGGGCGGCCTGACGCTGCGCGAGCGCGCGAGCTTCAGCCCGACGCCGAATCCGGACAAGCCGTTGCTCTCGCTCGACTCGCTGCTCCAGGAATATCCGGGCTACGGCTCGGGCGATTTCCGCAGTCCGGCTTATCAGTTCGGTCTGTCCGACGGCACGACGGTCGCCGAGCTTGTCTATCGCGATCACCGCATTTTCGCCGGCAAGCCGAAGCTTGAGGGCCTTCCCGCCACCTATGCGGAGTCCGACGACGAAGCGGAGACGCTGGAGCTTACGCTGCATGATTCGCATTCCCGATTGATCGCGGTACTGAGCTATACGACGTTCCGCGATTCGGACGCAATTGCCCGTTCGGTCCGCTATGTCAACGAGAGCGCCGATTCCGTCCGCATTCGCCGCGCGCTGAGCGCCAGCGTCGATTTTAACAACGATGCTTACGAGCTTGTGCACCTGAACGGCGCCTGGGCGAACGAACGGAACCTCTCGCGCAGAGCGCTCGTCCAGGGGCTGCAAGGCATCGAGAGCCGCCGCGGCTCCAGCTCCCACCAGCACAACCCGTTCGTCGCCCTGGTATCGCCGAATGCGGGAGAAGAGCAGGGAGACGCTTACGGCTTCAGCCTGGTTTACAGCGGCAGCTTCGCCGCTTCCGCCGAGGTGGACCAGTTCCACACGACGCGCGTATCGATCGGCATCAACCCGTTCGACTTCGAATGGCTGCTCGAGCCGGGCCAATCGTTCCAGGCGCCCGAAGCCGTGCTCGTCTATTCCAACGAAGGTCTCGGGGGCATGAGCCGCACTTATCACAGGCTGTACCGCAGGCGCCTCTCCCGGGGCGAGTTCCGCGACCGTACGCGTCCTGTGCTCGTCAACAACTGGGAAGCGACCTACTTTGATTTCAATGCGGACAAGATCGTAGCGATCGCGGAGGAGGGCGCCAGGCTCGGCATCGAGCTGTTCGTGCTCGACGACGGCTGGTTCGGCTATCGCAACGACGACACGACGTCCCTGGGCGACTGGAAGGTCGATCTCAACAAGCTGCCGCAAGGGCTGGACGATCTCGCGAAAAGGGTAAACGAACACGGCCTTCAGTTCGGCCTCTGGTTCGAGCCCGAGATGATCTCGCCGGACAGCGACCTGTACCGCGCGCACCCGGACTGGTGTCTGCACGTCGAGGGGCGCAGGCGGACGCAAGGACGCCGCCAGCTGATCCTGGATCTGTCGCGCGAGGACGTGTGCGATTATATCATCGATACGGTGGGCGGCATTCTGGCGTCCGCGCCGATCGCTTACGTCAAATGGGACATGAACCGCAACATGACGGAGATCGGGTCCGCGCTGCTGCCGCCCGAGCGCCAGCGCGAGACGGCGCACCGTTACATGCTCGGCCTGTACCGCGTGCTAGAGACGATCACGTCGAGGTTCCCGCACATCCTGTTCGAGAGTTGCTCCGGCGGCGGCGGCCGATTCGATCCGGGGATGCTTCATTACATGCCGCAAACGTGGACGAGCGACAATTCGGACGCGGTGTGCCGGCTCAAGATCCAATACGGGACCAGCCTGGTGTATCCGATCAGTTCGATGGGCGCGCATGTATCGGCCGTTCCGAACCATCAGGTCCATCGGGTCGCTTCGCTCAAGATGCGCGGCGACGTCGCCATGTCCGGCAACTTCGGCTACGAGCTGGATCTGACCAAGTTCTCGACTGAGGAAAAAGAAGAGGTAAAGGCCCAGGTCGCCGCATACAAGGAGCTGCGCGAGCTTGTGCAGTTCGGCGACCTGTATCGCCTGAAGAGCCCGTTCGAAGGCAACGACACGGCATGGACGGTCGTTGCCTCCGACAAGTCCGAAGCGTTCGTCGCATTTTTCCGCGTGCTCGCCCAGCCCAACGAGCCGATCGATTGGCTGCGCCTCGCCGGACTCGATCCGAACGCGGACTACGAAGTCGTCGGTACCGGGGAGAGGTTCGGCGGCGATCAACTGATGTATGCCGGTCTGCCGGTGCCTCAACTGCACGGCGACTTCCAAAGCGCCGTTTGGCGCCTGCGGCGAGTTTAATCCTTCCTCGAATCATTCTTACGTGACCAAGCCCTCAAGCAAGCGCCGCTTCCCGGCACTCGCTTGAGGGCTTTTATTTTGTCGTCCGCGCGAATAAAAACAACCCGGCGTTCAAACATTAGGAAAGAAAACCAACGAACGGTAACCGGGGAGGTGACCGTAGGATGATGGAACGGCTCGGATTCAGCGTCGCGTTATTCGCGGTTCTCGCCGTCGCGCAAGGCGCCTCGGTCACGAAAATGCGCGGCAAGGAGCTGGCGGCGTATGCACTGCTCTTGCTGCCTGTTCTGTACCAGAGCGCGAACTATATCAGCCAGGCGGGCTGGCCGAGTCTCCCGGAACTGATGTGCAGCCTGCTGAAAACGCCGGCGACGGCCATCGACCGGTACCTGTCGAGCAGCGGGAACGGATGACGAAGCGCCGGGAACAAATCACCGCAGGCCAAATGTCCGTGTTAATCATCGCCACGACGCTGGGTTCCTCGATCGTCTTCATTCCGCATCCTTTGGCTCATTATGCGGGGCAATACGCCTGGATGTCGGCCTTGCTCGCCGCCGTCTTCGGCGCATTATTGCTCGCCGCCGTGCTGTATCTGAACCGCGCTCACCGGGGGCGCAGCATATTGGAGTATAGCGCCGAGCTTTTCGGCAAGCCGATATCGGGCTTGTTGTTTCTTGCCGTACTGCTGATGCTTCTGTTCGCCGTATCCGCAATCGTGTCGGGCATCGGCGACTTTTTCAGCGGCGTGATGATGAAGGAGACGCCGGCGTATATTTTTAACGCCACGAGTCTGTTCGCGGCCGCTTGGACGGTACGCGCAGGCATAAAAGTAACCGCCCGCATGTTCGTGCTGCTGCTGACGGTGATGATCGCATTCATCTCGGCCGTCCTCATCCTGGCGATTCCGCTCTATCAACCCGGCATGCTGCTGCCGATCTGGCCGCACGAGATGGCCAGACCCTTATTCCATGGTTTCTTATTAACGGCCGGCTTTCCGTTCGGCGAGATTTTCCTGTACGCGCTGGTGATGCATCTTGTGCCCACCGCGCCAGGCGCGGCGCCTTGGAGGGGCAAGCTGTACAAGGCTTATGCGCTTGCGTCCGTCATGCTGGTCATGGCGGTCCTGTGCTCGGGGATGGCTTTCGGTCCAGCGTCGGACGTGTTTATTTATTCGCTGTTCAAGCTGGCCAGCGAGATCCATATCGGCGATATGATGGAGCGGACAGAATCGATCGTTGGCATCGCGCTAATCCTGGGGTCGTACATGAAAGCGACGGTCTACCTGTATATGACGAATCTGATCGTCGCACGCTGGCTGCCGTTCAAGGACGATCGAGCGGCGGTTTACCCGCTTGCGCTGCTCTGCCTGTTCCTTTCCCTAACGCTTTTCGACAGCCCTGCGGACTTTTTTTCGCAGGTTTACGTCGTTTGGCCGTTCGCGGTACTGACCGTGGGCGGCGCATTTCTTGCACTTCATGCGGGGATGACCGCCATACGGGGGGATCGGAACCGGACTTAGCCGGAAACGGAAACGTTGCAGAAACGGAAACGGAAAGGAGGCGCGGGGAGATGTCGACGAAGGGATCCGAAACAGCGCTGGCGACGGCGCTTCGCGCGAACCGGGAGAAGGCCTGCGCTTTGTTCGACCGCTGCCAGGACGTGAACATCATCCCGCTGGGCGATGGACAGTCAGAACACGCGGTCGCGCTCATCGTCTACTGCGCCTCGCTCATGGACGAGCAGGAGAGCAGGCGAATCCGGACATTGCTTGCCGAGCCGCTGCTGAGGGAGCTCTCCGGCGGTCCTGCGGCGGCGCCAGATTGCGAATCCCGGCTGAGGGAAGCCGGAGCGCGTCATCAGGCCGAGCTGTTCGATGAATGGAAAGAGATCGAGGACAAGGTTTGGCAGGGATATTTATTTTTGGTCGCCGAAGGTTGGACGCACGCGGCCGGCTTCAAAAGCGCCGGCTTGACCAAGCGGCAGGTGACGGAGCCGGTCAGCGAGCCTTCGGTTCAAGGACCGCGCGAGGGTACGGTGGAGACGCTGCCCGTCAATCTGGGCATGCTGCGCCAGCGGGTAGGCACTTCCAGGCTGAAAATCGAGTATCTCACAGCCGGCAAGGTATTGCGCACGGATATCGCGTTCGCCTATTTGGATGAGGCGGTCGATGCGGAGATGCTGGCCGAATTTCGCGAGCGGATCGGCAGGATCAAGCCTTACGAGGTGTTGGATACGTCGTTTGTCGAGGACGCGATTCAGGACTCTGACTGGTCTCCTTTTCCCCAGCACCGATACACGGAGCGCACCGATACGGCTGCCGCTTCGCTGCTGGACGGGAAAATTCTCGTGCTGACCGACAATTCGCCGATGATCCTGATATGTCCGGCGTTTTTCGTCGACTTTTTCACCACGAGCGAAGATTATTACGTGCGCACGGTGTACGCATCGACGATACGGCTGCTCCGGCTGCTGGCTTTTGCGATCGCGCTCACGCTGCCAAGCGCTTATGTCGCCATGTCCACCTTTCACCCGGAGCTGATCCCCAACATTCTGCTGCTTGCCATTTTGGATGCGCGCGAGGGAATCCCGTTCCCCGCGATCGTCGAGGCGCTGATTATGGAAACGTCGTTCGAGCTGCTCCGCGAAGCCGGCATCCGGCTGCCCAGACCCGTCGGCTCCGCAGTCAGCATCGTCGGGGCGCTGGTCATCGGCCAGGCGGCGATCCTGGCCAAGATCGCCTCGCCGATCATGGTTATCGTCGTCGCGCTGACAGGCATCGCTTCGTTCGCGATTCCGCACTACGAGATGGCGATCGCGATCCGTCTGCTGCGATTCCCGCTTATTCTCGCCGCCAGCTTCATGGGCGGTTACGGGCTCATGCTCGGCTTTATCCTGATCCTGCTGCACCTCTGCTGCCTGCAGACCTTGGGCCAGCCCTATTTGTCTTCCCTCGCGCCGCTGAAGCTTCGGGATCTTCGGGACGTGGTCGTCCGCGCGCCGCTCAAGGCGCTCATGCGCTCCCCGCGCAACCGGAGATTGCATACCGGCGCTCCCGGCAAGGAGGGCAAGCGATGAAGCGGCTGCTGCGATGCGCGGCCGTGCTCAGCCTGCCGCTCTGGACAGGCGGCTGCTGGAGCGGTCACGAGCTGACCGATTGGGGCTTTGTGCAGGCGGCCGCGATCGATCTGACGGACGACGGCGCGATCCGCATGACGACCCAGGTCTACAAGCCGTCCGGCGGCGAAGAACTCGGGACTGCGACCAAGGGCGGGCAGTCTTACGTGAACACGGATACGATCTCAAGCTCCCTGTTCGGCGCTTCCGAGGACATCGCGATCGAGCTGGGACGCCGTCCGCAGTGGAGCCATATGCAGGTGCTTCTGATCGGGGAACGGGCCGCGTCCGCGATGAACATCAGGCGGTTCACCGACTTCTTTTCCCGGGGCGAGGGGCCAAGAGGGACGGTCTCGATGCTGATCACCAAAGGAGAAGCCGGCGCGTTCCTGGCGCAGCGTCCGCTCATCGAGCGGACGATCGCGCAGCAGCTCAGAAGCACCGAGGCGAGCGCATCGAAGTATACGGCCAAAACGAGAGACTTCACGCTGCTGGAGCTGACCATCCGGTCGATGATGCAATCGAAGGCGGCAGCTTTGCCGTATGCCGTGCTGCAGCCGGGCAAGCCGCCAGTTGCCGGCATCGCCGGGCTGGCCGTCATCCGCTTCCCGGAAGGCCGGCTGATCGGCACGCTGCCGTCGACCGATTCGGTTTATTTATCCATCCTGAACAACCGGTTCAAGAGCGGCGTGCTCGAGCTGCCTTGCCCCAAGAGCGGCTCCGGCATCGATGCTTACCACGCGACCGCTTCCGAGACGCGCATCCGCCCCGTGACGAGCGGCGATTCGGTCAGATTGGAGATCCGGACGTCGCTGAAGGGCGGGATCGGGGAGTTGACCTGCTCCAAAGTGGAAACTGAGCAGGAGGTCAACCGTTTTAATGCCAGACTCGCCGCGTACGTAGAGGAACGGATCTCGGAAACGATCGAGCACCTGAAGGACAAGCAGGCGGACCTGCTGGGCACCGCAGACTGGCTGCGCCGGTATGCGCCCGCGCGATGGGCGGCTTGGTCCGGCGATTGGCCGCAGCGCTTCGCCCGGATTGACTATCACATTCAAGTGCAGGTCCGTCTGGAGAGCACGGGGATGGAGATCGGCAAGCCGAACAATTAAGCCGCGAAAAGAAGGCTGCTTGCGCTTGACGTCATGTGACGCCGCCGGACGGCAGCCGTACCACGACCTGCGTGCCGATGCCGGGGCGGCTGTAGATCGAGACGCCGAATAGCGATTCTTCCGAAAGTCCGTCCGTATGGCAAGGATTGGGACCTGAAGGACGGCAAGCACGTGCCTCGTCCCGAGACGCTGCAAGGCTTCAAGGACGACTGGAACGGCTTCGTGAAGCAGTCCGGCATCCGCAAGCGGACCTGGTTCATCAAGAACGGCAAAGGCACGGACGGAACGCCGTACGATCTGGCCGGACGCTACGACCGCAACGAGATCGACAAGATGGCGATCAAAAACCTGGCGGATTCCGTATACGACAACGACGCCTACGAGAATCCGGGTCCGCAGGGCGGCACGCCGGAGGCGCTTACGATGCAGAAGGTGCAGGATTTGATGACGCAGTCCGTCACCAAAGTCATCATCGCCAAGAGCGAAGCCGACGCGTATGCCGCGTACGACAAGATGCTCTCGGATATGAAGTCCGCCGGCAGCGATAAGGTCGAGAAGCTCATCAACGACAACTACCAGGAGCGGCAACCGGTTCGTCGCCGACAACCCCGTGCTGCGTCAACGCTTTGTTCTGACGGCGGGACGGCCTTATACGCTGACGGAGCTGACCGCTTCACGCGGGACGTCCGCGGAGGTATCCCGCGCGCTGTCTCTGTTTGGCGAGGAAGCCACGGACGTCACGCTCGGAGACGACGCGTTCGAGCTCGAGTTCGGCGCCGCCGCATCGGCCGTGTTTCTGCTCGCTGTCCCTGCTTCCTCTGTTCGATCCCGCAATACGGGTAAATGATAACCAGTACGGCATCTACGGTTTACGGATCTGGTTACCATCTGACCGCCCAGCGGCAAAGGAGAATGACGATGAGCAAACGCGAGCTGCTTCTCGACAGCTATGATCATGGTTACGACAAGGAGGACTGGTTCCCGCCGATCAAGGACGCGCTCGGCGGCGTGACCGAAGAGCAAGCGGATTGGGAGCCGGAAGGCGTCGCCGTCAACTCGATCCGGCAGAATGTGCATCATTTGCTTTTTTACAAGCTTAGGCTGCTTCGCGCGCTTCGCGGCGAGCCGCAGCCGCAAGCCGAGGAACGCTTGACTAACGACGATACGTTCGAGGCTTCCGCGATCGGCGACCCGTCCTGGAGCGATGCGGTTCGCCGGCTGGAGGAGGCACATGCAGCCGTGCGGGCGGAGCTGGCGAGCCGCGACGACGAAGCGCTGGAGCAACCGGTTACGGAGACGAAGGCTTGGTCTTACGCGAACAGCATCGTCCGGCACGACGCCTATCATCTGGGCCAGATCGTCCAGCTGCGCAAGTTGCAGGGCTCCTGGCCGGCGCATCGCTCGTTCGAATAACCGTATAGCTCGCGGCCGCCCATTTGCGGATTCCTCTTTAACGGCTATGTTCGGTTGCTTGTACCGAAGGCGAATTTTGGTTATTCTAAAACTACGTGCCTTCCGGACGCGAACAATCGAACCTGAGAGGGGAAACAAATGATGGCCAAGAGCATTGCGCTCGACTATTCCAAGGCGCTGCAGTTTATCGGGCAGCACGAGATCGATTATCTGGCTCCTGCGGTGAAGCTGGCGCATGAGCAGCTCCATAACGGCACGGGCACGGGCTCGGATTACCTGGGCTGGATCAATCTCCCCTTCGACTACGACAAGGAAGAGTTTGCCCGCATTCAGGCCGCGGCCAAGCAGATTCAATCCGACTCCGAGGCGCTCGTCGTCATCGGCATAGGCGGTTCTTATCTCGGCGCCCGCGCCGCGATCGAGATGCTGTCGCATTCTTTTTACAACACGCTCTCCAAGGATCAGCGCAAGACGCCGCAGATCTTTTTCGCAGGCAACAACATCAGCTCGACCTACGTGACGCATCTGCTCCAGGCGCTCGAAGGCAAGGATTGGTCGATCAACGTCATCTCCAAGTCCGGTACGACGACCGAGCCGGCGATCGCCTTCCGCATCTTCCGCGAAGCGCTCGAGACCAAGTACGGCAAGGAAGCGGCCAAGAAGCGCATCTACGCGACGACGGACAAGGAGCGGGGCGCGCTCAAGACGCTGGCGAACGCCGAAGGCTACGAATCGTTCGTCATCCCGGACGACGTCGGCGGACGCTATTCGGTCCTGACGGCCGTCGGCCTGCTGCCGATCGCGACCGCGGGCATCGACATCGAAGCGATCATGAAGGGCGCGCAGGACGCGGCTACGGCGCTGAACAATCCGAACCTCGCCGAGAACCCTGCATACCAGTATGCGGCCATTCGCAACGCGCTGTACCGCAAGGGCAAGACGGTGGAGATTCTCGTCAACTACGAGCCGAGCCTGCACTTCGTGTCCGAATGGTGGAAGCAGCTGTACGGCGAGAGCGAAGGCAAGGATTATAAAGGCATTTATCCGGCTTCCGTCGATTTTTCCACGGACCTTCACTCGATGGGGCAATTCATTCAAGAGGGCAACCGCATCATTTTCGAGACCGTGCTCCAGGTGGGCGAGGTATCGGAGCAGATCGAGATCCGGAGCGACGCGGACAATCTCGACGGCCTGAATTTCCTGACCGGCAAGACGCTGGACTTCGTAAACAAAAAGGCGTTCGAGGGCACGATCCTTGCGCACACGGACGGCAACGTGCCGAACCTGGTCGTTCAGCTGCCGGATCTCACGCCGCACAGCTTCGGCCAGCTCGTCTACTTCTTCGAGATCGCCTGCGGCGTCAGCGGGTACCTGCTGGGCGTCAACCCGTTCGATCAGCCGGGCGTCGAGGCCTACAAGGTCAACATGTTCGCGCTGCTGGGCAAGCCCGGCTTCGAGGAGAAGAAAAAAGAGCTGGAAGCCCGCCTGTAACGCATGAACCGCGCATCTCGCACGGATGCCGACAACCGCCTTCGGACCTTCGTCCGGGGGCGGTTTTTCCTTATACGTGCCCCATGTTAAACTGGGTGACAAGCATCGGAGCTTAGCTCATGGGAAAGGAAGTTGGAGCATGCTGGCGCGATACGCCACCGTAGCCGGTTACGGGGAGCAAGAAATCGTCATTAAAAAGTCGCGCTTCATCGGTCACGCGAAGCCTGCGGAGACCGAAGAGGAAGCGGTCGCTTTTATCGAGGAAATCAAGAAACGCCATTGGAACGCCACGCACAATTGCTCCGCCTACACCATCGGGGAGCGCGACCAGTGGCAGAAGGCGCTGGACGACGGGGAACCGAGCGGGACCGCGGGGCGGCCGATTTTGGAGGTGCTCAAAAACCGCGGGCTGAAAAATACGGTCGTCGTGGTCACGCGCTATTTTGGAGGGATCATGCTGGGAGCGGGCGGGCTGGTCCGCGCTTACACCGACGGCGCCGTGGCCGGGACCGATGCAGCCGGACCGATCGTTCGGGTATTGCATCGGGAGATCGCGGTGGACGTCGATTATACTTGGTACGGCAAACTGGAGAACGAGCTGCGCGGAAAAGGCGTAAAGGTCGGAGACGTTGCGTTTACCGATCGGGTGCGGGTACTGTGCCTGCCGGAGGAAGGGGAAGCCGATCGCTTCGCAGCCTGGATGACCGACCTGACGCAAGGCCAGGGGCTCGTGACCAGGGGAGAGGCGCGTTATTTTACGGATGAGGTCTCATGAGTCAAGCAATTCTTGCGAGCCAGGCCATCCGCAGACCGGAAAAGAGCCCGGCGCCAAGCGCTGCGCCGGACCCGTCATGTCAGCCTTCGACGATTTTGACGAAATATTCGCGGTCCCGCGGCCCGTCGAATTCGCAGAAATACACGCCCTGCCAGCGGCCCAGCAGCAGCTTGCCGCCGCTGACGATGATCGTCTGCGAATTGCCCGTCGTGATCGCCTTGAGATGGGAAGCCGTGTTGCCTTCCGCATGACGGTATTTGGGATGCGTCCAGGGATAGACTTCGTCCAGCCGCATCAGTACGTCCCGTTTGACGTCGGGATCCGCGTTCTCGTTGATCGCGATGCCTGCGGTCGTATGCGGGCAATAAACGACGGCCAGGCCTTCCTGCACGCCGGAGCGCGCGACGAGCGCGGCGGTCTGCCTCGTAATGTCGACGATCTCGTCCCGGGAGGACGTGCGCAGCTTTTCTTTATACAGCATCGTATGAGCCTCCTTTGTGCGAGCCTTCCCCGAAGGGCGCTCCTTCTATTTGACAAAATACAGAAATGTCGTTGACGAATCAAGGGCCGATCTGCTAAAGTAGCAATACCAACTAAATTAATAGGAATTATGGAGTGGCAACAAAGCCCATCCTGGAGGTTCGCATACGTGACAAACATGCTGCAGAGCCGATGGTGGAGCTGGGGATTCCGCAGCACCGTCATGCTTTATTTTATCATTCTTATCGTTTGTCCGATCGCAGGCATTTACGTGCAATCGCTGTCAGGCGGCCTTCAGGCGTTCGCCGACAACATTACGGAGGCGCTGGCCTGGAAGTCCGTGCTGCTCACGGTCAAGCTCGCAGTAATCTCTACGATCATCAACGCGGCGGTCGGCACCATGTCGGCCTGGGTGCTCGTTCGTTACCGGTTTCCGGGACGGAGCCTCCTGAACAGCCTCGTCGATCTGCCGTTCGCGCTGCCGACCGCCGTCATCGGACTGATGATCCTGCTGCTGCTCGGACCCCGCAGCTGGATCGGCAGCGGCGCGGAGAGGCTGGGGACGACGATTCTGTTCCATGAACCGGCGATCGTCGTAGCCATGGTCTTCGTTACGTTTCCGTTCGTGATCCGCGCGGTTCAGCCGATGCTCGAGGAGCTCGACGCTTCCGCGGAGGAAGCGGCGTACACGATGGGCGCGTCCAAGACGCGCACGTTCGTGCGGGTCATTCTGCCCTGCATGATGCCCGGCATCGTGAGCGGCGCAATGCTCGCATTCTCCCGCGCGCTGGCGGAGTTCGGCGCGGTCGTGCTGGTCGCGGGCAATATTCCGGGACGCACGCTGGTCGCCTCCGTCTACATCTTCGGCGAGATCGAGAGCGACAATCCCGCCGGCGCCGCTGCGGTATCGGTTTTACTGCTTACCTTGTCCCTCCTGATTTTATGGACGGTCAGCTTCGTCCGAAGGAGGCGAGCCCGTTGACCATCAGAAGGTTATGGATCGGTTTGACGACGCTTATCTTCGCCGTTCTCCTGATCGTTCCGCTGCTGCGGATCGTGCAGGGCGCGTTCGATCACGGCTGGAGCGGTTTTTCGGCGGGCATCACGCGGCCCGAAGCGCTGCATGCGCTTCTGATGACCGGCATTATCGCGGCGAGCGTTACCGCGGTCAACACGTTGTTCGGCGTCATGCTGTCGCTGTATCTGGTCCGCGCGGGCTGGCTCGGCAAGCGGCTCAAAGCCGTCATGAACGGCATCGTCGACCTGCCCTTCGCCGTCTCGCCCGTCATAGGCGGCCTGATGATCGTCCTGCTGCTCGGTCCCGACAGCGCAGCTGGCGCGCTGCTTGGCCGTGCCGGCGTCGATATCGTTTACGCGCTACCGGGTATGATTCTCGCGACGCTGTTCGTTACGTTCCCGATCGTCATCCGCGAGGTCATGCCTGTGCTTCAAGAGGTCGGCAGCCAGCAGGAGGAGGCCGCGCACATGATGGGCGCGTACGCCTGGACGACGTTCTGGCGCGTCACCTGGCCGCTCATCCGCTGGAGCGTCGTCTACGGCGTGATCTTGACGGTCGCGCGCTGCCTGGGAGAATTCGGTGCCGTGCTGGTCGTCTCGGGCAACATTATCAACAAGACGCAGACGGCGACGACGCTCGTTTATCAGGACGTCGAGAACTTCGATCTGACGGCGGCCAACTCGGTTGCGCTGGTGCTGGCTGCGGCTTCGGTACTGCTGCTGCTCGTTATGGAATGGTCTAAAACCCGAAAGGAAGTGCATTGAGCATGCATGTCGAAGTACGGGGATTAAATAAATCGTTTGGCAGCTTTCAAGCGGTCAAGGACGTCGACTTCAGCGTCGAAAAAGGCCAGCTCATCGGCCTGCTCGGTCCGAGCGGCGGCGGCAAGACGTCGATCCTGCGCATGCTCGCCGGGCTCGAGACGCCCGACTCGGGCAACATCGTTTTCCACGGCCAGCGGGTCAACGATCTGCCGCCGCAGGAGCGCGGCATCGGGTTCGTCTTCCAGAACTACGCGCTGTTCAAGCATATGACGGTGAGCGAGAACATCGCCTTCGGCCTCGAGGTCAAAAAGTGGAACAAAGCCAAGATCAAGGAACGCGTCGCCAGCCTGACCGAGTTGACGGGCCTTAAGGGCTTCGAGTCCCGCTATCCGCACCAGCTGTCCGGCGGACAGCGTCAGCGCGTGGCGTTCGCCCGCGCGCTTGCGCCGGAGCCGCAGCTGCTCCTGCTTGACGAGCCGTTCGCGGCGATCGATGCCAAGATCCGGCACGAGCTGCGTTCCTGGCTGCGCGAGATGATCGACCGTCTGGGCATCACCTCGATTTTCGTCACACACGACCAGGACGAGGCGATCGAAGTCGCGGACGAGATCATGATCATCAACAAAGGCAATCTGGAGCAGAAGGGCTCTCCTTGGGAGATTTACAAGGATCCCAAGACGCCGTTCGTCGCCGGCTTTATCGGGGAGTCCCGGATCGTCGACAACATCGGCGAGCTTCGCGGCTTCGCCGGCGCGGCCGCATCTGCGGGCACCAAAGGTCTGATACGGCCTGAGTATATCGAGATCGGACGCAAGGAAGAGTTTACGCAGCTGCTTTCGGCGACGGAGGCGGGCCGCGTCAGCCATATTCATTTCCGCGGCAGCGAATGGCTCGTGGAGGTAGAGGTAGGCGGGATCAAGCTCGTCACCTACCGGTCGCTCGAGAAAGAAGTGCTTCATCCGGGCGACGAAGTGCAGGTGCTCGTTCACCGCGCGTATTTGTTCAACGACAGCGACAGTTGGGTGATGGAAAACAAGCTGAAAGCCGACCCGATGTTCGTGTACATCTGATTCAGGCGCCGGCAGTCCGCGAGGGCTGCCGCTCGTCTGCGCTCGTTCGGTTGCATATGCGGGAGCCTGCGGAGGCACCGCCGGGAGGTTGGCGTTCTTGAATAGCAACAAGATAACAAGGCGGCGCGGCGCTGGCCGCCGGCTGAGCGGATGGCTGCTGGCCGCCGCGCTCGCGGCCTCGCTAGCCGGCTGCGGCGGTGCGCAGTCGGCTGACGGCTCTCCGGCCGCTGACGAAGGCGGCGCCGCGCAGGATGCGGGGACCGCGACGATCGTCGTCGGTGCGTATTCGGTCGCGAAGGACGCGCTGCAGGAGATTCTGCCCGCCTTCGGCCGGGATTGGGAAGCCAAGACGGGACAGAAGCTCAAGTTCCAGGAGTCCTACGAGGCGTCGGGCACCCAGGCCAGATCGATCGTCGGGGGCTTCAAGGCGGATGTCGCCGTGCTGTCGCTCGAGGGCGATATGGACAAGATCGTCAAGGCCGGACTCATGAGCAAGGATTGGAAAAAGACCGAGACGAGCGGCATGATCACGCGCTCGATCGTCGTATTGGGTACGCGGGAAGGCAATCCGCTTGGAATTTCCGGATTCGCGGATCTCGCCAAACCCGGCGTTAAAGTGCTGTTCCCCAACCCGAAGGTATCGGGCGGCGCGCAATGGGACATCAACGCAATCTATGGCGCCGGGCTGAAGCAGGCGGAGCGCGATTCGGGGAAAAAGGATCCGGACGCCGCCAAAGCCTTCTTGAAAGCCGTCTACCGGAATGTCGAATCGATGGATAAAAGCGGCCGCGCATCGATGGCGGCGTTCGAATACGGCGTCGGTGATGTGATCGTCACCTATGAAAACGAGCTGCTTGCCCGGGTGGCGCAGGGCGTGCACTACGATATCGTGACGCCGGAAGATACGATCCTGATCGAGAATCCGGCTGGCGTCGTCGATGTCAATGCGGACGCGCACGGCGTGCGCGAAGCCGCCGAAGCGCTCGTCTCTTATATGCGCGGAACGGAAGCGCAAAAGGTGTTCGCAGAGCACGGCTTCCGGCCGGTGAACGAAGAGGTGGCGAGCCGCTATGCGGACCGGTACGTGACGCCCTCCGGCTTGTTCGATATCGGCTATCTCGGGGGATGGAGCCAGGTTCGCAGCGAGCTGTACGCCAAGCGCGGCGTGTGGTACCAGGTGCTGGCCGGCAAGTGATCGCACGGAAAAGGACGAAGGCGCGTTTTGGCGCCTTCGTTTTCTTTGGAAGATCACAACAAATAAATGGGGCGTCGATTCGTGGTCAGGTAAGCGCACATTCGGTATGCTGGTGCTTTTCTGTGACTTAAGGGCCCCAAAACCTGCACTTATACATGTATTTTATGCCGACCAACGGTATCTGACGAAATACCTGCAAATGCGCAGGTAAATGCAAAGCGGAAGTCGGAAATCCGGCTAATGGCGTAAAAATATCTGCGCATTTGCATCTATCCTGTATACATGGGTCGATATCGGCAGAAATAGATGTATATTTGTTATATTTGCAGGCATTGCTGCAAAGGAACAACGTGGGCGGCGATACGCAGTACATTGAAACGGCAGGCGGGGGATGAGCCATTGACTGGCGTTCCGTACACTCCAGTTTCAGGTATCCGCCAAATGTAAAAGGACCGTCAGGGTGATCTCCCCCTGACGGTTTCTTACTTTTTTCATGGAAAACTTATATCGCGAAGTCGTCCACAAACCGTTCGGGCACGCTGCCCGGACGGTCTTCATTTTTACGGGGTCTCATCCTCTCTTTCCGACTGGCGCTTGCGGCGTTCGCTGCGCACGAGGAATCCGACGAGGATGAGTATGACGGAAAGACTGACAATCCAATAATACATAGGGTAAGGCTGATCGTGGATAAAAATGACGTTCCCTCCATTGAAGTAACTTCATGTATTGATTTTATATTAAATAAAAATTGTAAAAAATTCAAGTTAAAACTTGATTTATATGCAAGTAGGGCCGAAGCCGATTTGAAATCTCTTATACTGGAGCAAAAAGTGCGGGGTGTAACCGTTGACATTCGGCAAACGCTTGAAGCTGGCCAGGCAAGAAAAGCATATGACGCAAAACGATGTCGCGGGCGCGCTAGGCGTAGACTTCACCACGATATCTAAATACGAGAACAACCGGTCGCAGCCGGATAATGAAATATTGCGGGAGCTTGCAAGCATCTACGAGGTGTCGCTCGATTGGCTGCTGACGGGCATCGACAAGGAACAGCCCTCCGCCGACCCGAACCGTTTCGTCATTCAAGGCGTCGAACAGACGCTAACGGAGGAAGAAGCGGGACATTTGCGCGAACAGCTTGAGATGTACCGGCTTCTGCGCGAGAAGCGGAAAAAAGAGAAGGATACCGATCGGCGCAAAACGTAAAAGGCTTCCGGGCTGCTCAAATTGAGCATGCGGAAGCCTTTTTTGATGTTCAAAAACGGTTATTCGGAGGGGAGTGCGGGAAGAGGCAAGCGGGCGAATCTAGACGTTCAAAATAAATTTATCGACGACCTGCTTCACGCCGTCCTCGTTGTTGCTTGCAGTGATGTAGTCCGCGATCTCGCGCAGCGCGGGAACCGCGTTCGCCATCGCGACGCCGAGACCGGCGGCCTCGATCATCTCGCGATCGTTCCAGGAGTCGCCGATCGCGATCGTTTGATCCATCTTCAAGCCGTAATGCTCGGCCAGAAATCGAAGCGCATGTCCTTTGGTGCCTTCGCTGTGCGTGAATTCTAAATAATGCGGCTTGGACTTCGTGATATGAACGTCCGGACCAAGCAGCGCGTGAAGCTCCGGCGCAATCTCGTCCAGCAGGGCCGGCTCGTCGATGATGATCAGCTTCGTGTGATGTCCGGCCGGCAGCGCGTCCAGGTCGGGCTCGACGATGTAGGGAATATTCGATTGCTTCGCGTAAGCGGCCAGTCTGTCTCCGTCGTCAAAGGAATAGAGCTTGTCGTCGATATAAGTCTGCAAGTGCAGCTTGCGGGCGCGCGTAAAATGATACAGCTTGCGGACGGCTTCGAGGTCGACGGAACGTTCGTACAGCGTGCGCTCGTCGAGCAGGTTGCGGACGAGCGAGCCTTGGTAAGTGATGAGCGGTACGTTCAGGCCGACTTGAGCGGCCGTCTGCTTGGCCGAGGCAAACATGCGGCCCGTAGCCAGGGTTACGTGGACGCCTTGCGATATCGCTTGAGCAAGCGCGTCCTTCGTCGCTTCGGTCACTTCGAGTTTGTCGTTCAGCAGCGTATCGTCGAGGTCGATCGCGATGAGCCGGTAAGAAGACATGGCAGGGTTCTCTCCTTTTTATGTAGGGGGACAGGTTTCCTCGATTGTAACGCATTTGAGTGCGCAGGCAAATGTATAAAACTTCCTTATCGTGGAACCATTCTTGTGCCAGAGCCGTCTTTACGTTCGACGGGCAACCTCCATATGGGTAAATAGCTATCATGAGACGTAGAGGAAAGGAAGAGGTCCAATGCGCGATACGAGGGATCAAGCGAAGCGAAGAGGGGGCGTGCGCCAGTCTGTGATCGGACTCATGCTGCTGTTGTCGGTCGGCCTTGCGGCCTGCTCTAACGGATCGAACGATGCCGCTCCGGACGCTACGGCAAACGTTACTGCCTCTGCACCGGCTCAGACGTCTTCGACGAGTGCGAGCCCAAGCCCAAGCCTAGACGCGACCGCAAGCGCATCCGCATCGCCATCGCCGTCGGCAAGCGCGACATCCGATCCGAATGCCGAAGCCGCGCTGCTTGAGGCGTTCAAGGAACAAGCACAGTCCGAGCTGTCGGCCGCGGAGCTGAACAAAGCGCTTGACGACAAGCTGGCGCAGGCTTCGCCGGAGACAGGAGATGCGCTTATGCGGGAGATGCTCGCCTATTATGATCGGCAGCTACCGGATCTGCAGGGGAAGTTCGAGGCGGAAAAGGTCCAGCAGGCGCTGCAAAAGCTCGATTGGCCGCCTACTGAAGAGCAAATCGGTCAGATCAAGGATGAACAGGTTCGCGCGCTCGCTCAGGGCGCCCTAGACGGCGGATACAAGCTGGAGACGACCGAGGGCTACGATTTCCCCGTCGTAGATTATGGCAAGCTGAAACGCGCGGACGTGCGGGTGACAGCCGCGATGAAGGATTATATCTCGCTGCTGGCCGTCGAGTCGGATCAGAAGTCGGCCTCGGACGGGGGGCTCGTCATCGAGCGTGCGGAGGTCGCCGCGCGCGCCGCCCAAGCGGAAGCCTACGTGGTTGCGCATCCCGATGCGCCCGAGCGCGAGCAGGCCGAGGATTTGTTTGCGACGCGTTACATCCCGTTTTTGCTGATGGGACTGGACAACACGCCCGTTTTCGACTTCGATACGTTCAAGCTCGATTCGCAGGTCAAGGCATCGCTGGAAAAGACCATCGCCAATGATTCGGGCACGGTCACGGCGAAGCTCGCCCAGGAATTTCTGGCCATTGTGGAGAAAACGGGAGGCGCTGTCTACAAAAAAGGAAAAAACGGGGAGCAGGTCGCCATCCCCGAGGTCAAGGCATTTTTCGACGGGCTGGAGGCGCATGCCCGCAAGCTGCTTGACGAAGCCAATCCGAATAAGTAAGCGCCAATATCGCACAGGATATCGTATGGGCGAGCGCGGTCATTTTGTATAAAATAGAGATGGAAAACGTTTTACATGACGCGTGCGCCATACGATTATTTTGTGCGGAGGGGTTAAAATTGGCTTCGATTCAATTTCCGAAGGATTTCGTCTGGGGTACGGCTACCGCTTCTTACCAGATCGAAGGGGCATATAACGAAGACGGACGGGGGATGTCGATCTGGGATACGTTCTCCCGCACGCCGGGCAAGGTCGTTAATGGCGATACGGGCGACGTCGCCTGCGACAGCTATCACCGATATGAAGAAGATATCGCGCTGCTCAAAAATCTGGGGGTCAAGGCGTACCGCTTTTCGATTGCTTGGCCGCGCATTTATCCGGACGGAGACGGCGAACTGAATCAGCAGGGGCTCGATTATTACGCCAAGGTCATCGACGGCCTGCTGGCCGCCGGCATCGAGCCTTGCGTGACGTTGTACCACTGGGATCTGCCGCAGGCGCTGCAGGACAAGGGCGGCTGGGACAACCGCGACACGATCCGCGCGTTCGTCCGTTATGCACAGACGGCGTTCAAGGCATTCGGCGGCAAGGTCAAGCAGTGGATCACGTTTAACGAAACCTGGTGCGTGTCGTTCCTGTCCAACTATATCGGGGCGCACGCGCCGGGCAACACCGACCTGCAGCTCGCGGTCAACGTCGCGCACAACTGCATGGTCGCGCACGGCGAAGCCGTAAAGGCTTTCCGTGCGCTCGGCATTTCGGGCGAGATCGGCACGACGCATAACCTGTATTGGTTCGAGCCGTACACGACCAAGCCGGAAGATATCGCGGCAGCCCACCGCAATCGCGCCTACAACAACGAGTGGTTCATGGATCCGACGTTCAAGGGGCAATATCCCCAGTTCATGGTCGACTGGTTTAAAGGCAAAGGCGTCGAGGTGCCGATCCAGCCCGGCGACATGGAGACGATCGCGCAGCCGATCGACTTCATCGGCGTAAACTTCTACAGCGGCGGCTTCGGCCGTTACAAGGAAGGCGAAGGGCTGTTCGACTGCGAGGAAGTGCAGGTCGGCTTCGACAAGACGTTCATGGATTGGAACGTGTATGCCGACGGGTTGTTCAAAGTGCTGTCGTGGGTGCACGAGGAATACGGCGACGTGCCGATTTACATTACGGAAAACGGTGCGTGCTACGAGGACGAGCTCACGCCGGAAGGCCGCGTTCACGACGCGAAGCGCGCCGACTATTTTAAAAAGCACTTCATCCAGTGTCATCGCCTGATTGAATCCGGCGTGCCGCTGAAGGGGTACTTCGCCTGGTCGCTGCTTGACAACTTCGAGTGGGCGGAAGGCTATGTCAAGCGCTTCGGCATCGTTTACACCGACTACAAGACGCTCAAGCGGTATCCGAAGGACAGCTATCTGTTTATTCAAAGCGTGATCGGGCAGGACGGTTTCGAGGCCTGAGGAAATGAAAAAGCGGCAGCCGGTCCGTCCGGTCTGCCGCTTTTATTTATGTGGCGTCTGAACTCGCGCGGGCCATGTCCTCCGGCAGCAAGCCGAGAAGGTCCGCGATCTCCGAGTCGGAAAATCCTCTGGACCGCATGCGTCCGATCGCGGTTTCCTGAAGTGCTCTTTTGCCTTGCTGGATGCCTTGCTCAATGCCCTGCTCGATGCCTTCCTTCATTCCCCGCTCGTAACCCCACCGTTCCCACGCAGGCATCAGTTCCATAATCGTCTCCTCCTCCTCGGGATGCATCTCCATGAATTCTTGCATAATAGATTTCTCTTCCGCCGCGTCAGGCTCGTAATATAAATCCGCTATGGATCGGACAAGTGCCAGTCTGGCATTGTCCAGCTTTCCCTTCATGCGCAGCAGCATCGACAAGTAGGCTAGCCTTAAGCTGCGCCGATCTTTTTTATTATAGCCCATTTTGGCAAGCAGCGCAGCGGCTACAGGGTTGTCGGAGTCGATAAACCTTCGCCAATCCTGTTGACGAAGCTCGAGCTTGAGCATCCGAAATCGGAAGATTTCGTGCCAAGGCAGCGCCATCGACAACGTATCCGGTTCGTTTTTCATGCCGTCTCCGGTAAAGATCGCAATCGGAACGATCAGCTTGTGCGCCGTGCGATATTTTTCGAAGAGCCTGCTGAAGTAAATATACATTCGTTCTACGAATTTCGGATCCCGATAAGATTGCGGTTCCAGGTGGAAAAGAATGTAGGCGTCCTGGCCTTTAAGCTTGGTCTCCATCAGCAAGTCCAGCTGCCGCGCTTCCGCGCCTACAATATCGACGAGGAGCTCCTGCATAAGCAAGCGCGTGTGGGAATAGTCGATCCATTCGTCCAACTCGGGAAAGAACAACTGAATAAATTCTTTGAAAAACGTTTGCAGCAGCTTCTTAAAGGCTTCATCATGCGGTGCCATCTTTTTTCCTCCCATTCTCGTCAAGAACGTAAAAAGCCGCAAGCTCTCAAATAGAGAAGCTTGCGGCGCATGCTTTGCTGCCGGGGAATATATTGCTACGATCATAACATGCAGCGTCAGGAGCGGGCAACAGTATCCGGGATGCGCCTTTCAAAGCGCATCCGCTTTTACACGGCAACCGCAATCCCGTACAATGGAATAAGCTGAATTCTGTTTTCAAAGAGAGGGACAAGCATGAAAGTCGTCCTCGCGACGCTGAACGCCAAATACATTCATACTTCGCTCGCCCTGCGCTGCCTCAAGGCGTATAGCCAGGACGAGTTTCCCATGGACATTGCGGAGTACACGATCAAGGACCCGCCGATGACCATCGCTTCCGATCTGTTCGCCAGGCAGCCCGACGTCATTGGCTTCTCCTGCTATATCTGGAACATCGAAGAGACGATCACCGTCATCGACATGCTGCGCAAGATTTTGCCGAACGCGACGATCGTCCTGGGCGGCCCCGAGGTGTCTTACGACACGGAGCAGTGGATGCGGCGCCTGCCGGCGGTCGACCATATCATTATGGGCGAAGGCGAAGAGACGCTGCGCGATCTGCTACGCGAGCTGTCCGGCAGCCGCAAGTTCCATTTCGTCTTTGGCCTGGCCTATCGCAAGAGAGACGAGATTGTCGTCAATCCCGGCCGCCCGAAGCTGGATCTGGCGACATTGCCTTCGCCGTACCGGTTCGAGGAGGACGTGCCGAGCCTTGCCAATCGCGTCGTCTACTTCGAGACGAGCCGCGGGTGTCCGTTCAGCTGCCAATTCTGCCTGTCGAGCATCGAGGTCGGTGTCCGCTACTTCGATATGGACCGGGTCAAGGCCGACATTTTGTACCTGATCGACAGCGGGGCCAAGCTGATCAAGTTCGTGGACCGCACATTTAACATCAAGCGGGATTATGCGCTCGAGATGTTCCGTTTCCTGATCGAGAACCACCGGGGCTGCGTATTCCAGTTCGAGATTACGGCGGACATCATGCGGCCGGAGGTGCTCGATTATTTGGCGGCGCACGCGCCGTCCGGCGTCTTCCGCTTCGAGATCGGGGTCCAGTCGACCAACGACGTCACCAATCTGGCGGTACAGCGCAGGCAGAACTGGAGCAAGCTCGTCCGCACCGTGACGAAGGTCAAGGAGAGCGGGAAGATCGACCAGCATCTCGATTTGATCGCCGGCCTGCCGCATGAGGACTACGATACATTCCGCAAAACGTTCAACGACGTGTTCGCGCTTCGCCCCGAGGAGCTGCAGCTCGGCTTCCTCAAGATGCTCCGTGGGACGGGACTTCGGCAGGACGCGGAAAAGTTCGGCTATATTTACATGGACAAAGCGCCTTACGAGATGCTTGGCAACGACCTCATGCCGTTCGCGGACATCGTCCGCATCAAGCGCGTGGAGGATGTGCTGGAGAAATACTGGAATGCGCACCGCATGAACCGGACAATCGAATATTTGGTTCATGTGGCGTATCCGTCGCCATTCGACTTTTTCCAGCGGTTCGGCGACTTTTGGGAGGCGCGCGGCTGGCAGCGAATCGGTCACCAGCTTGAGGACTTGTTCGTCCGGTTGTGGACCTTCCTCGAGGAGGACCGGCATCCCGCGCTCGATCTGGACGTGACTCTTGCGCTCCTCAAGATCGACTTCTATCTCCAGCACAAGTACAAGCCTCGCAAAATGTGGTGGGAGGATCGGCTCGGGAAGGAAGATTGGACCTCCCGGTTCAAGCGGGCGGCATCCGAACTCGGCGTGGAGGAGCGGGATTTGGCTAAAAAAGCGTCGATTGACCGCGTCCCGTTCGATTATGCGCGCTGGGAGCGGGAAGGCATCGTCGACCGTTCGCGGGAGACGACGCTCGTCTTCATTCACGGCGGCGAGGAAGCGCCCGCGCGGATGGTCGTTTTGGACGGGCAGGAACGAATCGCTGCCGGCAATTAAATCGCTGCGCCTTCGGCCATGCGATCGTTATATTGGAGAAGCCGGAAAAGATGTCGATCTATCACGCAAGCGACTAGCGCTGCGAGACCATGAAATTTAACCGGACCGGGCGCAGCGGACTGAAGACCGATACTCGGGCTCATCGGATATTGAACGGCTGGCGCTTTGCGCAGCCGTTCTTTTCATGGAGATTGCCGATTGAATATCGCCGGGTTCAGCAGCTCTCCGATATAGCGGTCCATCGTCTCCGCGGGTATGTGTCCGCCATGCTGCACCCACCAGGCGGCGACCCCGTTGATCGCGCCGGCGTAAAATTCGGCGATGATCTCGGCCGGGACGGGGAAGGGACCGTCTTTTCGCTCGAGCGCAAGCAAATCATTTTTTAAAAATCCCGAGCCGATACGCTGCATGAGGCTTTTAATCGACGTGGATTCCTGTTCGGACTTCATGATCGTGCGAAACTGCCGCTGATGCCCGAATTGTTCGAGCAGCTGCATCGGCCGCCGCATTCTTTCTTCGAAGTCCATGGCCGTCAGCTCCTTGTTCAATTCCTCGAAGCCTGCGCACAGCAGATGGTACTTATCCTCGAAATGCTTGTAAAACGTCGTCCGGTGTACCATAGCCCGCTCGCAAATCTCGGCGACGGTGAGCGATTCGAACGTCCGGCCGGATTCGCCCAGCAGCGCCATCAGCGCGTCCCACAGCAGCTTGCGCGTGCGTCGCACTCTAAGATCGGTAGTCCCGTCGGTTTTCATATACATTAATGCCTCCAATGTAGATTAGACTACATTTATTGCGATTTGGTTCTTGACCGCGGACGGCGAACGCATTGTATAGTAAAGACTAACACTTGTACAAATAAACATACAAGTGTAGACAAAGAGAATGCGGATAGGAGGATTCATCCATGAACGGGGCATCACCGTCGTCCGGAGGGGCGACAATCGATTTAAGCAAGATACGCCGGGGGCCGATCGTCTTTTCGCTCATCATCGGGGCATTCGTGGCGATTCTCAACGAGACGCTGCTCGGGAATGCGCTGCCTGACTTGATGAAGGAATTCAATGTCGGCGCGACGACGATTCAGTGGCTCAGCACGGCTTACATGCTCGTTATCGGCGTGTTGGTGCCGATTACGGCGCTGCTGCAGCAATGGTTTACGACGCGGCAAATGTTTTTGTCCGCGATGACTTTATTCCTCATAGGCACGGCCATCTCGGCTTTCGCGCCCGAATTCGGCGTACTGCTCACGGGCCGCGTCGTGCAGGCGATGGGAACGGGGCTCATGCTGCCCGTGCTTATGAACACGATCCTCGTCATCTTCCCGGTCGAAAAGCGGGGGGCGGCGATGGGTTTGATCGGTCTCGTCATCATGTTCGCGCCGGCGATCGGACCGACGCTGTCGGGACTGATCATAGACGCGCTCGATTGGCGCTGGCTGTTCTACCTGGTGCTTCCGCTTGCTGCGTTTTCCATTATTTTCGCCGCGGTATTCCTGAAAAACGTCACCGATCTGACCAAGCCTAAAGTCGATATCGTCTCGATCCTGCTGTCGACGATCGGCTTCGGCGGCATCGTGTACGGCTTCAGCAAGGCGGGCGAGAGCGGTTGGGGCGATACCGAGGTCGTATGGTCTCTCGCGGCCGGCGGCGTGTCCCTGCTGCTGTTCATCTGGCGCCAGCTGGTCGTGAAGGAGCCGATCCTCAACCTTCGCGCCTTCAAGTATCCGATGTTCAGCCTGGTGACCGTGCTGTTGTTCGTCGTCATGATGACGATGTTTTCCACGATGACCATTCTGCCGATGTTCCTGCAAAGCGCGCTCTTGCTGACGGCCTTCAAGTCGGGCCTGCTCATGCTGCCGGGCAGCATCATCAACGGGATTATGGCGCCGGTGTCCGGCAAGCTGTTCGATAAGTTCGGACCGCGTGTCCTCGTCATTCCCGGCCTGGCGCTCACGGCCCTGTCGGTATGGATGTTCACAGGCATCGACGTGGACGTCTCCAAGGGTTACGTCATCTTCATCCACATCGTCATGCTGATTGGCATTTCGATGGTCATGATGCCTGCGCAGACGACGGGCTTGAACCAGTTGCCGCGGCATCTGTACCCGCATGGCACGGCGATCCTCAATACACTGCAGCAGGTATCCGGGGCGATCGGTACGGCACTGTTCATCAGCATCATGTCAACGGGCTCGAAAAACTATCTGGCCGAATCTGAGGATCCGACCGCGCCGGCCGAGCAGGTATCCGGTCTGATGGCAGGCCTGCACGATGCGTTCTGGATCGGCTTCATCGTCGCGCTGGTCGCGCTGGTCGTCGGCTTGTTCATTCGCCGCACGAAGGCGCCGGAGGAGCAGGAGACCAAGCAGGTCGCTTAAGGCCTCGCTTCTTAGAAAAAGCATTGCCGTTCGCCGCTTGTCGGCGGGGAGGCAGTGCTTTTTTTTCGTGAGGTGCGGGAGAAAATGGGCGGGATAGCGGAAGTTTTTTCCGTTATGGTGGGGGAGACGGGAGAAAATGGGGAGGATAGCGGAAGTTTTTTCCGTTATGGCGTGGGAGACGGGAGAAATGGGGAGGATAGCGGAAGTTTTTTCCGTTATGGTGTGGGCGACGGGAGAAAATGGGGAGGATAGCGGAAGTTTCTTCCGTTATGGCGTGGGGAGCGGGAGAAATGGGGAGGATAGCGGAAGTTTCTTCCGTTATGGCGTGGGGAGCGGGAGAAATGGGGAGGATAGCGGAAGTTTTTTCCGTTAAGGTGTGGGGAGCGGGAGAAATGGGGAGGATAGCGGAAGTTTTTTCCGTTATGGCGTGGGGAGCGGGAGAAATGGGGAGGATAGCGGAAGTTTTTTCCGTTATGGTGTGAGGAGCAGGAGGATGGCGAGGAAAGCAGAAATCGCTTCCGTGCCCCTCGCCAGCTCCGGCCTCCAAGGCTAGTTACTTCAAATCGTCCTTATAAATCTCCCGCATAACATGGCCGAGCTCAGGCACGATAAGACGGGTCATCGCAAGGCGCACCGCCCCGGTCGAGCCGGGCATGGAAAACACCGCCGTGCGGCCCATCGTGCCGGCGATCGCACGGGACAGCATGGCGGCCGTACCAATGTCCTCCGTGAAGCTGAGCATGCGGAAAATCTCGCCGAAGCCCGGCATTTCCTTGGTCAGTAAGCCGGCAACGGCTTCATAGGTCGTATCGCGCGCGGCGATGCCGGTGCCGCCGTTCAACAGCACCGCTTCGATCGCAGGATCGCTTTCGGCCGAATGAAGCAGTTCGCGAATGCGTTCGATTTCGTCCGGCACGATCAGCGCGCTTCGGACGGTATGGCCATTCGCCTCAAGAAGCTCACGGATTAGCCGGCCGCTCTTGTCGGTGTCGGGGGTGCGCGTGTCGGATACGGTGACGATCATGCAGGCGACGGAGGACGGAGCCTCGCGTCTGTGCTGTTCGGCGGAAGTGATCGGTTCGATGGGGATGCAGCCTCCTTGGTCGCGTCCTGGCGATATGGCGATATAAAAACGGCGAACCCGATTTTCGGACCATGGATCCGAAAACGCGGGTTCGCTTATCTTTGCCGGTCCGCTGCCGGACCGGGTTCCGCTTCATGCTTTATTCGGATCGGTACGTCGCCGGATCGTCCTGCGCATACAGTCCGTCGTCCGTGTCGCGATCATGCGCGGCCTCGACAGGTCTGGTGCGAATCAGCCGATCCGCAATGGCCGGCAGCAGAAGGAAAAGGGCGTAGGCGAGCGTCATCCAAACCGTAAACGTGTGATACTGTCCTTGATCGAGATCGTACAAAACCTTGTCTCTGTAAAGGAGGACGAAGGTATTGAGCATAAGACCGATCAGTGCGCCAATGAAGCCGAACCGGGTTGCCGACCCCGGCATTCTGAACAGTCGGAGTCGCACGACGAGCGCGACGCCCAGGATGACGAGCGCCGTGAGCGCCTCCAGCAAGAACAGCGAGGCCCCGAATTGCCGGTCTTCTGCGGCGACGAGTACCCAATCGCCGAACAGCATGAAAAACAGCGTCCCAAGGGCCCACATCGCGATGCCCAATCCGGACAAAATCAGCATTTGTCTCAGCATGCCAAAGATCTTTCCTTTCGCATCCGTCCGGGGACGCGGGAATGGTCGGACAGTTACCTTTGTATGGCTGCAGCCGCAATGATCCGAGACTGCAGCGCGTTAAAAAGAGTTTAAGGCAACTGACTCCGCAGCACGGTCATATTGCCGCCCAGGCGATAGGCGCCGAGGTTGGCGGGTAGGAGGAGGCAGTCGCCGGCCTTGATGTCCAGGCTGCCGCCGTCCCAGCCGATCGAGCCTTGGCCTTGCACGGCAATCAGGATGACAAAGCTGTCGGAAGGCGTCGCCAACTCCCAATCCCCCTCTACGACGCCTTTGTCGGTCTCGAAGTACGGCGAGGAGGCGAGGCGCAGCCACTCTCCGGCCGGCGTGCCGGCCGTGGACATGCGGCTCGCGCCGGCGCCCTCGTAATCGGTCACGTTCAGCGAATCCTCGATATGGAGCTCGCGCGGCTTGCCGTCGAGGCCCGGACGGTCATAGTCATAGAGACGGTAGGTCGTGTCCGAGTTCTGCTGGATCTCGGCAACCAGGACGCCTGCGCAGAGCGCGTGCACCGTGCCGGCAGGGATGTAAAACGTATCGCCGGCTTTGACGGAAACTTCCTGCAGCGAGTCCATGATCTTGCCTTCCTCGATTGCCGCTGCGAGCTTTTCGCGAGTCGTGCCCGGCTTCAGGCCGTAAATGATCTTGGCGTCAGGCGCGGCGTCGATGACGTACCACATCTCGGTCTTGCCCAGCTCGCCTTTGGGCAGGCCGGCGTAGTGGTCGTTAGGATGCACTTGAACGGACAGGTCGTCGTTGCAATCGAGAAGCTTGATGAGCAGCGGGAAGCGACCGAGACCGGCGACTGCGCCCTTCGCGCCGAACCATTGCGCGCCGAAGCGCTCGCGGATCTCATCAAGGCCGAGACCGGCCAGCTCGCCGTTCTGCACGTGCGATATACCGTTCGGATGGTCGGCGATCATCCAGCCTTCGCCGATATGGCCCGGGGGCACGTCGAAGCCGAACTGCTCCAAGGCGCGTCCGCCCCACACGCGTTCTTTGAACTCGGGCTTGAAGTGAAGGGGATAAGGTTTGGTCGATTGTGTCATGCTTGGTTGCCTCCTCTGGTCGATTGGAAAAATTCTAGCGATTCGCCGTCCGGCCCGCGGAAAAAGAAGTAGCGGCTTCCGTTCGGCAGCGTCGTGATCTCGGCGTCGAGCCCGTCTACGTCCAACATCGAGATGCGCGAATACTCGGCTTCGATGTCGTCGACGTTGAAGGCGACATGGTGCACGCGCCCCTCGGGGGCGAGCGTCCCGTCGTAGCCTTCGACGAGCTCGAGCTCCGTCTCGCCGGCTCCGGGGAACGACAGAAACGCGAGGCGGATGACGCCGTTCGTATGCGGCAGCGTCTCGGTATGTACGAGCCCGACGGTTTGCGCGTAAAAGGCGATCGAACGCTCCAGATCGCTCGTCATGATGCCGACGTGCTCGATTTTTCTGACAGCCATGCGTGCAGCCTCCTCTTATTTTTTCTCCAAAGCATACAAATACGGCGATCCCGTCCGCTTCGGAAAGCGGTACAGCAGCGCCTGTACGGCCTCGTCGGACAGCCCTGCGATCCAGTCGCCGACCGCAGATGCCTCGTCTTGCCCGCCTTCGTGGCCGGGGTAGACGACGATCGTCGCGATGCCGCCCGGCGTGAGCAGGCGAAGCGCGGCATCCAAAGCGGCAAGCGTCGTGTCCGGCTTCGTAATGACCGGGCCCGCGCCGTCCGCCGGGGCCGGTCCGCCTGGCAGATAGCCGAGGTTGAACATGACCGCGCCGACGCGTCCGTGCACCTCGGCGGGTAACCGCCCGGCCATCTCTTCATGCCCCGCCTGCATCAGCACGACCTCGCCGAGCGTCCGATCACCGCCGGCGCCCGTCGACGCTGCTGCCTCAAGCAGCCGCTTCTTCGTCCGCGCCAGCGCCTCCTCCTGCACGTCAAAGGCATAAACCCGTCCGCGGGGGCCGACCGCCCTGGCCAGGAAAAGCGTGTCCACGCCGCCGCCAGCCGTGGCGTCGACGACCGTCGCATCCGGCGCGATGCGCTCGGACACCAGCCGCTGGGCCATCGTCAGCACGGAAAGGAAGCCCATGCGGTCAGCGTCCCTTCCAGTGCTTACCCTGCCAGCTGCCGCGTCGCACCAGCTCCGCGTCGATGGCGTTCAGCACTTCCCATTTGTTCAGACTCCACATCGGCCCGATCAAGAGATCGCGCGGCGCGTCGCCCGTCAGGCGGTGGACGATCATCTCCGGCGGCAGCTGTTCCAGCGAGTCGACGATCAGCTGCACGTACTCGTCCATCTCAAGGAAGCGAAGCAAGCCGTCGCGCCATTGGCGCACCATCGGCGTCTTGCGCATGAGATGGAGAAGGTGGATCTTGATGCCCTGTACGTCCATCGCAGCCGTCTGCCGCAGCGTCTCCATCATCATCGCTTCGTCCTCGCCTGGGAGGCCGTAGATGATGTGCGTGCACACCCTGATCCCCCGCGCCCGAAGGCGCTCGACTGCGTCCAGATAGCAGGCCGTATCGTGGGCACGGTTTATGAGCGTGGACGTGCTCTCGTGCACCGTCTGCAAGCCCATTTCGAGCCAGAGATAAGTCCGCTCATTCAGCTCCGCCAGATAGTCGACGACGTCGTCGGGGAGACAGTCGGGACGCGTGGCGATGGAGAGGCCGACCAGTCCCGGCTGCTCCAGAATCACCTCGTAGTATTCCTTCAACGTAGCCAGAGGCGCGTACGTATTCGTATACGCCTGAAAATAACCGATGTACTTGGCCTCCGGCCACTTCAGATGCTGGCGGTCCCGGATCGTATTGAATTGGGAGACGAGATCCTGCCGGCGGCTGCCCGCAAAGTCGCCGGAACCGCGCGCGCTGCAAAACGTGCAGCCGCCGGCGGCGATCGAACCGTCGCGGTTCGGGCAGGTGAAGCCCGCGTCCAGCATGACCTTGAATACCTTCGTGCCGAACTGGCGCCTCATCTCGTGATTCCACGTATGGAATCGTTTGCCGCTCCATTCCGTAGGCGTTACGGCTGCGCCAGCTGTATTTTCGATGATCGGCATATTCGTTCGCCGCTCCTTGTGCGCTTATCTTTAGTCGAATCGACTAGGCTTCTTCTATTGTAGCTGAAAATGCCCCGGCATACCATTTTCATCGATTCATTTTACAGCGGGACGGATTTTCGATAAAGAAGTTTTCTTGAAAACAGGCCTCTTTAAGGCACTCGCCTTCTTGCTAAACCTTACATGATCGTGTTATATTAAAAGTGCGTCAGATCAATAAATAAATCTGACATCAACACAAATGAGACGTCTGTCGGATACAGTCGCAAATGTGCGGATAAGCTAGGTTTGACCCATCTTATTTCAGAAAGCGAGTGAAGTTCATGAACACGTCCGTACGTATTCCGCAAGGCGACGATACGATGAAGGTGGAGCTCACGGTCAAAGAAATCATGGCGCTGGCAGGCGTCAAGTTCAACAACAACCACAACGTCGGCGCATCCGCGAAGAAGAAGCTGCAGGAAGCGATCGAAGTCCATTACCATATTGAAGACAACCGTCCGCTCAACTAATCCGACGCAGACTTTTGATAGACCGCCTTTCCCGACAAAGGGAGGCGGTCTTATTTACGTTCCGGGAACGGGCTGACGTGGCGAAAAGTCTTGTTCTTCCTCGGGAACCGCGCTTGACTTATACTGAAGCGAAAAGGTTTAGGGAGGACGCTCGATGCTGAGGATAGATGACGGAGCGGTAAAAATATTCGAAAGCGATCTGTACCGGACAACCTCGACCGTCGTCTTGACGGATACGCATGTCCTCGTCGCGGATCCCTGCTGGCTTCCCCGGGAGGTCGAAGAGATCCGCGCTTACGTGGAGCGCGTCCGCGGAGACCGTCAGGTCGTGCTGCTGTTCACGCATTCGGATTTCGACCATATTATCGGCTGGCGGGCGTTCCCCGGCGCCGTCGTTGTCGCAAGCGGCAGCTTCGCCCGCAGCTCCGCGGCCGAGCGCGAGCGGAACCTGGACCAGATCCGGGACTTTGACGACAAATATTATTTGAAAAGAAATTACGAGATCGCCTACCCGGAAGTGGACCATCCGATGGACGGCGACGGCGGGACGATTGCGCTCGGAGACGCGAAGCTTGTCTGCTACCAGGCGCCCGGCCACAACGCGGACGGCATGATGACGGTGGTCGAGCCGTACGGCGTTTTGATATTAGGCGATTATTTGTCGGATGCGGAGTTCCCGTTCATCTTCCACGACAGCGCCAGCTATGAGGAGACGCTCCTCAAATTCGACGCGATCGCGCAGGTTCATGCGATCAAGCTGTTCGTGCCGGGGCATGGCTCGCCGTCGAGCGATCCGGAGCGCATGCGGGCGCGCCGGGACGCGGATCTGCGTTACATCAGGGAGCTGCGCCGGATGGTCGAAGCCGGAGACGAGGAGGGCGCTGCCTGTCTGATCGCCGATGCGCCGTTTCCGCTGAACCAGCGCAAATATCATGAGGAAAACACGAACAAAATCAGGCAGGAACTTGCGGACGCTGCCGGGTAGAGGCACATGCCGCTTTACAAAGAAGGCCGAAGCCTGCACAATGGATGCGGCACGGTTTTATTATCGGCGATACGGGAGGATCTACATGCGATTGCGCGGCAGGAAATTTAAGCAAGGGCTCGAAGCACAGGCCGATCTGGTGGTGCTGGAGCCGCAGAAGCTGAAGGGGCGCTGGCAGGAATTTTTCGGCAACGACCGTCCGATCATGATCGAGATCGGCATGGGCAAGGGCCGGTTTATAACCCAGATGAGCGTGAGGAATCCTGAAATCAATTACATTGGCATGGATATTTTCGACGAGCTGCTGCAGCGGGGCAGCGAGAAGGCGCGCGCGGTATGGCGGGAAAAAGGCGAAGATCGCGTGCCTAACCTGGCGCTCGTCCGCGGAAACGCGGAATTTCTTGAAGACATGTTCGAGCCGGGGGAGCTGACTCGCGTCTATCTGAACTTCAGCGATCCGTGGCCCAAAAGCAAGCACGGCAAGCGCCGGCTCACGCATCCGCTGTTCTTGAAGAGGTACGAGCGGCTGTTGTCGGACATCGGCGAGATCCACTTCAAGACCGACTCGCTCAGCTTGTTCGAATTCTCGTTGAACAGTTTTGCGGATACGGGGCTGCAGCTGCGCAACGTATCGCTTCATCTGCATCGGGACGAGCTGCGCGAGGACCTCGTCATGACGGAGTACGAGACGAAGTTCGTCGGCTTGGGACAGCCGATCTACAGGCTCGAGGCCGTTATCGGCGCCCGCGCGCTGGCGGAGTACCGCGAACGGCTGGACGGGGAGCATGCGGACCAGGAGCGCCGCGCCGAAGAGGCATTGGCACGCCGCAGGTCGGGAATTGCCGATGCAGCGGAAGCGGACGACGAGTAGGCTTCGAACGAAGCGCGGGCATATGATGCAACCGACGATGAAAAAAGGGATGTCTCTGGTCCGTGCGGACCTCGAGACATCCCTTTTTAGAAAACGCAGAAAGTATAATATTGGGGTGGAAATTTCCGGACAGGCAAGCGCGCTTTTGGTGTATCGGGCTTTATGAATGTGCGGCGGGCCAGGCAACATCGGCATAAAAAGATGTATATTTGCAGGCTTTGCGGCAAATGAACGACGCTGCGGCGACATGCGAGTCCATCGGAACGGCTGTCGATGGAGCCATTTACAGCTTAAACCGATGCGCCATCTGCTGCAGTTCCGACGCCAACGCGCGCAGCGACTCGGCGGACGCGCTCAGTTCCTCCATCTCCGCAAGCTGCTCCTCGGTAGAGGCGGAGATCGTCTGTGCCAGCTCGTTGGCTTGACCTGAGATCCGATCCATTTCCTGCATGGAGGCGGCCATCTCCTCGGAGCTCGCCGCCATCTGCTGCGCCGAGGAGGAGGATTCCTGGATCTGCGACGCGACGCTCTGCGTGGCCTTGACGATGGCGGCGAACGATTCACCGGTAAGCAACAGCGCCTGAACGCCCGCTTCGACCGCCCGCTGGTTCAGATCCATCGTTGCGCCGGCCTCGGACACATCCTTTTGCACAGTCTGAATGAGCTTGGCGACCTCGGCAGCGGAGTCGCTGGAGCGCTGTGCCAGCTTCTTGACTTCGGCGGCGACAACGGCGAAGCCCTTGCCTTCCTCGCCTGCGCGGGCGGCCTCGATTGAAGCGTTAAGCGCGAGCAGGTTGGTCTGGCTCGCCAGCTCGGCGATCGCTTCGGCGACGCCGCCGATTTGCGCGGAGCGCTCCGTCAGACGGGCGAGAATGCCGGAGAGCTGCTCGGTCGACTCGCTGATCGCGCTCATTTTGGTATCGGTGGATTGCAGGAGCCGGTTGCCTTCGACCGCTTCGAACAAGGTTGTCTCCGACGATTCGAACGCTTCGGAGGACGTGTCCGCGATGCGCTGAATTCCCTGTGCCATCTCCTCCATGGACTGCGAGCTCTCCGCGGCCGCTCGCGCTTGCGTCTCGTTGCCCGAGGCAATCTCTTGGGCCGCGACGGCCATCTGCCTGCCGGCCTGCGTCGTCTCCGAGACGGCGAGACTCATATTGCCCGAGGCGGCGTTCAGACGGTCGGCGTTCGCGAGCAGCAGCTTGACGATATCCCGGAGATTGTCGTGCATGCGGATGAACGAGCTTGCCAGCTCGCCGATCTCGTCACGATTGCGAACGGTCAAGTCGAGCTGGCTCAGATCGCCGGACGCCATGCGGGCGGCTTCCCCCGTGATTCGCTTGATGGGCTTAACGATCGAGCGGATCAGCAGGAGGAGAAGGGGCGCAAATATGAGCCAGCAGACCGCGACGGTAATCCAGATGGCGTTCAGAATATGGCCTTCGCCCGAATTGTAATCCTTCATATAGGAGCCGGCCGCGATAATCCAGCCCCACTCGCCGGGCACCTCCAGCGCATAGGTGATTTTTTGGGCTTCCTTGTCCGAATTCGGCAGCGGCCAATCGTAAAGGGTAAACCCGCCGCCCTGCATGCTTTTGGCGATCATGTCTTTTATGTAATAAAAACCGGAGCTCGTTTTTTTGTCGATAATGTTCTGACCCTCGAGCAGCGGATGTCCCAGCAGGTCGCCTTGCTCGTTCAAAATGAAAAAGTAGCCGTTCTCGCCCAGATCGAAAGCCTTCGTGATCGCTCTCGTATCGCCCGTTTTGGCGCCGATCAGCTGTTCCTTGACGTATTCCTGGGCATCGGCGGTTGCCATGCGGCCGCTGGACGCCTCCGTTTCAAAGCCCTCCGTGATGCTTGCGGCCATATTGACCAAGTTTTGCAAATTTTTCTCGATCAGGCGACCGGATTCGTCGTCGTAAATTCGGAAACTAACCACGCCGAGCGCGGATACCGGAATAATCAGCGTCAGCAAAAACAAAGGAATGAGCTTAAGACGGATCGATCTTCGCCACGAACGGACAAAACCCATGTTTTTCCCCCTCCTTATGACAATGAAACTAGGACCTCAGTCATCTTCTATCGACATTATATTCGAATTTGGACAACGTTTCCAATCAGACCACAGAGCGGCAGTGTGCGAACGCATCCGGCAAGGTTGCAAAAATAGTGCTGATTAACCGGAAACCCGCGCGCCTCGGCTTCCGTCTTATAAAAGGGACGACTTTTCATGGGCTAGCGAAACGGCGTCAGTAAACAGCCGTGTCGGCAAAACGGACCGGGAGGAGGAATGCCGCACACCGCGAACGATTCGCGTGAGACCCGGAAGACAGCGGCCGTTTAACATGACCGGACGTATGGGTACACTTCTATGGAGATATTTGCGCGCAGCCGGAAAATGCAGCCAAATTCCGTTTGCCGCAGCTGTTGTCGAAATGGAAAGCGAAGTGAGACTGCAGTCGCTTAAACGGAGAAACCGGGCGCAAGAGGAGGATACGGGGAAGCATTCGGGAACACGGCAACATTGATTGCGGTTTATTCCGCATATCCGGTCCGAAGGCGCCGAATTCGGCCGCCTGCCGCTTTTGACAAAGCGAAGCGAAGATAAGAAAATCAAGCGTATGCTTTCGGACTCTCCGAGCTTGCTTGGGTGAACAAAGAGAGAAATAATGAAAAATAGGGGTCCAGGGGGTAATACCGCATATGTTAAACAACCTGCTGCTCAGCGTTCAGGTGTTCTTTTTCCTGATCGGAGCCTATCAAGTGATCTTGTCCTTCTTCGGCTGGTACCGCAAGAAAGAGACCATCACGCACAAGCCGACCAAGTCGTTCGCCCTTCTTGTGGCCGCTCACAACGAAGAAGCCGTCGTCGGCGCCCTTATCGAGAATTTGCTGAAAATGAAATACCCGCGCGAACTGTTTGACATTTTCGTCATCTGCGACAACTGCACGGACGGTACGGCCAAGATCGTCCGCGGCTACGAAGGCGTCTATGCTTGCGAGCGCAACAATCCCGCGCAGCGGGGCAAAGGCTTCGCGATCGAATGGATGCTGAAGGAGCTGTGGAAGCGGCCCCGTCAGTACGACGCCATCGTCATGTTCGACGCCGACAACCTGGTCGCTACCGACTTCCTGCAATACATGAACGAGGATCTGTGCAACGGACACCGCGTCATCCAGGGTTATCTGGACACGAAAAACCCGCATGACAGCTGGGTCAGCGCGGCCAACGGCATCAACTACTGGTTCTGCAACCGTCTCTGGCAGCTCCCGCGCTACAATCTCGGCCTGTCGAACTTTCTGGGCGGCACGGGCATGACGTTCGAGACCAAGTTGCTCAAGGAAATGGGCTGGGGCGCGACGAGCCTCGTGGAAGACCTGGAGTTCACCGTACGCTGCATTCAGCGCGGCATCAAGCCGAAGTTCAACTTCGACGCACGCGTCTACGACGAAAAGCCGATTACGTTCCGCGCGTCCTCGCGCCAGCGTCTGCGCTGGATGCAGGGGCACTTCGACATCACGCGCCGCTACATGCTGCCCACGCTGTGGCAGGGCATCCGCGAGCGGAGCTGGGTGAAGATCGACGCCGCCATTTATATTTTTAACGCGTACAATTTCTTGATTGGCTTTCTGCTGACGTTTACGCTCTGGTTCGATCTGCTGCTGCCGGGCGCGCCGCACTTCGACTCGATCTATTCGGTCGCGCCGGCCTGGATCGCGGTGCCGATCTCGCTGTACATCTACGCGCAACTGCCGCTGTCGATGCTGCTCGAGAAGGTTAGCTGGAAGCTGTACTTCAGGCTGATCACGTTCCCGATCTTCTTCTTCTCCTGGTGGCCGGTGACGTTCTGGGCGTTCTTCACCCAGAACAACAAGCAGTGGAGCCATACGGAGCACACGCGCGTGCTTCGGCTGGAGGAAGTGCAGGGCAAGCAAATGTAGCATGCCATCGCGGCGTCCGATCCGCCAATGCGGCGGTCAGGCGCCGTTCTTCCGGCCAATTCCGAATTCGTTTGACACGCTCGGATGGGCATGCTATAGTAGTTCGGTAACTGTTACAAAACAGTGCTATCAAGAAGAAGCTCCCGCTTCTCACCTGTTCGGCTGACGCCGGCTGGTCAGCGTAACCTACGTATCCGGTCCGACCGGGCGAGCTTGCTCGCAGCCGGCGGCCATCTAACGTTAGCGAGCGGAATGCGGGCGATGAGGCCCGCATTTTTTATGTTCTTCTTGACCTTTACGGTTGCCCAGGTTGCAACGACGACCTTTTTCCATTAATGGAGGTGGAACGTTATTAGCAAGGATCATCAAATCAATGAGGAAATCCGGGCGAAGGAAGTACGTCTGGTAGGCGCTGAAGGCGAGCAGATCGGCATCAAGCCGTTCAGGGAAGCGATGCAGATGGCGATCGACGCCAATCTCGATCTGGTCAATGTAGCTCCACAAGCGAAGCCGCCCGTATGCCGCATCATGGACTACGGCAAATTCCGCTACGAGCAACAGAAGAAAGAGAAGGAAGCCCGGAAGAATCAAAAGATTGTCGATCTGAAGGAAGTTTGGTTCCGTGCGAACATCGACGAGCATGACTATCAGACCAAGATGCGCAATGTGATCAAGTTTCTCAAAGAAGGCGATAAGGTCAAGTGCTCCGTGCGGTTCCGCGGTCGTGAGATTGCGCACTCCAACATCGGCCAGAAAATTCTCGAGCGCGTCGCAGCCGAGGCCACGGGCGAAGACCTGTGCGTCATCGAGCGCGTGCCGAAGCTTGAAGGCCGCAGCATGATTATGATTCTGGCCCCCAAGGCCACCCACTGACGACAGGAGGAAATACAGATGCCTAAGATGAAAACTCACAGCAGCCTGAAGGACCGCTTCAAGATCACCGGTACCGGCAAGGTCAAGCGTTTCAAGGCTTATAAGAACCACTTGCTGTCCCACAAGTCCGGCCGCCAAAAGCGCGTTCTGGGCACGCAGCCGCTGCTTGCCGACGGCGACGTTCGCCGCATGAAGCAACAACTGGCTAACCTGAAGTAATCGATCCGTTTCGCTGCGCCGCGCAGCGGACTTACACATTTATCGGGAGGTAATCTCAAATGGCAAGAGTCAAAGGCGGGTTCGTAACGCGCCGCCGTCGCAATAGAGTCCTGAAGCTAGCTAAAGGTTACTGGGGCGCCAAGCATCGCCTCTTCAAGAAAGCCAACGAGCAAGTTCTGAAGTCCCTGACGTACGCATACCGCGACCGTCGCCAAACCAAGCGCAACTTCCGCAAGCTGTGGATCGTGCGTATCAACGCAGCCGCTCGTCAGAACGGCCTGTCCTACAGCAAGCTGATGTACGGCCTGAAGCTGGCCGGCATCGAAGTAAACCGCAAGATCCTCGCCGACCTGGCCGTGAACGACATCACCGCGTTCAACTCCCTGGCCGGCACCGCCAAAGAAAAAATCAACGCGTAATCGATCGCGTGCACAGCGCCGTTCCCTTTGTCGAGGGGGCGGCGTTTTTTTGCGTTCGACGGGAACCGCTTCCGTCCGCGCGCTCAACTTCCCGCATCTCCGCGATTCGACGCGTGCAAGCGTACAACCCTAACCCATTCACCGGTCATATGATGAAGGACAAACGGTGAAGGGAGGAGTTCGCATGGCACGCGTGACCAAAACGCAAGCGCAAAAGCTCGTTGGACGCCATATCTATGCCGTTCGCAAGGATCGCTCCGTCGTATACGGTAAGCTGGTCGCTATAAAAGGCAACTCGCTCATTCTCGAGCGGGGAAGAGGCAAGCAGGTTCAGACCAAAGCCATCATCCCGCTGGTTTTGTTCGATCTGCTCGCCGTCGGCACGGCCCCTTTCGCATTCGGCGGCTGGGGAGGCGGCTTCGGCGGCGGCTTCGGCGGCGGCTTTGGCGGCTGGGGCGGCGGTCTGGGCGGCTGGTGGTAAACCGGTCGTTCGCTGCGTCCTGACAGGCAGCCGTTGTTCGTTCAGTCGCGTATGACGTTCTTATAGCCAAGCATAACGGGGAGAAGCGGCGTGAAGCCGCTTCTCCCCGTTTTCATTGAAATGACGAACCATTTCTGGATATTCGGGAATTTTGCGTGACGTGCATATTCGATATGATAAAAGTTGAAAACGCTTTTAAATATGGGCGAAAAGAGGGAAGTTGATGAAAAGGGAATGGAGCAAAAAGGTATCGTCTCGGCTGTCGGTCACGCTGGTTGCGGCACTGCTGATGACGCTATGGGGAGGCTGGATGCCTGCCAGGGTTCACGCATCGGACGAGTTCGACGCGCTGCGGGCAAAGTGGGCGACGCTGCTGACCGGGGGAGCGGCGCTGGACGCGACGGATCCGGACATCGCTGCGCGGACGACCAAGCTGGCGGATGACGCCCAAGCCTATTGGGACGGCATGGACCTGTCGCCGTCGCGTACGTACATTTGGTATGAGCTTCGCGGCAACGGAACGTCGGACAACGTGAACGGAGTTTACGAGCGCCTGCGGACGATGGCTTTGGCTGCCACGACCGCAGGTTCCAGCCTTTACGGCGACGCAGCGCTTAAGGGAGACATCCTGGACGCGCTCGACTGGCTGTACGTCAACAGCTACAACAGCTCGCGCAGCCGCTCCGCCTACAATTGGTGGCACTGGCAGCTCGGCATCCCGATGAGCCTGAACGACATCGCCGTGCTGCTGTACGACGATATCAGCCCGGCCCGGATGGCGACCTATATGGATACGATCGACTATTTTACTCCGTCGATCGGGCTCACCGGCGCGAACCGGGCGTGGCAGGCGATCGTCGTCGGCGTGCGCGCGGTCATCGTCAAGGATGCGGTCAAGCTGGCCGCCGCGCGCGACGGCTTGTCCGGCACGGGCATATTTCCGTACGTGACGGGGGGAGACGGCTTTTACGCCGACGGCTCCTTCGTTCAGCATACGACCTTCGCTTATACCGGCGGCTACGGCAGCTCCGTGCTGGAAACGACGGCCAATCTGATGTTCTTGCTGTCGGGATCGACCTGGTCGGTCGCCGATCCGAACCAGAGCAACGTCTGGCAGTGGATCTACGACGCCTATCGGCCGCTGCTGTACAAGGGTGCGATGATGGACATGGCGCGGGGGCGTGAAATCTCGCGCAGCTACGCGCAGGACCATGCGGTCGGGCACGGCATCGTTGCGAGCATCGTCAGGCTTGCCCAGTTTGCGCCGGCCGCGCATGCGGCCGCCTTCAAGCGGATGGCGAAGCGTCTGATCCAGGACGATACGTTCAGCAGCTTCTACGGGGACGTGCCGATCGATACGATACGCCTCGCCAAGGCGATCGTCGCGGATCCGTCCGTCGCGCCGGCGGCGCCGCTCGACCAGTACAAGCAGTACGCAGCGATGGACCGGGCGGTCCTGCAGCGGCCCGGCTTCGCCTTGGGGCTCGCGATGTATTCGACGCGCATCAGCAGCTATGAATCCATCAATAGCGAGAACGGCCGGGGCTGGTATACCGGCGCCGGTGCGACCTACTTGTATAATCAGGACCTGGCGCAATACAGCGAGGACTACTGGCCGACCGTGGATGCCTACCGGATTCCCGGGACGACGGTCGCTTCGCAGACGCCGATCGCGAGCTCGGTGGGCACGACAAGCTGGACCGGCGGCGTATCGCTGACGGGGCAGTACGGCGCGAGCGGCATGGACCTCTCCTACGGGGCGTACAATCTGACGGGGCGCAAGTCCTGGTTCATGTTCGGCGACGAGATCGTCGCGCTCGGATCGGGCATCTCCAGCACGGCGGGCATCCCGATCGAGACGATCGTCGACAACCGCAAGCTGAACGCGGCCGGCGACAATGCCTGGACGGCCGACGGCACGGCGCTGCCGACTGGACTGGGCACCTCGCAGACGCTGAGCGGCGTGAATTGGGTGCATCTGGCGGGCAATACCGCGAGCGGCTCGGACATCGGCTACTACTTCCCGGGCGGTGCGACGCTGCAGACGAAGCGGGAGGCGCGCACGGGCACCTGGAAGCAGATCAACAATCGTCCGGTTACGCCATCGGCCTCCGTTACGCGCAATTATGAAACGATGTGGATCGGCCATGGCGCCAATCCTTCCGGCGCGTCCTACGCTTACGTGCTGCTGCCGAACAAGACGAGCGCGCAGGTCGGCGCCTATGCGGCAGATCCCGCGATCGAGATCGTCGCCAACACGGGCGCCGTGCAGGCGGTCAGAGAAAAAACGCTGGGCCTTGTGGGCGCGAACTTCTGGACGGATTCGTCCCAGTCCGCGGATCTGATCGCCTCAAATAAGAAGGCGTCGGTCATGACCCGCGAGACGGCGGGAGAGAGCCTCGAGGCATCCGTGTCCGATCCGACGCAGTCGAACAACGGCACGATCGCGATCGAGCTGGCGCGATCGGCGGACAGCTATAGCGCGGATCCGGGCATTACCGTCACGCAGTTGAGTCCTACGATCAAGTTCACCGTGAACGTGAACGGCGCGAAGGGCAAGTCGTTTCATGCGTCGTTCCAACTGGGAGAGGGAACCGGAGGGCCCGTCGATCCGGGAAGCCCGGAATTGCCTTCCGTTATCGTGGACAATGCCGATTCGACCGGCGTGACCAAGACGGGGACGTGGAAAACCGTCAGCACGCAGACTGATCGTTACGGCGCGAACTATTTACACGACGATAATACGGGGAAAGGGACCAAGACCGTAACGTTTACGCCCGATCTGCCGCAGGCGGGCTATTACCGGGTGTCGCTCATGTGGCCGGCGCATGCCAACAGGGAGGACGCGGTGCAGGTAGACGTCGCCCATGACGGCGCAACGACGAGAAAGGAGGTCGATCAGCGCTCGAACGGCGGCGTATGGCGTACGATCGGCGGCTATTACTTCCAGGCGGGCACCGGCGGCAGCGTCACGATCCGCAACGACGCACTGGCATCTCCCGACGGCTACGTCGTGGCGGACGCGGTCAAGTTCGAACGGTTGCCCGATCCGGTCATCGTCGACAATGCGGATGCGACGGGCGTAACCAAAACGGGAACGTGGAAAACGGCGAGCACGCAAACGGACCGTTACGGCGCGAATTATCTGCATGACGACAATGCAGGCAAAGGGACGAAAAGCGTGACGTTTACGCCGAATCTGCCGATCGCGGGCAGCTATGAGGTGTATCTGATGTGGCCGGCGCATGCGAACCGGGAGGACGCGGTTCAAGTGGACGTCGGGCATGCGGCGGGCACGACGCGAACGGCCGTCGATCAGCGCTCGGGCGGCGGCGCCTGGCATTCGATCGGGACCTACGGCTTTCTGGCCGGATCCGCCGGCAGCGTCACGATCCGCAACGACGCGCTGGCGTCTCCCGACGGCTATGTCGTCGCCGATGCGGTCAAGTTTGTGCCGGTCGGCTGAGGCCGGCGGCGGCAGGCAACGGACAATCCCCGACGACACGTTCGGGGATTTTTTCTGCGCGGGGGGTGAGAAACGACCGGACGGGCGATTCGGGAGCAACAGAAAGGAGCCGGCAATTGCCGACTCCCTTTCCGTTATCGCGTGACGGTCACATTGTCGAAGTAAGCTTTGGTGTTGGCGTACACCCGCGCCCCGATTCGGCCGGCTGCGAGCGCGCCGTCCGCGACGGCGAACTGGAGGACGCCGTTCTGGTAGACCGATAGGTTCGCGCCGCTCGCCACGATCTTGTACGTGTAGAACGTATCCGCGACGACGCTCGGATTCGCGTACCCCAGCGTCGTTTTCACGCCGCCGACCGACTTGACGAGTTCCAGCTTGCGTCCGGTGCGATCGTTGTTTTTCAGGTACAGCACGTAGTAGTTGTCGCTGTCTGCGTAGCGGAACAAGAGTCCGGCATCCTTGTTGCCGCCCGAATTGTTCGTTACGCTGACGTCGGCCTGCAGGGTATAGTCGGTCCATGAGGCCTCTCCCGCTATGGAAAAACTGTTGCCGCTGCCCGCCTGGCCGGCGTACCGGCCGGATTGCACCGACCAGGTGCCGCTTGTGGGCGTCCAGCCGTCCGCATTGCCGTCCTCGAAGTCGTCGGCCAGCAGCGTTCCGCTCACGGCGGGGCCTGACTGCAACGAGCTGCTCACCGCGTCTCTCGTCGTATCCGTCGTATGAAAATAATACGAATGAACGCCGAGCGGCAGCTTGGTCGTATACACGTACGCTTTGCCGTCCGTATACGTCGCATCGCCGGCGTCGACCGCCGTCATCGCGTGCACGACGCCGTCCAGGACCAGCTCCATCGCGAACGGCTTTTCGTTGTCCGCGTCTGTGTACGTCACGCTGAACGTATAGTCCGTATCCGTGTCGCCGGAAGCATGATTCACGCCGCCCGCGGTCAGCGTCGGCGCGGAGCCGCTGGCGACGTCGGTCGCCTTGATCTCGTCCACGAGCAGCTCGCCGTAGCCGACGGACGTCTGGTTCAGCCAGATCGCCATTGTCGTTTTCTTCTTGTTCACGGCGGGGGACAGGGCGTCAAGATTAATCTGCAGATCGGTCCAGGACGTCGGAACCGCCGCCCAGCCGCCTGTCAGGTTGTAGGTGCGCGTGCCGTCATTCAGTTCGATCTTCATGCGGAGATTCGCATAGCCCGGATTTTTGACCGTAAAATTCAAATAGCGATAACCCGACAGGTCAAGATAGTCGTGCCACGGCTGGAACTTGGCGTACGAATTGGTCGCGGTCGGCGTCTGCGTGAACAAGCCGACCGTACGGCCGTCCGCGGTCGTCTTGGCGAAGGTCGCCGTGCCGCCGTTCTGCGTATACCAGTTCACCCATTCGTTGTTGCCGCCTGTCGAGCCCCATAGCCCTCCGCCGCCGAAGTCGTCGTACAGGAGCGGGTGGGACGGATCGGGCAGCGGCGCCGCGACCGTGTAATGCGTCGAGCTGTAGGTATAGTTGCCGGCGGCGTCCTTGGCTCTGACGTCGACCCGCTTGTTCGCGTACGGCACCGCCGCGCTCTCGTCGATCGACGCGGCATAGACGGCGCCGGATACGGACATCGGGGCGTACGGGCCGCTCTGGCCCGCCGTCGAGTAGGACACGTCGCTCAACCCGGTCGCGGGACCCGCAAACACGGTGACGCTGCCGCGCACGTAGTCGCCGATGACGGGCGAGAGCGTCGGCAGACGCGGCGGCGCCGCGGCGCCCGCGGAGCTGGCCGTCGGATTCGAGCCGAGGCCTATAATCGTATACAGCAGTCCCGCCTGAATGCTGATGCTGAACTCGTTGTAGCGCCATTGGTTCGTATCGTCCGCGTAGAGGGAGCGGTCCTCGTACCAAGGGCTGACGCTGGCCTTATCCTTCGTATCCTTCATATTCGGACCGCTCACCATCGCGCCGGGGAAAACGATGCCGGGATTGTTCGCGTTGCCGTTGGCCCCTTCGTCGTACCTCGTATGCGGGTACGTGACGAAGTCGGCGCCGATACCCGATACCCAGCTGATGTTCCAGGGATTCTCGCCGAAAATCCAGTACATTCCCTTCTCCACGGCGCGCAGCGCGGCCGGATCGCCGAACAGCTCGTAGTAGCGCATCATGTCGCCCAGATAAGAGGCATGGGGCTCGTTGACGCCGAAGTTTTTGAACTGGTTCAGCACGCCGTACGGCGTATCGTCCGCCGAAGACAGGAAGAAGTCGACCTGCTGCTTCAGCAGCTGCTGGATATGCGTCTTGGTGGCGGCATCGGCGACGGGATAGAACTCCGCCAGCGACATCGGCCGCATATCCCAATAATTGGTGGAAGACAGGTCGGCGAACGTCAGCGTACCGATGTTGGCCGTTGCGGCGTTCTTATAATCTGCATCGCCGGTCAGCAGGTATAGCTCCACGTCCGCGAGCAGCTTCGAATTCGGGATGCCGCCGCGCGTCGAGTAGGAGCCGACGACGCCGTCCGGATGGGCGACGACATAGTCGTAGAATACGATGGCCGCGGCCAGGCAATCGTCGGCGAAATCTTCGAGCGCCGCAATCTTCGCGGTATCGACGTCGCCCTGCGCGATGGCCGCCTGGATCGCGCGCGCCGTCGCCGCCAGCGCGCCGGCAGCCTTGGCCGATCCGCCGACGCCGAGCCCGCTGATCCGGCGGTCGTCCGCGTTGCCGCTGACGTTGTCCGTCGACTTTTCCGGATGCACGAAGGAAGCGTTGTTCTTGATGTCGTACAGCTCGCCGCCGAACTGATCGGCCCACTTGATCAGGTATTCGCTGCCGAACACCGCTTCGTCGACGAGATCGGGGATGCCGTTGGCGTCGTTGTCGTACTTGACGGCGGCGGCGTCCGCATGACGGACGTAGGCGAGCGCGATCTCGGCGGCGACCCATTGGTTGCCCGCATACTTGCCGTAGTCGCCGGCGTCGTACCAGCCGCCCTTCAGATCGTAGTGCGTCGTGCCGTCGATCGACGCGGCGTCGTCCAGATGGCCGGCTTCGTGATACAGCTTGGCGGAAGGCGCGACGGTGCTGTAGCCGGCAGGATACGCGTCCTCCGTCGACACGCTCGCCCGCAGCAGCCGATAGAAAGCCGTCATCTCGTCCTTGTAGTCGGTCCAGACGTTGGCTTTGACGGGGAAAGGATAGGACGCGATGCCGTTCGTGACGATCGTGTAGCCGCCTGCGGCGGTAACCGCCGAAAAGTCGATTCCGTACACGTGCCGGTTCCAGTAAAAGCCCTGATAGGTCATCGTGCCGGAAGCCGCCACGGTGCCGGCGGCGGTCTTCACTTGATACGAAAGATCGGTCAGCGGGCTCGTCGACACGACCTGGGCGTCCTTAAACCCGCCGGCGTTGTAACCGGCCTGGCTGACGACGACGTCGAGCGCTTCGCTGGATTGCGTGACGACCGGGGCCGACTGCACCGGCGTTCTCACCTCGTCCGAGGTAAGGTCCCCGGCGCGGAAGAAATGCGTATGCGTCCCTGCGGGAAGCTTCGTGATGTAGTAATAGTCTTTGCCGTCCGTATAGGTCGTATCGCCGCTGTCCGTCTCGAGCATGTCGTAGGCGGTGTCGTCGACGACGAGCTGCATCGCAAACGGCTTTTCATTGTCGGCGTCCGTATAGGTCGCGCGGAAGGTGAACGCCGTATTCTGGGTGTACGCGGACGCATTGGCGCTCATGCTTCCGGTCAGCGTCGGCGCGGAGCCGCTGGCGTCCGTCGAGGCGAAGATCTCGTCGATGAGCGTCTCGCCGTACGCGCCGCCCGACTGGCGAAGCCAGATCTCCAGCCTGGCCGTCTTTTTCTTGAGCGCGGGCGCGAGCGCATTCAGGTCGTATTGGCGCGTCGTCCAGCTCGTCGGGACGGATACCCATCCGCCCGTCAGATTGTAGTTGGCCGTTCCGTCGTTGACCGCGACGCGGATGAGCGAGTCGGCGTAGCCCGGATTTTTCATCGTGACGTTCAGATAGCGGTAGCCCGTCAGGTCTACGGATTCGTTCATCGGCTGAAATTTGGCCCAGGAGGAGCCGCTGCCCGGCGTCTGCGCGAACTTGCCGACCTGCCGCGAATCGACGGTGACTTTGGAAAAGGTGCCGGTGCCGCCGTTCTGGTTGTACCAGTTGGTCCAGTTCTGCTTGTACAGGCCTCCCCCGCCGAAATCGTCGTAATGCAGCGGATTGCCCGGACCCGGGAGCGGCGCGACGGCCGCCGAGACGGTGCCGAAGGGCGCAAGCAGTCCGAGCAGAAGCGCCAGGCTCAGCAGACCGGCAAACGATTTCCTGCCCGTACCTTTGTTCCTCATCAAGCTGATCATTAACAAGGCCTCCATTCGAATAATGGAATCGCTTACAAAACTATCGTAATCATGCCGCCCGCCGCGCACGAGGATGTAATCTCGCCCGCTTGTGATTTATTCGCGCATGATTATACGTCACACCCTTCGAGAAAAAAGATCATCGACATGCGCCGCTTCCTGGCTTAGGCTAGACCTGACGGGAGTAACGTCCGAAGGACGAGACGGCGCGGACAGCGAGGAGGCAGCGGACATGCATAAAATTCTGGTCGTCGACGACGAGCCGAGAGTGAGCACGGGCATCAAAAATTTCCTGCTCGGCTCTGAGCTGAACATTGCGCACGTCGAGACGGCACTGAACGGCTTCGAGGCGATCGACTATTTGCGGATGGAGACGTTCGACCTGGTTCTGACGGACATTCAGATGAGCCGCATGAGCGGCATCGAGTTGATGGAGACGATCTATATGGAACAGCCCCATCTGCCGGTCATCGTCATCTCGGCCCACGAGAAGTTCGACTTTGCGAAAAAATCGCTGCGGCTCGGCGCGCGGGACTATCTCGTCAAGCCGGTCGAGCGCGACGATCTGCTGCGGGTCGTAGGCAGCGTCCTGCGCGAGAACGAGGCCATCGGCCGCCAGTCGCTGGCGCTGACCGAAGCGCAGCGCGGCGGCGCGGGGAAGGCGAGCCTGCCGGGCATGGGCGAGCTGCTCGCGGCGCTGGTGACGGAAGGCGACCTGCCGGCCAAGGACGGCGAAGCGCTTGCGGCACTGCTCGGCGATCAGCCGGAGGGCGGGCTGTTCGGGGTCGTCTCGATCCGGCCGGACCTCACCCGCGGGGGCTTCAGCGACAGAGAGGTCGCGCTGCAAGGCCGCAAGCTGCTCAAGTACGCCTCTATTAACATATTAAACGAGTGTCTGGGAGAATGGCGCGGACTTTCCCTCAGCGGTTACGGCAACGAGATCGTCGCCGTCCTCCGGTTCGGCGAGCCGAAGGCGCACGAGCGCGGCGCGGGCATTGAGTCGCAGCTCCATCTCATCGGGCAGATGATCCATATGAATCTCAAAAGCTATCTGAACGTGGAGACGACGGTAGGCATCAGCTCGCTTCACGCGGACGTGTTCATGCTGCCGAAGCTCATGGACGAAGCCAACGCCGCCGCGGAATGGCGGCACACGAATCCGGGACAGCGCGTGTTCTACTTCGAGGATCGCAAGGCGCGGGAAAATCTCGGCATCGCCGCCTGGATCGCGCAGGTGGACGCCTTTGCGCAGAAGCTCAAGGCCGGCGCCGGCCATGACGGGCCGGACGAAAACGGCAATCCGCTGCTTCAGACGCTGCGCCGGCTGCAGAACGAAGCCGAGATTTTCAACAGCTACTTCGGCATGCTGGCGTACCGGCTGTACGGCTTGCTGCTCGAGCAAGGCCGGGCGAACGGGATGTCGCTGCAAAGGTTCGATCCGGACGCGTACTTCCGCGGTTCGGATGCGCAAGGCAAGCTGGCGGCGCTGGCCGCCTACATCCCCGAGGTATCGGCGATGCTGGGGCAGCTGACGCAAGACCGCGACCGCTCCATTCTCGCGCGCATTACCGGCTTTATCCGGGAACGCTTCCGCGATCCGGCGCTCAAGATTCAGGATATCGCGAGCGAGGTCCACTTCAGCACGGCTTACCTGAGCTACCTGTTCAAGCGGGAGACGGGCAAAAACCTGTGGGACTTCGTCACGGAGCTGCGGATCGAAGAGGCGAAGCGCATGCTCGAGACGACCGACAAAAAGCGCTACGAAATCGCTTATGCCGTCGGCTATGAATCGCCGGAGCACTTCGGACGGATGTTCAAGCGGTACGCGGGCCTCAGTCCCGCGGAATACCGCAAGGAGAGGCAGGGGAATGACGGCTGAAGCTCAAATACAAAGTCGCGATCGCCTTCGCGCTGTTCATTGTCTGCCCTTTCCTCGTCGTCGGCTGGATCTCCGCGTACAAGGCGTCCGACTCGATGCGGGACGAGGTCGGCCTTACGACCCTTAGGCTCGTCAAGCAGAACCACGTGACGCTGGAGAAAACGCTGTCCGCCGTCAGCGACAAAACCGTCACGCTGCTGGACACCCACTTTTTCAGCGACGACGGCCAATACCGGTTCTGGACCAACATCGAGACGCTCGGCCAAATGCGGGAAGCGGACGCCGTCCTGGAGCGGTGGTCGTCGGACGGCACGGAATACTCCCTTTATATGACGAACAAGGAGGGAAAAAGCGCGCCGTTCGACTTGTCCAACAAAACCCGCGGCTTCAAGTATATAACCTGGGATACGGCGGCGCTGCCGGATTGGGCCGCCCGGGCGCTGAAGGAAAAGGGCGGGGCGACGCTGCTCCCGCTGTCGACGGACGGCGGCGTGCCGACCGTCAGCCTCGTCCGCGCCGTCCTGAACCCCAAGGCATACGATGATACGCTTGGTTTCCTCGTCGTATCGAGGCTCGAAGCGCTGATGAAGCGAGACCTTGTCTCGGTGGGCCTTGCGGACGATGCCGGCATTTATCTGTTCAACGATACGGGCGAGCCGCTCATCCGGATCGGAGACGAGGCGCTCGACATGAAGGGCATGCCCGACCGGCTGCAGGGCGAGACGGAAGGCTACTACTATGCCAAACGCGGCGGCGAGGAGCTGCTGTACGCTTTTTCCAGACGCTCCGCGTTCGGTACCCGGCTCGTATATCAGATCCCGCTGGGCGCCGTCGCCGACAGAAGGACCGCATTTCAATGGATTATCATGGCCGCCTCGGCGATCTACCTGCTGTGCGTGTTCGCCTTCGTCCTGTATTTGCTGCGGATCGTCGTGCGTCCGCTCGTCCGGCTGACGAAGATCACGCGAATTTACGAGCCGGGCAAGCGATTGGAAGCCGACGAAGGCCTGCTGCGCGGTGACGAGTTCGGCATCCTTTACGGCGCCTTCCTCAAGATGACGGACAGGCTGGACCGCTCCATAGAAGAAAACTACGTCATCAAAATCCAGCAGCGGGAAAACGAGCTCGCCGCGCTTCACTCGCAGATTACGCCGCATTTGCTCTACAACACGCTGGACTCGATCTATTGGTACGCGCTCGACAGCGGCAATCCGGGCGTCGGCGACATGGTCAAGGATCTGTCCAAGCTGCTGCGGATCGGTCTCAGCAAAGGGAAGACGGAAATCCCGATGGGCGAGGAGCTCGAGCACGCGCAGGCATACTGCCGGCTGCAGATGAAGCGGTATCCCGATACGTTCGAGGCGCGCTGGGAGGTGGACGAGAGTCTCTTGTCCTTCATGACGCCGAAGGTCATTCTTCAGCCGCTCGTGGAAAACGCGATCTTCCACAGCGTGAGCAGCATGGACGGCGAGGGGCAGATTGTCATCCGCGCGCGGAGAGCAGGAGACGACATCCGGCTTGAGGTGGAGGACAACGGGTTTCTGCCGGTGGACATGGAGCGGCTGGACCGTATCCTGAGCGGCGAGGAGCGGGACAAGGGCTACGGCATCCGCAACGTGCACGAGCGCGTGCGGCTGCATTTCGGCGAGGCTTACGGGCTGAGCTACGAGCGACCCGAGGGGAGCGGGCTGCGGGCGGTCGTCACGATTCCGGCGCGGGACGGCGGAGATTGACGCGAACAGGCGGCTTCCGCTGTTCACTTTGGTCTCTATGGTCCCGCGCACGGCTGCGAGCATGATTTTTACGCTAATCCGCACGCTCGATTTTCGAAAGGCAGAAGTCTTCCCAGCGATCTCTTGTGTACTGTGATTGCGAATTGGCAGGAATGATCGTTTTTTCAGTGGGCAAGTAGAAATAATGCTTTTGGGCATGCTTTTGCAAATCCGGCATTTTTTTAAAGTCCTTTTGCAATGTTCGATAAAAGGCCTGTATCCGTTTGTCGGGCGCTTTTGATATCATGCGCATTTGAATCAGTTCTCGACTTTGATCGGTTTCTCTGCCGCCTTTAACTTCAATGGAAGCGGAACTTGGCGCATCATAAAAATATCCGAATTGTTTGATTTCCGATAAGTCTTTTATGTCGAATCCGGAAAAGAAAAAGGAATGATAGGCGGTATTATCAAAATAACCGGCGAACAAATCTATTTCATTACCTTCAAAAGCTGAATACCGGCGTTTTCCCTTTGCGTTAACATATAATTCGGCATATAGTTTAACGCCATGACTCTGCATTGCGTTTCGACTCTCTGTAAGAAAATCGATAACGGACATTGAAATATTAAAATAAATGGCGATACGGATCCCCTCCCCGTCTTAAACCTCCAAGGTCAGCGATATTCCCCAAGATAAACAGGTCGTCCGGCCATGTGCCGGACGGCTTTTTCTACGAGAATCAGAACGTCTGACTTCGGTCGGCCATTCATGAAAGGCAAGCGCCTTTTCGGCGTGCCGGCACTTTTCGGATATTCGGCTACTCGGCTATTCGGCTATGGGATGAGTCGAAAAACCTGCATTTGTACAGGTGTTCTCTATCGGCCCGCGCCATTTGAGGAAATGCCTGCAAATATGCAGGTAAATGCAAAGCGCAAGCCAAAAATCCGGCCGACGAAGGAAAATAACTGCGCTTTCGCGCTTTCGCATCTATTTTATACAGCAGGGGCGAAATCGGCAAAAAAAGCTGCATATTCGCAGGTTTGCAGGCATTGCGGCAGCAGAACGACGCTGGCGGCGATACGAGGGCCGATCGGGGCGGCTGTCGGACGAGCCATCGATAGGCATTCCGCGCGATGCCAGCTTCTCATTTTACATCACACTCTGACAGGAATACATCATCGTCGCATGCGGACCGCCCATCTATACTGAAGTCACAGAAAGGATGTGGCGCCGTTGCACGCAAGATGGAAGCTCTTTTGGAAGTACAGGTATCTGACCTTGATGATCGTGCCCGCCTTGGCGGTGCTTGTTCTGAACAATTACCTGCCGATGTTCGGTGTGTTCATCGCCTTCAAGAACATCAACTATATCGACGGCATCTGGAGGAGCCCGTGGGTCGGCTTCGACAACTTCGAGTTTCTGTTCACCTCGGGCTCGATCTGGCGGATCGCCCGCAATACGGTGTCGTACAGCCTCGTCTTCATGATCGTCAACCTGCTGCTGTCCGTGGCGATCGCCGTCGCGATCAACGAGATCCGCAATCGCTGGCTGGCGAAAACCTATCAGACTTTTCTGATCATGCCCTACTTTCTGTCGATGGTCGTCGTGAGCTATCTCGTATACGGGTTCCTTAATCCGGAGAAAGGCTTCCTCAACCATACGATCGTCGAGTGGCTGGGCATGGAGCACGTCTTCTGGTACTCCGAGACCGCGTACTGGCCCTATATCCTGACGATCGTCAGCGCCTGGAAGGGCGTCGGCATCGGCGCCGTCATCTACATCGCGGCGATTGCGGGCATCGATCCCGAGTACTACGAGGCCGCCGTCATCGACGGCGCTTCGAAGTGGCGGCAGATATTCCACATCACGCTGCCCACGATCCGGCCGGTCATCATTATCATCACGATACTGAACATGGGCCACGTGTTCAACTCCGACTTCGGCCTGTTCTACCAGGTGCCGATGAACGCCGGACCGCTCTATCCCGTCACCGATACGGTCGACACCTATGTCTATCGCGCGCTGAAGGAGCTCAACGATATCGGCATGTCGTCCGCGGCGGCGCTCGTCCAATCCGTGCTCGGCTTCGCGCTCGTGCTGCTGACCAACGCGTCGGTGCGCAGAATCGACAAGGACCAAGCCCTGTTCTAGTAAAAAACCGAGGTGAACTATAGCTATGCTGAGAACCGCGAACCGCCGCGAGAATACGATCTCGCCGCTCACCAACTTCGTCCTGAACGGCGGCTTCATCGTCTTGGCGCTGGCCTGCGTGCTGCCCGTCGTCCTGGTCATTATCGTTTCGTTCACGCACAACGACTCCTTGCTAAGCCGCGGCTACAGTTTTTTTCCCGCCAAATGGTCGCTGATCGCCTACGAGAGCCTGTTCAAGGACTACGGCACGATCCTGCGCGCCTATGGCGTCAGCATCGGCATCACCGCCGCCGGCACCTTGCTCAGCGTGCTGCTGATGGCGCTGTACGCCTACCCGATCTCCCGCCAGGACTATCCGCTGCGTCCGTTTTTCACCTTCTTCCTGTTTTTCACGATGCTGTTCAGCGGCGGCATCGTGAGCAAATACATCGTGTTCACGCAGGGGCTCGGGCTGCTGGACAATTACATGTCGCTCCTTCTGCCGCTCCTCATCGTACCGTTTAACGTCATCATCATGCGCACCTTTTTCCAGACGACGATCCATCCCGCGCTCATCGAATCGGCCAGGATCGACGGCGCCGGGGAGCTGCGGATCTTTATCCGAATCGTCCTGCCGCTCTCGCTTCCGGTCATGGCGACGATGGCGCTGTTCAGCACGATCCTGTTCTGGAACGACTGGTTCAACGCGCTTTTGTTCATCCGGGCGGAAGATAAATATCCGGTCCAGTTTCTCATGATCCGCGTGCTGAACGACATCCAGTATTTGCGGGAAAACGTGCAGCTGGCGGCGCAAAATCCGGAAATGATGCGAGAACTGCCGAACGAATCGCTGCAAATGGCGATGGCGGTCGTCGGCATGGGCCCGATCCTGATCGTTTACCCCTTTTTCCAAAAGTATTTTGTCAAAGGACTCACGATCGGCGCCGTCAAAGGCTGATCCGATCGACAGTCGCATACCGGTAGTCCCGGCCGCCGGCACGCTCGCTATGCCGATTCCCGGCCGATCTATATAATCTGAATTAAATACCAGGAGGGTTACGCAATGAACATGAAAAAAACGAAAAGGCATATCCCGGCATTGGCGCTCGTCTTCGCCTTTGCCACGATGCTGCAGGCTTGCGCCGGCGGCAGCGGCAACGACCAGGGGGCTTCCTCGCAGACGGCAAGCTCCGCCGCGCCGAGCAGCGCATCCGCATCGGCGAGCGCGGCTCCTTCCGAGAGCGCAGCGCCTAGCGAGCTCGCGCCGTACGAGGTGTCGATCGTCTACTTCGGCAAGCCGCAGGCGGACGACGCGCTCGTCGAAGCGAAGCTGAACGAATTTTTCAAGGAAAAGATCAACGCGACGGTCAAGCTGCAGCCGATCGCCTCGAGCGATTATAAGAATCGCACCGAGCTGATGATGAATACCGGGGAAAAGATGGACCTCGTCTTCACGGCTTCCTGGCTGAACTTCTTTGGCAACGTTTCCAAGGGCGCCTTCATCGAGCTGGACGATCTGCTGGCGAAGTACGGACAGGGTATCAAGGACCGGCTGAACCCGCTTTATCTCGAGGCGCCGCGTCTTAAAGGCAAACTGTATGCGATCCCGACGAACAAGGAAATCACGCAAGGCAAGGCGCTCACCTACCGCAAGGACATCGTCGACAAGTACCAGATTCCGATCGACAGCATCAATACGATGGCGGACCTCGAGCCTTGGATGGAAAAAGTGAAAGCAAGCGAGCCCGGCATCATCCCTTACTACGTGTCGGGCGGCTCCGGCAACTTCGGCGGCGGCTTCATGATGTACGAGACGCGCGGCAACTACCGGCCGATCGGTCCGGCGCCGGCGAAGACGCCGATGTTCCTGCTCGATTACAAGTCTTCCGACGAGATGAAGGTCAAGTCGGTGCTCGATCCCGAGATTGTGGACATCAACAAGCAGGAAGTCGGCCTGTTCCGCAGCTTCTACGAGAAGGGCTACATCAATGCCGACGCGGCGACGAGCACGACGACCGTCAACGATCTGCAAAAGGAAGGCAAGATCTGGGTGCAGGCCGCGACCTGGAAGCCGGGCGCCGACATCGAGATGAAGCTCGCCACCGACAGCAAATACGACTACGTGTCCCACGTCGTCGAAGAGCCGATCGTCACGACGGACCTGGCCGCAGGCTCGATGTTCGCGATCTCCCGTACGTCCAAGGATCCGGATCGCGCGATGATGGTGCTGAACTACCTGCACACCGATCCGTACGTCATCAACCTGTTCGTCAACGGCATCGAAGACAAGCACTATAAAAAGGTCGGCGAAAACCGCATCGAACCGGTCGCCGACAGCGGCTACAACCCGGGCACGTCGTGGGTCGTCGGCAACCAGCTGCTCAACTACCTGAAGCCGGGCCAGCCCGACGATCTGTACACGAGCTGGGAGAAGTTCAACAACGATGCCAAGCGCTTCCCGCTCATGGGCTTCGTGTTCGACGAGGCCAACGTGAAAAACGAGATTACGCAAATGACCGCCGTCGTCACCGAGTACCAGTCGATCTTTACCGGCGCCGTCAAAAATCCGGAGAAGCTTCTCGACGAGCGCAACGCCAAGCTGAAGAGCGCAGGCATCGAGAAGGTGCAAGCCGAGCTGCAAAAACAAATCGACGCCTGGCGGGCAGAGAACAAAAAGTAAGAATCGCGTATGACGACGACGCGATAGCTTGAAGCGGCAGAGCGTCCGAATTCCGGGACGCTCTGTCCGTCCGTTGGGGGAAAGATCACTCGCCGCAAGGGGGCAGCGCACGTGAAACCGCAAAACCTGATTTATACGTTCGTCAGCTATGCCGCGCACTACGATACGCCCTGGGGGCATGGCGTCGCCGTAGAAGGCATCGACCGGACGGCCGCGCTCGCGCACAAGCACGGCATTCCGGTCACGTGGATCGTGAACGGCCGGTCCGTGCCGGTCCTTCGGGAGCGGATCGCCGACTGGCACGACGAATTCGGCGACGACGTCATTTTGCAAACGCCCTTTTTTATCGAGGACACGGGGGCCGACAAAGAAGCGTTCAAGCGGCGGCTGGAGGAAGACTGGCGCATCGTCCGGGAGGCGTTCCCCTGGGTCCGCACCAAAGTCGCGGCGCGCGGCAAAATATACAACGAAGTGATCGAAGCGCTCGAGGAGCTGGAATTCAGCGGCATGTGGGGCTACTGTTGGGAGCAAGTATGGTGGGACGGCATCACGCATAACGGCATTCCTTGGGGCTCATGGTACGTGGATCCGGCCCGCTACAAAGCGCCGCATCCCGGCAAGGGGACGATCGTCGCCTGCGAATGGACGGCCCGCGACTTGAATGCGACCTTCCACTCCGGCTGCCCGGTCATCTATTCTACGGATCCGAACGACGTGCTGCGGGCTGGACTCTGCGACGGCGGGGACGCGGAATATTGGAAGCGCGTGTTCGACGTTTACCTGGAAAATACGGCGCACAACGATCAGGTGTTTTTCTTGCAGCAGCAGGAGGCCCATGAAATGGAATTTACCGAACGGTTCGCCGTATTTCCGGCCGAGCACGTCGAGGCCTGCGCAGGCATGCTCGATCTGTTTTTTGCCTATGTCGCGAGCCGGTCCGTCACGCTCTCGACCGTGCCGCGCGCGATGGAGATGTACCGCGAAGCCAACGCCGAGACGGCGCCGTCGTACATGCTCGCGAGGGATGCCGGCGGAAGGCCGCAGCCGAACGAATACACGGTCACGCTCGGAGGGACGGCGGCCGGCCCCTGGCCCAAAACGTTTCTTTATTACGACAAGGAATGCCAGCTGGCGTTCGCGGACGGCGAATGCGTGCCGCGGCGCCTGCGCAGCTACGTGGGCAGGACCGGCATGCACGATACGTTCGACATAGAGCCGCCGCAGGTGTTCGTGCGCGGGTACGAGAAGACGGAGGCGCGCATCGTCATGACCTTCGACATCGGGCATGCGCCGCCGATGCCGTTCGGGCTCGCTTACTGGGACGAGCTGAGCGGCTATGAAGTCGAGTGCTGTTCGGAAGGGGTGACGGCTAAAATGATACTGGGCGAGCTGGTTTTCCTGCGGCTTGCGCTGAAGGGGGCGCCTGCTGCCGTCGAGCTGAGGCTTAGAAGAAAGAGCGGGTACGATGCCGGGCATGTTCGCAGGGATCGTGAAGAAAGCGGATACAGGAAATAGCCGCAGCATCTCGAAATCTATGTAAACGCCATGCCGGCCTTTTTCGCATCTCGCGCGCATCGGCGATTTTATCTTGCGGGGAGTGGGGCCGCTTGGCGGTCAAGCGCCGATTTTTCTCGATCCAAAGCAAGCTGCTCGCGCTGCTCTGCGCATTGATCACCGTCCCTTTTCTGTTCAGCGGCTATATTACGTATTACAAGTATTCGAGCAATGTCGAGCGGGATGCCGCGGCGTATTCGGAACAAATCGCGGAGCAGGTGTCGATCAACCTGGAGCGCTATATCAAGGAGATGGAGCGCATCACGCTGTCTCTGTATTACGACGAGAGCGTGCTCGGCATTTTGACGAAGCATGCGGGCCCGCTCCGTCAGGACAATTATCTGGCCTCGAACGAGCTGTCAAGCATGAGCCAGCTCATGTCTTCGCTCATTTATGAGCAAGGCGAGGTAGAAGGCATCTTCGTATTCGCCCCCGACGGGAGCCTGTTCAGCAACCTTCAGGAGACGGCGCGCATCCATTGGACCGTAGACGGCAACGGGTGGATGACGGATGCGATCTCGATGGACGGCGGACTCGCCATCCTGCCGCCGAGCCCGGGCGGGTATTACCTGGACAAGCCGCGGGAGGTCGTAACGCTCGCGCGGTTGATCAAAAATCCGGTGACGGGCGTGCCTCTCGGCTTCGTAAAAGTGGACCTGACGAGCGCGGGCTTCGAACGGATTCTTTCTCCCGTTCAGGTCACGCCCAACAGCCGTCTCTTTATTTTTAATGCCGACGGGGACCGCATCTACCCGTTCAAAGCGGAAGCGGACGGCGGCGGCATCCGGCCCGATCCCGCAGGTGCGTCCGGAAAGCTCGTGTCCGAGCGTTTCACCGATTACGGCGGGCTTCGCATCGTGGGCGTCATTCCGAAGGAAGACGTGCTTGCGGACGCGCGGCGACTGACGAGCTTCACGCTGTGGATCTCCCTCGGCGCGCTGCTCGTCGCCTATCTGGCATCCATTTATACGGCCCGCCGCCTCGTTCGTCCGATCCGGGCCTTGCACGCGAAGATGAAGCGGGTGCAAAACGGCGAGCTTGGGGAGCGGGCGCCCGTCACCTCGAGCGACGAGATCGGACTGCTCACGACAGGCTTCAATATCATGGTATCTCGGCTAGAGGTGATGATCAAGGAGAACTACGAGCTTACGCTTCGGGAAAAGGAGGCTCAATTGTCCGCGCTGCAGAGCCAGATCAACCCGCATTTTTTATATAATACGCTCGAATCGATCAGCATGTCCGCACGCCGGGAGGGGGCGTCGGGATGGCCCGACGCGATCGCGAGCCTCGGCAAGCTGCTGCGGTATACCGTGGACAAGCAGGAACGGCTCGTCCCGCTCGGAGAGGAGCTCGCATTCGTCGACAATTACCTGAACATCCAGTCGTTCAGGCTCGAGAGCAGGCTTGCGGTCGACGTACAGGTCGATCTGTCGCACGAGTCCGCGCTCGTGCCGAAGCTGATTCTGCAGCCGCTCGTCGAAAATGCGATCGAGCACGGCATGAGCGCCGGCCCCTGAAGCTGACGCTTCGAACGATCGCGGACGAGCAGGATCTGATCATCAGGATCAGCGACGACGGCGCGGGCATCGCGCCGGCCCGGCTGCCGGAGGTCGAGCGGCGCATGTACGAGGCCGAGCTGCCGCTGCCTGCGCAGCCTGCGGCTAAGCGGCCCCGCGGCTTCGCGCTGCGGAATATTCACCGGCGGCTTCGCATCCTGTACGGCGAGCCGTACGGGCTCGGCATCGACAAGACACACGGGAGCGGGACGGCGTTCGTCGTCCGGATTCCGTTCCAATGGAATGAAGAAGAGGAGGAGGAAGCCGTATGAACATCTTGCTAGCGGAGGACGAACCCAAGATCAGGCAGGGGCTGCGGGAGCTGATCGAAGCCGCGCTGCCGGGCGCTCCCGTCATCCGGGAGGCGGCGAGCGGCAAAGAAGCGTACGAGGTGGTGCGGACGCAGCCGTCGCTCGACCTGCTCATTACCGATATCCGCATGGGGGAAATGAACGGAATCGAACTGCTAAAGCGGGCGAGACGGCAGCATCCGGTGCTGTCGATCGTCGTCATCAGCGGCTACGACGAGTTCGCGTACGCCAGGGAGGCGCTTCGCTACGGCGTGCTCGACTATTTGCTCAAGCCGATCGGCCGGGCGGAGCTGGCCCAGGTGCTGGGCAGGGTGCAGGAGGCGATGGCATCCCGGGAGGCGGAAAGGAGCGACTGCGACGACGGGCGCGTCGCGTCCGCAGACAGAGCGGGGGCCGGCGAGGAGCGCCTGCTAATCCGGCAGGTGAAAGAGCTCGTCGCCCAGTCGCTCGACCGGGATATCTCGTTGCAATATCTCGCAGGCGAAGTGTATTTGCATCCTAAATATTTATCCGACATATTCAAGCGGGAGACAGGCGTCAACCTGTCGGATTACGTGACGGAGCAGCGGATCGCGAAGGCGAAGCACCTGCTTCGCAGGACGACGCTCAAGATCGGGGACGTCGCGGCCATGTGCGGGCTGCCGAACCAGAAATACTTCGCGTCGCTCTTCAAGCAGCGGACCGGCTGTACGCCGACCGAGTTCAGAGAAGGATAAAACGCCTTCCGATATCGAACCATTTCTGGAATCCGTGTCGTATGAAGCGCCGGCTCCTTTTTCTACAATAGATTTGTAAGCGCTTATCATAACGGTGGAGGAAAGGGGAAACGACATGAAGAAATGGCTCGGAGGCGCGCTTGCGCTGGCGGTGGCCGGCGCTACGCTCGCGGCGTGCGGATCGGACAACGAATCGGCGTCCGGCGGCTCGCAGTCCACGGGGACGGCGAACGCAGGGAAAGAAATCAAGCTGAAGTTCGGCATATGGGGCAACGAGACGCACAGCGCGATGTACGAGAAAATGATTGAAGCGTACCGCACGGCGCATCCCAACGTCAGCGTGGAGATCATGACGATTCCGTTCGCGGATTATCAGCAGAAGATGTCGATCATGATGGCCTCGAAGACGGCGCCGGACGTGCTGTGGCTCGCCGAGCGCGCGATCCCGCAGTTCATGGAGGCGGGACAGCTCGCCGACCTGTCCGCGCTAAAGGGCGATGCCGGCTACGAATTCGGCGATCTGATCCCGTCGACGGTCGATCTCGTCTCGAAGGACGGCAAGCTGTTCGGTATCCCTTTTTCTACGCCGCCCGGTATGATCTACTACAACAAGACGTTGTTTAAGGAAAAAGGGCTCCAAACGCCGACGGAGCTATACGCCGAAGGCCGTTGGACCTACGAAGAAATGGAGAAGGCGGCCAAGGCGATTACCGACCCGTCCAAAGGCATTTACGGCGTCAATCTGATCCGGCCAAACGGTTGGGGCGCAAGCTGGATCGAATCGCTCCAGACGGTCGTATGGGCGTTCGGCGCCGACTACTTCAGCCCGGACGGCAAGTATTCCAAGCTTGGTCTCGTCGATACGCATTTTCCGCTTACGGTACCGCCGATCTTGGGGGCGGGCGGCATATTCGGCGTGTTTTTGCTCCGCCAGTTTTATATCACGCTGCCGGCGGAGCTCGACGAGGCGGCCGAGATCGACGGATGCTCGCCGCTCCAGACGTTCTGGCGCATTATGGTCCCGCTCGCCGCTCCCGCCTTTGCGACGCTGTCGATTTTCACGTTCCTGAACAGCTGGGAGGACTTCCTCGATCCGCTTATTTTCCTCAGTTCGTCGGCGAAGTTCACGCTGCCGGTCGCGCTTAAGCTGTTTACGGATACGGCCGGAACGGCCTGGCATTTGCTCATGGCGGCTTCCGTCATGTCGACGGTTCCGCTGCTGCTCGTATTTTTTTTCGCCCAGCGCAAGTTCATCGACGGCATTGCGACGACGGGGCTCAAATAGGAGGCGGACTTTCATGATCAGCATGATCGAAACGGACGTCGTCGTCACGGGCGGCGGACCGGCCGGCGTCAACGCGGCGCTGGCGGCTGCGAGAGGCGGGGCGCGGACGGTGCTCGTCGAGCGTTACGGATTTCTTGGAGGCATGTCTACGGCAGCGCTCGTCTACCCGTGGATGACCTTTCATACGATGGAAGGCAAGCAGGTCGTCGCGGGCATTGCGCAGGAGATCGTGGACCGGCTGCGGCGTATCGGCGCCTCGCGCGGCCATGTGCGCGATACGGTCGGCTTCGTCCGCACGGTGACGCCATACCATCCGGAACAGTACAAGATCGTCGCGTACGACATGCTGCGGGAAGCGGGCGTACGCGTATTGCTGCACAGCTTCGTCGACCGCGTCCTGATGGCGAGCGGCGAGCGGATCGATGCCGTCGTCCTGACGTCCAAGTCCGGACCGATTGAGGTGCGCGGCCGCACGTTCGTCGACACGACCGGCGACGCGGACATCGCTTATCTGGCGGGCGCGCCGTGCCTGAAGGGGAGGCCCGGCGACAACCGTACGCAGCCGATGACGATGAAGTTCCGCATGCGCGGCGTCGACCTTAATAAAGTAAAGGCCTATATGCTGACGTACCGGGACGAATTTTACAAGAAGACGCCGTTCGACGAGCTGGAGACGCTGCCGCTGACCGGCGTGCTCGGCTTCTACAAGCACTGGCGGGAGGCGAATCTGCCGATCAACCGTGACCAGGTTCTGTTCTTTACGGGGCCCGAGACGGACGAGGTGCTCGTCAACACGACGCGGGTGCAGGGACTCGACGGCACGGACGTCGAAGATCTGACGCTGGCCGAGGCACTGGGACGCAAGCAGGCGCTGCAGGTGGGCGACTTCATGAAGACGCTGCCCGGCTTCGAGCGCGCTTCGATCTCCCAGGTGGGCGCCCAAATCGGCGTCCGCGAGACGCGGCGCATTCAAGGCAGGTACGTGCTGCAGGCGGAGGACGTCGTGGCCGGGCGCCGATTCGACGATGCGATCGCCCGGAGCGGCTACCCGATCGACATCCACGATCCGTCGGGCAAGGGCGTAACGGCCGCATGGGTGGAAGGGGACGGCGCGTACGACATTCCGTACCGCTGCCTGGTGCCGCTCGGCATCGGCAACCTGCTCGTCGGCGGGCGCTGCATCTCCACCTCGCACGAGGCGCTGGCGACGACGCGTCTCACGCCGAGCTGCATGGCGACGGGACAGGCGGCGGGCGCCGCCGCCGCGCTCTCGCTCCGGGCCGGCGTGCCGCCGTCGGACTTGGACGCGCAGGCGCTCCGCGCGATGCTCCGGGAGCAGCAGGCGATCGTGGACTAAGCGGCGGAAGCGGCGATAGGGGTCGCCGGCGAAGGCTGCCTGTGAGGCGATAGTTGGTTGGTTTGCGCGCCCCTGCGTCTTCTCGCGGAGAAGATGCAGGGGCGCTATTTTTGCGCAGCGCCGGCTGGAGCGGCGGGCTAATGGCGCGAGGGAGCCGAGTTGTACAAGAAGTGTGCACGAAGCGAACGTTATGAGCCGCCACGCCACGCGTCCGCAATCCGCCAAGATGCACAAGAAGTGTGCACGAAGCGAACGTCATGCGCGGCTACGCGTCCGCAACCCGCCAAGATGCACGAAAAATGGTGCTGTAACCTCTTTTTGCAAGTAACGCTCACGATCGCGACCAAACTTGGCCGCCTACACGCCCTCCCTTTCACCGCAGCATATCACCGCAGCATATTCTTCACCACCAGCCACAAATTCCCTGGCTTCTCCGCCAGGCGGCGCGTGTAGTAGGGATACCACATCGTACCGTAAGGCACGTAGCAGCGCACGCGATAGCCCTCCTTCGCCAGCCGCGCCTGCTCGGACATCCGCAGCCCGTACAGCATCTGAAACTCGAATTTGTCCTTCGAAATCCCGTTCCGATGCGCATAGGCTTTGACCCAGCTTAGGATCGCGTTGTCGTGCGACGCTACGGCCGTGTAGACGCCGCGCTCCAGATGGAGCTGCACCATGCTCTTGAAGCGGGCGCGGATCTCTGCCGTCTCTTGAAAGGCGATGGCGGCAGGCTCGCGGTAAGCGCCTTTGACGAGTCTCAAATGAACGCCCGCATCCATCAAGTCCCGCGCGTCCCCTTCGCTACGCTTCAGATAAGCTTGCAGCACGGTGCCCACGTTGGAGAACCCCTCCCGGTGCAGCCGGACGGTCATATCGATCGTCGCTTGCGTATAAGGCGAATTTTCCATATCGATCCGCACGAAATTGCCGTACTCCCTGGCACGGACGACGATCTCGCGGATGTTGCGGCAGCAGGCGTCGGCGTCCAGCGCGAGCCCCATCTGCGTCGGCTTCAGCGATACGTTGGCCCGGACGCCAGAATCCGCGATCGCGTCGAGCAGTTTCAAATACTCGTCGCGGTAAGTGCGCGCCTCCTCCAGACTGCCGATGCCTTCGCCGAGCGCGTCCAGCGTAGCCAGTATGCCGAGGCGGTTGAGCGCCGCCACCTCGCGCAGCGCGCCTTGCAGATGGTCGCTGGCGACGAAGCGGCCGGCCAGCTTGCGGCCGAATCGGAGCGTCAGCCGCTTGACCGTGCGGTTGCCCGTCACGGCCGTCATCGCTTTGCGGTACAGCGTCGAGCCGATATTCATGGGAGACGCTCCTTTCGCATGTCGGTCGTGCATAGATTGAGGAGGAGAGGCTGTTATCATTCGTTACCCGAAGGAGGCTGTCTTTAGGAATGAGGACCGAATTTAAAAACGAACCCTTCACGAACTTCAAGGCGGAGCCGGCCAACCTCGCATATGACGCCGCACTCCGGCAAGTTGAAGCGGAGCTCGGCTGGAGTTATCCGCTCGTCATCGGCGGAGCGCGAATCGATACGGAGCGCAAGGCGGCATCGGTCAACCCGGCCAAACATGGCCAAGTCGTGGGGATCGTCGCGCAGGCCGACCGCGAGCTGGCGGAGCGGGCAATCGACGCAGCGTCAGTCGCGTTCGAGACTTGGAGGCTGGTCGATCCCTGCGAGAGAGCCCGCTACCTGTACCGGGCGGCGGCGATGCTGCGGCGGCGCAAGCATGAATTTTCGGCCTGGATGACGCTGGAGGCCGGTAAAACGCGCGTAGAGGCGGACGCCGACACTGCGGAGGCGGTCGACTTCATGGAGTTTTACGCGCGGGAAATGCAGCGCCTTGCCCTGCCGCAGCCGCTGACGCCGTCGGCGGAGGAAGAGAACCAGCTTTACTACGCGCCGCTCGGCGTCGGCGTCGTTATCCCGCCCTGGAACTTCCCGCTGGCGATCGTCGCCGGCATGACCTGCGCGGCGGTCGTCTGCGGCAACGCGGTCGTGCTCAAGCCGGCCAGCCCGACGCCGGTCATCGCCGCCAAGTTCGTCGAGCTGCTCGAACAGGCGGGTCTGCCTCCGGGCGTCGTGAACTTTCTGCCCGGAGCCGGCGGCGAAGTAGGCGACGCGCTGGTGGATCATCCGCTGACGCGTTTCGTCAGCTTCACGGGATCGCGCGACATCGGCTTGCGCATCAACGAACGCGCGGCCAAGACGCAGCCGGGACAGCGGTGGATCAAGCGCGTCGTCCTGGAGATGGGCGGCAAGGACGCGATCGTCGTCGATGCGGATGCAGACGCAGACTTGGCGGCGGAGGCGATCGTCGCAGCGGGCTTCGGCTTTTCGGGCCAGAAGTGCTCGGCTTGCTCGCGCGCGATCGTACATCAAGATATATATGAAGCGGTATTAAATAAAGTCGCGGAACGAACCGGGAAGCTGGTCGTCGGCGATCCTGCGGATCGTGCGACCGATGTCGGACCTGTCGTCGACGAAAAGGCGTACCGCAAAATTCTCGATTATATCGCCATCGGCAAGCAGGAGGGCAAGCTCATCCGGGGCGGCGGCACCGGCGATCCCGGCGGCTGGTTCGTGGAGCCGACGATCTTCGCCGACGTCGACCCGAAGGCGCGCATTTCGCAGGAGGAAATCTTCGGCCCGGTCGTCGCATTCACGAAAGCGGACTCGTTCGAAGAAGCGATCCGCATCGCGAACGACACCGACTACGGCTTGACGGGCGCGGTGATCTCAAACGACCGGGCGCATCTCGAGTTGGCCCGCCGCGAGTTTTTCGCCGGCAACTTGTATCTCAACCGCAAGTGCACGGGCGCGCTGGTAGGCACGCATCCGTTCGGCGGCTTCCATATGTCGGGGACGGATTCCAAGGCGGGCGGCCGGGACTATTTGCTGCTGTTCACGCAGGCGAAGGTCGTATCGGAGCGGTTTTAAACAAACGGAAGGGTGCCACGGTTCATTCCTGTGCTAGAGGAACCGGCGCGCATCGCGTATAATCTTCTGTAAAGAAGGTCGACATTACTGCTTGTATGCCAATAGCGTCCTCAATACGCGTGGCCCGACTTCTGTCCTAGATAACGCGGTGCATCCTAAATCCGAAGAAGCGCTGCGCCGTCGAGTCAAGTTAGGAGACTTCATGCTCTATTACGTTCTCATGTTGTCCGCGGCCGCGGTCGTGCTGCTCGCTTCCGACGTTCGCAGCGAGAGCGGCCGCTGGGCCGCGTTTTTCCTGCTGAGCGCCGCGACCGGCGGCGTCGCGCGGCTCTGGCTGCAATCCCCGCTGCCGCGCGTTTGGTTCGAGATCGCGCAGCTGCTCAATCAGATCGTGACGCCTTACGGCGTCCTCGTGTTCGGCCTGGTTTATGCCGGCGGAGCGGCAGCTGCCTTGACGAAACGGCGGCGGCTGAAAGGGTGGCTGCTGTTGCCGCCGGTGGCGACACTAGCATACACGCTGCTGCGCGGTAACTTCGAGCCGAACTACCCGCTGATGCTGATCTGGGCCGCGCCCTATTACTTGGCGGCATGCGTGCTGCTGATCGCATCCTACCTCAGGGAGACGGACCGGCGGATGCGCAGGAGCCGGCTGATTACCGTCGTCATTACCGTGCCGACGCTGCTCGGCGTAGTGGCGTTTATCCATGTCGCCAAGACGATATGGCCGGACTTCGACTTTTTCGGCTATATCTCGGTTTTTTTTGTCTATTCGTTCGCGATCGCCCTGCTGTGCGTGTTCGTATACGGCGTGCTCGGGGTGAAGGTGCGCGTCGAGAGCGACTCGCTCGCCGGTGCCATGAAGGCAGCCGGCATGGGGACGAGCCTGCTCAACCATACGATAAAAAACGAGGTCGGCAAGATCGCGATCGGCGTGGAAAACCTGCGCGCCGCGCCGGATGGCGTAGACCTTGGCGCCGAAGAACAATTGGCGGTCATCGAACGGGCGGCGGCGCATCTGATGGAGATGGCGAATCGCATCCACAGCCGGACGCGGGACTTTGCCTGGAATCCGGCGCGCTGCGATCCGACCGCGCTCATGAGAGAGGCGCTGGAGCCGCTCAAAGAGCGCTTCGCTAGACAAGACGTCTCCATCGTTGAAACAGATGAGGGGAAGGAGATGCTGTTCGTCGATCCCGTTCATTTGCGCGAAGCGATCGGCAACGTGCTCGCCAACGCGGCGGATGCGATGGAAGCGGGCGGCGCGCTGGAGACGAAGATCGCGAAGGAGCGCCGGGATATCGTGCTGAGCGTCCGGGATACCGGCGCGGGGATGCCGCCCGAGCTGCTCGAACGGGTATGGGAACCCTTTTATAGCACGAAGCAGGGCAAGAACAACTACGGACTGGGCTTGTCCTATGTCCATCAGGTGCTTCGCAAATGCGGAGGGCGCGCGGAGATCGACAGCAAGCCGGGGGCCGGCACGGTCGTCCGGCTGCGTATCCCGCGATCGCGGAGATGAGAGGGAGCGGAGCCATGAAGCCGATTCGATTGCTGCTCGTCGAAGACGACCCGGATTGGGTCAAGTCGATGAGCGTCTACCTGAACCGGGAGGAAGACCTGCTGGTCGTCGGCACGGCCGCGACGCCGGAGGAGGCGCTGCGCCTGGCCGCTTCGATCGAATTTGACGTGGCGCTGCTGGACGTGCATCTGACCGAGGCCGGTCGGGACGGCATCCACACGGCTCTTGCCTTGGCGGAGATTCGTCCGGTGCGGATTATCATGCTGACGTCAGATTCGTCGGAACGCACGATGACGGACGCCTTCACGGCCGGCGCGCTGCACTATTTGGACAAGTCCAGGTTCAAGGAGCTCCCCCAGGCGATACGCGGCGTCTTCCATCATCCCGAAGCGATGGAAGCGCTGCTGAAGGAACTGAGGCGGCTCAAGCGCGAAGAGCAATTGCAGCCGCTAACCGCCGCCGAACGCGAGGTTTACGAGATGCTGGAGGAAGGCTACACGCATGCGCAGATCGAGCGCAAGCTGTACAAGTCCGAGAGCACACTCAAAAACCAGGTGAACAAAATCCTCAAAAAGCTCGGCGTTCGCAGCGGACGCGAGGCGGTGGACAAGGTTCGCAAAGGCGGTCTGGATCAGGAACGCGATATCGAGGGGAATTAGCGTTCTAAACTTTAGTGCCGAAGAAGGAGCGAGACGCTTGAAAATTATTGTGGACGACCTGTCCGGTCCCGAGGTGGCGGCGCTGCTGGAAGCGCATTTGCGGGGCATGGCCGCGGATACGCCGCCGGAGAGCATTCACGCGCTCGACCTCGAGGGGCTCAAGCGGCCGGAAATTACGTTTTGGAGCGCCTGGGACGGCCGGGAGCTGATGGGCTGCGGGGCGCTCAAGGATCTCGGCGGCGGTCACGGCGAGCTCAAATCAATGCGGACTGCAGCGGCGCATCTGCGCAAAGGCGTTGCAGCCGGCGTACTCGCGCATATTGTAGCGGAGGCGCGGCGCAGGGGCTTCGAGCGGGTGAGTCTGGAGACAGGTTCGCCCGACTCGTTCATTCCTGCGCGCAAGCTGTACGAGAAGTTCGGCTTCGCCTATTGCGGCCCTTTTGCGGACTATGGAGAGGATCCGTACAGCGTATATATGACGATGACTTTATAAACTTTGCTTTACTTAGGCTTCCGGCGAACCGCCGGGGGCCTATTTTTTATAGTCCCCCGCGCGCCTGCCGTCCTATGGAAGTTGGAACTGCCGCAATCCGCCGCCGAATCCTACAATGAAGATATAAAGGAGGCGGCACGAGATGAGTCGACACGGGGATACGTGGAAAAAGGGCGCTGTTGCCCGGATGCAGGCGGCAAAGCGGCGCTCGCCGGAGAGCAGCCTACGGGAGAACGAGTCGGATGCGTTCGTGCTGCTCGTGGACGGAGATTGCGCGATGTGCAGGGGCATTGCCCGCTTCGCGGCGAAGCGGGACCGGGCGGAGCGGCTGCGCTTCGCGGCGCAGGACTCCGCGGCCGGGCGAGAGCTGACGGCGCGTCTTGGTCTTACGCTGCCGTCCGGCGGCAGCTTCGTGCTCGTTCGCGGCTCGGCGTCGTGGACGCGGTCGGCGGCAGCGATCCGCACGCTCGCGGCGCTGGATGCGCCATGGCCGGCGGCAGCCGTTGCGCTCCGGCTCGTGCCGGCACGGCTGAGGGACGCCGTCTACGACGCGATCGCCGCGCGAAGGCATCGGCTGGCGGGGCGCATGGGCGAGCGTTGTCCGGCGGTGCCCGACGAGCGGTTGCGGCGGCGTTTGCTGGCCGACGGCGGCTGGAACGGGCAGGATGGCGATGCCGCTGCGGCCATAGAGCAGAACGGCTCGATGACAGCCGGAGCCGGTGAAGGGGCAACGGCGATGCCGACAGCCGAAACGTTAACAGCCGGCTTCGGACAGGGGGGCGAAGCGATGCGAGCAGCCGAAACCCAAGGACGGCTTCGGACGGACAAGGCGCGTGGCCGTCAACGGGCACTGGGCGCAAAGCGTCCGATTTATGTCGAGATCGACATCGCTTCAGACATGGAGACGCTTTGGCGACACACGCAGCAGCCGAAACTTCATGAGCGCTGGGATTTACGCTTTTCCGAGATCGACTACCTGCCCAAGGCATCGTCGAAAGACGACCAGGACTTCCTTTACCTGACCCGGATCGGCTTCGGACTATCGATCCGCGGCACGGGGAAGTCCCGGGCGCCGGACATCGCGGCGGATGGCGTCCGCACCTCGGTGCTCGCATTCGGTACGGACCAACCGCTCTCGCTGATCGGGCGCGGAGGCGGCTATTGGAGATATACGCAGCTGCCGGACGGCGGCGTGCGGTTCGTCACGCGCTTCGATTATCGCACGCGTTTCGGCCGCGCGGGACGCTGGCTCGACAGGCTGCTGTTCAGGCCGTTGTTCGGCTGGGCCACCGCCTGGAGCTTTGACGCGCTGCGGCTGTGGCTCGATCGCGGCGTGCCGCCGGAGGAGAGCCTGCTGCGCGCCAAGCTGCATGCGCTCAGCATCGCCGTCTTGTCGCTTTGCTGGGCATATGCCGGCCTGGTTCCGAAGCTGCTGTACCCAGCCGCCTCGGGCGAGCTGGACCTGCTGCGCGCGCTCGGCTGGTTTCCGGGCTTCGAGCCGGCAGTTCTATCCGCGCTCGGCGTTGGCGAGCTGCTGATTGGAGGCATCGTGGCGCTAAGACGGTCTCCGAAGCTGCTCGCGGCGCAGGCGATCGCGGTAAGCGCGCTCACGGCCGTTGCGTTGGCAGGTTCGCCCGAGCTGTCGTACGCGCCGTTCAACCCGCTCGTCTTGACGATGCTGATGCTGGCGGCTACGTTTGCCGCGCGCTGGACGTATAAAGGACTCCCATCCGCAAAGAGATGCCGAAGGCAGCCCGGGAGCCGCAACGAAAAGAGGACTATAAAGGGGGAACATGCATGAAGTCGATATTCGAAAAAGCGCTCGGGGAGAAGGAATTCGCGAAGCTGCATCCGAAAATCCGCGAGCGCTTCGGGTTTCACAGCGCAGAAGGGAGTGCTTCGATCGGACGAGGCGTGATGGAGGAGGTCCGCTATGCGAAGTGGGCGGCGCTCCCGCTTGCGGTCGGCGCGTCGCGCAACATCATGTTTCCCGAAGGTGGACGCCAAGTCCCGTTTTCCATCGAAAATTACGCATACCGCGACGCGCTCGGCAGAGAAACGCTGACCATCAACCGCACGTTCCGCTTCGAGCGGTCGCTTCGCCGGTTCGACGCGACAATGGTGTATAGCGACGATCGTGAACGCATTGTAGATTACCTGGGAAATAAACAGCATCTTGCGGTCGACCTGGACGTATGGGCGGCTCCGAACGGCGGCATCCAGATTCGTTCCGGCGAGCAGCGCTTTTATGAAGGACCGCTCGGTTTCCGTTTTCCGGGGCCGCTCACCGGCTGCGCGGACGTATGCGAATGGTACGACGAGGACGATGCCTGCTACCGCATCTCGGTATCGGTCCGCAATCCGCTGATGGGCCGGATTTTCGCCTACAAGGGCGCGTTTCAGGCAGAGACCGTACATGTCGGTCAAGGAGGCATTCCGCTGCAGGCGATGCCGCTCCGGCTGGAGCGCAGGGAATAATCCATTCAAAGCCATTTATACATTTCATAACACTTCAATGCTTCATGGTGCGCCACGACCGAATAGCCCAACCGCCTGTAAAATCGCGTGCCGGCCTCGTTCCCTTCGTCCACGTATAGCCGGGCGCGCATGCAGCCGAGGTTTTGCGCGTGGCGTTCGACACGGCTCATCAGCCTGGTGCCGTAGCCTTTGCCTTGACAGGAACGGTCTACCGCGAGCAGATCGACGAACAGTGTATCGTGCTGTATGATGAGGTGTAGAAAGGCACGAACCTTGCGGCCTTCGGATGCGACGAGCGTTGAGCCCTGCGCGAGGCGCGCTGCCATATCCTTGCGGAGCTTCCGCCCGCCCGGATGGGGATGGGGAGAGATCGGGATCAGCTCCCGGGTAACGATCCGGACGATGGCGGGCAGGTCGCCTCGTTTCAGCCAGCGCAACATTGGCATCTCCTCCAGAGCGGTCCGCATACGGAATGCGTATCTTTGACTATCATATGAAGGGACGCCGTCGCTCGCTCTCCGCGATTAGGCGATCATGCGGATTTAAAACGGATCCCGCCGGGCTTGGCGCATGAGCGCGCGGGCGAACGGAAATAATGGACACACCGGGGTTGCGACGGCCGGGTGAACCGGGCGAAAATGGATTTGTTCAAGACTTTAATCCTTGTCTTGACTAACGCTTCACCGGAGCATATAATGGGTACTACATTGATTCATCTTGAACAGCATTGAAGAGGAAGATGCGGGTGGGCACTATCGCTCAGAGAGCGTCGGGATTGCTGAGACCGATGCCGATAACCCTGTACGCAAGGTCTCCTCGGAGCTGGTCTCCAGAACGGCTGTACGCAGCTTATTAAGGAGTCTCGGGATGGCGCACGTTATCGCGCCTGAAGTATGGACGTCCTCCGAGCGCTCGGATCGGCGACATACTTGATGAGGCGCCGATTGCGAGATCGCGCGCGAATCCGGGTGGTACCGCGGAAGGAACAGCCTTTCGTCCCTGAACGTTTAACAGACGTTCGGACGAAGGGCTTTTTATTTTGATTTACAGCATACTGATTCATAGAAGATTCATTAAGGAGGATGAAGGATGGTCGCGAACAGTGCCACGCTGAAGTCCAAGGAACAATTGATCGAGAAATGGGGCAAGCAAGAAGTCATCTCGGGATCCGAGATGCTGCTGCGCAGCCTGCTGCTCGAAGGTGTCGACTGCGTGTTCGGCTATCCGGGCGGCGCCGTTCTGTATATTTACGACGCGATGTACGGCTTCGAAGACTTTAATCACCTGCTCACCCGTCACGAACAAGGTGCGATCCATGCTGCAGACGGCTATGCGCGCAGCACCGGCAAGGTCGGCGTCTGCATCGCGACGTCGGGCCCGGGCGCGACCAACCTCGTCACCGGGATCGCGACGGCATATATGGATTCCGTGCCGCTGGTTGTCATCACAGGCAACGTCGCGACGACGCTGATCGGCACGGACGCCTTCCAGGAGGCCGACATCGTGGGCATCACGATGCCGATCACCAAGCACAGCTATCTGGTGCGCAAGGCCGAGGATCTGCCGCGGATCATTCACGAGGCGTTCCATATCGCCAACTCGGGCCGCAAGGGCCCCGTCCTGATCGACATTCCGAAGGACGTCTCTAATGAGAAGGCGATGTTCAAGCCGCACGACGAAGTGAAGCTTCGGGGCTACAACCCGACCGTTCAGCCGAACAAGCAGCAGGTCGACAAGATGCTGCGCGCAATCGAGCAGGCAGAGCGTCCGGTGTTGCTTGTCGGCGGCGGCGCCGTATACTCCGGCGCCCACGAGGAAGTGCTGGCCTTCGCCGAGAAGACCGGCATTCCGGTCACGACGACGCTGCTGGGCCTCGGAGCGTTCCCGAGCGGACACGAGCTTCACATGGGCTTCCCGGGCATGCACGGTACCTGGACGGCCAACATGGCCATTCAGGAGTCGGATCTGCTCGTCAATATCGGCGCGCGATTCGACGACCGCGTGACGGGCAAGCTCAATGGCTTCGCGCCCCATGCGAAGATCGTGCACGTGGACATCGATCCTGCGGAGATCGGCAAAAACGTGCCGACCGACATCCCGATCGTCGGCGACGTCAAGGCTGTGCTGCAGCAGGCGATCGCAGGTGCCAAGTACGCGTCCAAGGCCGATGCCTGGCGGGCGCAGATCGCCGAGCGCAAGGCGGCGAAGCCGTTTACGTACAAGGATTCGGATGAGGAGCTCAAGCCGCAGTGGGTCGTATCGATGATTCACGAGACGACGAACGGCGACGCGATCGTCACGACCGACGTCGGCCAGCACCAGATGTGGGCGGCGCAGTACTATCCGTTCAACAAGCCGCGTTCCTGGGTCACCTCGGGCGGACTCGGCACGATGGGCTTCGGCTTCCCGTCGGCGATCGGCGCGCAGATGGGCAATCCGGACCGCACGGTCGTCTCGATCAACGGCGACGGCGGCATGCAGATGTGCTCTCAGGAGCTCGCCATCTGTGCGATCAACAAGATTCCGGTCAAGGTTGCGATCCTGAACAATCAGGTGCTCGGCATGGTCCGCCAATGGCAGGAGCTCATCTACGACAACCGCTTCAGCCACATCGACCTGGCCGGCAGCCCGGATTTCGTCAAGCTGGCCGAAGCTTACGGCGTCAAAGCCTTCCGCGCAACCAACAAAGACGAAGCCCGCACGGCCTGGGAAGCGGCGCTCGCGCATGACGGCCCTGCCGTCGTCGAGTTCGTCGTCCGCAAGAGCGAGAATGTCTATCCGATGGTTACGCAGGGCAGCACGATCGATCAAATGCTGATGGGGGATGACGAATGAGCACCAGACATACGATCGCCATTCTCGTGAACGACCAGCCCGGCGTGCTGCAACGGGTGTCCGGCCTGTTCGGACGCCGCGGCTTCAATATCGAGAGCATCACCGTCGGGACCTCCGAAGAGCCGGGCTTGTCCCGCATGGTTATCGTCACCAAGGGCGACGACCATACGCTCGAGCAGATTGAAAAGCAGCTTTACAAAATTATCGACGTCATCAAGGTCGTGGATATCGGCAGCAGCCCGATGGTCGCCAGAGAACTCGGTCTGATCAAGGTCGGCGCCGATCCTTCGGCCCGGCCCGAGATTCTGGGCATTGTCGATACGTTCCGTGCGGCCGTGGTCGACATCAGCCCGACCAGCCTGATCGTCCAGGTCGTCGGCGATACCGACAAGATCGACGCCATGATCGAGCTGCTCAAGCCCTACGGCATCCGCGAACTGTCGCGGACAGGCGTGACGGCGATGGCGCGGGGCAGCGTGCGCTAAGCTTAGGAGCGATCGCGCAGCCGCCCCCGGCATTATTTCTTTCATCCGCTATCCCAGGAGCGGGTGTTCGAGGGGAGAACTCCCTTTCGCGGCCAAGGCTTGTACACGGAGTCGGCCCGCGCCGCGCGAATACGGTTCTCCCTTGGGACGCCCGTTCCATGAGGGTCGCCTATATATCCCAGCTTCACATACTAAGGAGGATCTTACCCATGGCAGTCAAACTGTTCCACGAAAAAGACGCCGACCTCGGCGCCCTGCAAAACAAAACGATCGCGGTCATCGGCTACGGCAGCCAAGGCCACGCCCAGGCGCAAAACCTGCGCGACAGCGGCCTGCAAGTCATCATCGGCCTTCGCGAAGGCAAGTCCGCTCAAGCGGCTCGCAACGACGGCTTTGAAGTATTCCCGGTAGCTGAAGCGGTTTCCAAGGCAGACGTCGTGCAAATCCTGATGCCTGACGAAACGCAAGCTCGCGTTTACCGCGAAGAGATCGAACCGAACCTGAAGAAGGGCGCAGCCCTCATGTTCTCCCACGGCTTCAACGTTCACTTCGGCCAGATCGTCGCTCCTAAGGATGCCGACGTCCTGCTCGTAGCGCCGAAGTCCCCAGGCCACATGGTTCGCCGTACGTACGTTGAAGGCTTCGGCGTTCCCGGACTGATCGCGATCCATCAAAACGGCACTGGCAAAGCATTCGAAATCGGCATGGCTTATGCGAAAGGCATCGGCTGTACCCGCGCGGGCGTCATCGAGACTTCGTTCCGCGAAGAGACCGAGACCGACCTGTTCGGCGAGCAAGCCGTATTGTGCGGCGGCGCTACGGCGCTTGTCAAAGCCGGCTTCGAAACGCTGGTCGAAGGCGGATACGCGCCTGAGATGGCTTACTTCGAAGTTCTGCACGAATTGAAGCTGATCGTCGACATGATGTACGAAGGCGGCCTCGCTTCGATGCGCAGCTCGATCTCCAACACGGCTGAGTACGGCGACTATGTCACCGGCCCGCGCGTCGTAACCGACGAGACGAAAAAGGCGATGAAGGCTGTTCTGACGGACATCCAAACGGGCAAGTTCGCTCGCGACTTCATCCTCGAAAACCAATCCGGCAACGCGTTCATGACGGCTACCCGCCGCATCGAAGCCGAGCACCCGATCGAAGTCGTCGGCGCGCAGCTGCGTGGACTGATGCACTGGATCAAGAAGTAAGAGCGAGCTAACCTTATGTTATAATCGGGAGAAGGTCGGAGCATTTCGGCCTTCTCTTTCTCTCATCTGCATGACGATCGGAGGTGCGGGCCTGCAGGCCACGCCATGCGCAAAATTTATATGTTCGACACGACGCTCCGCGACGGTGAGCAATCCCCCGGGGTCAACCTGAATACGCAGGAAAAAGTCGAAATCGCCCTGCAGCTCGAAAAGCTCGGCATCGACCGGATCGAAGCCGGCTTCCCGATCGCTTCGCCCGGCGACCTCGCCGCGGTGGGCGCGGTCGCTCGCGCCGTCAAGAACGCGTCCGTTACCGGACTGGCCCGTTCCCGTGAGAAGGACATCGACGCGGTCGTCGAAGCGCTGAAGGGCGCCCAGGATCCGCGCATCCACATTTTCCTCGCCACCTCGCCGATCCACCGCAAGCACAAGCTGCGCATGGAAAAGCACGAGGTGCTCGAAGCCGCGGAAGCGATGATCAAGTACGCGAAGAAGCACTTTTCCCAGGTGGAGTTCTCGGCGGAGGACGCGGGCCGCACGGAGATCGACTTCCTCGTCGAAGTGACAGCGCTTGCCGTTAAGCTGGGGGTATCCGTCGTGAACCTTCCGGACACGGTCGGCTACCTGTCGCCTTACGAATACGGCAACATTTTCAAGACGATGAAGGAGCAAGTGCCCGGCATCGAGAAGGTCCAGCTTTCCGCGCATTGCCATGACGATCTGGGCTTGGCGACGGCTAATGCGCTGGCCGCGATTCAGAACGGCGCCGATCAGATCGAAGGCACGATCAACGGCATCGGCGAGCGCGCCGGCAATACGGCGCTTGAAGAAGTGGCGCTCGCGCTTTATACGCGCGGGGAGTTTTTCCAGGCGACCACCGGCCTGAACCTGCAGGAGATCGCCAAGACGAGCCGTCTCGTCAGCAAGCTGACGGGCATGCCCGTGCCGGGCAACAAGGCGATCGTCGGCGCGAACGCGTTCGCGCACGAGTCGGGTATCCACCAGGACGGCGTGCTGAAGGAGAAGACGACGTACGAGATCATCTCCCCGGCGACGATCGGCATGAAGGACAGCAAGCTTGTCCTCGGTAAGCACTCCGGCCGTCACGCGTTCCGCGAGAAGCTCGTCGATCTCGGCTTCGAGGGCTTGTCCGAGGATCAGGTCAACGCCGCCTTCGGCAAGTTCAAGGACTTGGCCGACCGCAAAAAGGACGTGTCCAACGAGGATATTCTGGCGCTGCTCGAAGAGAAGATCATCGAGACGCCCGAGGTGTTCGCGCTTGAGCAGCTTATCGTTTCGTTCGACAGCCATGCCGTACCAAGCGCGACGGTCAAGCTGAAGACGCCGGCCGGCATTGCGTCGCATACGTCCGAGGGCAACGGCTCCGTCGATGCGATCTATCATGCGATTAACGCCCAGACGGGCGAAGTCGTCGAACTGGACGACTACACGATCAAGTCGGTTACGGACGGCACGGATGCGCTTGGCGAGGTTCACGTCGTGCTCAAGCAGGGCGAGTACAGCGCACAAGGCCGCGGCGTCAGCACCGACATTCTCGAAGCGAGCGCGCGCGCCTACGTAGACGCGCTGAACCGTCTCGTCGAGAAGCGGCAGGAGCCGCCTCGCACCAAGCGCGACCGCGACAACGTCACTTTGATTTAACACACACGAATATTTAAGGCGGAGGCCCGCCGCTTCGAAGCTACGGACCGCCGTCATTTGAGAAATGGGGAACCCCGTATGAATTACAGATACTCCTCCAGACTCGGGAGCTTCTCCTCCTCGGCAGTCCGGGAAATTTTGAAGCTGACGCAGGGGAATTCGATCATCTCCTTCGCCGGCGGGCTGCCCGCTGAGGAGCACTTTCCGGTCGCCGCGGTGTCCGAAGCGTTCCAGCGCGTGATGTTCCAAGGCAACAAAGCGCTCCAATACGGACTGACCGAAGGCTACCTGCCGCTGCGCGAGGCGCTTTGCGAGCGTATGGCGCGCAAGGGCTGCAACGTCACGCCCGACGACATGCTGCTCACGACCGGCTCTCAGCAGGCGATCGATTTGCTGACGCGCATCTACATCGATCCCGGCGACACGATCCTGGTTGAACGCCCGACCTATTTGTCCGCACTGCAAGTATTCCGTTCTTACGGCGCGGAGACCGTGTCCGTAGAAGGCGACAGCGACGGCCTGGACCTTGCGGATCTGGAAGCCAAGCTGCTGAAATACAAGCCTAAGATGCTGTACGTCATTCCGACGTTCTCGAATCCGACCGGCAAGGCGTGGAATGTCGAGCGCCGCAAAGCCGTGCTTGAGCTATGCCAGCGCACGGATACGCTGATCCTCGAAGACGATCCGTACGGCGAACTGAAGTTCGGCGACGCATCGCTGACGTATCCGTCGATCTTCTCGTTGGCGCCGTCCGTCGCGGGCTCTTGCGTCGTCTATACGAGCACCTTTTCCAAGACGGTAGCTCCGGGTCTTCGAACCGGCTGGGTCATGGCCGATCCGGATATCATCCGCAACATGGCGCGTGCCAAGCAAGCGGCCGACCTGCAATCCAGCACGCTGGATCAGCAGACGCTCTATCAGCTGCTGACCCATTTCGACCTCGACGGTCATATCGAATTCGTCCGTACGGAATATGAAAAGCGGATGGAGAACATGGTCGGTTTGCTCCAGCAAGAAGCTTGGCAGGGCGTCGAGTGGGAAGTGCCTAAGGGCGGCATGTTCATCTGGATCGAGTTCCCGTCCTCGGTGAACACGAACGATCTGTTGAAGACGGCTGTCGAGCACGGCGTCGCCTTCGTCCCGGGCATCTCGTTTTATTCCGAGCAACCGGAGCTGAACAAGGCGCGCTTTAACTTCTCGTACACGGACGAGGAGCGTTCTCGGCAAGGCATTGCCAGGCTGTCCAAGGCGCTGGCGCATGTCGGCGTCGGCGTGTAAGTATAGCTAGTGGCGCGAAGGATTTAACATGCGGACGCACCGTTCGTCGAGGAATCGACTGCGGTGCGTTATTTATTTCGTGGGCATGGCGCGTGAATATAGGTTCACTTTTCCGGGCTCATTCCATTATCCCATTGCATCAGCTAGGCGCCTGATTGGCTTAAACCGCGATCCACTGCATATATAATCGACTAAGTGCTCTATTCACTATGCGCTCGATCATTGTCCCGGAACTACGCCAATCGCAAACGGATGAAGGCTCGATTGCGTCAGTAGGGACCGGAGCGGGTGCTATTGTGCATCGGGGAGAAATGATACAATGATTTACAGGCTGGCGCTGCAAATGCGCATGATCTTTACATGATCGCTCGCGGGGAGACTACTATTTGTAGAAGCGTAAATCTGTTGCACTGCTCAAAATAAAGTCAATCTGAGCCGATGGGATAATGGAATGAGCGCGAAAAATGACATCGTTCACTCAGGGTGATCCATTATATGGATAATATTAAGATTAGAGGAATTAAAATGGGGTCAGAAAAATGAGTGGAAGCCGGGACGCGATATCCCTTGAGGAAGCGCAGCGGCGCATCTTGGCCTGGGCCGAGCCGATCGGCGCCGAGGAGGTGCCGCTGTTTCAGGCGTACGGCCTTCGTTTGGCAAAAGCGGTGCGGACGGAATCGCCCATACCGGCGTTTGCGCGCGCGGGCATGGACGGCTACGCCGTAAAGGCGGCGGATCTGGCGGCAGCGTCGCCGCAGCGACCGGTTATGCTCGATATTTTGGAAGGAGACTCTCGCGGCGCCATAGCGTGTCGTATTCGCTCTGGCGAGACCATGCGCGTCGGGACAGGCGGCCCGCTGCCCGAAGGCGCGGATACGGTCGTCATGCAAGAAGCCGTTGTCTTAAGGCAGGGCGACGACGGCGTGCGCCAGGCTGTTTTCTTGCGGCCGGAGACAATGGGCAGGCATGTCACCGCCGCGGGCGCCGAGGCTTTGGCAGGCACCGTGCTCCTCGCGGCGGGAACGCGCATCGGTCCGGGACAAGCAGCGCTGCTGGCGTCGGTCGGCGCAGTACGGCCTCGCGTTTACCGTAAGCCGCGAATGGTCGTCATTACGGCGGGGGACGATGTGGTGTCCGTCGATTCCGTGCCGGGCATCGGACAAGTTCGAAACGGCAATCTGCCGATGCTGCGGGCATTGATTGAATCGGCGGCGGGGGAAACGATTTGGGACGCGCATGTGCCGGATGAGCCGCACCAAACGAAGCAAACGTTGCAGCGCGGCCTCGCGGATGCCGATTTAGTCATCGTGTCGGGCGGCATTTCCGTGGGAGACACCGACATCATGGGCGAATTTTTCCGGGAAGTCGGCCCCGGCCTCTTGTTTTCCAAGCTGGCCATTCGACCTGGAAGCGCGTCGAGCGCGATTGTCATGGACGGCAAGCTGCTCATCGGGCTGTCCGGCAATCCCGGTGCCTGCTTCGCCGGATTCGAGCTGTTGGCGCGGCCGGCGATTGAGCGGCTGGGAGGGGGCAGCGGCGCTCTGACATGGTGCCAGGCGCGTTTGGCCGAAGGCAGCGTAAAGAGCAATGCCAATCCCCGGTTTTTGCGCGGCGTCGTTTGGATCGAAGCGGGCATGCTGATGGCCAGGCCATGTGCTGAGAACAGTTCATCAGGGCTTGTCTCGATCGGAGAAACCAATGCGCTGCTTGCGATTCCTCCATCTGCCCGAGAGACGCGGGCTGGCGCGGTGATTGACGTTCGGTTGCTTCCCGGCTGGCAGGAGTGCGTATGGCATTGATATCCGCAAGGAATGGGAACTCTAACGTTAGTTTATCCGGCTGTCATGCCGTCGTATTGTGCGGCGGAGCCGGCAGAAGAATGGGCGCCCGCAAGGAATGGCTCGAATTTAACGGAGAGCCGCTGCTTTTGCGGTTGTGCAGAAGCCTAATGGAGGTCGCAGAGCAGGTGACGGTCGTAGCCGACGTTAAACGCGACTACGACTTTCTACCGAAGGAAATTCGCGTCATTGCGGATAACGTCAACGAATTCGGCCCCGTCGCCGGCATATGCGCGGGTATGTCGGCCTCTAGCCTTCCGCTGCAGCTCGTCGTCGCCTGCGACTACCCGCTCGCAGGGCCGCAGGTATGGCTGGCGCTTGCAGAGGCGCTGGCACAGCATCCGGAGGCGGACGCCGTGCTGCCTGAGGTCGACGGCAAGCTTCATCCGCTGTGCGCGTTGTATCGCAGCCGTACGCTCGCCGTATGGCAAGCCGCGCTTAACGCCGGGAATAAGCGAGTGATGGCTGCTACGGAACGTATGAGCATGATAAGATGGCTGCCGAAAGGCGGGGCGTCGGATTGGCTCATGAACATGAATACGCCGGAAGACTACCGGATCGCAAAGGAGCGTCTGCGCCCATGATTACCCTGCCTCCCGTTTTTCAGATCGTAGGCTATGCAGACAGCGGCAAAACGACGCTTCTCTGCGCACTCGTACGGCATCTGACGAGCCTTGGCATGAAGGTGGCAACGCTCAAACATCACGGCCACCAGCCGGACGACAGCAAGAGGACCAGGGCGGCGGCGCTTGATCTGCCGGATAAGGATACTTGGCTCCATCTGGCGGCAGGAGCTGCGGGGACGGGCGCATCTTCGCCGGCCTTATCGGCCGTTTGGACGCCTGGCGAAGCCACGCTGGAAGAGCTGGCGGTGATGCTGCCGTCGGCGGACTTTATCTTGGCGGAGGGTTTCAAACGAGCTCCCTATGCCAAGTGGTTGCTTCTGCGAGAGCCGCGCGACATCAAACTCCTTGACGAACTAGTCAACGTTATAGGCGTTTCCGCCTGTTTTCCTTTTTCACATCCAAGCCTGCCCGTTGTTGATCGAAACGAGGTCGAACGAATCGCGGCAATGGCTGTTGCCGCAGCGCAAATGAAGGCGTAAAGCAGCTTCACGCCTGTCAGGCAGAGCTTGTCCCCGCCACTCATAGCCGTTAACTATTAACGGCATAGTTTTTATGTTTTGGACGAGACCCGCGATATGTGCTACAACTAAACATAGCAATCGGAATGGAACCTAAGTCGGGAGTGAACTTAAACGTATGGCAGAAGTGAAGAAGATAGCGGTCATCGCCGGCGACGGCATCGGCCCTGAGGTCGTCGGTGAAGCGATAAAGGTATTGAAGAAAACGGAAGAACTGTTCGGTTATAAGTTTGAACTCGAGCACGGCCTGTTCGGTGGCATCGCCATCGACGAGAAGGGCACGCCGCTGCCGCAAGAGACGCTCGACATTTGCCAGCGTGCGGACGCCGTCCTGCTCGGCGCTGTCGGCGGTCCGAAGTGGGACAACAATTCGAAGGAGCTGCGCCCGGAGACGGGACTGCTCGGCATCCGCAAGGCGCTCGGCCTGTTTTCCAACATCCGTCCTGCAGTCGTATTCGACTGCCTGAAGGACGCTTCGACGCTGAAGCCTGAAGTGCTCGAAGGCACCGACCTCATCGTCGTGCGCGAGCTGACCGGCGGCATTTACTTCGGCGAGAAGTTCCGTCGCGAAGGCGCAGGCGGCCAAGAAGCGATCGATACCTGCGTATATAACGTGCAGGAGATCGAGCGCATCGTACGCCAAGGCTTCGAGATCGCGCAAAAGCGCCGCAAGAAGCTTGCGTCGGTCGACAAGGCGAACGTCCTTGAGACGAGCCGCCTGTGGCGCGAGACCGTCAACAAGATCGCGCCGGAATATCCGGATGTCGAGCTCGAGCACGTCCTCGTCGACAACTGCGCGATGCAGTTGCTGCGCCGCCCGTCCAGCTTCGACGTCATCGTGACAGAGAACATGTTCGGCGACATCCTGAGCGACGAAGCCGCCATGCTGACCGGTTCGATCGGCATGCTGTCGTCCGCTTCGCTCGGCGAAGGCAGCTTCGGCCTATATGAGCCGGTTCACGGCTCCGCGCCCGATATCGCAGGTCAAGGCATCTCCAACCCGATTGCGACCATCTTGTCCGTTGCGCTCATGTTCCAGCTGACGTTCGGCTATGCCGAAGCGGCTGAAGTCATCGAGCGCGCCGTCAAGCAAGTGCTTGACGCCGGTCACCGTACGGGCGACATCGCGGTAGACAAGAGCCAGGCGATCGGCACGACGGCAATGGGCGATCTGATCGTAGCCGCGATGGTTCGCTAAACCGCGTCGAAAGCTGCCGGCAATCGTGCCGGGCTAACTTGCATCCTGACGGTAAGGATTAGATTAGAATAATTTTAAAGAAGTAATCACTACAGCTTGATTTTCATTCTCACTCTATGATACTATCGTTTATAGCAAATAAGGCCCGGCTTTGTAGTCGGAATTACAGGAGGTAATTGTCAATGGCAGAGCGTTTGGTCGGCCGCGAGGCCCCGCACTTTAACCTGGAGACTGTGTCCGGTGACGGCAAGGAATTCGGCAGAGCTTCCCTTACGGATTACAAGGGCAAGTGGCTGGTATTCTTCTTCTATCCGCTGGACTTCACCTTCGTATGCCCGACGGAGATCGTCGCGCTGTCCGAAGCTTACGATCAATTCAAAGCGCTGAACACCGAAGTTCTCGGCGTCAGCGTAGACAGTATCCACAGCCACAAGGCTTGGATCAACACCTCTAAGAATGACAACGGCCTCGGCCAACTGAACTTCCCGCTGGCTGCCGACATTACGAAGCAAGCGGCTCGCGACTACGGCGTGCTGATCGAAGAAGAAGGCATCGCGCTGCGCGGCCTGTTCATCATCGATCCGGATGGCGTGCTGAAGTACCAAGTCGTCAACCACAACGACGTAGGCCGCAGCGTCGAAGAGACGCTCCGCGTGCTCCAAGCGCTTCAATCCGGCGGGCTGTGCCCGATCAACTGGAAACCGGGCGACAAGAACCTGGTTGCCAACTAATCGAATATCGTTGGGCCAAAGGCGCATGCTCTTGCATGCGCCTTTGGCATCCTTTAGACGGCAGCCCTTTTATTGACTTTTGGGATGCGTGGCAGGAATTTGCCGTTTTAGAGGAGAATATAGTGAATCATCCGGCAAAGCCATACACGTCCATAAGGGAGGGGAAGTCGATGTCATTCTGTTGCGGAGCCAGCATGATCGGGACCAAGGGAACGCTGAAGCACTATCGCACGCGAATTCACAACGTCCCGATTCTGTTTTGTCCGGTATGCCACCGGGTCGAGGTGCATTACCTGGTCGAGAACGAATATGAGATTCTTGCCGACTACGCGCACGGCGACGGCGCGTCGGAGGTAGACTTCCAGGACTACGTGGACGAATCGGAGAAAGATCTGCACGAGAACTCGGTCAACAACGAGGAAGAGGATCCCCTCCTCATGGTGCAGAATCAGATCGACATGGGGCTGGACCTGCTTACCTTCGCCAAGAAGATCGGAGACGAAGAGTGGGAGCGACAGCTCAAGCGCCGACTCGGCGTGCTGAGCCAGCGCAGGCACAAGCTCCGCCTCAAGCGGACGACGGGCGGGACGCTGTAGTGCTATCATTTTTCGACACATAGAGCAAGGCGAGGACGCCGCTACCGGATCTGCGACTTATGACTCAAGTCGACAGCTCGGGAGCGGCGTTTTTCGCGTTTTATTCGACATCTTCTCTGATTGACATCTTTCCCATTCCTTTACTATGATGGACTTGACGCAAGGTCGAGCCTGGAGGAATACGGCATGGAGAAATGGAGAACGAGATATTTCCCGGTTCTCGTGGAGTATGTACTTCACGAAGACACGAGGGAGGGATACGATCTGAGCGAGCTGCTCGACCTGCTGAATGGCGTTCCCGCTGAGCACATTTTCGAGCATCACGAGGAGAACGTTCGCCTGCTCGTCTCGCATGCGGATAGCGAGGACAGGCTGGCGCTCATGCATCGGAGTCTATTGTTTCTTCACGAGATTCTCGGCAGTCACACCTGTTCCGAGTCAGCGGCAGCCAAGGAAGAACAGCTGCCCGAGGATTTGAGGCAGGCCGCGGCGAAGGCCATTCCGCTCCAGGAAGAGAGGCCGAGCCGTTTCGAGACGGTACTCCAGCATCTGGACAGCGGGATTGCGCTGTTCGAGCCCGGCGGGACGCTTCGATTTTTGAACGTGCCGATGGCTCGGCTGCTGCAAGCGCCCAGGCGCATACTGATCGGCCAGAGTCTCCGCCAACTATTGTTTCACCCCAGCTTGAGCCGTTCGCTGCGGCTTATTTTTATTCGTATGTACAGGCAGTTGAAGTATGACCGACGCGCACAGGGCGAGTTTCAGGATGGCAGTCGCTATCTGCTGATCAGTATCTCGCAGATCGAAGAACTCGATGGGGATATTTTGGTCAGCATCAAGGACGTATCCGAGCACAAGCAGATTGAACAGAGCGCTTTTCAGAATGACAAGCTGGCGATGCTGGGCAAGATTGCTGCGGCGATCGCTCATGAGATCCGCAACCCGCTGACGAGCATCCGGGGCTTCATACAACTGCTCAAGCCATATCTGGAGTCGATCGGCAAGCAGGAATACGCGCGAATCATTTTGTCCGAGATCGACAGAGCGAACGACATTATTTATGAATTTCTCAATTCGTCCAAGCCTTCCGCGCCGATGACCCAGACCGTGCTCGTGGGCCTGCTGCTTAAGGAGACGATCTTGCTGACCGAGAGCGAGGCGCACATGCAAGGGGTCGAAATGACGTGCGAGATTTTTGATCCATATCTGACGATCTCGATTGACGTCAAGCAGATCAAGCAAGTGATTTTGAACATGGTAAAAAATGCTTTGGATGCGGTTGCACACGTGGCGGACAAGCGCAGGCCGAACATTCGGCTATCTGCGCGCCAGGAACGCGGGTATGCCGTCATCAGCATCGCCGACAATGGACGAGGGATGGACCGGGAGACGCTGACCAGGTTATTCGATCCCTTCTTTACGACGAAGTTCGAGGGGACCGGGCTCGGTCTGTCAGTGAGCTACCGAATCATCCGGAACCATGGCGGCACGGTACAGGTAGACAGCCGGCTCGGCGAGGGCACGGAGTTTATGATTTATTTGCCATTCGTAGGGGAAAAAGAGTAGAATCGGATTGAACGAAAGCGCGCTCCGCGACGGCTACGTCTCGGGGCTTTTTTATGTCGCCCGGTGGCTATCGTTGCGGGTGAAGCAGTCGATAGATTCGGATCACCATGGGGGAACTGCCGATGACCAAGCGCATACGAATCGCGGGTCTGGATATTCAACGACTGCTCCGAAGCAGGTTTAACGATTCAGAGACCAGACGCGGATTGCGAGCTTCGCTAATCGAAGGCATCCCCGCTACGATCATCGCCAATCTGCTGGGCGGGCCCTTGCAGACGGCGTTTTTGTTGTACCTGGGGTTCCAGTCCGAGCAGATCGGATTGATCGCCGCGATCCCTTCCTTGACGCTGCTCGCGCAGATCTTCATGGCGTTTGCCATGGAGAGGTGGAGAGACAGGCGAAAGGTCGCAACGATGCTTGGCGTCGGCCATCGGACGATGTGGATATGCACGGGATTGATCCCGCTGTTGTTCCCCCATGCGGCTTGGGCGCCGATGTACATGCTCGTATTCCTCTGTTCATTCACGCTGGGGCAAGCCGGAGGGGTCATCTGGACGTCCTTAATGGCCGATATCGTACCGCCTCCCGTGCGCGGTCGTTACTTCGGCATCCGCAATACGATTCACTGGGCAGTGGCCAGCCTGACATTGCTGATCGGCGGGCAACTCATGGATTGGTTGCCGGGCGGGCGAGGCTTCACGATTCTTTTTGTGGTCTGCGCGCTCTGCGTCGTATGGAACGGCATCGAGCTGTCCCGTTATGCCAATCCGCCCTACGAGAGCGCAGGCGGCGGGCTATCCGCTTCCCTGATCCTCAAGCCCTTCCGAGATCAGCCCTTTTTATCCGCTGCCTCCTTCATCACGCTTTTCATTTTAATTCAGAACGTTGTCGTACCGCTTTATGCTTATGCAATGCTTAATTTACTGAATTTGAGCTATAGCAGCGTCACCTTGATTACGATGATTCAAAATATCGTCATGATGGTCAGTTATATTTTTTGGGGTAATTTGAATGCACGTTTTTCCGCGCGCAGGCTGCTTACCTGGACATTTCCGATCATTGCACTCGCCTGTATCGTCTGGTTTGGCATGGCAGCGCTGCCGGTCCTGCTGATCCTCGGCTTGTCGCACGTCCTGCTCGGTATCGGTTTAGGCGGCTACAATTTGCTTGTGTTTAACTTTTTGATCGGGGATACGCCGAAATCGGACAGACCGATCTACATCGCTGTGTTTTCCGCGTTGACCGGTATCGCGGGTTTCGTCGGCCCGAACATCGGAGGCTGGCTGTTCAAGGCTGCAAACGACGCACCCTCGTGGTTGCAGGATTACGGAATCGTCGGATTAACGGGATTTGCGTTGCTAGTGCCTGCGCTCGCGATCGCGCCGTTCGTGTTCAGGAATGCGCGAAGCTCGAACAAAAAAACGAGCTGATATGAGAAAGGTGGGGCGCCTCCAAGCGTGCAAACGCAAAAAAAGCCCGCTGCGCCATGGGCGCAGCGGGCCAGTAGGAGGAATTGCTAGAGCCATGAGCTCTTAGTACAGGCCGATGCCCGCACGAAGGATGATCACGAGAAGAATGAAGAGGACGAGGACGAATGCTGCTCCGCCGCCGTAACCTGCGCCAGCTACTCCGCTCATTTGCTACACCTCCGAGGTTTTGGATTGTGGTGACTTCCACACCCCTAATATATGTGTTGTTGCCGAATCGGACTGTCCAATCGCCTATTTCCGAAAGAAAAAGCGAGCGTTAGCTGAGACGCTGCCATTCAGTTTTAGTTATTTGACGCCAAAATACTCCTTCAGACCGTCCACGATCGCTTGGGCGACGCGGTTCTGGAAACTGTCGCTAAAAAGAATCGATTCTTCCGTTGCGTTGGACAAAAATCCGACTTCAAGCAGCGTAGCGGGCATGGCCGTCTCGCGCAGCACCTTATAGCTTGCGTACTTGACCTTGCGGTCGGTAAAGCCGGTCGCTTGAACCAGATGCTTGTGCATGATATTCGCCAGCGTCTTGCCGCTCCCCGTATAATAATAAGTTTCTGTACCTCGAACGGTCGGTTTGCCGGGCGCGATGTTGGCGTGAATGGACACGAATGCGTCCGCGCCGGCTTTGTTCGCAATCGTCGCACGGTCCGATAGCGGGATAAACGTATCGTCATTGCGGGTCAGCACGACCTGAAAAGCGGATTCCTTCTTCAGCAGCTTCTCCACTTTAAGCGCCAACGACAGATTAAACGATTTTTCTTGCTTCTTGGTGGCGCCGATCCCGCCCGGGTCGCCGTCGCCGTGACCAGGATCGATAACGACGATCTTTTTGCCATTGCTCGGATTAACGGGGGGCGGTGTCGGCGTCGCGGTCGGCTTCAGATCGACAACGTATACGTTCGACTCGACATCTGCTTCTTGGTAGGCGGAATAAGGCTTGTCCGCCGCCAGATCCAGCGTAATAGTGATCGTCTTGGACGCGGTATCGGTTACGGCATATCCGACATGAGTAGCGCTCGAACCGTCAGAAATCGTGAACTCGCCTGATTGCGTTGCCGTATCGTAAGACTGCAGCGTCGAAAACGCAGGATCGAACGACGTATTCGGCAGCTCGACTACAATACGCGAAGGATTGGCGACCGCATACGTTTTAGGGATGAGGCTGCCGTTAAACGAGATCGCCAATCTGCCGTCGCTCCAGCCGATTCCTTTAATCTGCCCGCCCGTAGCGGGAGAAGGCAATGGCGTGGGCGTCGTTCCGGGAGCGGGCGTCGGCGTTGGATTAGGCGATGTCGTCGGCGCGGGCGAAGGTGTCGGTGTAGCCGATGGCGTGGGAGAAGTTGGAATCCATGGCTCCGATGGTTGGGGAGACGTCAAGGTCACAATCTTCTTGACATTATCCCAGCCGATGTCGATTCCTGCGGATTCGCCTACGAATCGGAGCGGGACCAGCGTCGTGCCTGAGCGATTGACGGGAGCGGCGTTCAGCTTGAAGCTGGCGTCGCCGACGCTGGCGACCGAGCTACCGATTGTCAACTTGATGTCGCCGCTGCCCGACCAGATTTTCACTTGCTTTTCGGTTTGGTTCCAAGTAACGAGAAGGCCGAGATTTTCAGCAATGACGCGAATGGGGACCATGACGCTGCCTTTCAAAATTTCGACCTTGTCTTTTTTCTGGAGTGACAGCGCTTGTCCGTCCAGTATGATGGTTGCCCCAGAGGACTGGGCGTTGGCTTGTCCGGCGAACGAAAAACAGAAGAAAATTGCTGCGAGCAGTACAAAGAAGCCGATCTGTTTCAATTCTCCACCTCATCCATGATGTTCTAGTACGTTTAGGTTAAGACGCCGACTTATAGTAAAAGGTTTCGCAAGATAGCGAAATCGGGTCGAAAGTATGATTTCTTAACACTAAACTTCATGTCGAGGGGCCAAATAAACGAAACGGGCAGAGGAGTGCTTATACTCATTTTTTCTAATTCATTCCATTATCCCATTGCGTCAGCTAGGCTGGAGTAAGAATACAGAAAGTTTACAAGTATTAAAAATCGAAAGTTCTAACTGTTCAAGCTCCCCATCTGCTCATATGATGACCCTTCCACCGCGATCTGCTTCCAAAGTAAATCCATGGCACGACAAGTATGGGCTTTGGCTTTATAAGCTCCTTGTATTGGATAGCGCGTGTCACCGCACACCAACGCATCAAGACGGGCAGTGTGGAAGCGGATTGCAATTGCTTGTTCAAACGGAACGCAAACTCGTCTAGATACGCCTGCAGATGCTTGGCCCCAATGCCATTGAAGGTATCGTTTAGCCAAGCGCAAACCATCTTCGCAATCGGGAACAAAGCGGCATGCATCTTGCCAAAGCGATCGCTCGTAGGAACGGCATGCGGCACGGCGTGCTTGCGAGCGAATGCATGGTAACCCGTTGCTAGAACTCTCCTGTTAACCGGGTCGACATGCGCCGGCTCCGGTTGATGTAGCACGACGCGGTCCGGCTTATCTTGCTCGTTCAAGGAGGCGCCGATCAGCACTGGCTGCCGGGCGTCTTGATAAATTGGCGAACCATAATAAAATGCGTCAAGCCTAAAATCAGATTCAATAAGGTTCGAAGCTTCAGCGGATTGGATTGCAAATCTAATCTTTTGAGCGATGTGCCAAGCCGTCTTATAAGTAACCGTAATTATATCGGAAAGGCGGAGCGCGCTGAGACCGCCCGGCTGAGAGAGCAGGAACATAGCCTGGAACCAACGAGGCAGCGGCGTACGGCTTCCTTCCATGATGGTGCCGGAAATAATGGAGGTCTGACGACGGCACGAGGTGCACTGATACAGCGGAAGCCGACGTGTTCGTATGAGAGAGAAGCTACTGCAACGGCATGCCGGACAGCGAAATCCATCGGGCCAGCGAAGCGCAAAAAGCGCTCGAGCACATGCAGCATCCGATGAGAAACGCAGGCAAAACTGCTCATAAGTATCAGCTTCAACTGTCATGATGTGCCTCCCGGAGCCCTTTTTTACTATAATATAGAACATTTGTTCTCTTTTCAAGTGTTTTTAGCGCATATTTTCATAAAAATTCCATTAAAATGATCGGTATATTGGCATGTACTAACAAAATAATGACGGCTGAGTTGATGGGATAATGGAACGAAGCTTTGAAACCGGCCGGCAGGGCTGAAGCGTTGGGGTAGTGGAACGAAGCGCGGAAACTGGCCAGCTGAAGCGTTGGGATAGTGGAATGCAGCGCAGAAATTGGTTAGCTGACGCATTGGGATAATGGGGTGAAGCTGAGAAACTGGCTGGCTGATTAGATGGGATAGTGGGAGGAAGAGCGAAAATAGAGGGTGCAATCGCGCGGGTGTAAAAAAATGGAATTAATAATGGGCTTCAGCATCCTCCCTAACTTGGCGGGCTAATTCCTCTGATTCCACCGGTGTCCGCTGCGGCGTCGTGGTCGGATAATAGAAGGTACCGGAGGGAGGGTGTGCCATGTTATATGGCGTTTGTTATTATCCGGAGCATTGGCCGAAGGCGCGTTGGACGACGGATGTGGCGCTTATGCAGGAGGCTGGCGTCAATGTCGTACGGATCGCGGAGTTTGCGTGGTCGAAAATGGAGCCGCTCCCTGGCGAATACGATTGGTCGTGGCTGGACGAGATCATCGGCTTGCTGGAGGCGCATGGCATTCGGGCGGTGCTTGGAACGCCTACCGCGACGCCGCCCAAGTGGCTCATGGACCGCAATCCGGATTTGTACATGAGGGACGATAAGGGTCAGGCGAGGGGCTTCGGCAACCGCCGTCATTATTGCTACAACCATGCGGGATATCGGCAACTCAGCGCGAATATCGTGGAGCGAATGGCGAAGCGGTACGGCAGACACGACAATATCGTCGCCTGGCAGATCGACAATGAGTTCGGCTGCACGGACACGATTCGATGCTACTGCGATAATTGCCGCATGGCTTTTCAAAGGTGGCTGAAAAATAAGTACGGCGATATCGGCACGTTGAACGAAGCGTGGGGAACGGTATTCTGGAGCCATGTCTACAATGCTTGGGGAGAGATCGTATTGCCGGCGTATACGGTGTTCCCGATGCATAATCCCGGACTTCATCTGGACTATATGCGCTTCGCGTCCGACTCGGTCGCCGAGTACCAGCAGATCCAGGTCGACATCCTGCGGCGAGAGTCGCCGGACAAACCGATCACGCACAACTTCATGGGCTACTTTGCGGAGGTTGACGCGTACAAGCTGGCAGCGCAGCTGGACTTTGCGTCCTGGGACAACTATCCGAATCTGCACTTCGACGAGAAAGCGGATCCGCTTAACCCGGCCATTCAGCACGACATGACCCGGGGGCTGAAGCGTCAGCCGTTTTGGGTCATGGAGCAGCAGAGCGGCTCGCCCGGTGGAAACTTCATCTTTGCAATGCCGAAGCCCGGCGAACTGCGAAGGTGGACTTACCAGGCCGTTGCGCACGGCGCGGACGCCATTGTTTATTTCCGGTGGCGGACGTGCTTGTTTGGGGCCGAGCAGTACTGGCACGGCTTGCTGCCCCATGACGGTATTCCGGGACGAAGATATGAAGAAGCCAAACAAACGGGAGCAGAGCTGCAGCGGCTATCCGGCAGATGGCTTGGCGCAGGCTCTGGCGCGGAGGTCGCCATCCTGCGGTCGCATGACAACGAATGGGCGATGGATATCCAGCCGCAGTCTTTTGGCCATCGATATATGGCGCACTTCAAGACGTATTGCAGATACTTTTACGAAAGGCATATACCGGCAGACCTTGTGGCACCGGACGCGCCGCTCGGATCCTATCGTCTTGTCGTCGCGCCGCACGACATGCTGACGCACCCGGCTGCGGCCGAGTCAATCTATGAATATGCAAAAGCGGGCGGCACAATCGTGCTGGACTTCCGGGCGGGCATCAAGCAACCCGACAATCGGATGGAGGAGCGGACGATTCCTGGCGCGTACAGAGAACTGCTCGGACTTCGCGTGACCGATTACGGATCGCTGCGGCAAGCGGACGCGCGCGCTGTCACGCTCGAACAAGGGGAGGTCGCGCCGGAAGGCTTCGCGGGACGCGTTTGGTACGACATTCTCGCGCTTGAAGGCGCTGAGGCAATTGCCTGGTACGCGGACGATTTTTTCGCGGACACGCCTGCGGCTACCCGGCATGCGTACGGGAGCGGAACCGCCTATTACTTGGCCACGGAGCCGACGCCGGCACTGATGACGGCGCTGATGGATCGGATCTGCGGGGGAGCCGGCGTGATGCCGATCGATGGAATTGCGGCGCCGGCAGGCGTAGAGATCGCGCGCAGAAGAAACGGCGTAAAAGAGTATATTTTCGTTCTCAACCACAACGAGCAGCCGGCGCAACTCGCGCTTGCCGAGCCCTTGGACGAGCTGATCGCTGGCGTCATGGAGGAAGGAGAAATTCTGCTTGAAGCTAATGGTATTCGAGTCTACGAGCGGCCGGTCCGCTAGCGGTCCGACTTGCTGCCCAAGTTGATCCGGCCTTTCGTTTGAGGGGTGAAGGAAGCGGATCAAGCGGGTTGTTGGCTCATGCAACCCAGCGCATAATCAGATTATAAGCAGCAGACAGATCAGGCAAGAGAGAGGGATCAAGAGATGGCCGATATCGCGAAAAGCCTTGTCCCGTCTCAGGCGGAGGCAATCCGGCGCAAGCAAAGCTTGGGCGCAATGATCGCCAACCAGCATCAATTGCTGGTCATGTCCATTCCGTTCGTACTGATCGTCATTTTGTTTTCCTACGTCCCGCTGTGGGGCTGGATTATGGCGTTTCAGAAGTACACGCTGGGAAAAGGCATCCTGCACAGTCCGTTCGCGGGGCTGGACAACTTCAAGCTGCTGTTCAAGGACCAGCAATTTTACCACGTGCTCCGCAATACGCTCGTCATGGGCGTGCTCAATCTGATCGTCTCGTTCGCAGGCGCCATCGCGCTCGCGCTGCTGCTGAACGAGGTTAGGGCGCGATTTTTCAAACGGACGATCCAGACAATCACGTACATCCCCCACTTCGTCTCCTGGGTGGTCATCGCCAACATCGTCACGCAGCTGTTGTCCCCGGACGGTGGAACGCTCAACCAGATGCTCGTCCAGCTAGGCGTACTGAACGACCCTTACTACTTTATGTCCAACCCGAAGCTGTTCTGGCTTATTCATACGATTGCCAACCTGTGGAAGGAAGTCGGGTGGAACACGATTATCTATCTGGCCATACTGGGCGGGCTTAATCCGGAGCATTACGAGGCAGCGGAAGTGGACGGCGCGAGCCGCTGGGCGAAAATGCGCTATATCTCGATTCCCGGGCTGATGCCGACGGCGATCCTGCTGCTCATCATCTCGGTAGGCTGGATTATCCAGAGCGGGTACGAGTCGCAGTTCCTGCTCGGCAACGCGATGACGATCGACTATTCGGAGGTACTCGATCTGTATGCGCTCCGGTATTCGCAGCAAATCGGCGATTATTCGTACGGCGTGGCGATCAGCATGTTCAAATCCGTCGTCAGCGTGCTGATGGTGCTGGGCGTCAACTACCTGGCCCGCAAGACCAATCAAAGCCGGCTGTTCTAACTGCGGCCGGCGGCAAGGAAGGAGATGCGAACGCATGAACCGCGCCCGCGGCGACTACGCATTCAGTACGATTAATTACGTTTTCCTCGCATTGCTCGGATTCGCCACGGTGTTTCCGTTTCTCAACCTGCTCGCGATCTCGCTGAACGACACGCTCGACACGATGCGCGGCGGCATCTACTTCCTGCCGCGGAAGTGGACGCTGCTGAACTATGAGATTATCTTCCGCGAGAACGGCCTTCTGATGGCGGGCGTGCGCTCGGTCATCCGGACGGTGCTCGGCACGGCGCTTGGACTGTTCTGTACGACGCTCCTCGCTTATGCGCTCAGCCGCAAGGAATTTTTTCTCCGCAAACAGCTGAATATCGTTCTCGTCCTCACGATGTACGTCAACGGCGGCCTCATCCCGACCTACCTGCTCATCCGCAACCTGCATCTGATGAATCACTTTGCGGTGTACATTTTGCCTTTGCTCATCAGCGTCTACAACGTCATCATCATGCGAAGCTACTTCGAGCAGCTTCCCGACGGCATCACGGAATCGGCGAAAATAGACGGCGCGAGCGACTTTCAGGTATTGTTCCGCATCGTGCTCCAGATCAGCCTGCCGGTGCTGTCCACGATCGCCCTTTTTATCGCGGTCATGCACTGGAACTCCTGGTTCGACAATTATTTGTACGCCAGCCGCAATCATAACCTAAGCCTGCTGCAGTACACGCTTCAGAAGGTGCTGATCCAGTCGGCCAACGAGATCGTCAGCGATAACGGGCATGCCAACGTCCAGGCGATCCGCAACAATCCGGAATCGATCCGGGCGGCGATCACGATGGTGGTCACGCTGCCGATCCTGTTCGTATACCCGTTTCTGCAGAAGTACTTCGTCAAAGGAATTACGATTGGCGCTATGAAAGAATAGCGGTATCATACGGGAGAACCCTTCCGTTGATATATCATTTCAAACATAGATTGAGAGGGTGTCCTATGAAAATGGTCAAACGGAAATACGGCTTCGCGCTCGGCGCCTCGGCGGTCCTGCTCGCAGGTCTCGCCACCGGCTGCTCGGGCAATGACAACGAGGGCGCTTCGCCTTCCGCCAGCCAATCTGAAAGCGCTCCCGCTTCGAGCACGGCTGCCGCGTCCGGCTCAGCCTCGGCCAGCTCAGGCTCAGCCAGCGCCGCGCCGACGCAGGATCTGACGCCGGTCACCTACACGATCAACACGACCGACGACAAGCTTAACTGGGAATCGCCGATCACGAAGAAGCTGACCGAAAAAACCGGCGTCAGCTTGAAATACGACCTGACCGTTGGCGACCAGTTTCAAAAGTGGGATCTGTGGCTCGCTTCGAACGATTATCCGGACATTATCTCGCTCGATCCCAAGTACACGCAAAAGTACAAGGACGCCGGCGCGATCATCCCGCTAGGCGATCTGATCGATCAATACGGTCCGCATATCAAGGAGAAGTTCGGCAAGTATTACAACCTGCTGAAGGACAAGGACGGCAAAATCTACGCCCTTTATAACGTCAATGCCAGCCAGGAGGCCTCGCCGGACGCAACGGGCAGCTTCATCATCCAGCAGGATGTGCTGAAGGAGGCCGGTTACCCGCAGGTCAAGACGCTCGACCAGCTATACGAACTTATCAAGGCTTACAAGGAAAAGCATCCGAAGATCGAAGGCAAGGACACGATCGGCTTCGCAGCCGCGATGCTGAGCTATACGATGAACATTTCCTTCAACAATCCGATCGTGAGCTCCAACGGCTGGCCGGACAACGGCAACTTCAAGGTACAGGACAACGGGGACGTCAACTACATTCCTGTGACCGAGGATGCCAAGAGCTATTATAAATTCCTTAACAAGCTTTACCGCGACGGCCTGTTCGACAAGGAAGCGTTCTCGCTGGACAGCATTCAGGGCAAAATCTCGCAAGGCCGCGTGATCGCCGCTTATGCGCCGGGCTGGTTCCTCGGAGACTCGGAGAAGGCGCTCCGCGCCGCAGGCAAGCCGGGCAGCACGTATGCGCATCTGCCGATCTATGCGAACGAGAGCGTCGAGGACCACTCCAACGCGATGACCCCGACGGCCGGCGGGGGGCTTTCCTGGACGATCAGCGCTGGCGCCAAACATCCGGAGCGCATCATTCAGTTCATCGACTATCTGTTCTCCGACGAAGGGCAAGTGCTGACGCAGTGGGGCATCGAAGGCGAAGATTATACGGTGCAAGGCGGCAAGAGAACGGTGGCGGACGGCCTGCTCGCGCAGCGCAGCTCGGATCCCGACGTGGACTACAAGCGCGGCTTCAAGAGTACGGGTACGGGCGGAGCGCCCTGGTTCGGCATCGGCAACGGCGCCAAGCTTGCCGACGGCGACTACGCGACGCCGCTCACCAAGGATTCCGTCGTGCAGACGTACGACGACACGACGAAGGCGACGCTGGCCGCATACGGCAAGCAGGTCTGGGCGGACTTCCTGCCGCCGGTCAACTTCGTGCCGGGCTATCTGTGGCAGCTCACGCCGCCGGAGACCGTCAAGGTGCAGCAGCAGAAGATCGACGACGCATGGCGCAAAAACTTGCCGAAGATCGTCATGAGCAAGAGCGACGACGAGTTCGAGGGCGCCTGGTCGACAATGGTCGGTTCGATCCAGAAGAGCGGACTCGACGACATGAACAAAGCGTATACGCAGCTGTGGGCGGATTTTAACGCGACGTACGAGAGCACGATCGGGGGATGACCTTCTGACCCGTTAACGAAGCGGCGCCTGTCGCGATTCAATGGCGAGCTGCAGCCTAAAAAGCAGGATATACTCCTTGTCTGGCAAGACAGGCAAGGAGTATTATCTTTACAAAGAAAGGGCTTGCAAAAGCCCGGTATGCCGGGGGCGGCGACGCATGAAAATTCGGACCAAGCTCATTCTCGCCAACCTGTTCATCGTTCTGTTTCTGCTCGGATCGGTGACCTATGTGCTCGTGCAGCGAAGCAGCGCGCTCGTCTACGAGCGGGTCATCGAGAATGCTTCCCTGTCGCTGTCACAGGTAGCCAACAATCTCGACAACAAGCTCGAATCCTACGAATTGATTCCGAACACGCTTTTTCTGAACAATACGATCGACAGCATTCTGGAAACGCGGTACGACGATTACAAGGATGCATACGACGACTACGCCGAATATTATCAGCCCTTTATCTCTGCCGTGCGCACGACGCGCGACGTCGCTCATCTCAATCTGTACACGACGAACGACACGTTCCTGTTCGGAGACATTTTGCTCATCGACGACGACGTCAAAAAGTCGGACTGGTACCCGAAGGTCATAGGCGGCAGGTCCGGCGGCTACTGGACCGGTCCGTATGCGCTCATCGGGGAAAATCAGGCCGTCATCAGCTACCGCAAGCGACTCAACAACTACATGAACGATTCGCTCAAGATCGTATCCCTCGAGATCAAGCAGCAGGTGCTCTACGACCTTATCAACGAGGAGGGCAAGAGCAAGCGGTATCTGTTCGCCATGGCGGACGGCACGGTCATGATGGATAGCGATCGAAGCCGGCCGAAGCCGCTCGCCAAGCTTCAGGACTTGCCCTTCTTTTCGAAAATCGAGGGTATGGACGGCAGCTTCCGTTACGAAATGGACGGGGAGCTCTATGAGATCGTGTACCGGTCGCTTAGCTCCCGCAACGTTGTCAAGGGCATGAAGGTGCTCGCCTTTATCCCGGTGACTCAGCTGCAGCCCAAGCTCGAGCAGCTTCGGTCGCTTGCGATTCTGTTGTTTCTGATCGCCTTCGTCATCTCCGGCTTGCTGATCTCCGCCATCTCCGTCGGCATGACCCGCCGCCTGTCGGAGCTCGCGTCCAAGATGAAGCGGATCCATAAGGATAACTTCCAGAGCTTCGTCGAGGTGAGGGGGAAGGACGAGGTCGCACAGCTCGGCGAAATGTTCAACGTCATGGTCCGCCGGGTGGGGACGCTGATCCAGGAGGTATACCAGTCCGAGATCGACCGCAAGGGGCAGGAGCTGCGGACGAAGGAGGTCGAGCTGTATGCGCTGCAGACGCAGATCAACCCGCATTTCCTGTTCAACGTGCTCAATATGATCCGCGGCAAGCTGCTGATCGTCGGCGAGCGGGATACCGCGAAGGTCGTCGGCCTGCTTGCGAAGTCGTTCCGCATGATGCTGAAGAGCGGCGGCCAGACGGTCGCGTTGTCCGAAGAGCTGGAGTTTGTCGACAGCTACTTGCAGATTCAGCAGTACCGGTTCGGCCACAAGTTCACGTACCGGATCGACGTGCCCGACGAAGCAAGGGACGCACGATTGCCGAAGCTCAGCCTGCAGCCGCTCGTCGAAAATGCGATTACGCACGGCATTGAGCTCAGTCCTGACGAGTGCCGGGTGTGGATCGAGGGCGAGATCGTCTCCGGCGCGCTGCGGCTCGTCGTGGGCGACGACGGCCTCGGGATGACGCCGGAGCGATTGGCCGAGGTGGAGCGCTCTCTCACGGAGGATGCGCTGAGCAGCGACTCGCATATCGGTCTGCGCAACGTTCATGCGAGGCTTAAAGCTAGATACGGCGACGAAAACGGTCTCGCAATCGAGTCCGCGCCGGGGGGAGGCGTCATTGTGCGCCTGGTCATTCCGCTAACGCACAGGGAGGAGGAGCGTGATGTATAGCGTATTGATCGTAGACGACGAGCCGCTCGCCCGGCAGTCGCTCCGCTATCTGATCGACTGGAAATCGCTCGGCTATCAAATCGCCGCGGAGGCGGCCGACGGAGCAGAGGCGCTCGCGGTCATGAAGGCGCAGCCGATCTCGCTCGTGCTGACCGACATCCGGATGCCGGTCATGAACGGTCTTGCGTTCGTGGAGCGACTGCGCGAATTTTCCGATGCGGCCGTCGTAATCTTGAGCGGCTACGACGATTTCGAGTATGCGCGCCAGGGCATGAAGATGGGCGTCAAGGACTATTTGCTGAAGCCGGTCGACGAGGACGACCTGGAGGCGCTGCTCCGCCTCGTCTCGTCGGAGCTCGCCGCCCGAAGCATGCAGGACCGCCGGCAGCATCTCGGCGAGTCGCTGCAGCGGGAGCTGCTGCTGCGACGTTGGACGCAGGGGCAGGCCGACGCGGATGAGCTGGAGGCGCTGCGCGATCTGCTGCCCTGGCAGGAGCGGGGCGGCTTGTACGCCTGTCTGCTGATCGAGATGGACTTCGTCTTCGGCGGCGGTGTGGCGTTGTCGGAGCGGGACATCGCCCTGAAGCGGTTTGCCGTGCAAAATATCGCCGAAGAGGTCTGCATGGGCGCCGGTTCGCTGTTCGAGGCGGGCGAGGACCGATATGGCATCGTGCTCCGGGTGGTGGAAGCGGATCGAGTGGCGGAGTCGCTGGCGGCTCGCATCGCCGAATCGGTCGCGCTCTACGCGAAGGAGACGGTGAGCGTGGGCGTCGGGCACGCGGTGGCGGATCCGGTGCGCGCGGCCGAGTCCTTCGCCGCGGCCGAGGAAGCGTTGGCCGCCAAGTTTTTGCAAGGCGGCGCCGCGGTGCTGCGTCGGCTGGAGCCGCCGGCGGAAGGCATGAACGGTGCGGCGGCGGATACCGGCGCGGCGGGCGCGCTTCAGGCGGAGCCCGTCGGAGCGTTCATGGCGCAGCTCGAGCGCGTGCTCGCGGCGGTGCGCAGCCAGGATCGCGCGGCGACGGAGCAGGCGCTCGCGAGCTTGCGCCGGTCGCTGCCGCACAGCGGCCTGAGTGCCGGCGCGATGCGGACGGCGATTTTGTACGCGCTTGTTCAGCTGCACCAACTGCTGAAGGAGCAAGGCGCCGATCCGAGCCCGCTGTTCGCGCGCGAGATCGGCGATTATGGACGCGTCATGACGTCCAGGTCCGCGGACGAGCTGCTTCGGTTCGCCGAAGGCAAATATATCGGCGTGCTCGAGCAGCTGGCGCGGATGCGCGCCGTCAAGCCGAACCGGGTGATCGCGGAGGCGAAGGCGATGATCGAAGCGCATTACGGCGAGAATCTCAGCTTAAGGAGCATTGCGGATCGGGTGTTTCTGAACCCGAATCATCTTGGCAAGCTATTTAAGTCCGTCACCGGCCTGTCTTTTAACGATTATCTGCTGCAGGTCCGGATGGCGCATGCCAAGCGCATGCTGCGAGAGACGGATTTAAAAGTTTACGAGATTGCGTCAAGCGTCGGCTATACGGAACTGGATTGGTTTTACAAGCGCTTTAAAGCCTTCACCGGGGTGAGCGCGGGCGAATATCGGGCAGGTGCGGGATGACGGAAGTCGCCGCGCCTGCGGAAAAGAGGCGAACTTATGGAGGAACTGAGAGAATGGCGGGCGTGCTGGATCTGGCCCGAGTCGTTGCGCGAAGATTCGGAAGGGGGAACGCGTCAGCAGCGGGCGCTGTTCCGGCGCGAGTTCCAGGTGCCGGAGGAAGGGGCCGGACTTAAGCTGGACGTGTCCGCGGACAGCAAGTTCCGGCTTTATCTGAACGGCAACCTGATCGCGAGGGGGCCGATCAAAGGCGACGCCTGGGCGCAGTATTACGATACGCTCGACGTGGGCGATAAGCTGGTGCCGGGCGCCAACGTGCTCGCGGCGGAGGTTGTGCATTATCCCCGCCTGGCGAGCGTGCCGGGCGCGGAGGTCGGTCCGGCGTCCGAAGGGCGGGCGGATTATGGCGGCTTGTGGATTCAGGGCGCGCTGGAGGATGAAGCCGGCAGGGAGTTGACGCGGCTCGACTCGGACGACCACTGGAGGGCGCTGCCGCTGCGGGCCGTCCGAATCGGACCGGAGATCGGGACGCTGTTCGTCGGCGGCACGGAGGAAGTGCGCGGCGACATGCTGCCGGCGGGCTGGCGGGAGGCGGGCTTCGACGACGCGTCCTGGGAGCGGCCGGTCGCGACGGAGCCGCTTGACCGGTTATACGGCCAGGTCAGCCCCTGGCAGCTGGCCGCAAATCCGATTCCGCGCATGCGCGAGACGCCGAGGGCGTTCGCGCGCGTGATACGAAGCGAGGATTTACAGGCAGCACAAGGCGTACCGGATGGCGCGGCATCCGGAGGCGACGCTGCGGAGGCGCTGCCGTTTCCGCTTAAGCTGGCGCCGGGTCATTCCGCCTGGGCGGAGCTCGATGCCGGATTGATGACGACCGGCTACGTGCGGCTGGCTGTCGCCGGGGGCGCGGGGGCGCGGATCTCGCTGCTGTATTCGGAAGCGTACGAATACGAGAATCCCGCGGACCACGGCGGCAACCGCCGGGGCGTGCGCGACGATCCCGCGGACAAGGTGCTGCGCGGCAACGAGGATGTGTACCTGCCTGTCGGCGCCGGTACGCCGGATGATCCGGAGGTCTACGAGCCCATGGGAAGGCGGGCGTTTCGCTTCGTGCGCTTGTCCGTGCAGGCCGCAGACGCACCGCTCACGATCGTTGACCTTAGCTACGCGGAGACGGGGTATCCATTGGACGCCGTCTCGCAGGTGGAGACGTCCGATCCATTGTCCGGCGAGCTATGGAACATCAGCCTGAACACGCTGCGCCGCTGCATGCAGGATACGTACGAGGACACGCCTTATTATGAGCAAATGCAGTACGTTATGGATGCCAAGTCGCAGGCGCTGTTTACCTACGCTGTCAGTGCAGACGATCGGCTGGCGCGCAAGACGATTCACGATTTTCACAGCTCGCTGACGCCCTCGGGCCTGATTCAAAGCCGGTATCCCTCGGTGAACGGGCAGTTTATTCCCGGCTTCGCGCTTTACTGGGTCATGATGGTGCACGATCATTACCGTCACTTCGGCGACACAGCGCTCGTACGCAGATACCTGTCGACGGCGGACGCGATTCTCGGCTGGTTCGACCGGCGGATCGGAAAAGACGGCCTGGTCGGACCTATGCCCGAAGCCTATTGGTCGTTTGTCGACTGGGTGACGGCGTGGAACGCGACTGCCGGAGCTCCGCCTGCCAAGCTGCAGGGACCGCTCACCGTCTACAACCTGATGTACGCGTCCGCGCTTCGCGAAGCGGCGGATCTGAATGCATGGTCGGGCCGCGGCGACACGGCGGCCGAGTACCGGCAGCGCGCGGAGGCGGTGCTCGTTGCCGTGCGACGGTCTTGCTTGGACGAAGCGGAGCAGTTGTACCGGGACGGCCCGCAGGTCGCGCAGTTCAGCCAGCATACGCAGATCTGGGCCGTCCTGGCGGACGCCGTTCAAGGCGGGGAAGCCCGCGAATTGCTGGCGCGGATGCTGGCGCGGAACGATCTGCCGAAGGCGTCGTTCTCGATGGCGCATTATTTGTTCCGGGCGGCAGCCAAGACGGGGCTGTACGGTTATGCCGACGCCTTCTGGCAGCCATGGCGGGAGCAGGTCGGCCTGCATCTGACCGCCTGGGTCGAGGACCCCGTTCAGCAGCGCAGCGATTGCCACGGCTGGGGCGCGCTGCCGTTGTACGAATACGTCGCCGAGACGCTCGGCGTTCAGCCGGAGGAGCCGGGTTATCGCACCGTCCGGATCGCGCCGCGCACGGGCGGACTGACCTGGGCGAGCGGCGAGGCGAAGACGCCTGCGGGTCTCGTTAAAGTTTCGTGGAAGCTGAACGAAACGAACGGAGGAACGCGGTTCGCGCTGAGCGGCGAAGCGCCGGAAGGCGTTCCGGTCGTCGTCGTGCTGCCCGACGGCACCCGGCACGTGCCCAGTGGTCCGGTTTTCGAATATGAATGCAGCGTAGAGGAGGGAGCGACGGCGTGAAGCTGGCGACCGCGTATTACCCGGATTATCATCCGCAGGAGGAATGGGCGAGGGACTTCCGGCTGATGCGGGAGGCGGGCATCGCATGCATCCGCATCGCGGAGTTCGCCTGGGCGAAGATGGAACCGGAGGACGGCGTTTACGATTGGGGCTGGCTGGACGACAGCATCCGGGCGGCCGAGGCGCACGGGCTGTCGGTCATGCTGTGCACGCCGACCGCGACGCCTCCGGTCTGGCTCACCGAGCGTTACCCGGACGTGCTGCCCGTAGGCAAGAGCGGCAGGACGATCGCCCATGGCGCCAGGCAGCAGCGGTGCTACAGCTCGGACGCCTATAAGAGATACTCGCTGCGGATCGTAGAAGAGATGGGCAAGCGCTACGGCGGCGATCCGGCAGTCATCGGCTGGCAGATCGACAACGAGTTTGGCGGCGAGACGAAATACGACTACGGCGACATGTCCAGAAAAGGATTCCAGGCTTATTTGGAAGCGGTGTTCGGGGACATAAGCGTCCTTAACGAGCGCTGGGGCACCGCGTTCTGGTCGCAAACGTATCAGCGGTTCGATCAGATCCAGCTGCCTGCGCCGATCGACTGCGATGTCATGATGTGGCCGCACCCGAGCCTGGAGCTGGCGTTCCGACGGTTCTCCTCCAAGGTCATGACGGATTTCCACCGCAGCCAGGTCGAGACGCTCCGCCGCTATTCGAAGGCGCCGATCACGACAAACGCCTTTATGTTCAACTGGGGAGACAACGTGGACTGGGCGAAGCTGTTCGCTTGCAGCGACGTCGTCGGCATCGATATTTACAGCAGCGACAAGGAGGAGATCGCCTTCTACGCGGACGCCTGCCGGTCGCTGCTGAACCGCCCGTTCTGGGTGATGGAGTACGGCACGGGAAGCACGGCGCTGTCGGCCGAGATGGACCTGATGCGCTCGCGGGGCTGCGAATGGTTCAGCCTGTTCAAGTTCCGCGTGTTTCCATGGGGGCAGGAGCAGGAAACGGCAAAGGGGGCGCTGCTGGCCGTCACCGGGGACCCGCTGCCGGGCTACGGCGCGGTCAAACGCTGGGCGGACTCCCGCGAAGCCTCGCCGGAACCGCTGCGGGTACAAGACTCCGGCATCGGCGTGTATTATGACTTTGAATGCGCCTGGGCCTACCAGATCTCGAAAGCCGATCCGGTCGACTATTTCAAATACGTTCACCGAACCGTTTACGGCAGCGTCTTCAGCGAGACTTCTTCGGTCAGCGTCCTTTTCGAACCGGCGGCGATCGACGGCGTCCGCACGCTGCTGCTGCCGCTGCAAATGCTGCACGACGAGGCGCTGGAGAAGGCGCTAATCGCCTTCGTCAAGAACGGCGGCCATCTGGTGGCCACCTCCGACCTTTTCCGGCGCAACCGCGACAACGTCTATTTAAGCAAGGTTCCGGCGATTTTCCTTGAGGCGCTTGGCTGGCTGGACAGCCGCTTCATTGACGATGTGCCCGAGCTTGAAGCGTCGCCGAATCCCATATTGGCGGAGCGCGCGTACGGGCTGGGGCGGATGACGATCGTCAGAAGGGATCTGGACCGCGAAGGCTGGGCAACCCTGGCCCAGTCTGGCGTCCAAGCATGAGTTTCCGATTGACATTTTGTTGCTGGAATGCTTATAATGTGAACCATCTAAATGAAGGAGGCTGATGTTATATGTTGAGCGTAGCGTCGATTGTGCTGTCGTCCGTCGCGTATGCATCGGTCTCGAACGGAGCCGGCTTGGGAGACTAAGCCTTTTTCGGCCATCATGGCCGGCTGCCGCGGAGACCGACAGGTCCCCGCGGTTTTTTTGTTGTGCACGGAAACCCTTCGCTCGAGCGGTCTTTGACTGTGTGGGCAGCATGAACACGACGGTTGTCGTCGCGCTTGGTCGTGCTTAGAGGGAGGGAATCCGTCCGGCCGCAGGGGGACCTGCGGCTTTTTGTGTTTTTTAGATTGTTTATCGTTGGATCAAAAAAAATTAAACTTCAAAGGAGTTACCGAACGAATGAACGAACAAGCAAAAACCGCTTGGCCTGAAATGGAGATTTACGGTTGGAACGAGCAGCGGGACCAGGAATATGCGGCGCTGCAGTCGACGGGCAAAAAGCTGGCGCCCGCGCGAATTGTCGCCCAGTTCAGCCATCAGTACCGCATCGCGACGCCTTGGGGGGATCGGCTGGCCGAGGTGTCCGGCAAGTTTGCTTATACGGCGGCGACGCCGGGGGATTATCCGGCTGTCGGAGACTGGGTGGCCGCCGAGCTGCCGGACGGCGATTCGCACGCCGTCGTCCACGCGCTGCTGCCGAGACGGACGGCGATCTTGCGGCGGGCGGCGGGCAGCCGTCCGGACGAGCAGATCATCGGCGCGAATCTCGATACGGTGTTTATCGTTGTCTCGCTGAACGAGGATTGGAATCTGCGCCGCATCGAACGCTATCTGATCGCCGTGCGCGATGGCGGCGCGAAGCCGGTGCTGCTGCTGACCAAGGCGGATCTGTGCGAGGAGCCGGAACGGTATGTCCGGGAAGCAAGCACGATTGCGCCGGAGGTGCCGGTCTTCCCGGTCAGCGCGCTGCTGGACCAGGGACGGGAAGCGCTGGCTCCGTATCTGACGCCGGGCACGACGGTAGGCGCGACGGGATCGTCCGGCGTAGGAAAGTCCACGCTGCTCAACTGGCTGGCGGGCGAACGCCGGCAAGCGGTGCAAGGCATTCGCGAGGACGACGCCCGAGGCCGTCATACGACGACGCACCGCGAATTGTTCGTGCTGCCCTCGGGCGTCGTCTGGCTCGACACGCCGGGCATGCGGGAGCTGCAGCTCTGGGAATCGGAGGACGGCTGGCAAGCGACGTTCTCCGATATCGAAGCGCTGGCGTCGTCATGCCGTTTCCGCGATTGCAGGCACGAGGCCGAGCAGGGCTGCGCCGTGCGGGAGGCGCTGAGCGGCGGCGAGCTCGATTCGGCACGCTACGCGAACTACCGCAAGACCGAGCGGGAGCTGGCGCGTCTCGCGCAGAAGGAGCAGCGCGCCGGCAAACGGCTCGCCAAGGAGGCGGGAGCGCGCGGCGGCAAGTCGGCGCCTGGCGGCATGAAGCAGAAACGCGTGCGCGTATACGAGGACGAGGATTAAAAATGGAAAGGGGCTTAGAGTTACATGGAAAAACCGTGCAACTCTAAGCCGTTAAGCGCAATCGGGCATTAACGCCGCTTCCGCACCGCTTGGCAACGAATCGGAGCTTCTGTCGGAAGCGCAGTCGGCACCAAAAAACCGTCAGGGCATCTTCTTCTTCCCTGACGGTTTGGTATTATCTGCCCCAAGCCAGCATCTTGCGCTGGAACTCCTTGGGCGAACAGTTGTTGAAGCGCTTGAACATCTTGTAGAAATGCGCCATGTTCGGCATGCCGATGCGGTCTCCGACCTCGCTGACGCTGAGATCGCGGGTGAGCAGCAGCTGCTCGGCGGTCTTGATCTTGCGGAAGTTGACGTATTCGGTGAACGAGATGCCCATCGACTTTTTAAAAAACTTCACGAAATAATAATAGCTCATATTCGCCAGCCGGCAGGCATCCTCTACGGTGACGCGTCCGGTGATGCCGGACTCCACGTAGTCGAGCACGGGCCGGAGCCGGATGCGTTCGACGCGGTCCTGGCCCGCGAGGAGTCCCATTTTATCGTGACGAATCATGACGAGCAGAATTTTTTTGATCAGCAGATTGACCGCGAGCTCGTAGCCGGCTTCCTTCCGCCTGGCTTCTTCGTAGATCTCCGCGATGCAGGTCGCCGCCTCGCGTCTCGCGGCTGCGTTTTCTTTGAACAGGTAGTTCATGGCGCTTAGCGGGACCTTCGTCTCGTTGAAGTACTGCAGATATGAAATCGTGCTCTGGTCGAAAAAGGCCTGGAGATCGAACTGCAGCACGAGATACTGCACCTGGGCGTCTCCGTAACTGCGGTCGCGGTGAAGCTGCGAGCTGCCGAGCACGACAACGTCGCCTTCCCGCATGACATGCGTCTCGCCGTTGACTTCGACGTCGAGACGCCCGCTCTGGACGAGCAGCAGCTCGCACTCCGGGTGGTGGTGCCAGCCGTAGAGCAGGTCGGCCTGGCGCATCGCCTGCCATACCTTGATCGATAGCAACGGATTCTCGTATTCGATTTTCTCCTGTCTTGCCTGCATGCCGGGTGGCCTCCCTGACCAAAATCGCATAACGACCGCGCACCATTGCACATGGGAATCCGGTAGATGAATGATATACTTGAATTGTAGTTCTATCAGCGCGAACATTCAAGGAGGACAACCTTTTGAGTCAAGTGCATGTGGGCATGATCGGCTGCGGGGGCATCGCCTTCGGCAAGCATCTGCCGTCACTCGCCAAGATTCCCGAAGCTAAAATAACCGCCTTTTTCGACGTATCCCAAGAGCGGGCGCACGACGCCAAGAACAAGTACGGTACGCCGGACGCGCGCGTCTACGACAATGTTCAGGCGCTGCTCCACGATCCGGACGTCCATGTCGTGCACGTGTGTACGCCCAACGATACGCATGCCGAGATCTCGATCGCCGCGATGGAAGCTGGCAAGCACGTGCTCTGCGAAAAGCCGATGGCCAAGACGTCCGCAGACGCCCAGCGCATGCTTGAAGTGTCCGAGCGCACCGGCCGGAAGCTGAGCATCGCCTACCAGAACCGCTACCGCGCAGACAGCCGCTGGCTGTACGCAGCCTGCCGCGGCGGCGAACTCGGCGAGGTCTATCTCGCCAAGGCGCATGCCATTCGCCGACGCGCGGTGCCGACCTGGGGCGTGTTCCTCGATCTGGAGAAGCAGGGCGGAGGCCCGCTGATCGACATCGGCACGCATGCGCTCGATCTGGCGCTGTGGATGATGGATAACTACGAGCCCAGGACCGTTCTCGGGACGACCTATCGCAAGCTCGCCGAACAAGGCAGCCCGGCCAACGCCTGGGGCAACTGGAATCCGGAGGCGTTCACCGTCGAGGACTCGGCATTTGCGATGATCACGATGAAAAGCGGCGCGACCGTATGGGTCGAATCGAGCTGGGCGCTTAACACGCTCGACGTGGACGAGGCCAAGGTGACGCTGCACGGCTCCAAGGCCGGCGCTGACATGAAGGGCGGCCTGCGCGTCAACGGCGAGGAGCATGGTCAGCTTTACACCAAGGAGATTCTGCTCGGCAATCAGTTCGATCCGTCGATGCCAAGCGACTCCGCCGAGCGCGAGGCGCGCGCCTGGATCGATGCGATCCTGAACGACCAAGCGCCAGTCGTCACCGCCCGCCAAGGCTACGTGGTACAGCAGATTCTCGAAGCGATCTACGAATCCGCGAACAAGGGACAAGCGATCTCTTTCGCTTAAGCCTTCGTTTTAAGCAAAGTTGGCTCGTTTTTGTACGAAGTTTTACCGCTTTAACACGAATTTCCGCCGCGTCGCCGGAAGTCATCTCCGTTTTCTCGCAAAACGGAGATGACTTCCGGCGACCGTTCCTGTAAACTAAGTTTGCTGGATAAACAAAGACTGCATGGACCTCTAATTTTGAAAGGTTGGGTGAAGCGCTCGTGAAATTGGGAGTATTTCTCGTATTGTTCGGCCAGCAGGACCTCGAATCCGCGCTGGATACGGCCAAAGCGGCCGGTCTCGAAGCCGTCGAACTCGGCTGCGGCGGTTTTCCCGGCACCTCGCACGTTAACGCGCGGGAAGTGCTGAATGACGAAGCCGCGATTGCGCGCATCAAAAATGCGGTCGATTCCCGCGGCATGACGATCAGTGCGCTGAGCGTGCACGGCAATCCGTTGCACCCCGATGCAAGCGTTGCCAAGTCCGATCACGAAGACTTCGTCGCTACCGTCCAACTGGCTGAAAAACTGGGCGTCGACACCGTCATCACGTTCTCCGGCTGCCCTGGCGAATCGGAGAATTCCAAATATCCGTCCTGGGTTACCTGCCCTTGGCCGCCGGACTTCCTCACCGTGCTCGAGTGGCAGTGGAACGAAATCGCGATTCCTTATTGGAAAGAGCAATCCGCGTTCTGCCGCAAGCACGGCGTGCGCGTCGCGATCGAATCCCACCCGGGCTTCCTCGTCTACAATACCGAGACCGCGCTGCGCCTCCGCCGCGAAGCCGGCGACAATATCGGCGTCAACTTCGATCCGTCCCACCTGTTCTGGCAGGGCATGGATCCGATCGAGTGCGTGAAGGCGCTCAGCGATTCGATCTTTCACGTGCACGCCAAGGACACGAAGATTGACGCGCGCAACACCGCGCTCAACGGCGTGCTCGACACGAAGCACTACGGCGACATTTTGAACCGTTCGTTCGTCTTCCGCACGGTCGGCTACGGCCATGACGACGAGTTCTGGAAAAACCTCGTCAGCACGCTGCGTCTGGTCGGCTACGACGGCGTCATCAGCATCGAGCACGAGGACGGCATCATGAGCGTGAACGAAGGCTTCACCAAAGCCGCGGGCTTCCTGAACGGCCTCATTCTCAAGGAAAGCGCGGGTGAAATGTGGTGGGCGTAAGCAAAAAAACGTTGAACGTCGGCATGGTCGGCTACAAGTTCATGGGCAAAGCCCACAGTCATGCGTACAAGGACGTCGGCATGTTCTTCGATCTCGAAGCGCCGGTCGTCATGAAGGCGATCTGCGGACGGGACGAGCAGGGCGTCAAGGAAGCTGCAGACAAGTTCGGCTGGGAAAGCTATGAGACCGACTGGCGCAAGCTGGTTGCGCGCGACGATATCGACTTCATCGACATCAACGCGCCGAGCGACGCGCACAAGGAGATCGCGCTGGCTGCCATCGAGGCGGGCAAGCATGTCTTCTGCGAAAAGCCGCTGGCGCTGAACCTGGCCGACGCGCGCGAAATGCTCGCCGCCGCCGACAAAGCGGGCGTCAAGCATGCCATCTGCTTCAACTACCGCTTCCTGCCGGCCGTACAGCTGGCCAAACAGATCATCGAGAGCGGCAAGCTAGGCGAGATCCATCACTACCGTGCGACCTACCTGCAGGACTGGCTGGTCGATCCTGAAGCGCCGCTCGCATGGCGCCTCAAGAAGGAAGTTGCCGGTTCCGGCACGCACGGCGACCTGAACGCGCACAGCATTGACCTCGCCCGCTTCCTGATCGGCGAGTTCGACCGCGTCGTCGGCCACAGCCGCACGTTCGTGAAGCAGCGCCCGATCCCGTCGTCCACGTCCGGCTTGTCCGGCACGGGCACGTCCGAGATGGGCGAAGTGACCGTAGACGACGCCACCGGCTTCCTGGCCGACTTCAAGAACGGCGCGATGGGCGTATTCATCGCCACGCGCTTCGCGGCAGGCCGCAAAAACCATAACACGTTCGAAATCCACGGCAGCAAAGGCACGCTGCGCTGGGATCTGGAGCGTCTCAACGAGCTTGAGGTTTACTTCCGCGAGGACGAGCCCGAGCTGGCGGGCTTCCGCACGATCCTGGCGACCGATCCTTCGCACAAATACGCAGCCAACTGGTGGCCGACAGGTCACATCATCGGCTACGAGCACGGCTTCGTGCACATCGTATACGAATTCCTGCAGCATATGGCGACCGGTTCGCCGTTCGCGCCGACCTTCCTGGACGGCGTGCGCTGCCAAGAGGTGCTCGAAGCGGTCGATCTGTCGATCGAGCGCGGCGCCTGGGTCGGCATCGAAGAAGTATAATGACATTTCCGCGGCGTAACGCTCGCCGGCAAAAGCAATCCCTCGGCTCTTCCGGAGCCGGGGGATTGTTTTTTTTAGCGGGCCGTTCCATTATCCCATCGGTTCAGGCGAGAGGGGCGTCGTAGATGGCCGTGAATGGTCGATCGTGGATGGTCGTCGTTAGTCGTCATTGGCCTTCCACCGATGCGACGAATTCGCGTATATATCCTTTTCAAATAAATGGTAGTATCATAATCGAAAAGCGATATGCTTTTTAGCCGATCGATTTGCAAATCTCAGTAGCATCAGCCCTGAAATAATAGGATTTTCCCTGTAGACCGCTTCCGAAACATCTGATAATAGAGGATATTCCAGGAGCGCAGGGAGGCTAGCCCAATGAATGATTATACGTTTGAGAAAAAAGTGGCTGTCTATGAAAAGGCGGATATATTGGTCGTAGGAGGCGGTCCCGCGGGAGTGGCTGCGGCGATCGCGTCGGCAAGGCGGGGAAAAAGAGTCACGCTCCTCGAACAATCCGGTCAACTGGGCGGGATGGGCACCTTGGGAAATGTAAGCGTGTTTATGGGCGTCGGCAACGTGACGGGCATTTATCGCGAGATCGTCTCCGAGGTGCTGCCGCAGCAGGCGGTGCCGGACGATCATAAAGGTTCGATCTGGCCCCAGTACAACCCGTTCCGTCTGCGGCACTATTTGAACGAGAAGCTCGAAAAGGAAGGCGTTCGGGTGCTGTTCCACGTCAGCTGCGCGGGAACCGTCACTGAGCGGGGACAGGTCAAGGCGGTGATCGCGAACTCGCGCGAAGGACTGCTGGCGTTTGAAGCGGACGCGTTCATCGACTGCACGGGAGACGGGCGCGTGGCGATCGAAGCGGGAGCCGACTACACCTCGGGGCGCGAAGCCGACGGGATGACGCAACCGATGACGCTGATGTTCATGATGCAAAATACCGGTCAGCCGGTCTTACGGCAGCTGCCGGAGGGCTGTTATCATTACGAGCACGTATCCGAATTGCCGCAAGGAAGACTGCTTCATTGGGAGCAAAGCGAGCCGGGCAATCTGCTCGTCAACATGACCCGGGTAAAGGGGAACGGGGCCAAAGTCGAGGACGTCAGCTATGCGGAAAAGGAAGCGATGCGGCAGGCCTTCTCCGTCGCCGACTTTTTGCAGCGCAACGGGTTCGAGAACTATGCGCTTTCCCATATTCCGGGGCAGGTCGGCGTCAGGGAGACGAATCAGATTGTCGGTCATTACACGCTGACCGAGGCGGACATCCTCTCCAGCCGAAGATTCGACGATGTCGTGGCGCAGACGAACTACGAGATCGATATTCACAATCCGGACGGCAAGGCAGGCACCGACGAGCGGGAAGTGAAAGGGTACGACATTCCGTACCGCTGTCTGATTCCGCAAGGCGTACAAGGCTTGCTCGTAGCGGGACGCTCGATATCGGCCACGCATGTAGCCATGTCGTCGATGCGGGTCCAGGCGACGTGTTATGCGCTCGGCCAGGCGGCCGGAGTCGCGGCCTCGATCGCTGCGGATCGAGGAATTCCGCTGGAGCATGTCGGCGCGGATGAGCTGCATGAAGCGCTAGGACAGCAAAACGTGACGTTCTTGAAGAACATTGCCAAGTGATTCGAGCACGCCATTATTCGTAAAATGCACAAACGGGTTCACGCGTCGGAGCGGCCGCGAGGCCCCGCTTGTGCCTTTTGCCGTTATATCGCTCCTTCATGTTCGGTTAGGGAGGCTGGGTTATGTATAAATTGGTCATTATCGACGATGAGCCGGCCGTCCGGAGCGGGCTAAGCAAATTCGTGAATTGGGCCGAATACGGAATTTTATTGGCCGGGACGGCGGACGACGGCGATACGGGGCTGGCATTGATCGAACGGGAGAAGCCCGACATCGTGCTGACGGACGTAATGATGCCGACGATGGACGGCATCCGGATGTCGAGGGACGTTCGGGAGCGGTTTCCCGAGGCGAAAATCGTATTCATCAGCGGCCACAACGACGCGGATTATTTGCGTTCGGCCTTGCAGATTCATGCTGCGGACTATATTTTCAAGCCGGTCAAGCGGACTGAGCTTCGCAAGGTTATCGAAGGCGTCGTGCAGGACCTGCGTGCCAAAGAAAAGGAGAAGCAGTTGCTCAAGGACATGCAGGTCAAGCTGAGTCAGAGCATGCCGCTGCTTCGCGAGAAGTTCCTGATAGCGTTGATTCAGGAGGGCATCGCCAATACCGACGAACTGCAGGAAAGAGCGGCATTCCTCAATCTGGCGCTGCCGCTCGGAATGCCGTGCCTCGTGCTTGCCATAACGATCGACGATTCGGCGGAAGTGTACGGCGGCCGCTCGGAGCGGGATAAGCAGCTGTTGTCTTATTCGCTCTTGAACATCATTCAAGAGCTGATCGACCGGTTCCTCCCCGGGTATGCGTTCGAGAACAGAGTGGCCGAATACGTAGCGCTACTGGCGCTTGACGACCGGCTGCCGGATCCGGAGGATACGCTGCTCTCGCTCGCAAAGGCGATTCGCGACAATGTGCAGCGGTGGCTGAAGATTAGCGTGACGATCGGCGTCGGCGAGCGCGTCGAGCATATCGGTTTACTGCCGGCTTCCTACCGGCATGCCCGGGAAGCGGCAGACCAAAAGTGGTATATGGGCAAAAACCAGGTGATTACGATGGACAGTCTGGAAATCGGATCCGCGGGCCCGATTCGATTCGATTCCCGCCAGAGCGAGCGGCTGCTGTCCGGTCTGAAGTCGGGAGACAAGCAACAATTGGAGACGGAGCTGGACAGCATCTTCGAAGCGCTGGCGCCGATTCGCAAGGAAGGCTTCAAATACGTCCGGCATGCCGGACTGCAAATGATTGCGCTAGCCGGCAGGCTGCTGCTTGAATTGAACCTGCTTACCCGCGACAAGGAAGAACAGGAGGCCCGGACGCTGGACGGGCTGCTGAAGCTGGAGACGAAGGCGGAGATGAAGCGCTTCGTAAGCGATTACTTATTCGGCATATGCAGCTGGATTCAGGAGAAGCGGAGCGGACGGTCGAGCAACGTCATCGAGCATACGCAAAAATACATAGGCGAGAATTACGCCAAAAACTTATCGGTCGCGGAGATTGCCGCCAGCGTCTACCTCAGCCAAACTTATGTCAGCCTCCTATACAAGCAGGAGACCGGGGAGACGATTTACGAATACTTGATGAAGGTCCGCATCGAGAAAGCGAAGGAGCTGCTGCGCGATCCCCGCATCAAGTTCTACGAGGTGTGCGAGCTGGTCGGATATTCCGATCCGAGCTATTTCGGCAAGCTGTTCAAAAAAATGACCGGGCTAACGCTAAGCGCTTACCGGGAACAGCAATAGACGAGAAACAAGGTTCCATGCGAAAGGAGTTGAGCCGGTGAGAAGCGTCCTGCGAAAAAGAAGAAGCCGCGCATTCGAGCTGTGGGAAGGCATCGTGGCGGCCAGGAGGTGGATGCTCGCCTACGGGCTTCTGATTTTTCTGCCGGCCTGCATCATGCTGTTCGTCTATTATGAGCAGTCCTCCCGGATTTTGCAGGAGGAGGTGACCCAGACCATGAAGCAGACGTTGAAACAGGCAGGCATTAACCTGAGCTCGCGGCTCGATTATGTGCAAAACGCATCCAATTCCTTATTCATGAACCAGAAGCTGTATGAGAGTTTGGACCCCGCTCACCCGATTATCGAGCGAATCAATCAATCGAAGGAGCTGCGCAATTTGCTCGAATCGGTACAGACGGCGCCCGACATCGCCAGGGCGCGTATTTTTACCGATCCGGAAAATCTATACGGCTTCGATTTATTGAATCTTTTTCCGCTGGAAGAATTAATAGATCGTCCCTGGCGCGAAGAAGTCTTGAACGCGGGAGGCAGCGTCGTGTGGACGGGCGTATATGAGGAAAACTATCTGGACGCGGGGGCGGCGCGGATTTTTTCCTGTGTCCGGATGCTGAGACATCCGCGAAATTTTGATAGGACGCTTGGCGTGCTGATGCTCGACGTATCCGAGAAGGCGGTCGCCGACATTATTGCCGAGCTGGATTTTCCGGCGCACAGCCGCGTCTATATCATGAATCGCAGCGGAACGATCATTTATAGCGCGGAGCGCGCCTTGATCGGCACCAAGTCTGCGCTCGCGAGTGAATCCGACGAAGGCATCCTCGAGCGGTCCGTCGGCGGCGTCGATTTATTCGAGCTGCTTGCGCCGATCAGAACCGCGGACTGGCGGCTCGTGCTCGAGGTGCCTAAATCCGGCCTGACGCAACGCACGACTGCGTTAAGTCAGTGGTCCGGCATCGCGACGATCGCCGGCATGATCGTCATGTTCCTGATTCTCGTATTCGTGCTGCTGGCTTTCGTCATCAATGGCATGAACCTCCGGATCAAGTCCGTCGTCAAGACAATCCGCACGGAAGGCGTCGAAGGGCTGGAAGAGCCGCGTACCGTGACGGGGGGCGACTTTTATCTGCTGGAGCGGGTCGTCGATCACTTGGTGCATCGGGTGAAGGACCTGATGGAGGAAGCTTATCGTTCGAAAATGCTGGAGCGGGAGGCCGAGCTTCGCGCGCTCCAGGCGCAGATCAATCCGCACTTCCTCTACAATACGCTGGACACGATCAACTGGCTTGCGATCTCCCGCGATGCCGACGATATCAGCCATATGATCGAAAGTCTATCCGACTATTTCCGGCTCAGCCTGAACAAGGGGAAGGATCATGTACGCGTAGCGGACGAGATGGAGCTGGCGAGAGTCTATCTGGAAATTCAGCAGAATCGGTTCCCATCCACGTTCGATTTTGCATTCGAGGTGGAGCCGCAGGCAAACGCATGCATGATCCCGAAGCTGACGCTGCAGCCCATCGTCGAAAACGCGCTTCTGCACGGCATTCGCAAAAACAAGGGGAAAGCCGGAACGATCCGCATTTGCGCGCACCGGAGCGGCGACGAGCTTGAGATTGCCGTCTCGGACGACGGCATCGGCATGGAGGAGCAGCTGGCTGCCAGTCTGCTGTCCGAATCGCGTCCATCCGAGCGTTCCGAAGGGGGCGGCAGTTCGTACGGGCTTTACAACGTGAACGAGCGGATCAAGCTGATGGCCGGCTATGAATACGGGCTTAAGGTCCTCTCCCGTCCGGGCGAGGGGACTGTCGTGACCATTCGTCTGAAGGCTTCGAAGGAGCAAATAACAGAGTAGGATACGACGAGAAAGTGTCGGATTGTCATCTACATGACCCATCCTCCTGCAGGTAAAATGAAGCCATAAGTGCAGGAGGTGCTACCATGATATGAACGAAGTGATTGCCCCATTGAAAAAAAAGGCAGAACGAACCGCCGCTTTGCAAAAGCGCGCAAGCAGACGGCGATTGGTATGGCGCAACATCGATACGTATTTGCTGCTGGTGCCCGGTCTGCTGTTACTGCTCCTCTTCAAATATATCCCCATGTACGGCATCGTGATCGCATTTCAGGATTACAACATTTTCGACGGGATCTCGGCGAGCGATTGGGTGGGGCTTACGCAGTTCCGCAAGCTCATGCACTCGGCGGAATTCATGCAAGTATTCGCGAATACGCTGCTCATCAGCATCTACAAGATCGTGCTGTTGTTCCCGATCCCGATCCTCATCGCGCTGCTGCTGAACGAGATTCGCTTCACGGCATTCAAGCGGACCGTCCAGACGATCATTTACATGCCCCACTTTTTGTCCTGGGTCATCATCTCCGGTTTATTCATGACCATCCTGTCTCCCTCCGACGGTCTCGTCAATTCCGTCATTCAATGGTTCGGCGGCGAACCGGTCAAGTTTTTCATGGATAACAGCGTATTTCGAAGCGTCGTCGTGTTCACGGCGGGCTGGAAAGAGATCGGATGGAACGCGATCATCTTCATCGCTGCGCTCGCCGGCATCGAGCAGGAGCAATACGAGGCGGCCTCGATCGACGGCGCAAGCCGGCTGCGGCAGATGTGGCATATCTCGCTTCCAGGTTTGTTGCCGACGATCATCCTGATGCTCATTCTGAGACTGGGCATCGTGCTGGATGCGGGTACGGAGCAGATCCTGACGATGTACAATCCTACCGTCTACGAATCCGGCGACGTCATCGGCACCTATGTCTATCGGACGGGCCTCGGCAAGATGGATTACAGCTTCAGCACCGCGGTCGGCCTCTTCAATTCGGTCGTCGGCTTCATTCTCGTCGTCACCGGCAACTGGTTCAGCAAGAGAGTGCTGAAGCGCGGAATCTGGTAAGGGAGAGCTGACATGCACATTCATAAAAGAACGTTTGGCGACTGGATGCTGGACATCTTCGTCTATGGCTTCATGATCGTATTGGGGCTGATTACGCTGCTGCCCATGATCCATGTGTTTTCCAAATCCGTCAGCTCGGACTGGGCGCTCGTGTCGGGACGCGTGGATCTGCTGCCGGTCGGCTTTCAAATCGATACGCTGGTGAATGTCGTTACTTCCTACGCATTCGGCCGGGCTTTCCTTATTTCGGTCATCGTGACGTCGATGGGGACCTTGTTCAGCATCCTGGTGACGGCCATCACCGCCTATCCGCTGTCCAAGCGGGAACTGCCCGGCATCTCCGTCATCATGGTCCTGTTCGTCTTCACGATGTTGTTCAACGGAGGGCTCATTCCCAATTACCTGCTCATTCGGGAGCTGCATCTGATCAACAGTCTGTGGTCGCTCATCTTGCCGGCGATGATCAGCGTATTTAATATGCTGGTGATCAAGAGCTATTACGAAGGGCTTCCGGAAGCGCTTGAAGAATCGGCGCGGATCGACGGAGCGAGGTCCTATACGATCCTGTTCCGCATCATTTTGCCGCTCAGCATGCCCGTTCTCGCCACGATCGCCTTGTTCTACGCGGTGGGCTTTTGGAACGACTACTTCAGTCCGATGCTTTACATCAGCGATCCTGCGCTCAAAACGCTGCAATTGCATCTGCGCGACGTCGTGATGGAGAACGATACGGCAAACGCGATCAACAAATCGGCGGACGATCTGATGAACATGTCGCCGGAAAGCATCCGGGCCGCTACCGTAGTCGCCTCTACCGTGCCCATTCTTCTCGTATATCCGTTCCTCCAGAAGTATTTTATCAAGGGCGTACTGATCGGCTCCGTCAAAGGTTGATGCTGCATTAACGCCGGCGGACGACACCGCCGCTTAATGATAAATCGAAAAAATAATCATGGGAGGTTTTAAAAAGAGATGAAAAAGACGATGAAATGGGTCGCGCTCCCTGCGACGCTAAGCCTTATGCTGCTGTCCGCTTGCGGATCGAACGGCGAGGGAGCGGGCCATGCGCAAAATAGCGCCTCTGCTCCGTCAAGCCAGTCCCCGTCTGCAAGCGAAGCCGCCAAGCCCGAATTGAAAGCGCTTATGCGCCTCGGTCCCAACTTCGAGAAAGATCCGATCGCCGCCATGCTGGAAGAGAAGACCGGCTATAAAGTCAATTACGAAGCGCTCCCGGTGGATAAGCCGGAGGATAAACTCAATCTGCTGATCGCTTCCTCCGAGCCGTACGACATCGTCTCGACGGGCGGAGACAGCAGCTCCAAAGCGATCTATGCCGATTATGCCAAAAAAGGCGCGCTGGTCGATCTGACGCCGCTCATCGAGAAATACGGCAAAAACATCAAAGCGTCGCTGTCCGCAGAGACGCTGGAAATGGCCAAGGTTGACGGTAAAATCTATGCGATACCGACCAGGTCCATCGAATCCGTCGGCACGAGCCTGATGATCCGCAAGGATTGGCTTGATAAGCTGGGCCTGCAGGTGCCGACGACGCTTGACGAGCTGACGGCCGTCCTCAAAGCGTTCAAGGAAAAGGATCCCGGCGGCAACGGAGCCAAAAACATCCCGATGGCCATTAAGGGCGACGTTCCGATGGTCGACAACATCGTCGGCGCCTTTGGTATCGTCAACGATTGGAACGATGTGGACAGCCATCTGGTACCCCGTGCCATGAATCCTTCGTTTAAAGACTATTTGTCGTATATGTCCGATCTGTACAAACAAGGGCTGCTCGATCAGGAGTTCGCGATCAACAAGGACGCGACGGTGAAGGAAAAGTTCACGAACGGCAAGGCGGGCGTCATCGTATTGCATTGGGCCGACATCCCGCAGATCGACGATGCGCTTAAGAAAAACTTCCCGGAAGCCACGTATGTTTACATTCCCGCATTGGCAGGCAAAGACGGCCAGGCAGGTCTGGCCCAGTCATCCGGATTCGACCGGATCACCTTTGTTCCGAAGTCTTCCAAGCACCCGGAAGATGCGATCAAATGGATCGATGCCAAGCTGGACCCGGATACGTTCAAAAACATGGCGATCGGCCTGGAGGGCACGCACCATACGTTCAAGGACGGGAACTATTATCCGATTTTGCCGATCTTCAATGACGAGCGCGGCTCAGCCAGCAACTACTTGACCGGCATCGACGAGAAAAACTATCCGATCTATTGGCAGGCTCGCGTTCGCAAGGACGAGCGGCTTTACAAAGGCTGGGAAGCGCTGAACAAGCAGCAGAAGCCGGAAGCGTTCAAGAAAAATCCGCTGGGATTGGCGCCTTATTTGCCGGATTACTCCAAAGAAGACGCGCAGCTCGGCCAGATGGTCAACGACTATGCCGTCAAAGTAATCGTCGGCGCCGAGCAACTGACGGGATTCGACGCCTTCACGGACAAATACAAAAAGGCGGGCGGCCAGACGAGCTACGACGAAATCAACGCCTGGTACGCGACGGTGAAAAAATAACGAAGCGCGGCAGTCTGCAGGCGTTGCATAAAACGGGCAGTCTGCCGCATTCGCCATGCATTTTTAAAAGTCCATTCGCGAAAGGGGGGACGAACGCTGTAAGTCGGGCAAGTGGATATCCATTATGGGAGGGAATAGGGATGATCGGCTTGGAATTATCGAAAAGATGGAAATCGCGCGTTGTATGGATGCTCTTTTTTCTGATCGGTATGCTGCTGTTCAATGTTAAATCCCTCAATGCCGCTCAACCGGAAGCCTACAACTGGCAAAACGTACGCATCGGCGGGGGCGGCTTCGTAACCGGGATCGCCATTCATCCGACGGAGCCTGACCTTGTCTACATTCGCACCGACGTCGGCGGCGCCTTGCGCTGGGACGCGGCCAACCAGAAGTGGATCCCGCTATTGAATGCGGTTCCACGCGAGAAATACAATTATTACGGCGTTGACAGCATCGCGCTCGATCCGTCGGATCCGAACGTGGTGTACGTCGCAGCGGGCAAATACAACTATGTAGGGGCGCCAGCCGATGTTCTGAAGTCGACGGACCGGGGAGCCACGTGGACGCCGACCGGTTTTAGTCCCAGGCATTATGGCAACGGATCGGGCCGGGATTTGGGCGAGCGGCTTGCCGTGGATCCGAACGACGGTCAAATCGTCTATATGGGAACCCGGTACGACGGGCTGTGGAAGAGCACGTCCGGCGCGAGCAACGGCTCGTGGCAGCAGGTGACGAGCTTCCCGACCGTCGGTGCCGATCCGACCGGACTCAATTTCGTACTGTTCGACAAGAGCACGGGATCTCCGGGCAATCCGTCGCAAACGATCTATGTCGGGGTCAAGGGCACGGGCATCTATCGGAGCACGGATGGGGGGGCATCGTGGACGCTGATGGCCGGAAGCCCGTTGACGCCTCGTCGGGCCGTCCTTGCCGGCGGCACCCTGTACGTAACTTACGAGTCGGGCGTCGGCAAGTATGCAGGCGGCGTATGGACTGATATTACGCCTCCGTCGGCTGGGAGATACAACGGCATTACGGTAGATCCAACCAACCCGAACATCGTGATGACGGCCATCGAGGATGGCTCGAACACGCCGGCGCCGATCTACCGGTCGACGAACGGCGGCACGAACTGGACGCAGATCACCTTCGTCAAGCATCAAAACGTGCCTTGGTGGACGAGTAACTGGTTTGCCGCCAATACGTCCACCTTGACCATCGATCCCCATGATCCGAAGCGGGTGTGGCTGACCGACTTCTACGGCACCTGGCGTACGGACGATATAACGGCAAGTCCGTCCCACTGGTATACGTACGAAGAAGGCCACGAGGAAGTGGTGACGTTCGCCCTGCGCAGCACCCCGATCGGCGCGCCGCTGCTGAGCGGGCACGCGGATGTCGACGGCTTGCGCCATACGTCGCTCACGGCGTTTCCAAGCGCCAAATTCGGCGGCCCGACGATGGGCGATACGGTATCCATCGATTTTCAAGAGAGCAATCCGAACTTCATCGCCCGGGTAGGCACCACGCGTTATGCCAGCACGGCAAGCGGCGGCTACAGCACCAACAACGGGGCGACCTGGACGGCGTTTCCCAGTTCGCCGGGCATAGCGGGACGCATCGCCGTATCGGCCGGCAGCGAGACGATGGTCTGGGTACCCCAGTACGGCAGTCCGCTTTATTCGACCGATCGGGGACAGTCGTGGACACCGGGCACGGGCGCGCCGTCCGGAGCCGTACACGATTTTTGGGTCTGGTACCAGCCGCTGGCGTCGGACCGGGTCAACAACAACACGTTCTATCTGTTGGAACGCGGGACGTGGAAATTGTTCCGCAGTACGGACGGCGGGGCTTCTTGGGGGCTTGCTTCCACAATACCGGTATCGCTGAACAAGACGCCCGCGTATTTCAGCGTCAAGGCAGCCCCGGGCAAGGCGGGCGAGCTGTGGGCCAGCCTGGATGCGGGAGGGCTGTGGCGCTCCGGCAATTCAGGCGATACCTGGACGCAGGTGCCGAACGTACAGCAGGCGACGCTGTTTGCATTCGGTAAAAACAAGCTTGGCGCTACGGACCCTACCGTTTTCGTATACGGCAAGGTGGACAATACCATCGGCATTTTCCGCTCCGACGACTTCGGCGCCACCTGGATGAAGATCGACGTGCTCGACCCTGCGATCGGCGACGAAGCCAATACGATGGAAGGCGACCGCCAAACCTGGGGGCGCGTCTATATCGGAACGAACGGCAACGGCGTTTATTACGGCGATACCTTGATGAGCGAAGGGACCGATACGGAGCCGCCGTCGACCCCTGCGAACTTGTCGTCTCCGTCGCATACGTCGGCGACCGTAAACCTGTCCTGGACGGCTTCGACCGACAATACCGGCGTGGCGGGCTACAACATCTATAACGGTGGCACGTATGTCGGAGCCACCACGACGCCTTCGAGCACCAGCTATACCGTAAGCGGCTTAACGCCTAACACAACTTATTCATTTACGGTAAAAGCCAAAGACGGCGCGGGCAATCTGTCGACTGCGAGCAATGCGATTAGCGTGACGACGGCGTCTCCGCCGGCGCCGCCGACGAATCTGACGATGACATCGGCTACGCTCACGAGCCTGACGCTGAGCTGGAGCCCGCCGTCCAATATGTCCGGTGTCGTCGGCTACAACCTGTACGTCGGTTCCAAGCAAGTGGCCGCTACCTCGGGCACGACATACACGCTCACGAACTTGCTGCCAAGCCGAACCTATTCGGTTACGATTCGTGCGTTCGACGCCGCAGGCAGCACGTCTGCAGCCAGCAATACGCTTGCTGCGACAACCGCGGCAGGTCCGGGCACGCTCGCCTTCAGCGACGATTTTCAGGATGGTGTTGCGGACGGCTGGACCTCCGTAAACGGGATATGGTCCGTCGTAACGTCGGGGGGCTCCAAGGTTTACAGGCAATCCTCCTGGCCGACGGACAATGCGTTCAGTACGGTCGATGCAAGCAGCTATTCCAACTACAGCATGGAAACAAATATTAAGCTTACTCAGAACGACAGCGATCTGGCCGCCGGCATTACGGCTCGATACCAGGATCCGGGCAACTTTTACTACTTCCGGGTCAAGGCGGGCAAGTTGCAGATCGGCAAATCGGTGAACGGAGCAGTCACGATCCTGACTGCGAAAAATTATGTGATGACGACAAACGTCGTATACTCGTTCACGGCAGTATTGAACAACAGCACACTCGACTTTTACGTGAACGGGTTCAAGGAATTGTCGGTTACGGATACGAGTCTTACCTCCGGTAAAATCGGCCTGTACGCCTTTAAAACAAGCGTGGAATTCGACGACGTAAAAGTCGTTCACGACCGCGATTTTGCGCCGCCGACGGCTCCCGGCAATTTGCGCCTGACGTCAAAAAGCGAGACGACGGCGGACCTGGCGTGGGACGCTTCGTCGGACAATGTCGGCGTCACCCAATACGAAGTGTATCGGGGCTCGACTTTGATCGGGACCGTCGCGTCCAACGCGTATTCCGCGACCGGCCTTGCGGCGAATACCGCTTACACATTCAGCGTCAAGGCGAAGGATGCGGCCGGCAACGTATCCGCGGCGAGTGCCGCGCTCAGCGTCACGACCGATCCGTATTCGTATCAGGCGAAGAAGACGATCGCCGTCGTGACCGTGAACGGATCGCTTGACGAAGCGGGCTGGTCAGCGTCCGGATTTAAGCAAGCCAAGAAAGCGATCATCGGCACGCCGAACAATACGGCCCAATTCAGCGCCTTGTGGGACAACAATTATTTATACGTGGGCGTCAAAGTCCTCGACGGCAATCTGTACAATACCTCTACGCTGCCCTACAACGATGACTCAATCGAGATTTATATCGACAGCAACAACAATAAGGGTACGACGTATGACAGCTACGACCAGCAGTATGTTAAAGGCTGGAACGACAGCACGCTTTGGCTGCAGCGAACGATGCCGAATGGCGTGTTGCATGGATGGGCTCCGATTCCGGGCGGATACAGCGTAGAGCTGGCAATTCCGTGGAGCTCGCTCGGCCTTGCGCCGACCGCCGGCTTGACCGTCGGCTTCGACGTGGCGAACAACGACTCGGACACCGGCAACGGCCGGGACAGCCAGCTGATGTGGGCGGGAACGAACGACAACTGGACGAATACGTCCGCTTTCGGGAGCCTGCAGCTTTCCTCCGTTTCAATTGGAGATATGCAGCCTCCGACGGCCCCGACGAACTTGACGTCGCCCTCGCACACCGACCGGTCGGCCATGTTGTCCTGGACGGCTTCGACGGACAATGTCGGCGTAACCGCCTACGAGATTTACAACGGCGCCAGTTTGGTTGCATCGGTTGCTTCGACGACCTATACGGTCACCGGGTTAACGCCGGAAGCCAGCTATACCTTCCATGTAAAAGCGAAAGACGCGGAAAACAACGTGTCTGCCGCGAGCAACACGGTCAGCGTCACGATGGATGCATCCTACACGCTGCTCTCCGTCGCCAAAACGAATGCCGCCATCCAAGTCGACGGCACGCTGGACGAATCGGCATGGACCATCACTAAACAAGTGAGCAAAGACGTGAGCGGTATCGGCAACAATACGACGAAGTTCGGCGTGTTGTGGGACGACAATTATTTGTACGTCGGAATCACCGTCCTCGACGCCGATCTGTACAACAATTCGCCGGAGCCCTATGCCGACGATTCCGTCGAGATTTATATTGACGGCAATCATAACAAGGGCACGACCTACGACAGCTATGACCGGCAGTTCATCAAAGGCTGGAACGACAGTGCGCTGTTCGAGGCGCGAAGCCTCACAAGCGGCGTGCAGCATGCATGGGCTACGATTACGGGCGGATACAGCGTGGAACTGGCGATTCCGTGGAGCTCGCTTGGCATCACGCCATCCGCGGGGATGGTAATCGGCTTTGACGTTGCGAACAATGACGAGGATGACGGCAACGGCCGAAGCAGCCAAACGGTATGGGCCGGCGAGTCCGCGAACTGGACGAATACGTCCGCCTTCGGAGAATTAAAGCTGTTGGCGCCGTAAGCGAGAAGCGAAGGAAGCCAAGGAAGCATCCGCTAGTTGCTTATGACGTCGGTTCCGGTATGCGGCAGAGGGATGCAAGCCTTGCCCGTACCGGACCGGCTGTCAAAGGAATAACTGAGAGGAGGAGATGGAAGGTGGAGATCATACGCCGCGTTTCCACATCGCAAAAAGCGGTTGCTTTTACGTTCGACGACGGTCCGCATCCCATTTATACGCCGCAATTGCTGGATCTTTTCGATACGGTTTCCGGTCGCGCTACGTTTTTCATGATGGGTAAACAAATGGCGCTTTATCCCGAGACCGTCAAGGAGGTCCATGTCAGGAACCATGAGATCGGGAACCATTCATATTCCCATCCTTATATGACGCAAATCGGCTTGGACGAATGCGAGCGCGAGCTGTTCGATACGGATAGTTTGATTACAAAGATAACAGGTGTCCGTCCATCGGTTATGCGTCCTCCTTACCTGGATTATAATCCGGACGTACACACGATTACGACAAAACTGAAGTATCGGGTCATAGGCGCGCTCAACGGAGAAGCCAAAGACTGGGGCACGCCAGGCGTCGATCATATTCTCGAAGCTACGCGAAAGCACGTTGGATGCGGAAGTATCCTGCTCTTTCACGACGGCTTCGGCGACCGGTCCCAAACCATCGAAGCCGTTCGAATTTTGACCAACGAATTGACGGAAGAAGGTTATAGGCTCGTAACGGTCAGCGAGCTCTTGCGGCTGTCGGAATCGTAGGGAGACTGTCGTAGCAGGGCTACGCAGTCGTTTTTTTTGTTATCCCATTATCCCATCGGTTCAGCTTGTACGAATCGGCCCAACCCGACCTGACCTGACCTGACCCGACCCGACCTGAGCCAATGGGATAATGGGACGACATGCGTGATCGAAGTACATCGCTGAGCGGATGGGATAGTGGGCTGAAGTGAAAAAAAGTATCGTCCAGTCTCTGTGTTCCAGTATTTTACATGCGCCAACCGTTTAGAAGTTGCTGGCGGCGGTTTGGCCGAGTGTGGTATATTACCACCGTACAACTAAAGAATAATTCCGGGCGAGGCTGTTCTAAACGAACGGCCGGCAGCGCCGGGAGAGGTTCGCGAACTCCCTCTATAAAAAACTATGCAAAAGCGGCGGCCCGTTACGGGCGCTGTCGTTTTTGACGTTCGGCGCGAAGCGGCTATAGGCCCGCTTCGCGCCGTTTCTTTGGTTGCGGGAATTCGAAAGCCTCTCTCCTGATGCCCAACTAGGAGCGTGCAACGATGAAACAGGAAAAAGCGATCGTCGTATTCAGCGGCGGCCAGGATAGTACGACTTGTCTGTTCTGGGCGAAGGAAAACTTCGCCGAGGTGGAGACCGTCACCTTCAAATACGGTCAGCGGCATGCGCTGGAAACGGAGATCGCCGCCGCAATCGCGGCAGAGCTCGGCGTGCGCCATCATCTGCTGGATATGTCGCTGCTCGGGCAATTGACGCCGAACGCGCTGACCCGCAGCAACATCGAGATCAAGCAGGAAGAGGGCGAGCTGCCTACGACTTTTGTAGACGGTCGCAATTTGCTCTTCCTTAGCTTCGCCGCCGTGCTGGCCAAGCAAGTTGGTGCCAAGCATATCGTGACCGGCGTCTGCGAAACGGATTTCAGCGGTTATCCAGACTGCCGCGACGTGTTCATTAAATCGCTTAACGTGACGCTGAATCTGGCGATGGACTATCCGTTCGTCATCGATACGCCGCTCATGTGGCTGAACAAGGCGCAGACCTGGGCGCTGGCCGACCGGCTCGGCGCGTTTGAATTCGTCAGAGATCGCACGCTGACCTGTTACAACGGCATTCCCGCCTCAGGATGCGGAGAGTGCCCTGCCTGCAAGCTTCGCGCAAACGGTCTGGCAATCTATCTTGGCGAAGCTGCAAAGGAGGGCGTACGCTGATGCTTCAGCAGATCTATCCGGTCGTTCCGCATCCGTACCGCTACGAGCTGAACAAGGATTTACAATTTGCCGCAGCGCACTTCATACCGGCAGAGACGGCAGGCAAATGCAGTCAAGTACACGGCCACACCTACTTCGTCAACGTCACTGTCGCCGGAGACACGCTGGATGAAGCGGGATTTCTCGTGAATTTTTCGGATATGAAGACGCTTATTCATACTCGCTATGACCATACTCTGCTAAATGACGATACGGACAGCTTTAGCGCGGAGGACCCGAACCGTTTTCCGACGACGGAGGTCGTGGCAAAGACGATATGCGAGCTCGTGCAGCGCCATCTGGACGGGCGGCCCAATCATGCCGTTTGCCTGCAGGTGTTTTTGCGGGAGACGCCGACCAGCTACTGTGTTTATCGGCCGTGGCCGAAAGTTCACAAGCGACCGGCGGGTGACGAGCGTGCTTAAGCAAGCGCCGAGTCCGCAGGAGAGCCGCATAGGCCGCATTCCGGTGATGGAAATATTCGGTCCGACGGTTCAGGGCGAAGGCATGGTTATCGGCAGGAAGACGAGATTCGTCCGCACGGCCGGCTGCGACTATCGGTGCAGCTGGTGCGATTCGGCCTTCACATGGGACGGCACCGGCAAAGACGATATTCGCATGATGAGTCCGGACGATGTTGTACGAGAGCTGACCGCGCTCGACGGATCCGCGCCGGATCACGTGACGCTGTCGGGCGGCAATCCCGCGCTGCTGCCGCAGCTCGGCGCGCTGATCGGCGCGCTTCGCACGGCGGGAGCGGTCGTCGCCCTGGAGACGCAGGGCAGCAAATGGCAGGATTGGTTCATGGAGATCGACGAGTTGACGATATCGCCTAAGCCGCCAAGCTCCGGCATGACGACGGATTGGTCCGCGCTTGAGCGAATCGTCGCGCGTCTTGCGGAGGGCGGCCGCGATTTCAGCTTAAAGGTTGTCGTCTTTGACGAGCATGACCTGGCTTACGCGGCGGACGTGCATCGGCGCTTTCCCGGCATTTCGTTTTATTTGCAGGCAGGCAACGATAGGCTCGGCGAGCAGGATCGCAAGCAGCTGTTGCCCTATTTGCTGGCGCGATACGAGTGGCTGGTAGAACGGGTCGTCGCCGATTCGGGTCTGCGCGACGTACACGTACTGCCTCAGCTGCACACCTGGATCTGGGGGAACAAAAAAGGCGTATAAGGAGGCCGCAACGATGGCGGGAAGAAGCAAAGAAGAGCTGGCGGGCGTATCGCTCCTCGGCAACCAGGGCACTGCATACGCAAGCACGTACGCGCCCGAGGTGCTGGAATCGTTCGACAACAAGCATCCGGGCCGGGACTACTTCGTCAAATTCAACTGTCCCGAATTTACAAGCCTTTGCCCGATGACCGGGCAGCCGGATTTTGCAACGATTTATATCTCGTACATTCCGGATGTGAAGATGGTGGAGAGCAAGTCGCTCAAGCTGTACTTGTTCAGCTTCCGCAACCACGGCGATTTTCACGAGGACTGCATGAACATTATTATGAACGATCTTATCGAACTGATGGCGCCGCGGTATATCGAAGTATGGGGCAAGTTTACGCCGAGAGGCGGCATCTCCATCGATCCTTACTGCAACTGGGGACAGCCTGGCACCAAATACGAGGCGATGGCCGAGCATCGGCTGCTGAATCACGATCTGTACCCGGAAAAGGTGGACAACCGATAGGTTGAACGGAAAGCCGCCGACATATACGCGAGGAGCTGCCTGAAAGTCCGCATCGAGCGGACTGCCTGGGCAGCTCCTTTTAACGTGCTAGCTATTTGCGCTATTTACGCTATTTACGCAGCTCAAGCTATGCGTGCGCAGCTCGCCTACCGCCGCGACAAGCTCGGCATGAAGCGCATGCCGGGCCGGAATGCCCATGTGCTGCGCGATGAAGGCGGACAATCCGTTTGCGCGCAGCGCATCCTGCAGCTGAACGGACTCGGGGTCGCCGGCGTACCGGTACAAAATCGCCGCAGCCGCTGCAACGGTCAGATGGGGGACCGCCAGTCCGAGCTCGTGCGCCTCCAGCAGCGGGCGGACGATTCGTTCGCCGCGCGACAGCTTGCGCAGCGGCGAGCGCGCGACCCGCGTGACGTCGTCTACAATCGCCGGATTGGCGAAGCGCTCCAGCGTTTTGTCGATATAAAGGCGATGCTCGTCGCGGTCCAGACCGTATTTACGGACGAGCAGCTCTCCGGTCTCCTCCAGCGTCTGTTGGACCTTGCGACGCAGCGGCGCGCGCTTCAGCACTTCTTGGAGCGTATGGCAACCAGCCCTATGCCCCAGATAAGCGGCCACACAATGCCCTGTGTTCACCGTGTACAGCTTGCGCGCCATATAAGGTTCGAGCTTGTCGGCAAAAATGGCGCCGCGGATGCGGCGAAAGTCAGGCCGCAGCGGTTTGCGGTCGATAATCCATTCGTAGAAGGGCTCGACCTTGATGGCAAGCGGATCGTCGCTCGGCTGTGCGGGAACGATGCGGTCGATCATGGAATCGGGGAAAATGACGCTGCGGTCTGCGCGGGCGCGGCCTTTGGCGGACAGATTTTCATAAATGTGCTTTTTAAGCTGGGTACTGCCTCTGACCGCATTTTCACATGCGATAATATACAGCGGATGGCTGTGCGTCGCCAATCTGCGCTCCAAGGCTGCAGCGATCGTTGCGGCGATCGCCGGCAGCGAAGCCACGCCTACGGCCGTGGTCAAAATATCTGCGTTCAAAATACGGCGCTTGACCTCCTCGCCGTTCTTGATGTGAACGGCGGTAACGTTGCGAACAACTTCGGTCTGTTCGGATTCGTCCGCGTAGGTCACGGTATATTGCTGCTGCTGCTTCAGCCGGGCAATCTGCGTCTCGTTGCGGGCGACGAAGCACACTTCGTAACCCGACTTCGACAGCTGCATGCCGATAAATCCCCGTCCGATGTTGCTGGCACCGAAGTGCACGGCCAGCGGCTTTTGATTGCGCGGACGCGGGTAAGCCCGCGCGGATACTCGTTCAGTATGCCTTGCAGCGACAGTTTCATCGCGAACACTCAAATGACCTCGCCCCTTTTTCATTTTTAGAATAATAGTAAGAATATTGCGAAAACATAACGGATCAGCCGGCAACCGCCTCGTTGACGATGCGATGAAAATCCAGCTCCAGCAGCGATTCGACCCGGCGAAGGCAGTCGCCGAATTCAAGGCGCTTGGTCAACGGATTAGGCGTTACGATGCAGCGGATGCCTGCGTCTTCGGCGGCTTTGGCGCCGTTAGGGGAATCTTCGATCGCGATCGCCTCGAGGGCGGACACGCCGAGCGCACGCAGCGCTTGCATATAAAGCTCCGGACTCGGCTTCACCTCGCTGACGTCGTCCGCGGTGCGGATGCAGTCGAAGTAATCGAGGATTCCCAGCTTCTTCAGATGGGTCTCGACCCATTCTCTGCGGGAGCTCGAAGCAAGTCCAATCTTGAGTCCGGCCGCCTTCGCGCTATTGAGGAAATGAAGAACGCCGGGTCGCATTTGTTCGCGTTCCATCAACTTGCCGTGCAGCTCGTGCACCGACTCGCGGAATAAATCCGGGTCGATCGGCAGCTTGAGATCGGTGATCAAATATTCGTAGGGGTTAAACTTGTGGAGGCTCGTGCCGATGCAGCCGGCGTACATGTCCAGGGACAAGTCCACCTCGTACTCCCGGTATGCGGACTTAAAAGCTTCGTACCATGCAGTCTCGGTGTCGAGGATCGTACCGTCAAAATCGAAAATAACAGCTTTTGTTTGCGATGCGATAGTCATAAGTTTCAAATCCCTCCATGGAGTTGTTCTGCTCTTCCGAACAACGGCGAGAGGGGGGACGCCGGCGATGGGCCGCTGGCAGAAAATAAAAAAGACCCTTCAAACCTGAAGGGCCGCGGATTCTAAATGAAATTTAGAAAATCAAATGGACCCATCTTCAAACGCTGACGAGGTTAGCTGACGGACTCGGGTAAGATGGTACCCTACTGACCGGATCTCCTGCGATCCTGTCTCGATTCGCCCCAAAACGTGGTTCCCCCGCTCTCCGGCCGTGCCGGAAACTAAGCTTACGTCCATGTTAAAGGTCCATCCAAAGGCTGTCAAGTTTGGTTAAACGATGTATGCGGTGTCATTCAAAATGAATTCGCTGTCATCGCGAAGTTCGTTAAAAAAGGGATAATTTACATTTCTCCATTGTTCCTCTAACGCCGTGTTGACAAGCCGCTGATAAACTGAGCGGGTCAAGAATAGCGGATAAGGGGCTGGGAGCATGAGTTTGCTTCTATTAGAAAAGACGAAATCCCGGGCGGCCGACGAGGCGCCCCGCTTAAAAACGGAAGAACGAAGCACGCAGCTTCCGGAGATTGCGGCCGTAAACAAAGCCGAACCCGCGGAATTCGCCAAACATTATCCGTCCGTCGCGCTTGCGGAGTGGATTCGTTCCTGCCCGCAGGTGTCGCCGGAGCAGACTTGCGGCGAGATGGCCGAGCTGTTCCGCAGACGCCATGAGCTCGAGTGCGTCGCTGTCGTGAAGGCGACCGGCGAACCTGCGGGAATCGTCATGCGGCATCGCTTCTTTAAGTTGATCGGCTCGCTGTACGGCATGCCGCTGTTCGCGGACAAGCCCGTAACCAAGCTGATGGATAGCAAGGCGATGATCGCCGAGACCGACCTGTCGCCGCAGGAGCTGATCGACCGCGCGATGTCGCGGGACGAGGAGCGGATCTACGATGCGGTCATGATGACGAGCGGCGGCGCCTTTACAGGCGTCCTTACGGTCAGCGACATGCTGCAGCTCTCGAGGCTGCTCCGGCGCGAGCTCGCCGGACGCCAGATGTCGACCGTACGCGGCGCCGAACGGATGCTGCGCGACATTCGGGGCGCGGTCGATCGCCTCGCCGGCGAGGCGTCGGTATCACGCACGGGGAGTCTTGAGGTCGCAGAGCTGGCCGAGCATGGCCAGCAAGATCTGACCGAGATGCTGGGGCTGTTCCGCCTGTGGACGGAGACGGCGGAACGACAGGCCAAATCGGTGGACGAGCTGCTCGCCAGCGTGTCGGACACGGTCGGCATCGCCAAGCTCATCGCGCAGCTGGCCGACCAGTGCAACCTGCTCGCGATCAACGCGCAGATCGAAGCGGCAAGAGCCGGCTCGCACGGCCTCGGTTTTTCCGTCGTCGCGCAGGAAGTACGCCAGCTTGCCGATCAGACCAAGTCCCAGGCCAGTCAGATTCGCGAACAGCTGAACGGGATGGCAGCTTCGGCCGCGGCCGCCGCCGCGCATGTGCGCGAAGGCAAGGAAGGCGCCGATCGCGGACTGCTGCAGGTGCACAAAGCGGAGAATACGTTTAACCGGCTGTGGACGCGCAGCTCCGAAAATGCGAAGAGCACGGAACATCTCGCGGTTGCTTCGCGCGAAGCGTCGGTCATGTCGGAGCAGATCGCGGCGCAAGTCGCCAAGCTCGCGGTTCAAATGAACGAATCTCCCGAAGAAAAATATTAACGTTCTACATTTTTTACATTGCGTTAACAATGCACGAATACAAGATTGACGAATGGTCGCTAGAATCAGAGATGTGCTTGAGAGCAAAACAAATATAAACACAATTTGAAAGGGGCTCTATCTCTTGAAAAAATCTCTGCTCGTACTGACGACGCTCGCGCTTGGCATCTCGCTCGCTGCTTGCGGCAAAAACGACAATTCCAATAACGCAAGCAATAGCGGCGCATCCTCCAGCGCGCCTGCCAGCGCAGCCATCAGCGGCGCGTTCAGCGCAGCGGGCTCGACCGCGCTTCAACCGCTGGTCGATCAAGCTTCGAAGAAGTTCATGGATCTCAACAAGGACGTCACGATCACCGTCAACGGCGGCGGCAGCGGCGCCGGCCTGTCCCAAGTTGCAGAAGGCACCGTGCAAATCGGCAACTCCGACGTATTCGCAGAAGAGAAGCTGAAGGACGCCGACGCTGACAAGGCGAAGGAACTCGTCGATCACCAAGTCGCAGTCGTATCGATCGCAGCGGTATCCAACAAGGACGTAGGCGTGGACAACCTGACGAAGGCGCAGCTGGTCGACATCTTCACCGGCAAAGTAACGAACTGGAAAGACGTCGGCGGCAAGGATGAGAAGATCGTCCTCGTCAACCGTCCTGCAAGCTCCGGCACGCGCGCAACGTTCGAAAACTTCGCGCTCGGCGCGAAGTCGGAAGATCTGCCTGACTCGATCACGGAAGATGCATCCGGTACGGTTCGCAAGCTCGTCTCCGAAACGCCTGGCGCCATCGGCTACCTGGCACTGTCCTACCTCGACGATACGATCCAAGCGCTGAAGTACGAAGGCGTAGAAGCAACGGCTGAAAACGTAGCGTCCGGCACTTATCCGGTATGGGCTTACGAGCACATGTACACGAAGGGCGAGCCTGACGGCGCACTGAAGGCATTCCTCGACTACATGCTGAGCGACGATATCCAAGGCACCGACGTTAAGGATCTGGGCTACATCCCGGTTAGCGACATGAAGGTTACGCGCGACGTGCAAGGCAACGTAACCAACAAATAATTAAATAACTTACAAGAATAGCCGGCAGAGGCGGACCTGAAAACGGGCGCCTCTCTTGCCACGTTAAGGAGAGGCTCGCATGAACATGACCCAAACCCGCCAAGCGGCGGATGCCATCGCGAAGGACGGACGCGGCAAATTTCCGAAGCACAAGCTTGAGGAACTCCGCGGCAGAGGTTACGTAATGTTTTGCGTGCTGCTGCTGATCGTGATCATTTTTTCGATCGTCTACTTCATCGCTTCGAGAGGTTTGACGCCGTTCGCGAGCCAGGGCGTAAGCGTCGGCGAGATGCTCGGCGGCCTCAAATGGTCGCCGGAAGCGGACACGCCTCGCTTCGGCGCGCTGCCGTTTCTGTTCGGCTCATTCGCAACTTCACTGCTGGCCGCCATTATTGCCGCACCGCTCGGCATATGCGCCGCAATCTTTATGACCGAAATGATGCCCAAAGTTGGCAAAAATATTTTGCAGCCTGCGATTGAATTGCTCGCCGGCGTTCCCTCCGTCGTTTACGGCTTCGTCGGCCTGAGCGTCATCGTGCCGTTCCTGCGTGATATTTTTCCCGGTCAGGGCGTCGGTATTCTGGCAGGCTCAATCGTGCTGTCCGTCATGATCCTGCCGACGATCACGACCGTCGCGACGGATGCGCTGCGCAGCTTGCCGGCCGGACTTAAGGAAGGCTCCTACGCGCTCGGCGCTACCCGCTGGCAAACGATCTCGAGGCTTGTCATTCCGACGACGCTGCCGTCGCTCTTGACCGGCGTCGTACTGGGCATCGCACGCGCATTCGGCGAAGCGCTAGCCGTGCAGATGGTTATCGGCAACGCGCCGCACATCCCGCACTCGCTGACGCAATCCGCCGCGACGCTGACCAGTATCATCACGTTGTCGATGGGCAACACGACGAGCGGTTCGTTGCACAACAACGCACTGTGGAGTCTCGCGCTCATTTTGCTGATCATGACATTCTTGTTCGTATTCGTCGTACGACTGCTGGAGAGGAGAGTGAAGCACGCATGAAGGCCAAGTCCGTAGACCGCATCATGACCGGCGTCATCGTCGGCATCGGCTTTTTGATCATCGTGCTGCTCGCCGCGCTGCTCGGCTATCTCCTCATCCGCGGCGTCGGCCATATCAGCTGGCACTTCCTCACCTCCGCGCCCGAATCGATCCGCGCAGGCGGCGGTATCGGTCCGCAGCTGTTCAACTCGCTGTTCCTGCTCGTGCTGACGATGATCATCACGGTGCCGCTCGGCCTCGGCGCCGGCATTTATATGAGCGAATACGCCAAGCAGAACCGGCTGACCGCCTTCATCCGCCTGATCGTCGAGGTGCTGTCTTCCTTCCCGTCGATCGTCGTCGGCTTATTCGGACTTTTGGTTATCGTCAACCGCTTCGGCCTCGGGCTCTCGCTCATGTCCGGCGCGCTCGCGCTGACCGTGTTCAACCTCCCGCTTATGGTGCGGATTACGGAGCAGGCGCTGCGCGCCGTGCCGCGCGAGCAAAAGGAAGCCGGGCTTGCGCTCGGACTGTCCCGCTGGCGCACGATCACGACGGTTATGCTGCCGATCTCGCTGCCCGCCATCGTTACGGGCACGATTCTCGCGGCAGGCCGCGTATTCGGCGAAGCCGCCGCGTTGCTGTTCACGGCCGGCATGAGCTCGCCCCGCCTCGACTTCACGGACTGGAATCCGCTGCACCACACGTCGCCGCTCAATCCGTTCCGTCCGGCAGAGACGCTGGCCGTGCACATCTGGAAGGTTAACAGCGAAGGCCTCGCGCCGGACGCCGCACAGATCGCCGCAGGCGCATCGGCCGTGCTCGTCATCACCGTGCTGCTCTTCAATCTGGGCGCCCGCTGGTTCGGACGCGCGCTGTACCGCAAGCTGACGGCGGGACGCTAAGCCCCGCCGCGTCCGACCACCCGGAACCTTAAAGGAGGAATTCATCGTGAGTACGATCGCGACCGATAAGACAGAAGCCGAACGCGCATCCCGCCCGGCCGCCGGCGCGCCGATCCCGCCGCGCGTAAGTGCGGGAACCGCCTTGCCGCCTGTGCCTTCCGCACCGCTTGCGCAACCCGAGTCTTCGGCGACTCCTGCGCCATCCGTGCCTGCCGAGAAGCCGCAGACGGCGCCGTCCGAGCCCGAAGCGAGCGGGACAGCGCGGACGCAAGCCGCGCCGCCGCCCGCTTTTTACACGAAGGACCTGTCCGTCTTCTATGGAGAAAAGCAGGCGATCAAGCAGGTCAGCATGGCATTCCCCGATCGCCAGGTCGTCGCGTTGATCGGCCCATCGGGCTGCGGCAAGTCGACGTTCCTGCGCTCGCTCAACCGGATGAACGACCTGATCCCCGGCGCTTCGATCAAGGGCGAGATTTGGATCGGCGGCCATAACATTTGCGATCCGCATACGGACGTCGTGCGTCTTCGCCAGAAGATCGGGATGGTGTGGCAGCGCCCGAACCCTTTCCACAAATCGATCTATGAGAACGTCGCGTTCGGTCCGCGCTATCACGGCGTGAAGAAGAAGGCGGCGCTCGACCAGCTCGTCGAGGAGTGCCTGCGCAAGACCGCGCTGTGGGACGAGGTCAAGGACCGGCTGCATCAATCGGGCCTCGCCTTGTCGGGCGGCCAGCAGCAGCGTCTGTGCATCGCGCGCTCGATTGCCGTCAAGCCGGACATTCTGCTCATGGACGAACCGGCTTCCGCGCTCGATCCCGTGTCGACCGCCAAGGTCGAGGAGCTGATCGCCGAGCTGAAGCAGGACTACACGATCGTCATCGTCACGCACAACATGCATCAGGCTGCGCGGGTGTCCGACAAGACGGCGTTTTTCTTCCTCGGCGATCTGGTCGAGTACGACGAGACCAACAAAATCTTCACCAACCCGTCGCGCAAGTCGACGGACGACTATATCTCCGGGCGCTTCGGTTGATCGCAACCGACCTAAAGCGACCGCGGGCGATCGACATGAGGCGGTGCCGGACCGCAGGCCCGGCCCAATGAGGAGGAGGCGCGCTAGTGATCATCGAGACCAAACAGCTGCAACTGTACTACGGAAAGTTCCAAGCGCTTAAAAACGTGGACTTGACCATACCGGAGAAAAGCATCACTGCGTTCATTGGGCCTTCGGGCTGCGGCAAGTCGACGCTGCTGCGGACGCTCAACCGGATGAACGATACGATTCCGGGCGTGCGCATCGAAGGAGAGGTGGTCATCCAGGACCGCAATATTTACGACGGGCAGACGGAGGTCGAGTTCCTTCGGAAGCGGGTCGGCATGGTGTTTCAGCAGCCGAATCCTTTTCCCAAGTCGATCTACGACAACGTCGCCTACGGACCTCGCCTGCACGGCGTAACCAAGAAGTCCGAGCTGGACGCCGTCGTGGAGAAGAGTTTGCGCTCGGCTTCGCTATGGTCTGAAGTCAAGGACGTGCTGAAAAAATCCGCCTGGGGCCTGTCGGGCGGCCAGCAACAGCGTCTGTGCATCGCGCGGGCGCTCGCAATCGAGCCGGACATCCTGCTCATGGACGAATCGACGTCGGCGCTCGATCCGATCTCCACGACGAAGATCGAGGAGCTCACGCGGGAACTGAAAAAAAGTTATACGATCGTCATGGTCACGCATAACATGCACCAAGCAGCCAGAATTTCGGACCGGACGGTGTTTTTCTTGAATGGAGAGGTAGTGGAATCCGCGGAGACGGAGCAATTGTTCCGGGCGCCGCGCGATCAAAGGACGGAGGACTATATCTCCGGAAGATTCGGTTAATCGACCTGGAAGGGGCAAACGGCCAATGACGGCGAGAAGGGAATTTGATATCGGTCTCGTGCAATTGCAGAACATGCTGGTAGAAATGGGAGACAGAGTGGAGAAGGCGCTTGGGGACGCGATGCAGGCGCTGGAGGGCCTTAACGGGCCGCTGGCGCAGCGCATCGTCAAAGCCGATCCCGAGCTGAACAGGCTCGAGGAGCGCATTGCCGATCTGGGGTCCAAGCTGATCGCTACGCAGCAGCCGGTGGCGAAGGATCTGCGCCGCATTCTCGTGGCGCTCAAGATCTCCTCGGATCTCGAGCGGATGGGCGACCTGTCCGTCGATATCGCCAAGGTCGCGATCCGGCTGGAAGGCCAATCGCTGATCAAGCCGCTCGTGGACCTGCCGCGGATGGCCTCGCTGGCGCAAGGAATGATCGGCGATTCGATCCGTTCCTACATCGACGAGAACGTCGACCTGGCCTACAAAATGGCCAAGGAAGACGATATGATAGACGCTTTGTACTCCCAGATCTTGCGTGAGCTGTTCGAATTGGCCGGCGAGAATCAGAAGAACGTCGGCCAGGCAATGAACCTTTGCTTCGTGGGACGCTACATCGAGCGGATCGCGGATCATGCGACGAACATCGGCGAGAACGTTGTCTTCCTCGTCGTCGGCACGCGTCCTGACTTGAACCAATAAGCATCGCCAGAAGGTGCGGCGGCGAAGCCGCAAGACAAGGGTTGCCCGGGCAGTCAATTTGTGGCTGCAGGGCAGCCTTTTGTTTTTGGGGGACGGGGGCGGGGAACGCTTGGCGGCGTGCAGCCGCCGAAAGGGCGATCGCCTCCTGTAGAGAAGGCGATGAGCGCTAAGCGGCCGCCGAAAGGGCCATCGCCTCCTGTAGAGAAGGCGATGAGCGCTGTGCCGCTGCCGAAAGGGGCATCGCCTGCTGTAGAGAAGGCGATGAGCGCTAAGCCGCTGCTGGAAGGGCCATCGCCTCCTGTAGAGAAGGCGATGAGCGCTGTGCCGCTGCCGTAAGGGCCATCGCCTCCTATAGAGAAGGCGATGCAAGCGCCCTGCCGCCTCAGACGCAAAAAAAGGGTTGTTCCCATCCGCTTGGCGGAGGAACAACCCTTTTCGCATTATTTCATCGGGATAAACATGAGCGTGATCGGCAGATTGGAGCCGAGCGCCGTCAGGTAGGAAATCTCGACCGTCTCGTTGTACTGTCCGGTGCGGTAGACCGGCGTTGCGACGTTCGGGTTTTCCAGGATGCTCGTGTTGGTGACGGGGACCTTCACGCCGTTGACGAGGAAGGCGCCGGTGTAGATGCCGCCCCGCGCGTTAAGCGAGATGAGCGTGTTTGCTTTGACCTGCACCGTCATGTGGTAGACGACGCCGAAGTTGCCCCAGTTGTTCTCCGGTTGGCCGTTCAGCTGGTCGATGCCGTCGAGCGCCGGATCGATGCTGTGGTCGCCGAACACGATGCGCTTCGCCGTGTCGCCAAGCGTCTCCTGGATGACGACCTCGCGGTCCGCGCCCTGGAACGTGCCCCGGATGTGCTTGCCGTCGCGCTTCATGACGCCGAGCGTCGGCAGCGTGGTCAACGGATCGTCGCCGCTCTTCACCGCGAACAGCGTGTACTTGACGTTCGTCGATGAGCTCAGGTCCGCGTAGGCGGAGAAGGTTTGGCCCTTGGACAGCGCCTTCTGGTTCAGCTCGGGCACGATAAGCTTGGTCGCGCCCGGCGCGAGCCACGTCGTCGAGGTCGTCTGCGTGTCGCGGGCGTCCAGGTAACGGATCGCCGCCATCTTGCCCGTATAAGCGCCGAACGTCTCCGGACCCGCGCTGCCCCAGGCGCCGAGGTCGATCGATGCGGATTCGGTCGTGCTCTCGTTGGTTGCGGCGAGATAGATCTTGAGCGGCTCGGAGCCCAGGTTCTGATGATACAGGAACAGGCGGAGGTCGCCGGCCAGGGTGTCGCGGTACAGAACGCCGGGACCGGTCAGATCCTCGGGACTGTCGGAAGCGATGAGCGCGCGGTTCGAGCTGTAGAACGTATAAGGCACGGTCGGAATCTTAAGAATGTCCGAGCCGACGACCGGATATTTGTCGCCGACAAGGGTGAAGCGTTCGTTGAATTCGGCCTCGGTGTACATGACATCCGTCGAAATAGTAATCGTCTTGGTAAAGTCCGAAATGCTGCCGTGCTTGTCGGTAACGCGGAGCGAGATCGTCTGCGGGCCGGATACGAAAAAGCCCCGCTTGTTGTTCGACCACTCGGTCGACACGATCGCGTCCTCGTCATCGTAAGACTGGTTCGTGTAAGTGATCGGCTCGCCGATCATATACGTGTCCTTGTCCGTCGTAAATTGAGCGACAGGCGGCTGGTTCGGAGGCAGTACGGTGATCGAGACGGCGTACGGATCCAGCCAATTGCCTGCCATGTCCTGAACGCTGCGGGTGATCACGTATGTACCGGGCTCAGGGAATACGCTCATGTTGCCATCCCAGCTCTCGGACCAGATCTTGTTCGCATTTTTGGACAAGCTGGTGTAAGTGACCTGCGTCTGGCCGGCGTAGATCACGTCCTGATCCACCTTAAAGTCGGCGGTCGGCGCTACGCTCCAGGTGAGCGATACGGTGCCAGGCGCAGCCGACAGCTTGGAGCCGGTTGCCTTGACCCAATCGCGCAGCGGAACCATCAGGCTGCCTTTGTAGATATAAGTCTTGCCGGAGGAAGCGTTCTTCGCTCCGTTCAGCCAAAACGAGGTGCTGCCGGTCTTGAATTCGACCGAATTGCCGTCTGTGGAGATCGTGTAAGTCTTGGATGAAGCGGTGTAAGCAATCTTATAGCCGAATCGGGCGGCGAGCATGGATACAGGCGCATAGGTGACGCCTTTAACGATAAGTGCGGGCTGCGGAGAGGCGTACGTCGTGCCGTTGACCGATACTTGCGCTTTGTTCAGGGTCAAAGTAAGAACGTTGTCGCTGGGGCCGGCGGCCGTTGCTACGTGCGTGGCGGTCGGTGCAAGCAGCGTGACGAGCAGCGCGGCGGCGGTGATCCATTTAATCAAGCGTTGTCTTTCAAGCTTCCAATTCATAGTGCTAAAGTCTCCTTTTACTTCTAAAATCCGACGATTACGGTTGTGTGCGACTCTATTCTAGACGAATGCCGGAATTAAAAGTTGCGTTAAAATCGTGAAGAAACAGCGAACAAAAAGCCGTCCTCTCGGACGGCCTTCCTTTTTGGCGTCGTAATTACGCGGAAAACAGGGGGTTCGATCGCCGTTTATCGCGACGCGGACGGTTTCTTTTTAGGTACCGAGGAGGTGCCGAACAGGATCCAGGCCCACCGGAAATTGCGCTGAATCGTCCAGGTGACAACCCATGCGACCAGCAACGCCGCGAGATACTCGCAGGCGTAATAAACGTGGAACAGCATGCCGTTGCCCGGAACCGGTATATCGCGGTAGTAGTAAAGCACGGCAGGGTGAACAAAATAGATCCCGAAGGAGCATATGCCGATATTGCCCAGCAGTCTGGCCCAAAACGCCTTAGGCCGACGCAGGATGACGTTCGAGAGCAGGAAAAGCGCGACGGCGGATGCGAGGTTGAACACGAATTGCGTATAGGTGAAAACCTGTCCGTCGGCCCAGTCCTTGTGCACGAGACCTTGATATCGCAAGTAGACGTAGTAGAAACCCGATACGAGCCACAGTGCGTAGGCCAGCAGCACGGACAGACGGCGAACGGCGGGACGCGCCGCGAACCAGGACAGAATCCGTTCAAAGTGGATGGCGATCCACACGGCGACCGTGAAGACGCCGAAGTAGGAAATGAACAGGCTGCCCGTACGGTGCAGGACGTCCGGCCATCCGGTCTGATGGACGATGTATTCGCGATTCAGGTAGTAATAACCCAATTGCAGGACGATGCCGATCCACCAGATATGGCGGCGGACCCAGACGCTGCGGAGCGTGAGCAGCAAGATGGGGAACAAGATATAGTACTGGATGATGACAAACATAAAATACAAGTGGCCGTATGCTTGTCCGGTGAGCAGCTGTTCAAGGAATTTCGTCGCCGAATCGGCGGGCGGCGCGAATTTGGCTTTGAGCAGAAAATAGAACAGGCTGAAGATCGCGTACGGAAGCACGGCGTTCCAAATGCGCTTGCGGTAAAAGGTGCCGATCGTGCCGCCGGTGAGCGGTTTGCCGACATAATTGTAGGTGAGCACGAACCCGCTTATAAAAATAAACGCAGGCACGGCGAAGACGGCGAAATCATGCAGGAATACGTAGAGACCATAAAAGGAAGAGGCTGTCTGCAGCTGAACCAGGGCATTGCTCGTCGAGTGAATCATGATGACGGCCAGTATCGCCATCGCTCGCATCAGGTTAATTTCCGGGATGTATCGTCTCGCTTGGGTCAACGCGAACTCTCCTTACCGTTCCAATATATTAGCAATATTAACACAGCCCGCCCGGGCCAAGTGCTTAAACTTTCCTTAAAGCGGGATCGGCTCCGGACGTCGCCCGGTCTCCGGCGTTTATGGTATGATTGATCTTAATGGAAGAAGAACGGATGGAGCGTGCGAAACCGATGGCAAAACGATGGAAAACCGGGCAAGGCGAAGGCGGGCGGGACAAGCTGCTCTTGATCGACGGCAACAGTATCGTATTCCGGGCGTTTTATGCGATGCCGCCGCTGACGAACGCTGCCGGCTTGCAGACGAACGCGGTGTTCGGCTTCACGACGATGCTGCTCAAGGTACTCGAGGAGGAGCGCCCGTCGCATCTGATCGTCGCGTTTGACGCGGGCAAGACCGTGTTCCGCCACGAGGGGTATGCCGAATACAAAGGCGGCCGCCAGAAGACGCCGCCGGAGCTGTCCGAGCAATTTCCGCTGCTCAAGGAGCTGCTGGACGCGTTCTCGATCGCAAGGTACGAGATTCCCGGCTACGAGGCTGACGACATCATCGGCGCGCTGACCAAGCAGGCCGAGCAAGCGGGCATCGAGGCGGTCGTCGTCTCGGGAGACAAGGATATGCTGCAGCTGGCGTCCGAGCGGACGAGCGTGCTCCTCACGCGCAAGGGTGTGAGCGAGACGGAGCGTTATACGCCTGCGGCGATCGGAGACAAATACGGGCTGGCGCCGCTTCAGATCATCGACCTGAAGGGTCTCATGGGAGATGCTTCGGACAATATTCCGGGCATTCCGGGGGTCGGGGAGAAAACGGCGCTCAAGCTGCTCGCGGAGTATGGCAGCGTCGAAGAGGTGCTGGCGCATGCCGGAGAGATCAAGGGCAAGCTCGGAGAGAACGTGCGCAGCAACATGGACTCGGCGAAGATGAGCAAGGAGCTCGCGACGATCTTGCGCGAGATCCCGCTTGAGCGGAACTGGGAGCAGCTTGCCTGGGAAGGCGCCGAGGAACCGGTGCTGCTTGGCGCATTGCGCAAGCTCGAGTTCAAGTCGCTGATCGAACGGCTCGCACTCAGCGAGGGCGAAGCGGACGCGGCGTCCGCCGCCGAAGCCGCTGCCGCTTACGAGACGGTGCGCGTTAACGATGAAGCGGACTGGGCCGCGCTCGCGGAGGCGCTCCCGCACGCCGATAGCTTCATCCTCGACGCGAGCGGCGATAACCCGCACATGAGCGAAGGCATCGGGATCGCGGTTGCCGCCGGAGAGCGGGTATACGCGCTCCCGTTCGCGGCGCTGCTGACGGCGCCGCAAGCCGCGCCGCTCAGGGACTGGCTCGCGGATGCCGGCGTGCCCAAGACCGGCTACGACCTGCACCGCGCCGAGCTCGTGCTGGCACGCAAGGGCCTCGAGCTGCGCGGCCAAGCTTTCGACTGCTCGCTCGCGGCGTACCTGCTTGACCCGACCGATGCGGATCCTTCGCTTGTCGGACTGCTCGCGAAGGCCGGGCTTCCCGGCATCGCCTCCGACGAAGCGGCTTACGGCAAGGGCGCGAAGTTCAAGGTGCCGGAGCCCGAGGCGCTGGCCGCCCATCTGGCAGCCAAGGCGGATGCCGTCCGGCGGCTCGCGTCGCGGCAGGCGGCAGAGCTTGACGAAGCAGGCATGAAGCCGCTTTACTACGAGCTCGAGCAGCCGCTTGCAATCATCCTCGCCGACATGGAGAAGCAAGGCATCGTCGTGCAGTCCGAGGCGCTTGAGGAGCTGGGCAAAGACTTTCAGGGACGGATTAGCCAGATCGTGACCGAGATCTACCGGATCGCGGGCTTCGAATTCAACATCGGTTCGACCAAGCAGCTCGGCGAGGTGCTGTTCGACAAGCTCGGTCTGCCCGTCGTCAAGAAGACGAAGACCGGCTATTCGACGGACGCCGAGGTGCTGGAGAAGCTGGAGCCGTATCACGAGATCGTGCGGCTCATCCTTCATTACCGCCAGCTTGCCAAGCTGCAGTCGACTTATATCGAGGGACTGCTCAAGGAAATTCGCCCGGAGGACGGCAAGATCCATACGTACTACCGTCAGACGATCGCCGCGACGGGCCGGCTCAGCAGCCAATACCCCAACCTGCAGAACATCCCGATCCGCATGGAGGAGGGACGCCAGATTCGCAAGGCGTTCGTGCCGTCCGAGCCGGGCTGGCAGATTCTCGCCGCCGACTACTCGCAGATCGAGCTGCGCGTGCTGGCGCACATCTCAGGCGACGAAGGGCTGAAGGAAGCGTTCCGCCTGGAAATGGACGTTCATACGAAGACGGCAATGGACGTATTCGGCGTCAGCGCCGAGCAGGTGGACGGCAACATGCGGCGCAGCGCCAAAGCCGTCAACTTCGGCATCGTTTACGGGATCAGCGACTATGGCCTGTCCCAGAACCTCGGCATTACGCGGAAGGAAGCGGCATCCTTTATCGAGCAGTACTTTGCCGCTTTCCCTGGCGTACGCCGGTACATGGACGACATCGTGGCGCAGGCCAAGCAGGACGGCTACGTCAAGACGATGCTCGAGCGGCGCCGTTATCTTCCGGACATCCGCTCTTCGAACTTCAACCTGCGTTCGTTCGCGGAGCGTACGGCCATGAACACGCCGATCCAGGGCACGGCTGCAGATATTATCAAGCTTGCCATGGTGCGCATGGCCGAAGCGATTAAGGCAGAAGGACTAAAGAGCCGGATGCTGCTGCAGGTGCATGACGAACTCGTATTCGAGGTGCCGCCGGAGGAACTGGATACGATGAAGAAGCTCGTGCCGGAAGTGATGGCTTCCGCACTGCCGCTCGACGTGCCGCTGAAGGCGGAGGTTAGCACAGGCGTCAACTGGTACGAAGCCAAATAAGCGACGACGCAACGGCGTTCGATTTTTAGCGAATCGATCAGTCACCTTAGAGAAAGGATGGACAAATATGCCGGAGCTACCGGAGGTAGAAACGGTCAGACGCACGCTGAGCGAGCTGATCGTAGGCAAGCAAATCGGATCGGTGACGGTGCGCCTGCCGCGCATCCTGCAAAAACCGGACGATCCCGACGTTTTCGGCGCGATGCTGGAGGGGCGTACGTTTACGGCTGTAGAGCGGCGGGGCAAGTTTCTGCGGCTGATCTTGGACGGACTCGTCCTCGTCTCCCACTTGCGAATGGAAGGCCGGTACGGCATGTTCGCGGACGACGCGCCGCTGGACAAGCACTCGCATGTCATTTTCCATTTTACGGACGGCACTGCGCTGAGGTATACGGACGTGCGGCAGTTCGGCACGATGCATTTATTCCCTGCAGGCGAGGAGCTCGTGTCGCCGCCGCTTGCGAAGCTCGGGCTCGAGCCGCTCGAGGCGGGCTTTACCGCGGAGGCGCTGCGGGGCTCGCTGGGCCGCAGAAATACAAAGATCAAGCCGCTGCTCCTGAATCAGGAATGGATCGTAGGGCTCGGCAATATTTATGTAGATGAGGCGCTCCATCTGGCGGGCATTCATCCCGAGCGCATGGCCGGCGAGCTCAAGCCAAAGGACTGGGGCAGGCTGCATGAAGCGATCGTAACGACGCTGACGGCGGCTGTCGAGGCCGGAGGCTCTTCGGTCAAGTCCTACGTCAACGGACAGGGCGAGATGGGCATGTTCCAGCATCGGCTTCGCGTCTACGGGCGCACCGGCGAGTCCTGCCCGGTCTGCGGCAATCCGATCGTCAAGTCGGTCGTCGGCGGACGGGGCACACATGTATGCGCCAAGTGCCAAAAGCCGCCGAAGGGCGCCGCAGGACCGGCGAGCGGCGTCAGCGCGGCTGCTTCGAAGCGTTACCGCGAGGGCGGCAACGCCGTAAAGCGCAGGTTGGACGGATCGGTTGACGACGAATCGTAACCGATTATTCGAGATTGAAGCGGGCATTCGCCTGCCCTTCTGCATAGGATGAACAGAACCGTCGATCCCTACCCGGGTTCGACGTATGTCTTCGCCATGCAGGAGGTAAGATCATGCTCGCTCATTTGGCATCCTTATTATTTCTCGCGTTTGCAGTCAGTTTGGACGGCTTCGGTGTCGGCATTACGTACGGTCTTCGCAAGATTCGCATCCCGCTCCCGTCCGTCGCGATCATCGCGGCATGCTCGGGCGTGGTTATCCTCGTCTCCATGCTCGTAGGGTCGCTGATCGCCGGGTGGCTGTCACCGTATGGATCCAAAGCCGTGGGCGCGGTGATTCTTATAGGAATCGGCACTTGGGCATTAATCCAGTTCGCGCGTAATCGCAAGGCGGATAAAGAAACAAGTGCCGGGGCGAACGGCGAGTCAGCGGACGGGGGACAGAGCGACGCAGCAGCGCAGCGCGCCCAGGTTGGCGAATCTCTCGCATCGGGATCAGGTGCAGAGGGGGCGCATGCAGCTGACGCCGTTAGTGTCGTGCCGATGCTGACGCTTGAGCTTCGATTGTTCGGCCTTATTATACAAATACTGCGAACGCCGTCGGTCGCCGACGTTGACAGGTCGGGTATTATTACCTCCGGCGAGGCGCTGCTGCTCGGCATTGCCTTGTCGCTGGATGCGTTCGGAGCGGGCATCGGCGCTGCGCTCGTCGGATTCCCGGCTGTGCCGACCGCGATCTTGATCGCTGCGGCGAGCGGCATGTTTCTTTGGGCGGGCATGCGCGTCGGATTTCTGGCATCGGGAATGCGCTGGGTGCAGAGACTGACCGTGTTGCCGGGCATTATTTTAATCGTAATGGGCATATTCAAGCTGATGCAGGCCTCTTGAGGTCTGCGGTATAGGCTTGATTTTTACGACTCATGCCATTATCCCATTGACTCAGCAGGTTCATCCGGCATTTGCGCAGCTCGTGCAGCTTGAAGCCGTATCTGAGCCGAGGGGATAATGGCATGGCAGGGTAGCACCAGAGCTGAGCGAGCGGGATAATGGCATGGCAAGGCAGGGGAGCGCCAGAGCTGAGCGAGCGGTATAATCGTACAAAGGACGGCAACCCTTTCATTTGGAGCGAACGACGGCATACTTTGCCGCTGCAAGGAGGTTGGCAGGATGAACATCGGATTGACCGGAGGCATTGCTACCGGCAAGAGCACAGTCGCGCGTATGTTGGTGGCCAGGGGGGCAGCACTCGTCGACGCCGATCGAATTGCCCGGGAAATTGTCGAACCAGGACAAGCTTCCCTCGCCCGGATCGCAGAGCGATTCGGTGCAGACGTCATTCGGGAGGACGGCACGCTCGACCGGCGGTTGTTGGGTTCGATCGTGTTTGCGGATGTGGAGGAGCGCAAAGCGCTTGAGGCGATCACGCACCCGGCCATTCGCGAGCGAATGCGCGAGCGGATCGCCGTGCTTGAGGCGGAGCAGGCGGACCGATTAGTCGTGGCGGACATTCCGCTGCTGTACGAGTCGGGGCTGCAACACTTATACGAAAGCGTCATGGTGGCTTACGTTCCTCGCGAAATTCAGCGCATTCGTCTGATCGAGCGCGACGGGCTGTCGCCTGAAGAAGCGGACAAGCGACTTGGCGCGCAAATGGACATTGAAAAGAAACGGCAGCTTGCCGATTACGTGATAGACAATAGCGGTACGCTGGCCGACACTGAAGCGCAGCTGGATCGCTTCTGGCGGTCGCTTCAGTCGGGAACGGTTTCGTTATGAGTAAAAAAAGGACGAGGCCGAAGCGAAAACGCTGGTTTTTGCTACTGTTCCTCATTATCGTCGCGTTGCTGTTTATCCGTTCGGAATGGCTTGGCAAGATGGTATACCCCATTCAGTACCAAAAAGAAATTCAGTCGAACGCGGACCGCTATGCCGTGGATCCTCGCCTGATTGCGGCTGTCATACGGGTAGAATCCAATTTCGAGCCGAATGCTGTCTCTCCGAAAGGCGCGATCGGTATCATGCAGATCATGCCGGATACCGCCGAATGGATCCTCAAGCAGGACGACTTCGGCAGCATCACGGCCAAGCTCGCAGGAGAGCGAGCCGACGCGGGCATTCGCCTCGGATCCTGGTACCTCAAGGAGCTGCTGCGGCAATTCGACGGCGATGCGGTCAAGTCACTGGCCGCATACAATGCGGGACCGGGCAAGGTGAAGCAGTGGCTCCGGGATGGCAAGTGGGACGGCCGCGAAGAGACGATCTCTGATATCCCTTACGGAGAAACCCGGCGATACGTGCAGAAGGTGCTTTTTTACCGCAAGAAATATGACGAACTATATGACAATTGGTCTTAAGCGCGTTAAAATGGAAAAGAAGCCCTGAAGCACGAAGCTTCAGGACTCCTTGTTATTGAATTACCTAGGTGAAGAGCGTGAACTTAGAAACGGCCTGCGAGTTGTTGCTCAGCGATTTGTACCAGGCGCTTAGTGATGCTACCACCAATCGAACCGGTATCGCGAGTAACCATGTTCCCGTAGTAACCGTCTTGCGGGATTGCAATGCCGAGTTCTTGAGCAACTTCATATTTCAGTTGGTCAAGCGCACCGTGAGATTGAGGTACGACCAGGTTGTTGCTGTTGCTGTTGTTTCCTTGGCTCATGTTGTTCACCTCCTCGCGGTTGGTAAACGTATTATGTGCCTTATCCCCGGAATCATGTAAGGGAAGGCTTGGAAATTTAAAAAAAGTTTCTCTCGTCGAAGGAGAGCCGCATCCATATGAAATGTCCTTATTGCGACTACAACGGTACGAAGGTGCTCGACTCCCGTCCGGCCAACGACAACAAGTCGATTCGCCGCCGTCGCGAATGCGAATCCTGCAATCGCCGCTTCACGACTTTCGAGATGGTCGAAGAGACACCGCTGATCGTTATTAAGAAAGACGGCAGCCGCGAAGAGTTCAGCCGCGAGAAGCTGCTGCGCGGCCTGCTGCGCGCATGCGAGAAACGTCCCGTATCCGTCGGACAGCTCGAGATCCTCGTCTCCAACGTCGAGCGCGAGCTGCGCAACACCGCCCAGGCGGAGATCGACAGCAACATGATCGGCGAGAGCGTCATGGAGCAGCTGTACCCGGTCGACGAGGTCGCATACGTACGCTTCGCGTCCGTGTACCGGCAGTTCAAGGACATCAACATGTTCCTTAAGGAATTGAACGTGCTTATTAATAAGCACGGGATTTGAAGTTTTGAACTTGTTATTGGTTTGCAGGCGGACAGGCTCTGCGCCTTAGAGGGGCAGAGCTTTTAAGCTTTATGTACATGAAGAAAAATTGTTCAATTTATTGTTGACATGCCTTTTGATCCTGTGATAAGATCATTCTTGTCGCCAACGAACGATACGTCATATGGGGCCATAGCTCAGCTGGGAGAGCGCATCGCTGGCAGCGATGAGGTCAGGGGTTCGATCCCCCTTGGCTCCACCAAATGCAAACTTCAGACACGCCGAATAAGGCGTGTTTTTTGCATTTGGTGGAGCCCCTGAGGGGGCGAACCCCGGGGGGCGTTCCACGCGCAGGGAGCCGAAGGCGGACGAGCATGGCATCGATATCTACCGCTGCGCTCTACATCGGCGAATCTGCTTCGTCAGCAAAGGTTAATGAGGATATCGTTATCCCCCTTGGCTCCACCAAACATACGATACTCGAATCCCTTGCGTAGCAAGGGTTTTTTCCTTTTGGTGTTTTCCCTCTTCGGCGGGTCAATCATCGGTTTTGATGAATCGGGGACGGATTGGGGACGAAAATTTTTACATCGTGCTGCCGAATCCGAAGGAAAGCCTTCAAGGTCCAATACCCGTAAGGCAAGTCGATATGGTGATTTTTCTTAGGCAATGGATAAAATGGTGGAGGACGGGTCGACTTGGAATCCCTTGCCTGCCTTCCGCCCTTGGCCGCACTAACATCTTCTACACGACCTTCTTGCGGTTGTAAGATCGTCCCTGAGGAAACACGAGGGCGTTTCCTCGTCGGCACTCCGATTAGTCAGTGCCCCAAAGAAGTAGTATTTCGTAAAGCAAAAATCCCCAAAGATATCGAGTATATTTCCCCATCGTCGCGTGGGGAATTTTGTCACGGCTCTTTTGTCACGGCTCTTTCATGAGCGCATGCTTCATTCTGTAGCTAGCTCTCACCTCGAAAACGAGTAGATGTCCATGGTGTGCTAAACGGTCAATCATCGCCGCGACCATCTGGCCATCGGTGAAGACGGTTCCCCATTTAGAGAATTCCAGATTCGTTCTAATGACTAGACTTCGGCTTTCATAGCTGTCAGCAGAAGCTCGCCTCGAGCGAGCTTGACAAGACTCAGAGGCTGGAGAACGAATCAAGAAGGCTTTCAGTCGCAGAGGTTATCAGAAGGGCGCTCGCTCCATCAAAATGGTCCTGGAGCATGGTTATCTATAACTGTAAACGGATTCGCAGGCACATGAGGAATTTAAACCTCGTCTGCCCTCACTGCAGGACTAATTCATACAGAAGAATGGCTAAGACAGTACTGGAGCACCGAGTCGTACCGAATAAAGCTACAACGGGAGTTTAAGAAGGGGTTCCTGGGTCTTGGCTGCTCACTGACATCACTTATCTTCTACATGGACGGTCGGAGATGGCTTTTTTATCGATGATCCTGGATGCCTCCACGGGAGAACTGTTGGCTTACAATCTTTCCAATTGCCTTACCCTATCTTTGGCGACGAAGACGATCGATAATCTGAAAAAACAGCGACGTTTGAAGTTACATAAGGATGCCTTTATCACTCCGATCAAGGTAGTTGCTATTCCAAAAGCTGCTGAAGAAGATGGGCTGAGCCAGTCCATCTCGAGACGAAAAAACTGTTGGGATGATGCACCATATGAGTCTTTTTACGGTCACATGAAAGACCATGTGATTAGCAGCAATTGCTTCACTTTAGAGGAACAAAGTCTAGAAATTGATCGCTACGTGCGAATTACAACCACTACAAATACCAATTGGAACGAAAAAGGTACCCCCTATTACACGAATCATTGAAGCCCGCTCATCCGCACGGTACTATTTTGTAGGATAACAGCGAGTTTCGTTGTATCTTCCTTGCTTAACCCTTTTTCTTCCTTCACCATGATAAAACACTCTCCAGCCTTGATCGTTGTTATCCATCCACGACCGATCCCCGTTTGAATATACCCAATATCGCGCGGACAAAAAGCCGACAGCTATTAGCACAAACATGCCAGGATCACCTAATATCTGGAACGAAAGCATCCGGGATAAAGGAATGATTGACTGGATCGATCAGGATCAATTCTTTAAATTTGTCCTCACGAAAGATACGGGTTACAAGAAAGAGAGCACCTTAGTCCAATTTGCGAATCAAAGACGAAGAAAAGTGAATCCGAGCTGGCTTTGAAGATCAAAGGCTGCAAGTCATATAAGTAGTAAGCCGGTTCAATCGTATCCTGCCGGCTTCGCTGTTGCGGGAACTTCTTCTTTTTTAGGGCGCTGTAATTTTAGTCACAGAAAGAATCGATGGGGTTTACGAGGTTAAAGAGGAAAGCTACAACGCGGCTCCCTACAAAAAAATATAGCATTAAGAAGTAATGAACTTTTTAATATTCTACAGATTTAGATAGTTTATCAAGAAATGTCTCAAAGAAAGTTTTTTCCGCTTGCTTAGCTTGAGTTAGAAGCTTCATTATTAGGGGTATCTCGTTCGTTTGATGAGATAGGGAAACTTTTAAAGCCAAATTCCTAATCACTGCTATTGCATTTTTTAGATTGTTTGAATGATCATACAGTCGTTTATCAAATGAGATAATTTTATTTGTAAACATATAAGAGAGTCGAGAGTTTAAAGTGTTCTTATGTTCGAAAAAAAGATGATAGGGCCGTATATCTAAAAACCCTTTGTCTAAAAATTCGCTGCTTCGATTTATCAATGAATTATAAACGTTAATTCCATAGATACTACTTTGTGTTGGTGAATTTGAGCTAGAGTCCCCTATGCTGTTAATGTAGTTCATAGTATCATTCATAACTTTTTTCAAATCAAAATTAATTTCTTCATTTCTATCCAAAGAATAAAAGGTGACATGATTATGATAAGGATAAAAACATTCATCATCCATGATCGATGCAACAAACAAGTCTATTGGAATAATCATATTATCGTTATATATTCTATTGTAAAAACCTGAACATATTAAATAACCCTCAGTTTTATTGTAACCATGTATAAGTATATCGTGACTAACATGTCTTTTGTTGAAATTCCTATTTCCTTTAGTATAATATTCATTTAAAAATGTATAAATGTATTTGCTTTGGTCTATCAAATCAAAAAGAGTTTCAATGCTACCATTTATAGCGTGCTTTAAATAATTTCTAGTATGTACTTCAGCAGAAAGATTTGGAGGAAGTTGATAAGAATCGAAATCAAACCATTTCTCGTCATTTTTTGAGTCGTATCGACATGAGATTTGAAGGAAGTTACTATAAAACCAAGGAAGTATTTTATCTTCTTGCGTAAAAATTATTGAAAGAGGATAAGCATGATATAAGTAAAGGACTATTGGGGGAGTCCTCGTAGGTAAATTATTTATCATAAGTCGTCCCTTCTCTAATCAAAAGGTTTAGATTTCTATTTGGATATAAAATCCTTGTTGTACTATGATAATAAATAAAGTTATAATTTGTATGTTAGTATATAAATATGAGCATGTAAAGAGCGGCTTATTAATTTTAATAAAGGTAAAATTTTTGAAGTAATGGAGGTGAGATTTTGAAGCTGCTTTCCGTACATAAAGAATCATACATTATGCCGGGAGAAAGTGAGAGTGTATACCTGCCCAAAAACATATCACTGTTTCTAAAGTGCCAGGGAGAAGCGAAGGTTTTCTACCATAAAAATTCTTCGAATATAAATAATGAAGGAATTTTAATAACGAGAACCACCTATAAAAGGTTAAAATTACAAGCCCTAAACAATATAATAAAAATTCAATTTTATTTATTTCTTGATGAAAGCCAGACAGAACTTAATAATAGTTTCATCAAGATTAATTCAATGGGAATTGAAATTATTGAAATGTCCCAAAATCTATTTACAGATAAACTGGAAAAAGACATTGCATTATTTGAAAAATTTTTTAATACCATTCTGAAAAAAAGGGATATGCATGAAAAAACTAAATTAGTAAATAAAAAAAATCAAATCGATACAAGACTTATTAAGGTAAATCGTTTTATTCGCGATAATTATTCAAAGCCTATCACTCTTAGAATGCTGGGGGAATTAATCAATATTAATCCTATTTATTTAAGTAACGCATATTCCAAAGTTTTCCAAGTTTCCCCGATTTATTATTTGAATACTGTTCGAATTAATGCCGCAAAAAGAATCTTAACGAAAAATTTTGATTTTCCTATATATAGGATTGCTAAAATGGTCGGTTTCTCTTCAAGTTCACATTTTGCAGCCACTTTTAAGCGTTATACTTCTTTAAGCCCTTCTGAATTTAAAAATTTGAAGACTTGATTATATTAGATTCATACTACATTATTCTTGGGGGAAATAATATGGATAGGAGTCAGTACCTACACAACAAAATCATGCTAAATGCATTATCTTTTAAGTCAAATTTTTATAAAACAATAGTACGATCTGATTTAGCAAAAAAGTTAGAAGTAATCGTTAATGAAAAGCAAAGTTTACTCCATTATTTTGGGATGCCTGCCGCGAATTTTTATGACATGAATACATTTAAAAGTTATATAAATAAGCTCACTAGTGTTGAATATAACGAAGTTATATTCAATGAACAACTTGAGAAAGTCAAAAACTTTGACTTAATTTATAAGAATATGCTTTTTGGGGATATTGATTTAATAATCAAATCCGGTGAAGACGAGAATCATAAGAAAATTGTATGGCCATTTGATTTTATTTTCTTAGATTACTATGATTGCTTTGAATTGAATAGACTTGAAATTTTTGAAAAATGTATGTTTGAGCAAAAAGAAAACGGTGTTGATTCTTGGATATTTGCATTATGCCACAAATTTGAGTTTCATAATACAAATGAAAAAGAAATTTTGCTAGAAAATCATCAATCAATAATAAGGAGTATTCTGGATGTTTGTAAGAATAGTGGATATTTCCATAGTGATATGGATACATTTATTTATATTCGCGAAGGGCGTAAAACGAAAGAATTACAAACTTATATGCAATATTCCATGATTTTAAAGGATGAAAAATCTTCAAGAAATAATGCGATTAAGATTCACTTTAGCAATGGTACTAATTTTGAAAATATAAAGGAATTAGTATTATAACTAGATTACCTTAACTTATAAAGGATCCTGGGAAGGATTCCTTCCAGACTGTCGAATAAATTTAATTATTCGAGGCGCTTTGATATAGAGTCTGTCAATAATTTTGTGTAAACTCATTTATAGTAATCTCCCCGGAGGGAGATGGCCTTAAGGTAAGTGCTGGCCGATCCGGTCCGGAAAGAAGACGGAGAGCTGCAGAAGCATCTGTCCCCAGTTTTGGACACGGCCCGTCCCTTTGCGTGTGACATCCATCGTGACGAGATAGAGCATCTTAAGTAGCGCTTCGTCGCTCGGAAAGATGCTTTTGCCTTTGGTGACTTTACGCAACTGGCGGTGATAACTCTCGATTAAGTTCGTCGTATAAATGAGCTTACGCAGCTCTGGCGGATACTTGAAGAAGGTGGCGAGCTCGTCCCAGTTACCGCGCCAAGAGCGGACGATGAGCGGATACTTGGCGCCCCAAGCTTCCTCAAACCGATCGAGTTCCAGCAGCGCCATCTCCTCGGTCGTGGCCTTGTAGATGGGCTTCAGATCGGCTGTTACTTTTTTCAGGTCTTTGTAGGAAACGTAGCACGTAGAATTGCGAATCTGGTGAATGATACACTTTTGAATTTCCGTCTTCGGATAGCAGGCCGAGATCGCCCGAGAGAAGCCGGTGAGGTTGTCGACGCAGGTGATGAGGATGTCCTGAACGCCGTGATTCTGAGGTCGTTTAGGACGCTCAGCCAGAACTTAGCGGACTCATTCTCGCCGATCCACATGCCAAGCACGTCCTTGTTTCCGTCCAGATCGATGCCGATGACCATGTAGGCAGCCTTGTTCACGATGGCGCCGTCCTGCTTGACCTTGAATTGGATCGCGTCCAGAAAGACGACAGCGTAGACACCTTGCAGCGGCCGGTTCTGCCATTCTTTGACGAGCGGAATGATCTTATTGGTGACATTGGATATGAAGGTCGGAGAGACCTCCAGACCGTACAAATTCTGAAGGTGGTTCTGGATCTCTCGCGTGCTGACACCCTTGGCATACAGCGCAATAATCTGGTCTTCAATGCCGGTCGCGTTGGACTGATTCTTCTTCACCACGAGTGGCTCGAACTCGCCCAGACGGTCTCGTGGAGCGGAAATCTCCTGATTGCCGTATTCACTCGTGACCTTTTTCTTGCTCTTGCCGTTACGGCTGCTCAGCGTCATCTTGTTCTGTACGTCATGCTTCTCGTAGCCCATGTGCGTGTCCATTTCCGCTTCCAGCATTTCCTGCAGCGTCTCGGCGAACAAATTCTTGAGCGCATTTTGCGCGTCTTGTGCTGTAACCAGGTTGTTCTCCTTAATGAAGCTCCAGAGTTGCTCTTTCGACCAATGTCCCATGTGTGCTCCCAACCTCACTATTTTTCATTTTAGTAGGTTTGAGAGTTTACACAAGCCAGCTAATATGATGTCAAGACTTTCGATTAAATTAATTTCCCTGTTAGAATCATAAAAAGGCAATAAGAAACTACCCCCAGCCCCAACTGGAGTTATGTGTAATACTGTCCTTTTTAAGGATTAAAAGGGGCGGTATGAGACCGAGTCTTTAAGTAGAGCATAAATGATGTGCAGCAATTTAATGGTACATGCGATAAGTGCAACTTGTCGTAAAATGAACGAATACGTACGTTTCTCGCTGCCCCTCTGATTCCACAAAGTACAGCCAAATATAGGGCTCTTGGTATACGGTTGGAGCCTCGCTTTGTTATGCGGTTTCGCGTCGCTGTGAATTTGCCTGACGAAAATACACTTGGATCGATGCCGGCAAACGCTACAAGCTTTTTAGCATGTTCAAACGAGGAATATCACCTATTTCCGACAGGAGCGTAGCTGCAAGTTTAGAGCTTACTCCAGGAATCGAACATAATAAATCATAGCCGGCAATGCAACTGGCTTTCGTATGAATCTCGTTTTCCAGATTTGCAAGGTGGCTCTGGTACTCCTGTAACAAATTGATCATGAGCCGCAATGCTATAGTCTGGCTTGCGTTCGAATCAATGACAAGGCTGTTCTTTGCCGCTAAGACGATCGCAGCTGCCTTACTGGATGCCCGGCCACTTGATCGGTTACAAAAGGTCATAATCGTATCCGTCATCTCTTCCGTAGTTGTGGAAAGAACTTGGCAACGGGTTCAAATGACAATGCGAAAAGGTTGCTGTGGAGTTCTTCTCCAAAAAAACCGATTTCGCCATGCGAATCGGACGAGGAACTAGCGTAAGCCAGCGCCACATCAATTATCGCCCATGCAAATGTCTAGCTGAAAATTGCTTACGAAACTTTCATGGACGAACTGTAACTTACTAGGATAATTATATGAATCTTATGACAACGTTGAGTAAGCCTCCCGAAGCGTTTATATTTTACTGAACATAGAAAAGAAACCTCGCTTACCGTTGACCGAGGTTCGCTGCGTATTGTGGGAGAAAAAAGGACATTAGTAAAGTAGGGACTTGCACCAAGCAAATGGCCGATTAACCTACTAAAACACTTTAGTTAAAACGGGTATATTAAGATTTTGTAAAATACTGGATGAGATCGCCTGAGAGAAGCCGATGAAGTTGCGGTTTAGGTCGATGCGGTTGACCATATAGGACAATGGCGCCGTCCTGCTTGAAGTTGAAGTGGATGGCATCCAGAAAGACGACCGCGTACTCGCCCTGCAGCGGCCGATTCTACCATTCCTTTATGAAGGCATAATCTTATTAATGACATTTGAAATAAAGGTCGGAGAGACCTCCAGGCTAATACTGGTCCTCGATGTCTCGCGTGTTGACGCATTTGGCGTAAAAGCGTGATAATCTGATCCTTAGTGCCGGTCTCGTTGGACTGATTCTTCTTCACGACGAGTGGCTCAGACTCGCCCATCAGAAAATCGAATAACTATATCACACAAAATTTAACGGCTTCGTTGGTTGCGAACCCGGTTTATTTAGTTATTAAGCTGTGAGCATTATAAAAAGTTAAATAGAAGTAAAAGACGGAAGCACTGTCTGATTCATACTCTTAAAAGGATTGTGTCATATTTGTGATTTCGTTTTTAAGAGGACGGTAATAAGGGTGAGAAGGTTAAACGAACGATGTTTGTGGTCTATTATGACGGCAATTGCAAGGAGTATTTCTTTAATTTCCCGGCAGGTCACGCAACTCGAAAGTTAAAACAGAAGAGTAGCGATGTTGAGTAACGTATGACGATGATTTGGTCTCTGCTTATGCCCAGCATTCTCTAAGACCTGATAACAAATTTGACTTTCCTTAACGTCAGCGGAGACTATGTACATTTGTTCATTCAATATCATCTCGTGTGAGGCTACGGCTTCCTGTACGCCGTCTAGAACGGAAACATTTTTTAAGGTCTACGACTGTCGCGATTTCTAACAATTTGGCAAAAGTGAGAATATCCCTACGCGTATTAGCAAGTAGCCTCACCGTCGCGGGTGACCCGTCACTTCATGAACGGGTCACCGGCTTAGTTTTTTCCTGCGCTACCAGCCCCCTTTTTTCGTGTGTGCTTTTTGGTAAGGAGAATGGTCGGTACGTTTGGGGGGATGTTACTTATTGAACCGAGAGCCTAATATAATCGTCCAGTATAGGTGCTTGTGGCTTTTGGAAGCATAAGTTTGTCTAGTTCATTTGGAAGCATAAGTTTGCCTAATGTACAGAAATATGAGTAAAGCTACAGGAAGAACTCGATCTGGTTCGTAGCCTTCGCCGCGCTAAAAGCGACCAGAAGGCAAGCAAGCTTGCCGTAGAGCTTCATAACTGAGCGCTTGTGTTTCATGCTTTTCGTTTTTACTGCTGACTTAATATATGATTCATCTTTCAGGATGAGGACCATGGTAGTGAATGCCTCCGGAAGTACCTGGAGTAGCGTACAACAGAGTAGCAAAAAGAGAAGCGATACCTCGCCCGCCCTGTTTCAACATGCGCTTAAGTTGCCAAATTTGACATAGTTCCTTTTGACCAGACGTGGTTTATCCTATATTGAGATCCTACAAATTAGCGAGCATTCGTGAGAAAACTATATTATACCAAGGGAGCTTAATGATGTGGCGATAGTCTAACATTTTAACGTTTGGAACACTTAGAGCATTGAATTTATAAGAGAGGGGCTACGTTGACTTCGTTTCAAGGTAAATGGAAATAAACATGCCCTCTCGACCTCCTTTTGAGAGGCGAGAGGGAGGCTTATTTACAGCACTTGTTAACCTAATTTGGAACCGCCGTACAGTAAATAATTGTACAAAGGTAGAGAGGCTTATGGCCAAGCCGTCTCATCTTAAACGATAGGATTAAAATCTAGCTACTTTCACAGTCTAGAGATTAATTGTTTTCTTTTTGGCCCAACAGAAACATACGTGATTTTAACCTTAATTTCTGATTCAATGAATTTGATGTATTCCTGGGCGGCTAATGGAAGTTCATCAAAGGAACGTGCATGTGATATGTCCTGTTTCCAACCTGGAAGAGATTTAAAATATGGTTTGGCATTCTCCAGTTTTGCGTTTACTGGAAACTTATTAGTCTTTGTTCCGTCTTCTAGTATATAGTTGGTGCAAACGATAATTTCGTCTAAGTATCCTAGAACATCAAGATTTGTTAAAGCAACTTCAGTTGCTCCTTGAACCATGCAACCATAGCGTGTCGCTACTACATCAAACCACCCTACCCTTCGAGGACGACCAGTGGTTGCACCAAACTCTCCTGCGTCTCCTCCACGTGTCCTCAGTTCAACTGCTTCGTTTCCTTCAAGTTCTGATACAAAGGGGCCACTACCAACGCAACTGGAATACGATTTAGTAACTGCCATAATTCTTGAAATTGTATATGTCGGTATTCCAGCACCAATTGGAGCAAAACCAGCCAGTGTGGAAGAGGATGTTGAGAAGGGATAAATTCCATGGTCGGGGTCGCGAAGTGCGCCAAGTTGACCTTCTAATAGGATGTTCGCATGCTTTTCTAGGGCTTCATGTAACATTATTGTCGTATCACAAATAAAAGGTAGAAGCCGTTTCCCTTGGTCTAACAGAAGAGAAACTATTTCTTCGGGATTAATTGAATTTCTTTTATAAAAGTGCTCAAGAAGAACATTTTTTGATTCAAGTGTTTGGACTATTCTATTAAACAATCTAGATTCATTATATAAATCAGCTACTTGTATGCCCAACTTTGCATATTTATCAGCATAAAAAGGAGCAATTCCTTTTTTTGTTGAGCCAAAACTGCGAATGCCTAATCGTTCTTCTTCTAGCTCATCAAACAAACGGTGAATTGGAAGGACTACTTGTGCACGGTCAGATACTCTTAAGCGAGGTTCCGGCACACCCCTCCTAAGTAACTCTTCGCGTTCTTTAAAAAAGGCATCAATATCGAGTGCCACTCCAGGGCCAATTACATTTACTACGTCTTGATGAAAAACACCAGAAGGCAACATATGAAGTGCGAATTTTCCATAGTCATTAATAATGGTATGGCCAGCGTTGCTTCCACCTTGATATCTCACAACATAAGATGATTTAGCTGAGAGGAAATCTGTCATCTTCCCCTTTCCTTCATCGCCCCAGTTGGCTCCGACGATCGCAGTAACTGTCAAATTTGATCCCTCCATAACTTGATATTTCTAACTTTGAATATTATAATTTCTGGGAATGCTATAAGTAAAATTGTTATTAATAATGACAGTCATAAAGAGAGGTAATATAGATGGAGCATAATTTAGAGTGGTATCGTGTTTTTTATTGGACTGCAAAACTTGGTGGATTAACAAACGCTGCGAAAAGGCTCAATATTACTCAACCTGCGGTTAGCCATACTCTCAAACAACTTGAAAGCAATTTAGATGTTCATTTATTTTTTCGTACGTCCAAAGGCGTTACTTTAACATCAGAAGGAGAAGTCCTTTTTACTTTTATTGAAAAGGCTATTCAACTAATTGAATTGGGGGAAAAAAGTATTTCGGGAATGAAGAATTTACTTAATGGAGAAATTAGTATTGGTGCTAGTGATACCTTGTGTAAATATTACTTGCTTCCCTTTCTAGAAAAGTTCCATTCCCAATATCCAGATATAAAAGTTCATGTCACAAATCGCACAACACCTGAAACACTTGCACTTTTAAAGGATGGTAAAATTGACTTTGGCGTTGTTAATTTGCCCGCAGAAGACCCTAAAATTACATTTCATAAAAGTGCAATTCAGCAGGAATGCCTTGTTGGAAGCCCAAAGTATGCAAGCAGAATTAAAAAAACACTACATTTGTCTGAACTTAGTCAATTTCCGCTACTTTTGCTTGAACCTGGGGGAAGTACTAGGTCATTCATAGATAATTATTCATTGGCAAATGGTGTACTTCTCAACCCCGAATTTGAGTTGGGAAGTGTCGATCTGCTTGTACAGTTTGCGTTAAGTGGCTTTGGTTTAACTATTATTGCGAAAAATTATGTGGTTGAGGAATTAATGATGGGAGGGCTTATAGAAATTCCTTTAATTCCGAAAATTCCAGAACGACATATTGGTATAGCTACACTTAATGGTTTTCCCCTATCGGCAGCTGCGAGACATTTTCTGAATTATATAATTCCTGAATCTCCTCTATAAAATGTAAATTATTTTGGATCCGTTGCTTGTTACATTTGAATACTTTGATCCCCATAAATTCGGTAAGTATAAAATTAAACACTGAATATTCAAGAAACCAATCTGGTTACATTTTCAAATTAAAGTTTATCAATTTTTAAAGATTCAATTGAGACAATACATTATTTCTAATATAATTCTGCTTATCGAGGATAAGTTACATTTACTAACAAATAAGCCCTAGATTTGAATTCGTGTAACAGGAAAAGAAAGTATGATTTCGTATAACTGGGAAAAGCATTATTAAAAGAATAGGAAGGTGTAAGATCCTGTAGATTCAAGTAGATTCATGTAGACTTATCCAAATATTAAAGTCGTAGAGTATTCTTTATTTAATACACACAAAGAGGGTAGGTTTGAATATGGAATTCGAAAAAAGAATTAAAGAACAAGTTATAAAAGTTTTAGAACAAGAAGCATTGGACAACCAAACAAATTTAGTGGAATTAGGGCTAGATTCATTAAAAACTATCCAGTTAGTTGTGAATTTAGAATCTTCGCTAGGAATCGTTTTTGAAGACTCAGATTTGTTGTTGGAGAACTTCGAAACAATTGAAAAAATTATGAGCACAATTAATAAGAAGCCGGCATAAAGATTAAAATTCTAAAATGTTTTAATAGGGAGTCCTTTATGGTTAATTCACTTGAGATTACACTTGCTGGAGTAAATGATGAATTACACACTGAATGGCTTATCAAAAGTTTTCAAAAAGATATAGAAATCGCATCAATCAGTGAAATTAATCAGCCATTAGATTCCAAAAGTTTAAAGGAGTTTTGGGCAGAAAATATTAATTCGTGTCGCTTTGTGTATGGAGACATTGTAATATGGACCCCTTACCTCCAAGTCTTAAGAGCTTTAATTGTTGAGAGTGTGATTAAAAGCAACCCTATCGGATTTGATGAAGCATTGTTATTGTCAGACAATGCATATATTACTGCATTAAATGAAATTCAACATATAAATATAGAAACTAATAAAGTAAATATTCAACTGGGCGAGAATCCGATTAGGACTAGGAAAGATAAATCTTTAAGTTTTGAAAATATCCTTGAAACACTGAAAGCAAGTTTTAAATTCGATCATTCGCTTAAATATGATAGTGTAAGTGAATTAGAAATTCAAATACAAATTAGAACTATATTAAATAATTATGATTCTAGATTCAAAATCCCTTTCGAACATGTCAACTCAATTGTTATTGTTGGTGGAAATAAGAATTCAAATTCTAGTGAGATTGCAGATTACTTTCAATCCCAGCATAGTTATATAAGATTAAATGCAGATTATTTTTGCGATAATAGAGCCGTGTCCTTCAATAAAATTGATAAACAATGTAGAAATTTTGTTTACAATTTAGAAGAGTTCATTCAATTTAATCCCTTTAGCCGAGCATATGTGATAGAAGCAACTTTAGACTCTAATACTTTCGCCTCCTTAAAAAGTTTGTTAGGCGAAATAGTTATCTTACTTGATGATAAAGACTTAAATCAAAATGTTGAAAGTCGTTGGAGCAAAGCTGACCGTCTGGCAGTAAAGTATTCAGAAAATTCAGAAATGAAAAAGATTATATCTGCTCCTGCAATAATAAATAGTCAAGCTAACGAAATTACAGAAAAAATTTTAGATTATTTCACAGAAGAGAAAGAGGCAATTAATCTTATAGCAATTGGTGGAAGTGCGGGATTAGGAAATTACCGAGCTAACTGGAGCGATATAGATGTACTTATGGTAATAAAAGATGAAAACTTTATTTCAATTGTTAGTAAACTTCCAGTAGTACTAAGTGAATTACGCAATACATCCATATCTGTTTTTACTCAAAATGAGATATATAGAATGGCCGTGCCTCCCAAAATAGCATTTATGATTAAATTGTTATCAGAGAATTATTTATCACCATTTTTTCAATCAAAAGAGTTTAAACTGCCTAGAGTTGATTTAGCTCGAGAAAGGCAATGGGCAATGGCCGAACTAATAATCGTCATAGATCGTCTTCGGCGATATTTGCAGGATAGGCCGATACGAAAACGAGCTGTTTATAAATATTGTACTTTAATATGTCGATTGATGTTACGAATCTACGGAGACGAAAAGATTGATGAAAGTGATGTACTCACAGCATTCCGTATTAATTTTAAATGTAATGCAGTTATCACCTTGGAAAAAATGGGTCCTGCAATTGAAGAAGAACACTTAGTTAAAGAGGCATTAAATCTATCTGATTGGCTTGCTAACTTTCAATAGAAAAGAGGAAACCAATTGCTCTTAGAAAGTTTCTCTTCAAATTTGCTAATTAAATTACAAAAACAATTAGATCATTCTTGTTTATGTTATGGAGAGGGTTTTCGTTATAATTCATTACTAACCCCTACAACGACAATTATTGAATCAAATACAGCTTCAAATATAGATGAAGATTTAAAGCACCTTTGGAACCTTTATAGAATTTTAAATGATTTATATATTGATTCAAGAGGCGGCAGGCAGCCCACTTGGATTACCAAACTTGTTGAACATGGTGTCACATCAACAGAACTTGAGGTTCATCAAATAATTTCTGAAGCAAGATTAGAACCTCGTATGTGTAGAATTGATTATGTAACGTTGGGAAAAGATGAACGCCAAATTGCAGAAGTGCAATGGAAAAGCGGTGGGCCAGGTTTGTTTTTTGGTATACAAAGAGAGCAGTCATTAATAATACCAAATTCATCAAATACGAGAACACTCGGAAATCTTGCGGAGGGATTTGCAGATGCTATCTTAGAATCTGGTGCGGATCCAGTTGCAATAAATGATGTGAGACATTTTTGGATGAATGGCGAAAACTATTTAAAAAATTACTATGAAAAAAAAGGAATAGCATACTTTCCTATTGAAAGATCTTCGCTTGAAACAGTTATTAGTTTAAGGAATGAAAAGGTACTGTTGAATGACGAAAATGGATCAAGGCCACTAACGTTTTTATACGGTCAAGAGTTTACAAGTACCTTAGACCACGAACTTCTTATCAAACTAGCAAGAGAAAGTATAGAAGGGAAATTATGGGTAGAGACTCCGATGAATGTTATCTACAGACAAAAATGGGGCATGTCTATTCCCTTTATGGATGAATATAAAGATTTATTTTCTAATAGGCTAAGAGAAATTATTATTCCCACAGTTCTTATCCAAGCAGAACAAATAAATTTGAAACCAATACTAAATTATCTGCCTGATTCCCTAGCGAATCATCTCGAAAGCGTTAAATCAATATATGATTTAGCAATGCTTCCTGAATCAATAAGAGGTAAGTTAATTATTAAATGTGGAGGGGGTGCTGGGGCATTTTATAATAGGAGTAGAGGGGTATTTAGACTCACTGGCTCCAAAAAATCGGCGAAGCAAATTTTGGACCTCGTTTTAAGTCAAGTACACTTAGGTGAGCCTTGGATTATTCAGCCATATGTTGATCAAACAGTTGCTGTTCCTCTCTCTCACCCCGAGAATTCTGATGACATTGAAGTGAGCCAGTGTCATGCAAGATATATGATATTTGGAAGATGCCTAAGTAAAACCCAATACAAGGTTATTGGTGGGTTGGGTAACTACTCCAAGCATTGGAAAGTTAATGGACATTCAGCTCAGTATGATAAACTTGGGCGGCTTGAGGGAAGTGCTTTTAATGAAATTCGAGTAGGTCAACCTCAAACTATAGGTGTTGAGGAGCTAATAGAAGTATGATTAATTTACATTGGTTTGTCCCAACGGCAGGAGATAGTAGATATTACGTCGGCCACTTTGATAAAAAGCTTGAACGTAAACCAGATATGGAATATTTAAAACAAGTTGTGTTAGCTGCTGAAAGTGTAGGATTTGAGGGGGTTTTGCTACCAACAGGTTTATATTGCGAAGACCCCTGGATCACTGCCTCAGTCCTTAGTCAATACACCAAAAATATAAGATTTTTAGTGGCCATCCGTCCGGATGCAACAGCGCCAATGCTTGTTGCTCATATGGCTGGAACAGCGCAAAGAATGTTTGGAGGTCGTTTGGATCTTCAAATTGTTGCCGGAGGAAAACCTGAAGAACAAATAAAGTTTGGAGATTATAAGAGTCATGATCAACGATATGAAAGAATGAGTGAATTTATCGGAATATTAAAAGAAATTTGGGCAGGTGAATCAAAGGAATTAAACGGAAAATATTATAAACTACAAGTTGCGCCAACACTACTGCCTACTCCAAATCCACTTCCCAAAATTTACATTGGTGGATCTTCTGAGAATGCAATAGAAGTATCTGCTAAGCAGGCTGATGTTCACCTGTTTTTTGGGGAACCCCCAGAAATGATTAAAGATAATGTTTATAGAATCAAACGTATGGCTGGTAATCGTGCTTATAAAGTAGGTATGAGATTAAATGTTGTGACTAGGGATTCAAGCGAAGAAGCTTGGTCGGTTGCTGATAGATATATGTCTTCAATTAACGAAGGTGAAATTAAGTTGGCTCAAACGAGACAAACTCTTTCTGAATCAATAAGTCAAAAACGAATGCGTTCTTTACATCAGGGTCGTTTTGATAAGTTGGAGGTTTCTCCTAACTTATGGGCTGGTATGGGGTTAGTTAGAGGAGGCTCAGGAACAGCATTAGTAGGAAGTCATATTGAAGTGGCTAATCGAATAATTGAATATAGTCAATTAGGGATTAATGAATTTATTTTTTCGGGTTATCCACATTTGGAGGAAGCGTTACATTTTGGAGAAGGAGTAATGCCTATTTTGCGTAAGATGGAGTTGGTACTTTAATTCCCGTACCAGAACAGTTTAAATACTGAGTAATTGGAGGGTCTGTCTTTTATGCGTGATCCTATAATAAATCTAGAAAAAGTTAGTATTTTTCAAAAAAAAAAGTTAAGAGATTTAATTCATTTTTTGGATAGTAATAACAAATACTTTCATGATTTATTTGTTAGAGAGGCGTTAGATTTGAACTCTGGAATTGAGTGTTTTTTTTCCAGAATCCCTCTAACGGACAAAAATGACATTAAAAAAAATTATGATAATTACATATCAAAAATTTCTGAAGAAACAACCTCGGAACTGACCTCAGGCACTACAGGGACACCATTAAAATGTATTAAAACGTTATCTGAAAGAGTTTTGTCTGGAACTTACATCTGGAAGGAAAGATTAAAATGGGATCCTTATGTTAACAAGGATAACTTTTTAGAACTTCTAAAAGAGGGTTTTAGAAAAATTGGTGATTTTGCGAACTTTGAGAAATCAAATCTTGTATTTTGTGTTAATAAATTACTAGACTATTCTCCAAGATGGATTAATGGAACCATAACTGTGATTGAAAGGATGGCTAAAATAATTGAAGCAGGTTTAGTAGATTATAAACCTGGATCAATTAAATTTATAGAACTAATGGGTGAGGCAGTTGATGAGGATAAGAGAATTTATATTGAACGAGTTTTCGGCTGCAAAACCATAAATCATTATGGTACAAGAGAATCTTGGGCCATTGCGTATGAATGTTCAGAAAAAAATATGCATGTATTTAATAATTTGTTTCTAATCGAAATAGTAAATCAGGGAATAATATCTGATTATCCGGATATAGGGGAAATAGTTGTAACCAGTTTATATAATAAATCTATGCCTTTAATCAGATATAAAGTTGGCGATTTCGGCAAGATAACAGAGAAATATTGTAAGTGTGGAAATAAATCATCAATAATTAATTTGGCTGGTGGACGTGTTAATAGTTTTTTAAAAGGAAATAACGATATACTAGGTGATCTGTTCTTTAAAAGAATAGTTTTTAAAGCCACAAAGAAAGACCAACAAGTAATTGATCGATATCTAGTAGAACAAACAGATATAAATAACTTTAATTTATATATTAAAAAGGGACCTAAATACAAAAACGAAACATATGATGAAATTGTCAAGTTAACATGCGAAATCTTGGGTGATAAAACAAAGCTGACTTTGTTTATAGTTGAGGATTTTCCCTCTATGACTTCAGGTAAAACAACATCCTTTGTTCGATTATGCTAATCTCATTTATTATCTTTTGAAATTAATATTATAAATGTGGTGACTTAAATGCCAGAATTTATTGAAGAAATATTAATTGATTGTGTACGAAGTATCCCGGATGAAATCGCTTTTAGTACCACAAGTGCAAAATGGAGTTACAGCAATGTGCTAGTTAATAGTTTAAAGATTGCTAATTTGCTTAAGAAATTAAAGGTCTCTAAAGAAGAAAAAATTGGTATATATTTTGATAATAATGAAGAGTTTATATTTTCAATGTTTGGTATTCTTCTTATAGGAGGCATAGTAGTACCAATACCTTTCCATTCAAAAGCACAAGAAATTAGTGCCTTAATAAAAAACTGTGACATTAAAGTTTGTCTTTGTAAAAACAAACCTGCTGAAGTTAATGGGTATTGGATTAATACTTCTACAATTGATTTCTATAATACGGATATAAATCTAGTTTTAAAAGACAAAGATTATACAGCCAAAAGTTCTGATGCTGCATTTTTTTTATCCACTTCTGGAAGTACTGGCACTCCCAAGGTAATCATGTTATCACATCAGAATATTATATCTAATACTATAGCACATTCAATTCAAGTTGCTTTTAAGAGAAACGACTTATTCCTAATTACCATGCCATTACACTTTAGTTCTACAATTACTACACAAATACTTTCATGTATATATTTAAAAGTACCTTTCTTATTAGTGAGTGTGCCAATGTTACCTAAAGTATTTTTTAATATTGCTGAGAGTTTTAATGTCAGTTGTTTGGCTGCCGTACCAACTTTTTTATCGGTTCTTGTTCGAGATAATCTCAATTCGGTTTTTTTTAACAAAGTCCATACTTTAATCATAAGTGGCTCCGCTATTCAGAACAATATGATGGAGAAAATCAAATTGCTATTCCCGAATGTTGATGTTCTTCATACATATGGTCTTACCGAAGCTTCTCCTCGTGTAACCATAATGAAACGAGGAGAAGAAAAGATATCATGTGGATTTCCAGTCCCAGGAGTTGATGTTGAAATAGTAGATAAGAGTGGCTCAACATTAATTAACAATTCAATCGGAGAAATAAAAGTAAAGGGAAAAAATATAATGCTAGGGTATTACAAAAACGAATATCTTACAAATACTAATATTGTAAACGGTTGGCTATTGACTGGTGATCTAGGGTATTTTGATTCGGATGGAAGATTGTTTGTTGTGGGTAGAATTAAAAACTTAATTTTGACAGGCGGTATAAACGTTTATCCCGAGGAGGTTGAAGAGTTCTTTTATGGAATTAATGGAATTGAAGAAGCCTTAGTGCTAGGAGAACCCGATGAAATAATGGGTGAAATAATTACTGCTCACTTAGTAATCAACGACCAAATAACTTTAAATGAAATTAAAAATATTACATTTAGAGCTTTATCAAATTATAAAAACCCGCGAAAATGGTATCTTCATGATAGCTTGCCAAAAACTCTAACGGGAAAAATAAAACGAAATCAATTTAATTAATGGATCCAAGAGAATGTATTTAATCAAATTTACGCTTTTAAGCCGTCAAATTGAAATAGAGGGGGCAAACAATTATTAAAGGAAAAAGCTTTATAAAGCACCCTAGATGGAGAGGAAACTATAAAGCATATTTGTGGGTCCTATTTTATTTAAAGCCCTATTCTAAGTTGGTAGCGGGTTTTATTATTCTAAGCTTATTCGTAATCGGAGTTGAATTATCGATTACAAAGTTTATACAACACTTAATTGATGTATTACTACCAAAAGGAACAGTTAATTCATTTAGTATATTACTAAGTATTATGTCTAGTTTAATCGCGTTGATGGTTGCCGCTACACTCTTAAGAAATAAATTGCAACGAATTGTTCAAGAAAAGGCTGCCCGAGATATGCAACTCTCTTTATTTACTCATATGAGAAAATTGGGATTTTCTTATTATGATCAACACCCAGTGGGAGAAACCTTATCTTTGTTTAATTCAGAATTAACAGCTGTGCAGCAAATTTACCAAAAGTATTTTCCAGGAATGATTGTTACAGGAGTGGCGTTTATAATTTCAGTAGCATTAATGATTTCTATTCATGTTACTTTGAGTTTGGCAGTAATTCCTTGTCTATTATCCTATTACATAATAGGTCCTTTTTTTGAAAAAAGAGCAGCTCAGTTGAGAAAAACAGTTCAGGGGTTTCGTACTTCATTTCAGAAAAAAATATATGATTCAATTTCTGCATTGTTAGAAATAAGAGTATACGGAAGTAGTGACTGGGATTCGTCACAAACTCTCGCGAGGCAAAGGCAAATGCATAATAGCGTCAATAAACTGCATTTAATGAGTTATAGTAGGGGAATGATTCGAAGAGTTATCGTTCAATTAGGAGCCGTAATAGTTTTTGCCTATGGCTCATTTTTATTACGTCATGATGAAATAAGTACAGGTGCAATGGTCGCCTTTATGTTTTTCTACTTTCGAATGATTCAAGACATGACAAGTTTTGTTACTTTAACTTCTGAACAACAAGTTCTTATGAATCAAGCTGAAAGACTGTTTGAATTTATGAGTGAGCGACCAACTATAAAGGATAATAAGTCGCCAATCAATGTTAATATTAAAGGAGAATTATTGTTTCAAAAAGTTTCGTTTCATTATCCAAGTCAATCAAGTTTGATTTCTAATTTTAATTTAGAAATATGTGCCGGTGAGAAAATCGCATTTGTCGGAGCAAGTGGGTGCGGGAAATCTACTTTGTTAAAACTTGTTGGGCGCTTTTATGATCCATTAGAGGGAGAAATTAAATTAGATGGGATTCCCCTCAATGAATTATCGCTCAATACCATTCGAGAAGCGATGGGATTTGTATTTCAGGAGACATATTTGTTTGGTGGAACCATTCGTGACAATATTCGTTTTGGTTCTCCGAATGCCACTGATGAAGAGATTGAAGCTGCAGCGATTGCTGCCTTTGCTCATCAATTTATTTTAGATTTGCCACAACAATATGATACCATTGTGGGCGAACGTGGAATGCGGCTATCAGGTGGACAGCGGCAACGCTTGTCAATTGCTAGAATGTTTATTAAAAATCCTCGAATAGTATTACTAGATGAAGCAACTTCTGCTTTAGACAACAAGAGTGAGTTTGAAGTTCATCTTGCGTTAAATCGACTTTTTGAAGGACGAACTACTTTAGCCGTTGCACATAGGTTAACATCGATTGAAAAATTTGATAGAATCGTGGTTTTAGATCGACAAGGTATTTTAGAACAGGGTACCTTTGATCAACTTCTAAAAAATCAGGGCCCCTTCTACCAACTCGTTCATGGCAGGAGGGAAATCTTTTAATGAGTAATTTCCGTTGGATTATAGCTAATGCTAAAAAAGTTAAAATACACTTGATCTTTTTTTTCTTTTTATTAATTGTGGAAATGGCAACTAAAATAGGAGTAGTAGGGATTCAAAAGTTCATAGTAGATGATTTATTTGTAAAAGGAAAATATCATTTGTTACTTCCATTGTTATCAGGACTTATGCTAATAGCTATTATTTCCAATTTGTATCAACTTTTTGCTGCCTTGATGCGCAATCAAGCAGCATTTACACTTCAACAAATAATGCTGAAGGATATTCTTAAGTTATTGCATCGTATGTCTGTTAAACAATTTCGTAAACATAGAACGGGCAAATATGTAACTAATTTAACTTCGGATCTGGATCAAACTACGATGTTGATTGCTAATACGCTGCCTCTTGGAATAATGCAAATATGTGAAGCTATAATCTTATCGATAATCATAGGTTCTGCGAGTCCAGTTTTATTAGTATCGGTTATGGGGGTGAGTTTAGTTTATTTAGCAATTGGAAAGTTTCTTGCTCCTAAACTAAAAAGTTTAAACAACCAAGTGGCTAATAGCAATACTGCGTTGCTAATCACAGTCGAAGAAGGTATTTCGTCCTCTAGAGAGGTAATAGCTTTCAACCGTCAGGATTGGGAGAATAAACGAATACGTAAATATATGAGTGAGCATTTTAATAACATTATGGAACAATTAAAAATAACCAATAAACAAGCATTCTATTCACTGATAATGCTTTGGAGTATTCAATTGTTTGTTTTAGGTTATGGTGGATATCTAGTATTTCAAAAAGATCTATCGATTGGTTGGTTGGTTATTATATTTCAGTTCTCTTCCCAACTTATGAACTCTTACGAGAAAGTATATAGTTTTTTTGTTGGGTTTGTTGGTAATATGGCATTTGTTGAGCGCGTGCGGGAAGTAACGGAAGAGGAAAAAACTAATTGTGTTGAATTAATAAGTAAGCCAATTAGAAGCCTTTCTTTTCATAAAGTTACATTTCGATACGATTCTAATGAAGATCCAGTAATAAGAGATATGGATCTAAACATTCCCGTAGGAAAAAAGGTTGCTTTAGTAGGAATGAGCGGAAGTGGCAAATCTACAATAGCGCAATTATTAATAAGATTTTACGAACCGGATTCTGGATTTATTGCAGTAAATAATAAACCCCTTTCACAAGTTTCCATAGACCAATGGTCTAAACAAGTCACTTTTGTCTCTCAAGACTCTTTTTTATTTCCAGATTCCATTCGGAATAATTTATTATTGGGACGTGAGATAAGTGAAACTCATATGATTGAAATTTGCAAAAGGTTAGAAATTCACGAGTTTATTGAATCTTTATCCCTCGGATACGATACTGATGTAGGTGAACGGGGAGTTCAATTATCCGGTGGACAAAGACAACTTATAGCATTAGCTCGTGCATTGTTAGTTGAAACTGAAATTATGATTCTAGATGAGTCTACCTCTTCTCTTGATCTTGAGACTGAAAGGCATATTTTTAATGAGTTAGATAAACTGAGAAAAGGAAAGACAACAATCGTAATTGCGCATAGACTATCTACAATAAAAAATGCAGATATTGTGTATGTAATCAGTGATGGTCGCATAATTGAATGTGGAGATCATAATGAGTTGATTACGAAAGATGGAGTTTATTCTCAGCTCGTTAAAAGGTTTGGCAATTCTATTCCTACTGCAGATTTTCATAAGATAGAAATGCTTGAGCCGTTATGACTGACTCAAATCCGATAAAATGAGCTTAAGAAAATGCATTTAGAATGCAATGAAAGTGCTTTACTGGTAGAAGTCGAAAAGGATATGTATAGGAGGAAGGTTGAATTTAGAATGATAGTAGAATACCAAATATCGTCTGTGGAAAATTCACCACTTACTGCCGACATACTCTCCGGAAGGATAAAGTCGAAATGGGTTAAGAACGGGGAATAGTTCCTGATGCAGGTCGGTCATAGGGTATAAAGGGGCGAGCAATGCCCAGGTCACAATCGAGCTGGGACAGGACCGCAAAACGAAACGAAGCGATACAGATCCCGACGCCGATTTGAAAACGAAGATGTTGGCCATTTTCAATTAGCGCTACAAGACCGTTGGCTGCCTCCGCCTGCAAGATGAGCTGCTGCGCTAACATGGTCTTGTCATCAAACACAAGAAGGTGCTGCGTCTCATGCAGGTGATGGGCATTCATGCCTTAATCGTACATCGTACGAGCAAGCAGGCAGCCGTGGAGGACGGGCGTATCGTCGAACGCACTAGAATTTTAGCGCCGAAAAGCCCAACCAGAAGTGGGTTACGGACGTGACTCAGTAATGCGTGGGTGAGGAACGCATTTATTTGTCGGCCAATATGGATCTGTGCAACAAGGGGATTGCGACAATCCACTCGTTTTAGAGACCTTCCCGCAAGGCATTCGACATACATAAGGACGTGACCAGCTTGATCGTTTACAGCGATCAAGGAAGCCAGTACACGTCCCATGCCTACCATGACAAGCGCAAAGAAAACTGACCTCGATACAGTTAGAGCGCTTCGGTTTTCAAATGAGAAAAGAAGCTCTCCATGGCGGCATTGTCATAACAATTGCCCTGGCGCGACATGCTGATTTGGGAGCCAAACCTTTGGTAGCATGTCCATTCTAAAGGGTGCCCATCTTGTTATTAAATTAAGCCTTATTACTCTCAATGCAAGCATTTAGATTGTGGCCGCCAGCAAATTGACGGCCTCTTATAACCTTTATCTTCTGCTAGAGGATTACGTTTCGTCTTATAAGACCTCTAAACGATATAGGCTTCTCGAAGAACCTGGTTTGGACACGGACGCTTGGGGAATTAGCATTCACGAATTGATTAAACGAAATAGCCCACAATTATCGCCAGGCCTTATTCGATCCCTCCATATCCTATGGGATCACAAAAAAGTGTTGAAATATGTATTTCATTTTTTGACAAACACCGATGACCCTCCATTGGGATTTGTTGAAATGGACAACGAATACAGCAAAATAGAAAATGAGGCACTCTTACTCAGAAATATGGGAATCAAGTTTAAACTTACAAAGAAGGATGAAATTTCATACAGAATGATTGATAAGATAGATCAGATTAAGCGAATCGAAATAGACTTAATAAAAATGCTTCTGGGAAAGCTTAGTTCGAAATAGTGATTGGCCTTTTTTAATGGTTCTTGCATCAACCTACATGGAGCGTCTATGAACAGTTAGAATGCAAAAGTGTTTTATACGAGTCCGCGCGGTGCGGCAATTCCTATTGTTGCTCCGGGTACAAGTGTAAGTCATGGGGCATCATACGACAGCGACACGATGTTATATAAAGGTCGTAAACACAAAGTCGAGCTGCCAGGAACAGCTATCCCCATCCTTTTGGCGGTTATGACCCAATAACCATAATTTTTTTTAATGAGAATGCTGCAAAAATCACAGAAAAAGGTACACAACGGGCTCGTAATTAACTTTGATTATACTGGTTTATAGAACCTGACGGAAATTGGCCTCGAGGCAAGTGCTTACCGATTCGGTCCGGTAAGAAGACGCATATGTCCCCACTTTGGGTCGCTGCCTGTCCTTTAGCGTGTGACCCCCATCATGACAAAATAAAGCATCTTAAGCAGCGCTTCGTTGCTCGGAAAGATGCTTTCCCTTTGGTGATCATGCGAGCTGGCGATGGAAGCTCTCGATTATGTTGGTCGTGTAGATGAGTTAAGCAACTCTTGCAGATATTTGATACGGTGGCGCGAGTTGATTTCAGTTGCTACGCTACGGGCGGATAATGAGTGGATAATTAGCATCACCAGCTTCCTCAAAGCAGTCGAGCTCCAGCAGTGCCATTTCCTCCGTCGAACTTATTCAAAGGCCAGAAATGCTAAATAATTTAATGTTTTTGTTTTTATTCGATATTAATGCATCCTTCAATATGGTATCTACACAAAAAGGAATTGCACCTCGCATTAGACAACCACATTCAAATCAACTTTCTACACAAAACAGGCGACAACTTTTAATGGGTTTTTGGCAGCACATCGAGCATATTCATGATTTGCATCTGGACTATCGAAAGCTAGAACGATTTCGTTAAAAGAAGCTCTCGCATACTCATATTTCCCTTTAAAAAAATCAGCCACCATAAACTCGCGCTTACTAGCATCGAAACCATAAATGAAAATGTCATGCGAGAAATGATATTGCTTATAGTTGCCGTAAGCCTTTATGTAGTAAGTATCGATACTTATATAAATATAATTTCCATCGTTCAAAAAATCCATGAAAGTTCTACAGATGTCATGGTGAATCAATTTTACATATTTTTTCTCAATCTGCTGTGTTTCAAAAAAAGGATAGTGCTTCCGAAACAGAGGATAATAAAATTGAATATAAAGCTCAGGGTTGTCCTATCCGACGAGTTGAATATGACTTTGAAGGAACCATGGCCAGTATTTTTCGTGATACTGTCCCAGAACAGAATTAATATTGGCGATTGCAGGAAGAGAAGTGATAATGGGATACTTTACTGGAAGGTACTTCAAATAATGACGCCTCCTTAATAAATATATACTAGTATGAACCACCGGTAATTTCCATGACGTAATTTTACAAATTATACTTCTAACTAACAGAACTATTACTACCGCATAAAAAGAAGGAGCCGCATTTTCAGCGGTCAGGAGACGCTGGAGCCGAACGATTATTTCAAAGTGCAAGATCGGTACCTTGACTACGTTAAACCGTTCTACGAGCAAATAAGCATACAGGAGCAGGCACTCTTGTACAAACAGGTGACGGACTGATCATCGGCACGCAGAGCGAGAATGAGCATAACCACTAGCTTCATTAAGCCCGCGCTCGTCGGACTGGCTGGTCCATGGATCACCGGCTGTTTTTAAGTTCTACGACTGCCCGTTCCCCTAACGTGAGCAATAAGTGTCTTCCAGGCGGGTAAAAGAAGGTATGGAGGGGGGTATTTCCATGCCTTCAACTAAAAACCGAATTGTGCCCGAGAAGAAAGTTTACTTCCGTGGTGAACAGCAGGAATGTCCTTATTGTGGGACCCGGCTAAAGCGACATCATACTGCGTCCCAATCCACAATGTCTCTCCGGACAATTATTATCGCTCTGCCGAAGCAGATGCGCTCGCCATGAAGCATACCTCATACGGCTTCGACGTTCTGGCGTTGGTAGGCGAGCTGCGTTTCAAGCAGCATCTGACCTTAGCCGAGCTGCATACGGAGCTAAACCGCCGAGGCGTTGTTACCAGCGAGCGGAATTGCATGCGCCTGTACGAACGGTACTTGACTTTGCTTCGCGCATCAGTCGACGAGCACCTGCGAGAGAAGCTAGCCCAGGTTACGCAAGAGCACGGCGGACTTTTGCTTTCATTAGACGGCGTACAACCCGAGAAGGGCAATGAAACCCTGTATGTCGTCCGCGAGGGATTCAGCGGCACAATCGTCGCGGCAAAGAATTTAAAAAGCGGTAGCGCCCAAGAGCTCAAGAAATGGCTAGAACCCGTCCGAGCCTTGGGGTTACCAGTCATTGGTCTCCTCAGCGACGGACAGCATTCGATTCGCATGGCGCTGTCGGATCTGTGGCCGGATGTGCCCTACCAGCTCTGCCAATATCATTTCTTAAAGGATATTGCCAAGCCGGTCGTGGACCGGGATCGCAAGCTCAAAACCGATTTGAAAAAGAATTTGCGTGGTATCCGCAAGTTGGAAAAACATTATCAAGCCAAGCGAAGCGAGGAAGCCGAGATCGCTCGCGGTTACTTGGCGGCGGTTCGTTCCGTCCTGTTAGAGGATGGAAATCCCCCGCTGGATTTGCCCGGCGTTCGCATTTACGAAGAAGCGCAAGCCATTGAGGCGTCGCTTAATCGCTGCGCCAAAAAAGGGGGGCCCAAATCTCCGAGCGGCTCTTGACCCTCTTCGGAAAACTCCATTCGTTTCGTCCACTTTATGAGTCGGTCAAGCGCTGGCAAAAACCGCTGCAGGATGCGGCGCAAATTCTCGAGCCGGCAGAAGGCTAGACAACGGAGACGGTACAACTGCGTATGAAAGCTTTGGTTCATGAAATGGATCGCGCCTTCACGCATCCGGATGACAGTCCGCTGACGACAGCCTTTCGCAGTTATACGAAGGGTTTTTGGGAAGGCCTTTTCGCTTGTTACGATACGCCCTACTTGCCGCGCACGAACAACGACCAGGAACGTTACTTCCGCCAAACCAAGGCTCGTTACCGCCGAATAACCGGATTGCGTAACTGGAACGCCTACATCTGGCGCAGCGGCGAGTTTGTCGTGTTGGTCGACGATGCCTTGCAACAAAGCAATCTTCTCCAGCGGCTTCAACGGGTGGATTATGCTTCTTACCGACAAGTAAGAGAGCAGTTGGAGTCACGTTTGCTTGAAGGTACTCACCAACGCCGTTTTCGCCGAAACCCTAATCAATACTTGAAACAACTAGAAGAACGCGTTTGTTTGTTGAACGGGCAGTCGTAGTTTTTTTTTGCTCGAAAATTATTTAAACAAAGACGATCCTCAATCTTCCTTCACCAAGGGACAAGCTCTTTTTGAATTCATCTCTCTGTTTTTAAATTGAATTGCTGAGAGCTACATAAGGTATTTTACAGACTCGCATGCAACGGCTACAAAAAGTGCTGCGGCTGAATCCCCATTAAGCAATGTACCAAGCGTAATGGGGATTCGGGCCGGACTTTTTTGAACTGATCGGCACTGGAAGTTTAAAAAGATTGTCGCCAATTGCGCAAATAGCCCCTTTTTTAGTTTGATTAGGTAACATATGGGGATCATTTAATACTTTTTAATGTAGAGAGAAAATATTCATTGAAGTTAACCTCATTATAATATATATTCCTGAGCAACTCATTTACATTTAATCTAACAAATTTATTTAGTTTTCTGTATTCAATATATCTAAATATGTTATTTTTATATATTTCCCAAAGTTTTTTTAAATTGAAGAGTTGGGAATGTAACGATGAGAATGCACTAGAATTTAATGCGGAAGTTTCATATATGTGTTGTAGTAGTGAAATGTTTCTTAACTGAAAATCCATAGGAAACATTGCCCATCCATAATGGTTATTTAATTCAATATTATCAATTCTACTAAACATGTGTTCAGCATCATTGCTAAAATCTAAAATACATTGAATTCCACATTGTTTATGCATTCCCATTTTAGTAAAGCCGCTATCCTGAATTTTGTATGTAGTTGTTAATAAGCTTTCAATATTATTAATAATCTGATCTATCTTTATAGTAATTTCTAATTTTTTTTCAATTGCCTCTTGAATAACTTGAATACCAAAGCAACGCCTTGGAGTCTGGTGAGAGAAAGATTCAAGAAAAGCTTTTTCTATTTGATCAAAATTAATTGAATAATACTCATATACTCTATGGTTTTTACAATCCTCTATTAAGTAATACTCTCTTCTTTTAATGTCAAACCCATAAATAAAAGTAGGATGCACAAAATTTTTTCTTTCATATTCAACCCCAGGAAAGTGAATCCTATCAAGATCGATAAAAATATAGTAACCATCGTTAATTAACTTTTGAATTTCATGATGGAAATTAATATTTTTATCAAAAGAAAAATTAGTCGTCTTTATTAAGTTAGAAAGATCCAGTTTATCAGTTTTTGTTTCAAGCCTAAACCAACCTTCATCAAATAACCAATCTTCTTTATCAGATGGCATTTCTGGATAGATTACTTTTTCATTAATCTTTAATAACTCATACGTTGTTCCGATGGAATAGATCATTTTTTCATAAGAGGGATTAAATGCAGTTAGAATACCCATAATATTTGAGTAAATACAGTTGATCCATGCCTTATTAAAGGGTTGAGCTATTAATATACAACTATTCATCTGATTCACCTTTAATTTATGACTTTTTTAAAGCAACTCTTTTAATCATCAATCTTATTCTTAAGATTCTCAATTTAATCCTGCTATGAAAACCAAAGGTCGCAATAATAAGCACAAAGGACAAAAATGAGCTATGATCTAAAAAAGTGATCAGCGACGAGCTCAGTTTTTAACGCGTTTGGTCCATCAAGTGTTACAGCCGTCAAGCACGCATGCCGAAAGCACTCGACTGGATGGGGATATTATAGAGGAAGCATTCATAGCGACAATTCACGAATCGGCTATCGATGATCAGTGAGAAGTAGTTCAACCGACGATGAAAATTGGAAACTGTTTGATGAACCGAGGTCCTGAATTGATCGTTTTGGAAGCATAAGTTTGCCGAGTGTATATGGAAACCATATAGTGCAGAATAATGAGTATAGTGATACTTTTTGCTGTGTCAGTAAATTGAAGATAATAAAGAACTACGGCTGCCCATTCCCTTAACGAAAGCAAGGTGGCCGCAATAAAGGGTAAAAGAAGGTATGGAAGGAGGAATTTCCATGCCATCGACTAAAAACCGAATTGTGCCTGAGAAGAAAGTTTATTTCAAAAGCGAACTTGAGGAATGCCCCTACTGCGGAACCCGGTTAAAACGGCATCATACAGCCTGGAACAAAAATATCAATACGCTTCAAGGCATTATCGAAGTATGGAATATGGCATACCTGTCCCAATCCAGAATGCCTGTACCCGGACAATTATTATCGCTCAACCGACGCAGATTCACTTGCTATGAAGTACACGTCCTACGGCTTCGACGTTCTGGCTTTGATAGGCGAACTGCGTTTCAAGCAACATCTGACCTTGGCCGAGCTTCACACGGAGTTGAAACGCCGAGGCGTTGTCACCAGCGAGCGGAATTGCATGCGCCTGTACGAACGGTACTTGACTTTGCTTCGCGCATCAGTCGACGAGCACCTGCGAGAGAAGCTAGCCCAGGTTACGCAAGAGCACGGCGGACTTTTGCTTTCATTAGACGGCGTACAACCCGAGAAGGGCAATGAAACCCTGTATGTCGTCCGCGAGGGATTCAGCGGCACAATCGTCGCGGCAAAGAATTTAAAAAGCGGCAGCGCCGAAGAACTCAAGCAATGGTTAGAACCTATTCGAGCCTTAGGATTACCCGTTATTGGCCTCCTCAGCGACGGACAGCGTTCGATTCGTCTGGCGCTGTCGGATCTGTGGCCGGATGCGCCCTACCAGCTCTGCCAGTATCATTTCTTAAAGGATATTGCCAAGCCGGTCGTGGACCGGGACCGCAAGCTCAAAACCGGTTTGAAGAAGAATTTACGCGGCATCCGCAAGTTGGAAAAGCATTATCAAGCCAAGCGAAGCGAGGAAGCCGAGATCGCTCGCGGCTACTCGGCAGCAGTGCGTTCCGTCTTGTTAGAAGATGGAAATCCCCCGCTGGATTTGCCCGGCGTTCGCATTTACGAAGAAGCGCAAGCTATCGAGGCGTCGCTTAATCGCTGCGCCAAAAAAGGGGGGCCGGAATCTCCGAGCAGCTCTTGACTCTCTTCGGAAAACTCCATTCGTTTCGTCCACTTTATGAGTCGGTCAAGCGCTGGCAAAAACCGCTGCAGGATGCGGCGCAAATTCTCGAGCCGGCAAAAGGCCTGACAGCGGAGACGGTGCAACTGCGCATCAAAGCTTTGCTTCAAGAAATGGATCGCGCCTTCACGCGTCCGGATGACAGCCCGTTAACGACAACCTTTCACAGTTATACAAAGGGTTTTTGGAAAGGTCTTTTCGCTTGTTACGATACGCCTTACTTGCCGCGCACGAACAACGACCAGGAACGTTATTTCCGCCAAACCAAGGCTCGTCACCGCCGGATAACCGGATTGCGTAATTGGAACGCCTACATCTGGCGCAGCGGCGATTTTGTCGTGTTGGTCGACGATGCCCTGCAACAAAGCAATCTTCTCCAGCGGCTTCAACGGGTGGATTATGCTTCTTACCGACAAGTAAGAGAGCAGTGGGAGTCGCGTTTGCTTGAAGGTACTCACCAACGCCGTTTTCGTCGAAACCCTAATCATTACCTGAAACAACTAGAAGAACGTGTTTGTTTGTTGAATGGGCAGTCGTAGAAAAAAAAGCTTGTAGACGGACAAATCGACCATTTGCTGTTTGAAGACGAGTCGATGATCCGAGCATATCAATCCTTGCAGTAGTATAACTGGTTTCCCAAAGGCCATCAACGCAAAGTTCCGACCTATGGCCGGCACGAAGGCGCCAAGTTGTTTGGCTCACTCAACTATGAGACGGGAGAGATCGTGTACCAGGACGGCGAGCGTTACGATGCACCGGCATTTATCCAGTTCCTCAAAACCATTCTTAAACGATATCCAACCGGCAAGATTATCATGGTGCTGGATAACGGAAAGATCCATCATGCGGCTCAAGTACAGCTTTTTTTGGAGAAACATAAACGTCTTGCATTCGTCTTTCTGCCCAAGTATTCACCAGAACTAAATCTGGTCGAAGGGCTTTGGAAGTGGCTCAAGAGTGATGTCGTGCACAACGTATTCTACAAAAAGTTCTACCACATCCGGATCAACGTTGCCGCCTTCATGAAACGTGCAAATGCCAATCTCGAGGAAGTCATTGATCGTCTCTGTGTTCGCCTGTAGATCATTAGTTCAGTCTATATAGTAGACGAGATGAAGGAGATTTTTACGAATTCCAGCTCTGGGCATCGCTTTCCTTGGAACTTTTAGGAAAGGCTGTGCTAGCGTATAAGCATCCATCATTGATAGTGGATCCCAATGAACCGACGGGATTTTTGGTTGCTATTAATGAGTCCCAAAGCACGGATTTTAAGATAATTACTGCAAAAACAGTATTTGAAAGTCTTCAGAACTTAGTAAATGTTCCGCGTTTTGATGCCGATACAAAGAAATTTTGCATGACACTCGCAAATCTTCGAAATGAGGAATTGCATTCAGGTGCGCTTCCTTTCGTTGGAACAATAATGGATCACTGGTTACCGAAGTTTTGGGATGTATGCAAAATAGTTCTGGTTTTCCAAAATAAAACATTAAGAGAGTTGCTTGGACCAAGAGAGGCGGAAGCTGCAGAGAAGATTATTCAGGCTCGGTCAGTTAGTTTGAAAGAGTTAATTGAAGCTCGGATTCTAAGACATCGCACTGAAGTGAGACGTAAATACGAAGGCCAAATTCCTAGTGAAGTATTGAAAGTGAAACCTTTACTTACAGATGATGATCAGGAAACCATTAATTTCCCTTCATGCGGAGGAGAAGCTATTATTTACGGAGAAGTATTAGATGAAGGATCCGAATATCGTGATGAAGAAGAGCCCTGGATAGTATTTCAAGATCATTTGTACGAAATTACATCTTTAAAATGTAGGATTTGCGATTTGAAACTAAATAATTTGGACGAAGTAATTGCCGCCGGCTTACATCAAACGTTTGAAAAAACGGTAACAATTGAGCCAGATTATGAACCTGATTATGGAAATGACTAGGGATCCATTTCATTTACATCGAGTGAGGTTATTATATATGATTACTGATTTTGTTGTTGAGGATTATTTAGAGAGAATATACCATGAAAAAACCAAAATTTACTTCCAAGAAGTTTATAGCTCTTATAGGCATGGGAATTTTCGTTCAGCTATTGTGATGCTTTATTCAGTTGTAATATGTGATTTGGTTTATAAGTTGCAGGAACTTCATGACATTTATCAGGATGCAGTTGCAGAAAAAATTATTACTGAAATAGAGGCCAAGCAAGAAGATAAGGAAAGCAGAATAAAATCGACTTGGGAAGAGTATTTAATCGACCAAATAGAGGCTAAAACGTTGATGTTTAGTACTTCTGAAATGACGAATATTAGACAACTTAGAAGTCACAGGCATTTGTCTGCTCACCCGGTCATGAATAATTATTATGAACTATTATCTCCTAGTCCTGAAACAACCCTTTCTCACATACGAAATATGCTAGAGGGAGTATTAACTAAAAATCCTGTTATCTCAAAAAAATTATTCCCTACGATATTATCAGACCTTCAGGCTAAAAAAAGTTATCTAACTTTGGATAGCGATCTTTCGAACTACCTAAATAGCCGATATTATAAGAACTTTAATAATTCTCTTTTTGATCATATTGCAAAAAATCTTTGGGATATCACATTTAGATGTACATCCCATGAGTGCGAAGTCAATCGAGATATTAATTTTCGAGCATTAAAGGTTTTGATTCAAGGGAATCCCATTCAGTTTTCCGAATTACTAAAAAAGGAAACAGTATTTCTCAGTCGCTTTAATACTGACCGCGCTGTACTATTAAAGTTGATTGATCTTATCTGTGAATTTGATTTTATTTATAATGATTTAGAGTCGCATGCTCAAACTGTAATTAACCTCTCAGTCCAGAAAGATGTATCGCTAACCATTAAAGCTTACTTTTTATGTCCGTCATTAGACGAACACTTTAATATGCTATCTAGAAAATTCCATGGATACCCTGGACAATACTTTAATCAGCCTTATACATTGAGTCATGTTTTTCAACATGCAGAGATGGCCTACCTTTATCATTTGGCTAAACGCAAAGGGAAAATAGATCAGTTCCTTTATTTCTCAATTGATCATTTTGCTCATAGCATGGATTTCCACTCATCCATTTATCTGTTTGACAATGTAATAAGGGTATATCTGCATGAGTTCTCTATTGGACATATTGAAAAGTTGATTAGTGCCATTGATTACAATCCTCAGATTTATAGCTCCTATGAATGTGGGCATCAATGCAAAATAATAAAGGAATACGCGGACAAGAATGGACTCAAAATTAATTATTCAAAATATCCTAACTTTAAGTAAGAAGGTTGAACGAAGAGGTATTCCTCTTATTCAAAATAACGCAAATAGCCTACTTTTGGATTTTTGGGGACGAATTGGGGACGAACTTCGTCCCCAAGGATCAAATTCAAACCCAGAGAACCAACAGCAATATCCAAAAGCCAAGCTGCATAAGGCTTTATCGGACCCAATCCCATTCAATCAGACACACTTACTATCGCTGGCAGCGATGAGGTCAGGGGTTCGATCCCCCTTGGCTCCACCAAATGCAACTTACAGACACGCCGAATAAGGCGTGTTTTTTTGCATTTGGTGGAGCCCCGGAGGGGGCGAACCCCGGGGGGCGTTCCACGCGCAGGAAGCCGAAGGCGGACGAGCATGGCATCGATATCTACCGCTGCGCTCTACATCGGCGAATCTGCTTCGTCAGCAAAGGTTAATGAGGATATCGTTATCCCCCTTGGCTCCACCAAATGCAAACTTCAGACACGCCGAATAAGGCGTGTTTTTTGCATTTGGTGGAGCCCCTGAGGGGGCGAACCCCGGGGGGCGTTCCACGCGCAGGGAGCCGAAGGCGGACGAGCATGGCATCGATATCTACCGCTGCGCTCTACATCGGCGAATCTGCTTCGTCAGCAAAGGTTAATGAGGATATCGTTATCCCCTTGGCTCCACCAAATGCAAACTTCAGACACGCCAAAAAAGGCGTGTTTTTTGCATTTAGTTGAGCCCCGTAGGGGGGCGAACCCCGGGGCGTTCCGCGCGCAGGAGCCGGAGGCGGAAAATAGTTGGGGGTCCCCGCAAAGTAATCGGAATAAGCTACGGAGCATTGCTTCACTTTGCGGGGAAGGAAAGCGGCATCGTCCCTTAGTTGTGAACTCCTCATCGATTATTTACATTTGCGGATGGAGTGGGTTCGTTATAATTCGCGTCTTATCCCGAGATTTGAGACAAGATTTTCTACACTGTATTTACTTGGCATTGTCAAGATCGTGCAAATGAAGAAGACGAATCGATGGCACGGCAAGAAAAATAAGCCTTCGAAATTGGTGATAAAAGTCCAAGACCTGCAAAGACGCCAATTCGTTAATGCAGTACGATACAACTAAGCAAAAAAGCAATAAAGCATAAAGGGAAAGGATGATGTTTACGATAGGATCGCCTCTTCGAGTGCACCGTGTCGAAAGGCGCCTATGCGCAGTGGGCTTCCGTGAAAGGGCTGTTGAAGGTGACTGACAATTTTCTCTACGTTGGATTCCAAATTGTTACAATGTTGCTTTTCGAGTGGTTTTTTCGGAACAGATGAGTTGAATTGTAAGCGCTTAAACTCGTTTTCGATCCCGAATTAATCTGTAAGACAATAAATAAATCACTTAATGAGAACGGAGGGCATTCGATGGGCGGTATTGGTGCATCCGGTATAATATTGCTTGTGTTGATCGCGTTGCTGTTATTCGGACCGAACAAGCTTCCTGAACTTGGCAAAGCATTCGGTCGCACGTTGCGAGAATTCAAGAAGGGCGCTAACGATTTGATGAACGATCCGAAACCTGCAAGCCGTGTCGACATTTACCCGGAACAGCCGGAGCTGCTGAAAACGGAAGGGCGAATGCCGGAATAAAGCGAATCTGTAACGAACAAATTTCATGGGGCCGGCTTCTCGATGCGAAACAACTTTTCGCTTTAGGGGCGGCCTCATTGTCGCGGGGGCGAAAAGTGATATATGGCCGAAAACCAAAGCGCACAACGCAGTGACGAATGGATGCCACTCACGGATCATCTCGGCGAATTGCGCAAACGGATTATTTTTTGCTTGATCGTATTCGTTACCGGCCTTATCGGGGGCTTGTTTGTTTCTCAGCCTGTATTCGACTATTTGGTGGAAGCGGCACCAGTGAAGAACTTGAATCTGCACGCGTTTTCACCATGGGATGCCATCGGGCTTTATATGAAATTTGCTTTTTTAATCTCATTGGTCGTCGCGATTCCATTCGCAATGTTCCAGCTGTGGTTATTCGTGAAACCAGCGTTAGGGGAAGAAGAGCAGAAGGCAACGCTCGTATTCGTTCCATGGGCGCTGGTGATGTGCCTCGTCGGCTTGGCTTTCTCTTATTTTGTCGTTTTTCCGATGGCATTTTTGTTCACGGAGAAGGTCACTATTAATTTAGGACTTGAGCAGACATACGGGGTGTCGCAATATTTTTCGTTCTTGATCAACATATTGCTACCGATCTCTCTGCTGTTCGAACTTCCGCTCGTCATTTTGTTCCTAAGCCGTATCGGTATTCTGAGTCCTTCGCTGCTTGTAAGAATAAGGAAAATTGCCTGGCTTATTTTGATCGCGATCGGCGTAATGGTTACTCCACCGGACGTTGTATCGGATTTACTTGTCGCAGTACCGCTCGTGCTTTTATACGAAATCAGCGTATTCTTATCCAAGCTTGCCTTTGGAAGAAGACAACGGACATTGGAGCGCGAAGAGGCGTTGTGTGAAGCGTAATCCGCATGGCTAAAGGGAATAGTACTCAATGAAAGGCAACTTCTGGGGACCATCTTACTTGAGTGATCATATCGAACACGTAAGGAGCGTCATGGATGAAGAAAATCCGATATACCGGACCATGGGATGTTGAACGTTTAATGCTCCCGCTGGCAGTCACATGGGGTGAGACGGTGGAGCACTCCGAGGTTATAGTGAGTCAGCTTTGTTATAACAACGAGCTTTACGAAGGGAAATCGACAAAAGTTTTCGCTTATTATGCTGTTCCTAAACGTGTAATAGATAGCCTCGTTCCGGGAGTCGTTCTTGTACACGGAGGAGGAGGAAGAGCATACTCTGAGTGGGCGGTGCAATGGGCTGAGCGCGGTTATGCGGCGATAGCAATGGATCTAACCGGCAGAGGCGCCGACAGATCAAGAATGTCCGAAGGCGGCCCTGATATGACCGACGACGCAATGTTCCACGATATTTCCAAAGCCGAAGGAAAATTACAAGACATGTGGAACTACCATGCCGTAGCGGCAGCCATTAGAGCCGTCAGTTTTTTGGCGACTCAGTCGTATATCGATCCTGCCAGCATCGGTATAATGGGGATTTCATGGGGAGGTTACGTAACGGAAATCGTCACGGGAATCGAGTCGAGGTTAGCTTTTGCCATCGTTGTCTACGCTGCAGGATATTACGAGGAAGGCTCTTGCTGGCAGGAAATCTTGTGGGGAATGGATGCGGAACATCGGCAAAGGTGGAATACCGCTTTCGACGTAAATCAATACATAGGGCAATCGGATCTCCCGATGCTTTGGGCAACTGGCACGAATGACAGGGCTTTTTATTTGAATTCTTGGGAGAAGACGTATGGGCAAGCAAAAGGAGCGCGAACGCTTAGGCTTCTCCCTAATTGGGAGCATGATTATAACACGCCGTGGTCAACACAAGAGTTTTTCATCTATGCGGATTCGTTTACGAAGGATGAAATCCCGCTTTTACGGGTGACTTCGTCCGGCCAATCAGGCACTGTGGCTTGGGCGTATTACGAAGAGAAGCGCACGGTTCAGAACGTGAATCTTCTTTATACGACCGATTCAGGATCGTATGACTCAAGAAATTGGCAGCTTAAGCTCGCAGCGCGTGACGATCGCGAAAAGAAATTGCTTTGTACGATACCTGTTAATGCGACTGCGTACTGTTTTTTGATTGAAGACTCGAACGGACTAAAGATCAGTTCTGATCTCGTTATTATTAAACCGATTTAGGGGCCGTTTTTAAAGCAAGTGGAGAAAGGTTTTGAACTTCAATGTAATGTTGAAGTTCAAGGCTTTTTTGTCAATTAGCGTAAAAGAACTATAAGGATGATAGGCAGGGGGAATGAACAGATTGAAGCTGATGGAAGTGTTTACTATCAGGTGTGGAATCTTTTTTAAGAAGTTGTTGGACCGTCAGCGAGCAAAGCATCCTGACGGTTTTTCATATGGGACAATTAGTCGTTCAGTCGATGGCGTCCGGTCGAAAGTCAGTTTTGTGCAAACGATGTGTCGCAAACGCCGTCCGGATGCCCGAAGAAAGCCCCTGCCATACGCGGCATAAACAATAAACTCTGCAAAGACGTGGCCGTGTTTTCACAGTAGGATAAGACTAATCGAAAGGCTATTCATCGAAATGGAAGTAGGGAGGAAGAGCAATGAAAGCGTTGCAAATCGTCGGTGCCGGGCAATTCCGAATTGTGGATGAAGAAATGCCCGATCTTCAGGATCATCAGGTGCTGGTAGAAATCCAAATGGTGTCGACTTGCCCGCGCTGGGACATGAACATGATGGCTGGGCGAGATATGTTCAATTATGACGAGGCTCCGAAATATCCGCTGCCGATCGGTTTTCCGGGGCATGAGATGGCGGGCGTTGTCAAAGCCGTGGGGCCTGGCGTATATCGCTTCGCCGTTGGAGATCGCGTCGCGGCTCTAGAGCATATCGTCCCCAAAGGAGCCTATGCACAGTTCGCCGCTTACCGCGAAGAAGAGCTTATCAAGCTTCCCGATAGCATAACGCTTAAGCAGGCGGTGTCGTTCGAGCTGTTGAAATGCGTGGTCATCGGGTTAATGCAGCTCGGCGATCTCAGAGGAAAGTCGCTGCTGGTGTCGGGTCTCGGACCTGCCGGCATTCTGGCCGTACAGGTGGCTCGCCTGTGGGGAGCTTCCCGGGTCGTCGGTATCGATCTAAGCGAGAGCAGGATTCAATACGTTCGAAATCTGGGCATTGGTACGGTCATGCACGCGAACGAATTGCAGGATCTGCGATTTGAGCTCGGGTATGACTGCGTAGGCGCGGCCTCTTCGATTCAAAATGTACTCTCTCATGTGAACGAGCATGTCGTCATCTTCGGGGTGCTGCGCGGAGACATTACTTATCATGAAAACTTGTGGGCGCGAGGTACCAAGCTGGAATCGTATAAATACAGGCCCGTAGGTCCGCGGGATCATCAACTTCTAATCGATCTTGTCGTGAACAAGGGGCTAAACACCGAATGCCTCCAAACCCATCATGCGTCATTCGCGGATTATGGCCAAGCCGTTGAGCTGTTGAACCGGCAGGAAGCGATAAAAGTGTTCTTCTGTCCGCAGACCGACTTTCTATCGGCTGGCGATCATCCAGGACAATCCGCCGCGGCTGCCGCCAAGGAAGATTTAGCATGAAGGGCAAGGGCGTAGTCTTTACCGGCAGATTAAAGGTCTCTTATCAGGATGTGGACATTCCCGAACCGCTAGCCGATGAAGTCGTTATCGATGTCGAACATTCCTGGATCAGTATCGGCACGGAATCGTCCTTTCTCCGGTGCGACCGAATCGCGGGTGAGACTCCCTACAGGGAAGGCGACCCTGAGCCTTTTCCCCAGATTAACGGCTATCAAAAGGTTGGTATCATCGTCGCTGCAGGCGCTCAGGTGCAGGAATTCAAAGCGGGCGATCGGGTATTCGCGACCATGGGCCGCGTGAACGGCATGGCATTTCCGAGCGGCGGCCATGTCTCTCCGGCGGTTACCCACGTCAGCCAGGTATGGAAGCTTCCCCAAAACGTCAATGCGGAAGCGTACTCCGGGATGGTATTGGCTCAAGTCGGATATAACTGCGGATCGAGACCGGACATTGGTGCCGGAGATTGCGCAGTCGTGATCGGGGACGGACTTGTCGGGCAATGGGCAGCCCATACGCTGCTTCATAGAGGCGCGCGGGTGACGGTGCTTGGCAGGCACGATGAACGGTTGAACCTGCTGCCGGATCAGGTTGCCAAGGTCAATACGCGCAGAACGCGAGCCGCCGACGCGCTTCATGAGGACAGCGGAGCAATTGCCGTCGTTGTAGATACGGTTGGCTCACTGGATTCGGTTAAGGAACTTCAACCGCTGATGAAGCATAACAGTCACCTTGTATCTGCCGGCTTCCTGGGCAATGAAGGGATGATTGATATCCAATTGCTGCGTGCCCAAGAGATTACGCTGCATAGTCCTTCCGGCTGGGACCGGGAACGAATGGATGCCACGCTGCAGGGCATTACGGAAGGCTGGCTTCCGACAGAGCCGCTTATTACGCACCGGTACCCGGTGGAACGTGCCGAAGAAGCCTGGGCGCTTATTCTCGATCAGAGACAATTCTATCTTGGCGTAGTGCTGAATTGGAAGTCGTAACTACGCCGCCGCACAGGAAAAGGGCTGGAACCATCCGAGTTGCGAGGAGGAAGCATAGGTTGAGCAAGAAGGCGAATCATGAGCATTTTCGTTCAGCCAGACCCATTTGGCCGAAGGATAGAGAGCTGGACAGAAATCTGACCGCCGGGTTCAGGGGCGTGGCAGCCAAACGCAAGAACGACAGATTAACGCTCCACATTGCCGCATCGACCCTGTATCGCTGCTATTTGAACGGCCGGTTCGTGGGGCATGGTCCCGCCCGCGGACCACATGGACATTACCGGGTCGATGTATGGGACCTGAGCGAACATGCGAACGAGGGCGACAACATCGTGGCGATAGAAGTCGCGGGCTACAATATCAACAGCTATTATGTACTCGATCAGCCTTCTTTTGTGCAAGCGGAAGTTCGGGCGGGCACGGAGGTCCTTCTCGCTACGACGGCCGAGAGCGGATTTGAGGCGGCTCTGTTAAAGGAACGCATACAAAAGGTGCAGCGATTCAGCTTCCAGAGAACTTTTGTCGAGGCATACGCGCTCCGATCTGGTTTCGATCGCTGGCGCTCGGACATGAGCGCGCCATTCGATAGCGTCGTCTGCGCGGAGACAAACGAAAAGCTGCTTCTTCCAAGGGATGTGCCCTTGGCTGCGTTCACCGTGCGCCATCCGATTGCGCTATACGCAAGAGGTGAAGTTGCCCGCCGCAAATCGCAAGGCGTATATTGGCGCGACCGATCTCTCACAGATATAGGACCTCTCCTCGGAGGTTATGAAATGGAACAACTGGCCTTCATTCTATCGGATGAGTTGACCGACCTGCCGGCTCATAGCCTTCGTGTCATTCGGCAGCCGCTTTCGCAAGGCAGCTCGCTGAAGCTCAATCCCAACGAGTTCGGGATTGTGGATATGGGGATTAACAGGACCGGGTTCATCGGCGGTACTGTTCGATGCCGCACTCGTACATTGCTGTACATTACGTTCGACGAGGTGCTGCGAGAGGACGACGTTGATTTTTTGCGGTTCGGTTGCGTTAATGCCCTGCGGTATGAGCTTGAGCCGGGAACCTACAGGCTGGAATCGTTCGAGCCGTATACGCTGCGTTATATGAAGTGGATCGCAGCCGAAGGGGCGTGCGAGGTATCCGAGGTTTACATGAGGGAGTACGCCAACGCTGCTGCCGGCAAAGCGCAGTTTGAATCCGACGACGAACGGCTCAATAGGATCTTCGAAGCAGGAAGGGAAACTTTCCGCCAGAACGTTGTCGATCTGTTCATGGATTGCCCTTCAAGGGAACGTGCCGGATGGCTCTGCGACAGCTACTTCATGGGACGGGCGGCGTTCAGCCTGACAGGTCAGACGAAGGTGGAGCGAGCCTTCTTCGAGAATTACCTCTTGCCCGATCGCTTTCCGCATTTACCTGAAGGCATGCTCCCGATGTGCTACCCCGCGGACCATTATGATGGCAATTTTATTCCGAACTGGTCGCTATGGTTCGTTATCCAACTGGAGGCGTATCTGGAACGGAGCGGAGACCGGCAGTTGATCGAAGCGATGCGGGCGAGAATCCTTGAATTATTCGATTACTTCGAACGGTTCAAGAACGAAGTCGGACTGCTGGAGCGTCTTGAAGGCTGGGTATTCCTGGAGTGGTCCAAGGCGAACGAATTCGTACAGGACGTCAATTATCCTAGCAATATGCTTTATGCCGCTTCGCTTGCCGCCGCTGGACGACTCTATCATTTGCCGCATCTCCTGCAAGAGGCCGAGCGGGTGAATCAGGCTATTCGTGAGCAGTCCTTCAACGGAAGCTTTTTCATAGACCATGCAGTAAGAGAGGATGGCCGTTTAGTCCAAACTCAAAATAAGAGCGAGATTTGTCAGTATTATGCGTTCTATTTCGGCACAGCCGATCCCGAGAGAGATCCCGAGCTGTGGCATACGCTGCTCACCCGGTTTGGGCCATCCAGGAAGCAGAAGAATGCCTATCCGGATGTTCACGAAGCGAATGCCTTTATCGGGAATTACTTACGCCTCGAATTGCTGGCCCGCTACGGATACGTACAGCAGTCGCTGGATGAATCTGCGGATTACCTGCTGTATATGGCGGAACGAACCGGGACGCTCTGGGAGAATGACGGGGATTACGCCAGCTGCAATCACGGATTCGCTTCGCATGTCGTACACAGCCTGATACGCGATGTGCTAGGCGTCTATCAAATTGATCCGATCGCCAGAAGCATTACGCTGAGATTGAGCGATCTGGAGATTTCATGCTGTAAGGGGGTGCTGCCGTTAGGTGGCGGAGCGATCCGCGTAGCGTGGACCAAGGCAAGCGGGCGTGTGGAATTTCGTATTGACGCTCCTCCGGGCTACAAGGTAAAAGTCGAGAATCGGACCGGTTTATCGCTGCATAGCAGGATGGATGAGACAAGCTGAATCTATACATCCAAGGAGGAATGATTAAATGTCGAATAACGACCGGCCTTCTGTTGATGAATTGAATAAAACTGCGGAGCCGCTCAGCAGGTTAGACAAAGCGCTCATGTCACCCATCAGCCGCAGGAAAATGATGACGGTGCTGGGATTGACCGGGCTCTCTTTGATGACAGGCGCCAAGCTTTCTTACGCTAACTCGACAACGCTTACAACGAACATGAAGCTCAAGAAGACAGACCCGCTGGACGTCACCGATGTCAACGCTAACTTCGACCTCATCGATCAGGAATTTAGCCGCCGTGCCGTTACGCCGGATTTCTACAAGGTCGATACCGACCCCGACGACACATTGGCTGTTCAAGCCGCATTCGACTCCGGTCTTACGGTCCTCTTTACCCGGAACTACTATGTCAAGTCGGTAGAGATGAAAGGCGATACACAGACGATTAACTTTAACGGGCATTGGCTGATCGGAGTCGCGGGAAGCGGAGACTCCGCGGCAGACAAGGATGCGATACTGAAAATTACAGGCATCTACCTGGAGCTGTACGATATCAAAATCAATGGACAATTCAACCGCAATTACCGTGCAGCGATTCATTGGTATTCGCGTCCCAATTTCCCCCAAGCCGGCTTTATTAATATTTACGGCATGTACATCAGAGATATCCTCGTAGGCATTCAGTACGGGGCATGGCTGGATGATCCGAGTCCCCACGATGCGCCGCAGAGCGAGAATTACTTGTACGGCTTTCGCTGCCGGAGCCTGCAGAACTGCATCATCAGCAATCAGCCGAACGGATTCCTCAAAATATCCGGAAGCACGATCGATTGTCATCAGAGGGAATGGGTATTTCAAGCGGGCAACCCGTTCAGCATTCCGGATTCAACCCTCATTACTTGCAAGATCGGCCAGATCTCCGTTGAAGACAGCGAACTGTTGAAAGTTGAATACTTGGAGGGATGCGGGCTTCTGGGCCGCAACCTCGTCGTATCGAACTGCGTCATGGAAATGCCCTGCACATGGGTAAAAGCCGAGGGAGACGTGACGCTGGATGTCGTTCATGGCGGATTTATGGGCGGCAACTCCGGATTGCCCATGTTCCAGGTTGTGCCGGGATCGACGGGCTCTCTAAGAATTCAGAATGTTCGGATGTCTCGCAGCGTCGGAGTAGGAGACTACTTGACGAATTACATCATATCCGGATTGGGGAACGCTCCGAACTACCATGTCAGCATAGCGCGCTGCGATTTAGGCGAATGGGCGCCTTACTACATTGCGTTATCAAAGGAAAGAAGCCGCGTATTCGTTCAGGATACCCACTTCACCTATACGGCGGGAGGCTCCATGCAGAGCCAAACGATCCACGACAAAAAAGATTATGTCAATTTGATTGCCTCTGTCGATACGACCGGCGAGAATATGGCGACAAGCGCCAACACGGCGAATAAATCCGGCTGGGTATGGACGAATGTGTATGGCGCGGGTGCCGTCTATTTCCGTAAAACCACCTCTAATATTCCGTCGGGCTATGCGAGCGCCATTGAGGTCGTTGCGACAGGCGAATCGTTTATTACTTCTCAGCCGTTCACGGTAACCCCGAATGCGCTGGCCGTATTCCGGATGAAGGCCAAAAGGATAGGCGGCGGCGGTCATGCCGGGATTAAGCTTCTCTGGTTCAAGGCTAACGGCACGGCTTCGGCTACGACGGAAACCTATTTATTCGGGACTGTGGACATCGACGTCAACTGGACGGATTTAATGGGGACGGCGGCCATCCCGGGCGATGCCGCTTACGCCAAAATCAAGTTGACCGCCGAGGTCGGCTCCCTCTTCGCAACCGGTATGGAGTTCAGCACGGCGGTCGACAGCAATTATCATAACTCTTTCATTAATGAGTTGAATCGGTCGCTGGACGTGGCTGGCGAGGGCTTTATTCTGAAGGCGCCGAACGGCACGCGCTATAAAGTCACGGTAAATAATAGCGGAACGCTTGCGGCAGCCCCTTATTAACCATTTCAACAGAAAAACGGGAGGGTCTAACGATGAACAAAAGAACGGCTGGTATTTCGTTGTTACTGTGTACGGCACTCATGGCTGCAGGATGCTCCAATACCGCCAATACGAAGGAAACGCAGCATGCGAGCAACGTTTCCGGCTCACAGGCTCCGGCAGCGAGCGGGCAGGCATCCGAGGAAGCGGCCAACTATGAGAACGGACTCCCAAAAAACGAAAAAGTGACGTTAAAGGTCGGCTTGCTCGAATCCGGCTATGGAAGAGAGTGGTTCGACCTTGCCGTCAAGCGCTTCACGGAAAAATATCCGAACGTGCAATTCGATATTACGGCTTCGCCGAAAATCGGCGACCTCATCTCGACCAAGGCTTCGGCCGGCAACGATAACGATATGTTCGATTTTTTCTACGGAGCCACCTGGACGGAATATGTAAACGCCAACAAGCTGGAGCCCGTAACGGATATTTTCGAGATGTCGCCTGACGACGCGCCGGGCCGGAAGCTGAACGATTTAATTGTCCCGGGCTTCAACGATCCCGAGAAGTATTATAAAGACAATGCATGGGTGTTCCCGATCGCAAACTACGTCGGCGGCATGTTCTTCGATCAGAAGCTGTTCGACGAGAACGGCTGGAACAAGAACCCCAAGACCTATGACGAGTTTATCCAGCTTTGCGAAGCGATCAAGAGCAAGGGCATCGACCCGATCGTATATGCGGGCTTATACAATTACGCGCAGTTCGCCTTTGATACGAAGATATTCGAGATTGCCGATGAGCAAGGCAATAAACAATTTCGCAACGATTTCGAGTATTATAACGGTCCGCAGTATACGTCGCCTGAGAGCATCGAAGTGTACAAGCGGCTGCACGATATGGGGAAGAAGGGGTATATCAGCAAGAAAAGCGTAGGCATGAATCATACGCAGTCGCAAATGCTCGTCCTTCAGCATAAAGCGGCGATGGTGCCTTCAGGCGACTGGATCGAGAACGAGATGAAGGAAACCGCTCCCGATGGCTTCCAATGGGGCTATATGGCGGTTCCTTTCACTAACAATCCGAACGGCCCCATCTATGTGACGAACGGATTGAGCTATTCCTTTGAGATATGGGCAGCCAAGCCTGACTTGAACAAGAAATGGGCAAAACAGTTCCTCCTCTCGCTCATGTCGAATGAGATCCAGCAGGTACTGGTCGAGAAGGGCGGCGCGCTTCCTCTCCGCAAGGATTACCTGGATGTCCAGACGCGGGCGGATCATATGAAGCCGCTGCAGAAATCGATCGCCACGTACCTGAAGGATAACCCGGTCGTACTCGAACTTAAGAATCGCAAGATCGAGCTCACGGATCCCGACAATATGGCGTCGCTCAAGGTCATCGTGGACAACATGGCGCTCGTGTTGACGGGACAGGAAGATCCGGAACCGATCCTGGAGGATGCGGAGAAGCTGCTGCAGAACGCCATTGCCAAAGACAAAAAGGCCCAGAACAAAGAGTAAGCGGATTATTAGCGGTCGAGAGGCAGTCATCCGGACTGCCTTTCAATCGTGAAATTCGGGGGAGATAACGACTATGCATATTTTAAAAAACGCACGGATTCAAAAAGCGATTTTTCTCTTCATTGTCGTAGCTCCGGCGTTTGCGGCCTATGTTCTATTCACGCTTTATCCGAATGCCCTCTCCATCTACTATTCCTTCTTGGAATGGGACGGCATAGGCGCCAAGATATTCGTGGGATGGGACAATTATATCCGGCTGTTTCATGATCCTTTCATCTTGCGGGCCTTAGGGCACAATCTGATTTTGCTCGTTACGGTCATTCCTATTACGCTTGTCATCTCGTTGGTATTGGCCGATCTGCTCATCAACCGGGCATTTGCGGAAAATTCGTTCTACAAGGTACTCTATTTTTTTCCGAACGTTTTGTCTCTGGTCGTCATCGCACTCGTCTGGTCATTTATTTATGACGGCACCTTCGGCTTGCTGAACGGAATTCTTCGCGTGCTCGGCCTGGGGGGAGAGCATAATTGGCTTGGCAGCAAAGGAACGGCGTTGCTCTCCATGATTCCGCTATACGTGTGGTGTTATGCAGGGTTCTACGTCGTCATATTTATGAACGCCATGCGAGGCATCCCGAAGTCTCTGTATGAATCCGCCACTTTGGACGGTATCACGCATATGCAGCGTTTTTCGAAGATTACACTTCCTCTGTTATCCGGCGTCATTCGCGTCGGGGTCATTTTCCTGATGCTGTCCGTGATCAAAGGCTTTGAATATATGTTTATTATGACGCAAGGCGGTCCGGGCGGCGCGACGGATGTCATCTCCCTGTATATGTTCAACTTTGCCTTCGGCAGCCTGAATCTCGGCCAGCATATATACGGTTATGCATCCACGATCGGTATGATGATCTTTGTGTTGCTCGTCGGTTTAAAGCTGATATTAGACAAATTCTTCGCCAAAGACAGCATCGAATACTGAAAGGAGTTGTTCCATGAGAACCGGGATTTCTTCATGGTTATGGCGCATGGTGCTGTTCCTCTGGGCGCTTACCATCCTGCTGCCGCTGTTCTGGATATTCTACCAGTCTCTCAAAACGAATCAAGCGTTTTTCGCCGATATATGGGCCTTCCCCGAGCATCTGGAATGGAGCAATTACGAGAAGGCTTGGACAAGTCTGGGCATCGGTCAATCGGTGGTCAACACGCTATACTATGTCGGCCTGAGCCTGCTGATCAGTTTGTTTGTTTCCACGGTGAATGCCTACGCCTTTACGCGGATTGAGTGGAGGCTGCGATCTTTGCTGTGGAGCATCATCATGCTTTCTTTGTTCCTGCCGGGCATCAACATCCTCGTATCCCAGTACACGTTGATGCGCGCACTGAATCTGACTGACAGCCTGAACGGACTCGTCCTGCTTGCGAGTCTGCCGGTCGGCGCCTTCGAACTGCTCTTGCTCGGGAGCTTCATGCGCAGCTTGCCGAAGGAACTGGACGAAAGCGCATTTATTGACGGAGCCACGTTATTTCAGGTTTTTCGCAAAATCATCCTGCCTCTATCTATGCCAGGCATCGTCACGATCGGCATCTTCAAGTTCGTGGGCCTGTACAACGATTTCCTGGGTCCCTTTATTCTTATCAGCGATCCGGCCAAGTACCCGATTAGCGTGAACATGTATAATGCCAATGCCATGATGGAATACAGGGCGGATTGGGTGACGCTGCTCGCAGGTCTTGTCATCACGATCATACCTACCGTTATCGTTTACGTGTTGTTTCAGAGAAGGATCATAGAAGGCGCCACCATGGGTGGGGTCAAAGGTTAAATGGAGAATCGGGAGGGAAACGCATGATCAAAGTAGGGGTTATCGGGTACGGTCATCAAGTGAAAAGACTGCTGGGCATGATGCAGGAGATGGATCGCAGTTGCCGAATTACAGCGATCGCCGACGTTCGCCATCATGAAATCCGGGAGCGGATGAAGGCGGACGGTGGCGACCCTTCGGCGATTTCATTTTACGGGGACGCGGATGACATGCTGAACAACGAGGAGCTGGACGGCGTATTCGTCGGAACGCGCTGCTCCCTTCATACCCCCATGGCCTTAAAAGTGTTGCCCAGACAGATTCCGCTTTATTTGGAGAAACCGGTTGCGACAACGATGGAAGACCTGGTAAAGCTGCGGGATGCGGATGCCTTATACGGCAGCAAGACGGTCGTGTCGTTCCCGCTGCGGGTTACGCATCATGTGCAGCTGGTCAAGGAAATTATCGATTCAGGAAAAATCGGAACAGTGGAGCATGTACAGGCCGTTAATAACGTGAATTACGGCAATATATATTATCATGGTTGGTTCCGCGACGAGACAGAGACGCAAGGTCTGTTCGTACAAAAAGCGACGCATGATTTCGATTATATTAATCATATTCTGGGGCTGAAGCCCGTGACTGTATGCGCGATGACGTCGAAACAAATCTTCAAGGGGAACAAGCGGGCAGGGTTGCAATGCAAGGACTGCGAAGAGACGAGCACGTGTCCGGAAAGCCCGGAAAATCTTCGGAAACTTGCATTCGAGGAACCGTTGGGCCCTTATTGTTGCTTCGCGGAGGATACCGGCAACGAGGATTCGGGCAGTGCATTAGTCGCTTATGAATCGGGCATGCACGTATCCTATTCGCAAAACTTTTTTGTCAGAAAAAAAGCGGCCGCAAGAGGCGCACGGTTTCTCGGGTACAAAGGGACGGTCGAATTCGATTGGGCGACGAACCGCATCCAAGTATTTATGCACCGCACGCCTCGAGTCGAATCGTACGAGATCGATGACGCAGCCACGGCAGTCGGCCATGCAGGGGGCGACTCTACGCTGCTCGACAATTTTATCTCGCTCATGCAGGGGAAGACGCAAACATCCGTGTCTACGCTGAAGGATGGCTTGAACAGCACGTTATTGTGCCTGAAAGCCAAGGAGTCCGCGGAGACCGGCACCTTCCGCGATGTCAGGTGGCCAGACTGAAATTCGGCCGATGGGGGAGTGGTTAGTCCGAGACCGAAGTCGTCTTCTTATGCTCGCTCCTCCAATGAGCGGGGCTTTTGCCGTATTTCTGCTTGAACAGGCGGCTGAAATAATGGATGGACTGGAAACCCGTGGCGTGCGCGATATCCTGAACGCTCATCATGCTTTCCAGCAAGTACTTCTCGGCAGCGCTCATTCGAAGGTTATTGAGAAATTGCAAGGGGGAAACGCCTTTGGAGGCTTTGAAGGTGCGGATCATGTAGGAGGGATTCAAATGGGCATATTCGCACAGCTTCTCCAAGGTGAAATTCTCCCAGTAGCTCGATTCCATCCAACGGACAAGAACCTCGATGGTTTCCATCGTTGAAGCAATCCGATTGTCCGGCAGTTGACTCGACTTTCCGTAACGCTTCATATCCGGCTTGGACACAGAACGAATAATAGCCAGGATGGCTTGAATGTCGGAATAGCTGATTTGCCGTGCCAGATCGGGTTGCTTGCGCATCCACTCCGCCGTCAGGACCTGGTGAAGCGCGTGAATACGTTCATAGACCAATCGAACGGCAGGCAAGCTTCCGTCCGGCTCAGCCTGAAGGCGGTTCCATGCCTCGCAGTTAGCAGGGAGAGGGAAGGCTTCGTTAGCGTCGTCTTGCAGTTCCCAGTAGGCATAACGATACTTCAGGGAAAGGAATTGCAAATGGTGGGAGGTATTCAAAGGGATCAGCAGGACGGAGGGACCCGTCATCCGATAGGTTACGTTGTTAATCGCAATTTTTAGGGTTCCTTCGATAATATAGAGTAATTCATGATGCTGAGGGTGAAGACCGCCGATTCTAGACTCCAATGGGAAGAGAGAAAGGTTCTCATGTAGAGGCTGAGACGTGTCAAGAGAATTATCGTAACCGAAGGCGCGAATCTGCATGCGATCCTCTCCCTTGCGTCAAGATGATGGGCTGATCTGGCAGGCTCATTTTAACATGTGAAAAGGATTATCGTAAACGGATACATGCGAACAAAATCAGGAGAGGCAAGGAGCAATGACGTGGACGATAACAAATTCGAACGCTTGCGGAACCGATTGAAGGAGAAGGCGGACCAGCCTAAGGCACGTGCCGTAACTTTCGTTGCCTTGGGTGATAGCGTCACCCAAGGGTGTATGGGTTATGGTGTCGTCGAATACGAATCCGTCTTCCATCAAGCGCTGAAAAGAAGAATGGAGCGAAGATTTCCGGGCACGGTGGTAAACGCGATCAATTCGGGGGTTGAGGGAGACAGCGCTGACGAATCGCGTCGAAGATGGGATCGAGATGTGTTCCTGTATCAACCCGATCTGGTCACGATCGGGTTTGGTCTAAATGACGCGCATGCCGGCCCTGCCGGCTTGGAACGGTTCATACGCGCGATTCGCGACCTCGTTGTGCGCTTGCAAACGGAGACGGATGCCGATCTCTTGCTATTCATCCCCGGCATGATGATGAAGCGGGATAACGAGCGCATTCATCAAGCGCATCGGGCTGCCGTTCCAGGATTCCTCCAGGTAGAGGAAGCCGGTTATCTCACCTTGTACATTGATGCGCTAAGAAAACTTGTTCTGGAAATGGATCTGCCTTGTGTGGATTCTTATCGTATCTGGGAGCAGATGGAGAATGACGGGGTCGATATCCACACGCGCCTGGCTAATGGTATCAATCATCCAGATCCGGCTTTCCACGAAGAGCTGGCCTTACATTTTGAGACTATTATTTTTAGAGCAGCAGATCACATGCAATGAAGCGGAGTTTTGTGGCTACCAGTCCAACCAATTGATCAAAAGTTCCGATCGATTTCAACCTACTCATTTGGCTCTGGGGACGAATTGGGGACGACCTCCGTCCCCAAGCATCAAATTCAAACCCAAACGAGCCTAAAGCAAAATCTAAAAACCAAGCTGCATAAGGCTTTATTGTGTCTCAGCCCTACTCAATCAGACACACATTCTATCGCTGGCAGCGATGAGGTCAGGGGTTCGATCCCCCTTGGCTCCACCAAATGCAACTTACAGACACGCCGATGAGGCGTGTTTTTTGCATTTGGCGGAGCCTCGGAGGGGGCGAACCCCGGGGGCGTTCCACGCGCAGGGAGCCGGAGGCGGACGAGCATGGCATCGTTATCTACCGCAGCGCTCTGCTTCGGCGAATGGGCTTCGTCAGCAAGTTAATCAGGATATCGTTATCCCCCTTGGCTCCACCAAATGCAACTTACAGACACGCCGATGAGGCGTGTTTTTTGCATTGGGCGGAAGCTCCGCAGGAGCGAACCCTTAGATTGTGGTTGCTGACGTAAATTTAAAGTGCTATTTTGAAATGAAAGCGAAGCCGACTCTTCCAAGAGCGTTTGGGCTCGTACAGGAGCTGCTGACGCTTGGCTGATACCGGTTTATGTTCACTTTTGAAAGCGGTTTCCAATCTCGTCTCCTGGAGGAGTTCAGCCGTGCATAAGAAAAAAGGGGTTATCCGATGGTTTAGCTCCAGTCTGAGGCGCAAAATGATCGTTTACTTTCTAGCGGTAACGTTGGTTCCATTACTCATCTCAACGTGGATTACCTATGGCAAATTCAGTTCCGAAATCAAAAAAACCTATATAAAAAATAACCAGGCATTAATTAACCAGCTGTCCGAACAATCTGAAGAATATTTGCTGGGATGGGAGAAATCCGCGTTATCCTTCATCAATTCGTACGAAATATTCGCGGAATTCGAGACGGGCGAAGAACGTTATGCGAAAAACGACGAACGTATGCACCAGCTGTCGTTGTTTCTTTATCAGGATAACGACATAGACTCGATTATGTTTTACCGGCCGATCTCCTCGGAGGCTTATTATGTCGACGAGTCTATGCTTTTGACCGTGTATGATGGCAAAGAAATCGAGAAGATGCCATCGTACGGGAGAAAAACGGGAACTTTTCGGATGGGATGGATCCAGCCGACGCACCTGTCAGATGAATATCCGGAATCGATGCATATTAACAACAATCACGCGGTCATCACCGTTCACTGGAATTTCTCGCGCAATTTGTTATCCCGAATTTATGGGGTGTTGGACGTCAACTATAAGACGGACAAGCTGGATCGGCTGCTAGGCAAGGCGATGACGAATGACCAAGAAGGTGTTATGCTGCTCGATCAGAAGGGTGAACGCTTCTATGCTACGCCTGATTATGAATTGTTCGATGACACTGAAATCTGGCAAAAGCAGCTGGAAGGGAGAGGCGGGTCCGGTTCTTTTCTTTATCGAGCGGAGGACGGCAGGTCATGGCTTGTTGTATTCGCTATATCCGGAAAGATGGGCAATCGGCTGATCAAAGCCATCCCGGCCGATGTGTTAACCGCTCAAGCGAAGGAAACGAGGAACTTTAACGTACTCTGGTTGTCGGCTGTTGCTCTGGCTGTTACGCTCGTCTCGTTCATGATGTCGATGCGAATTACGGGACCGCTCTCCAGATTGGAGAAATCGATGAAGCTCGCCGGTGAAGGAGACTTCACTTCCTATTCGCAAATCGTTACGGACGACGAGGTCGGACGGATGTCGCTGAGCTTCAATAAAATGATCAAACGGATCGACTCGCTCGTCAACGAGAAGTACAGAATCGAGCTCGAGCATCGGATGTCGCAGCTCAAAGCACTGCAAGCTCAGATCAATCCGCATTTTCTGTATAATACACTGCAATCCTTTGGCAGCGTGGCGTTAGAAGCGGGTTTAAAAGACCTATACCGGATGACGGTTGCATTGTCCAATATGATGCGGTACAGCATCCGGGCGGAAACGGAGCCGATCATGCTTGAAGATGAACTGCGCCACGCGGAGAAGTACCTCGACATTCAGAAATTCCGGTACGAGGATCGCCTGGAGTTCGAGATTCAAATCGACGCCGGCGTCGAACAGCTGCCGATTCCCAAGTTGACGCTGCAGCCGCTGGTAGAAAACGCGATATTGCATGGCATCGAAAGTAAAAAAGGGGTCGGTCGCATCGTCGTGAGAGCGATAAAGGAGCCGTCTCACATTCGGATTTCCATAGCCGATAACGGTACAGGAATTTCGGAAGAACGGTTGCGGCAAATTCTTGACGGGCTTCACTCGGGTGAAATGCAGCATGCCGAACGAGGAGTCGGACTCAACAACGTCTATCAGCGAATCTCAATGATGTACGGCGACAGTTTCGATATCGAGATCCATAGCATTTCCGGACAAGGAACCGAGGTTGTTTTATTGTTTTCGCTGCCCAAATATCACAATACGGAAGACGGACAACAGGAGGAATAGCGATGTGGAACGCAATTATCGCCGACGATGAGCGCAAAGCAAGGAACGTCGTGCGAAACTTGGGAAATTGGCACGAGCTCGGCATTCGCATCGTCGCAGAGGCGACGGACGGCGACGAGCTGCTGGAGCTGGCGCAGGAATGGAACCCCGATTTAGTTATATCCGATATGAGAATGCCGGGGATCCAAGGCGCGGAGCTCATTCGTGCCCTGAGAAGAACGCTGCCCGAAGCTCAGATTGCCATCGTCAGCGGTTTCGAAGATTTCGAATACCTACGGGAAGCTCTTCAATCGCACGCCGTCGATTATATGCTTAAGCCGCTGGAGGAAGAATCGTTTCACCTCGCTCTTGCAAAAGCCGTGAGGGAGCTCGCTTCGCTCAGGGATCAACGGTTACGCGAAATATCGATTCAGGTGATGGCCAATGAAAGCAGAACGCGGGCTCGTGAGCAAACGTTCTACAAATGGTTATCCGCGAGTCCCTTAAAAACGGATGAAACAAAATTGCTGCATGATTGGCTGGCAGCCACGGATGGGAACGTACCGCTTTATCGTATCATGGTGATATCTTTCCTCCGATACTCCCGGCTGCTTGCCAGATACAACGGCGACGCCAGCCTGATGAAATATGCAATCGCCAACATGCTGGAGGAGATCGGAAGTCCGGGCAGGACCCGGGCATTCGGAAGCCCGTTCGGCGAAAACGAATTCATCCTCGTGTTTCCCGACGCGCCCAGCTTGGATAAGATTGACTCTTTTTGGGCGGAGTCGAACGAGCAATTGCAACGATTGTTGGGAGCCGAAGCTTGGGCAGGCGTTAGCGGCATCTGCCGGTCAATCGACGAAGCGGCCTCTTCCTTGGCCGAAGGGCGCGCTGCAATGATGCAGCAAACTCTATCGGAAGCGAAAAGCAGAGCGCAGGAGTGGCAGCAAGCAAGCCAACTCCAGGTTGTCCATGCGTTCGCATTCAATCCTCACTTGCCCAACAGGCTGAGAGCTGCGATCGAGATCGGAAACGGTGCCGATTTGGCACGCATTATCGATGGCGCTTGGCTCGAAGCAAAAATGAAAGACGACCTGACGCTTTTAGCTGTGCGCCAATTTGCAAGAATGCTGATCAGGGAATTGCAGACTGTGGCGGATAAAACGGCGGACTTGCCGGCGATGCAAACGGAATGGCTATCCCTCGTTCAGACCTGCGAAAGAGAGTACGATCCGGCTGATATGATGCCAGCCTTCAAATTGTTCTGCGAACATATCCAGGAATTGCAGCTCATGCGTCCGGCGTTTCGCGACAAAAACGCGCTCTTCGGAATTAAGAAGTTCGTGGAAGAAAACTACATGATTAAACTCTCTTTGGCCGATTTGGCCAACCGGTTTTTCATGAGCGAAGAGCACATATCGAGAATGTTCAAGGAAGAATTTGAAGTCAATTTGTTCGATTATATCGCAGGCTTGAAAATTGATAAGGCCAAGGCGCTGCTCGTAAAAGAACGAGTCAAGGTTCAGGAAATCGTAGAGATGCTGAACTTTACCGACGCGAGTCATTTTACGAAAGTATTCAAGAAATATACGGGCACAACGCCGAAAGCATTTCGGAATGGACGATATGGCGCATTGGACGACGAACGATCGAATCAATAAAATACCAGTTTCCCTCAAGCGTCTACCTATTTCCTCTTATCGATTCTTGGTAAATTTGACTTGCAAGCGAACTGACATATGGGGGTAGATGTTTTGAAAAACAAATGGTCGATCACGGCGTCAAGCGTATTATTGATCGGGCTGCTGGCGGGCTGCGGAACTTCGAACGATTCGAATAACGCAGCCACCGCTTCGGCAAACGCAACAGCTTCTGCAAATTCCTCTTCCAATTCAGCTTCGTCAGCGCCCGTGACATTAAATTTCATGGCATGGGGCAGTCCGGACGGAATTAACCAATATGCAGAAAGTGTGTTTAACGCTTTTCCGGAATTGAAAGACAAGGTGACGATTAATCCGCAAATCGCAGGAAAAGGCGACACCGACGTCGCGCAAAAAATCCGCTTGTCGCTTGCATCGGGAGAGGCGCTTCCGGACATCGTCGAGTTGAATCGCACCTTGCTGTCCGAGTTCGCCGGAGCCGGCGTTCTCGAAGATCTGACTCCTGTGTTCGAGCCAGTCGAGAATAATCTAACGGATGGCGCAAAAGCGCTCGTCACCTACGATGGCAAGTACTACGCGTTCCCGTACGAAGTCAAATCGAAATTATGGTTCTATCGTAAAGATTTGTTTGAGCAAGCGGGCATCGATCCTACGCAAATTACAACAGAGGATCAGTACTTGGATGCCGCGATCAAATTCCATCAAAAGTTTCCGGATAGCTACATGACGAACTTGTCGAATCAGCCTCCGGGCTATTGGCTCGGCATGCTGCTAAGCGGCAATGGAGCCAGGATCACGGACGATCAAGGCAATTATGTAGTGGCAACCGATCCGGGAATCCGCAAAGCGTTCGAATCGACGGACAGGCTGCTGAAGTCAGGTGCGATGGCGAATATCAACGACTGGACGCCCGACTGGGAGAAAGGCTTCGCGGACGGTAAAATCGCATCGAGTTTAATCGGGAATTGGTTTAAATTCTTCCTTCCCGACTACGCCAAAGATCAGGACGGCAAATGGGGCGTTACGCAATTCCCTGTTATTGCGGATGCACAGGGAGGAAGCGAATCGGGCGGTTCGGTCTACGTCATTCCGGCCAATGCCCCTCACAAGGCGGAAGCGATCGAGTTTCTCACGAAAGCCATCCTGACGAAGGAAGGAAACCTGGAATTATACAAAACCAAATTGACGCCGGTCCTGAAGGATGCCCTGGAAGATCCCGCTGCCAAAGAAGCGGTGCCTTTCTTCGGCACCGATCTGATGCAAGCCGAGTCGAAAGCGCTGGAAACCTTGAAGGTATTCCCGTTCGATCCTTCGGCTGATATGGAATTCAAAATATTGAATCAATACTTGAACAAATATTTGATGGGCTCGGCGAGTCTGGACGATGCGCTAAAGCAAGCCGAGGCCGATATGAAGACGCAAATCGGCAATCCGCTTAACATGTAATCTTCATCGGGCAACGAATCTCCCCAGCATCGCGCGTTCGGTGCGGGGGAGATTCGATTCGCCGCTTGCGACCTAACGGGAGGTGAACGACCGATTGTCTGAACGCACGCTCAAGCTGCGAGATGCAGCAGTCCCTTATATATATATTTTGCCGTTTCTCGTCTCCTTCGCCGCCTTCTTCGTCTATCCGTCCTTCTATTCTTTGAAGCTGAGCTTTTATCGGTACAAAGGCTACGGGACGGCGCAATGGGTCGGCTGGGATAACTACAGCAATGCGCTGCATTACTCGACCTTCTGGCAGAGTATCGGGAACACGCTGTTCTATCTGGTCGGCCATATCTTTCCGGTTATGATCCTCTCTTTTATACTGGCAGTCTTCCTGCACGGCAAAGCGGTTCGCAGAAAATCCGTCTACAAGCCGTTGATTTTCTTGCCTCAAGTAGTCACGGCCGTAGCCGGCGCGCTTGTGTTTCAAATCTTCTTCTCCACGCAATCCGGCGTCATTAACAATTGGCTCGGTACCGAGATTCCTTTTCTGCAGAACCCCGCGCTCATCAAATGGCCGGTCATTGCATTTCTCGTCTGGAGAGGGATCGGCTGGTATTTGGTCATTTACTTGGCGGGACTGACGACGATTAATGAAGAGGTGAACGAAGCGGCTCTTATCGACGGCGCTTCGGCCATGCAGCGGCTTCTGCGAATCACGATTCCGTTAATGAAGCCCATCTTCCTGTTCGCGTTCATGATCGACGCCATCGCTTCGCTCAAGATATACACGGAACCTAATCTCATGCTTAATACCGCCGGGAATATGCCCACGGCTGCGATGCCTGTGGTTAACTTGCTCGTCAATAACATCAATAGCGGCAGCTTTGGTATGGCGTCTGCGATCGGATGGCTCCTGTTCCTGCTCACTTTAATCGTCAGCGCCGTCCAGTATGCAGCGCTCAGGGGGAGGGATTAGCGTGAGTGCCGGCAGAGGAAAGCTGTCCGCCATGCTCGTGCATTTCGTTTTATTGCTTGTCGTTCTGGCCTCCTTGCTCCCCTTCTTCGTCATGGTTTTCGGATCGCTGAAGCATACCTCGGAGCTGGCGAGCAATCCGGGAGGCTTTCCGGCGCACCCCACCTTGCGCAATTACAGCGATCTGTTCTCCTATAACGGCGGAGCGATGATCCGGGCATTTTTTAACGCGGTTTTCGTTTCCGGAGCGCATACGGTGCTCACTTTGTGCGTATCGGTCATTGCCGCATTCGCATTCGCGAAGTATTCGTTTATCGGCCGCAATACGATTTTTGTGCTTTTGATGGCGACCATGATGGTTCCCCTCGAAATTACAATTCCTCCCCAATACATTATTTTCAGCAAAATCCATTGGTTGGACACCTATTGGGTGCAAATCGTTCCGGGGATCGCGAACGTGTTCGCCATGTTTATGCTCGTGCAATTTCTGCAGAGCATTTCCAATACGTTAATTGAAGCGGGACGGATCGACGGAGCGGGTCATAATGCTGTGTTCGCACGGATTATTTTGCCGATGCTGACCCCTGCGATCAGTTCTCTGGGCATTCTGGTGTTCATCGGCAAGTGGAACGATTACTTGTGGCCAAGCATTATGCTCAAGAGCGCCCACATGTTTCCGATTCTCATTCTGCTGCCCACGCTCAGCATCGGGGGCAATCAGTTCATTATACCTTGGGGACTCGTGCTGGCGGGCTGTGTAGTCGTTACTTTGCCGATTATCATTCTCTTCTTGTTGTTTCAAGAAAAGTTTATGTCCTCCATGACGGTCGGAGCGATCAAAGAGTAAAAAGAGGAGCGTTAAACACGATGACATGGACGAAATATGCAAACAACCCGGTGCTGGGAGGCGATTATGGAACATGCTTTGATCTGAGCATGATCCACGAGGACGGCAAGTTTAAGATGTGGTTTTCTTGGCGGCCCAAGAAAAGCATCGGTTATACAGAGAGCTTGGATGGCTTCAACTGGAGCGAGCCCGTCGTCGTGCTTGCCGACAATCCCGAGAGCGGCTGGGAAGACGATCTGAACCGGGTATCGGTCGTGCGGAAGGGCGATCTGTACCATATGTGGTACACGGGCCAAACGAACGAGCCCGAAGCTTCGCGAATCGGCTACGTCCAAAGCCAAGACGGCATCCATTGGACGCGAGTGCGGGAGCAGCCGGTGCTGGTGTCCGAAGAACCGTGGGAAAAGGTAGCCGTCATGGTGCCGCAGGTGATTTGGGACGAACAACTGAATCTTTACCGGATGTGGTATTCCGCAGGAGAGCAATACGAGCCGAATGCGATCGGCTATGCGACGAGCGAGGACGGAATCGCGTGGGTGAAGGAATCGTCCAACCCGATATTCACGAAGGATCTCTCGAACGAATGGGAGCGGCATAAGGTAGCCGGCGCACAGGTGTTCAAGCATGGACGATGGCACTATATGTTCTACATCGGCTTCGAGGACGAGCATACGGCAAGAATCGGGATCGCGCGTTCGACGGATGGCATCTCGAATTGGGAGAAGTATCCGGCGAATCCGATTGTGGAGCCGACGCCTGGCGAATGGGACGGGGAGGCTGTCTACAAGCCGTTCGTGCTGAAGCGCGGCGATAAGTGGTTCCTGTGGTACAACGGCCGAAACGGGGCGCTTGAACAGATCGGCGTCGCGATCTTCGAGGGGGAACATTTTTGGAATGATTAGTCGCCCGGAGACGAAAAAATTGTCGAGTTTAGAGATACTGGATATCGTCGACGATTTGTTAAAGACCGGCCATAAGCCGATGTCTCTCGAACAAGAGCTGGTCACGAGCGGCTCGGTCGGCGACCGCGTATTCGCGAACTTCGCCAGAAAACCGGGCATTTGCGGCAAGTTTCATTTTGTTCATATGACGAACATTCCGGACCTGCTGGAGCTGCGCTTCGAAGAAGTCAGCTTTATGCCTCGGCTGAGATCGGAGTATACATGGTATCCCTCCCATTTATATGTCAAACATTACTACGCGGGATTCGTGCTGGAAGAGCGGAAATTCATTACGCAGGACGATCGGATCGTCAATGAATGTACCGTCACACCGAACTCGGAACGTCTCCAAATAACGGTCAAGGCGTTTTCATCCGTCCTGCAGGATCGGTTCGGTATGCAGTGGGATTACCACGGCACGCCGGTTGCGATTCAAACGTCATCGGATAAACCCGAGGTGTTCGAGGCAGGCATTCGGCGCGTCATCGAACGCGAGGTTCCTTTGAATTTCTGCGTAGCTGTGCAATTTCGCGTCGAAGGCGAAGCTTGCGAGGAGAAGATGGTGACCTTGCAAGAGCATCGGGAGCAGTTCAGCCAATTCTTTGAACATATTCCGATACTAAGCTGCTCGGATCCGGAATTGGAAAAGGTGTATTACTACCGCTGGTTTCTGCTAAGGCATAACTTGACTTATCCTCGGCTAGGCAATCTTCCGTATCATGTCCTGTTCGAAGGCCGGTACGGCATCATCGATGACCGAAGCGATTGGTCGGACGGGACGAATGGCGCCTATACGTGGGAATTTTCGCGCGCGATCGGTGCCTCTGTTCCGCTTCACCTCATGGACCTGAAGTGGGGCGGCCGTCTTGACCTGCTGAAAGAAGACATTCAGACGTTCCTGGATCAGATTGGGCTGGAAGGGAAACGGGACTGGACGCAAGCCGGCATGATGCCAGGTTGGATCCGTACATTCGATATGGGCTTGAATCATTATTACTTCCACATCCTTCCTCATGTCGTCTGGCAAATCTACGAAATCTACAAAGATCCGGAATGGCTGGCATCCGTTGCGCCTCCCTTATGGAACGACCTTGCGGCTTGGGAGACCTATGATATTCACGGCGTCGGACTGCCTGTCCTTTTTGAAGAAGGCTCTACCGCGATGGAGCTCGGACCTGCCTCGCACTTCGGCTGCGGCAGCATCGGCTATGAGAAGTCGATTCGAAATGTCCGCACGGAGCTCGCCGCTTTCTATGCGCTGAACTATCGGGCGTTTCAGAAAATCTATACCATACTCGGGGACGCGGAAAAGGCGAAGCTGTGCAAGGAGAAGAGCGCGCAAATCGTCGATTCGATTCAATCCTATATGTGGCATGCAGAGGAAGGCTACTATCTGGAGAACACGGAAGAGCTGACGCCCATTCGCGGAATTAAGCAAGCGGGAGGCATCTTTCCGCTCTTGGTGGCCGATCCGCCCGATGCAGATGCATTCCTCGGACATATCAACGATCCGAATGCATTTAATCTCCCCTACGGGATTCCCAGCGTATCCAAGAACTCGTGGGGCTATTACCCGAACAATACCTACGAGGAAAAGCGGCCGCACATGTGCATGTGGAACGGTCCGACATGGCCGTTCTCGACGACCTTCGCCCTGCATGCCATCGGAAGATATGCGCAGCGCAGCGGAGACGCCGCTTATGCCGAAGCATTTACTCGCGAGCTCGGCAAATATCAAAAGCAGCATTTTCTTTACGGCGACCCCCGGAATCTGTGCTTGGTGGAGCATTACAATCCGGAGACGGGCATGCCGCTTAGCGGCGAGGATCATTATAACCACTCGGGATTTATTCATTTTGTCATTGAGATGCTCGGCGGCTTCTCGATCGGCGAGGATGGGCGAATTCGCTTTGCTCCGATCCCTTCGGAATTGGCATGGCTGCATATATCGGGGATCCCCTTCGAAGGAAAGACGTACACCGTCGAGATCGATTCGAGCGCGGAGCTATGCCGCTACTTCGCGGAGCCTATAGAAAAGGAGGAAACAGCCAGTGAAATCTAGAGCCGTGTATTTCCGGGGCAACAGGCAGCTCGAATTAAGAGAGATCGAGGTGCCCGATCCGAACGAGGATGAAATTCAGGTAAAAACGCTCGTGAACGGCATTTGCATGATGGAGGTTTGGCAATACAATCTCAAAGAACCTTACTGGAAAGAGGGCATACTGGCAGGTCATGAAGGGGTCGGTCTGGTAACGAAGGCGGGGCGCAAGGTAAACGGATTGAAGGAAGGGGACTATGTTTGGACCGGAAATAGCTCTTGGAGCGAGCGCCTCAATTTAAAAGAAGGGCACGCCGTTAAGTTGAACTGCACACCCGAGAATGCGGAGAATTACGTCATTGAGCCTCTGTCTTGTGCGGTAACTGCCGCTGCCTATCTGAATGTGTATCCAGGAGACCGCGTCATTTTGTTTGGAGCTGGTTATATGGGACTCTTGCTGACTCAGCTGTTGGCGCGCTCCCCGCTGTCGGAGCTGATTGTTGTCGACTTGAAGAAGGAGAACCTAGAGCTCGCTGCGTCGTTCGGAGCGACAGAAACGATACAAATGGGGGAACCGGGAGCCGAGGAGAGGCTGGCACAATTAGAAGCGCATCCATTCGATATTACAATCGAGGGCTCCGGCGCGGAGCAGGCATTGGCATCTTGCACGAAGTTAGCCCGTGCCGGCGGGAAAGTGGGGATCTACGCATGGCATCATCAGCACCGAACGGTCGATACGAGCGCTTGGCATACGAAAGGGCTTCAAATTCTCAATGTAGCTCCAGGTATAACGAGCAACGATATGCCATACCGACAATTTTATGCCGCTGAGAAATTAATCAGGGCAGGCGTTGTCCGCCAGGATGTTTTATTTACGCATCGCTATTCTTTGGATGACGTTGAACGAGCGATGAACGAGTCTACGTTGCGCGGGCAGGGATTCATCAAGTCGATGCTTGTTTTTTAGGTGAATGAATGCCTGATTATGAAAGGGTTCTCAAAATCGAATGATAATGGAGGAATCCGGAAATGATCGCGAACGGAAAGCGCAGCAAAGCCATGATTCTAATGTTGACATTGGTATTGTCGCTTATTGGATTTTTTCAACCGAAAGGAAACGAGGCCTCCGCCGCCGTTATTACTTATGAAGCCGAATGGAGCGGAAACACGCTCGGCGGCTCGGCGGCAGTCGCATCGTGCGGAGGCTGTTCAGGAGCACAGAAGGTCGGAAATCTGGGCAACAATAGCGGAACGCTGCAGTTCAACTCCGTCAATGGAGGTACCGGCGGCAGTCAAACCTTGACGATTCACTATACGGCAGGCGATAACACGCGGTCGGCCACCGTGAATGTCAACGGCACGGACGTATCGACGATCAGCTTGGCTCCGACAGGCGGCTGGAACACGGTCGGCACCTATGCGATGACGATTAACCTGAATGCGGGTTCGTCGAATACGATCAAGTTTTATCGGAACGGCGCTTACGCCCCGGACATCGATAAAATTTCCTTGGGGGTCCCGGATACGGGGACGCTGGAAGCAGAAGCAAGCGGAAACACATTGGGCGGAAGCGCAGTTATAAGTGCCTGCCCGACTTGCTCCGGGTCCCAGAAGGTTGGATATCTGGGCAACGGAAGCGGTACGCTTCGTTTTAATGGCGTGGGCGGCGGCGCCGGCGGCGAAGCTAACTTAAAAATATTTTACATCGCGGGCGACACAACCAGAGCGGCAACGATCAGCGTGAACGGAACGGATGTGACTACGCTGAGCTTCCCGTCGACGGGCGGCTGGAGTACGGTAGGCACGTATACGCTTACCATTCCAATCAACGCGGGCAATACCAATACGATTCTATTTTATCGCAATGGCGCATACGCGCCGGATATCGATAAAATCGAGGTTACTCCGATCCCGCCTCCAGGAACGGATACGACTTATACGTATAACCAGACTACGATTGTTAATAACAACAACACAACAACCATTACGAACGGCGCGAACAAGATTGTCTATTCGAAGCTAAGCGGCATGTTCGATTATTATTCCAATTCCGTTAAAATCGCTTCTAACCTGTACAGCGAGTTCAAAAACGCGTCTACGACCTACGTCAGTTCGTCTTATACGAGCCATACTTTTTCGCCGGCCGACGTGACGACCGTGACGAACGGCTTCGGCAACGGGACAAAAATCGTTTTCTCCAATACTCAAAGCGGCAACCCGACGTTGAAACAAACATTCACCATTTACGACGGCAAGCCCTATTTCTTCGTCGATTTGAACGCATCGAGCGGAAGCGGATTGAGCTCCAATTACATGGCTCCTATCAAGAGCGATGCTGCTGCGATCACCATTAACGCGAGTGCGAACAAAAGGGCCTTAATTGTACCGTACGATAACGACAAATGGGTTCGTTACAACGCGCAACCCGTCAACTCGACGGGTACCGGCTATGAGGTCATGGCGATCTACGACAACGACAGCCGCAACGGACTCATTGTCGGCTCGTCGGCTCACGACACATGGAAAACCGGCATTTCTTATACGGGTTCCGGCAATAGCGTCACGCAGCTAAATATGTTCGGCGGCGTGGCCAACTCGAGTACGCGGGACATCGAAGCACACGGTGCCGTCAGCGGCACTTCCATCAATGCGCCGCAAGCCTTCGTCGGGTATTATGCCGATTGGCGTGACGGGATGGAGGACTACGGCCGCGCCAATGCAACGATCAGCGGTACGATGTCCTGGAGCGGCGGCGTTCCATTCGGCTGGAATAGTTGGGGGTCGGTGCAGGCCAATCTCTCTTATACGAATGCGGTCGCCCATTCCAACTGGATCAAGAACAACCTCCAAAACCATAACTTCAATGACAATAATACGGTCTACATCAACTTAGACTCGTTCTGGACGAATATGACGGATCAGCAGCTGACCGACTTCGTGAATACCGTGCATGCAAACGGACAAAAGGCCGGTATCTACTGGGGACCGTTTGTTTACTGGCAAAACGATATGTCCCAGGTGGTTGAAGGCTCGAGCTATACGTACGGCGATATCGTGCTGAAGAAGTCCGACGGCACGACTTGGGGCAATTCGCTGGACGGTGCTTATCCGGTCGATCCGACACATCCGGGTACGAAACAAAGGATCGACTATTATATCGACAAGTTCAAAGCGAAAGGCTTCGATTTTGTTAAATTGGACTTCCTCACGCATGGGGCATTGGAAGGCAAGCATTACGATACGAACGTCAAAACGGGTACCCAGGCGTATAACCAAGGGATGGCTTATGTGCGCGACCGGGTGAACGGGACCATGTTCATCTCACTGTCAATCGCACCGTTATTCCCGAGCCAATACGGTCATTCGCGCCGTATTTCAACAGACGCTTTCTCATCGTTAAGCGACTCTGAGTATGTATTGCAAAGTGAAACCTATGGCTGGTGGCAAAATGGAACGATCTATAAGTTCACCGATCCGGATCACATGAAGCTATCGGGCAATCTGGAAGAGGCGCGTACCCGTGTGAATTCCGGCGTTATTGGAGGAACCGTATTTCTGAATGGCAACGACCTGACCGATCCGGCCCAACAGGCGATGGCATCAGCGTTGCTCACGAACAACGCAGTCAACGGCGTCGCTCGTCTGGGCAAAGCGTTCCGAGCGACGGAAGGCAATACAGGCACTTCTGCCGCGGATACATTCGTACTGAATAATAACGGGACGTACTATCTGGCGGTGTTTAATTACAGCGGCACAAGCAGCAAATCGATGACCGTCAACCTTTCGCGCGCCGGACTAAGCGGTACTGCGGCCTATACAGTAACGAACCTATGGGACGGAACAACTTCATCGGCAACAGGAAATCTAAGTGTGACCTTAGCGGCGAATCAATCGAAGTTGTTTAAGCTGCAGAGTTAGCGTCTATGTACGAATGAGCAGCTTCTTAAGGAGAATAACGGGGTCGCCGCACAGGACGCCGGCTTCTAAATTGTACTGACCTTATTTCGTTGATATCTAACCTGGGCCCGCATATATTGCGGGTCCTTTTTAATTTCAGGGACGCTTCGTATCCCTCTTCGCCCTTCGTTATTGCATGGTTGCGGCGCCTCCCGTTGAAAAAAACGCGCCTCGACCTTAAAAAGGGCGCATATCCGTCTTTAAAAACTTCATTGGTCGAGCGTCCGGGGAATGTTACGATATTTTCAAGGAAACGCTTTATCCGACGATGATGCGCACATCCCGGGCCGTTCCGAATCGGATTGCAATAGAAAAGGGAGGCTTCATTCCAAATGGCCAACTCGGCAAAAAAACGTATCGTTCAAGCGGCGGCGCCGGCCCTGGCGCTCACGCTCGCGCTCTCGGCTTGCGGCGGCAACGGCAATAATGGCAATAACGGCGGCTCGTCCGCATCCGCCTCGGCGCCGACGTCCTCAGCCGCTTCGGCAGGCTCGTCCGCATCCGCGCCTGCAAAGGACGTCAGCTTCACGATCGGCTATGCGACCGGCGATCCGGCGACCAAGAAGGCCGTCGCCGATACGATCGAAGCGTTCATGAAGGCGAACCCGAACATCAAGATTAAAGATATCAGCGAAGGTACGACCTCCTCGTACCTGGACTGGCTGAAGACGAAGGACGCGGTCGACGAATTCCCGGATCTCGTGGAAATGCGGGATACGGAGATCTTCGCGAAGTCCGGCAAGATCGTCGAACTGCCAGCGGACCTGTTGGATCTGTTCTCCAGCGTGCCGGAGGTGAACGGCAAGAAGTATAACGCGCCGATCACGCTGAATGCGCCAATGGGCATCATTTACAGCAAAAAAGCGTATGCCGACGCCGGCATCACTGAGCTGCCGAAGACATACGACGAGTTCCTCGCCGCACAGGAGAAGCTGAAGGCGACCGGCATCACCCCGATCGTCGTTGGCGGCAAGGATATTTTCCACATGGGCTTCTGGCTCAATAAATTTTTGATCGACGATGTGTACGTGAACGATCCGGACTGGAACAGCAAGCGCACGGCGAAGCAGGCCAGCTTCACGGACGCCGGCCCCGTACAGGCCATGACCGACTACAAGGAGCTTTTCACCAAGTACGTAGACAAGGGCTGGCTCTCCACCGCCGACAATCAGACCGCGTCGATTCTCGTCTCCGGCAAGGCGGCCCAGCTGTATTCCGGACCCTGGATGTTCACGCAGATTCACGACGCGGATCCGAACTTCGACTTCGGCTTCTACGCGCTGCCGGACCGTAAAGGCAACGTCAATGTCATCGGTCTTCCTTCGCCGGCCGGTTGGAGCTTGTCTGCAGAAGCGGCCAAGGACGCTGACAAGACCGAAGCGATGAAGACCTTCATCAAATTCTTCTTCTCCAAGGAGCAGTACGCCAAGTATCTGCAATCGGCCAACGGCATACCGTCGACCAAGGAGGAAGTCCAATACGAGTCGCTGCCGCAGATGCAGGACGTGCTCAAGCTGGTGGCGGATCCGAACGTCAAGAAGTCGCTCGCGATCAACAACTGGTGGGGCGAGAACCAGATTCCGCCGCAATTCCGCAACTGGTATTACAAGCTGATGCAAGACCTGGTGCTCAAGAATGGCGACGTCAAGGAATACATGAAAAAGGCCGACGAAGAATACGACACCGAAGTCAAAGCAAACGCCCAGCAGTAAAATAACGCGGCAGAACGGCGGCAGGCAGCGGCGATCGCGCCGCCGGACGGCCGTCTTCCGCAGGAACCGGAGCAGCCTTCGCGTGACGCGCAGGCTCTCCTTTTACCGGCACGACTTGGAGGTATCCGAGCATGGACCATACAACCAGCTATCCGTCGGGCAGCAAGGCCCGCGCTGCGAACGCAGTCAAAAAGAAAAGAAAATGGGCGAGCCACACGCTGATCTTCCTGATCCCGTCGCTCGTGCTGTACACCGTGTTCGTCATCGCGCCAACGCTCAGCAGCGCCTATCTCAGCTTCACGTCCTGGGACGGCGTCAGCGATCATATCCGCTTTATCGGCTTCGACAATTTCACGGAGATTTGGAACAGTGAGCGTGTGCGCAACGCGCTGAAGAACACGCTCATCCTGACGCTTGTCCTGGTCGTACTGGAGAATGCGGTCGCCATCGCGCTCGCGATCCTCGTCGATCAGGTCCGCTGGGCCCGCAACCTGTTCCGAAGCGTGTTCTATTTTCCCGTTCTGCTCAGCGGCATCGTCATGGGGTTCGTCTGGACGATTATCCTGAACTACAACTTCGGCGTTCTGAACCAGCTGCTCGACGCGATCGGACTGGGGGCGATGAAGGCGGACTGGCTCGGCAGCCCCAAGTTTGCGCTGGTGTCGATCATCCTGTCCACCGTGTGGAAGCAGGCGGGGTATTACATGATTATTTACCTGGCAGGGTTGCAGGGCATTCCGCAAGAGATGAACGAGGCGGCGGCCATCGACGGAGCGAACCGCTGGCAGCAGTTCCGCAGCATCACCTTTCCTATGCTGGCGGGATCGCTCACGGTCTGCTCCGTGCTCTCGATGATCTCCTCGCTCAAGATTTTCGACCAGATTGCGGTTATGACGGATGGCGGACCGGGCTTTGCGACCGAGACGCTCACCTATATCGTCTACAAGGTCGGCTTCGGCGAGCTGCGCCAGGGCTTCGGCACGGCAATGGCGATGGTGCTCTTCCTGATCATCCTTGTCATCACGGTCGTCCAGGTCCGGCTCCTTCGCAAAAGGGAGGTGCAGCTCTAAATGGAAAAGCGCAGAAAGACAGCGGACGTCGTGCTGTTCGTCGTGGCGCTGTTGCTCGCCATCGTGTTCTTCTTCCCGATTTTTTTCAACCTGATGTCGGCATTCAAGAGCAACTCGGAGATTTTGCGCGATGCGATCGCCTTCCCGAAGGGTCTGTACCTGGACAGCTTCAGGTATCTGCTGACGGAGACGGAATTCCCGCGGGCAATCGTGAACAGCCTGATCCTGACGGCCGTCTCGATTCTGTTCATGGTGCTCGTCATCCCGATGGCCGGCTATGCGATCGAGCGCTCGAACGCCAAGTGGACGAACTATGTGTTCGTTTACTACCTGGCGGGCATGATGATTCCGTTCCAGGCCTATATGATCCCGCTTTTCAAGGAGCTCAAGATGTTCGGCATGTACGGCAGTCTCGTCGGACCGATCGTCATCTATATCTCAGGCTCGGTCGGCTTCGGTGCATTGCTCTATACGAGCTTCCTGAAGGGAATCCCGCGCGAGATCGAAGAGTCCGCGGCGATCGACGGCAGCTCCAAGTACGGCATCTTCTTCCGGATCGTGTTCCCGCTGCTGGGTCCCTGTACGGCCAGCATGGTCGTACTGAACGGACTGAGCGTATGGAACGACTTCCTCATGCCGATGCTCGTGCTGCCTTCCGGCAAGCCGAAGACGATGATCGTCGAGATCTTCTACTACGTCGGCGAATTCTCGTCGCGATGGGACATGATCTTCGCCGGCACGGCGATGTCGATCGTACCGATCCTGATCGTGTTCCTGCTGCTGCAAAAGTACTTCGTCAAAGGGATCGCGACAGGCGCGGTCAAAGGATAAGCCGCCCCATCGCGCGGCGAATCGGCTCGATCGGGGGACACGCGGAGATTGCCGCGTGTCCGCCCGATTTTTCGTTTTGTGTTCCGCGCCTTTGCTTGTATGATAGAAATGGCCTGAAGAGAAGGGAGAGGTTCTCATGCGGAGATGGTCGCACAGCCTGTTCGTCAGGTTCTCGGCTGCGTTCCTGTTCGTAGGGCTGCTGCCGATGATCGCGCTCAGCATCTTCTCGCTGAAGACCTTCACGTCTCACGTCGAGCAAAATACGGTGAACAATCTGGAGCAGATGAGCTACTACATGGGCTCCAACCTGGACAGCATCTATGCCAAATACAACGAAGTATCCAAATTGATGTACGTCGGCATGACGGACGGGTCCAATCTCGGTCTGGATCACAGCGTCAGCGTCAGCGTAAACGAGCAGGAGCGCATCAATCAGATGTCGATCGACGACTTCCTGTCGACCGTGCTCTACAGCGATACTTATATACGCAACGCATTTTTCGTCCGCGCGTCGGACGGCAAGCTGTATCGCCAGACGCGCGACAACAAGGCTTTTTTGCCCGATCGTCTCAACCTCGGGGAATGGCTGGCGCCGCTAGAGGCCAATCCGCGCAAACTCGTATTGTACCCTACGCACGAAGAGATCTATTATGCGGACGCGGGACGGCGGGTCATCACCGTCGGGCGCAATCTGATCGACACGTCCGGGACGGACCTCAGCGTGCCGAAGGTGGTCGGCACCTTGTTTTTCGATGTGGATGCCGCCGTCATGAGCGATCTTTTCCGTGAATTGAACCTCGGGCCGAAGGACGAGCTTGATGTGCTGGACGGCGAGGGCTACGTCTACTACAGCAACCGCCGCGATGCCGGCGAACGGCTTAAGGACGGTTTCGCGCCCAAAGAGGGCATGCTTATGTTCAGCCAGGACATCCCTTTCTTGAACGGAAAAGTCGTCATTCGCCTCTCGAAGCGTGACCTGTACGAACGCCTCACCTCGACGCGTGCTGCGGTGCTGACTGCGATCGGCATCTGCGCAGCCGTCCTGATCGGCATGGGCATCTGGTTCTCGCGCCGGCTGTCGGATCCGATCCGCAGCGTCATCAGGCAGATGATCAAGGTCGAGTCGGGCAATCTTGACATCGCGCCGCTCCAGGGCGGACTCGACGAGGTCGGACGGCTGTCGCACGGCTTAAATCGGATGGTGGACCGTCTCCGAACGTTTATCGACGAGGCCTACGTGGCCGAGATCAAGCAGAAGCAGACCGAGCTGAACGCGCTGAAGAGCCAGATCCGACCGCACTATCTGTACAACACGCTGGAGGTCATTCGCATGAACGCGGTGGCAAGCGACGCAGCGGAGGTGGGCGACATGATCCGCTCGCTGTCCCGGCAACTGCAATACGTCATCGACTACGGCGAGGATTCGGTGTCGATCCGCCGCGAGCTCGACCACCTGCGCAATTACTTCGATATTATCAAGATCCGGTACGAGAGCCGGATCGAGCTTAGCTGCGACATTGCGCCGGATGTCGATCTGGAATGGCCGATCCCGAAGCTGTCGCTGCAGCCGATCGTCGAGAATGCGGTCCAGCACGGCCTGCTGCCCAACGGCGGCAAAGGCACGGTCCGAGTGACGATCGAGGCTGAGGAGGATAGGCTTGTCGTCATCGTCTATGACGACGGCGTCGGGATCGAGCCGTCCGTGCTTGCCGATCTGTTGGCCAGGCTGAACGAGCCGGAGCCGGCCTCGCGCAGCATCGGCTTGAAAAACGTACAGGACCGGATTAGGGCGATGTACGGCGCGAACTACGGTATCTCGATCAGCAGCCGGCCCGGCATCGGGACGTCGGTTCAGATGATTTTCCCCATGGGCGAAGGAGGCGAAGGACGTGCCGATACGGATACTGATCGCGGATGACGAGCCGATCATACTGAAGGGGCTTCGCAAGCTGCTCCCGTGGGAGGCGCTCGGCATGGAGATCGTCGGACAGGCGGGAGACGGCGCCGAGCTGGAGGCGCTGATCGCTTCGCTAGCTCCGGACATCGTCGTCAGCGACATCAGCATGCCGCACCGAACGGGCATCGATATCCTGCGTTGGATCGCGGAGCGGGGCTTGCCCGTAAAAACGATTTTCATCAGCGCTTACCAGGAGTTCGCCTATGCGAAGGAGGCGCTCTCGCTCGGAGCCGTGGATTATCTGATCAAGCCCATCGAGAAAGAGAAGCTCGAAGCGGCGCTGGCAAAGGCGACGGCGCTGATCCGGGAGGCGGGCGAGGATACCCGGCGCAAGGACAAGCTGAAGCAGCTGGAGGAAAAGCGCAGAGCCGAGGAGCTGCAGGAGGGCTTGAGCCGGCTGGCGGAGGGCGGCTTGTCGCCGCGCTCCGACACTTACCGCGGGCTGGTCGAAGCGTTCCGCGCACCGTTCTTCACCGCGCTGGCCGTATCGATCGAGCGCCTTGGCGGGAGCGCCGGACGTTGGACCGAGCAGGAGCGCAAGCTGGTCGAGTTCGCCGTGGACAATATGCTTGCGGAGCTCATCGTCGATCCGGGCGTCGGGCAGTTTTTCGGCAAGGACGGCTGCCGTACGGTCGTCATCGCGCATAGCGAGGCTGCGAAGCCCTTCGAGATCGCGCAGGATATCAAGACCAAGATCAATGCGTACTTGAAGCTGGACGTATCGGTCGGGATCGGGCCGCCCGTGCGGGAGCTGTCGCGCGTCGCGGACAGCTGCGCCAAGGCCGGCCAGGCGCTGCGGATGAAGTACTTCGAAGGACTGAATAAAGTGCTGCCCTTCGCGGAGGGCGCGTCCGCGGCAGCGGACGAGAGCGAGCTGTACCGGCTGCGGACGGAGATCGTCCAGGCGCTCATCGGCCGCAGCCGCAAGGAGGCGCTGGACGCGCTCGAGAGACTGTTGTCCCTGATCCGCGCGGCTGCCGCGGGCAGCAAGACGCTCGCGGTATCCACGGCTTTTTCCTCGATGCTCGCCGTCGTGCAGGAGATCCGCAAGTCCGGCGTGGCGGCGGGAGACGGAGGGTTCGACATCCAGGGGCTCCAGGCACGACTCGGAGACTGCGAGACGTTCGCCGCGATGGCGCAGGTCGTGCGGGACATGGTCGAAGAGCTGTCCGAACGAATCGATAACCGGACGGGCAACCGGGACAAGATGCTGCTTGCCCGGATCAAGCAATATATCGAGGAGCATTATGCCGACGAGCTCTCGCTCGAATCGGTGGCTGCGATCGCCTATATGAATCCGTACTATTTCAGCACCTTTTTCAAGAAGCAGATGCACGAGAACTTCAAGCCGTATGTGACCGATGTCCGGATGCGGCACGCGGCGCGCCTGCTCGAGCATACGGACTTGATGATGTACGAGGTCGCGGAGAAGGTCGGCTACAACAACGCCCGCCACTTCAGCGACGTATTCAAAAAGACGTACGGCAAGATCCCCAACGAATATCGGCAGGAGCGGAGAAACGTCTGAGAGGCGCTTCGAAGCGTCAATAGAACCGCTTCCGGTATGCCGACGGAGACGAACCGAGCGTTTTTTTGAACACTCTGCTAAAGTAGTAAGGATTCGGGAAGCCGAGCCGCTCGCTGATCTCCGATACGTTCAGTCGGCCCTCGCGCATGAGCTCGACCGCCTTGTTCATGCGCAGCTTGGTATGGGCTTCGATGATGCTTTGTCCTGTTTCCTTGCGGAATGCGGCCGACATATAGCTGTAATTCAGATTGACCCGTTTGCCGAGCGCATCGGCATCGAACGGCCGGTCGGCATGCTCGATCAAGCAGGGGATGATCCGTTGCGAGACGGAGGCAGCGCGCGGCAGAACCGCGTTGTCCGATGCCGGTTCGGCAAGCTCGAGGAACAACGCGTATACATCGAGGCTAAGACGCGTCATGGCGTAGGCGCGCGGCTCGGCGAAGCGCCGAATCAGATCGTCCAGCCTGCTGCCCAGCGTAATGCGCGGGGCCGGAATGCCGAGCTTGGGCAGCGCCATGCGGTACGCGTAATGATCCGGAAAATAGGCGTCGAGGCCGGACATCGGCGCATGCTCTCGATAACGCGGCGCCTCCGAATCGGGCGCGCTGAAATGAATCCAATACCATCCCGTCCCGGGCGTACTGAACGGAACGCCCCAATGATGAAGCCCGCCCCGCAAGAAAAGGTATTCGCCTTCCCTCACGATATATTCGATTCCTTCTTCTATCACCTTCATACTGCCCTCGACGACGAAGAAAAAGACGTCAAAGTCCAGGGTTCGGTCGTGATGCTCGTAAATCCCTTCAACCCTGTTGAAGCCGACGTCCCGCACGAGCGGGAAGCGGTCCGCCGTCATATATACTGACCCGTTCATGTGCGTGGCCTCCTTTCCTGACCGTTGGCTCGCTTCTTTCATTATATACCTAAAAAAAAGATAGGTATTGATAAAAAGTCGACATTTCAGTGCATTGATACTGCGATTTACAATAGATTCGAGAATCCAAAAAATCGGAGAGTGATGGGAATGAATCCAAGTCGTTTGCCTCTATCCGCCGTCCGTGCGCGGCTGCTGCCGGGTCCGCTGGCCAAGCGCAGTTCGCTCAACACCGACTATGTGATGAGCTTGAGCAACGACAACCTGCTGCGCAGCTTCTATCTGGAAGCGGGCCTATGGAGCTACAGCGGCAACGGCGGCACGACGACGGCGTCCGCGACGAGCATGGACGGTCCCGAGCAGTGGCACTGGGGCTGGGAAGCGCCGACCTGCGAGCTGCGCGGCCATATCATGGGCCACTGGCTATCCGCGGCAGCGCGGATCTACGCGCAGACCGGCGATCGGCTCGTCAAGGCCAAAGCCGATACGATCGTGGACGAGCTGGCGCGTTGCCAGGACCAGAACGGCGGCGGCTGGCTCGCGGCTTTCCCCGAAAAATTCATGCATCGGGCTTCGCAGGGCAAATGGGTGTGGGCGCCCCATTATACGATCCACAAGCTGCTGATGGGCTTGTACGAGATGCACGTCCTGGCCGGCAATGAGCGCGCCCTTGCGGTCATGATTGGGATCGCCGCCTGGTTCCACCGGTGGTCGGCCGCCTTCAGCCGGGAGGAGATGGACGATCTGCTGGATCTGGAGACCGGCGGCATGCTCGAGGTTTGGAGCGATCTCTACGGCATCACCGGCGATCCGGCGCATCTGGCGCTCATCCGGCGTTACGACCGGCGCCGATTGTTCGATGCGCTGATCGAGGGCCGGGACGTCCTGACGAACAGGCATGCGAATACGCAAATTCCCGAGATTCTAGGGGCGGCGCGGGCATGGGAGGTAACCGGGGACGAACGGTATCGCATGGCGGTTCATGCGTTCTGGGAGCTCGCCGTGGTCCGACGCGGCTACGTATGCACCGGCGCCGGCGACAATGCGGAGCTGTGGATGCCGCCGGAAGGGATGGCTGCCCGGCTCGGCGTCGGTCAAGAGCATTGCAGCGCGTACAATATGATGCGTCTTGCTCACTGCCTGCTGCGCTGGACCGGCGATCCGAAGTACGCCGATTACTGGGAGCGGCGGTTTTATAACGGGGTGTTGGCCCAGCAGCACGGCAGAACCGGCATGATCGCTTACTTTCTCGGCGTCGCGGCGGGCAGCCGCAAGACGTGGGGCACGCCGACGCAGCATTTCTGGTGCTGTCACGGCACGCTCATGCAAGCCAACGCGTCGTACGAGCAGCAGATCTATATGACGCACAGCGACGGGATCGCGGTTTGTCAATGGCTGCCGTCCGAGACCAGCTTCAAGCTGGAGGATACGACTATCGGGCTTGAGCTGACCCAGGACGGCCAGTTCGGCGCCTATCCGCTGAACGAATGGTCGGTCGAAGGCATGAAGGCGATTACGGACGTGCATGTGCCTCCGATTCCGGCGTCTCGTCCGCAGCGCTTCGTCTACGAGCTGAAGATCGGCATCGAGACGCCCGGGACTTTCGCCATCAAGCTGAGGCTTCCGTGGTGGCTCGCCGCCGCGCCGCGCATCGCGGTGAACGGCGCAGCGGAGTCCGCGCCGTTCGCGCCCTCGACTTTTGTGGAGATCCGAAGGCAGTGGTCGGACGGCGATACGATCCGCATCGAGCTGCCGACCGCCTTGAAGGCGGAGCCGCTGCCGGGAGATACGGGCATGTATGCCTTCATGGACGGACCTGTCGCCCTTGCGGGGCTGGTCGGCGAGGAGAGCAGGCTGTCCGGCGATCCGCTTGACCTTGCTTCGCTGCTGAAGCCGGATGACGAGCGGCATCATGGATGGTGGAACGTCGGGCGTTACCGGACAGTCGGACAAGACAGACGCATTCGCTTCATCCCTTTATACGAGGTGACCGACGAGCTTTATACCGTCTACTTTCCCGTCGCAGCTCCGACATGACCCGAGAATTTCGCAGGGGCCGATGCGCGAAGAACGGCCAAACATGTGAAAAAAGTGACCTTAGATCTAAAGAAAACAGCATAAGTGACGTCTATCGGCCATGTTAGACTTAGAGTCATTAAGGTCGATCCGGACGGGCGACGATTAATATACCGTAGATAAGGCAGGCGAGAGGCGATGCTGCTGCAGGACAACGATCAACAATGGCTCGAAGAGGTCGTCGGAAAAATCCGTACGAAGCTGGCATGGGTGAGCGAAAAGTCAAAGCGCAAGATTCCGTACACGACCGTGAACGGTACGCACGACAACCGGATCGCGGACAATCCGACAGGAACGGAGACCGATGGCATCTATTGGTGGACGAACGGCTTCTGGGGCGGCATGATGTGGCTGATGTACCATGAGACCGGCGAGGAAAAATACAAGGAAATCGCTAACTTCTCCGAGGATCAGCTGGACGAATGCTTCAGCGGCTACTACGGGCTGCATCACGACGTCGGCTTCATGTGGCTGCCGACGAGCGTCGCCAACTACAAGGTGACGGGCAATTCCGCGTCCCGGAAGCGCGCTTTGCACGCAGCCAACTTGCTGGCCGGGCGCTTCAATCTGGCCGGCGGCTTCATCCGCGCCTGGAACGACCTGGCGGACGCGGACACGCGGGGATGGGCGATCGTCGATTGCATGTTCAACATCCCGCTCCTGTACTGGGCTTCGGAGGAGACCGGCGACCCGCGCTTCAAGCAGATCGCGATGAAGCACGCGGATACGGCCATGACGGCGTTCGTTCGTCCGGACGGCTCCGTCAACCATATCGTCGAGTTCGATCCGGAGAACGGAGGCGTCGTGAGAACCTACGGCGGACAAGGTTATGAGGAAGGTTCCTCCTGGACGCGCGGGCAAACGTGGGCGCTTTACGGCTTTATGATGAGCTACATCCACACCGGCAAAATAGAGTATCTGCAAACGGCGCAACGGATCGCGCACTATTTTATCGCAAATATCCCCGAGAGCGGAATTATCCCGATCGACTTCCGCCAGCCCAAAGAGCCCGCTTACGAAGACTCGACCGCGGCCGCCATCGCCGCCTGCGGCCTGATCGAGATTGCGAAGGCGGTCGGCAAGCACGAGAAGGACATGTATCTGCGCGCGGCGGTCAAGCTGCTCCGCACGCTCGACGAAGCCCGCAGCGACTGGAGCGAGGAGAGCGACTGCATTCTGATCAACGGATCGCCCGCCTACCACAACGACAATCGCCATACCGCGATTATCTATGGCGACTATTACTTCATGGAGGCCGCGTTCAAGCTCAAGGGCAACGATTTGTATTTGTGGTAAACGCTCCGAATGCGGGCCGAAATCAATATCAGTTACGTATGGAGTGGGCAATGGCATCATTGCTTCACTCCATTTTTTTGTCGGCATGGGATCTCATCGCGCATGGATCGCCTTCGAGGGTCGTGCTTCCGCTAACGAATCTTAAAAGAGCTACAGTAATCTATTAAAAAAGGTACATACCCAAGGGGGGACGACTTCCTTACAATAAATTAGAAAGCGTTACCAATTTTCAAGATTCATCGTTTCAAGAGCCAAAGGAGGAGAATGATTTTGATAAAAAGATTGCCGATCTTATTGATCCTGGTGATGACGGTCTCACTGTTGGCGAACGCAGGAGCTTCTTTTGCGGCATCCGCTTCCACGACGACGTCCACGGTTCTGGCCGCAGCCGACGTTTATGTTCACTACGGGAGCCCGAGTGCTGAGGCGGAGAACCACGCAGCGGATAAGAATTTGCTCGTTGGCAACGGACGCAGCACGTATCTGCAATTCGATGTAAGCGGTATTTCGCAGCCGATCGTGCAGGCGCAGTTAAAGCTCTACGAGAACGATCATAACGCCAATACGATCTCTGTAGTTGAAGTGACCTACGACAACTGGGACGATTCGATCACCTACAAGACGGCTCCCTCCGCGGACGGCGGCGAAATCACTCGGTTCAAATCGTCGGCAACCGCAAACGTCTTTGTTAAGGCCGACCTGACGCCGGCGGTCCAGAATGCCGCTTCGGGAGACGGGATTTTATCCTTGAACCTGGGCAAGGTGGATGCGGTGAGTTCCACTTATCCGAGCGACTTCGCCTCTTCCCGGTATTCAGACTCGGCGAGGTGGCCGGTGCTGGAAATCGTCACCCAGAATCCGCTCTCGGACGCGGATCGGGTTCAGTTGGATCTGGCCGGCCTGGATGCGCTGGACAACACAACGGTATCCGAGGACTTGAGCTTGCCGTCAGCGGGAGCGGAAGGTTCCGCGATCGCCTGGGAAACGGACAATCCGGATGTCATCGCCAGCGACGGGAAGGTCACCAGACCGCCGGCGGACGGAGAGGATGCCACGGTTCATCTGACCGCCACGGCTAGATACGGCTCCGCATCGGATACGAAAACGGTCAACGTCACGGTCCTGAAGGAGCCCGTGGTGTCCGAGACGATGCACGAATCGTTAGGCGCTATCATTGCGCTGGCGCAGCAAACGGCTGACGGAGCGGCCGTCGGCAGCGAGCCCGGCCAGTATTCGCAGGCGAATCTGGATGCTTTTCAGCAGCAGATTGCCGCCGCTCAAGCTGCGGACCAGCAAAGCAGCGGGAATTTTACGGCGGCGGTAAACAATCTGATCGATGCCGGCAGCGTCTTTCTGAGGAGCGCCGCGATCTCGAACCTGGTGGTCAATGAGAAGAAAAATCTGCTCGAATATTCCGCGTATCGCCGCGATTTGACAGTGCTCGTATGGCAAGCGCGGGCGCAGCTGCTCGTAGAGCCTGCGTTCTATACGAAAGCCGACAAAGCGGCGCTGCAGGATCAGATCGATCATGCGCAGGCGGTATTGAACGGAACCTACGACGTGCCGTTCGTTCGCAACCGGTCGTTCTACACCCCGCGTCCGGATGAAAACATACAAACCGCGATCAGCTATACGACGCAAATCACGGGCTACGATTCCATGACGAACGGGCTGCAGCCGACGCTGGATTGGTACAGGAAGCAGCATATCCTGTTCGACGCATACAAGGAAGTAGATCTAGCCCCGACGGACGACACCTATATCAACAGCGGCAGCGCCGGAAGCTCGTTCGGCAGCGCGGGATCGATCATTTTGAGCGGCAACGAGAGCGCGGGCCGGATCGGTTATTTCAAGTTCGATCTAAGCGGCGTCTTGGGCGATATCCTGTCCGCGGATCTGGTCGTTTCGAACAAAAAGACGGACAACAACAAGGTATATACTTATTTGCAGGACAACGATTCATGGAATGAGGGCACGCTGACCTGGAACGGCGCGCCGCACGACGGCGGCGCTCTCGCGCACGGTCCGCTGCTCGGCACCTTTTACTTGGGCAGCAAGAACGGTTCGGCTTCGGTATCGCTGACTCCGGCGGTTCTATCCGAGCAAGCGAAGGACAAGAAGATTAGTCTGACGCTCGTTCAGGATGCCGGCTCCAATTTCCCGGGCGAGTTCTTTTCGAAGGAAGCGGCGGATTCGGCCAGACAGCCTTATCTGAAGCTGGTAACGAACGTGCCTGTGGCAAGCAAGCTTGAGGCCAAGTATAGCGATATTCTGAATTTGGCGCAGACCTTCCTGAACGGGACGACGGTCGGCGATGGCGTCGGCCAATACCCGCAAGCGGCCAAGGAGAAGCTGCAGTCGGCACTGGACCAGGCATCGTCCGTTCATGAGAGCGGGAATCCGACGGACATCGGCCGCGTACTGGTCGAGGTGTTCGATGCGATGAGCGAGATGAAGGCGTCGCAAATTTTGCGCAGCCAGGTCGAGCCGGATTCGAACCTTTACTTCACAGCAGCCGAACTTCAGGAATTTGCGAACAAAGTAAAGAATAGCCCACAGTTGACAGAGCAGTACGATCAGGTGAAGGCGATGGCCGACCAGACCACGCTCGATCAGATCAAGACGATGTCCGAGACGCTGCTGACCGACCAACTGGACTACGACAAGATCAATTCCTTGTACAAAGCATGGTCCACGATCAAGAACGTCAACTTTACGGCGCCTGCCAATACCGCTTCGGCTACGCTCAAGTTCGTGCTGCCTTCGGCGAACAACGAAGCCGATGGTCCGCTCGGCCATGTCTGGATCGACGGTGTCGGGATGGTGCCATCGTCGGTTGCCGGCACGGTAGACGTGCAAAATCCGGGCTTTGAATCCGGCACAGACGCGCCGGTTCACTGGAATTTGACCGCCGAGCAAGGTTCCCCGACGATGAGGATGGAGACGCGGCCGAACTTCGTGCAGGAGGGCGGACAGTCGGTCTATCTGGAAAATCCGACAGCGGGCGACCAGGCCGCGCTTGTGTACGACGGAACGTTCCCCCTTACGGCCGGAAGCAGCTACAACATGACGTATTCGGTCAAGCAGGACGGCATGCTGAAGGCAGGCGTGCAGGTGATCGTCACGTACAAGGATGCCAGCGGCAATGACTTCGGCCAATTCGTGTCGAGCGCCAATCAGCAGTCGTTCCCCGGCTTCAATTACGAACTGGGCATGCAGACGGACTCCATCGTTTATGCAGTGACCGGCGACAAGACGTATGCGGAAAAATCGAAATACGAAATGTTGTTCCAATTGAACGACTTCCTGCAAGGGGTCGAAAATTGGCTCGTACTGAATGCACGGCCGTATGGCAGCGATGCATACGGCGCCGTTCAAGGCGGGCGAGTGGCGAGTTCGTTGGCTGCGGCCTACACGATGATCAAGGACGCGGGCGTATTCAGCCCGGAGGAATATGCCGATCTGCTCGCCAAAGTAGAGTACCTGCTCACCGACCTGTGGAACCTGCGCGATGAAGGAGAACGGTCGTTAGAGGAAGTCAACGCCGGCTCCGGCAACTGGCAGACGGACATGGCGGCGGGTTCCGCGGCGCTCGCCATGGTATTCTCGGACCTGCCGCATGCGCGCATGTGGATGAACAACGGCATCCGGGTACTGGAAGCGCAACTGCAGTTCGGCGTGAATCCCGACGGTTCCTATCCCGAGTCGCTGCGTTATATGACGGCGTTCCAGGCCCGGTTGTCCGAATTCGCCAAGGCGCTCCGGAACTTGACGGGCGAGGACTGGTTCCAGTCCTCGAACCTGGCGAAGATCTATCAGTACAACCTGGACGTGCAGACGCCGCCCTACGCTTATTTCGACAATCGGATCAGCACGCCGAGCTTCGGAGACCACAATATGACCGATACCGGCAACTTCGCCTATTTCGGCCTCTACTACAACGAAGTGGCGCAGACGAATCCGCAGCTGGCCGCGCAGATGTACGAAGCCTGGGTGAAATCGGGGTACGAGACGTCGCAGTATTGGGGAGAAGGCGTGGCGCTGGAGCACTTCTTCGCCCCCGGCAAATTCGACAATCCGAATAACGTGCGGACGAATTTGCAATCCAATAAAACTTATTTGGGAGCGGGTCTCGTTCAATTCCGGAACAACTTCGGACGCCCGAACGAAAGCTATCTCTCGTATCTGGCGAATTCGACCGCGCTCGGTCACGGGCATTACGACCAGGGCTCGTTCATCCTTTACGCGAACCGCGTCCCGCTCGTCATGGACCCGGGCATCGACAGCTATTTTGCCAACAGCAAAAATTGGTACGTCGGTTCTTCGGCGCACAGCACGGTGCAATTCAAGAATGGCAGCACCTACGCAAATACGCCGACCACAAGCGCGTTGACGGATTTTTATGCGTCGAGGCCGCTGGATTTCGTTCAATCCCGCATTGCGAATGCCGGCGGCTCGGGCACCCAAACCCGCAGCCTTGCTTATGTCAAGAACGGCATCGACGCTTATGTCATCTGGGACCGCATTCAAGGCGCGAGCGGCGGTACGGTCTTTAATCTGCCGGTCGCGGCCATGGGAACAACGATAGACGGGAATAAGGCGGAATCGACCGGATTTTATGATATGGATTTGGAGACGACCTTTCTCCAGCCGCAAAATCCGGACATTCAAACCGAGTGGGGCGTCAGCACCGACCTGTCCCCGACGGTCGACGGTGCCCATCAATTGAACTATATCCGCGCAAAAGCGGGTGCGAACGAGAACTACTTAACCGTTCTGTACCCGAAGGGGAAAGATCAGGACGGCTTGACGACGGAAGCGCTGGAGTCGGATAACGGCTCGGTGGGGCTGTACAAGGCGCATACGTCCGACGGCAAATGGTTCGTGATCGCGGCGAACAACAGCGATCAGAACCAGTTGGTGACGATACCGGTCGGCGAGTCGCTGGTGGATCTGCGCTCCGGCGCCGAGCTGGAAGCGAACGGAGGCGTCGTGCAGGCCAATCTGAACGGCGGCACGCTGTACGTGTGGAAGCCGGCGTCGCTGGCGGACGGCTCGCCGACATCCATCGAAGTGACCGGTCCGCAGCAGGTGGTCAAACCGAATAGCGGCAGCGTTAGATACAATTTCTCGGCCGAAGCGATCGATCAGTACGATGACGCGGTTGCCGGTCAAACGATTCAATGGTCGTTGGATAACGACGTACAGGGAGCGTCCATCGATCAAGACAAAGGGATTCTGACGCTCGATTCGTCCTACCTAGGCTCAAATTCGCTTGCCATTACTGCCAAGAGCGGGGACCTGACGCAGACGTATACGGTTGCCGTGCAGGGTTCCGACGCCGGTGCAACCCAGATTTTGCGCAGCATTGTCGCGCCTTCGCCGATCGCGGGCGTCGCCAGCGGGACGGAGAAGACGGCAAGCGCCCTCGGATTGCCGTCCAGGGTGACGCTTGAGACGGATAAAGGCAACGTGGAAGCGGAGGTTGTCTGGGACGTAGAAGCCGCGGATTACGACGCCGGCGTGCACACCAGGCAGACGTTTACGGTAAGCGGTACCTTAAAGCTGCCGGAGGGCGTAACGAACCCGGACAACGTTTCGCTTGCGGCGACCGTTCAAGTCACGGTCGACGAGGCCGTAATTCCGGTCGAATCGGTTAGCCTTAGCCCGATCGCCCTGAACCTCGTCGCCGGTGCGACCGGACAGTTGACGGCTACTGTCGCTCCGACGGATGCAGCGGATCGGTCGATAAGCTGGACTTCCAGCGACAATGTCGTTGCCACAGTAGACAATGACGGAAAGGTCACGGCCGTATCGGCAGGAACGGCAACGATTACGGCGACAGCCGCGGACGGCAAGCATTCCGCAGAAGCGACGGTTTATGTGTCGGGCTACGTGCCTCCGACCGTCCCTTCGGTACCGTCCATCCCGCAGGAGCCAAGTCACAGCGTTGCCAACAACGCGATAACGGTTAAAGCCAAACCTGACGCCGACGGAAAGGCATCCGTACAGGTGCTCGCTTCCGATGTGTTGCAGGCGCTTGAAAATGCCGCCGCAGGCCAGCCTGTCGTGATCGCAGCGCAAGTCGGCGAAGGCGCGAGATCGGTTCAGTTGGACATTCCGGTAGCAGCCATCGTCGAAGCCGGCAAGAAAGCCGTTCAAATCTTAAAGGTGGATACCGGCTTCGCGACCGTCAATCTAACCTCGAAGCTGTTGGAAAAAGAGGGTGCCACCCAAATAAAGCTGAGCATAGCCCGGATCGATCGCGACGAGTTGCCGGCGGATGCCCTTGCGCAGCTGGGAAGCGGAGCGAGCGTGTACGATTTTCAACTGAATGTGAACGGCAGCGAGATTCATACGTTCACCGGCAACGAAGTGACGGTGGAGATGCCTTATTCGCTTCGGCCGGGAGAGAATCCGAATCAAGTCGTACTATTCTATCTCTCGGATGACGGCAAGCTTGAAGTCGTCAAGAACGGCAAGTACGATTCCGCGACAGGCAAAGTAACGTTCGCTCCCAAGCACTTCAGCAAGTATGCGGCAGCTTACGCCGACATCTCGTTCAACGATCTGGGCGGTCTGCTGTGGGCGCAGAACGCCATCTATGGACTCGCGGCCAAGGGTGTCGTTCAAGGCATGGGCAACGGCCGATTCGATCCGAACCGCAGCGTAACCCGAGCCGAGTTCATTGCGATGCTGATGAATGCGCTGGATCTGAACGACACTGAGGTCGCAGCTTCCGGAAGTTCGTTCAACGACGTCGCGGAAGGCGCCTGGTACGCGGACGCAGTGACGGCGGCCCGGAAGCTCGGCATCGTCAACGGCAGGTCGGACACGGAATTTGGCGTATCGGACCCGATCACCCGTCAAGATATGGCGGTTATGGTTGACCGTACATTGGCCGCTATTGGCCAAGCGGAGACTGCAGCCTCAGTCTCGACCGCATTCGTCGATCAGGATGCGATCAGCGGCTATGCACGCGAAGCCGTTGAAGCGATCCGAAGCGCGGGCATCATCCAAGGAATGGACGGCAATCGGTTCGAGCCGTTCTCGCACACGACCCGTGCCCAAGCCGCCACAGTCATTAACAGACTGCTCTGACCTGACGAACAATCGACAAGGGGCCGTCCCGCAAGTCGTATCAGACGACTTGCGGGACGGCAAACCGGAAAATATTGCACTTTGTACGGGCCAAGATCGGACTCTCGAATGGAAGGGAGGTGAGATCAAGCAACCGTCGAAGACAACACGGTCAGTCGAAGGTTCCAGCTATGTTTCTGAATGCGATTACAAAAAAGAAATGGAGGCTAGAGAAATGATTCGACTCCTGAGAAGCAGGCTTGCGCGCAAAGCGACGGTCTGCGCGGTACTGATCGCCGCGCTGACGGCCGGCCTTGTCGCGTACGCGGACAGCGCGTGGGTATCCGTGGGCGGCGTACCGACCTATGTCACGTATAACAGCTACGGACTGAAGGCTAGAGCGCAGACGTCGACGACGAACGCGGATGCCAACATTACATTGACGGATTCCGGTTCCCTCACCACGTATCAGCCCGGGTACATCTCGGGCAAGTGGCTGTTGTTCGTCCGGGACTCCTATGTGATCCTGCAGGGAAAGGGCTATTACAAAATCCGGTGGGAGCCCGAATATTGGGTCGCGCCCAATCAGCAACTGATGCTCCCCACGTTCACCGTGACCTCGGGCACCAATCTGTTCGTCGCGCAGGGCGGGAGGATCGGCGTGAACAACAGCTGGTTCAGATACGCCGAGACGAACCCGGTCGTTCAGTACAATTATGTCGACGGACTGCACTATCTGGACAGCTCGGGCAACAAGCGGGACATGGAATGGCAGGATAAATACTATTACCTAGATGGGACTGTCAAGATTGTATGCAATGAGCGGCGGAACGGCACCGGCGCGTATAACATCGCGATTACGCCGGTATTGTATTCGGATATCACCGCGATACGCAGCCAGTCGAGCGGTTATCTGGACGTGAAGGACTTCTGAGCGTCGCTACGTCTTCGACGCGGGCCGAATCCGCCACGATGATCCTGCGTATGCTCAAGAAGATCGATTTTATTTCCGAATAGGGGGTAGGCGGACAGCCCGCGTGATTGCAATCCTTCCAATCTCATCTGCTCGATGCGCTGTCCCGGCTTTGTCCGGGGCGTTTTTTTACTTTTCTACGCCCGGCGTGTTCTTAAAAAAGCGCGGTTCCGGCTATAAAAACCTCATTCAAGCCATGTCCGACCGGTGATAAGGTTAGGGCAGATTCCCGAATGAAGGGTGAGAGGAAATGGAAAAATCGCACAGCCGGGAAAAGTTGGAGAAGCTCGTCGAACGCGCGCAGGAAATGCTGCGAACGCGATCCGCTTATTTTACGGAGGGGTCCAAGCTGGCCATCGGCGACCTGGTCGGTGAAGCGGAGCGCGCGCTGGAGGGAAATGTCGATCGGGCCTTTTCGCGCAGCCGCTCCTTTTACCGGCCAAGGGAAAAAGAAGAAATGATGTTCGCCGCACATCGCTATACGATGGCGCCGACCTACCGGAAGGAAGGCGTATTCGATTATTACGGGCTTGAGCCCGGACTGGCTTGGTTTGAGCAGCAGGATATGGGACGGCTCGCCGAGGAAGAGCTCCGCGCCAGAGCGGGCCTTGCGATCCAAAAGGCGAACGAGCTCTTGGACGGCGCGACCTTCGGGCAAGACGTCGGCTGCTACGACGCTTCGGCCGGCAGCACGCTGATAAGTGCCCTGGAAGATCTTGAGACGGCGCTGCGCGAAAAAGAAGCCGCCGATTGGAAGGACACGGCGTCGCGAGCCGTCGTTGTTTGCTTCGACCGGATTCGCGATTTTCGTTTTTCCCGGGTTTTCCGTACCGATCTCGATCCGAAGTCGAGCTTGTACTTCGCGCGCGAACAGCTTGAGGGGATCAAGCAAGCGGTACAAACCCGGCCGCTCGTTCGGGCGCAGTACGAGCGGATCGTCGGGCTCTCCGAGCGATTCAGTCCGGCATATATCGACAAGGCTATGGCGCAACTGACCAAGGAAACGTTCGATTACGACGAATTGAACGCCGATTTTTATTTGTGGAGTACGACGGACAAGATCGTGAACTTCACGGCGTCCGCGCGCGCCGTCACGGCGTCCATCGCGTTTATTCTGCCGGCGGAAGAAAACGAGCGGGACGGATTAGGCCACGTATGGATCGACGACCTGCACGTATTGTCGGCGACCGGAGGCAGCCTGGACATCGTGAACGGGGGATTCGACGAGGGCGGGCAAGCGCCCGACCGCTGGAACGCCGTTTCGATCCAAGGCAATCCCGTCCTGCGATGGGAGGACCGCTACCCGTTTTGCGGGGGAGGAGACCGGGCGCATGGCGGCACGGCGAATCCATCTTCTCAGGTCGCGTTCCATTACGCCGAAGACGCCGGCCGACGTTCGCTGTATATTTGCAATCCGACGTCTCAAGACGAAGGCTCGTGGCAGTATGAGGGAAGGTTCGCGGTACGGCCGGAGGAAGGCTATACGCTGACGTTCGCCGCCAAGATCGACGGGAAACTGAAGCGCGGCTTGCGAACCGTCATCACCTATTACGATTCGGACGAGCAGATTGCCGGCATCTACGAATATGACTTTAACCGCAAATCTTCGCTGCCGGCGGGATGGTTTCAACTGTCCATGCAGTGCAACGCCATCCGGCACGCGATGACGGGGGAGCGGATATACGCGCTGAAGGCCAAGCAGGAAATGCTGTTTACGCTTCACGATTTTTGCCAGGGAGCCGAGCATTGGCTCGCGACCAACCTGCGTCCGGAGGGAAGCGACAGCTACGGCGCCGTCCAGGGCGGCAGACTGCTGTGCAGCGCGGCGGTCAGCTATTCCTTGATCAAGGAAGCCGGCGTATTCGATCAAGCAGAAAAAGAGAAATTGTATGCTATGGTCGATTATTTGCTTCGTTATATGATCGACCTGCGCGACCGGACCGAGCTGACGCCGCAGGAGGCGCAGCATGCGAGCAGCAACTGGCAGACCGATATGTGCGCCGGCACGGTCTTTATGATGCTCGCGCTGGACGATTTTCCGAATCGCAAGCCTTGGCTCTACAACGCGCTCGCCGTATTGAAGGCGCAGCTTGAGCTGAACGTCAATCCGGACCGCTCGTGGCCCGAATCCATCCGATATCACCACGCGGCGCTGGAGCGCTTCGCTGGCATCGCCAAGGTGCTCCGCAACGTGACCGGCGACGACTGGTTCCGCACGACGCCGCTCGCCCGCATGTTCGGCTTCAGCATCGAGATGCAGACCCCGGGGTACGCGTACTTCGGCGACCGCATCGGCACGCCGCCGTTCGGCGACCATGCGCTGGGCGGCGGCGGCGAGTTCGGCAGCTTCGCCGCCTATTTCTCGGATGTCGCGAACGTGGATCGGCAGCTGGCCGACAGGATGTTCCGCACCTGGGAGAAAGCGGGGAAGCCCTTCAAGAAGCTGTGGGGAGAGGGCGTCGTGCTGGAAAATATCATGAGCGCTTGCGACGATTATGAACCGGCGGCGCCCCTGAACCTGACATCCACCCGCGCTTTTCCGAATGCCGGCATTTATGTCTTTCGCAACCGCTACGGCACGCCGGAGGAGAGCTATTTCGCCATCATGTCGAGCCCGGAGCCGATTGCGCACGGGCACCTGGACCAGGGCTCGTTCGTTCTGTATAAAAATAAAGTGCCGCTCGTCATGGACAGCGGAATCGAAGGATACTTCGACAGCAGCACGCGTTGGCATATCAGCGCCTACGCTCATGCCTGCGTGCAGTTCGCGACGGGACGGACCGATATCGTGAAGGACGGCGAAGGGGCCATCAACTTGTCGGCGGGCACCTACAGTCTGGAGCGGGGATGGGTGGACGTCCCCCGGACGAGCAAGGTCGTCGAATGCGAGCTTGGCCCCGATACGGACTCGATCGCGATCGAGATCCGCAATCCGGAGGGGAAGGGGCGGCATCTCCGGCATGTCGTTTACTGGAAGGAACCGGACCTGTACCTCATCGAGGATACGGTTAAGGACTTCGAAGGAGACATGCTGTTCAGTCTGCCCGTCGCCTCTACGGGTTCAGTCGTGCGCGGCCAGCGCGTCTATTCGCCGGGCGCTTACGGCATGGATCTGGAGACGGTATTCGTCAGCCGGGTGAAGCGGATCGGGCTGGAAAAAGGGCGGTCGACCCCGTTCTTCGATAGCGGCAATTCGGATTATTCCACGATGGAGTATATACGGGCCGTCGCGAATGCGAACGATGGATTCCTTACCTTGCTCTATCCGAAGGAACGCGGGCAAGCAGCTGTGGAAGTAGAAGAGACAGTCGACGGAGCGCTTCGAATCGCCGCCGGGAACTGGCAGACGGTATGGAAGCGCCGATGAAGCCGCCTATCTGCTTGTATCGCCGCCTCGGCCTTGAAGCGATCCTCTTAAAAAACATGATTTTCTGCTAAAAAAAGTGCGTGTCAATCCGTTCGGACTTATGTTAAATTGAAACCGTATCCGATTCCCTCATTCCTATCCGAATGGGGGAATTGTTATTTGAACTGACGGCGGGCAGGCGGAGGAAACCTATGAACAGGTGGTCGAACATCAGGCACAGCATCTTCTTCAAGTTCGCGCTCGCCTTTCTCGCGGTCGGCATCGTTCCGCTCCTCGTATTAAGCGGGTTCGCGCTCAATCAGTTCACGTCGCAAGTCGAGCGTCATACGGAGAACAATTATAACGAGATGATCTTGTACCTGAGCAAAAACGCGGACGATATTTTTCGTAGCTACAATGAATTATCGAAAACGATGTATTACAACGCGCAATATTCGTCCGATCAAGCCCCCGGTTATATCCGGGAGGAGATCGACCAAAACGCGCGCATGAATCAAATGACGATCAACGACTTTCTTAAAACGGTACTGTTCAGCGATTCGCATATCGTCAATGCATTATTCGTACGCGAATCGGACCAGAGAGTCTTCCAGCAGTCACGGATCAGCCGCTCGCTGGACCCGAACATCCCGTATCCGCCCGTGAACTGGTCGTACGCGCTGGCGTCGCAGCCAAAGGAGTTGGCGGTCTTTCCGCCGCATCTGGAAACCTATTACGCCAGTACGGACATGGTCATGACGTTCGCGCGGAGCTTCATCGATACGTCGGGCAAGCCGGGCGGACCTGTCATCGGGACGCTGTACTTCGACGTCGACCTCGACATATTCGGCCAACTGTTCAAGCAGGTCAACTTAAGCAAAAACGATCAGATGTATATCGTGGACGCGAAGGGTTACATCCTGTACAGCAATCAGTCGGACAAGCTGGGCAAACGCTTCGACGAACCCGGCATCCGCAAAGACGTAAGACGCATGCTGTTCGCCCAGCCGATGCCTTTTACGAAAGGGCAAGTCATCGGTCTGACCTCCAAGACAGACTTGTTCGCCTCCATGGAGCGGATCCGTTCGACCGTCATCCTTGTGTCGGCGATCTGTCTGCTCGCTTTGGTGCTGCTGGGCATGCTGTTTTCCAGGCGGTTTACGCTTCCGATCCTGGACATCATGAGGCATATGATCCAAGTCGAATCCGGTAATCTCGATGCCGCGGTCGAGACCCGGCGCAAAGACGAGATCGGGCGGCTCGCCCACGGCTTCAACCGGATGATCGAGCGCCTGCGCCAGTTCATCCACGACGCTTACGTCCTCGAACTGAAGCGCAAGCAGACCGAGCTGAATGCTTTAAAAAGCCAGATTCGTCCGCACTATCTATACAACACGCTGGAGGTTATCCGGATGAGCGCGGTGGCCAACGACGACGGACAGGTCGCGGATATGATCCACGCCCTGTCCGATCAACTGAAGTACGTCATCGACTATGGAGAGGAATGGGTCAGCGTAGAGCGGGAGCTCGACCATCTCCGGAATTATTTCCACTTGATCAACGTCCGGTTCGACGGCCGGATCGAGCTGAGGCTCGACGTGACCGATGATCGTCTGCTCTATGCCTCTATCCTCAAGCTCACGATCCAGCCGTTGGTAGAGAACGCAGTACAGCACGGCTTTCGCCCGAGAGTCACCAAAGGCATGGTTATGGTCACGATCGAAAGGGCCGGGGACAACGATATTGCCGTAACGGTATACGACAACGGAAGCGGCATGAGCCCGGAGGAGGTCGACCGGCTCAATCGCCGGATGGAGGACGATCTGGGGACGGCGGGCAAGAGCATCGGACTTAAAAACGTGCATGAGCGCGTCCGCCAGGCATGCGGCGCGCCGTACGGCATCCTGGTGGAGAGCAAGCCGGATATCGGCACGTCCGTCCGCATCCTGTTTCCGCTTCGAATGGAGGAGAGAGTCGGATGAGAACGATACGTATGCTGCTTGCCGACGACGAGCCGGTCATCCTGCGCGGACTGCGCAAGCTGCTGCCGTGGCACGAGCTCGGAATCGAGATCGTCGGGGAAGCCTATGACGGCCAAGAACTGCTGGACTTGATGGAAGCCTGCCATCCCGACCTCGTCATCAGCGACATCAGCATGCCGGGCTGCACCGGCATCGACGTCATCCGGCACGTGCACGAAGCCGGCTTGGACATAAAGGTCGTATTCATCAGCGCCTATCAAGAATTCGCCTACGCGCAGGACGCCGTCAAGTTTGGCGCGCTGGATTACCTGGTCAAGCCGGTCAACAAGGGCCAGCTGGAAGCGGTCGTCCGCAAAGCCATTCGCATGGCGGGCGAGCGATCCGCGCGCGCGAGGGATAAGGAGATCGCGGGCCTGTTCGAAAAGCAGAAACGGCTCGACGCGATCGAAGAGGCCCTGCAGCGGCTGATTGACGGAGACCGTTCGGCTGCGGGCAGCCTTCGATCCATGCTGTCGTTCGAAGCGCGCGCGCGGGTATCCGTCGCGTTCGGCGAGATGGACGGCATTGGCTTGGAAGGGGAAAACCGCTGGCAGGACCAGGAACGCAAGCTGATCGACTTCGCGATCGTCAACGTGCTGTCCGAGGCGGTAGCCGAGACCGGGTCGGCTATCTACTTCCGACACCGCGACCGGCACGGGATCTGTATCCTTCACGACGACGACGCTTTGCCGCAAGCGATCGCAACGGATCTTCACCAAAAAATCAACCGCTATCTGAAGATCGGATTTACGATCGGCATCGGAACCGCCGTTGACAGCCTGGAAGAGGCCTCCGTGTCTGCGCGGTACGCGGAAGAGGCTGTCAAGCTCAAGTACTTCGAAGGACTCAATCGCGTCATCTCATACGAGCCAACGGTTGCGGATGAGAGAGCGAAGTTGCGTGCGGAAGAAGCGCGCCGGCAGTTGGGCCGCTCGTTAACGCAGCCCGGCACGAGCGATGCGCCTACGTTCGGTCAACTGACGGATGCCGTCCGGAGCGCGACGCACAGGAACGCGGCAGCCGCCGTCTCGGCGGTTTACGACGCGCTTGCAGGCCTGAAGCAGGAGCTTGCGGACCTCGGCGTACCGATGGCGGAGCTCGATGCCGAATTTTCGAACCTGCTGGCCGATTTGAACGGCTTTCCGACCTTCGAGACCATGGCCCGCTACGCGTGCGCCCGCTTCGAGCAGTTAACCGATCGGGCCGCAGGATGCCTGGCCAACAAGGATTCCTTTCAAATGGCCGAGATCAAAGCTTATATCGATTCAAATTATACCGAGAATTTGACGCTTGAATCGATCGCCGCGAGAATTTACATGAACCCCTATTATTTCAGCAGTTTTTTCAAGAAGCATACCGGACGGAATTTCAAAGAGTACGTCACGGAAATACGGATGAAAAACGCGCACCGGCTGCTGCTGCAAACGGATCTGATGGTCTACGAGATCGCCGATCGGGTCGGCTACAACAACGCGAGGCACTTTAGCGACATGTTCAAGAAAAGGTACGGAAAGCTGCCGCTGGAATATAGACAGTCTCTGAAAAACTCGTAACGGTACCGCTCGCGGTTGCGATTGCAATGGCAAAAGGGAGGCGCGGGCATGCGCGGATCGAAGTTTGGGTTTCTGATTTTGGTTTTGCCGCTGCTCCTTGCATCATGCGGATCGGGAAGCGAGGAACAGCCTGCCGGAGACGTTCAAGCGGAGCCCCTCACATTGACGATCGTATTCGCAGGCGGCGATCTTGCCCATAAACAAGGCATTTCGACCGTTATTTCCGATTTCGAACGCGCTCATCCCTCCGTCGTGATTCAAGAGGAAAACGAGTCGTGGTCCGGGAGCTACGCTGATTTTCTGAAAATGAAGGACGCCGTCGGCGAGTTTCCCGACCTGGTGGAGATGCGGGACACCCAACTGTTCGCCGATGCGGGTCTGATCGCGCCGCTGCCCGCGGAGGTCGAGACGCTGCTGCAGCCCGTTCCGGCCGTGAACGGCGCCGTGTATGCGGCGCCGCTCGAAAAACCGGCGCCGCTCGGCATCATTTACAGCAAGGCGCTGTTCCGCAGGGCCGGGATCTCAGGCCCGCCCGCCGCCTTCGGCGAATTCCTGGAACTCTGCGAAAAAATCAAAGCGTCGGGCGTGAATCCGTTAGTCGTAGGCGGCAAGGATTCCTGGCATATGGGATTTTGGATCAACAAATTTTTGATCGATGAAGTCTACGCGGAGCAGCCGAACTGGAATTCGCTTCGAAGCGAACGCAGCGCGAGCTGGGGCGATTCTGGCCCGAAGCGCGCGCTGGAGCAACTTGCGCTGCTGTGGAAACAGGGCGATGTCGCGCCCGGTTATATGGATACGGCGGACAATCAGACCGTTGCCTCGCTGCTGTCGGGTCAGGCGGCGATGCTCTACACGGGTCCGTGGATGTTCAACCAGATCAAGGCGGCGGACCCGACGTTCGAATTCGGCTTTTTCGCGCTGCCCGACGCGAACGGCAAGGTTAATCTAACCAGCATGGCTGCGCCGATCGGCTGGTCGATCTCGGCCGCCGCCGCCCAAGACCCGGGCAAGCTGGAGGTTCTGAAGCAGTTTCTTCAGTTCTTTTACAGCAGCGAGGAGTATTCCAAATACCTGCAAACCGTTAACGGCATTCCGGCGACGCAGCAATCCGCTGGGGTCGTATCCACCCCGCTGATGCAGGGGATCCTGGACCTGATGGACGATCCGCGTACGGGCCAATCCGCCTTTATGAACCATTTTTGGGGAGACAATGCGCTGCCTCCGGGCTTTCGCGATTGGTTTTATCGTCGGGTGCAGGATTGGCTCAACGGTAAAACGACGCTGAACGAGCTTACGGCCGCCGCCGACAGGGAATGGGACAGGGCCAAGTCCGGCGGATGAACGGTGGAGGCGAGGCTCGCGGATTTCCTTAAGGAATTGCGGTATACGCTTAAATTTGTGACATACACGGCGTCAGTCAGGCGTGCTACTGTAGGTTAAACGCTTTCTAATTTCGTGGCGGGAGAGGTGGCCGGTGGATGAAGCGTACTAAAGCGTTACTGCTGCTTTTCTTGCTGCCGCTTTTGATTTGCGGCTGCGACCGGTTCTCTGCCGCGGGTGGTCAACAAATCACGGACTCTTCCGATGCTCCCCCTCCCGTTACGCTTCTTTTTCAGTTTTTCGGCGACAAGCCGACCGATCTGGATCTCGTGATCCGGGAGTTCGAGAAGCGCACCTCGGATTCGCTTCGCGTGAAGCTTGAGACCGAGTGGGATGCGCCCGAAGAGTACAAGCAAAAGATCAAGCTTAAGCTGGCCGCGGGCGAATCCGTCGATGCCGTGTTCGATGCCTCCTGGATGAATCTCAATCAGAACGTGGCGCAGGGCTATTATCAAGTGCTGGACAAGTATTTTAACAATGACGACTACCCCGGGCTAAAAAAAGCGTTTCCCGCCGATTATTTGGACGCGAACCGAATAAACGGCCATATTTACGCCTTGCCGTTGACGCAATTGTTTCACGATATCGAACTCGTCTTTATCCGCAAGGATCTGCGGGAGAAGTTCGGCATGCAGCCGATTCGCTCCATGACGGACCTGGAACGTTATCTGGAGCGAGTCCGCCGGGAAGAGCCGAGCATGATACCGCTCGCGCTCAAAGGAGAACGCGGATTTTATCGGATGTTCGAGAGCCAGGCCAAGCAGACGAACTACCGTGCGTCGCCAACGGCGCTGTCAGGCACAGGCGTCGCCTTTCAAGTCGTGCTGTCGGACGACGGAAAACATGTGCTGGGAGCCGCCACCTACGGGGACCCGGCCTCGGAATATGCCGATTTCCCGGCGCCGCTGAACCAGCCCGATTATTTTACGCAAGTTTTCGATCAGAACGCAGCCTGGAACCGGTTCGTGCAAACCGACGTGCTGAACGAAAGGAACGCCTTGCTTCTGCTCGAATCCGGGAAGGCCGCCGCGTCAGAGGGGACAGTCAACGATTGGGCGTCGACGAGACAGAAGCTGAAGACTGCCGTGCCCGACGCCGAATTGGAGGGCTTCGTCTACATCGATTGTCAGCGCAAACGGGAGGCCGGATGCATCGGTACCGATTACCGGGCCTGGAACGATCTGGCCATTCCCGTCACCTCCAAGCATGCGGACGAAACGATGCGGTTCCTGGATTGGTTGTTCCAAAGCCAGGAGAACCACGATCTGTTCGAGCTGGGCATCAAGGGCAAGCACTGGACCGAGGGAGCAGGAGGCGCTTATTATACCACTTCCGAGTCGTCCGATTATGCTTTTCCGGCCTTCGAGCTGACCTGGAACCCCTATCTGTCGCGTATCGGTGCCGACGTGCAGCCGGAAGTTCAGGATTTGCTTGCATACGAAGCCGATCCCGCGAGTTATTACCGGCTCCCCCTTTTGGGGTTCCAGTTCGATCCGGCCCCCGTCAAGACTGAAATCGCTAAGATTCAGCCCCTGGCCAATCAGACCATGCAGGTGCTGGGCAGCGGGCTGGACCTGAACTGGCAGGAAAGTCTGGCGGCCATGAACAAAAAGTTGAGGGGCTTGGGGTTGGAACGGATCCGGGAGGAATTGATTCGCCAGATTCAGGCCTATCTGGATAGCGGAGGCACGTAAGTAAGAAAGGCGTTACGGCTCCCGATCCATGGTCTGCCGCCACTCTAAGCTCAGTGCTCCCGACCCGGATGACGGTGGCAAGTAAACGTCTAATAGGGTATATGGAGGCCGCCGGACACCGTTCCGGCGGCCTCTTTGCGATCGTCGCCTTTTTTAGTCCGCTTGGTCCGGCGGTCATTCTCTTAAAATAGTGCGGTCAACGCTTAAACTTGGTGCATACGCCCGGCGCAATGTCCGTGATAGCATGAAGGAGCCTAAGGAAAGGAGGGAATGACGATTGAACTGGAAGCGCTACCAATAGGAAGGGATAAGTAAGTGTGAATGCAATTCCCATTCAGAGTTAACGAGGAGGAATCGTTATGAAATTAAGGCGGAATGTATCGATGATCATAATCTGGATGTTAATCCTCGGAGGTATGGGCCTGCCAAAGAGTCAGATGGATACGGCATCGGCGGCTCCCGTCAAGCTGAACACCTCCGAAATGCGGGTCGGCTATTACGGCTGGGCCGTCGAAGGCCACTCCGCAGTGGAGTTCGCGACGAGCGCTGCCAATATTTCAGCGATTACGTACGCCACGTCCGCACTGTTTGACGGCCATACAAGCACGAATACCGGCCTCGCCAAAGACACCTATATTTACTTGGACCTTGGCACGAGCGCCGTATCGCTGTCGAAGATCGCACTCACGATGAAAGCGGGAGGAGCCATATCAGGGAATTGGAAGATCTACGGTGCGAATTCGTTGTCTGCTTCCGCATCCGCATGGACGGCCATCGCGACGCCGACCGGGCTCAGCGCAGGGACAACGACCGAAATCGCCGTCTCATCTGCTTACCGGTATCTGCTGATGGGCGGATCCGACACCCCGCTCAATTCATGGATCCACACCTGGGACCAGCTCTCGGAGATCGAGCTGTACGGCACCGGCACGATCACGGCGGCCGTCACCGCATTCTCGCATCCGGGCGTTCTCCAGACGGCCTCCGGCATTCAGACGATGAAAAGCATGGTCGCCTCCCAGACAGAGCCTTGGTACTCCACGTATTCGACGCTCGTCAGCACAGTCGCCTCCTACGGAACGATCACGGCGGCCGATTATACGCTGGCTTCCATCACTCGCAGCAATAGCGGCAGCTATAACGAGATGAGGCTGGCCGCCACGAAGGCCTACAATCTGGCTTTGCTCTATACGATCTCCGGGAATAGCGCTTATGCCGCAGGTTCTCGCACGATCATGATGAAGTACGCTTCCATATTCAACGGCGTGGGCACAAGCGGCGACACAGCTTCCGTCTACGACACGAATCTGGATGTCGGCGTCGTCGCGCTAAAGTTCAGCGCGGCAGCTGAACTGCTTCGCTACAGCTATGGCGGCTGGTCAGTCGCGGACACGAACGCGCTCATCGCGATGTACGGCAAAAACGCGGGAGGCACCGCGATCAGCATGTACCAATTGCTGTCCAACGATCCCGTGCTGTCGACCTACGATATGGACAATATTACGCACGGGCACGCGGCCATTCTTCGGGAGGGCTCGATGGCGTATGCGATATTCGCCGAGGACACGACCTTGTACAATCTCGTGCGGAACGACTTCAAGGCGAACAGTACCGCGTATTACACGAATCAGGGAGGCGAGTCCTGGCAGAAAAAGCCGGACAAGAGTCAGGGCGCGAACGGTTACAGTCTGCTCTACAACTACAACGCGACGACCGGCCAGAGCAAGGAGAGCGACCGGGATCAGGCCCACGCGCTGGTCAACCTGTCTTCGTTCATTAGCATCGCCCAAATGGCTTGGATGCAGGGAGACAGCAGCTTGTACGAGTTTAACGGCCGGCTGCTCCTGAAGGCGACCGACTTCAGCGCCAGGTATAACTTGGGCTATGAGGTCGCTTCCTATGCGACAGCCTATCCATGGAACCATCACAGCGACAGCGGTATAACAACCTACGACCGGGGAAAGGTTACGGAGAATTCGTATTCGGCGGCTTATAGCTATTACAAGTTCTCCTCCTCGGCGGCGGCAAGCGAATACGCATACCTGTCCAAGCTCGTCAACAGCCCGGTATACGCGACGGATCGCAACAGTTATGACGTTGCCGGTTTTGGCGCGCTGACCGCATCCGCGCCGGGACGCGCCTCGGATTACGCGAGCATGGTGACGCCGGCGAACAACGCGGTTCATTGGAAGGATGCCGGCGTAGCCAGCATGCTGGACGGCGCATACCCCGTCTACGGCGAATACGCGACCGGTTTTGTCAGCGGCAGCTCGAGAGATTACAGCAATTTGAGGTTGGCCGGTACGAACGCGATCGCGGCACTGCCGTATACCTCCTTCAGCGGAGTCAACAAAGCGAACGTCCGTTACTCGAGTACGGGGACGGGAACACTGGAGATTCGAACCGCCAGTCGATCCGGCACGCTCACAGGCCAGCCGGAGGCTTATGGGGACGGAGCAAGCCACGGAGACAGAGGCACCCTGATCGCCTCGATCCCAATCGGCAATACGGGCAGTCTGAATACGTATACGACGACATCGCTTGCGGGCAACATTCTCTCGACCGCCGGCCTGACTGGCGGCAGCGTGACCGGCAACTACATGATCTTCGTCGTTTTTAAAGGGGCCAGCGCGAACGCCAGCATGAATTTGCTTTATCTGACCTTCTAAAAAGGACGCATGTTAGGGAGGGCTGTCCCAAACGTCATGAAAATGACCCAGGGGCAAAACGGGATGAAGCAGAGTCACTTTCTGCCTCATCCCGTTTGTATTTTTGGCCGACTGCTGCATGCCCATTTGTGTCTGTGGTCCCATCCGCTACGAATACACGATAATATCTTCCTTATGGATAACGCAGTTCTCAATGATATACGGAGCTCTTGTATCTTCTTGCAGGGCATGAAACTTCAGCCCTTGCAGCGAGAGACGTTCAACGTTTCTGACATCCATAAAGGTGGTCCGGCTCCAGGTCGGATCATAATTTTCGGATACCTTCAGAGGATGATCGAATCGCATATCCCAAACCTTCGGATATTCTGCGGGAATATCTTCTTTCCTTACGCCTCCCACAAACGTATAGGTCATATTTTTGATCGTTAAATCGCGAATCGGGTAGCTGTCGCAAGCATCGACCCGGATTCCGTTAAAGGAAGGACAGCCCATCACATCATCGGTGAAGCGATAATGCGTGTTCATCATTTCATCGTCATCCGTCGCGAAATGTCGGACAACATGATCCGCGCCATGGTGCCGATTTCCGGCATATCGTTCAGGCCGATCGAAGATCCGATCTCGTCAAGCCGATTGTTCAAGAGGATAAAGATCGGCCGCGTTACATTTCGCATAACGAGGCCTTGGGCGACGATGTCGGTAATGCTGCCGCCCTCCGTACATTCGATCTTGATTCCTTCACGCCACACATTTTCAAACGTACAGTTTTGAATCGTTACGTTCGAGATATCGCCTACGGACTTGAGTCCGATCCGTATGCCCGCGCAGATGGACGTAAAATGACAATTCGTAATATGCACGTTTTTCATCGGATAGTCTTTGCTGCTTGCTTGCAAGCATAGATTGTCGTCTGTCCCGAGGATTTTGCAATTGGAAACAAAGACGTTTCGGCAGCCGTCGTAATCCAGCCCGTCCCCGTTATATCTTCTGTCGTTGCGGATGTCCAAGTCCTCGCACCATATATTTTCGCTATCCAGGAAGGCGGTTGTCCATGCCGTCGAATTGTAGAGCCGCAGCCCTTTGACGTGAATGTTTTTGCATCGCAGAAACCGCATCATCATCGGACGGTAGATGCTGCCTTCATTCGGAAAGCATTCAGCGTTCCCGTTAATCTCGCCCTGGCCGACAATGCCGATGTTCGAAGCGTCCTCTGCATAAATGAAGCATTTATCCATGTCTTTTTCATGGGTATAACGATTATAGTGCGTCCCGTCGGGAAAGTCGCCGATGTCCGGATTGGCCAGCAAGGTTGCCGACGGATTGACCTGCAGGTAAACATTGGACTTCAAAAATATCGTCCCGGAGACAAAGGTTCCGCCTGAGAGCACGACATAGCCGCCTCCAGCGTTAAAACATTCGTCAATCGCTTTTTGAATGGCTTGCGTGTCTATTGTAAAACCATCGCCTATAGCGCCGTACTTTTTCACGTCAAATAAATCCGGCATGACTCGTTTCCTCCCATTTGATTGTTTTATTCTGCCACTTTCGCTTCAGAGGCGGCGCTGCGCAGGAATCGAGCAGCGCAAGCCGTTTCACCTCGCCTCGCGTTTTCATTTCTCTAAGCCTAACAGATCGTCCTGAACACCGGAACGCACAATTTTAAGCGGAAATCGCATGTTTTTGAGCATAACGGAATCACGCTAAATGTGAGCTCGACGCGGGACAGCTGGCAAACGATTACGAGGGCAGGCTAGGCTTCGCGGGCATTTTTTCATACAGAGAGATTTAAGCCTCGCTCTCCGGCAAGCGGCCTGGTGCCTATCTCGCTGCAGCTGCGACATGCTCCATGCGTCTTAAGAAACCGCGATCTATGCTTAAAAAGCTTCATTCAAGGCCGTTCGGCTACATGGTAGAGTTAACGCAGGCAAATGAAAAGCGCTACGATTACAGGCAAAGGAGGAAGCGCCTTGAAACAATCCGCAGTTATCCAGACCAAGGCTGCCCCCGTCGCAACCGAGAAAAAAAGAGGCACATTCCGGACCGAGATTCGCAGAAACGGGCTGCTTTACCTGCTGACGCTGCCCGGGATCTTGCTCATATTCGTGTTCTCTTATCTTCCGATGGGCGGCATCGTGGTCGCATTCCAGAACTTCAACGCGATCAAGGGCATCACGGGCAGCGAATTCGTCGGCTTCAAAAACTTTTCGTTTTTCGTCGAGTCGCGAGAGGTGCTGCACGTCATTTTCAACACGCTGTTTTTGAACGCACTGTTTATTTTGTGCGGCACACTGGCATCCGTCGGGATCGCCGTCATGTTCTCCGAGCTCGGGGGGAAATGGTTCAAACGGATCGTGCAGTCGCTGGTCACGCTGCCGAATTTTCTGTCGTGGACGGTCATCGCGATGTTCGTGACCGCGCTGCTCTCGAGCGACAACGGCATGTTGAACAAATGGCTGGAAGCTTTCGGCATCGGCCCCATCGCTTATTTTAACGTGCCGCATATGTGGCCGTGGATCCTCGTCTTGATCAAGGTTTGGCAGGGGGCCGGCTTCGGTTCGATCGTATACCTCGCGACGATCACGGGCATCAACCCGGACATTTACGAATCCGCCTCGATCGACGGCGCGAGCCGCTGGGAGAAAATTCGCTTCATCACGCTGCCGCTGCTGAAGCCGACGATCATCCTCATGATCCTGCTTGCCATGGGCGGCATCTTCTACGGCGACTTCGGCATGATCTATGCACTGGTCGGCAGGAACGTCATGCTGTATCCGACGACCGATGTCATCGACACATACGTCTACCGGGCGCTGATGGACCTCGGCGACATGGGCATGGCGGCAGCGGTAGGTGTGTTCCAATCCGTTATAGGTTTCATCCTGGTCGTCACGGTCAATCAACTCGCGCGCAAATTCAGTCCCGATTCCGCGCTCTTCTAATCTTTTGCGAAAGCTGGTGCAGCCGTGATCAAAGAAAGTCAAGGCGACAGACTTCTTAAAGCCGTTATGTACATCGTTCTTACTTTGTTCGCCATCTACTGCGTAACGCCTTTTATATCCGTCATCAGCAGCTCGCTGACGTCAGAAGCGTCCATTTTGCGCGACGGATACTCCATTATACCGCGGGATTTCACGTTGGACGCCTACAAGCTAATTTTCAAAGACGCAACAATCTATCGGGCTTACGGCGTGACGGTATTCGTGACGGTGGTCGGTACCGGGCTCGCAATGCTCGTGACTTGTGCGCTGGCATACGCGCTGTCGATCCGCACCTTGAAGTACCGCAACGGCATTAACTTTTACGTGTACTTCACGATGCTGTTCCACGGCGGTCTCGTCGCCAATTACCTGCTCATCTCCAAATACCTCGGCATGCGGGATTCAATCTGGGTGCTGATTATCCCGGCGCTGCTCAGTCCATGGAACATGTTCCTCATGCGGAATTTCTTCAAGTCCGTCGACGAATCGCTCGCCGAATCCGCGAAGATCGACGGAGCGAACGATCTGTATATCTTTTTCAAGATCGTGCTGCCGATCTCGCTGCCGGCGCTGGCCACGGTCGGACTTTTCTACGCCATGGGCTTCTGGAACAAGTGGTTCGAGGCCATGCTGTTCATCTCGGACGAGCATAAGTTCCCGCTGCAATATCTGATTATGCGCATCATGAACAACGCGGAATTCGCCAATCAGCTATCCTCGCAGATCTCGCTGCCCAACTACGTCGTTCCGACGCTGACGACGCGGCTGGCGACGACGGTCGTGACGATCGGACCGATTATTTTCCTCTATCCGTTCCTGCAGAAGTACTTTGTCAAGGGTCTCATGGTCGGCGCCGTGAAAGGTTAATTCAGGCTAAATTCGCCGCCTCACGGCGACGGTTTGGTATAGATGCACGACAATAAAAGGGAGGTAACAAGATGAAAGGCAATCGGACAGGCAAGTTGAAAGGGCTTTCGATGTTGGCGCTCTCCACGGCGCTGACGGCTTCGCTCGCCGCCTGCGGCAACAACGGCAACAACAATGGAAATAATGCCGGCCCGAGCGAGTCCGGTGCGAGCGCGTCCAGCGGCTCAGCCACACAATCGGCAGGTGGCGCGGATACGGCCAAACCCGTCACGCTGAAGGTCATGCTGTTCGGCGACAAGCCGATCGACATGGATAAGGTATTGCAGAAGTTCGAATCCGATACGAAGGATACGCTCAATACGAAGATGGATATCGAATGGAACCCGAACGCGGACCACAAGCAGAAGCTTACGCTCAAAATGACCTCGGGCGAGGCGGTAGACGCCGCGTTCGATGCGCCTTGGATGTCGCTCAACCAGAACGTGACGCTCGGCTACTACCAGCAGCTCGACAAGTACTTCAACAACGACGAGTATCCGGGATTAAAAAAGGCTTTCTCCGAGGACTTTCTGAACGCGAACAAAATCAACGGTCACATCTATTCCATTCCGCTGACCAACGCCTTCTACGATATCGACGTCGTATACATTCGCAAGGATCTGCGGGAGAAATACGGCATGGAGCCGATCCAGAGCTACGAGGACCTGCAAAAATATCTCGACAACGTCCAGCAGAACGAGAAGGGCATGATCCCGTTCGCGCTTAAGGGAGACCGCGGCTTCTATAAGCTGTTCAACAACGAGGACAAGATCACGAACGCCAAAATGATCTCCGGCACGAGTCCCGGGTTCTACGTCTATCTGTCCGAGGACGGCAAGAAGGTGATCGGAGCCACGACGCTCGGCGACGACGCGTCCAAGTACGCGAATCTGCCGGCTCCTTACTCGGATCCGTACTACTTTTTTCCGCAATACGACAAGGCGGTGGCGTGGAACAAATACGTGCAGAAGGACGTGCTGTCCGAGAAGGATCCTTCCATCCTGTTCGTCGGCGGCAAGTCGGCCGCAAACGAAGGTACAATCAACGGCGCTGCGCAGATTCGTCAGCGCTTGAAATCTGCCCTGCCGAACGCCGATATCGAAACCTTTGTATACAATTCGCATATGCGCAACATGGAACCGGGAGCGATCGGAACGGACTATAAAGCGTGGAACGACATCGTGATTCCGGTCACCTCGAAAAACGCGGACCGGACGATGAAGTTCTTCGACTGGGTGTTCAGTAGCCAAGAAAACCACGACCTGCTTGAACTGGGCATCCAAGGAGAGCATTGGACACCGGACGGCGACCGCTATTACAAAATGACCGACAAAACGTCGAACTATATCTTCCCGACCTACGAGTTCACCTGGAATCCGACGATGTCTCGCATTAACGGCGATAACGACGAAGCGACGCTGAAGCTGCTGGATTATCAATCGAAGGATGATACGTATTATTTGCAGCCGTTGTCGGGCTTCACGTTTAACGTCGAGCCGGTCAAGTCGGAGCTCGCGAAGCTGTCGCCGATCGCCGCCCAGTTCGATCCGGTATTCAAGAGCGGTCTTTCCAAGGACTGGAAGGATACGGCGACGAAAATGAACAAGCAAATGGCGTCCTCGGGACTTGAGAAGGTCCGCCAGGAATTGATCAATCAGGTTCAAGCGTTCCTGGATGCCGGAGGCAAGTAACAGGTCAAGTACGGAATACAATGGCCGCCGGATATCTTTCCGGCGGCTTTCCGTTCGCCGGGCAGGCAGCCTGTTTTTGGCAGCTTATTGTAAGATATAACGAATTTCTGGAGGAAAGAGGAGACGATCATGACGCAAGCGGATGCGTTTTTGGAGCGGATATACGATCAAGCCTTGGCGCAGCATCGGCGGCGAGCCGGCGAGGAGGATGCCGAAGCCCGCAGAATGAGGCTCCGCGGCTTTTTGCGCGACGCGATCGGTTCGTTCCCGCGAAGCGCCGGCGCCGAGCCGGTGCTGCTCGAGCGCGTCGACTGCGGCAGCTACGTACGGGAGCGGGTGCTGCTGTCCGGCGTGGATGGCATGGACTTCGCCGCCTATGTGCTAATCCCGAAGATGCTTAATGGCCGGGCGCCGGCGGTGCTCGCCATCCACGGCCACGGGTACGGAAGCCGGGAGATCGTCGGGCTGAAGCCGGACGGCTCGCCGGATGACGGCGAGCCGACATGCCACTGCCGCTTCGCCCTGCCGCTCGTGGAACGGGGGCTGATCGTAATCGCGCCGGACGTGCTCGGATTCGGCGAACGGCGTCTCGCCGAAGACATGGACAAGGATCCCCGCGCGAGCAGCTCCTGCTACAAGCTGTCTACCTCGCTGCTAATGTACGGGAAGACGTTGACCGGCCTGCGCGCGGCGGAGCTGGCGGCCTCGCTCGATTATCTGGCGTCGCGCGCGGACGTCGACCCGCACAGCATTGGCGCGATGGGCTTCTCCGGCGGGGCGCTGCTCGCCTGGACTTGCGCGGCGCTTGACGAACGGCTGCGCGCCGTTCTGCTCACCGGGTTCCCCGGCACCTACAAAGGAACGATTCTGTCGGTCTTTCACTGCGTGGACAACTTTACGCCCGGCATGCTCGCGGAGGCCGAGCTGCCAGAGTGGATCGGGCTGCTCGCCCCGAGGCCGATCTTCGTCGAGTCCGGTTCGAACGATCCGATCTTCCCTTCCACGTCGGCGCGCGAAGCGGTCGCCGAGTTGGAGCTTCTGTACCGAAGGGCGGGTGCCGAAGAGCGGCTGGCCTGGGACGTATTCCCCGGCGTCCATGAAGTGAGCGGCCGGCTCGCATACGATTGGCTGCGCACGACGCTGTTCGCCCTGTCGGACCCTGTCGCTTCCGATTCATCGCAGTCCTAACAAGGAGGATATTCGTTTCATGAACACGTATGCTCACGAAAAAGAGAGTGCAATCGATCTGCTGAATTGGGTGCAGCGCTCCTTCGGAACGGGGGCTCCATCCGAAGGGGCGGCGTTGGGGCTGGCTGACGGGATCGAGCTGCATTTTCCCGGCGCCGCCGGTCCGAACCACTGGTATTTGAACGGCTTTGTGCCGTGCAACGACTTTTCGGCCGACCTAAGGGACTGGGCGTTCGTCACGATGGATATACATTCGTCGTCCGAGATTCAACTCGTCTTGAACGTAGAGATCGGCTATCTGGTCGACCGCAGCCCGCAGCCGGAGGAGGTCCGATGGCTGTCCGCGCAGGTTTTTGCCGTTTTCCGAGGCGACAAGCGCATATCCGTCCCGCTTCGCGCGTTCGACGATCTGGCTGCGCAGTCGGGCCATTGGAAATTCATACGGGCCGTTCGCGTCCGCGGCGAGGCAAGGGACGGAGATGCATCCGCCGTCCAATTGCATGGCTTCCGGTTCGAACGCAGGCAGGGTCTGCTCCTCACGGCGCCGGTCCGTTCGCGTTCGGCCGACGCCGGCAGCGCAGCCGAATACGAATTAACGGTCGTCAACTGCGCGGACGAAGCGCAGGGAGTCGTCTTGTCGCAGAAAAAAGAGGGATGGGAAAAGATGACGGCGAGCCTGGCGCCCGAGCGCTCCATCCTGGGGCCTGGCGAGAGCCGCAGCGTACGTCTCGCGGTAACAGTGCCCGAACGGATCGCGCCGGGCGGTTACGAGATGCAGACCATTATCGCGCTGGGCAACGGCGGCGCGGACGCTGCCGAAGAGGTCGCGTTTACGACGGCGCGCAGGCTGCCGCATCCTTATATTCTCATGACGGAGCCGGAATGGGAGGACGCGCGGAGGAGAATTCAGGCGGACAGCCGCGCGCAGGCACTGCTCGGTCGCTATATCGAGCGGGCGGAGCAATGGACCGTACCGCCCGTCCATCCCGGGCGCTATATGTTCGAGACGCACCATTCCCATGAAGCGCAAAACGCGGCAATTGTATGGAAGCTGACGGGCGAGCGCCGGTATGCGGAGAAAGCCGTCTTATTCCTGCGCAGGCTGACCGATCCGCTCGACGGTTACGAACGGCGGATGAAGGCTTGCAGCCAGGAACTCGTGCACGAGGGCGAGTTTTTCAAGCATACGGCAGCCGTCTACGACCTGCTCTGCGAGTCGGGCCTGCTGGACGCGGACGACCATGCGCGGATCGAGACGGCATTTCGCCTGTATATGGATCTCATCGACTGGGTGCTGCGCGACGGCCGGATCTCGAACTGGTCGCTGGCCGAGCTGGCCGGAGCCGCCTACTGCGCGCTGGCCCTGCAGGATCTCGAACGAATGAACCGGTTCGTCTTCGGCAGCTGCGGCGCGCTGGAGCATCTGGCCAAGGGAACGCTCGACGACGGCTGGTGGTACGAATGCTCGGTCGGTTACAACCTGATGGCCGCCGGCTTGCTGACCGAATTGGCCCAAAGCCTGCGTCCCTGGGGCATCAATCTTGCGGACGCATGGGTTCCCGCTAGCTATTACGATCGGGTATCCGCGGGCGACAAGCCGGAGATCGACGGGCTCGCGCTGGACATCTGGGGACCCAACAAGCGGAATTACCGCTCGATCGCCCAGCTGTGGGACAGCCTGCTGCCCTTCGCCGATTATCGGGGCATCGTGTTCGGCATCAACGATTCGGCGGAAACGAATATGCCGGGCATATCGCCGAGGGGCTACCTCGACGCGCGCTTCGATCTGGCTTACTATTTGTACCGCAAGCCGGAATACGCCGAACTGCTCGGCAAGTGCGCGCTCGAGGATCGGGACTTGCTGTTTATGCTCCCCGATGAGCTGGCAGAAGGGACCGGCAAGCCTTATCTCGCTTCCGCGTACGCGGACAATGCCGGCGTCGCGGTCTTGCGCTCGCAGACCGAAGGCCGGCCGCCGCGCGAACGAATCCAGGCCGCCGTCAAATACGGTTCGCACGGCGGGGCGCACGGCCAGTACGACCGGACCGGACTGGTATCGCTCATGCGGTACGGGCGCAGCTTGTTCAACCCGGAAAATATTTGGTACAACTATCATACGTTCATGTACAAGTTTTACGTGCAAAATTCGGTCACGCACAACATGGTGACCGTCGACCTGAAGCTTCAGGACCCTTCTGAAGGCAGAAGGCTGCTGTTCCATGCCGGCAATCTGTTCCAGGCCTTCGCCGCAGAAAATGAGGCGCGATGGTCGAACCCGCCGTACGGCGGCTGGCGGGTGAACGGCGACCGGACGTTCGCGGAGCGTACGTGGAACGAAGGGCGGTACGTGCCGATCCCGCAGGACGCGCCCGCTTATTCCAGTCGCTCTGACTTCACGGAGCCCGTCCTGCAGCGGCGCCTGACCGTCGTGACGGACGATTATATCGTGCTCTTCGACTACGCCAAGGGCGACAGGGAGCATGTATACGATTGCCTGTTCCATATCAAGGGTCTCGCGACGCTTGAGACGCCGGTCCGGCGCGACCTCGGACATACCGCGCAGCTGACGGACGATCCGCTGAGCAGCGCCCAGTTCGTGACGGACTGCCAGTGGTACGCGGTCGAAGGGACGACGCGCGCCCGCTTCGAGACCGGCTTCGGAGAGGGTTACGACAACCGGGCGAACCGGACGGCGTTCAACGAGGACGGTCCGCTTAATCTCGATTTGTACGCCGCGTGGCCGCCTGCGCGTACGCTGATCGTCGGGACGGAGCCTGAATATTTTCAGGTGGAAAAGCAGCTTGGGTACGAGGTGAGGGGCGATGGCGGCGAAGCGCTCGCAAGCGGGCAGTTCGGCGCATGGGTGCTCGGACGGGACGATCTCGATCTGTCCGTAAAAGGCGTGCGCCGACTGGAGCTACGCGTACGCGTCGACGCGGTGCAGGGCGAGCACGGCTTCCCGAAGACGACGGAGAAGTCGGTGTTCTGGGGCGATCCGTATCTGGTCACGGTAAGCGGGGAAAAGCGATATCTGGCCGACCTGCCGCTCGAATGCGACAATGTTGATCCTGGGCACGGCGCCGGCGTCGATTATTTCGGCGGTCCGGTGAAGATCGCAGGAGAACGGTTCGACCGAGCGATCCCCGCCAATCCCGCCGATCTCGGTCGGGAGGCCGTCATCGCCGTGGACCTGTCCGACCTGGATGCCGTCCGGCTGGTCGCCTCTATCGGCGGGGACTTCCCGCTCGGCGACGAGACGGCCCGCCGCAAGCTGATCAGCGCGAGGACGGAAGGCAAGCAGGCGCGATTCGTGCATGTCTTGGAGCCCTTCGAGAAGGACGCCGCGATCGAATCCGTCGAAGCCAAAGATGCGGACGCGCTCGAGGTCCGGTTAAAGGACGGTCGAATTCAGGTAATCCATGTCGCCGGGATCGAGGATAACGGTAATGATCTGCGGGTGGACATGGAAGAGTACGACGCAGCCGGCGTGCCGATTCGTCGGGAGACGGCCCGATCGAACGGCTGAACCGAAGGCTAAGAATGAATCGAAGGCTAAGGATGCGAGTCTGGCAGGCTGGGGAAGATGCAGCCTGCTTTTCTTTGCGCGGGCACGGCCGGCCAGGCGGCGATCGTCTTAAAATAGTGCGATCATCGCTTAAACTTGCCGCATACGGCTGACGCGGAGGACGTGATAGCATGAAGAAGCCCAAGGAAGGAGGGAACGCAGCCAGAATAGAAAGCGCTATCAACGCCGGAAAGCATGAAGCTGTCTGTGGATCGGCAAGCCCATTTGAAACCGACGAGGAGGAAAGTATCGTTATGCATTCGATTCGAAGGAAAATCCCGTATCGCTATTTGATGGCATGGCTCTTGATCGTCATGATGACTTCGGCTCCGGTCCAGGCGACCGCGTTCGCGGAGAAGTCCGAAGGCTCCAAAGGCGGTCCGCCTGCGGCAGCGGAAGCAGTGTTGGATACCGTCTCGTTCGGTCTTGCGACTTCGGAGCGGGCGCACAAGCTGAAGGAGAGCAATTCGGCAGCGGGAATCGATAACCGGAGGGAGCCGGAGACGACCGGCGCCGACGGCTTGCTGACCGGCGGCGGGCTCGGCGAACGTCTGCCTTATCGCTACATCCGTCCGTCGGAGACGGAGACGACCGGGGGTTGGCTGGAATTCACGCTTAAGGCTGACCCATATGCGCAGAACTACCTCACGGTACAGCTCAACGGCACGCAGCAGGGCAGAGGCGATTTGTATCTGAAGGGTCCGGGCGGCGATACGTCCATCCTGCGGCCCGCGAACGGCACGGTCTATCCCGAGCTCGATAACGGCTATGAGCCGGGCGCGCCGTTCCTGGGACGGTACTATTATGCTACCTACCTCATCCCGAACGGACTCGTCGATCTGAAGACGAAGACGGTCACGCTGCAGCTGTCCAGCATCGGCGTGTACGATGCGTACGGGACGGGCAAAAACGTCAAGCAGACGCAGAACAGCAAGTTCATCTATGGCGCTTCGACGCATACCGATCCTTTTTACCCCGTGGCGAAAAACGCGCCGGACGGCACCGTCCCAAGCGGTAAGCCGACGGTATCGGACAAGGACGGCTACGAGACGGTCGTCAATCAGGCCATGACCGTACTGAAGGAGGTCATGGCCTGGCAGCTGTACGGCGATACGTTCGACCGGATCAGCGGCGGCGACCATACGAACAACGGGTTTCTTGAAGGCGCCATCGTGACCCGGCTGAACAAAAACGAGCCTGCTCATCCGGAATATACGAAGGAGCAGTGGGCGAGCAAGTACTTGGCCCAGGCCGTCAACTTTCAGAACTGGAGCCCCATGATGGGCGTGGAGATTTTTGCGAACGCTTACCTGAACGAATGGTCCGGGGAGTACTATCATAACCCGAAAATGCTGGACCGCATCTTTAAGCTCCTCGACTTTTACGCGAGAGCCCAGGACAGCACCGGCGGCTGGTGCGTGCCTGCTTCAGGCTCCGTCGCCTATACGTGGATCGGGGCGGACCTGAACGGCTCGGGCAAGCGGGGCAAAGGCGAGCGCTGGCCGCTCCTCAGCAACGGGACCGACTCGATGCTTGCCGGCTTCGTCAAGCTGTATAACGGCATCGCAAGCGGCAGCGACGAGCAAGCGAAGCAGCTGCTCGGCGATTATTTGGAAGAGAAGGTCGACAACGACATGACCGGGGACAAGTCGGTCACGCGCCGGATGTCGTATATCGAGATGTTCGGCATGCTTCAGAAATATTTCGACGCGTCGTCCGCGGGCGAAGATTTTTACGATCCCGCCTCGCGGGCCGGCACGGCCAATCAGGACGTCGGCTTTCCCTATGCGACGAATCGGGCGCTGCAGCTGCTTGTGAAGTCCATGGATGCAAGCGCGGTCGACGTCCCGGGCATCATGGAGACGCCGAGATACAAGCCTTTCGCGCCGGAATACGACGACCGTATTTACGACATGATCAAATACAAGCTCGGCGGCGAGATGGTCGATGGCGAAAAGTGGATGTCCGAGAACGCCCAGATACTTGAAGCGGGTGCAAGCCACGGCGGTTATGCCGGCGATTACGGCCCGCGCATGCTGCTCTGGTTCGAGAGCTACGCCGAATTGACCGAAGGCGATGCCAAGGTTCACGGACTGATCGTCGATCTGGCCAAGCGGAGCCTGAAGGCGTTCGCCCCTTATATGAACGAGTCGGTGGCCGCGGACGGGACGAATGTCCTCGTGACGGAGAATACGGCTTCGGCGCGCAAAAACACGTACGGGCTCCATGCCGCTTACCTGATGCTGCCGTATCTCGCGCTGGAGGCGGAGAGCGAAGAAGCGCTCACCTGGGGCATGAAGTACGTCAAGGACGGCCGCGCATTCGCGCTGGACGCGATTCACGAGAATCTCGAGACGACGACCCCTCATGTATACACAAATCTGATCGATCTCGAGCAAGCGGCCCGAAGCTATAAAACGTTCGCCGCCGAGCTGGCCAAGCTGGTGAAAAGCTGTAAAAGCTGCGTAGCCGTTCCTATGGAGGATGCGCATAAGGACTTCGCCTTTGCCGATCTCGATTCCCAATCGGTCGTATTCAAGCATAACGGAGAGAAGGTGTATGTCACCTTCAACTGGAGGCGCGACAACTGGGCCTATACCGATCAGGCGCGGATTCACTACACGACCGCTACGATCGATCGCATCGCCAACGTCGCTGCTTCCCATCAAGGAGGCATATTTACTTTTACGGACAGCACCGCGAACTATCGTCACGACGGCGCGGCCGGGGCTACGTTCACGCATACCCGGTACGACGGTTTGAATCAGACCCGGTACGGCAAGTACGTCATCGGCATGAATCTGTCCCGGCATGACGCAGCCGTCGGACAGCAAGGAACCGTATACCGGCTGGAGGTGCCTGGCGTCAGCAAAGCCAAGGATCTGATCAGCGGCAAGACGTACAGCTCGAAGGATGGAGAGCTGCTCACGGTGCCGGTTCAGCCGCGGCAGACGGTCATCCTCGAGGCGTTGAAAGAAAGCGATAATCCGGCCGCGGTAAAAATCGTGCGCGCGACGGACGACAAAGTCATCTCGTTCGAAACCGTCTATGCAAAGATCGGCCAAAACTACACGGCCAAAGCCGATTCGATTGAGGGCTACAAGCTGGAGGATAAAGCCGACAAGAAAATCAAGGTCAACCGGGACGCTTCGCGTAATGTGATCCTGTTCCGCTATTCGGAAAACGCCGCGCCCGTTTTCCATGCCTCCGTTCTGGACACGTACAGGAATTGGGAAGTCTCGAATCTGGCCGGCGCTGCTGGGGAAGTGCGGTTTGATGAACAGGGCAATCCCGCCGAGATCGCGACGACAGGCGTCGCCGGCCGGGACGACGCCCTGACGTTCGTCTACCGGAAGCTGATCGGCGACGGCGCCGTCACGATGAAGGTAGACGGATTCGACCGGACCGCCGATCCGAAGACGTACGCCTCGGTCATGATGATGCAGCAGCTCGATTATAACGCGCCGAACGTTCAATTCCGGCTGTTCTCCAACGGGGACGGCGTCCTGCTGACACACCGCATTGAAGGTGATAAAACCCAGCAGGCGTCATGGACGCTGGATCAGAACAAAAACGCGGCTCCGATCTATATCCGACTGGAGCGGAAGGGGAACATCTTTTTCACCTCTTTTTCGAAGGACGGGAAAAATTGGACGTATGCGACCAAGTCCTCTTACGAGCTGGATGCCGGGAGCGTTATGTACGTCGGGCTGTCGCTGACCGACAATGACGATTATAACGGCTCGAATACCGTGCATGTCTCGCAGGTCGACTTCCAGGGAAAAACCGTCATCTCGGGCAAAGTCGGCGAGACAATCAAGCTGGACCTGCTGGCGGAAGATCGCGAGCACGATCCGATCACGTACCAGACATCCGGTTTGCCTGAAGGAGCGACGCTGGACGACACGTCCCGTCTGCTTACCTGGACGCCGCAGCAAGCAGGTTTATATACAATCAAGGCACTGGCCTTTGATCCGTACCATCGGATTCCGGTCGAAAATACGATCGTTATGGAAATCGGGGATACCGAACTTCAGTCGGCTTCTTGATACCGGAGTCCGCGCTATGCGGAATGCGCTAAGACGAACTATCGCTTGATCGTAGCAAGCATGAACGCGATTGCGGCGCTTGTGCACCGCCCCGGCAGATTCGATCTGCCGGGGCATGGCGTCGTTCGATCCGCGCGACGCGCTCGTGATCAATGAGCACAACGGCGACGGCGTGCCGGACGATACGGAGAGCGGGAGGATCAGTAACCGATTCATGGTGCTCGTCGAAGCTTGCCATGCCGTGGGGATTAAATACGAGCTGTCCGAGGAGCGATCCGTCGAGGAGGACGGGGTCATCGAAGACGGCAGGCTTGTTCTGGGACAGCGATCTTACGGCCGCGTACTGCCGGACGGTTGCGTCTTTCATTCGGGTTCGGAGGGGCGTACGGCGCCAGAAAGACTGCGCGCGGCGGGCGTCACGGTATGGGCGGCAGGGGAGGCGGAAGCCGATGCTTGGCTCGGTTCGTCCGAATGCAGGCCACTTGCCCATAGCGCCACGGCAGTCCGCGGGGAGGCATTCGTGCCAAGGCAGAACGCTGGCGAGAGCGGTTATAGCCCGAAGAGCGACCGTCAGGTCAAGACAAGGGGGCCGTTCCAGCTGAGCGTTGTGCACGAGCAGGATGCCTCCGATCTGATCGCCTCAGGCTGGCCATATTACGGCGGCATGATAAAGCTTCAGAAGCGACTCGAGTTGGACGAAGACACAGGTCCCGTCATCCTCAAGCTTTCCGGAATCGCGGGAGACGCCGCAAGACTCGATATTGACAATGCGACGCTCGGCTGGATCCGGGGGCCGGAATGGGAGGCGGAGTTGCCAGACGGATTTGCGGTTGGGATACGGGAGCTCGCCGTTCGAATCGTGCCCAGTACGTACAATGTATTCGGTCCACATCGACACATCGACGGGGATCGCCATCTGACGAGCCCGAATCAATATTCCGGCGTTCGCAACTTTGCGGATAATCCCGGAGCGCCGGCGTCAACGAAGTCGGAGGACTACCATTTTGTGCGCTGGGGCTTCGCCGGCGAAGTATTGTTGCTAAAGCAGCTTGAAGCGCCGCAAGATTGAAGGAACCCCTTATGAATTAGCCGGCTGGAGCGCTCTTCCAGCTGGTTTTTTCTATTTTTTTCATTTCGAGCAGCTCAGGCGACAGCCGGGCGTCGGCACGGACGATGAAAACAAAAATGAAAGCGATCTTAAAAACGGACACCTGAATTCCGATGTATGATCAATTTTCAGGTTATGAAAACGGTTTTATAATTTAAAGCAACAGGAGGTGCCACACCATGAAAGATTCGAATGCCGTGAGGCAAGCAACCGTCGGCGCCGGCGTCGTGCCCAAACGGGAAACGCTGGTCCGCAGGTTTCGCAAGCAGATTTCCCTGCAAACCTTTGTTTTGCTGGGGATCGCTTTCCTGCTTGTGTTCTCGTTCGCGCCGCTTTTCGGCGTCCTGATGGCGTTCAAGGATTACCGCATCAGTACCGGCATCGCGGGCATTTTCACGAGCGAATGGGTCGGGTTGCGTTATTTTCACGAATTGACCAACGACTACATGTTCCCGACGCTCGTTCGGAATACGATCGCCATCAGCTTGCTGAAGCTGGTCTTCTCGTTCCCCGTTCCGATTCTGCTAGCGATCATGATCAACGAGATACGTCATTCGTTCCTGAAGCGGTTCGTGCAGACGGTCAGCTATTTGCCCCACTTTATCTCGTGGGTCGTCGTCGTCGGCATCTCGTATGCCCTCTTCTCGACCGAGTACGGACTGGTGAACGACGCCCTGATGTCGCTTGGCCTCATCCGCAAACCGCTCGACATTCTCACTGATCCGAATTCGTTCTGGGGCCTTGTCGTCGGCTCGGCCATCTGGAAGGAAGCCGGCTGGTGGACGATTATTTTCCTGGCCGCCATCGCAGGCGTCGACCCGGTGTTGTACGAAGCGGCCGAGATGGACGGCGCTGGCCGACTCAAGCGAATCTGGCACGTGACGCTGCCGGGGATGAAGAGCGCCATCATCGTCGTCCTGATTCTATCGATCGGCAGCATGCTTGGCGGCGGCATGGTCGGCTCTAACTTCGAGCAGTCGATGCTGCTGGGCAACTCGATCAACAGCAGCAAGTCGCAGATTATTCAGACGTATGCGTTCAATGCAGGACTCGCGGAAGGACGGTTCGCCTTTGCGACGGCGATCGATCTCGTCCAATCCGTTATTTCCGTCCTCCTGATCCTGTCGAGCAACTTCATTGCCCGTCGAACGTCGGGGACAGGTCTTTACTAACGGAGTCATCGCAAAAGGAGGTCGGCATGATGAGGAAGCGAAGGAGCAAGGAAGATGTTGTCGTCGATTCCGTAAATTATGCGTTACTGGCGATCGTGTCGCTGGCTATGCTGTACCCGTTTTATTACGTACTGATCGCTTCTTTCAACTTAGGCAGCGATACGGCGACGGGCGGACTGTATCTGTTTCCCAGAGCTTTTACATTGAACAATTACACCTTTTTCTTCAAGGATTCCCATTGGACGCACGCTTTCTGGATCACCGTGCTTCGGACGGTATCGGGTACGCTGCTCAGCATCGTGTTCACCTGCCTGGTCGCGTACGGATTGTCCAAGCCTTATCTGTTGTTCCGCAAGTTTTATTTCCTGCTGATCGTTATCGCCATGAACGTCTCCGGCGGGCTCGTCGCCTATTATGTCGTGCTGCGCAGCGTCGGATTGCTGAATTCGTTCGCGGTCTATATCATTCCGACGATGCTGAATCTGTTTTTTCTGCTGATCGCCGTTTCGTTCTTCCGGGAGATTCCGGAAGAAATGGCGGAATCGGCGAGAATCGACGGCGCGTCCGAGCTAACGGTCTTTGCCCGCATCATCATGCCGGTGTCGATGCCGCTGCTCGCCACGATGACCTTGTTCCTGGGCTCGGGCCAGTGGAACGCATGGCTGGACTCCGCCTATTTCGTCCAGGGCCAGGGGCTTCGGACCTTATCGTACCGGATGATCGAAGTCATGAATCAAACGCTGGTCAGCTCCGATTCCCAGGCGGCGCAGTTCATGACATCGCTGCAGCTGACCCAGTTTTCCGTCCAGGCCACGGCGATGATCATCTCCGTACTTCCGATCATGTGCGTGTATCCATTTATTCAGAAGTACTTCGTGCAGGGTATGATGCTCGGTTCGGTGAAGGGCTGAGCTGACCGCTATGATCGGTCCGGCGGTGTCGGCTCGAACGGAACCGCCGGCTGTCATATATGCTAAACTCACATTAAAGGGGATGGATTCAGCATGAAGAAGAAAGCGCTTCAAAGGCCGTCGGTGCTCGCGCTGACGCTCCTGGCGACGACACTGCTGGCGTCGGCATGCGGCAACAACAACGGTTCTAGCAACAGCAACGCCTCTGCTTCAACGGCCAGTCAAACGGCGTCTTCGGCGAGCACTGCAGGAAGCGGAAGCGGCGAGAGCGCGAAGGAACCGGTCACGCTGAACCTGTTCGTCGATCAGACCTGGTGGCCGCTGAAGGACTGGTCCGGGGACGTGCCAGAGGAAATCACGAAGCGTACCGGCGTCAAGCTCAATATCACGGTGGCGACCGACGACAAGCAGCTGCCGCTGATGATTGCTTCCGGTGATCTGCCCGATCTGGTCGCGACTTCCACTCAGAATGTCCGCATGGCGGATTCGAAGCTCTCGCTCGACTGGAACAGTCTGATCGAGCAATATGCGCCCGACTTTAAGATCGATTCGGAAAACATGGCGGTGAATACCGCGCCGGACGGCAAGATCTATACGATTAAAAACAATTTCTCCACCAAGGAAGAGTGGGCGGCCAACAAGGAAACGGCACTGCTGATGGGCGCGGGCATCTCCGTCCGCGAGGACATCATGCAGGCGCTCGGCAATCCGCAGATCAAGACGATGGACGACCTGACGAATCTGTTCCAGACGGTGAAGGACAAATATCCGGACATGATCCCGCTCGTGCTGGATCCGCCGAACTGGCACCGCGGCTACTTCGAGCAGAACTTCGGCGTCATGCCGGGCCTGAACGATGTCGACGGCAAGATGCAGTACGGCCTTCATCTTCCGGGCAACAAAGCGATGTATTTATACATGAACGAGCTGTACCGCAAAGGCTTCATCAAGGCCGAAAACTACGCCTATAAGAGCGAAGATCAAGGCAAGCAGCTGATGTACAGCGGCAAGGGCTTCGCCTTCGCCTGGACAACGCAAGGCTCGGATCTGCTGACGTCGGCCGCTACGGATACAGGCTACAAATTCGTCAACCTGCCGCTTAAACTGAGCGACGACTTCAAATATACCAGCACATCGGCAGGCTGGCAGGGCGTGTACATTACCAAAAACAACAAAAATCCTGAAGCTTCGATCAAGCTGATGGCATTCCTCCGCTCGGAGGAGGGCCAACGGCTCGCGATGTGGGGCGTAGAAGGCAAGGATTGGAGCATGTCCGCGGATAACAAGTATCCTGTGTTTACGTACGATCATCTCGACGACAATCTGCGCAAGAAGAAGGGTGTTTATTATTGGGGCCTGCTGACGGGGAGCGCCACGACCGAATTGTCCGGTAACTTCGTGCCGGGTACCGATTCGACGAAGGCCGGTCAGGAGCTAACGGCGCTGGCAAACTTCAACTCGGCGATCGGACTCGTCGTTCCCGACGCCGACTCTCAGGAGCAGGTCATCAAGAACAACATCGAGAACCTGGTCAAGAACGAAGAAGCGAAAGTGCTGCTCGCCACGTCCGCGGAGGCGGCTGCCAAGGCGTACGATAACATGGTCGCGCAGGCAGACAAGATGGGGCTAGGCAAGTATGAGGCCTGGGCGAATACGAAATACGAAGAAGTAAAGAAAAACTTCCAGCAATAACAGCCTAAAGGCTGCAAACATTCGGACGGGACGACGGGAACGGAACTCCGGCGGCCCGTCCGTTTTGTTCGCCTTCACCCATGGCGGCAGCGGACGGGGAGGATGCTATACTTAAAGAAAACGCTTCAAGCGGGAGGCACGCATGAGAAAGCTTCGCAAAGCTGCCGACGGCATCCGCCACATGCGGATCGTGCCCAAGCTGATCGTCGGATATATTCTCCTGATCTTTATTCCGTTTACGCTGTTCGGCTTTTTCTTCTACAGGCAAATGTACAGCAATCTGCTCGTTCAATACCAGGCCGACCGCGCGAAGCTGATGGATCAATCACTCGCCGATCTCGAGATCGAGTTGTCCAAAGTCGAGTCGACGTTTCCGCTGTTTCAGAACAACGATCAGCTGCTCGAGTATCTCGGCGGCCAATACGAAGCCGACTGGGAGATGGTGTACAACTACCGCAAAGGGATCAGCCCGACCTTTCAATTCATAACGATGGGAAACCCTTATATCGCTTCCGCCTCCATCTACAAGTTGAATCCGGACGTACTCAGCCTGGAGCCGGACATCGCGGACGCCGTCGGATATATGGGGCCGATCGATCGGGAGCGAATCGATGGTCTTGCTCCGAACGAAGGGTTATGGTCTTACGTCCCTTCGAAGGCGGGGAGCCCGCCGTTCCTTTCCTATACGCGCAAGCTCTACAACGATACCTATACCCGCGAGCTTGGTTTTTTGCAGATCGAAGTCAAGACCGGCATATTCGATACCGTCTTCCAGCAACTTCCTGCAGAATCGGGCGCATGGAACTATCTGGCCGACGGCTCCGGCCGCATGTTCCCCGGCGAGGCCTCCTCCGAATGGACGGAGACTCGGCTCGAATCCATGGCCGGCCGGGCGCCGGCATCCGGCGTCAACAGCTTCTACGTTGGCAATCACCGCTATTTGGTGCATGCGATCGGATTTCCCAAGCTCGACGTTACGATCCTGAAGATCGGGAAAGTCGGTCCGCTGCTGACGCTTCGCGCAAACGAAGGCTGGTCGATCGCAGGCGGCGTGCTGCTGCTGGCGCTGCTGTCCGTCTTCTACTTCATGATCGCTTCCTCGCTGGGGAAGCGGCTGCTGCGCTTCATGCGCCATCTCAAGCGCGTCGACAATCCCAAGCTCGCCGTATACGGCGGCCCGAGCGGCACGGATGAGATCGGCTTCGTGATCAATTCGTACAATGCCATGGTCAGGCGGATGGACGAGCTGGCGGAGGACATGCATCAGACAGAGATGCTCAAGAAGGAAGCGGAGATCAAGATGCTGCACGCGCAGATCAAGCCCCATTTTCTGTACAACACGCTGGAGACGATGCGGATGATGGCGCTGGTCAAGCAGGAGACCGAACTGGCGGAGGTCGCTTCGTCGCTAGGCAATCTGCTGCGCTACAGTCTGGTCAAGAACAAGGACGAGGCGACGCTGTCGCAAGAGCTGGAAAATGTCCGCCATTATATCGAGATCCACAAAGTGCGCATGGGCGAGCGGTTGTCGTTCCAAATGGATATCCAAGGGGAGGTTGGCGGTTATGTCACGCCGCGTTTTATTCTCCAACCGATCGTCGAAAACAGCATCCTGCATGGTCTCGGGAAAATCAGAGGCCGAGGCGTCATCGGAATGTCCGTTCGGGACGAGCGGGATGCCGTGCTGATCCAGGTGAGCGACAATGGCGCGGGCATGACGCCTGATCGGCTGCAAGCGGTGCGGACAGTTCTGACGACAGGCTTGCCGGCTGACGATACGATGGGTATCGGTTTGCGCAACGTCAATGAGCGGATCAAGTCGTTCTGCGGAGGCGTATCCGGCATCTCCGTCGACAGCGAGCCGGGCAAAGGCACCACATTCGTGATCCGACTCGAAAAGGAAAGGGGCCGACTGCATGCTTAAGCTGCTGATCGTCGACGACGAGCCAATCATACTCGCAGGACTTGAACATCTCATACGCGGCGAGCGTACGGCGTTCACGGATATCGAGCGGGCATCCGATGCATTCGACGCGCTCGATATGCTGGATATTTTCCGGCCGGATCTGATTATTACCGATATTCAGATGCCGGCCATGGACGGCCTTACCTTTATCCGCGAGGCGCAGCTAAGGGGAGCGAAGCGCTTTGTCATCCTGTCGGGGTACGATCACTTCGACTATGCGAGACAAGCCATTCGCTTGCAGGTGAACGATTACTTGCTGAAGCCGATTCAACAGGCGGAGCTGTCCGGGCTTTTGAACCGTCTCACGCTCGAGATTATAGAGGAACGTAAAGAAGAAACGAAACCGGCCGGAGAGCCATTCGTTGCCTTGCAGGAGCTTAGCGTCCCGATTCGAAAATTTCAGGCTTACGTTAGAAACCATTTTATGCGGGACATCTCGCTTGACGAAATAGCGGAACACCTCGATCTGCACCCCAACTATTTCTGCACGGTTCTGAAGAAAGAGACAGGCATGACGTTCCTTCAATATCTGCACACCGTACGCATCGAAAAGGCGAAAGAACTGCTCGCTCGCCCGGATCCGCTGACCATGGAGCAGGTCGCCAAAAGCGTGGGCTTCGAGAGTCCAAGACATTTCTATAAAGTGTTCAAGCAGTTCACCGGTCAGACGCCGGGCGCCTACAAGCAGCAAATCGGAATCTATTTGAACGGATAAACCGTGATGAGAAGCGAAGGAGCGAAAGCGATGAATCGAGACGGATACACGCATGCCAGACCGGCGTCTTTCTGGGAAGAAGGCATGCTGTGCGGCAACGGCGTTATCGGGGCCATCGTCATGGGCGAGGCCGAGCAAGAAAGGATTGTTCTTGCCCACGAGAGGCTGTATTTGCCTTTCAACCGGGAAGAAAAGCCGATCGAAATGGCATCTAGACTGCCGGAAATTCGCCGGCTCATCGCAGAAGAAAACGAGGAGAAGGCATGCGGCGAGATTGTCGACCAGTATCGGCAAGAGCATGGCGGGGAGTGCAGGCTGGTATGGACCGATCCTTTCTTTCCGGCTGCCGAGATTCACATCAGAACCGATTCGACGAATCGGATCGATCGTTATGAGCGCTCTCTCGATTTTACGAACGGAGAAGCGAGCGTCCGATTCGACGCCGACAATCGATCGTATAATAGGCGTTTCTTTGTATCGAGATCGGCGCAGGCTTGCGTGATTCTTTTGGATTCCGGCGCTCATCCGACGAATTACGTGCTATCGCTGGGAAGTCCGCCCTATATGGAGAATGATGCCGAATTTCACAGGTCTGAATTTGGTGCCCTGCCCGAGATTGTTGCGCATCCATGCAATCCGAGACAAGCCGTTGTCTGTATGCGGGAGTTTCGGGGAACGAATTCCGGATATGCCGCCGTGGCGGTCGTGATCGCCTGCGACGGCGAGGTTGCGTTCGGCGGCGATTCCGTCTCTATTCAATCGGCCAGGACGGCCGTTGTTTTGGTGTCGATCGTGGTCATCGATGATAGGAAGGCTTTTTCCGCCTTCGATGAGATTGGACGACTAGAGGCGCTGCCTGTCTCCTATGAACAGCTTCTGCGCGAGCATGAAGTCGTCCACAAGGAGCGATATTCGCGCGTCGCGTTGCGGCTGCAGGACCGTGCGCCGACCCCCGCGGACGATGAAGCTTTGTGGAAGGACGCCAGGGAATCGGAGTGCGCTTCGCCTTCGTTCATCGAGAAAATATTCAATGCCGGGCGCTACGAGATCCTATCAAGCTGCGGCGAGCGCCCGCCGAATCTGCAAGGCGTATGGGCCGGCAGCTACCGCGTGCCCTGGTCGAGCGACTATACGCAAAACGGCAACTTACAAACGGCGATCGCCGGTCTGTTGCCTTCGGGGGATTTTGAAAGCCTGCTGAGCTATTTCGATTACCAGGAAGCCCATCTGCCGCACTACCGCGAGAACAGCAGGAGACTGTACGGCTGCCGCGGTATTCATATTCCTTCCCGTACGAGCGGCAGCGGCTACGATATTCATTTTAGTACGGCCTACCCGATGCTCTTCTGGACAGCGGGCGCGGCATGGGCCGCTCATTTTTATTACGACTACTGGCTCTATACGGGAGACGACGGCTTTTTCAAGACGCGGGCATTGCCCTTCATGAAGGAAGCGGCCTTATTTTACGAAGACTTCCTGATCGAGGAGGCGGACGGCCGCTGGCTGTTCAGTCCGTCCTATTCGCCCGAAAATACGCCTCTTCATCGGAATAGTCCGGCGACCGTCAATGCGACGATGGACATCGCCGTCGCCAAGGAGCTGTTCACGAACCTGATCGTCGGCTGCCGGACGCTTAGCCTCGACGATGAACCGGTCGGAAAGTGGGAGGCTATGCTGGCGAAGATGCCGGCGTACCGGATCAATGAAGACGGGGCGCTGAAGGAATGGGCGTCGCCGTACTACGAGGATCGCTACGACCATCGCCACGCCTCGCAGCTGTATATGCTGTATTACGATATTCCCGAGGAAATCAGAAGCGATCGCGCGTTGTATGAGGCTTGCGAGAAGGCGTACCGGTTGAAGCGGGAATTAAAAAAGAACGAGCAGGGGACGATGGCATTCGGGCTGGTTCAGATGGGAATGGCAGCCGCGCATTTGCAGGACCCCGAGATGGTGGAGACGATGCTGCAATCGATGGCTAAAAATAATTATTACGCCACCTTCGCTTCCTCGCACGACTACGGACCTTCGCTCTTCAATGCCGATATCAGCGGAGGCGTGCCGGCACTGATCCTCGAGTCCATCGCCCAGTGCAGTCTTGCGACAGATGCAGAAGGCAGAATTACGCAGTACGACATCCGTCTTCTTCCGGCGTTGCCCCAGAGCATGGCAAGCGGCGAGCTTAAGGGCATGAGGCTGCGCGGCGGATTCATCCTGGACTTGAGCTGGCGACAAGGCGAAGTACTGGCGTACAACGTACACAATCTCCTTGACAAGCCGTATCGAATTGTTTCTTAATTTTACCTGTCTGGCCCTGAATCTCTTCCGGGCTCTTTTCTCGATTTATAGTTCTTTTACTTAAGGAATTAATAGTATTAAGTGAGTTTATCAATTGTTGGGGACAACATTGCATTTAAAGTTTTCGCCGCAATTTGATCTGCATCCAACAAAGTTCGATCCCCCTTGGCTCCACCAAATGCAAACTTCAGACACGCCGAATAAGGCGTGTTTTTTTGCATTAATTTAAATCGGGATATCGTTATCCCCCTTGGCTCCAGCTATAACTACTGAACTTTGTTCACTCAAGAGATCTTTATTTTTTATAGTAAAATCTCTACTTCTCTAGGTGTCGCCCTATTAAAACGCTCGTTATGATGGAAGATACAGGAGGAGGCATTCAACATTAAGATTGAGAGCGCTTTAGGTAAATTCAAAATCCAAGTAGGGGGAATGACATCCGATGAGTAGACGCTTCAAACGGCTATTGCTGTCACTGCTAGCGGCTGCATTGTTAGTGCCGCAATTCTGGTATGCGCCGAAGGCGAATGCAGCGACCGCAACGATACCGGTCATCCTGTACCATGTCATCACCGATAATCCGTCCGGAGATTATCAATACAGCACAGCCAACTTTAAAAAACATATGAAGTATTTGAACGATAACGGCTATACCACGCTTTCCGCGGAACAATACGTCGACATTATCGTGAACGGGGCAACCGCTCCTACTAAACCGATCCTGCTGACATTCGACGACGCGACACCGGACTTTATGACGAACGCGCTGCCAGTATTGACGCAATACAATATGAAAGCGGTATCTTTTGTCATCCAGGACAACATTGGTTCTTGGGGAATGACGCTGAGTCAATTGAACACGCTGAAAAATAACTCGAACATCAGTCTGCAAAACCATACGAAGACGCATGATCAAGGGGTGTGGACGACCAGCATCACCAAAGAGACCGCTGCCGCGGAAATTCAATCCGCTAATGCGTTCTTGAAAGGAATTACCGGCAAAGATCCGATCCTTCTTGCCTATCCTTACGGCAATTACAATGCGGACGTAAAAGCAGCCGCGGCGGAGAACGGAATTAAAGCCGGCTTCAAAGCCTGGAGCGGCGATGACGGCGCCTTGGCTATGGGACGTATTCTCATTAAAAAAGACGATACTTTGAACACCTTCGCAGCCGCGATTGGCGGACCTACGCCTCCGACACCGGAATCGATCGGGAATGTCGTCCTTTCGCACGACTTCGAGAGCGGCACGCAAGGCTGGTTCAAACGCGGTACCGAAACGGTAACGGCTTCGACCGATTCTGCCCACAGCGGAACCCGCAGTCTCTTGGTGCAAGGAAGAACAGATAATTGGAACGGACCGGGCTTTAACCTCGCCGCTACCGGCAAACTGAACAAGGAATCCGTTTACGAGTTTTCCGCATGGGTTAAACTCAAGGAGGGAACGGCCGGCTCAGAGACCATTCAATTGGGCGCTCAACAGACCGGGGCTGCCAACGAATACGTGAATCCAGGCTCCGCTGCTACAGCAACGGCAGACGCATGGATACAAATCAAAGGCGAATACACGTACGATACGAACGCCAATGCCCTGCAAATCTACTTGCAGAGCAACAGCAGTAAAACCGTTAGCTTCTACGTCGATGACTTCCAAGTGAAAGTCGTCAAACCAGCCGTTCTTGTCGAGAATTTCGAAAACGGCAGCAATGGATGGACCGGAAACGGCGCTACGGCGACTGTCACGAATGCCGTCCACCGCGCCGGCTCCAACGCGCTTCTCGTGACGGGACGCGCCCAAAATTACCACGGCCCGAGCCTGGTATTGACGAATACGCTTGAAAAAGGCGCGGAATACGAAATTTCCGCCTACGCCAAGCTGGATATCGGAGCAGCTTCGACGCAGCTAAAAGCATCGGTCGAACAATCCGGATTAACCGGCAACGACCAGTTCAAGCAAGTGATCGGGCTGACGGCGGTCACGGATGGCGATTGGGTGAAATTAAGCGGTACTTATACGTATAACGCCGCCGCTACCGGGATTAAACTCTACTTTGAGTCCGAAGACGCAGGCAAAAATACAAGCTTCGCAATCGATGACGTCGTCATCCGCCAGACAAGCGCAGCGCCTCCTCCAGGATTCGTCGTCCTGTCCCAAAGCTTTGAGGATGGTCAACTCGGAGGTTGGGCGGATCTGGGATGGAACGGCACCGGTACTGCGGCAGTATCGTCCGACTACGCATCCGAAGGCACGAAATCCCTTCTGTATAAGGATCGTTCGGACAGAAAGAGCGCCGTATCGCTCAATCTGACCAGCAAGATGATAGCCGGTCACAAATACGATATTTCGTTCAAAATCCGGTCCGCTCAAGGAACCGATAACTACCACCTGGGGGCGAAAGTCAAATCCGACGGTACGGACAGCTACCCATGGATTATCGGCAACCAAGCCGTTACGGACACTGCCTGGAAGACGCTGGAAGTGAAAGGCTACGAAGTACCTGCCAAGACGACTGAATTCCTGGTATGGATCGAGGCGAACGTGTACGATCCGGATACAGCCGCAACGGCAAAAGCTGACTTCTATATGGACGAATTCATCATCAAAGACGTTACGCCTGGCGCCGAGCCTGCGAGAACGCCGGCTGTGCCATTCCATACCGTTACGTTCGAGGATCAATCCCAGGGCGACTTTGCCGGCCGCGCGGGAACGGAAACTTTGACCGTTACGAATGAAGCCAACCATACCGAAAACGGTTCTTATGCGTTAAAAGTAGAAGGCCGTACGGAGGCTTGGCACGGTCCGACGATTCGCGTCGAGAAGAACGTAGACAAAGGCAGCGAGTACAAAGTAACGGCATGGGTCAAGCTGATCTCGCCTGCCAGCTCGCAGCTTCAATTGTCCACGCAAGTCGGCAACGGCGGCACCGCGAGCTACAATACCATTCAAGCAAAAACCGTCACAGCTGCCGACGGATGGGTGAAGCTTGAAGGCACCTACCGTTACTCCAGCGTAGGCGACGAATTTTTGACCATCTACGTCGAGAGCTCCAGCAACAAGACTGCTTCTTTCTACATCGACGATATCAGCTTTGTAAACACGGGCTCGGTCGCTGTATCCGTACAAAAAGATCTGACGCCAATCAAGACGAAGTACCAGAACGACTTCTTGATCGGCAACGCGGTATCCGCGGCGGACTTGGACGGCTCTCGCCTGGAGCTTCTCAAATTGCATCATAACGTCGTAACGGCGGAAAACGCCATGAAGCCGGATGCGACGCAGGCGGTGAAAGGTACTTTCACTTATGCGGATTCGCTTGTCGATAAAGCGATCGCCGCAGGCATGAAAGTACACGGTCATGTGCTCGTATGGCATCAGCAGACGCCTGCGTGGATGACGACCTCGAACGGTTCGCCTCTAAGCCGCGACGAGGCACTCGCCAATATGAGAACGCACATTCAAACGGTGATGACGCACTACGGCGACAAGTACGGCAACCATTTGATTTCTTGGGATGTCGTCAACGAAGCGATGAACGACAACCCGCCCAATCCGACGGATTGGAGCGCTTCCCTGCGCACCTCGCCGTGGAAGACGGCGATCGGCAACGATTACGTGGAGCAAGCATTCCTGGCGGCAAGAGAAGTGCTTGACGCGAACCCGTCTTGGGACATCAAGCTGTATTACAACGATTACAACGACGATAACCAGAGCAAAGCGACGGCCATTTACAACATGGTCAAAGCGATCAACGACAAGTATGCGCTTGCGCATCCGGGCAAAAAGCTGATCGACGGCGTCGGCATGCAGGCGCATTACAACATCAACACGAAGCCGGAAAACGTCAGAGCGTCGTTGGAGCGGTTTATCTCCTTGGGCATTGAAGTCAGCATTACCGAGCTGGACGTAACGGCCGGCAGCGGCAGTACGATCACAGAGAAGGAAGCGATCGCGCAAGGCTACTTGTATGCGCAGCTATTCCAAATTTACAAAGAGCATGCCGCGAACATCGCCAGAGTCACCTTCTGGGGTCTGAACGACGCGACGAGTTGGAGAAAAGAACAGCCGCCGTTGCTCTTCGACAACAACCTGCAAGCGAAGCAAGCCTATTACGGCGTTATCGATCCAAGCAAGTTTATAGCGGAGCATCCGCCTGCTTCGACGACCGCTAACCAAACTTCCGCTAAGTACGGTACGCCAGTCGTAGACGGAACCATTGATTCGATCTGGAGCGATGCACCTGAGATCTCGATCCAAAAATTCCAGATGGCTTGGCAAGGCGCGCGCGGTGCAGCCAAAGCGCTCTGGGATGAGCATAACCTGTATGTGCTCGTCCAAGTTACCGATAATGCGGAGCTGGATAGATCCAGCCCGAACGCGTACGAACAAGATTCCGTCGAGGTGTTCGTAGACGAGAATAATGGGAAGACAACTTCCTATGAATCGGATGACGGGCAATACAGAGTCAACTATATGAACCAGACAACTTTTAATCCGTCAAGCAAAGAAGCCGGTTTCGAATCGGCCACCTCTATCTCCGGAACGAACTACACGGTAGAAATGAAAATACCGTTAACTTCGATAACACCGGAGAGCAACATGAAGCTGGGCTTTGACGTACAAGTCAACGACGGTAAAAACGGCGCTCGTCAGAGCGTTGCCGCATGGAATGATTTGACCGGCCAAGGTTACCAAGACACGTCCGTTTTTGGAGTGCTCGCGCTTGCCGGTAACAATCCGCCTGCAACGCCGCCTGCGGCACCTGCTGACGTAACGGCATCCGCCGTGAGCGCTAGCTCGATCAAGCTGAATTGGAACACCGCTTCGGACACGAGCGTGACGTTCTCCGTCTATCGCGGAACGTCCGAGTCCGGTCCGTTCACGGAAGTCGCTTCGGGCGTAACGGTGTCCGAATACACGGATACGGATCTGACCGCTTCGACGCAGTACTATTACAACGTGAAGGCAGTCAAAGGGGAATTGGTGTCGGAGGCATCCACAGTTGTGACTGCAACAACGAGCGCCGCTCCGCCTCAGACCGGCACAGTCACGTCTCCTCCGGTGACTGAACAACCGATTGAAAATGGCCGAATCACACCAACAGTTACCTTGAATAACGGTAAGGCATCGTCCAGCATCTCTGCCGGCAATCTGCAGAAGGCAATCAATCAAGCTGCAGCTAACGCTGTAGGCAAGAAACAAGTGACGATCGACATTCCTGCAACAGCAGGCGCAAATTCATACGAGGTGCAACTGCCGGTTCCAAGCCTGAAAAATTCCGGATCGACAGTACTTTTGGTCAAGACGGAGAACGGCACGGTTGAGCTTCCTGGCAACATGCTGGCAGGCACGAACGTCGGCGGCTCCGAGTTCGTATCGGTTCGCTTGGGCAAGGTCTCGACAGAAGGACTCAGCAATGACGTTCGCCAGCAAATTGGCAACCATCCGGTTATCAGCCTCGAAGTTTTGTCAGGCGACGCCGTGGTCGCTTGGAACAACCCGAACGCGTCTGTAACGGTATACGTACCTTACACGCCGACGGCTGAAGAGCTAAGCAACCCGGATCACATCATCATCTGGTACATCGACGACAGCAGCAAAGCGACACCTGTGCCGAATGCCCGTTACGATGCAGCTAGCGGTACGGTCAAATTCTCGACGACTCACTTCAGTAACTATGCAGTTGCGTTTGTCGTGAAATCGTTCGGAGATCTTCAGTCCGTACCATGGGCGAAAAAAGCGATCGAAGCGATGGCATCTCGCGGCATCATAAACGGCACGAGCGAGAACACGTACGATCCGAACGCCTCCATCAAGAGAGCGGACTTCCTGTCGCTGCTCGTTCGCGCATTGGAGCTTAAAGGCAACGATGCTTCCGTAACGATGTTCTCCGACGTGAGCGCCTCCGCATACTATTACGATGCGGTCAAGATCGCTGTGCAGCTCGGCATCATTCAAGGCACGGGCAACAACTTGCTTGATCCGAACAGCAAGATCTCGCGTCAAGACATGATGGTCCTCGCGGCGCGCGCGGCTAAAGCCGCGGGCAAAGCGTTGCCGACAGGCGGCACGCCGGATGCGTTCAGCGATGAGGCTTCGGTAGCTTCCTATGCGAGAGACAGCGTTGAAGCACTGGTCAATGCCGGTATCGTGCAAGGATCGAACGGCAAATTGGCGCCGAAGAGCTCTCTCACTCGCGCCGAAGCGGCAATTATCCTGCAGCGGCTTTGGAGTAAGTAAGAGTTGGAGGTAGCCTGAAGAGTCTGCTTTGTATCTTGAATTTTAATATGCTCCCCATACGGCAGACAGGTGAAATCATCTCTAACCTGTTTGCTGTGAGGGGAGCATTTTTATGACGCAAGATGGCCATATGTACTTGCTGTGTTCCGCGCGCAGGGAGCGGAGCGAACAAGCATGGCATCGATATCAACCGCTGCGCTCTACTTCAATAAGCGCCAGGATGCGAGATTCAGAATTGATCTTGCAGTTGGCAGAGATTATGCTAGTAGCAGCTTGCGTAATCTGCTGCAAAGGATGCTGCTTATGACAACGCCGGTTCGGCTCTCCTATTTCTATTTGTTCTACTTCTTCATTTATATGGGCAACGCGGTATACGGCACATTTATCCCGCTTTACTTCCGCGATGCGGGATTCGAATCCTCGCAGATCGGCATCCTGCTTGGCATCGGCCCGCTCGTCGCCATCTTCGCGCAGCCGGTATGGGGTACGTTAAGCGACCGGGCTAAAACAAAAAATAACATCTTGTTGCTTCTGATTGCCGGGAGCGGAGGCGCCATGCTGCTGTATCCGTTATCCGACGGATTCGGCTACTTGCTCGGCATGATCAGCATCTTTACCTTCTTCCAGGCCTCGATGTTCGCCCTCAGCGACGCGATCACGCTTGAAGAACTGGATCGGCATCGATGGGCGGGAGGATTCAGCCGGATTCGGCTGGCGGGCACGCTCGGATTCGCGCTCATGTCGATCGCGTTCGGCTTGATTGCCGAGAAGCGGGTAGATCTGTTGTTTGCGGTCTACGCAATGGTCATGGCTGTATCTTTCATGTTCGTCCTCCGCTTTCCGTCTGTCGCAGGCCATCAGAAACAGGGACGGCGAATCCGGATCTGGATCTTGTTTCGCAATCGCAAGCTCGTATTTTATTTGGCGGTCAATTTCGTTCTTCATATCACGCTGGGGTACTATTATACGTTTTTTCCCTTATATTTTCAGGAATTGGGCGGCAGCAACGCTTGGCTCGGCTGGTCGATGGTCATATCGTCGCTGAGCGAGATTCCTTTTCTGCTGCTGGCGGGGAAGATATTTCAGCGCGTGCGCATCCACTACATCTTGTTCGGGGCGGGCATCGCGGCAGCGCTGCGATGGTATTTATTTTCGGTCATTCATGATCCTTACTGGACGATTCCGGTTCAGGTGCTGCACGGCTTGATCTTTATCGTATTGTCCGTCACGATGGCCACCGTCATTAACCGGGAAGTGCCGGATGAACTCAAAGCGAGCGGACAGACGCTAAACGCCCTGATGTGTCTGGGCGTCGCCCGCTTGATCGGGAGTTACGCTGGCGGAGAGGCGAGCGAGATTTGGGGAATGCGCGACGTATTCATGTACAATGCGGTGCTCGCCATCGGATGCATTGTCGTGTTCGCGGTCTTGTTCCGGCGAATGGACCGTCGCTCGATTACGCAATCGCAATAGGTGCTGCGCAGTCCCAATGGATGTAACGCCAGCGGCGTTGACGACACTTTATAGCTGGACGTGGTCGACGACCTTTACGGTAAAAGCAAAAGCCACGGTCACTGTGGCTCCATCAAATGCACACTTCAACACAGCCAAAGGCAGGTTCGGTTAAAAGTTTAAACAGCCAGGTTCACTCATAAAAGAAGTAATATTTGAAGCGACTTTATGTCGCCTTTTTTGTTGTTTGGAGTTGATCGGCGGTTCCTTTCAATCATCGTTGATTTTGTATTAGTTTTAGTTGCTTGCCTGAATGTGTCGATTTACCATAACGAACTATAATCGATTTATGAAAGGGTTTCCAATGTTTGTAGCGCTTACGATGAATGAGGAGGGTATCCATGAGTGACAGGAGAGCGTACATGAAGCGAAGTTGGAGTAGGCCGCTCACGATCATGCTCGCGGTGGTTTTTACGTTATGCAGCGTCACGATCGCCCCCGGCCGGTCGGCTGCCGCAACGAACGAACTGCTCGCGACGAACAATTTGACCGTCAACGGCGAGACGGCGGCATGGACGATGAACGGCACTTGGCCGACGACGCTTGGAGACGGCAGTTCATCCGGCGGGCTCGACTATTGGGACAACAAGCCAATCGACTTCACGATTACGCAGGAAATAACGGGCCTAGCGCCGGGAACGTACTTGATGACGGCGAAGACGTACGGGGACAAAGGCGAACCGGCTACCGGTTCGGTCATGTTCGCGACGAGCGGCGGCCAGACCAAAACGACGCCGATCACGTATGTGGGCAGTGCTTGGGGAAGCCCGAGCACGTTAACGCTCGGAGACGTGGTCGTCGGGAATGACGGCGTCGCCACGCTGGGCTTTACCGTGAAGTCGACGGGCGAGCATTACGGATATCTGGACGAGGTCACATTCACGCGGACGGTGTCGTCGGCTCGTCTGACCGTGAACGGAGATCCCGCGGCATGGATGCTCTCGGGCGCCAAACCGGACAGCTTGTCCGATACGGCTTACAGCTTGAATTATTGGGACGATGGCGCGATCGATTTCGGTCTGGAACATCGCGTAACGGGACTGGAGTCGGGCATCTATACGATGACAGCGAAGGTCTACGGCGAAAAGGCGCCGGATACAGGCTCGACGATGTACGCGAATGCGGGCGGCCAGACGTTCTCGACGCCGATCATCTACGACGGCAGCGGATGGCCAAACGGGGCCACGGTGCCGACATTCCGGACGCTGACCATGGACGGCGTCGAGGTCGGCGACGACGGGGCCGTGACGATCGGATTTGCCGTCAAGTCGGCCTCGTCGAACTGGGGCCACTTCGCCGACGTGACGTTCGAGCCGTCAACGAACGTCGGGAAGTTGAAGACGAAGCCGGCGAGCGCGAACCTTCGCCCGGAGAAGACGCAGCAGATTGCTTTTGAGCTGCCGCAAGGCACGGTTACGAACGTGACGTACGCCAGCGACAATCCGGCGGTCGCGACGGTGGATGCGAGCGGTCTCGTCACTGCTGCCGGAAACGGTCAGACGACGATCCATGTCACGCTTGACACGGAAGACGGCCGCCAGTTGAAGGGCAAGACGGACATCTTCGTGTCCGGAACGATGCAGCAGCTAGCCGGCGCGCCGATCTACGCGAAGCCCGTGCCGGAGCTTCAGAACGGGAAGCGGGAGGATTTCATCATGGGCGTCGACATTTCCACGGTGCTGGAAATGCAAAAGTCCGGTCGAAAATATTACGATTTGAACGGCGTCCAGAAGCCGCTGATGCAGATCCTGAAAGAAAACGGCGTTAACTGGATCCGCCTTCGTCTATGGAACGACCCGAAGGACCCGCAAGGCAACTGGTACGGCGGGGGCAACACGGATAAGGCAAGCGTCATAGAGATGGCGAAGCAGGCGAAGGCGGCCGGGCTGAAGGTGCTGGTCGACTTCCACTACAGCGACTTCTGGGCGGATCCCGGAACGCAGACCATGCCGAAGGCGTGGGTCGGTCTCGACGAAGCGGCGCTGAAGCAAGCCGTCTACGACTATACCTACGACATGGTAAACGCGCTCGCTGACAATGGAGCCTATCCGGATATGGTGCAGATCGGCAATGAAATCAACGACGGCATGCTGTGGCCTCTCGGCCGGACGCCGGCTGGCGCCAAAACGTACATCGAGCGGGGCATCGCCGCAGTGCGTGCCGTCGAAACGGCGAAGAGCGGCACGCGCATCAAAATCATGATCCACCGCGCGAATCCGAACAACGGCGCCGAGGCGCTGACGAGCTTCTACGGCAACTACGCCGATCTGGATTACGACGTGATCGGGCTGTCGTTCTATCCGTATTGGCATGGGACGTTCGACAACATCAAGGAGGTCATGAACACGCTGTCCGCGACGTTCAATAAAGACGTCGTCATCGCGGAGACATCCTACGGCTTCACGACCGAAGACGCGGCGAACAACGGCCCGCCCGGCCAAGTATTCAACGCGGAGCTGGCTGAAGCGGGGGGCTATATCGCCAGCGTAACGGGGCAAGCGTCGGCCGTTCGCGACGTTATCGCCGCCGTCGCCGAAGTGCCGAACGGCAAAGGGCTCGGCATCTTCTACTGGGAGCCGGCCTGGCTGCCGGGCGTCGACACCGGCTGGGCGACGAAATACGCGTCGTCTTACAGCAGCCAGGAGATCGCCGAAGACGGCGGCAGCGGCTGGGCCAATCAAGGCATGTTCAATTACTTCGGCGAAGCGCTTCCGTCCATTCAGGTATTCCATCTCGTGCGGGCTTCCGACGAATCCTACCATCAACCTGCGATCGTTGAAGTGCCGGACGTGACGATCACGACCAGCGAAGGCACGAATGTTCCGCTCCCGGCGACGGCGAGGGTGTTAATGGCGGACGATGCATACCGGCCCGTCCCGGTAACCGCTTGGACGCCAAATACTTACGATTACACTAAAGCAGGAACGTACGAAGCGGTCGGTACGCTGCAAGGCGGGGCAACGGTTAAGGCGATCATTGCGGTCGGCCCGAAAAACTATGTCGTTAACCCGAGCATCGAAAGCGCCGACATGAGTGCGTGGATGCTGCAGAACGGCAATCGAAGCCCCGAGGCGGCGAGCGCGGGAACGTACGCGATTCATTTCTGGAATCAAGCGTCGGTATCGGTCAAGCAGACCGTATCGAACTTGCCGGAGGGCAAATACCGGTTGTCGATGCATTCCCGCATCGGCGCCAACGCCGATCCGATCGGCGAAATCTATATGTACGCCGCCGCGGACGGAACACGCAAGCAAACGGACTTGACGGCCTCGGGCTGGAGCGCGTGGAACTTAAACGTAATTCCCGACATCGAGGTGCGGAACGGCACGGCGGAGATCGGCGTCGTCGTGAAGGATGCCTTTGAAGCGGGCGGCGACTTCGACGAATGGGAACTGGTCCGGACAGGCGACCTGCCGAACACCGATACGCCGGGCAACCCGGACTCGGGTCAGACGTCGCCTTATCCGGCGCAGCAGCCGGATCGAAAAATCGTAACGAATCCGCAGGCGAATGCGGAAGGCAAGATCGCCGTCTCGATCGAGAACGGCGAGAAACAAGTATGGCTTCCGGCGAACGCGGCGGCGATTGACGGGAAGAACGCGCTCCTCGTGGCGTACAAAGACGTTGCTGTCGAAATTCCGGGCGTCCTACTTGCGAAGCTGAAGACGCTCGCAGGCGGCAACCTCGAAGGTGCGCAGATCGCGCTCAGCGTGTCTGCGCTCTCGCCGGAGCAATCCGCGGCCTTGCTTAATGAGGCGAAGCGCAAAAGCGGCGCGGAATTGACGGCTGCCGGCGATACGTTCAATTTCGAACTGGCGCTTGTGGACAAGAACGGCAAGTCGACCCCGCTGCGGCAGTTCGACACGCCGATTACGCTTCGGTTGAACGTCGGCAAGGCTACAAATCCGGATTTGCTCGGCTTGTACTACATCGCGGACGACGGGGCGCTGGAATACGTCGGCGGCACGCTCGCGGACGGCGCGCTGAAGGCGCAAGTCGGCCACTTCAGTACGTATGCGGTATTGGAATACGACAGGTCGTTCGACGACGTGGCCGCGAACCATTGGGCTTATGAGGCCATCAGATCGTTAGCGGCGAAGCTCGTCGTGAAAGGGGACGACGGCGCATTATTCGCTCCGGAACGGGAAGTGACGCGTGCCGAATTCACCGCGCTGCTCGTTCGGTCGCTCGGCTTGAAGGCGGCGGGAACGTCGCCGTTCAAGGATGTGGATCCGAACGCTTGGTACGCCGGAGAAGTAACGGCGGGTAACGAAGCGGGTATTGCTAAAGGACGCGGCGAGGACCGGTTTGCGCCGAACGCTCCCATCACCCGGCAAGAGATGGCTGCGATGATCGTTAGGGCTTACGAACTTCACGCCGGGAAAACAGCCTCTTCTGCCGGAGCGGCGGGGTTCGTAGACGCGTACGCGATCGATGCGTGGGCACTGCCGGCCGTACAGGCGGCACAGGCGCTTGGTCTAGTCAACGGCAAAACGCAAGGCAAGTTCGACCCGCATGGCATGGCGACTCGCGCGGAATGCGCAAAGGTCGTCGCGCTCATGCTGAAGCGTTAAACCTTCTTGGGCCAGCCGATTAGTTACGAATAATCTCCGCGATATGGCGACCACGTTAGAAAAAAAACGAAAAGCCTCGCCCTTGCGCTATGGGCGAGGCTATTTCTATTCGGCGAACTGTCCGTTATCCATCTTGGTGAACAATCCTTTGGCTTGCGAAGAATAGGCGAAAAGCGGAAGTCCGGTCTCCGCAAGAAGACGGTACATCGACTCGTCCAATACGACGATGGTCGGGTCTCCGATATGCGCCGGACCGGCCTTGCGAGACTTCCAGCTTGGCGCCCCATTTTCCCGCGACGACGCCGATGTACAGCTTAGAAGCGCGGACGGCCATGTCCGAATAATACCGCATCCCCCTCGTCAAGTGCTTCTAATCGGAAGCACTTTGGGAAGGCGGCAGCCCAAGTGCGCCCATGTGCTTCTAATCGAAAGCACTTTCAGCCCGCAGCAACTTAAGTGCGTTCACGCGGCCATGGGACTTCCCACTCTTTTCTTCGCCAGCGCGCAGCGCAAAGCGTAAATTGATTTTGGAAAGCGTTCTCAACTTAAGGAGGTCATACCATGAGAAAAAAGACACCGTTCCTTCTAGGCCTGTCGGCAACGTTTTTCGTTTTCTCCGCTTTTTCTTCCGCGCAAGCCGCGATCCCCGATCCGAAGGTCGCTCCGTTTCCCATCGGAATCTTTTGGTCCCTGGGCCCTCAAGACACGACGTTTAATCATTACAAACAGATCAAGGACATGAACGCGACTTACGTACTCTTAACGAATGGCGTCATCAACCAAACCCTGAACGATGCCGCATTGACGCAGTGCGCCGCGAACGGCTTAAAATGCGTCGTGCAGGAAGAAAGACTGGACTCGTATAAGTTTAACGAATTGCAAAACCTGGGCGACCGGGGGAGATTTCCTCAACTACGGCCATTCGTTCGGGCAAACGTTCACGACGCCGAATACGCCGGATATCGCGATCGACACCGTGGAGCTGTTCATGGATCAGAATCTGCCGGCGAGCGGTCAGAAGATGACGTTGAAGCTCTACGATTCGCCAAGTAAAACGACCCTGATCGGGAGCTCGTCGATTACCGGACCGGCGGGTACGATCCATCCCGTCTTCTATTTTTATAAATGGCTCACGCCGAACACGACATATTACATGGAGCTGACCGCCGACGGGCCATCGGCGCAAAGCTACGTGATCTATCATAATTCCGACGCGTATAGCGGGGGAACGGCTTACACGAGCCATAATCAGGGAGCGCGAATAAAAGAGAGGAAGAGACGGCGGCCGAAGAGGTCCGCCGTCTTCGCGCCGAAGCTTTGCGTGGTCTAGAATCCGCCGTCGTCCCCCTCGTTCCGGTAGGCGACCGGCGTTTTCCCCGTTTTTTTGCGGAACAGCTCATGGAAAAACTTCAAATCGCGATAGCCCGACCGCGCGGCGACCTCCTTGACGGGCAGCGCCGTCCGGCGCAATAGTTCGCAGCTCTTGCGGATGCGCAGGTTTTGCACGTACTCGGTGAACGATTGTCCCGTCGCTCGTTTCAGCATGCGCTGCAAGTAGCTCGCGCTTACCGGGAGAAGGGCGGCGGCTTCGGCGAGCGTCACCGGGCGTTCGATATGGCGTTCGAGAAAATCGAGCACGACGGTCATGCGCGAGCCTGTCGTAGCGGAAGCGCCTCCTGCCGTCTCCAGGCGGTGCAGGCAGACGAGAAGCTCGGTCAGGCGCGCATACACAACGGCTTCGTAGCCGGGCAATTGCGAGCTATATTCCCGGTAGAGCGCCTCCATGCACATTTTTCCCTCATGATAGAGATCCTTGAACCGGCGGTAAGGCCGGTCATCCCCCTTTAGCAGCAATGCTGACTCCGGCAGCGGGTACGCGGACGCAAGAATATTCGGCACGGAAGGATCGAACAGGCAGTTGTAGACGATCAGCTCGTCCTTGGGCGCTTCCGATGCGGGGCGATAGACGTGACGGGTGCCGACCGGAATGATGAACAGATCGCCCTTCTCTACGTAAATCCGTTCGTCCGCGATATAATGGAAGCCTTTGCCCTCGGCAACGAATTGAATTTCCACAAAATCGTGAATATGGATCGGCAGCGTGAATCGCTCGCGCTCCCGCGTGACCGCAATCGGAAATTCGGGCTGCCAGAAGATCTTGCCTTCGAGCATAAACGGAGTAGCGGGCACAAAGGGCAACCCCTTTCAATCAGGATGCGATTGCCCTATTCATATCATATGCCCCCCTCTACAAGCAACCGGTTTGCTCTTGTATGCTAGGAACAAAGAAACGGAGAGGATGGCGGCATCGTGAACGTACGCGATCAAGAGCCGGGAACGGCAACGAGGCATCGGCCGGATCTGGAGGTCGAATGGGAGGCGGATTGGATATGGCGCTCGCGCCGTGTCCGGTTCAACGATTTCGCTTATTTCCGCAAGGAATTCACGGTGCGCGGGGCGCTCGCCTCGGCGAAGCTATTTTACTCCGCGCACCATACGGCAAAAGTCTACGTGAACGGGACGAAATTGGGGGGATTCGTCTCTCCCGCGCCTACGAATCCGGACAAAAGAAAAGCATACCTGGCCTACGACGTAACGGAGCTGGTGGCGAACGGTACGAACTGTCTGACGGCGGACGCCCATTACCTCGGCGGCAGCGGCCAGAACTATTGCGACGGATTGCCGGGTTTCAGGCTGCAGCTCCATCTGGCCTACGCGGACGGCACGGAAGCAGTCGTCGGGACCGACGCCTCTTGGCGGGTTCTGAAGGAAATGCCCCACGAGACGGGGACGCCGTATCAGCAAAATCGCCGGATATCCGCGATCGAGAAGTACGATGCGCGCAAGCTGGATTCCAAATGGCGCATCGCAGGCTATTTGGCAGGGGTGACGCTGAAAGCGAAGGTCGCCAAGATCGATCGCGATCAGTGGCCGATGGCGGTCCAGCAGATTCCGGAGGGCGCGATCGAGGAGGACATCGTCTGCGAGAAGCTGCCACCGCCTGCGGGGAGCGACGTCGACGGGGAGCGGCCGCAGGTGTTCGATCCCGGGCGCATTGTCTCGGGCTGGCCGAAGTTCAAGCTCAAGGGAATCGCTGGCGCGACGGTCCGGCTCCGGATGTCGGAGGATCTCGACGAGAACGGCCGGGTCAAGCATAACGTGACGAACGAGCATTCGGATCACTATTACGACGAATATACGATGTGCGGTGAGGGGACGGAGACCTGGCAGCCGGATTTTTCCTTCAAGGCGTTCCGGTACGTCGAGGTGACCGGATACCCGGATGAGATTACGCCCGGCGAAGTGACCGTCTGCTGGGCGCATACCGATATGGCGTACGTCGGCCGGTTCTCCTCCTCGGACGGGCATCTGAACGCGCTGTACGAAGCGGCCATCCGGACGCAGAAGAACAACACGCTGGGCCAGACGGTCGATTGTCCGCACCGCGAGCAAGCTCAATATACGGCGGATACGGATTTGCAGGCGGAGACGCTGCTCTACAACTTCGAGGCGATCGACATTGTCGACAAGACGCTCTCTGACTTCACGGACGCGCAGCTGGCCGACGGCACGTTCCCTTTCGTTGCGCCGGTCAACTACGAACACAAGGACTTCCGCATCCAGATTCCGGAGTGGGATTTGCACTACGCGACGCTGATGTGGAAGTTATACGAAGCTTCGGGCCATACCGAGGTGCTAGAGAAGCATTATGAGACGGCGCGCCGGATGGCCGACTACTTCGTCGGCATCCGCGACCCGAAGACGGGACTCGTGCCGCTCGACAAAGGCTGGCATATCAGCGACTGGCCGTATCCGACGGTCGAACACGCCGGATCGCACTTGACCGTGCAGCAGATCAAGCTTGTTCTGGCGCTCCGGATCGTGAGCCGCTCGGCGGAGTTGCTCGGACGGAAAGAAGAGGCGGGCGCCTATGCGAGCCTTGCTTCCGAAATGTCGGGAGCGATCGTCGGACAATTGTACGACCCGAAGGCCAAGCGATTCCGGGACAGCTCGGACGCGTCCGCGACCCATCAGGGCGTGACGGCCATCGCGCTGCTGGCGGACCTCGTGCCGGCCGAAGACCGCGAGGCGGCGATCGATTCCGTGGCGCGTCAGCCCTGGGAATGCCGCACCGTGCTCTCGCTGCCGCTGCTGCGCATGCTGTTCGAGAACGGACGGGAGGCCGCAGCGTTCGCGCTGCTGGACCGGCGGGCGTATCCCGGCTGGGGATATATGCTTGCCCAAGGGGCGAAAACGATGTGGGAGGGCTGGGAGGATATCGAGAGCCACTCTCATGCGTGGAACGGTTATCCGGCCCGGCTGCTGCAAGAGTTCGTCGTCGGCATCCGGTCGGAAGCGCCGGGCTTCGCGAAGGCGGTCATCCGTCCGTACCTGCCGGACGGGCTTACGTTCGCCGAAGCCGACGTCCGCACGCCGCTCGGCGTCATCCAGGCGGGCTGGTACCGGGAAGAAAGCGGAGCCATCCGCGTGCGTGCCCGAATTCCGGCGGGCATGGAAGCCCGACTGTCGCTTCGCGCGGGCGGAAGGACGCTCGATCGCGAGCTTAAGCCGGGAGACAACGAATGGTCGACGGACGACTGACGGCGGGACGAAGGCGTTCTCCCCATTTATGCAAGTAAACAAGCTCTCGCGAAAGACCGCGAGGGCTTGTTTTTCTTAAAAGATAGGAAAGTATAAATTTAGGCGGCCATTTGCGGAAAGGTAAGCGCGATTTCAAAGTACCGGAGCTTTATGGATGTTTGGCGGGCAAAAAAACCTGCATTTATACAGGTGTTTTCTGCCGACATGCGCCGCTGGATAAAATGCCTGCAAATATGCAGGTAAATGCAAAGCGCAAGCCGGAAATGGGGCCGATGAAGGAAAATAACTGCACTTTAGCAGCTATCCTGCTGAAAAGGACCGACATCGGCATAAAAAGATGTATATTTGCAGGCATTGCGGGGCATTACGGCGAAAGAACGACGCAGGCGATCGCGGCCGTTTATTTCACTTGTTGTTCAAGTGCGTGCGGTAATAGGCTCTGCGGAATTCCGTCGGCGTCAGGCCTTGGAGCCGCTTGAACAGCTTCATGAAATATTTCTCGTCCTGAAAGCCCAGCGCAAAGGCGATTTCCTTAATGCTTGCGGAGGACTGGTACAGCATATTTTTGGCTTTGGCGATTTTCAGGCTGTGAATATACTCCTGCATGCTCATGCCCATATGTTTTTTGAAAAAACGAATCAAGTAGTCTTTATTGTAAGTGAAGTGCATGGCGACATCCTGGACCGATATATTCTCCGCGCTGTGGATGCGAATCCACTCCAGCATCTTCATCAGCTTCTTTTCCGCCGGATCGGCCGCTTCGTCCGTCCGGGATTGGCTCTTCAGCTGCGAGAGCGTCTGCTCGGACAATTCGATCAACAAGAGCGTAACGAGGTAGTTCAGGCTGTGTCCGGTGTAATAGCCGGATTCCATGGTGTGCAGAAGCTGATGGAACAAAATATTCACGCGCTCGATCTCCGGCGGGCAAGAGAAGACGGGGATATACACATAATCGGCCAGTCGGTGGAGATACGGGTTGTTGTCCAGCATGATAAGGTCGGCGTACAATTCCTTTTCGTCTATAAGCTCGTAATCGCTCTCGCATTGAAAATGAAACCAGTGGAAGGAGCAGTTCTTGTTCGACCAGTCATAGCCGCAATGCGGTTGATTGGGCAGGATAAGCAAGGTTTCCTTTGGCTGCAGCGCGTATGGCTCATGGCCGAGCTCCAGGTAGACGGTATCGCGCACAACGATGATGAGCTCAAAACTCGTGATGGTTCGCTTCGTATGAATCCAGGGCTCGTCGGCCACGAAATTGCCGGCGGACACGAAGGAGAGCGGGCGACTAATGTTCAATTTGAGAAATTTCAAGTCAGTATTCACCACCTAATCTACCGGAATTTTCCCTTCGCACGTTTACATGCCGCGAATAAGCCCGGCTATCGCCGATACGAGTGAATTTATCTGGCGTACGATAGAATCAGCTTCAGTTTATCAGAAAATATAAAGCGTTTACAGAAGGTCGGTTTCAGCCACCTATTCTGTTTTTTCGTATACCGACAAGGCCATGCCCGGATGTTATTCTGGGCGTAGGTCACATTCCATACGAAAAAGACGGAGGGCTGGGAAATGGTCAAAACGAGAAAGAAATCAATCGCGTGGATCGCCATGCTGCTGCTTCTGGCAATGGCCGCAGGCTGCGCGAACGGGGAAAAGAAGGGTGACACCGCCCAAAGTCCCGAAGGGAGCGCGAAGGCGAACGACGAGGTGGTCAAGCTCAAGTTTTCCTTCTGGGGAGGACCGGAGGAGAAGGCGTCGATGCTGGCGCAGCTGGATCAGTTCAACAAGCTCCATCCGAACATTCAGGTGGAAGGCATGCACGTCGCGGACGATTATATGGCGAAGATGAACACAATGGCGTCCTCGAATACGCTGCCGGATCTCGGCTACTTTCCTTCCGGCGCCGTGGCGTCATGGACGCAAAACGGCAAGTTGGCGGATCTGACCGAGCTGTATGAGAGCGACCGGATCGGCAAGAAGCTGGAGTCCGTCATTTTTCGGAATAGCGGCGGTTCCATCATCGGAGCGGGCGTCGCGAACGAAATTCTGGTGCTCAATTACAACAAGGAACTGTTCGACGAAGCGAACGTGCCTTATCCGCCGGCTTCCGCGGACGAGGCCTGGACCTGGGCGCAGTTCGTGGATGCGGCCAAGAAGCTGACGAAGGACCGCGCCGGCAAGCATCCGGGGGAAGCGGGCTTCGACGCTAACAACGTGCAGACGTTCGGCGTCAATATTCAAAGTCTCGGGCAGTATTATCCGGCAGCGCTGTTCAGCAACGGAACCGGGATCGTGAGCGACGACGCCACCGCCTTCACGATCGGCAGCGACGCATCCGTGGAAGCGCTTCAGTCGATCGCCGATCTGATGTACGTGGACAAAGTCATGCCCAAGCCGTCTCAAATGTCCACCATCCCCGCAGAGGATACGGCGCTGCTCACCAAACGGATCGCCATGTCGATCAGCGGTCAATGGTCGCTGCAGACGCTCGGAAAAGCCAAAAACGAGAAAAACCTGCAGCTTGGCATCGGTGTGCTGCCCAAGTTCAAGACGCCGCTGACGACCAACTTCGGCGAACCGGTCATCATATTCAACACCGAGCGGACGCAGAAATACAAGGCGCAGGTCGAGACGGTCTATGCCTATATCATGAACCCCGAAAATAGCATCAGTCTGATCAACAGCGGCTTGTGGATGCCCAACGAGGAGCAATGGTACACGGACGAAGCGTTAATCAAAAAGTGGACCGATACGCCGGTGCATCCGCCGGAATACCGCAAGGCCGTCGTCGAGTACGCATTAAATCACACGAAGCAGAACCCTTCCTACTACTGGGAGGACACCGAGGCGTTCGTCATCATCAATCCGGAGCTCGACCAGCTGTGGCAGGGCAAAAAGACGGCCGAGGATGTCGTGCGCAACGATATATTGCCGAAGCTGAAGGCCAAATACGGGGACAAGTACCGGTATGAGTAAGCCTGCATCGAAAAGAAAGCTGCTAAAAACGAAGGAAGAGATCGCCGGTTATCTGTTCGCGCTGCCTGCGATTCTGGGCCTGCTGATCTGGACGATCGGGCCGATGGTGGCGAGCCTTGGCATCAGCTTGACCGATTGGCAAATTCTGAGCGCGGCAAAATGGGTCGGCTTCGATAATTACCGAACCATTTTCGCCGAAGACCTGTTTTTTAAAAAATCGCTGCTGGTTACCTTTTATTTCGCCATCGGGAGTGTCGTGTTTACGATGCTGGCCTCCATCGTCGTGGCGTTGTTCATGAATTACGGCGTCAAGGGACAAGCGGCGTTCCGCACGGTATTTTACCTGCCGACAATCGTGCCGGTCGTGGCCTCGAGCATGCTGTGGGTGTGGCTGTTCAATCCCGACTTCGGGTTGCTTAACACCGTGCTGAAGAGCGTGGGCCTTCCGACCTTGATGTGGATTTACGATGAAGCGACCGTGATTCCGTCGCTGATCCTGATGAGCATGTGGGGCTGCGGAAGCGCGGCCCTCATCATCCTTGCGGGGCTGCAGGACGTGCCCAAGCATCTGCTCGAAGCGGTGGAGATCGACGGCGGGAACGGCTGGCACAAATTCCGGTATGTGACGATACCGCTGATTACGCCGGTTATTTTCTTTAATCTGGTCATGGGGCTGATCGGGTCGCTGCAGGCGTTCGCCCAGGCTTATGTCATGACCGGCGGAGGACCGAACAACGGGACGCTGTTCTATGTATATCTCATCTACCGGGAAGCGTTCCAGTTCAATCACTTCGGCTATGCCAGCGCGTTGTCGTGGATTTTGTTCGTATTGATCGCGGCATTGACGGCAGGGGTCTTCAAGAGCTCGAGCGCTTGGGTGCATTACGGAGGTGGCAAGTAACATGCGAATTCGCAAGACGGCCAGCTTCGCGGTTCTGCTCGTTTGCGCGGCGCTTGCGGCCGTGCCTTTCCTGTGGCTCGTCCGCAGCTCGCTGATGCGAACCGACGAGCTGTTCATTTTCCCGCCCCGCATCTGGCCGGAGAAGCTGCTCTGGCAAAATTACGCGGACGTGTTCGACATCATTCCGTTTGCCCGTTATTTGTTCAACACCTTGCTGATCCTGATCCCGGTCCTGATCGGCGTGGTCCTGACGAGCAGCATGTGCGGATACGCGTTTGCGAGATTGCGGTTCCGGTTCCGCAACGCCTGGTTCGCGCTGATTCTGTCGACGATGATGCTGCCCTCGGCCGTAACGCTCATTCCGACCTTCATCATGTGGTCGGAGCTGCGGGCCGTCAATACGTTCTGGCCGCTCATTCTGCCGGCCTGGTTCGGCGGCGGCGCGTTCAACATCTTTCTGATGCGCCAGTTTTTCATGAACATTCCGCGGGACCTGGACGAGTCCGCCGTCATCGACGGCGCAAGCTTTCTGCAGATTTATATACGCATTATGCTGCCGCTGGTCAAGCCGGCCCTGACGGTAGTCGCCTTCTTTACCTTTATGAACGTCTGGAACGATTTCTTCGGGCCGCTCATTTTTCTTAACGAGGATTCCAAGTTTACGCTGGCGCTCGGATTGCTTCAGCTAAAAGGCATGTACGCCACGGACTGGAACCTGCTGATGGCCGGCTCCGCCATCATGGTGCTGCCCGCCATCGCCATGTTCTTCGCAGGCCAAAAATACTTTATTGAAGGCATCAGTCTGACGGGCATCAAAGGCTAGCGCGGGTCGGCGATAAAATTCGCGGATCGCAGCGACGGCGATTCAGGAGGAAGATGCGGTTGTATACGATTGGTTACGATTTTAAAGACACCTTTGTCCGGTTGGACGAATTGCAGTTCGCCGTCCGTTTGTTCACGGTGAATAATGTATACGCACCCGATCCGCAGCGCGTCGAAGTGCGCAGGGAAGCGGACCGCGTATCGCTTACGGCGAGCGGGTTGTCCTGGGCGGGCAACCAGCGGCGGGCGGAAGGCGCGATCGGGCTTGAAATCGCACGTGGAGCGGATGGGCGTTACATCGTAACGGCCAGAGGGAGTCATGCCTCTGAGGTATGTAAATCGATCATGCTCGAGGTGCTGGGACTGGAAGTAACGGCGCTCACCTACGATCAGAACAGGCGCGAGACGCTTGGGTCCGGCGGCTGCATCGCAGCCAAGCCATATCCCGGCTTTATCATGAAAATGCCGCTGGTTTTCGTCGAGAACGGAAAGGGACAAACCTGGTACGCCTTGTCGAAGGATCGCGCCGTCCGGGGCAAAAGCTTCGCCGTGCATGAAGATCCGTACCTGGAAGGCAACGTGCTCGACTTGGTCCATCAGGAAGACGCCAGACGCCATACGTTCGAGATCGATGCGCCGCCCTGGCACATCGGGCGCTGCGAGGAGCCGGCCGACATCGTGCGGGAGCGATGCGCCGACCTGGAGTCGCACTTTAATATCGTGCCGTACGGGCGGCGGTCCGACGTCCCGGCTTGGCTGGACGAGATCAAGCTGGTGACGATCCTGCACGGCGAGCACTGGACAGGGCATGTATACCAGACGTTCGCGGAGATGGAAGGCAGTCTGGAATGGATTGCGGAGCGGATGCCTGCCCGTCAGGCAATGGCTTTTCTCCCGGCTTGGGACGGCCGCTACTATCATCGTTATCCGATTTACGAGCCGAGCGAGGCGATGGGCGGAGCCGAGGGGTTCGCGAATTTAGTCGCGACGGCGCATCGCCTCGGCTTCCGGATCGTGCCGATGCTCGGCGCCAACGGACTGAACCTGCAATATGCCGAACAGCTCGGTTTGCAGGACGTTGCGGCGCGAGACCGTTGGGGAACGGAGAGCCGCATCAATTGGGTGGATTGGGATTACGACCTGTCCGTGGAAAGCAACAGCGTGCTGGCTAATCTTGGCCATCCGGCCTTTCGCGAGCATATGATCGAGCGGGCGGCGCATCTGGTGGACACCTACCGGGTGGACGGCATTTTCCTGGACGTGTCGAGCTACTGGATCAACGACCCGATCCATTCGCCGTACGAAGGCACGTTGGCGTGGACGGCGGCCATGAAGAGCCGTTATCCCGACCTGCTGCTGTTCGGCGAGAATAGCTATGATGCGCTATGGGGCGCATTCAGCCTGTTCCATGAAGGACGCGCCCCGGGTGCATACGAATACGCGCTATACCGTTATGCCAGGCAAACGCATTATTTGGCCCATCCGGCGCCGGGCCGAGGCTCGGGCGGCGTGCACGAATGGGCGTGGCCTTCCGGCGGGCAGCTCCCGTCCGGCGATACGCCGGAGGTGATTCCGACGCTGTCGATCGTGGCGGATACGCTGACTCGGCACGCGGACGAGGCGGAAGCGCAAATCGCCAAGGCCAAGGCGTGGCGCATGCATTTGCCGGGCCTCGCAGGCGTATCATTTTGACCATTGGAGGGATGGGAATGACAGCTGCGACTAGGGCGCCGAATGAGGCGGGGATCGGCATCGGACTGACGTTTCGTCCAAATCCGGACAACGGAGAGATCGCTTTTCTGGGCTATGCCGGCGATCCAAGGCAGGAAAATTATGTAGCCGGACCTATGGAACTGCCGTTGATCGGATCCGACGCCCCGAACAAAGTAGAAGGCTACTCGGCCATCCTGCTCGGTTACCGATTGCCGGAGGACCGTCCGCCGGAAGCGCCTGCTTATTACCGGCAGTGGCTGGCTTTCCGGCGGGAGCCGGGAGAGGCGGAAACCTACGCATACGAAAACGAGCATGTTAGGGTCGTCAAGTCGTTCCGCATCGAGGCCGATACCTTGACGATCGAACTAGCCGTAACGGCCGGCGAACGCGGGCTCGAAGCCGCCGAGCTGGCGCTGTCGGCGCCGATTAACAATTACTATTGTCCATGGCGCTACGACCAGCGCTACCTGTACGGGCACTTGCACTACGAGCATGTCCATCCTGGCGGCGCGCACGGCTATCAGCTGGTGGAAAGCCTGAGCGGAAACGAACCGTTGCTGTACTGCATCCCGCTCGGGGATACCCGATTCGAGCACGTCTCCCGGTTCCCGGGCACGATCGATCTCGAAAGGCCGGGCATTCCCAACCACGCCTGGCCGGGCAGCAGCCTGCTGTTCCTTCACGCCGAAGGCTATTTGGCCGCGAACGGATTGAAGCCCCTGCTGCCCGGCCTGACAGCAAGCGGGATTCGTCTGGGGCCGGGAGAGACCGCCGTCCGGCGTCTCCGGCTGGGCTTCGTCGAGCGGCGGAGCGGCCTGGCCGAGGTGCTGGTCAACAGCGGCAAAATCGATGCGTACGCGGTGCCCGCAATGACCGGGCCGATCGACGCCGAGTTCCGGATCGTCGCCAAGGGCCGCGGCAAGCTCTCGCTCCTGGACGCGAACAAGCTTGACGCAGTGTCCGAACGGGAGAGCACGGATGGCCGCGTCTGGACGTTCAAATTCCGCGAGCCGGGCGAGCAGCTGGTGCGGATTGCCGGCGACGGCGCAGCCGAGCCCGCGGCGCTGCTTTTTCGCGTGACCGCGCCGCTGCCCGAGTTGTTCGAGCGCCGCGCGGACTTTATTGTCGATCGTCAAGTACTGCACGACGCGAGCAGCGTCCTGAACGGTGCCATTCTCCTGTATTCGCTCGGCGACTTCGAGGCATTCAAGGGCGAAGGACTGTATGCCAAGGAGGACAGCCTGTGGGGCAACGGTTCCTATGAAGGCGGCATCACCGACGGCATGTTCGTCGCGGAGAAAAACGCGTTGTATCCGAATCGGGGACAAATCGCCAAATTGGAGCGGTATATCGTCGATTATGTCCGCCGCTACCTGCAAAATCCGGACAACGATGAAGTGAAGTGGTGGCTTTTCCAATTCGATACGACCCGCTCCTACAATTACATGCACGTCGCCAATCTTTACTATTCGATGTACCGCATCGCCAAGCGATACGGCATGACGGAAGCGTACACAGCCGAGCAATACCTGGACTTCGCATACCGGACGCTGATGAAAATGTTCGACGCTTCGCGTCCGATGGACCTGATCACCGGGTTGATGGGCGGACAGCGGATATTCGACTTGCTTAGCAGCTTGCAAGAGGAAGAAAAGGTGGAGATGTACTACAACCTGCTCATCCGGGTTCGTCGGCACGCGGACGAGCTGTTCCGGGGCGATGTGTCCTACGGCTCGGAATGCCCGTACGACAATACCGGCTACGAATGTATCGCTTATTACGCCGACTATTTTAAGGAAGTGGAATGCCTTGGGGCGATTGGCAAAGCGATGCAGGCCGTGCGCGGCGAACAGCCGGTCTGGTGGTGGCAGGGCAGCGACATCCGCTGGTGGGATGCGGGGACCGACTTTGCGGAGGTATGCCATCATTATACCAGCCCGCTCAATTCCAGCGCGCTTCTGATGATGGTCCGGCAAGGCGTTCTGCAGCCCGATCCGGCGCTGCTGTCCCTCATCTATGGCGGCTTGCTCGGCTCCACGGCCAAGATTCACGGGGACGGGCGGGCCAGCATGAGCTATTGCTGGGAGCAGGAATCTCCCAACTTCGGCGATCATGTATGCACGGGCGATGTCGGGCTGAGCCTGTACGGAACGCTTCTGGGCCTGCAGGCCTTCGCCTACGCCTCGCCCCGGCACGGAGAAATCGGGTATCTTGGCGAGCTGGCGCGGCAGCCGTCCGGCGCCGGCCTTCGGTTCGTGCCGCTTGCAGGCGCGGGGAGACGGGTGTCCTGGCATTTCGAGGGCGAGAACGGGCGTGTCGAGCGGGGCGATGCGCGCTGCTCGTCCGGCACCATCGGCGAGATCGTCTTCGACGGCGAGACAGGGGGACTGCGGATCGTGATCCGAGGCAGCGGAAAGAACGGCGTTCGCATCGGCATGGGCGAAGACGTCGGCTGCAGCGTCTCGGCCGGCGAACTGCGGCTTCGGCTGCCCGTCAAGCCGAGCGGTGCCGCCGTCGACGGAACGGCCGTCCGGCTCCGACCGGTTGCAGAGGAGGAATATGCCGTCGACTATCCGACCGTCTTATCAGTCGGCGGCGAATTCGGCATCGATATCGCGATGGCCCATTCACTTTAGAACGGCTAACGTTTGAATCGATGATTACTTTACAGCTTATCCTGGAAATCGAGGTTTTCAGGATAAGTTTATTTAGCGATCCCCTTTCATTTTTGGAATGACGCTTTTAAATGCTTTTAAATCGATGAATCGAGAGGAATGAGAATGATAAATGAGTCCCAAAAAAGCGATAGGCATCCTTCTGCTAGCGTTATTATTGGTCGCGTACTCCGGCCTCGGCACCCATGGAATGCTTGCGCCTCAAGTCGCTTTCGCCTCCAGCCCGAATCTGGCCTTGAACAAATCCGTAACCGCTTCGGCCGGCAGCATTACCCCCGAACTGGCCGTCGACGGCAGCTACGGAACGGGCTGGTACAACACCGGTACCGGGGATCGTTGGCTCCGTATCGATTTAGGTGCGGCATCGACGTTTAACCGTTGGCGAATCAAGCATGCCCAGGCCAGCAACGATAATCCGGCCTACAATACGAAGGACTTCGTTCTTCAGATCAGCAATGACGGAAGCGTCTTCACGAACGTCGATACCGTCTCCGGGAATACGCAGGGAATCACGAACAGACTCCTTTCGCCGCAGACGGCCCGGTATGTACGAATACTTATTACCGCCCCCAATCAGGGAATGGACTCAATCGTAAGAATACTGGAAGTGGAACTGTTTAACGATACGCATCCAAGCTCCAACAATTATTACTATTTCGATATGCAAAGCTATATCAACAGCGACCCGAAATCCTTTTATCCCGGCAGGGCCACGGAATATTTGGCGGAATCCGCCATCCCTTCCGGTCGTTACATTAAATTAAATATTAGCAGACCTTCAAGCGACGCGTTCAACACGACGGCGAGGGTGCCCGAATTCGAGCTCTATTACAATCTGGCGCAGGCCAAAAGCGTCGCGGCATCGAGCTATCTGAATGCAACGACAAGGCCGGAGGCCGCGGTGGACGGCGGATCGTCCATCGTCGGCGCGCCCGAGACCAAATGGGTGAGCAGCGGCGCGTCGGCAAACAGCAATCTCACGGTGGATCTGGGGCAAACGAAAACGATCAAGAGATGGGCGGTCAGACATGCTGAGGCGGGGGGAGAGCCGGCTTCGTTAAATACGCGGGATTTCGCACTTCAAGTCAGCACGGACGGGGTGAACTTTACGAATGCGGACAGCGTGTCCGGGAATACCGGCGCGGTAACCGAAAGATCGATAACCGGCGCAACCGGCAGGTACTTCAGACTGAATATAACGACGCCCAGCCAGAACGGGGACTTGCATGCGAATATTTACGAGTTTGAACTGTACGACCAGGGAAATCTCCTGACGAACAAAACGGTCATCGCAAGCTCGGGTCACGACGGGGCGAATGTTCCGGGAAGAGCGATCGACGGGAATGCCGCGACAAGCTGGGTGAGCACCGGCACGCCTGCAAGCTGGCTCAAGATCGATCTGGGCAGCGTGATGAAATTCAACAGGGTCGTTTTAAAGAACGACGGATATACAGGAGGAGTGCAAACCAACAACACCGTGGCCTTCGAAGTGCTGGCGAGCGCTGCGGATGTCGATGCGAGCTATAAAGGATTTATCGGCGCAGGCAGTTATACGAACACCACGTATCCGAACGCCTTCGACAGGTCGTTCAGTACGCAGCTCTACAAGAAATACGCTTACGATATGATTACATTGCTAACGGCCTTGCAAGGCGTCGTTAACAGGGATACCGGGGGCCCAAAAGTTTTATATAAATATTTCTCGACGAACCTTGAATATCTGTCCGGCTATAATTCGGCCGATTACTGGCTGGACGACCTGACGGACCCGGGCAATCTGTTAGCCGGCAAGACCAAAATAACCGTTACCGATCCGTTCGTGCTGATCGATGCCTTCGCCTACAAGTTCGGCGGGCTTGTATTGTGGGACGAAGCCGTACCTTCGACCTCGAACGTAGCGAACACGATTGCAGGCATCGAGGATCTGCTGCCGGTCAGATACGATGCGTCCGCCAACAGCCTCTATAGCGATATCATAGGCAGAAGCTCGTTCGGACTCACCCCGTCGGTCTATTTGAACGGCAAATTTACAGGGAGCGGCACGATCTGGAATTCATCCGCGCCGTCTACCGGAAGCAAAAAAAATGATGCCTATATATGGGCCAAAGAGAAGTATATCGACACCGGCAAGGCGAACGCCCGGCTGCTGGCCTACTATATCGATGCCTGGACGACAAACACGGATAAAAGCGGGAATATCGCCTATCCCAACAGTACCGAGGGCGAGGGCGAACTCAACGACCGCGGGCTGATCGTCAAGGATTATTTCATCCGAAATAAAGCCTTTTTCCTGGACCTGCAGCCCGAGCGCAATCCCGGCACCGTCTTGCATAAGCCGAACGATGACCCCAATCAGCCGTTGGGGACCGATTATAACACGTTATCCGCGATACTCGATGCTGCGAGAGCACAGTCGGGCACCGACCCGATAACGGCCGGCGGCTACTTGCCCTGGAAATATAAATATACCGATTTCGTCGATGCGTCTGCGGATACGGTAAGCTCCGTGGAAATCGCCCAAGGCCATATGTTTTCCCAAAGACTCATCCAGTTCGATGCGGATGCGATCGGAATGGAATCGTTAGCCAATGCATCCGTGTACCAGGACATACTGCTGGACGGCAATTTGCATCAGTCGAACGACGGGGATTCGAGCGTGACATACGATCCCGCCAAAAAATATATCATGCTCTATATGGGAGATTACGATAACGCCGCATGGGCCGGCAGTCTGCTGCCGGGCATCTGGGACAAGACGAACGGAAGAGGCAGAATTCCTCTCTCGTGGCCCGTATCGCCCGTCGTCTCCAAACGGGTGCCTATGGTATTTAATAAGCTGTATGCAGAAGCGACGCAAAAGGACTATTTTACGGGCAGCGATTCAAGCGGCGCCTATATTTATCTGCAGAAGATACCAAGCGCCTATTTGCAATCCTATAAGACGTATCTTGCGGGCGAATTAAACAAGTTCGACATCGATAGTACGGGGCTTTTGTTTGTTACCGAAGACGCGCCTATGACTACGGAAACGTATGACGCTCTGAGCGAGCTTGTTCCAAACGGCGCAGGCTGGACAAGCGCTGAAAAAAAGCTCGTACAGGGCGTACCCTACGTGCCGGTCATCAGTCCTTTTATTAATGAGTCCGCCAGCTTCGTGGAAAAAACCTTTCACGACTACATGTCCGCCATTCTTCCGAACGAACAATTTTATTTCTTCCGAACGGTGATCCAGGACCCCAAGCAGCTTGCGGATGCCATTGACGCCCTGCATGCCGATTTTCCGGCGTTAAATTTCGAGGTCGTCGACCAATACGCTTTTTTCAGATTATACAGGCAGTCCCTGATTGCGAACTTGTCCAACTTGAGCTTCCCCGCAAACGGCAAAGGAACGGAGGGCTCCGTGCTGTTCGAGGACCATGGGAGCGCCGTCATGGACGGCAATTCCAGATATGCAAGCGCGGCAAATTCCTGGACCTACAAGTTCGACCTGGACGATGCCGTATCCGATGCGACCGCCTATCTGGATATCGGCGGGGATTATATCGTGAGCGGCTCCCGCGACAACGCGACTTGGACGGTGCTGGCCGACCCGGGGAACGTTATGCCGAGAGCGGACGTCACTGTGGATCTGAACGCTTTGTTGTCCAACAATCCAGGCAAGCAGATCTACTTGAAATTTACGGACGGAGCGGCGGATAGTAATATGGGGGCGAGGTTGTACCATGCGGAGATCGATACGAACAGGCACAATATCGTATTGAACAAGCCGGCGACGGCGAGCGGCCAGGTGAATGCCGAATCTGCGGCGGCAAAGGCTGTGGACGGGTCTATAGACAATCAATGGTGCAGTATCGACAACGCGCCGCACTGGCTGACAGTGGACCTGGGCCAAAATTACAGCATTTCGAGATGGGTGGTCAAGCATGCGCATTCGGCCGGGGATAATGCCCTATTTAATACGAGGGATTTTAAGCTGCAGGTAAGCAGCGACGGCGTAAATTTTACGGATGCGGATACCGTAACCGGCAATGCGGCGGATATAACGGACAGGAATGTCGCCGTTAGCGGAAGGTACGTAAGGCTCTATATTACCCAAGGCGCGCAGAACGGACAGTCGAATTTCGCGAGAATAAGGGACTTTGAGGTTTACGGTGCTATCCAGAAAAATGTGACTTTAGGCAAAACGGCGACGGCGAGCGGGCAAGTGGACGCGAGCAGCGGTCCCGCGAATGCGGTAGACGGCTTGCTGACCAATCACTGGTGCAGCATCGACGCAGCCCCGCATTGGTTAAGCGTTGATCTTGGCCGGGTATACAATCTTTCCAGATGGGTGGTCAAGCATGCCCATTCGGGAGGCGATGCGGCGGCATACAATACGAAAAACTTCAAACTCCAGGTGAGCAATGACGGAACCAACTTTACGGACGTGGATTCGGTGACAGGGAACACCGCGGACATCACCAATCGAAACATCGCGGCCAGCGGACGGTATGTAAGGCTGTATATAACGCAGGGGGCGCAGGACGGGCAAGCGAATTATGCGAGAATCAGAGATTTTGAGGTTTACGGGAAGTAGGAGGGAGGAAGTAGGACGGCGCACCTGCCGACCGGGAACCGCGTCCAACCGAACGAAGACCAATTATTTCCTTTGCTTCAGCTTCGAGCGAGGCGTATAATCCGTTCAGACATCGGAGAGAGAAGCGGGGAAATCGGTTATGAACAACGGGTTGGTCAACGCCGTAATCGCATATATCATGTGGGGCGTTCTCCCGCTTTATTGGAAGCTGTTTAACGACGTGCCGGCGGGGGAGATTTTGTCTCATCGCGTGGTCTGGTCGTTCGTATTTATGGGCATTCTCGTTGCCTTTCAGCGCCGCTGGGGCGATATCAAGCGAATTGCGACCAGCCGCGCGCTCTTGCTTCCACTCGCTGCAAGCGGACTGTTGATCGCCGCGAATTGGCTTATTTTCATATGGGCGGTTAACAACGGCCACGTCGTCGAGACCAGTCTCGGCTACTATTTGAATCCGCTGCTGAACGTGCTGCTGGCTGTCGCCTTCCTTCGCGAGAAGCCGAACCGCGGCCAGTGGCTCGCCATTGCCATCGCCGGCGCCGCAGTGCTCATCATCGCGATCGATTACGGGCGGTTCCCTTGGGTCGCTATCTCGCTGGCCGCGTCGTTCGGTTTGTACGGCTTCGCGAAGAAAAAAATCCGGCAAGACGCTTCGGTAGGCTTGCTGTCGGAGACGGCCGTCGTCCTGCCCGTAGCGCTCGGCTATTGGATCTACTTAGCCGCGGCGGGCAAGACGACGGCCTGGACGCTGCCTGCGGCTACATTCGTCGAGCTGCTATTGTCCGGCGTGGTCACTGCATTGCCGCTGCTCTTCTTTGCGCGGGCAGCCGCCCGGATGTCGCTGTCCACGCTAGGCTTCGTCCAATACATCGGACCGACGATCATGCTGCTGCTGAGCGTGTCCGTATTTAAGGAATCGGTCTCGCCGGTGCTGCTCGTCGGCTTCGCGTTGATCTGGACGGCGCTATTCGTTTACGCTGCGGCGTCGATGCGCGGCGCAAGGCTTGCGAAGGCGAGCTAGGGGGCTGATTTATTCCGGTTTCATGAAAACGGCCATTTCCATTTTACGGGTGATGGTCGTTTTCGTTTGCTGCGGTAACTTTGAAATACGACGGAGCGGTTTAGCGGAGACAAGCATTATTAGCTTCCGAGAACAATGAGCCTATAGCATGATCATTTGTTACCTCATGCGCCGTCAATTGTATTTTGTTTATGAATTGAAGTGGAAGTAGGATACACCGACCATTTTCTGTTATGGAAAAATTTTTAATCATGCAACTATTTTGCCAGTTGATAAGTCTTCTATATTTGGGGACACATCCCAAATATTTCGAAAGAGGTGCGCAAATTGAAAAAGAGAAGAATTGTACTTTTGATGGCAACTTGTATGATGGCTTTCGGCGCACAATCGGCATTCGCTACATCAGGGCAATACGACACGCCGCAGACGGCCAATCCGATTGCTAAAGGAGCGGTATTATCAGGGTATATTGATGCCGGAAGCGACCAAGATTGGTATGTTGTCCAAAACAACACATCAAGCGGTCAAATTGTTACCCCAAGGCTCCTAAGCCCTATTAGTGTTAATCTAGATTTTGATGTAATCAGAATTTCGTCTTCCGGGACTTATAGCAATGAGAGATTTGCCGATCAAGGTGCTGGTGGTTTGGAAGGTGGATTTTTCGGTTTTACACTAAACCCGGGGGATCTCGTATATATAAGAGTATTCCCCCACACCTCCTCGGACTACAGTTCCACCAACTCATATATTCTACAAGTAAATTAATAGGATAAACCCGCGGCCAAAACTGCGGGTTTTTATATTAAATAGCATTTATTGAATCCCCCGCCAACCTCTTCCGATACTGCCCCGGTGTCACTCCTTCAATGCGCTTGAACACGCTCGTGAACGACTGGGTGTCCCGATAACCGACCATGCCCGAGATGGCGTCGAGCTTCAGGCGCGCATCGCGAAGCAGTTGGCATGCGGTCATGACGCGCTGACGCTGAACGAACGTATGGAAGGTCTGCCCGGTATGACGTACGAACAGACGCTGGAAGTGCCGTTCGCTCAGTCCGAATCGCTCGGCGGCCTGTCGCTGCGTCAAGGGCTCGAGCGCCTGCTCGCGGACGTAAGCGACCGCTTCGCCGAAGTCAAAGGCGGCGGCCGCAGGGGAACCGGCGCCGTTCGCCATTTCGCGCAGCCGCGTCCATTCGATCAAGATCTGCGTCAGCAACGCGGTCAGCATCGCGGAGGCGCCGGGACGAAGGGCGGCGTGCTCCTCGTGGATCCGCTCGAAGAGCGGCTCGAGTCCGAGCCGTTTATCCCTTGCAATGCCCGCTTCGGTCGTATCCTCGGACAGCGCTGCCAGGATGTCGTCGAGCATGAGCTCGGGGGCGGTCCGGGCGATCTCCAACAATAGGGAAGTCGAAAACACGACATTGTAGACGACTAGCTTGCTTCGCTTGTCCGCGGAGTAGGGGCGAAATACGTGCGAGCAGCCGACGGGGAGGACGAACAGATCGCCGCGTGTCGCGGGCAGCGCCTGCTCGCCGATATACTGATACCCCGTGCCTTCGGCAACGTAGTTCAGTTCGATAAAATCGTGTTCGTGCAATTGAGAATCGAAAAAGTTTTCCTCGATACGATTCACGAATATGCGCAGGCCGCCGCGGAACAGATTTTTGCCCTTCAACGTATATTGCGACTTCTTCATTACACGCCCCCGTTTTACGTTCTAATGTCCATTTTACCATGGGAAATTGTCCGATTCACCAATGTATTTGCCGACTGAAGCGCTTTAAACTGCAATCAGGATCGGTAATTCATCGACGGTATGGGGGCATGAACGAATGGCGGAGATCGAAGTTTACGGACTGTCTTGCAACACCAGGTTGAACCCGTTGGGCATAGACGACAAGGCGCCGCGGCTGGGCTGGAAGCTGCGTTCGGAACGGCGCGGGATCGCTCAGGAGGCGTACCGCATTCAGGTCGCGGAGGATGGCTCGTTTGAAGGCGGGCTCGCATGGGATACAGGGCGGGTGACCGACGGGCGTTCGGTCGCGATAACTTATGAAGGCGAGACGCTGCGTTCGCGCACGCGGTATTTTTATCGTGTGAAAGTATGGGTTAATCAGGGCGAAGCATCCGAGTGGAGCCCAGCCGCTTATTTTGAGACGGGGCTGTTGTCCGAGGAGGAATGGGCGGGAGCCGATTGGATCTCTCACGCGCTGCCCGCGATTGAAGACGGACATGAACCTGTCGCTTATTTGCGCAAGGCTTTTAGCCTGGACCGTCCGGTTGCCTCCGCCCGCATATACGCAACGGCGCTCGGCATGTACCGGCTGTTCGTCAACGGCGAGGCTGCAGACGACTCCTGCCTGAACCCCGGATGGACCAGTTATACGAAGCGCTTGCAGTATCAGACCTATGATGTCACGGCCTTGCTGAACGAAGGGGATAATGCGATCGGCTTCATGCTTGGCAACGGCTGGTACCGGGGCGGACTGGGCTGGGAGAAAAAGAGATACTACGGCGATACCAGAGCCGCGCTTGTCTTGCTGCAGGTGCGTTATACCGACGGCACCGAGTCCATCGTCGGCTCGGACGGAAGCTGGCGGGGCAGTGACGGCGCGCTTCGCTGGTCCGAGCTTTATGACGGCGAGCACTACGACGCCAGGCTGGAGTGCAAATCGTGGTCGCAGCCGGCATTCGACGATTCGGAATGGGGAAGCGTCTCGCCGTATTCGCATCCGAAGTCGGCGCTTGTCGCGCAGGAGAGCGAGCCGGTACGAATCGTGAATACGATCGTGCCGATCTCCGTGGTGACGACGCCGAGCGGAGAGACGCTGCTCGACATGGGGCAGAACATGGTCGGCTGGGTCCGGTTCACTGTACAGGCCAAGGCGGGAACGGTCGTGACCGTGCGCCATGCGGAGGTGCTGGACAAGCACGGCAACTTCTACACGGGCAATCTGCGCGCCGCCAAGCAAACCGTCACCTACGTTTGCTCGGGCGAAGGCGAGGAGACGTTCGAGCCGTCCTTATCGTTCCAGGGGTTCCGTTACGTCAAGATTGAAGGCATTCCACCCGAGCAGCTGCCGGGCCGATTCGTCGGCTGCGTGCTGACCAGCGATCTGCAGGCTGCGGGGCAATTCCGCTGCTCCGATCCGCTTATTAACAAGCTGGCGGACAATATCGTATGGGGCCAGATCGGCAACTTCGTCGACGTGCCGACGGACTGCCCGCAGCGGGACGAGCGGCTCGGCTGGACTGGGGACGCGCAGGCGTTCGTGCGGGCATCGACGTATAACCGCAATGTCCAGACCTTTTTTGCGAAATGGCTCCGCGATCTGGCCGCCGACCAGCAGCCGGACGGCGGCGTACCGCACGTCATTCCGGACGTCCCGATTGCCGGCGCGAATTCGACGGCTTGGGGCGATGCCGCTACGATCGTTCCGTGGGTGCTGTACGAGCGCTATGGCGACGAGCGCGTGCTGCGGGAGCAGTACGCGAGCATGAAGGGCTGGGTCGAATACATCCGTGCCCAAGGCGAGAGCGAATTTTTGTGGGACACGGGCTTCCACTTCGGCGACTGGCTCGGCCTCGATGCCAAGGAAAACAGCTATATCGGCGCGACGCCGCGGGAGCTGATCGCGACGGCCTTTTATGCGCACTCGGCGGGGCTGCTGGCGAAGTCCGCGGGCGTGCTCGGATTCGCGGACGACGCGGCCAAGTACGCGGAGCTGCGCGACAACGTCGCGCGCGCCTTCCGCGCGGAATACGTTACGCCTAGCGGGCGGCTCGCTTCTCCGACGCAGACCGCCTATGCGGTGGCGCTCATGTTCGACCTCCTGGAGGAGGGCACGCGGCATCAAGCGGCTGACCGGCTTGCCAAGCTCATTGAGGAAGCGGGCAGCCAGCTGACCACGGGATTCGTCGGCACGCCTTACCTTTGTCATGTGCTGTCTAGGTTCGGACACGCCGACCTGGCTTACAAGCTGCTCGAGCGGCGCGAATACCCGTCGTGGCTGTACCCGGTCGTCAAAGGCGCGACGACGATCTGGGAGCACTGGGACGGCATCAAGCCGGACGGCAGCTTCTGGAGCGACGATATGAACTCGTACAACCATTACGCATACGGCGCGATCGGCGACTGGCTGTTCGGATCGGTTGCGGGCATCGACGCGGACGCCTCCGAACCCGGATACAAGCGAATTCAGATTCGTCCGGTGCCGGGCGGTTCGCTCCAGTTCGCTGACGCGACGCTTGAGTCGCCGTACGGCGAGATCCGGTCGGCCTGGCATCGCAGACCTGATGGCGGGATCGACTACGAGATCGCGGTGCCGGCCAACGCCGCCGCGAACGTCCTGCTGCCGGGTGCGAGCAAGGCGAATGCGACGGAATCGCAACAGCCGCTTGAGGATGTGCAGGGTATCTCGAACGTTGCGGAGACAGCGGAGGGACTAGCGCTGAACGTGGGTTCGGGAACGTATCGGTTTACGGTTAAAAAATAAATAAAAGATTAGACAAGTCGGGAGGTTCTCAAAAGCCTCTATAATTTAATAGCTGGTATACGCAAAAAGGATGAAGCAAAGGTATCTCTGGCTTCATCCTTTTTTGCGTTTTAGTGTATGACAGCTTGATTGAGCGGATTTTGAGGATAATAAATGGTGGGCATAAAGCTGCATAGTGAGACTTTTAACAAACCAAGGCGAAGAGGCTCTATATAGAGCGGCTCGATAAAGAGCCACATAGCCAGTTACGCCCCATCCGGTTGGCGGCGAGATCCCCCAAGAGCGCTGTACAGCGTCTCTTTGCCGCGGTTGGCGGCGATGCCCTCGAAGAAGCGCCGTACAGCGTCTCTTTGCCGTGATTGGCGGCGAGATTCCCCGAAGAGGCGCTGTACAGCGTCTCTTTGCTACGATTGGCTTCAGCGGCCAGCCATGTAACGCTGTGCAGTGTCTCTTGGCCGAAGCTAGCGCCAAGGTCCGGCCAAGCTTCAACGTTAGAAGGGCTTTCAGGTCAGTCTCTTCTTTTTTTATAGGCAAACCAATCGTCCAATGCAGCGAAAATCAAACTCGGGCCGTCTAATAGGGTGGAGGTGACGATCGCATGAAGCCGGCCGGCTTAAGCTCCAAAGAAAGCTTTTCGAAAGATCCAGCCGAGGCGCTGGAGCAGCTTATGGAAGCGCTCGGGACAGTCGTTATGCGTACCGCTTATTTTTATACAAGGGATCGGCATCTTGCGGAGGATATCAGCCAGGAGGTATTCCTGCGGGCTTACCGGAATTGGACGTCCTTCCGGGGAGACAGTGCCGTGAAGACCTGGCTGACGACGATCGCCGTCAATGTATGCCGGGACAAGACGGGCGTACGGATGTATACCGAACAGCCGACCGATCCGATCCGATTGGAACAAGGCAGAACTTTTAACGTAGAGGACGAGGCGCTTGAAAGGCTGGAGAAGAGCGAGGTGCTGCAGCACGTGCTGCGCTTGCCTATTCCATTCCAAGAAGCGTTGTACCTGTACTACTATCTGGAGCTCACGACCAAGGAGATTGCGGAGGCGACGGCAGCTCCGGAAGGAACGATACGCAACAGGCTGCATCGGGCGCGCGAGGCGCTGGCTCGGGCGATGAACAAGGAGGAGACCAAACATGACGGATATGGATCGTGAATTGCGTATGCATATGGCCAAGGAGACCGACGATGTGCTTTTTTCCAACTTGGAATTGACGGACCGGCTTAAACAGAACATTCGGCAAAAGGCGGCTTCTTCGCAAGCGGGCCGCAGACGCGTCTCCAGGAATGTATGGGCGGCAGGCGTGGCGGCAGCGGCATTGGCGGTATTTCTGATGGTGGGGATGCCGACGCTTCAGCATACATCCGCGCCGGCGCCAGCGCAGAGCCCGATCGGAGCCTCGCCTTCGAGCGACGCAGGCAATGCAGGCAATGCAGGCAATGCAGGCAGCACAGGAAATGCAGGAAATGCAGGCGCTGCCGGCTCCGAGCTGTCGCAGCTCATCTCGACGTCCTTCGCCACCGCCGAAGAAGCAAAAGCTTCGTTCGGCGCGAATATGCTCGCACCGGAGGCCGTGCCGGAGGGATTCACGCTCACCGGCATTCAGGGGGCGGGGATGGCAGGAGAACCGCTTAGGGACGTGATCTTCACCTACGCTTCCGCATCGGGAGAGAAGACGATCACGTTCACCGCAAGCCGCATGACTGCCGTATTCCCGGCGGAGATGTTTACGGCGACGCAGGTTAACGGCGAAGACGGCTTCGTATTCGCACAGCCCGAGCTCACCGAATTGTACTGGATGGAGGACGGCATCCAATACGGCATCGTCGGTCACATTACGTCCGAAGAAGCGATGAAGATCGCCGAGTCGGCGAAGCCGTAAGGTGAGACCGCAAACCCGAACACGCCATTGCGAAAAACCGCGAAGCAAACTGCTTCGCGGTTTTAAACGTTTTGCGACCTTTAGAGATCCGAGTAAAATCAATCGATTTCAAACCGATGCTTGTTCTCCTCGACCCACTCCGCAAAAGACTTAAGCGCAACGCCGTACTGCCTGGTTTCCTGAATATCGAATCCGTAGCCCGGCACGGCCTCGAGCCATTCCATAAAGTAAACCGTTCCTTCCAGCATGCCGCGCTTTCGGGTTTCCTCGCTGCTTGTCCTTTCATAAGCTACTTTTTTACCGAGAACGCGGCTTAACGTCTGCGCGATCTCCGTCATTGTCAGCTCGTCGCTTGCGACATTAATGTCTTTACCGTGAAACTTCTGCGGATTTTCAAATGCGGCGCGGGCGAATTGGGTCGTATCTTCCCCCGAATTCAGCTTTAAGGGCGTGTCCTCCTGCAGCGTACCGAACAAAACGCCGTCTTTTAATTCCGGTGCCATGATGACGGAATGGGGCGCCACGAAATTCTCCATGAACCAGACCGGGTGCAGGATGGTCCAATACTTGAAACCGCCGTTTCGGATGAGCGCTTCAATATTGTATTTATTTTCCCAAGTCTGCACCAAATACTTGTGTTTGTCCCATCGTGGAAAAAGATCGCTGCCGGCAACCGAGGTATGCACGACTTGTTCGATGCCGGCTTTTTGGGCGGCCTGCACCATGTTGGCGGCATTTCGCGGCTCGATCGTCTGATCATACGGATCGGCGTACTGAACGGAAAAAATGGCCGACACATTTTGCATGGCAGGCTCAAGCGAGGCCGGGTCGGCCAGGTCGCCCTGGATCATTTCCGCTCCCTTGGCTGCCATGGCTTGCGAAGCCGCCGACGCCAGGTTCCGGGTTAGGATCCGTACGCGATGACCGTGCTTTAACAATTCGCGGGCCACATGGCCGCCTTGCGTACCCGTGCCGCCTATGACCAGTATTAATCTTGAATGGTTGAACTCCAAATCCGATCACTCCAATCTGATGAAGGAATAATCGGATTATATTACCGCGGTAAAGTTAAGTCAATACATAGGTAATGTTAAGCTCGTTTATTTCTCATTGACGACCAGTAAGATTTCAAATCGCTTCCTGGTCTCCGCCAGCACATCGAAGCTGCCGCCCATAATTGCCCAGTTTAGAATGACCCCGCTGGCGATGTTGCACATCGATTCGAGCAAATCTTCGGCATTCGCCGGATTTTTGACTTGACCTGCGTCTTTCGCCCGTTGGATCAGCGTTGGAATCACGCTGCCGAGCAAAGCGGATTGGCTCTTATCGAGCGGAGGCACTTGGCTGCGAAGGTGGATCCTGTAATTTTCTTTGGTCATTTCAACGCCCAGACGAACGATGTGCTTGACGAAAATCTCCATAGCCTTCATGGCCTGATCGGCAAAATCCGTGACGGAGAGAATGTCCAGCAAATCGTCGTTTGAGACCATGTTTTCAAACGAGAAAAAATCCGAGATCAATTCGTCTTTCGATTTGAAGTGGTAGTAGAACGCAGTCTTCGTCACATTGATCTCTTTGCAAATCTGGTTGATCGTAACCTGTTCGAAGCCATATTTATTGAATAGCTCGATACTTTTAGACAAAATCGCCTCTTTGGTTGCACCTCTCGTACTCATCCAAGCGCCAACTCCTTTGCGATTATTATAAAACATTTAACCTCTAAATAGCATTTCATTACCGTAGTAATGTTTATTGTTAACGAAGTATTGACAATGCATTTCCTTGGTAATAATATGATTTCTAGAATTGCAATTCGCTATGCGCTCATGAGCAAGGAAGTCGTTCGTCGTTAAAACCAAGTAAGAAAGGTTGAACACTAAGACTATACGAAACATGGAGGAGTTTAGAAAATGAAGAGATGGATGAGTCTCGCGCTTACGATTGTCATCTTCCTAACCGTCACCGCTTGCGGAAATAACAAAAGTACATCCGATGCTGCCGAACAGGATAGGGAAGCATCCGAGCCGGAGACGATTACGGTAGGTCTTGTCAATGGTATACCTAAAATCAGCGTCCTGGATGAAAGCGGAAAATGGACGGGCTACGATTATGAGACGCTTGTCAAAATCGATGATCTTCTGCCGCAATACGTTTTCAAATACGAGCCCATCACCGATTTTCAGGCCGCTTTTGTCGGTCTGGATACGAAGTCCTTCGATATCCTTGCCGTTCACGCCAGCTGGACGGAAGAGCGAGCGGCAAAGTACCTTTACGGCGAGGCAAGCAACTATGAGAATGCCGGCTATACGTTAAAGGTCAAGAAAGGTTCGGGGATCGTCGTCAAAAGCGAGGCGGACCTTGGGGGCTTAAAAATAGCATTGGCGCCTGGCGCTGCCGTTGCCGGCGACGTAGAAAAATATAACGAGCAGCATCCGGACCGTAAGATCGAGGTGGTCTGGGACACCGGAACGGTCGAGCAGCAGCTGGCCAATTTGAAAAGCGGCGCGATCGATGCGCTCTTCGGAGAGCCGTTGAACGATAAAGCGCTGCTGGAAGCATACGGCGCGGATGCATTCGATATTGCGGGAAGTCATTTGTTCTACGACGCCGGCAAGAAAAACGGCACGTATCTCCTGTTCAACTATGGCAGCGAGCCGCTGCAGAAGGATATCGATGAGGCGATCAACCATTTGCTCAAAGATGGAACGCTCAGTAATCTCTCCAAAGAAATATTGGGTATTGACGTTACCGTCAAACCGGATTGACCGGAAGCACGGATGGACAGCGATTTTTTCTCGTTTGAACGCTTAGTCGAGTACTTCCCAAAAATATTGTCCAAGTTCCCGGTGTCGCTGTATGTCGTCGTCGTGTCGACGGCATTGGCGCTGGCGCTCGGAACGGTATTGGCGATCATCCGCATTCGAAAGATTCCGGTGCTGCATCAATTGGCCGTCGTGTATATCTCCTTTGTTAGAGGCACCCCGATCTTGATTCATTTATTTCTCGTTTATTACGGACTGCCGCTGCTATTTAACGCCCTTTTCGGTTACAACATCGCTTCAGGCTGGAATAAACTGATCTTCGTGTTTTTGGCGTACGGGCTTAATGAAGCGGGATTCCTTGCCGAACACATTCGAGCCGCCATTCTATCCGTTCCGCGCGGCCAGACCGAAGCGGGGCATATGGTAGGTCTTACCGGATTTCAAACGTTTCGAAGGATCGTGATGCCGCAAGCATTCCGCGTGCTGCTGCCGGGACTAAGCGCCATGGTCGTGGGCATGCTCCCGGCAACCGGACTCGCCTATTTGCTTGGCGTCACCGATATGATGGGCATGATTACGACGATCAGCTACAGCTCGCAGCATTCGCTGGAAGGCTATGCGGACGCCGCCCTCATTTTTATTTCAGCCAGTTTTATTCTGGAAAGGCTCTCCGCGGTCCTCATTAAGAAGTCGAGCAATGGAAGGAAATCGGTGGGCGGATCGATATGAACATACAACCGGTACTGATTTGGCAAGCCTTCAAGAGCGCCGTATCGTATATCCCCATTACGCTTCTTATCACGTCGGCGGTTGTCGTTATCGGATTGTTTTTCGGCGTCATGGTCGCGGCCGTTCGTACCTATCGCATTCCGGTCCTATCGCATCTGGCAGACGGATTCGTCATTGCGTTCAAGGCGATTCCGATCAACTTGATATTAGTCGTATCCAGCCTTTTGTTCGTCACGCATTTTAACGGCATCGCAAGCCTCTTGCATTTGACCGTTACCATCAGGGATGTCAGCCGCATTTACGTCGGTATTTTCGCCCTGTCATTCCCTGCGATCGCTCAGATGAGCGAGTTTATACGAGGTTCTCTCCTTTCGGTAGACAGAGGACAGTATGAGGCCGGATATTCGGTCGGATTAACTTTTTGGCAGACTTTTCGGCGTATCGTTTTGCCGCAGATGATGCTTGTATTCGTGCCGTCGTTGACCGGTATCGTCATTGCGCTCATGAAGGCGACGTCCCTTGTCATCCTGATCGGGGTCGTTGACGTGATGAACGGCGCCTTGAAGTACGCCAACCTTTATTTCAGCTATTTCGAAGCTTACTTGGCCGCCGCCCTCGTTTACTGGGGACTCAGTCTCTGTATCGAGTTTCTCGGAAAAGCATTGGAAAAGCGCATCGGAAAATACAGGGGGGCGCTGCATGATTGAAATTAAAAACATCCATAAAGCCTTCGGGAAAAACAAAATCCTGAACGGCGTGGACGTTCATGTCGACGATGGCGAGGTGGTCGTAATCCTGGGCGCTAGCGGCTCCGGCAAAACGACGCTGCTGAGAAGCATCTGCTTCCTTGAAAATGCCGATCGGGGCACGCTCACCATCGGCGAAAAGACCGTCGAGCTAAATAAGGCGAAAAGGCGGGACATCGTCGCGTTAAGGAAGAAGATGGCGTTTGTTTTCCAGAATCACAATCTTTTCAACAATAAGACGGCTTTGGAAAACGTTGCCGAAGGTTTGATCGTCGGGAGAAAAATGCCTAAAACGCAAGCTATCGAAATCGCTAAAAACGCGTTGGCAAAGGTGGGACTGGCGGATCGGCACGACTATTATCCGTCCCAGCTTTCAGGCGGGCAGCAGCAGCGGGTCGGCATCGCCAGAGCGGTGGCGCTGAACCCGGAAGTGATCCTTTTTGACGAGCCGACATCCGCGTTGGATCCGGAATTGATCGGGGAGGCATTGTCGCTCATCAAAAAAATCGCTGAAGAAGGCATTACGATGATGATCGTGACGCACGAGATCTCGTTCGCTCGGGATGTGGCGAGCAAAGTGATTTTTATGGATGGCGGCGTCATTGTAGAGGAAGGCAAGCCTGACGAAGTATTGGTCCGGCCGAAGGAAGAACGAACCCGGCAATTTTTGAAACGAATACTGAAGCCGGTTGAATTTAACATCTGAGGAGCCGTCAAATGAGCGATCATACCCATGCGATCGGAAAGCCGTTTGCTTTTGTCCCCCAGTTGAAAGCGGCCGATCTGATTGAAGCAGCGCATCAGGCCCATCGTTATATTGAGCAATTCGGCGTGTCCGATCCGGACGGATATTATTGGACGGGTACGCCTGACGCGAATATCGACCTCGGATTCGAGAACGGGGCAGCAGGCCTTTCCTACTTCTACCTCGAGCTGTTTAAGACGACCGGGAACGGCGAATATTTGCGAATCGCTCAAGAAGGCTTCCGATATCTTTGCCGACACTGGCGCAAGCAATTGCGCATCCAGAACCCGAATGCAAAAGGTTATGAGCTGAACGTCAATTCAGGCGTTGGGAGTATAGGCGTTGCGCTTCTTGCGTATTACAAAGAAACGCGGGACACCGGGAGCTTCATCGCTTTGCAGGAGATTGCGGAATACTTGTCCGAATCGGCCGAACGCGGCAACGGCGATGTAAGCTGGACGGGGTTGCCCTACTATGCCATTGGAGACGCCGGCATTGCACTTCTATTGCTGAGGACGGCAATCGTACGAAACGACGAGAAGCTGCATGCTTTGGCCGTGGCGTCGGCGAAAACGATTTTGAAGAGCCAGCGGCCGCATCCTCGAGGCGGCCAAGCGTGGGATGTCAAGCCGCCCGGTTATCCGCACAACTTCCCCAATTTTGTCATCGGTACGTCCGGAATCGGCTATGCGATGTCCGTATTTTACGAACATACGAAAGACGAGGATTTCCTGTCTTCTGCTGCAGCGGCAGCGGAACATCTGCGTGCCATCTCTGTTCCCCTGTCGGAAGGAAGGCTTGTTCCACTGACGGATGACCCGGAGGAACGTACGCTGTATTTGGGCTCATGCCACGGAGCCGGCGGGACGTCAAAGATCTTTTATCAGCTCTACCGTATGACGGGAGACGATCGTTACAAGCGCGAGATCGAAGAGATGAGCAAGGGCATGCTCAGTCTCGATGCGCCGGAATTACAATCCTCCGGCTACTGGAATAATACATGCATTTGCTGCGGCACGGCGTCCATTCTTCAATTTCATGTGGCGCTATACGCGGCCTTCGGGAATCGAAAGAATCTGGAGGTGGCGAAGCGCTGCGCCCAAGTCCTTCTTGGCGAAGCGCGGGAAACGGGTAACGGCGCGATCGCTTGGCCCCTTGCGGAGACAAGGCTTGAGCCGGACAACATCACCTTGAATAAAGGGTATATGCACGGCGCTGCGGGAATCGCCAGCGCGCTGCTTCAACTTTTTCAAATGCTGAAAGGAGCGTTTGAATGGAATCGCCTGATTGACGATCCCTATCCGGCGCATGGCGAGCTCAACCCAAACGAGGTGCAAGCATGAATACGTTGATTAAAAACGCCAACGTTTTCGACGGTAAAAATGCCGCTTTGCAAGAAAACGTCCATATCGTTATTGAGGAAAATCTTGTGAAAGAGATTATTCGCGGCGCTGTTACGGAAGAAAACTTTGAGGCCGTGTATGATGCGGCGCGCCATACCGTCATACCGGGACTTACGGACGCGCATGTTCATTTATCCATAACCGGCCATTCGCTGTCCGACGGCTGGCGGATCGACGAGAAGGCTGTCCGATCTGTCCGTTTCGCCAAGGAAATGCTCCTGCGCGGATTTACGACCGTGCGCGATGCGGGCGGCATCACCTTTGGCTTAAAGAAAAACATCGACAATGGCTTTCTGGACGGCCCCAGGATTCTGCCCTCCAATGCGATGATCTCACAGACGAGCGGGCACGGCGATATCCGGGCCAACCATGCGGAGGTACGGATCGCGGACAGCATTTATGCTTCCGCCGATTTGAACAGCAAGCTGTCGGTCCTTGCAGATGGCGTCGACGAGGTGATTCGCGCCGTCAGAGAGCAGCTTTTTTTGGGAGCGTCCCAGATCAAGCTGATGGCCGGGGGCGGGTTCAGCTCCGCTTACGATCCGATTTGGACCGTACAGTTCAGCTTCGAGGAAATGAAAGCCGCCGTGGACGCTGCGGCTGACTACGGCACCTATGTTATGGCGCATTTGTATACGCCGCCATCCATGCAGCGAGCGGCCCGAGCGGGCGTAAAGTGCTTCGAGCACGCCACGCTGCTCGACGAAGAAACAGCCAGGATCGTTGCCGACCAAGGCATTTGGATCACGCCCGGCCCCCAGTTGGGCAGAGAATATCCCACGACAGGATTGCCGAAATCGACGGTCAAGCTGATTGAAGATTTTCGCGATGGCGAAAGACGCGCAACCGAATGGATCGACAAATACAACCTTCCCATCTTATACGGAACCGACGCCTTTGGCGACATTGACAGGGCGGCAGAAATACAATTAGACGATTTCAGATTATTCAAGTCGCGGTTCGGCAGTTTTCGCGGCATCGTGGCGGCGACCGGAAATATTTACGAACTCATTCAATTATCTACTTTTCAGAATCCGTATCCGGAGGGCAAAATAGGCGTTTTAGAGGAAGGTTCCTTTGCGGACCTGCTCATCGTCAACGGCAATCCGGTCGAGGATTTGGATATCCTGGCGGATCAAAGCAACATACGGTTCATTATGAAAGATGCCGTGGTTTATAAAAATACACTCTGATTCTGATTCGCTGCCCCAAATTCCCAACCGCCCAACCGCCCAACCGCCCCGGTCCTATGGATTCGGGGCTTATTCCCGCCGAAAGAGGGTGGATTTCCACAGCATCCCGCACCGAGGGGGAGCAAACCTCAAGACACCCCGCCCCTAAACAACTTCCGATACTGCTGCGGGGAGATCCCCTGCCACTTTTTGAACACATGGCTGAAGTTGTGCAGGTCGTCGTAGCCGACCAACACGCCGATTCGCTCGATTTTTTCGTCCGTCTCGAGCAGGTAGCGCTTGGCCGCTTGATGGCGGAGCCTTTGCAAATATTTCTGGGGCGATTCGCCGAACAGCTGCTTGAACAGGCGGATAAAGTAATCCTCGCTGACGTTAAGCGCGCGAGCCAGCGTCTTGTTCGTATGCGGCAAATGGAGGCTCTGCTGCAGATCCGCCTTCAGTTCAAGCAGCCGCTTTTGATAGGCAGTGACGTTTTGGCGCTGCGGCTCCAGCGAGAGGCCGACGAGCGTGGACAGGACGAGCTGCATATAACCGCGGCAGGCGAGTGAAGCGGCGGTGCGGGTGGCGTGGAAGGCTTCCGCTGCTTGCTCCAGCCAGGTCACGAGCTCCTGGGGAACGGAACGATAGCGGCGAGCGAACACAAGACTTCCGTCCGCAGCGACGGGCCAATAACAGATCCGATCTCCCTGCTCGTTCCCATCCTGGATAACCAATTGGTGCTCGAAGGCGATGTCCAGTTCGTCGTACAGGTCAAAGTGGAGACCGAGCAAGCGGGTGTCCGGTATGCCTGCCAGCTCGATCCGGTGGCGGACGGCCGGAGGCAGCACGAGCAGATCTCCGGCGAAAAAGGGAAGCGGAGACGCTTCGTCCTCGAAATGGACACGGATGCTGCCGGCGTATACGTACATCAGCTCACTGTCGTACAAGCGGCGCATGCTGCCCGGCATAGGCGGAATGCGTTGATATTCGGCATAGTGTACGCTGGGCGCAAAGGCGCGGACGTCCAACGGTCTCGTATGGGGCTGCTTGAAGCCGGTCGGCATGGTTCTCATCTCTCCTGATAGAACGGAAATTCACAACGCGAATGCGAAGAACGACAAATACAAGCTATCAGGCTCATGATAGCATAAACGTGTCAAACAGGAATTCACAATTTTCGAAGGAGAGATGGATACATGCCAGCTTCGTCGGCGAAGGTCCGGATCGGCGTCATCGGATTGGGACATCGGGGTAGAAGTCTGTTCGAGCTGCTTCACGGTATGGATGATGTCGAGGTCGCAGCGGTAAGCGATCTCCATGAAGATAGACTTCAATTAACCGCGGAGGCGGCGCAAGCCGCTTCGAAGCCGACACCTGCTCTCTATCGGAACTATAAAGAGCTGCTCGCGCGGGACGACATCGAAGCCGTCATCGTGGCGTCTAATTGGACGAGCCATGCGGAGATCGCCATCGCGGCGATGAGGGCCGGGAAATATGTCGGCTCGGAAGTCGGCGGCGCGGCATCCATCGAGGAGTGCTGGGAGCTGGTGCGGACCTCCGAAGCGACCGGCGTACCGTGCATGCTGCTGGAAAACTGCTGTTATGGACGCAACGAGATGGCCGTGCTGAACATGGTCAGGCAGGGGCTGTTCGGCGAATTGATCCATTGCCGAGGGGGCTATCTGCACGATCTGCGCGAGGAAGTGGCGACGGGCATCGAGAACCGTCATTATCGCATTCATAACTATTTGAACCGCAACGGCGATCTGTATCCGACGCACGGCTTGGGCTTGCCAGCGGCCTGCCTGAACATCAATCGCGGCAACCGCATCGTGAGCGTCACCTCGATCGCATCCAAGTCGCGGGGAATTAACGAATGGGCCAGCGAGCACCTCGGACCGGCGCATCCCGCAGCGCGTTCGCCGATCGAGCTCGGCGACATCGTCACCACGATGATGAAGTGCGCGCACGGCGAGACGATCCTGCTGACGCACGATACTACCTTGCCCAGACCGTATTCCAGGGCCGGCCAGATTCAAGGCACGAAGGGCGTCTGGATGGAGGACGGCAACTCAATCTATATTGAAGGCACCAGCCCTGCGCATGAATGGGAGAAATTTGATCCGTACCTGGAACAATACGAGCATCCGGTGTGGAAGCAATTTTTAAACGATGGCGTCAAGGGCGGACATGGCGGAATGGACTATTTGGTCCTGCGCGACTTTGTCGCGTGCGTTGCTGCACGAACGAACCCGCCGATCGATGTCTACGACATGGCGACTTGGATGGCGGTGACGGTACTGTCCGAGCAGTCGGTTCACGCCGGCGGGGCGCCGGTGGCTTTCCCGGACTTTACGAACGGCAAATGGATCGAGCGCAGCGAGCCGATGTTGGCTTCCACGTTTGCTTCACAAGCTTGACCTATTTGACTGGAGCACCTCAGGGTGCTCCTTTTCGTTTTTTATTTAGATTACAAAAATTATACTAGTATTATAGGGTAATAAAATATTTCTATACTTCTGACATTTTATTACACTAGGAGGAGATTTAAACTATATGAATCAGTTACACCCATTTATAATTATGAGTAGACCTAGCTGCGACAGAATCCGCGGCATAAACTTAAACAGCAAAGGTGAGTGACGAAAATTAAACGCTTTTTGTCTATTTTACTTGTATTTAGTCTTCTGTTGGTAGGCGCGGTTCCCGTCATGGCAGATCCGGCAAGTCCTCCGCCTCCGGAGGCTGAAGTGCCAGGAACTTGGCAAAGCCCGCTGCCAGGATTGAATGCAGTAGCCAGCGATGGAACGACTGTTGTAGCCGTGGGGGCGGATGGAACGATTGTTTCGTCGAGCGGCGGAACGTGGGAGTATCACAATTCGGAAGTTGTTACGGACTTGAACGATATTGTTTATGAAGATGACAGGTTTGTTGCAGTTGGCGGAGACGGCACAATTGTAACGTCCAGCGACGGCACGGACTGGGCTTCTAAGAGCTTGCAGACAAACCAAAGTGTGAACGGCATTGTGTATGGCAATGATACGTATGTTGCAATTGGCGATGGCGGAAGTATTTTTGTATCAAACGACGGGATGGATAGCTGGACTGATAAATCAGATTCTGCTATCCATGAGAATTTGAATGCGATCGTTTACGACGGTGACAATTTTGTTGCCGTTGGCGACGGCGGTATGATTGTCAGTTCTACTGATGGTCAGACCTGGAATTCACAAATGATTACTTCTGGATTAAATTCAAACTCAGAATTAAATTTAAACGGCATCAGCTATGGCGCCGATTTATTGGTAGCAGTTGGAGCTGACGGGGAAATATTAACCGCGTCAAAAGAGTTGGATGAATGGACAAACCAAGGCAGCTTTGGGGCTAATTTTAATCGTGTTATCTACGGCGACGACGGATTTATCGCAGTAGGCAATGCGGGCAAGCTGCTTATATCAGCCGATGGAATGGATTGGGCTGATCATTCTAGCGTACTGAGCGGCACGACTGACGATCTGTTGGGAATTATATATACCGGTACGATTTACTGTATCGTTAGTTCCGAAGGCAACATTTTTGCGAGCTTGGATGGAACCGAATGGTTGCAAAGCAGCTTAATCACCCCTAGCAGGCTAAATACGATTGTTTATGCTAATGGTACCTATCTTACCGGAGGTGCGGACGGTTACATCGGTACTTCCACCGATGGCCGCATTTGGTCGAAGGCGAATATCTCCACCGTTATGGATGTGTATAGCATTGCTTACGGCAAGATTGACGACAATACCCGCTTATTCACCGCTGTTGGTTCCAGCGGCGGCGTTGTGACTTCCGACGACAATGGGGCTACATGGTCAGAGCCGTCACTGACACCTGGAGATACGGATGCACTTCACGGCGTCGTTTACGGCGACCAATTCTTAGCAGTAGGCGATAACGGAAACATTATAACGTCTTCGGATGGCGACAGCTGGGAGAAGGTCACTGTAGCTACAGATAAATCCCTGTATGCTGTTGCATACGGCGGAAAAGACTCACAAAGCTCTATTTATGTGGCAGTAGGCGAGGAAGGAACCATTTTGACCTCTGCCGATGGCACCGACTGGTCTGAACCAACGCCTGAAATAACGTCTGGAACAACTGAAGACTTGAAAAGCGTCAGCTTCGGCAGCGGCACATTCGTCGCGGTCGGCACGTCTGGCACGGTTCTTTCCTCTACGGACGGCGAGGAGTGGACAACTCAAACTTCCAAAACGACCGTAGACCTGAATGCCGTATCGTTCGGAGACGGCGTATTCTTGGCCGCAGGCGCTAATGGCAACGTGATCTATTCCGTCGATTTGGGCAAAACGTGGGTTGAGCAAGATTCCACGCATACGAATTCGAACCAGTCGCTTAACGGGATTGGGTATAATGCGGATACGTATCGTCAAATTGCAGTCGGCGACGCCGGGACGATGATTGCCTCCAACGCGTTTTATAGTAGTCCTCTGGTTGTCAGCTTTTCGCCGGCATTTTCGGCCACTGAAGTAGATCTGGATGCGAACCTGGTTCTCACCTTTAACCAGAATGTGAAGCCGGGCGAGGATGCCAGCATTTCCATTTATGACGCTGATGAGATCGATCCGGAATCAGAAGACAATTTTCCACTGCTCTTTGAAGATTTCGCGCCAAACAGCTCACGGATAAAGATATCCGGTAATGTAGTGACCATCGATCCTGAAAAAGAATTTGACGCGAATAAAACTTATATTGTCACCATTGAAAGTAATATGTTTCAAAATAGTAAGGGTAAAGAAAGCGAAAGAATGGAGAATGATAACTGGAAGTTTACGACCCAGTCCGTTCCCGATACAGAGCCGCCGACAGTGAAAGAGTATGCACCTGGGAATGAGGACACCGATGTGCCCATCGGAACCGATTTGAAGCTTACCTTCAGTGAGAATGTATTTGCGAAAGACGGCAACATCGAGATTTACGATAGCACGAATGACGATGAACTAATTCAAACGATTGCCGTTGGCTCCCCTAAAGTGGATGTCACGGGAAAAGTGGTGACGATCGACCCGTCTGATTTGGATTTCAAAAAAAGCTATTATGTAAAAATCGATAGTGGGGCGTTTGAAGATGAGGCGGGCAACGCTTATGCCGGAATCTCAGACAGCGAGACCTGGCATTTTACGACAGCCGAAAAACCGGATACGAATGCGCCTACTTTATTGAGCCATTCGCCTACGGGTAACAATGTTCTTGCTGATTCCAAGCTGGAGCTGTCCTTCAGCGAGAATGTGAAGGCAAACAGCGGCAACGGCAACATCGTGATTTACAAGAGCGCGGACCAGACACCGGTTCAAACCATTCCCGCTAACTCCGGTGATGTGTTGATCGTAGGAACGGAAGTAACAATTACGTTGAATAAACTGGCCTATGATACGAGCTATTTTGTAAAAATCGATAGTGGGGCATTTGTAGATGAGGCAGCCACTCCTAACGCATATGCGGGCATCAACGACAACACCACCTGGACCTTCAAAACCGAGAATGAGCCCGACACGACGCCGCCGGCTGTGACCAGCTATTCGCCTACTAATGGGGCATTCGGCGTAGGTATCGGCACCGACTTGACGCTTACATTTACCGAAAATGTAACGGCAACTGACTTCGACATCGAGATTTACAAAAGCACGGATGTAGAAACGCCAGTACAGTCTATCGACGCTACGAAATCGACAATCCAGGGCAATGTGGTGACGATCCATCCATCCGCCGCTCTGGCGTATAATACTAGCTATTTTGTGAAAATTGTTAACGGAACGTTCAAAGACGCTGCAGGCAATAAGTATGCGGGCATCTCAGAGTCGAACGTCTGGCAGTTTACCACGACAACTGAGCCGGATACGAAGGCGCCGACGGTCATCAGCTACTCGCCTGCGAAAGAGGCTACCGGTGTAGCAATCGATACCAATCTGCAACTGACCTTTAGCGAGAACGTAAAGGCTTCGGATGCCGATATTAAGATTTACAAGAGCACCAATGCTGAGAACGCGGCAGAGACCATTTTAGCCATTTCCAATAAGGTCTCAATTACGGGCAACGTGGTAACCATTAATCCGTCTGCCGATTTAGAGTATAACACCATCTATTATGTAAAGATTGACGCCGGAGCCTTCAAAGATCTGGCAAACAACAACTATGCCGGCATCGAAGGTAGCGCGTGGAGCTTCAAAACCGAAAGTGCGCCAATTGCGCCGGATACGACCGCTCCAACGGTAACGTCTGTCAGCCCGGCGGACAATGCAACAAATGTATCCGCAACTACGAATCTCTCGATTGTATTCAGTGAGAATGTTGTAGCGAAAAACTTTAACATTATCGTTAAGAACGAGAAGGACGATGCAGTCGTAGCGACGATCAAAGCCAACAATACGGCGCTCGTCACCGTTGCGGACAAGACCGTCACGATCAAGACTAGCGATCTTCTGAAGAAGGGTATCAGCTATTACGTGCTAATCGAAGCCGGCGCGTTTGCAGATGCGTCCGACAACAGCTTTGCGGGCATTACGGATAAGACGGCGTGGAACTTTGCGACCGAATCCGAGCCGGTAACGCCGCCTTCCGGCGGAGGCGCGCCTTCGGGTCCGGTGACGGAGACGATTCCTGCGAACGTCGAGAACGGCGCAGCGCAAGGTTCGACGGTATCGAATGTCTCTATCAAACGTACGACGGATTCGAACGGCGTTAAGAAAGACGACATTACGTTTACCGTGGACCAAGCATCCCAAACGGTTAGCCAGCTGAAGGCAGCCGGCTCTCATTCGGCCAAGATCATCGTACCGGACGAGAAGGATGAGGTTGCGGAAACGAAGCTGACGCTCCCGAAGGCTACCACGCAGCAATTTGCCGAAAACCAGATCGATCTGGACTTCTTCACCGTCAATGCCGAAGTGAAGGTGCCGAGCAGATCGTTGACCGGCTTCGGTGACGACATTTACTTCAACCTGGTGCCGCTCAAAGCGCAGCAGCTGCGTACGGATGCCGAAGCTCGCGCGAAAGCGCAGGTTCAGCTCGTATCCGGCGATGCGAAGGCCACGCTGGTCGGTCGTCCGATCACGATCGACACCAACCTGCAAAACCGCGAAGTGACGCTCGCACTGCCGCTTGACGCTTCGTTGACGGCAGAGCAGCTGCTGGACCTGGCGATCTTCATCGAACACAGCGACGGCACCAAAGAACTGGTCAAGGGTCAAATCGTTCCTTACGGCCAGACCGGCAAGTCCGGCATCAGCTTCACGGTCAACAAATTCAGTACCTTTACCGTCGTTCGCGTAGAAGGACTGAATCCGGCCGTAGAAGTGAAGGCCTACATGACCGGATATGCGGACGGTACCTTTGGACCGGGCAAGAGCATTACCCGCGCCGAAGCGGCAACGATTATCGCCCGTACCTTCAAGCAAACGGCAACCGGCGCTGCTGCGGCTTACACCGATGTCGCTGCCGATCATTGGGCGGCTGACGCCATCGGCCAAGTATCTCAAAGCGGCATCATGAAGGGTTACGCGGACGGCAGCTTCAAGCCGAACCAAACGATCACCCGCGCCGAAATGGCGACCATGCTGGCCCGCTTGATCACAGGCGTCGCAGGCAATGCAGCCAGCTTCAGCGATATCGCGGGACACTGGGCGCAAGCGGCGATCGAATCGACGGCCAAGGCGGGCATCGTCTCCGGTTATGAAGACGGAACCTTCCGTCCGAGCCAAACGCTGACCCGTGCGGAAGCCGTCACGATAATTAACCGTGCCCTGGGCATCGCCCCGCTGACCACTGCGGCGCAAAAGTGGACGGACGTCCCTGCCCAGCACTGGGCATACGGCAACATCCAAGCGGCGTCTGTGGACCACACCGTAAATTAACTTCTGACCTAAATAAGCCCTCTTCCATAGGGCGAACCCCGCATATATGGTTAACCCCCCTTGCCGCGCAAGGGGGTTTTTCTATCCGCCGCGCAGGCGGGCGGGCGAAGTCCCATCGATCGCCATACGGATCGCGGAAAGCTCGCATATTCGTAGATCCGGGCCTCCTGTACATTGATGGTGGAGGGGGGACAAAATGAATAAGACGATTTGGAGGATCTATCATGCGGGCTGCGATCGGACAATCGAATTCGCGGCGCAAGAACTGCAGCGTTATCTTGGCCTTTTACTGCTCGACGCGATAGTGGAGATCGGGATCGCAGACTCGGCAGTTCCCAGTGCACCGTTTGATCTAACTGCTCCATCTAATTTAGATGCTTCTGATCCAACTGCTCTATCTCAGATCAATGATATCTATTTAGCGGTTACGCCATACAGCGGCCCGCTCTCCGAGCAGGTCTGCGCGTTCGACGACGAGATTTGCATTGAAGCGACGGATCGGCACGCGACGCTCGGCGGCTGCAACCCGAGGAGCGTCTTGTTAGCGGTCTATCGCTATTTAAGAGAACAAGGCTTCCGCTGGCTTCGTCCGGGTCCGGAGGGGGAATATGCTCCAATCCGGGTCGCTGCGCCAAGGCCCGTATCGCTTCGCGAGCGGCCGTCCTACCGGCATCGGGGAATCTGCATCGAAGGTTCGGTGAGCTACGAGAATCTACGCGACATGATCGATTGGATGCCGAAGGCCGGGTTCAACGGCTATTTCATCCAGTTCCGCGAAGCGTATACCTTTTTCGACCGCTGGTATTCGCATTTACACAATCCGACGCTGCCGCCCGAGCCGTTCAGCATCGAGCAGGCACGCGAGCTCGTCCGTCAGGCGGTGCACGAGATTCAAAAGAGAAATTTGATCTATCATGCGGTCGGACATGGCTGGACGTGCGAGCCCCTCGGCATTCCGGGCCTGTCCTGGGATCCGCAGGTGGTCGACATCAAGCCGGAGATCCGCTCCTATCTGGCGGAAGTCAACGGCGAACGTGCACTTTGGCAGAACATTGCCCTGAATACGAACCTCTGCTACGCCAACCCGACCGTCCAGGACATGATGGTAAAGGAGATCGTCGATTATGTGGCGCAACACCGGCATATTGACGTTCTGCATTTCTGGCTGGCCGATATGTTCAACAACCAATGCGAATGCAGCCGCTGCAGCGAGGCGCTGCCCTCGGACTTCTACGTCGCGATGCTGAACGAGCTGGACCGCAGGCTTACGGATCGGGGCCTTGACGTCAAGATCGTCTTCCTGATCTACTTTGAGCTGCTGTGGCCGCCGCTTGCGCAGCGGATCGCGCATCCCGAGCGGTTTATCCTGATGTTCGCGCCGATCACGCGCACCTATACCCGCGCTTTTTCGGCGGACGGACCGGCGGTTCCGGTCCCGCCCTTCGCGCGCAACAACCTTGCCTTCTCCAGCGGCGTCGAGAACAACCTCGCTTTCTTGCGTGCATGGCAAGACGTTTTCCAGGGCGATAGTTTCGACTTCGATTACCATGTATTCACCGATCATTTTAACGATCCGGGGAATGATGGCACTGCGAAAATTTTGCATGAAGATATTCGAAATTTGCGTTCCATCGGTATGAACGGTTATATGAGCTGTCAGGTGCAGCGGGCTTTCTTCCCGACCGGTCTGCTGATGCAGGTGCTCGGGTCGACGCTATGGAACGCTGATTTGGCATTTGACGAGATTGCCGACGATTATTATCGTCACGCCTTCGGGGACGACGGCGCCCTGTGCAAGCCATACTTGCAGGCATTGTCCGAGCTGTTCCACCCGCCGTATCTGAGGGAAGAAGAGGAGAGAACGAATCCGCCGCTGGCCGCGAAGTTCGCGGAAATTCCAGCGTTGGTCGAAAGCTTTAAATCCGTGGTTGACAGAAACCTTGCCGCAGCTCTGCCTCCCGTACAGGCAAAGTCGTGGGTATACCTGCAGATCCATGGCCCGTTCGCGCGTTTGTTCTCGCAGACGTTGGCTGCAAAAGCGCGCGGCGACGAACGAGGCATGCACGAAGCGTGGCGGCAGCTTGAAGCGTACTTGCAGAAAAACGAAACGCGAATCCAGCCGGTATTCGACGTATTTGAGTTTATCCACGAGATGAATACGATCCTGCTCGAGACCTCGAAGCCGGTACAGCCTTAGATCATATGGATTCTCATATAGATCGCGGAAAACTGATATTTCATCCCTGCGGCGTCCCGCCTAAACTAAGAACAAGACATAACGAAAGACATAATTGAAGCTATTGGGGGATGGAGCCATGAAAAAAGCAACCTGCATGCTGGCCGTCGCCGTATCGCTGACCTCGCTCGCGCTGGCGGGCTGCTCGGGCAACGACGGCGGCAACGCTTCAGCATCGTCGCAATCGTCGCAGTCGTCATCCGCAACGTCTGTTGCAAGCGCTTCATCTGCATCGAGCCCTGCTGCGGAAAATACCGACCCGCTGGGCAAGTACGATCCGCCGATCAAGATGACGGCTGTCAACACGCTGATCGCGGGCAATGCCAAGTTTCTGCCCGGCGAATCGCCGAGCAACAATATCTGGATCAAGACGTACGCGGATGCGCTCGGCATCGACGTCAACGTACTATGGGGCAGCGACAGCGTCGACAAGCTGACGCTGATGGTCGCTTCCGGCGATCTGCCCGACCTGTTCGCCCTCCCGGGCGATTCGCCGATGTTCGATCAGCTCGTCGATCAAGGGCAGCTGGAGGACCTGACGGACGTGTACGAGAAGTACGCCTCGCCGCTCGTCAAAGACTTGATGACGCGCGACGGCGGACGCACGCTGGAAGGCAGCAAGCGCGACGGGAAAATCTACTCCATTCCGCGCTGGCACGACCCGATCGACGCATCGCTGGTGCTTTGGGTTCGCGAGGACTGGCGCACGAAGCTGGGCCTGCCCGAGCCGAAGACGATGGACGACGTCAAGGCGATCGCGACGGCGTTCGCGACCCAGGATCCGGACGGCAACAAAAAAGCCGATACGACGGGCTTGTATGTGTCCGGAGACGGCACGGAGCCCGACGGCTACTACAACCTGGATCCGGTTTTCTACGGCTTCCATGCCTACCCGAATTCCTGGGTGGAAGACGCGAGCGGCAAGCTGGTCTACGGCAAAGCCCAGGCAGACGTCATGAAGCCCGCGCTGAAGCTGCTCCAGGAGATGTACAAAGACAAATTGATACCGAAGGACTTTGCCCTGAAAAAAGGCGAGCAGCTCGAGGAAGACACCGCGCAAGGCAAGTACGGTTTGATCTACGGCGAGTATTACTTTCCCGACTACCCGCTGCGGTCGCTCAAGCAGGCGGATCCGAAGTCGGACTGGAAAGCGTATTCGATCGTATCCGCCGACGCGCAGCCCGCGATGATGCCGGTTCCCGGCCTGGAGATTCTGAACCGGTTCGTCGTCAAGAAAGGCGCGGCGCATCCGGAAGCGGTCATCAAGATGCTGAACCTGGCGACCGAGAAGCTGTACGGGCCTAACGCGGACTATGCCAAGTACAATATCGACACCGCGACAAACCGCAGCATCTGGAAGTATACGGTGGTGGGGCAGCTGCTGCCGCGTCAGGAAGACAACAAGTACGTGAACATCAACAAGGCGCTGGAGACGAAGGATACGTCGTCCCTGACGACGATTGAGAAGGACGCGTACGACAAGGTCGTCGACTTTATGAATAACGGCACGATCGACAACTGGCCGTTCTTCGCCATGTACGGTCCGGGCGGATCGATCAGGCACCACCTGGAATACGAGAAGGAAGGCCGTCTACTCTACGATAAATTCACGGGCACGCCGACCCCTGCCATGACCGAATACAAGGACGCGCTCGACGTTCGCTTCAACGACGTGATGGTGAAGATCATCATGGGCGCGAACGTGGACGAATACGACAAGTTCGTGGGCGAATGGTACAAACAAGGCGGTCAGAAAATGACCGACGAGGCGAACGCCTGGTACGCCGATAATAAAAAATAAGCTTGCGGAATGAATCGGCGAGGCAAGGCGTGGCATTCATGCTTTGCCTCGAGCCGTTCGCGGAGGTGACCGACATGAATCGCAGAATCGACATCAGGCGGAACTTCCCCCTGCACCTGATGCTGCTGCCGGGCGTCGCGCTCGTGATCGTTTACAGCTATTGGCCAATGGCGGGTCTGATGCTTGCCTTTCAAAAATTCAATATTGCCAGCTTCTCGCACGGCGGATACTTCGCATCCCCTTTCGTCGGCTTCGACAACTTCAAGTATGTGTTCGGCATGCCGGAATTCCCCCGCGTCTTATGGAATACGATCTTTATCGCGTCGATGAAAATCGTGGCGGGCACGATCGTGCCGATTCTGTTCGCCCTGCTGCTGAACGAGGTCGCCAAGATCTGGCTAAAGCGGGTCGTCCAGACGGTGACCTACCTTCCTTACTTTCTGTCCTGGGTCATCCTGGGCGGCATCATCAGCGATATCCTCGCTTCCGACGGTCTCGTCAATCAATTTCTGATCTGGCTGCACCTCGAGCCCGTTTTCTTTATGGGCGACAACCGGATTTTTCCCTATATGCTGGTCGCTACGGATCTGTGGAAGTCCACCGGATTTAACACGATCATCTACCTGGCCGCCTTGACCGCGATTAATCCGTCCTTGTACGAGGCTGCCGTCATAGACGGTGCGAACCGCTGGAAGCAGACGCTGCATGTCACGCTGCCCGGCATGATGCCGATTATCGTGCTGCTCGGCACGTTAAGCCTGGGCGATATTCTCAACGCCGGCTTTGAACAAATCTTCGTACTGTACAACCCGGTCGTATTCCAAAGCGGGGATATCATCGATACGTTTAACTACCGGATCGGGCTGCTGGGCGCCAAGTACGATATCGGAACGGCGATCGGATTGTTCAAATCGTGCGTATCGCTGGTGATGGTATCCGTGTCGTACGCGCTGGCTTCGAAATTTGCCAATTATCGAATCTTCTAAGCGAACGAAGGTGCAGAGCATGCCGATTAAAAGATCAGCCGGAAAAGCGGCGTTCGATTATTTAAATATGACTATACTGTTGGTCGTATCCTTGCTATGCTTATTTCCGTATATACACATTCTGGCAGTCTCGCTCAGTTCGAGCGCGGCCGTGGCCGAAGGGCAAGTATCGTTCTGGCCGGTCGATTTTACGATCAATTCCTACAGCTTTGTTGTAAGCGGTTCCCAGTTCATGAAGGCCTTCGGCATCTCCGTGCAGCGGGTGTTGCTCGGGGTCGTCATCTACATGGCTATCACCGCGTTCACCGCCTACCCGTTGTCGAAGGAAGACCGCCGGTTTCGATCGCGTACCGTTTACGTCTGGTTTTTTGTCGTCACGATGTTCGTCAGCGGCGGACTGATCCCGACCTTTCTCGTCGTCCGGTCGACGGGACTCATCAACAGCATGTGGGCGCTCATCCTGCCAGGCGCCGTGCAGATTTTCAACATCGTTATCTTGTTGAATTTCTTCCGGAACCTGCCCAAGGAGCTGGAGGAATGCGCGTTTTTGGACGGCGGGGGACACTTGACGTATTTCCTGCGCATCGCGCTGCCGTTGTCCGTTCCCAGCCTCATGACGCTGACATTGTTTACGATCGTGTACCACTGGAACGCCTGGTTCGACGGGCTCATTTATATCAACCGGCCGGACCATTACCCGCTACAAACCTATATTCAGATGAACGTGATCGAGCCCGGGCGCCGGGTGAGGGATATCACCGACCTGGATGTCCTCAAGACCGTATCGCAAAATACGCTCAGGGCCGCGGAAGTGCTCGTGACCTCGATTCCCGTCCTGCTTGCGTATCCGTTTATTCAAAAATATTTTATCGCGGGAATCACGCTCGGAAGCGTCAAAGAATAAACTTCTGGTCCGGGAGGCGCGGCATGCACAAGATTCTAGTCGTGGATGATCAGAGAATCGAGAGAACGGGAATCCAATTCCTGATTCGCGAGTATCGTCTCGAGCTGGAAGTCGTCGAGGCTGAAAACGGAGAAGCGGCGCTGGACTATATCCGTCATCACGATCTGGACATTTTGTTTACGGATATACGCATGCCCTTCATGGACGGCCTGTCGCTGGCCGAGCAGACCCGCAAGCTCAAGCCGGACGTGAAAATCGTCATTTTCAGCGCTTACGGCGAGTTCGAGTATGCCAAAAAAGCGATGGAACTGCACGTGCACCATTATGTGCTGAAGCCGGTGCAGGACGAGGAGTTTTTGAATGCGATGCGCAGCGTCCTCGAGCTTTGCGAGAAAGAAAAGCAGGAGAAGGCGCGCACGCATCGCTTGATGACAGAATACCGCAATGCGTTAATGCGCGGCGAAGCGGAGAAGGCTCTGGCGTCTCCCGGACAGGCGTCCGTCGGACATGCGTCTGATGTGGATGCGACGGCCGATCCGCTCGCCTTGTCGCGGGCGCCGGAGACGGAGTCGGACCATGGACTGAACCTCAAGCTGCCCGACGGGGAGATTAGCAAAGCGGTCATGCTCGCGATCCGCTTCATCCACGAGCATTATATGAAGCCGATCGGCGTGGAGGCGGTGGCGGCCGAGGTATACTTGTCCGCTGATTACTTGAACAGCCAATTCAAGGAGCAAACCGGCTACAGCCTGATGAAATATATCACCGCCTGCAGGCTGAAAAAGGCGGAGGAGCTGCTCAAGCGCACCAACCGCAAAATAGCGGATATCGGCAAAAGCGTCGGCTACCAGGATACGTCCTATTTTTGCATGATCTTCAAAAACGGGTACGGGGAAAGTCCGGCCAAATACCGGGAAAAGGTCGAATAGCATGCAGCCTTTCATGCGCTTTTTTAAAAGCCTGCGCTTCAAGCACAAGCTTTTTCTCTCTTATTCGCTCGTCGTCATCATTCCGATCTTGATCCTGGGCATCTATTCGTTCGAGCGATCCAAGTTCGCGCTCGAGGCGCAGGTGGAAAACAAGTGGCGCATCGCGCTCACGCAATCGGCCGGCAATATCGACGGCAAGCTCAGGCAGGCGGAGAACGTGGCCGATTTTATCGGCATCAACAAGCGAATTCAGCAGATTCTGAAAAATCAATATTCGGATATGTACGCGCTGTACGACGACATGACGCACTATCTCGGTCCGACGCTCTCAGAGATTTTGTATTTGAACGGCGACATCAACAAAATCATCATTTACAGCGACAAGGATATTCCCGAGTTCGGCCAGTTCACGCGCTCGAGCGCTCGCGTCAGCGATGCGTTCTGGTACAAGGAAGCGCGCACAAAACCCGCTTTGTTCGATGACGAAGAGCGGATTTTTGCCGTACGCAAAATCGTCAACATCAACAATAACGCTACGGCGCTTGGCGTGCTTTATGTCGAGATCGACAAAAACAGATTGTTCCAGGGGATGGCCGATTCGCTCATGGATCAATACGGCGTCGCGGTCATGGACAACAACCGGAAGCTCCTTTATTCGCGCAATACGTTCGGCGATTCGCGGAACGCCTTGACGGTCGACCAGCTGCCGGATTCGCATGTGCCCAAGTTGAAGGTCGACGGCGAAACTTACCGCTTCATCCGGATCGACATGGCCGAAGCGGGCTGGTCGATTTTCTTTTATACGCCGCAGAAGCTGATGCCGGTGCATCAGAGCGACATTATCGAAGCGACCGTCCTCATCGCCGGCATCTGCCTGCTCGTGCTCGCGCTGATCATTTGGCTGTTCTCGCGTTCCTTCGTCAAACGGATCGAGTGGCTCAACCGGACGATGCTGCGCGTGCAGAACGGCGACTTGCATGTCGAAGTGTTCAGCGACTCGACGGACGAGATCGGCGAGCTGATCAACCGGTTCAGAGTCATGCTGAAGCGGATCAACAACCTGATCGACGACGTGTATCGCAGCGAGATCACGCAAAAAGAAGCGGAGTTTAAGGCGCTGCAGGCGCAGATCAACCCGCACTTTCTGTACAACGCGCTCTCCTTGATCAACTGGAAAGCGAAGATGATCCATGCCAAAGACATCAGCGAGATCGCAGGCGCGATCTCCCGCTTTTACCGGACGACGCTGAACAGCGGAAAAAACGTCATTTCGATCCGCGACGAGATTCAGAATACGAAGGCTTATCTGGAAATCCAAAGCGTCATGCACGACGAAGGCTTCGACGTGGTCTACGACCTGGCGGAGGATATTTATGCGTACGACATGATCAAGCTCATTCTGCAGCCGATCGTCGAGAATGCCATTCACCACGGTATCGAGCGGAAGAAGGAGGGACGGGGGCGGATTGCCGTGACCGGCCGCCTTGCGGACAGCCGGATCGCGTTTCGGGTGGAGGACAACGGACCCGGCATGGCGCAGGACGTGATCGACGGCATCTTCGTCAAGCAGTCCGTCGGATACGGGCTGTTGAACGTGCACAACCGGTTAAGGCTTTTTTTCGGCAATGACTCCGGCATTGCCATAACGAGCAGCGTCGGCGAAGGGACGGTCGTGCAGCTGCTGTTGCCGGCCTTCAATAACGATGCTGCCGATCCTGAACAACGGATACGGAGGAAAGCGGATGAAACGGATTAAAATCGGCGTCGTAGGACTCAACTTCGGTGCGGATATGGTCGAGGAGCTGGCGTCGAAAGCCGGCGCGGACCGGTTCGAGCTGGCTGGCGTTTGCGATTTGAACGCGGCCAAGGCCGCAAGCTTTGCGGAAAGGTACGGCGTGCGGGCTTATGCAGACCTGGATGAGCTGCTCGGCGACGACGAGATTCGCGCCGTCGGCTTGTTCACGCCGCCCGTCGGGCGCGCTGCGCTGATCGACAAGATCGTCGACGCCGGCAAAGACGTCATGACGACCAAGCCGTTCGAGCGGGATGCGGAGCAGGGCCTGGCCGTATTAAAGAAAGCGGAACGTCTCGGCAGAGTCGTGCATTTGAATTCGCCAACGCCCCTGCTGTCCGACGAGCTGCAGGTGCTGAAGCGCTGGCATGAACAGCATGAATTGGGACAGCCCGTCGGTTGCCGGGCCGAAGTATGGTGCGATTACCGGGAGACCTATACAGCGTCCTGGTACGACGATCCGGCGCTTTGTCCTGTCGCGCCCATCTATCGGATCGGCATTTATTTGATCAACGATCTCGTCAGATTGTTCGGGGAAGCGGAGCAAGTGCAGGTGATGCATTCGAAGCTGTTCACCGGCCGCCCTACGCCGGACAACGCCCAGCTCGGCATTCTTTTCAAAAACGGCGCGCTCGGCAACATTTTTGCTTCCTTCTGTATCGAGGACGGACAGGCCTACAAATTTGCGCTGACCGTCAATTACGAGAAGGGGACGATTCACCGCAACCTGCATCCCAAGCCGTTCGACGAAGCTGTGGGCCACGTCGGAAGCGCGATGACGCTGATCACGCAAGACGCGGACGGGCACATGTACGTAGAAGAGGCTGTCCTGCGCAGCGCAGTCGGACAATACCAATGGGAAGCCTTCTACCGGGCGATCCGGGGAGAGCGCCTGGCGCTGGCGGTGACGCCGGAGGAGATCGCGGCAGGCATCAACATTATCAAGGCGATGAGCAGAGCCGAAAAGTCGGGCATGACGGAACGGGTCTAACCGCATGTCCGCTGAATCGCCATACAGATCGGGGAAAACTCATATATCGGATTTTCCGCGCCTTGTCTTACACTGTTGGCGTGAGGCGGCGGACCGATCATCTTCTCCAGGCGGTGACGAGCCCCCGCATCCCCATTCCGAACAAGGGAGAGTGTGTTAATGTACACGGGATTCAGTTCGGTCAGTCTTGGCAGCGGCAAGCGCGGCGCGTCGTTTTATGCGGCAGCGGTTATGGTCTTAACGCTCTTATTGTCTCTGTTGGCCGGCATCGTCGACGTTCCGAGCTCCAAGGCGGCGCCGACCGTGCCGGCGTTTCCGGGAGCGCAGGGCGGGGGCGCCATTTCCACGGGAGGTCGTGGAGGCGCAATCATCAAAGTGACCAATTTGAACGACGCCGGAGCGGGGAGCCTGCGGGCATGCGCGACCGCATCGGGTCCGCGCACTTGCGTCTTCACGGTAGGCGGCACGATTAACCTGCTGAGCACGATTCTGATCACGAACCCGAACCTTACGATCGCGGGCCAGACGGCGCCCGGCGGCGGCATTCTGCTCAAAGGCACCGGCATATCGGAAAATATGCTCATGGTCGGCGTCGTCGGTCAGGATGCCAACGTCGTCATTCGCTATTTGCGGCTTCGCAAGGGTTACAATCCGGCGGGCGACGACAGCGGCGGCGCAATTGAAATTTATAACGGCAACAATATCATGCTCGACCATCTGTCCATCAGCTGGAATCAGGACGAAGGCATCGGCGTCTGGAAGAGCGCCGACATCTCCACCAAAAACGTGACCAGCTCCTACAACATCATGGCCGAAGGTCTCTACCCGCACTCGACGGGTCTTCTGGCAGGCGGAGAAGGCGGCCAGGACACCGAGACCGATATCGACATGCATCATAATCTGATCATGAACGATACGCACCGCAACCCGCTGCTCAAGACCAAATCGAGCCGCGTCGTCAACAACATCACGTACAATCAGAGCTTCTATCTCGCGCAGGTCGGCGGCGGCATCTCGGTCGACTTCATCGGCAACAAGTACAAGAAAGGTCCGTTGTACGGCGTGACGACGTACGAGAGCAACTTTTTCCCGCACGAGATCCAAGCATTCCCGCAAGCCGTGCCTTACGACAACAATACTGCGCACGGGGATCCTTCGATCTATCTGTCCGGCAACGTCGGCTGGAATCAGACGAGCCCGACAGGCGATCAGTGGCTGCTGACGAGCAAGATCGCGGGAGAAAACGAGACGGAGACCGGCGCTGCCATCCCGGCGGCCTGGAAGCGGACGACGCCGCTGGCCAATACTACGTATCCGATCGTCGCGGAGTCGGTCGGCAATATCGAGAACAGCATCCTGCCGACCGCGGGGGCATCGCAGCGCATCTCCTGCGAGGGCGCATGGATCGCCGCCAGAGACAGCGTCGATACCCGGCTGATCAATCAGTACCAGACGAACACCGGCATTAACTTCATCATCACGAACGAGAGCCAGGTCGGCGGTTATCCGACGATCGCCGGCGGCACGGCCTGCACGGACACGGACAACGACGGCATGCCGGACGTTTGGGAGATGGGCAACTTCGGCAGCTTGAGCCAGACGAGCAGCGGCGATTACAACAACGACGGTTATACGAATATCGAAGAGTATTTCAATGGTACTTCGCCTGTCGCCGCTTCGACGGCGCTCGTCAGCAACCTGACGGTGAACGATACGGCGAATGCGGCGAACTGGTCGATCCGCACCAATATTCAAAGCGGCAACCAGGTCTACGGCGATCGCACCACGCTCTTTACGGCGATTCCCGCCGCCGTGGCCGGCAGCGACTGGATCCGTCCGGCCAACGAATCCAAGGCGTATACGGGGACGACGCTGGCAAGCTTCAAGGTGAACGCCGCTGCCGACGTATACGTCGCGCACAACGATGCGATCGCAACCAAGCCGTCCTGGATGTCGACGTGGACGGACACGGGACTGGACGCGACGAGCGACGCCGGACTGACCTACAGTCTGTACAAGAAAAACTTCGCGAGCGGCGCCACCGTATCGCTCGGCAGCAACGGTGACGCTTCGGGGCCGAGCACCTATTTCGTCATCGTGAAAAATGCGGCGGCCACGCCGCTGGTCAGCAACCTGACGGTGAACGACACGGCCAATGCAGCTAACTGGTCGATCCGCGGTAATATTCAAAACGGCGACTTGGTCTACGGCGACCGTACGACGCTGTTTAATTCGGTGCCAGCCGCATTGGCCGGCAGCAGTTGGATCCGCCCGGCCAACGAATCCAAAGCCTATACGGGCACGACGCTTGCCAGCTTCAAGGTGAACGCCGCGAGCGACGTATATATCGCTCACAACGACGTCATCGCGACCAAGCCGTCCTGGATGTCGACGTGGACGGATACGGGACTCGACGCGACGAGCGACGCCGGACTGACCTACAGCCTGTACAAGAAAAGCTTCGCAAGCGGCTCCACCGTATCGCTCGGCAACAACGGGGACGCTACGGGACCGAGCACTTATTTTGTCATCGTTAGATAAAGCAAGCTTTCAGAAACGCATGGCGCCTAAGGCTGTATGAAACCGGCGGCCTGCGCTCGGCTTGGTCCGAACGCGGGCCGCTTTTCCGTTCTCCTGCTGCGTGTTCTGCTTTTTTCCGTTTTCCAGTTGCGCGGGCCGCTTTTTCCGCTCTCCTGCCGTGCGTTCCGCCTCTTCAGCTCTCAGATTGCACGTTCTGCTTTTTCCGCTCTCCTGCTGTGCGTTCTGCTTTTTCCACTCTCCTGCTGTGCGTTCTGCTTTTTCCACTCTCCTGCTGTGCGTTCCGCGTCTTCGGCTCTCCAGTTGCACGGGCCTCAAACCTGCATTTATACATGTATTTTTTGCCGACCAGCCCCACGTGATGAAATACCTGCAAATATGCAGGTAAATTCATAACAAAAACCGGGAATCAGGCTGATTGCGAAAAATGCCTGCGTATTTGCATCTTTTCCTCTCAAAAGGGTCGACATCGGCAAAATTAGATGTATATTTGCAGGCATTACGCAAAAGCGGGATGCGGGCGACGGTTGGCCGGCCCAATGTACGGCTATCGGATGAGCCATCGCCAGGCGTTCCGCGCGATTCGAGTTTGCATATTCGTCAAAACAAAAGGAACCGGCAGGGTGATCTGCGATTTCGCTTGACGGTTTCTTATTCTGCGAAATGAACGCAACATTGCGTTTCTCGCAAATACATCGATAATATAGGAGGGATTGGAAACAATTCATTTTGTCGCGATTATGCGACGAGCGATGCGGAGGGATTTCAGTGGAAGCTTTTTCCGAGTATTTAGTGCGCATCGACAACCCGTCCCATCGGGCGAGAGTCGAGGAGGTCTTCGAGTGGATCCTCGGAAAATTCCCGGGCCTTGTGCCCAAGATCGCCTGGAACCAGCCGATGTTCACCGATCACGGCACGTTTATCGTCGGGTTCAGCGTCGCCAAGCCGCATATGGCCGTCGCGCCGGAGAAGGCGGGCATGCTGCGGTTTGCGGACGATATCGTCCAAGCCGGCTATGAACATACCAAAGAGCTTGTGAAGATCCGTTGGGACAGCCCGGTGGATTACGCGTTACTTGAGAAAATGATCGCGTTTAATATGGCGGATAAAGCGGATTGCGAGACTTTTTGGCGTAAATAAAAAAGCCCGGGCGTACGTGCGCTGCGGGCTTCTTCTATTATCTTACCATTCCCATCCGAATGTTGCAGGCTTGAAGAGGCTTCCAGTTTTCGTATATGCTGATAGAGTAACATAACGAAACGATAGAAGGAGGTGAAGGAATCATGGAAAAAATGATGATGAACATGATGATGATGACCTGCATGGAAGACATGACGGCCAAGATGAAGTCCATGCAAATGATGATGGACGAGATGACCAAAGCGGACATGATGGGCATGATGGACAAGGAAATGGTGATGTCCCGCCTTCAACAATGCGACGAGATGATGACGATGATGATGGGCATGATGAACGCAGTCTCTTCCGCTAAGTAAGCGTCGCGCTGAAGCGGCCATCCGACAATGGCCGTCCCGAACGATTCTTATGGCGGGCCGAGCAGACGGCTGCAGGCCTGCTTTTATTTTGTCTATTTACGAACGCAACGCTTCCTTGAACGCCCTCATTTTTTTCCCGATCTCCACTCTGATCCGCTTCAACGTCCAGATCTGCACCCACAATTGCTCGCGGCTTGCTTGTTCGCTCTCGCCTTGCAGCTTGCGATAGAGGTATATAAGCGTCTGATTGACATCGTTAAAATACGCGATGAGCTCGTCGCGCTGCTGCCTGCGAAGCTCGGTCCGTTCGTCTCGTGCCGGAGCGCTCAGCTCGGCCAGTATCGCCTGCTGCCATTGTTCGTCCTTAATGGAGACCGCATAATTATACAGATCCAGATAATCGTCGATCCGCTTTTCGCGCTGCGCTTGGAAGTTGTGACTCATGACCGAAAACTCCTGACGTTTTTCATTTTGTTTTTATACCGACAATTATACTCGGATAAATTGGTATTTCAAGTGCATTTTTCAATTCCGGTTTTTTCGTTTGAAAAAAAACACTCCGCCGGATTAACCGGAGGAGTGCTGGATCAATGTTGTGCGAGCTTATACCCCTTGCGCAAGCATGGCGTCAGCCACTCTGACGAAGCCGGCGATGTTGGCGCCGATGACGAGGTTGCCTGGAACGCCGTATTGCTCGGCAGCCTTGATGCATTCGCGGTAAATATTGTGCATAATCGTCTGCAGTCTGGTATCGACTTCTTCCATCGTCCAGGACAATCTGGCGCTGTTCTGGGCCATTTCCAGCGCGGAGACGGCTACGCCGCCCGCATTGGCGGCTTTGGCCGGCGCGAAGAGCACGTTGTTGTCGAGGAAGACGTCGATCGCTTCCAGGGTGGAAGGCATGTTGGCGCCTTCGCCGACGGCTTTGACGCCGCCTTGCACCAGCAGCTTGGCGGAGGCTTGATCGATTTCGTTTTGCGTGGCGCAAGGCAGCGCGATGTCGCAAGGAATCGACCAGATGCCGGCGCAGCCTTCGACGTAGACGGCGTCCGGATGCTCGAGGACGTAGTCTTTGCAGCGCTTGTTTTCAACTTCCTTGAGCCGCTTGACCGTCTCGAGGTTGATGCCTTCCGCATGATAGATGTAGCCGCCGGAATCGCTGCAGGCCACGACCGTGGCGCCGAGCTGGATCGCTTTTTCCATCGCGTAGATCGATACGTTGCCGGAGCCGGAGACGACGACTTTGCTTCCCTTGAAGCTAGAACCCGCGTCTTGCAGCATTTCCTCTACGAAGTAGACCGCGCCGTAGCCGGTCGCTTCCTTGCGGCCCAGGCTGCCGCCGTAGCCGATGCCCTTGCCGGTAAGCACGCCGGCTTCGTATGCGCCGACCAGCTTCTTGTATTGACCGAACATGAAGCCGATCTCACGCGCGCCGACGCCGATATCGCCCGCCGGAACGTCCTTGTCCGGTCCGATATGCTTGCTGAGCTCGGTCATGAAGCTTTGACAGAAGCGCATGATCTCGAGGTCCGATTTGCCTTTGGGATCGAAGTCGGAGCCGCCCTTGCCGCCGCCGATCGCTTGGCCGGTCAGCGCGTTCTTCAGGATTTGCTCGAAGCCGAGGAACTTGATGATGCTGGCGTTAACGGAAGGATGGAAGCGCAGGCCGCCCTTGTACGGGCCGATCGCGTTGCTGAATTGGACGCGGAAACCGCGGTTGACTTGAACCTTGCCTGCATCGTCGACCCACGGTACCCGGAAAGACAGGATGCGGTCGGGCTCGACCAGGCGATCGAGGACGGCGTTCGCGATGTACGCAGGGTTCTGGGAGAGCACCGGAATCAGGGAAAGGAAGACCTCTTTGACGGCCTGATGGAACTCGGGCTCGTTCGGATTGCGCTTCTTGACGGTCTCGAACAAACCGTCGACATATTCGTGCGCTTGCGTCGCGTGCGTTTGTTCGATTTTTTCGAGGATGCTCATGCGTCCAAAACTCCTTTAGGTGCAATGGCCAAAAGCCATTTCCGTTTTTATAGATCGTAGTTTAATATTATGATCGAAGTCATTGATCGCTCCAATATTCAGTTCAGATGAAGTTCATGCGTTTTAAGCATAAAGGAGGGGCGGGCATGCTGGAAATCAGACAGATGCGGTACTTCATGGAAGTGGCCAAGCGCGAGCATGTGACGGAGGCGGCCGATGCCCTGCATGTCGCGCAGTCGTCGGTAAGCAGGCAGCTTATGCAGTTGGAGAGCGAGCTTGGCGTGGATCTGTTCGTCCGCGAGGGGCGCCGCGTGAAGCTCACGCCGACCGGAAGGATGTTCCTGGCGCGCGTAGAGCAGATCATGAACATGATCGGGGAGGCGGAGCGCGAGGTGCAGGAATGCTTGGAGCCGGAGAAGGGAACGGTCCGCATCGCTTTTCCGATCAGCCTGGCCGCCCATGTGATGCCGACGGCCATCTACGCTTTTCGCCAGCGGTATCCGGAAGCGAAGTTTCAAATGCGGCAAGGACTCTACCGCGACCTGATTGACGGCGTCATACACGGCGAATACAATCTCGCCTTAATCGCGCCCTTGCCGGCGGCGGAAAAAAAGATTCGCTCCCAATTGCTTTTCACCGAAAACATCGTCGTCCTGCTGCCGGTTCACCACCCGCTTGCCCGTCAATCCGGCATACGGCTGTCGGAGCTGAAGGACGCTCCGTTCGTCACGTTGCCGGAAGGAACGATTTTTCGGGAGATCGTGCTGAACGCATGCCGGGAGATCGGCATCGTGCCGCACATTGCGTTCGAGGGCGACGATATCGATGCGTTAAAGGGACTGGTCTCCGCCGGTCTCGGCGTGGCGCTCATGCCGGAGGTGACGCTGGTGGACAATATTCCGCCTTCCACGGTAAAAATCCCTTTGATCGATCCTCTTGTAACGCGAACGGTGGGCGTAATCTCTCCGACGCAGCGCAAGCTGCTGCCGACAGAGCAGCTTTTTGTCCGATTTCTCTCTGATTTTTTCGTCGAGCCTTTTGGAAAACGAACGATTGAGGGCATAACGCCATAAAAGGATGGCCGATTAATTGGCATAGGATTCCATCATCCCGAATTCTGGATTAAGATAGGGCATAGCGCAACGATTGGAATCCGTGCAATTCGGGAGGTGGCACGCTTGTTTCGTAAGATGCGGCATTCGCTGCAATGGAAGCTCGTTGTCTTGATTACGGCTATAATCATGATCGTGACCGCGGTGATCGGGACGGTGAACTATCGCAAAAGCATCGATGCGATCGATTCGGACGTGACCCGGTTCAGCAATCAAATCTTGACGCAAGCCAACTTCAACTTAAGCCGATATATCGAGGACAACGAGCATTTTTTTCGGATGCTGGGAACAACGGTCGATTTCCGCGATTGGTCCATGGCGCCGAATGCAAACGCTTACCATATTTACAGAACCTACAGGAACATGGAAATCAAATATATCGAGCCCTTCATCGCCTATCATCCGGAGTTGCTCGCCATCGTGTTCTATAGCGGCGACGGCTACCAGAGCGCGTACCGGAATCCGGACAGCGGGGACGCGATGCTGAAGACCGGATATGCGATGGAGCGGGAGCCGTGGTTCGGACATCTTCCGTTCAAAGGCGAGATCACGAGATCGGTTAACCTGAATACTACCTATGTGAACCACAACGGCGCTGCCGAAAAGCTCCCCGTACTGACGTACTTGCAGCAGTACAGCTATGGCAAGACGTCCTCCTACTTACAGATGGATATCTCCCTGAAGTCCACGCAGGCCATTCTGGACGCCGTCAAGCTCGGCGACACGGGCAGCACGTTTATCGTAGACGGCAGCGGCGCCATCATCACCGCCCATGATCAGAGCTCGGTGGGCAGTCTTATCGACGACCGGCTGCAAAGCGTGCTGAACCGAAGCGATTCGGGTTCCTACTATGAGAAGCAGACGAAGCGAATGATCGTGTACCAGACCATCCCGCAGACCGGCTGGAAGATCGTATCGCTCATCCCGTACCGCGAGTTGGCCAAAAGCATCATCAGCATACGCAACTGGACGACCGTCATGACGCTCGGCGGCATCGTCATTGCCAGCTTGCTGGTGTTCGGAGTCGCTTCCTCGATCACGGCGCGGCTGAAGGCACTCCGGAAAACGATCGGCTTGACCCGCATGGGACGATTGGACGTTCGCGTGGACGCGAAAGGGAGCGATGAAGTGGCCGAGCTGGGCATGGCCTACAATCATTTGCTCGACCGGATCGATGCATCCATCGAGCAGCTTGCGGAATCCCGGATCGTGCAGCAGCAAGCGATATTGTCGGCCCTGCAGTCGCAGATCAACTCCCACTTTTTGTTCAACGCGATGGAGTCGATCAATGCCATGGCGAATCTCGCCCGGCACCGCGGGATTATGGATACGGCGGTTGCCTTGTCCAATATGCTGCGGTATACGTCCAACTATCAGCAATCTTTGGTATTGCTGGAGGACGAGCTGAAGCATGTATCCGATTATATGCATATTATCGGCATCCTCTATCGGGATGACGTGAAGTTTTGCATCGAAATGGATGAAGAAGTCAAAGAGGCGCGATCCCTAAAGGCGATCCTCCAGCCGTTCGTAGAGAACAGCATCAAGCACGGCTACGAGACGACGGCTGAACCGATGTTGATCCGAATATCGGCGCGGCGGGACGGAGAGGCGTACGTGCGCATCGAGATCGAGGACAACGGCAGCGGATTCACCGAGGAGAAGCTGGCGGAGCTGCAAGAGGCGCTGGCGCTCGAACAGCCGGCGCAGGCGTTTATGCAGCTCTCGCGGATCGGCGTGCTGAACGTTCATTATCGGCTGCGCACCTTTTACAAGGACAGCCGGTCCGGCGTCTCCCTGTCCGTGACGGATCAAGGCGCAACGCAGATCGCCATTGTATTTCCTTATTACTCAAAGGATGTGTATCCGCTATGATCCGTATATTGCTCGTGGACGACTCGCCGCTCATTCGGGAGAGCTTGACCCAGTCCGTCGAGGAGATCGGCGCTTCTACGGTCGTAGCCGGGACCGCATCCAACGGAGAGAAAGCGTTGGCCTGGCTGGACGATCATTATGCCGACCTGTGCATCACCGACATTCGGATGCCGGTCATGGACGGTCTTGCCTTAATCGACCGCATCAATGGTCTATATCCCTGGATGGCGTGCATGGTCGTATCCAGCTATGACGACTTTGAATATGCCAAGACAAGCATTCAGCTGAAGGCGCTGGACTACATCCTGAAGCCGGTAGACACGCGCTTGCTCGACCGTTCGCTGCATGCGGCTGCCGACCGTCTCCGCCAGGAGCGGCTTCGGGACGCAGCCTCCGTCATGCTTCGCAAGCTGCCGCATCACCGGGCTTTCCTGGACCGCTGGCTGAACCAGATCCGTACGCTTCATACGGAGACCTTGCCGCTGCTCATCGTCGACACGCTGGAATTGCTGGAGTCATGGGTCGGCGAAAAGTACTACCTCTTAAACGCGTTGTCCCATGTCTGGATTCAGACGCTGATCGAAGAGCTGGCGGAGGACAAGCTGCGCCTGGAGCTGGAGGAGGATGGGGATCCGGAGCTCGGCGGCCGGACGCTCCCGCTATCCGACGTTCGCAGCCACTTCCGCATCTGCGCCGTGCATCGGCTGGAAGAAGGCTCGAGCCGATTGGTGGAAGCGATGCGCGGCGTCCGGGATACCCAGTCGATCCGGAAGATCGAGTCGGTAAAAAGCTACATTCAGGCGCATTTGTCCAAAGACATCAATTTGCAGGAGCTGGCGGATCGGGTCGAGATGAACAAGACGTACATGTGCACCCTATTCAAGCAAGAGACCGGGATCACGGTCTGGAGCTACCTCGTCGCGGAACGGATGCGCAAAGCGCGCAGTCTGCTGCTCGAGACCTCCGCCAAGGTGTACGAGATCGCCGGCGAGATAGGGTACGAGGATGTTCCTTATTTTTCCCAGACCTTCAAGAAGTTCTATGGCATGACCCCGCTGGATTACAAGAAACGGATGAAATCTTAGTCTCGATCCGAATATAACCCCTATAAATCGAAAGATAGACTTCTACTGCCCGGTTTCCCCATTCCTTATAATTGGCCTTAAGGAGGTGGGGATCGCAATGAGCGGTAGAAAAATGTCGTATGCCGGCGTACGACAAAAGCTTCCGGCCGTCAGCCGATCGATCGTCATCGAACGCCCCGCGAGGGAATCGCTCGCGAAGTTCATAAAGAAGAATTGGCCGCTGTACGTCATGATCGTTCCCATGTTTGTCTATTTTCTCACGTTCAAGTATCTTCCCCTGCTGGGGATCGTAATCGCTTTCAAGGATTACAACATCTTCGAAGGGTTCCTCGGAAGCGAGTGGGTCGGGTTCCAGTGGTTCGAGACGTTAGTGACGCAGCCAAGAATGCTGAATGTCTTCAAGAACACGGTGATTTTCTCGTTCTACCAGATCGTGTTCGCCTTCCCGGCTCCGATCATTCTGGCCCTTCTGCTCAACGAGATTCGCCGAACCGCCTATAAGCGCACGATCCAGACCCTCGTCTATCTTCCGCACTTCTTGTCTTGGGCGCTGGTGTACGGATTGGCTTATATGATGTTCTCGATCCAGACGGGCTTGGTGACCCAATTGCTGGCTCGCTTCGGCTTCGAGCCCATTGCGCTGCTTCAGGCTCCGGAATACTTCCGTGCGCTTGTCGTCGGAGCGGGAGTGTGGAAGGAGATGGGCTGGAGCACCATCATCTTCCTGGCCGCGCTGACCGGAATCTCTCCTTCGCTCTATGAAGCGGCGCAGGTGGACGGAGCCAACCGCTGGAGACAGTTCGTGCACATTACCTTTCCCGGATTGCTTCCCGCCATCGTCATCCTGATGCTGCTTAAGATCGGGAACGTGCTCGACGTCGGCTTCGAGCAAATCTACGTGTTCTTGAGTCCCATGACGTATTCGGTCGGAGAAGTGTTGGACACGTACGCCTATCGCTCGGGCATCGTGAACGGCCAATTCAGCATCACGACGGCGATCGGGCTGTCCAAGTCGCTGATCGGCTTCGTTCTGCTGGTCAGCGTCAACAGGCTAAGCAATAAAATAACGGGCGAAGGCTTGTACTGAGGAGGCTGTCATGCGTATCCGATCTTCCCGCGGGGAGCGGGCGTTCGACGTGATGAACTATCTGCTGCTCGCGTTCATCGCCTTCGTTTCCCTGGTTCCCATCTTGCATGTCATTGCCGGCGCCTTCAGCTCTTCTCAGGCGATCATCCACAACCGCGTGCTCCTCTGGCCGGTGGAGCCGACGATGGAAAACATCCAGATGGTCGTTCAGACCCCTACCTTCTGGAGGGCGGCTTGGATGACCGTCAAGGTGGTCTTCATCGCTACGGCGTTCAATATGTTCTTTACCGTCCTCGGCGCTTATCCCTTATCTAAGAGCTGGCTGCGCGGACGCCGATTCCTCATGCTGTTCATCGTCTTCACGATGGTGTTCCAGGCGCCGATGATCCCCTCCTATCTGGTCGTCAAATCGCTGGGCCTGATCAACTCCATGTGGGCGCTGGTCATCCCGGGCGCGATCTCCGCGTTCAACTTGATTCTCTGCCTGACCTTCTTCCGATCGCTTCCCGAAGAACTGTTCGACGCGGCCAAGGTGGACGGGATGGGCGAGTTCCGGGTGGTGGCCCGCATCGTCGTCCCGCTGTCCATGCCGATTATCGTCACGCTGCTCTTGTTCTATGCCGTCGGCCATTGGAACTCGTATATGGGGCCGTTGATGTTCTTGAACGACCGCAATATGCAAACGCTCCAAATGTACATCTTCTCGCTGATCTCCATGGGCAACAGCAACGATATCGTCGCCGCGGCGAACGGCGAGGCTTCGATCACGCTCGTTCCGGCCGCTATCGAGATGGCTACCATCGTCTTGGCCACGGCGCCGATCGTCCTCATCTATCCGTTCATCCAAAGCTACTTCATCAAGGGAGCCACGCTGGGCTCCGTCAAGGGATAATCGTCAAAACGTTATGAGGACGCTGTCTTCATATAGATGCCAAATGAACTGGGAGGCCACTAAACGATGGTCAACAAACAAAAGGGGTTGTTAGGTGTCGTCGCCGCAACGTTAGTCGTTGCGATGACCGCCTGCGGGTCGGGGAATAACGAGAATAAGGTTGCGTCGCCTTCGGCCGCGACAGAAACCGCGAAAGCATCGGCGGGAGCCTCGGCAAGTCCGAGCGCCGCCACCGAACCGGTGCCGCTCCGCATCTTCACGTCCGACTTCAGCCAGCCGGTTCCCGGCGGCGCTACGATGGACAATCCGACGCTTAAGTATTTGGCGGAGAAGACGAATACGAAGCTGGACGTCGTTTTCTTTCCGCATACCCAGATGGACGGGCAGCTCAGCACCAAGTATGCGGCAGGCGATATTCCGGACGTCGTCATGGGCTGGAATGCGGGAGGCGAGCTGTACAACAACAACCAACTGCTCGAGCTCAATGATTATATCGATAAATACGGTCCTAATCTCAAGAAAGTCATTCCCCAAGCCGCATGGGACGCGGTGACGATCGACGGCAAGATCATGGGCATTCCGGAACCCGCCGGCGGCAACGTCACGGAGAACAGCATCATCTACGTTCGCAAGGACTGGATGGATAAAGTGGGCATCACGGAAGCGCCCAAGACGCCGGATGAACTGCTTACGTTGCTCCGGGCATTCCGGGACAAGGACCCGAACGGCAACGGACAGAAGGACGAGATTCCGTTCTCCTCCCGCGAGAATATGACCTGGGTGAACAATCTCTTCGGCATGTACGGTCAGAATCATACCACGGCCAAGTACGAGAATAACGAGCTGCTGCCGGGCTTCATAACGAGCAACCACAAGGAAGGTCTCGCATTTATGCGGACGATGTACGAGGAGAAGCTGATCGACAGCGAGTTCACGACGAACAAGCGCAACGTCTGGGAGCAGAAGATTCAGCAAGGCATCGTCGGCATGTGGAACCATGACCCGGCTCTGGCGTGGGATTGGCAGGACCGCCTGAACAAGTCGTTGCCGAACGAACATCCGGACGTCATCGCGATCCCTACGCCGAAGGCGCCCGGCGTGACGGATGTCGGTTCTTTAAGAACCTCCACCAACAAAGTCTATCTCATCACCAAAAAAGTGAAGGATCCGGCCGCGGCCGTTAAGTTCTTCGACTGGCTGGCATCGGAAGAAGGGCAGGAATTCGTCAACTTCGGCATTCCGGGAGACACGTACACCAAGGACGGCGGGAAAATCGTCTACGACCAGCAGAAGGACGTCGACGCGAAGACCAGCACGTGGCGGTCGATCGTCTTCAACATCGTCGGCTACAACGAAGAGCTGCTCAAGACCAAGCTGGGGAACGACGAGGCTTTCGAGAAGCAGAAGCTCGCTTACGAGGTCGCCCGCAACGAATCGATTCCGAATTTAATGACGGGCATGCCGGCGATCAAGACCAACTCGCCTGAAGTGCCGGGCTTCGGCTATACGGGCATGCCTCTCTATCTGGAGACGGCCACGCAGATCATTTTGGGAGAGAAGCCGCTCGATTACTTCGATGAATTCGTGAAGGAATACAAGTCTCTGGGAGGAGCCGACGCGATCAAGCAAGCTTCGGATTGGTATAACGCCACTAAAAAATAGAAGAGGGGAGTGAAAGGTTAAGCGCGCAGGAGATTGCAGCGATTGAAGCAAAACCTCCTGCGCTTTTTCTATGGCTTCGCCTACAGGCATTAAAATCCAGAAACGGGGTGTAAACGTGATGAACATGAAAAGCAAGATCAGCATGCTGTTAGTCGCGGCTTTAATCGTAGCCTTGTTGGGTGCCTTTTCGCCATCAAAAGTAAGCGCTTCCTCGGATGAATTCGATACCATGCGTCTTAAATGGAGAGACAGCTTAATCGGCGGCAACGGCTACGACGTTAACGATCCGGTCATTGCCCGTAAGCTAAACCTGTTAAGTCAGACCACCTGGAGCACGATGAACAAGAGCGCCAGCCGAGCTTACTTGTGGAGCGATCTGGCGAGCGCTGCCGTATCCGGGCAGGTCACCCAAGCGTATCAGCGAATCAAGGACATGGCCATTGCCTACGCGACGGTCGGCTCGAGCGTCTACGGCAACCAGCAGCTGAAGACAGATATTATAGGTGCGCTGGATTGGATGTATGCCAACCGGTACAACGAAACGAGGGCGTATTACGACAATTGGTGGGATTGGGAGATCGGCTCTCCGCTGCAGCTGAACGACGCCGTCGTCATTATGTACGATGACTTGACGCCGACGCAGATCGCGAATTACATGAAGCCGATCGACAGGTTCTCCCCCGTTCCGGAGGAAGTGAATTATAAACAAGGGGTCAACACCGGGGCCAATCTCGTTTGGAAATGCAATATCATCGCCTTGCGCGGCATTCTGGTCAAGTCGGCGGCCAAGCTCGTTCTGGCCAGGGACGGACTCAGCCCGGTGTTCGACTACGTGACCGTAGGCGACGGCTTCTACGAGGACGGTTCGTTCGTCCAGCATGAGGTGTATGCTTACACGGGCGGATATGGCGCAAGCTTGTTGCAAGAACTCGGGAATGTCTTGTACATGCTGGATGGTTCCTCCTGGGAGCCGATCGATCCGGATGCGAGCCGGGTTTACCAATGGGTGTACGACGCCTACGAGCCGCTGATCTACAATGGCGCGTTTATGGACATGACGCGGGGAAGAGCCGTCTCGAGGAGCTACGATCAGGCTCATAATACGGGGCACCGAACGATCGCGGCAATCGTGCGATTGGCGCAGATGGCTCCCGCGGAGCACGTCGGAAGGTTGAAGTCCATGGTCAAAGCCTGGCTGCTGGCGGATACCGAATTCGATTATTACAATGACGTTAGCTTAACCTCCGCGATCGAGACTTTGGCTATTATAAACGATGCGTCCATCCAGCCTAGAGACGAATTGACGCTGAGCAATGTGTATGCCGGAATGGACCGGGCAGTCCATCTGCGGCCCGGCTTCGGCTTCGGGGTCAGCATGTCCTCCAATCGGATCGGGACGTATGAAACGACGAATGGCGAGAACCTGACGGGCTGGTATACCGGCTCCGGCATGACTTACCTGTACAACGGAGATCAGCGGCAGTATTACGATTACTGGCCTACGGTGAACAAGTACCGGCTTCCCGGAACGACGGTCGATACGATGGCGAGAACGGACAGCGAAGGAGCCGGATATCGAAGCCCGAAAACCTTCGCGGGCGGTTCGGAGCTCCAGGGGCAGGACGCGACTGTCGGCATGGACTACAAGGCATACGGAAGCTCGTTAACGGCCAAGAAGTCGTGGTTTATGTTCGACGACGAAGTGGTAGCGCTAGGCGCGGGAATCAACAGCACCGATAACCGGACGATCGAGACGACGATCGATAATCGGATGCTGAACGCGGAGAGATCGACGCAAGGCATCGATCCGGGCTCTCCGGCAACGGAGCCGATCGGCTCCGAACCGCTGCGCCACAAGGTGGCTGCCGTTACCGACAGCGGCAACGACGGCAACCTTCCCGGCAATACGTACGATAACAATATAGGGACGCGATGGTCGTCTTCAGGAACCGGCCAATGGATTCAGTTCGATCTCGGCAAGACGCAGCCAATTGGCTATGTCGGCATAAGCTTCTTTGTTCAAAATACGAGAACGTCCGCATTCGATATCCTGGTCTCGGAAGATAACGTTAATTGGAATACGGTATTCAGCGGCAATTCCAGCATCGTAAGCGACGATACGGTGATTCAAACGTTCGATTTCCCGGACGTTCAGGCCAGGTACGTGAAGATTCTCGGATACGGGAATTCTTTAAACTTATGGAACAGCTACAGCGAGGTGCAGATTTATGCGCCGAGTTCGGCCGGCAATGCGATGATCCCGCCTTCCGTCAAACCGCTCAGCGCAACGAGCGTGACAGACGCGACCTATGGATCCGGCATTGACGAAGTCAACGATTTCGATATCGCGACCTCCTGGACGGCCGGAGCCGAAGGGCAATCGTTGGTATTGGATATGGGCAGCAACGTTCAGCTGGGTTACGCAGGCATTGGCTTCCCGGATGGCCACAATCGGGAATACAGCTTCGATATCGAGGCTTCCGCGGATCAATCGGTATGGTCGGCGGTTTATAGCGGCAGCAGCGCGGGGCAGACCTCGGAGATCCGCGCGTACGATTTTGACGATACGACGGCCAGATACGTCAAATTCACCTTGCACGAGGACGGAGAAGGGCATCCGGGCCGGGTATCGGAGATTCAGCTGTACGCACCGAATGCGCTGGGACCCGTCCTGGATCCGCTGCACAATACGCGAGTGGCCAAAGGGGATGAAACGTTCATCGTCAACGGCGTCTCCAAGCCGGTCGGATTAGGCTGGCAAGAGGAGATGAGCAACGTCTCCTACGCGTATCTGGAGGGAACGGGCGGCTACTACTTCCCGCAGCCGGCCACGATCAAAGCCGGCCGTGCCGCATCCGTAGGCAAGTATTCGCAGCTGACGACCGCGGGAGCGACGACGGACATCAGTCGAAATTACTTGACGATGTGGTACGATCATGGTAAAAGTCCGGTTAACAAGGATTATTCGTATGTCGTCCTGCCTAACAAGACGGCCGCGGAGACGGCGTCCTACAGCTCGAATCCCGATGTCGAGATCGTCGCGAACAACCGGAACATCCAGGCCGTGCGGGAAAAGACGACAAACCTATTCGGCGCCAACTTCTGGCAACCCGGCACGGTGGGCAGGGTAACCGCATCGAACGCCTCTTCGATCACGATGAAGGACGAGGCGGGAGAGCTGGATGTCGCTGTGTCCGATCCTACGCAGCTCCAGACCAAGCTTACATTCGAGATCGCGAGGGAAGGGCTGTCCGTGCTGGAGCAGGATTCGACCGTTACGGTGCTTCAGCTGAGCCCGACGATCAAATTCGAAGTGAACACGAATCAGAAGAACGGACGTTCCCACTCGGTCCGCTTCCAGTACGACGCAAGCGTGTCGACTCCGCTGCCGACGCCTTCGCCGATTCCTCCGGTTATTCCTCCGACGGAGCCGGAGCCCGAGGTTTTGACGACGGTGGACGTATTGGACGATTACACGCAAGTTTACGCGCGGAGCGCCAACTTGGACTTTGAACGGGGAACGCCGCCGTACTTCAACGGCGACACCTCCCGCGCCATTCGGACGACGAAGGGGACGACGGGCGAGTATCTCATCTACAAGGCCGCCGACAACAGGGAGATGACAGACTTCGACGTCACGACCTGGTTCTATCCTTACGAGACCAAGACGGATTACGCGATCTACACTTCGCCGGACGACTTGACTTACACCCTGTATACCCCTACCAAGGCGACGGAGCTGCTGAGGTGGACGAAGGTTAATTATAGCGGCACGCTGCCCGCGGGCACGAAGTTCCTGAAGATCGTCTTCCAGCAGAATTCGGCCTACGTCTGGAATTCGCAGATCGGAGAGGTCAGGATCACGAGCAAGCTTGCGACCGCTTCACCTCCGGCGATGAGGGAATATACGCTGAACGATCCGCTGAACGACTTCAGCAAAGTACTGGCGCGCAGCACCAATCTCACATTTGAATCCGGCAGCCCGCCTTACTTTAACGACGATGCGTTTCGCGTTATCCGGAAGACAGTCAGTACCGATGCGGGAGAGTACCTGGTCTACAAAGCTCCGTACAGCATGGATATGACGGACTTCGAAGTCACGACCTGGTTCTATCCTTATGAAGCCCGGACGGATTTCGAGATCTATACTTCGCCGGACAATGCCGTCTATACCCTGTATACGCCTACCCAAACAACGGAGCTGCTGAGGTGGACGAAGGTCAGTTACAGCGGATCGTTGCCTCAAGGCACCAAGTATCTCAAGATCGTCTTCCGGTTAAATTCCGCTTACTCTTGGAATCCGCAGATCGGCGATGTCCGTATCACGAGCAAGGTTCCGAGCATCACGGTGACGGACGACTTGAACGACTTCAGTCATGTGTTCGCCCGCAGTGCACGTCTGGTGCTCACCGGCTCCAACTCGGGACAAATCGGCAACGATACCTCGAGACTGATGAGAACGTCGAATGCGGAGGAATATGTGGTTTACCAAGCGGAGCCAGACATGGATTTGTCCCGGTTCACGGCTAAATCCTGGGTTTGGCCTTACGAGGCGGTGGATGATCTCGAATTGTACGTCTCTTCAGACAACGTGACGTACGCCTTGTTCACGCCGACCAAAGATACGGTGGCGAAGTCCGGAAGCTGGAGCGAACGGAACTACAGCGGGGACTTGCCGGCCGGCACCAAGTATCTGAAGATTGTATTCAAGCCGTCGCCGACGAACGGTTGGAATCCGCAGATCGGCACGCTCAGCCTGACTAGCCATATTACTTATCCCTAACGCCAAACGCTGCCAAACAACAAAAAGCACGTCCAACCGGACGTGCTTTTTGTTGTTTAGACGTGTCCGGCGAACCGGAATAAAGGAATCCGTCACATCCCGCTTGGAATGCATCATGCCGTTCGGAGCAGCCGCTGCGCAGATATTTTCGGTAGCGACTATCATAGATTTCTTGCCACGCCATCGATTGCCGATAGATTTGTAATCTATCATTCATACAATGTTCATATAACCCCTCTAATCTGAAGGAAGTCCGCCATTTAATAATTATACGTTGATAATGAGAATCAATATCGTTTAATATAAAAGAGATCTCATCTATTGGGAGGAAAGAGGCGTTTGGGGCATGACCGTTAACGTATACGATTGCGGGCGGGTGAAGACGAGTTTATGAAGCAATTGCTGGTTACGGACGACGACATCCATCACCGGTCGCTGCTGAATCACTTCATGACGCGTCAGGGCTATCGCGTGATCGAGGCGCAGGACGGCGAGCAGGCGATCGAGGTGCTCAGGGAGCAGGCGATCGATCTGGCGATCGTCGACGTCATGATGCCGAAGGTCGATGGCTGGACCCTATGCGAGCATATCCGCGACAGCTACGATATACCGATCATCATGCTTACGGCCAGGGATCAGCTGGCGGACAAGGAGCGCGGGTTTCTTAGCGGTACAGACGACTATATCACCAAGCCCTACGAGCTTCAGGAGCTGCTGTTTCGCGTCAAGGCGCTCTTCCGGCGTTATCTGGTCCCGTCGAGCGGGAAGATCAGGCTGGGCGAATTCGTGATCGACCTGCAAAATTATGAAGTCATCGACGGAGACAGCGTGATCGTATTGCCGCTCAAGGAGTTCGAGCTGCTGGCGCAGATGGCGCAGTATCCCGGCCGCCTCTTTTCCCGCGACGATCTGATCCGCCTCGTTTGGGGACAGGACTACGTGGGCGACGAACGGACGGTGGACGTACATATCAAGCGCCTGCGCAAAAGGTTCGTCGGCAGCGAGCGGCATTTTTCCATCCATACGGTCCGGGGGATCGGCTACAAGATCGAGGCTGCCGGCTCATGAAGTCGCTGTATTTCCGCGTTTTCGTCATTATTCTGTATACGGTGGCGCTGAGCAGCGTGCTCGGATTTTCCGTATCGAACGCGTATTATCATTGGAAGCTCAAGCCGCTGCACGACGCCAAGATGATCGGCATTGCGGAGGACGCGCGGACGTTCGTCGAGCAATACCCCGAGGCGGTCGGAGATTATATGCGCAATGCGTCCTCGCTCGGCTACCAGATTTATTTGACCGATCGTACCGGGCGCGAGTTTTATTTCGGGCATTCTTTTCGCAAAAAGAATCTGGCCTTGGACGTGCGCGAGCAGGTGCTGGCGGGGAACGTCTATCACGGCATCGCCCATTATCCAGATTCGCCGTTTTTGACGGGATACTTCGAGAACGGCTTAAGCAACACCGTAGGCGTCCCGCTTCAAATCTCCGGGATGAACTATGCGATGTTTTTGCGGCCCGACGTCCGTCTTCAGTTTGGGGAGCTGCGCGTCTTTTTCGCGCTTATTTTCGTATTTACGGTCGCGTTCAGCATTCCGAGCTTCCTGCTCAGCACGCGCTACCTGGTTCAGCCTGTCACGCAATTGACCGAAGCGACCAAGCGCCTCGCGCAGGGCGAATACAAGATTCGGCTCAACACGAACCGAAGAGATGAGATCGGCCAATTGGCGCGTCACTTCGAGACGATGAGCCGGGAGCTGGAGCGGTCGGACCTCGCCAAGCGGGACTTCGTCGCGAACGTATCGCACGAGATTCATACGCCGCTATCCTCGATCCAGGGCTTCGCGGATATTTTGCAGCAGCCGGAGCTGGACGCCGCTACGCGAATCGAATATGCGTACATCGTAGGCCAAGAAGCGCGGAGGCTGGCGGAGATGAGCCGGCAGCTGCTGCTGTTGTCCACGCTCGACCGTGCCGACGGCGAGCGTCTGGACAAGCGGGAGCACCCGCTGAGACGGCAGCTTCAGCATGCGCTGCGGCTGATGCAGTGGCAGCTGTCGGAAAAGCAGCTGTCGGTCAAGCTATCGGTGCCGCCAAGCCTTACGATACGCGGCGACGAGGCGCTGCTTCACCAGGTCTGGACAAACCTGCTGTTCAACGCGATCCGTCACATTCCGGACGAGCGGTCGATCGCGGTTCGCGCGCTGGAGGCGGGCGGAGCCTGCGTCGTAGAGGTGTCCGATACCGGCGACGGCATACCCGAGGACCAGCTGCCTTATATCTACGACCGCTTCTATCGGGGAGACGGCTCTCGCTCCCGGTCTTCGGGCGGCACGGGGCTTGGACTGTCGATCGTGCAGGCCATCGTCCACAGGCACGGCGGGACGATCCAGGCGTTCAGCCGCATCGGCGAGGGGACGACGTTTCGAGTGACGATACCCGGTTAGCGAGCGGAAGCGGCTGACGCGTTCGCCAAATTTGTAATTTATTGTTCATTGTCCATTCATAATTCAAAGATAGGCTAGCACTAGCATGGGGAAGTATGTCCAATAGGAAAATTAAAACATAAGTTCAAAAATATTGTTAAAAAATAGGTTGACAGCTTGGATTTTATTGGGTTAGTATCAAACTCGTAACTGATAATGATAATCGTTATCATATTTGGAAAACGGGAGGGATGCCTCAAACTCACTGCTGATGCAACGTCGTCCAGGTTCGCAACAACGAAGCAAAAGCAATCATCCAAACTTTTAAGGAGCGTGCAAATGATGACAAAAACAATGAAACGTTCGGTATCCTTCCTGCTGATGATGGTGTTCGCGCTGGTCATGGTCGTTCCGGCCTTCGCGGCGACGCACACGCATGCCTATGAGTTCTACTACGACGGCGAGTACCACGAGCACTCGAGCGGCTACATTTCGGGCGACGCGTCGATCGACGACACGGCAGGTACGGTCACGCTGAAGCTGCAAGGCGGCAACTACTTCCCGCAGATTCAAGTCGGCTCTACGTATTACAACGGTTCTTATAACGCGACGACCGGCCTGACGACGTTCGTACTTCCTGGCTCCGACGCTGCGAACTTCGATATCTCGCTGCACGTTCTGGTTACGATCCTGGGCATTCCGGTTCACAACACTTGGTACGACCTGGAAGTTCACTGGCTGTAAGTTCAATAAGAACGCATTCGGGCAAAAACGGTCTGAGTCTCAGACCGTTTTTGCCGGTCAATACCATTCATTCAAAACTAGCAATTCCGACTATGAAAAAAACGCGGCGCGATGATCGGCCGCATTTAATAAACGGGGTACCGGCTATTCTAAATTTGAAGATAGATAGGAGATCGTACAGTTGAAAACGTGGATTAGAAAATGGGCGCTGGTCGCAATAGCGGCATTAATGCTGCTAAGCCTGCCTAACCTGGGAACTGCTGCCGACAGTACGGGCGGCGGGGCTATCGTCGACGGTGAATACACGAATGTGTCATACACTTATCTGGTGGATGGTACGAACGAAGTATCGGCCGCTAACAATTTCATGCAAGTCATCGGCTCGGGGCGATTGGTTGTGACGAACGGACACGCCGTTTTTTATCACAAAATTCCCGGAACTTCAGCCGATTGGATTAAGTTTTTGGCTTATCGTAAGCCCGGACAACCCAAGGCAACGATCGTTGGCGATGTTGTCTCCAATGACGGAGGCTACGAAGCGTTTGGTAGAACCGTATCTAACGCATCGAGCGGCGAAGTTGAAGTGTCTCTTCCCGTGGAAGAAGATCCGACGGCCAGCATCGACATCTTGATGCATGTCGCCGTTCCGCCGGAGATCGTTAAAAATTACGATCATTGGTACAACGTGCAATTGAAACTCGACACGAGCAAGATTGTCACGAATCCGGGCGGCGGTTCGGGCGGAGAAACGACCGAGTACACGCTTACGCAGTTAAACGAACTGATCTCGGCTTCGCAGGCCGTGTACGACGCGGCAGTCGTTGGCGATGCCTATGGGCAGTACCCTGAGATTTCGAAGGCGTTGTTCAAGCATCAGATTAACGCCGCTCGCGACGCGGCGGACAAGGGGGAATCGAATCCTAGCGGCATTACGCCGGCCTATAAGGCGTTGACGGACGCGTTGAACAGCTTTAAAACGTCCGTCAGACAGGCAGACAAAACGGCGCTTAAAGAAGCAATGGCAAAAGTACAGGCCTTGTACGACAAAATACAGGCTGCCGGAGAATTGGGAAGCGCGGACGCAGCAGCACGCGCCGCGTTGAACGGAGACGCAGACGCTAGCAACGACGTGGAAACGTATTTGCTTAAAGCAGTGACCAATGGCGAATACAATTCGGGCATAGCGTCCTCGCTAAAAAGCGCGCTGAGCTCCGCGCAGACTGCGCTCGACAATCCGACGACGCCGGACACGACCGTGGCGACGAGAACGAACACGCTGAACAGCAGATATGAGAGCAACAAAGAGTATTACTACCGTTTAGCGTCTGAAACGCTTCCGATCTACATCTTGGACAATGCCACCTCCGCCAGCGCGCAGTCCGAATACGCTTCGGATTTTGCCGGCGTCGCCTATCGTCTGACGAACGGCAAGGACAGCACGGAATATGCCAATCTGCCGATGAACGTCGCCAACGTCAGCGAGGCATACGCATCGGCGCCTGCAACCGATGGAAGCTTTGAGCTTCCACAGGAAGGCTTGCCGGGATATAAAGCGATTAAACTCGTATCCTTTGGTGATTATAAGCAGCCGGTTTATCAAGTAAGAAGTCAATTTACGCCTCAAACGAATGGTCTCTCGTACCTCAGCTACAAGGTGGGGGAACAGAAGCGGACGGTCTATATCAGCTACAACTATAACGAACTGCAGCGCTTAAACAATCGCATCGCTGCGGCTCAGAACTTGCACGAAAAGGCGCAAAGTGCGGGGACGAGCAAGCTGAAAGCGACGTCGCTCGCAGCTGAGCCGCTGGATGCGCTCGAATCGGCAATCGACGATGCGAAGCAGACCGGCGACAATCTGGCCGCCTCGCGGCAGCAGATTACGCAAGCGAACGTCACGCTGAAAACGGCCGTTGCGAGCTTTATCGAGAACGTACCTTTTACCGCGTTCTTCACGGCCGCTGCCGCCGCTTCGGAAGACTTTTCTGACGTAGGCGCGAATCTGGGAGAACAAGCCGACATCAGTGCGGCGAACGAGATGACATATGCCGAATTCACGGTTAAAAGCAGCTCTAAGGTAACGGCCGTACGCGTAAATAACGGAACAAGCCTTGTCGATGCTGAAGTGATCAGCAACGATGCGCAGAACGATACCCGCCGCGTCAAGATCGCGATCCCGGATCTGGCTGCGCTGACGACCGTCCAGATCGTCGCGGACGGCACGACCTACGATGCGCGCCTAAATTTCAACGACATCGACAACAAGGCGCTCGTCGCCAAGGTTGCCGCCGCGAAGAGCGAGCTCGCCGCCGCAGTCGTCGGCACCGCTGCCGGCCAATATCCGGCAAGCGCGAAGACGGCGTTGGAGCAAGCTGTCGGAACGGCCGGTAAGGAAGCGACAAGGCTTGCGAGCACGCAGGCGCTGAGCGATGCCGCCGTGCAGAAGCTGGACGATGCGATCAAGACGTTCCGGGCGGCGGTTCATGTATCCGGCGGCAATCCGGGTACGGGTACAGGCACGGAACTGACGGACGGCAAGTATCAGATCAGTTTCACCATTCTGAAGCAAGGAACGACGCAAGCGTCCGTTATGGACGAATATGTCGCTCACCCGGGACGGATGCTCGTGGAGAACGGCTCGAAGTATGTTTATATCTGGCTGAATAAGAGCAAGGAAATTACGGCCTTCACCGTGAACGGCTCGTCTACGGAGACCGTGACGAGCGATACCGCGGGCAATACAAGATGGGTGCGGTTCCCGGTAAGCGATCTGACTGCCCTGCAAAGCGGGTGGGTCAAGATCGATTGGCCGGAAGTGAATTACTTCCACCAGTATGACGTTCAAATCAAATTTGGCAGCTACACGAAGGTAGCCGAATGGAGCGGAGAAGGCTTCGGCTCGGTGACGCCGCGACCGAATCCGGACGGAGAAGAGGAGGAGTCCGAAACGGATGGAGAAGGCGGTGCAAACGGCGGCAGCAGCTCCGGCGGCACGGATGAAAATCTCGGCGCGGAGTTCTTCGATACAGCGAAGCACTGGGCCGTGGCTTCGATCAGCCGCGCGGTCAAGCTCGGCATCGTCAACGGCTATTCGGACGGCAACTTCCGGCCGAACGCAGCGATCAGCCGCGTCGAGTTCGCGGTACTGCTCGGCAGAGCGCTGGACCTGCAAGGCGAGGAAGCCGAGCTGAGCTTCAAGGATGCGGCAGATATCCGGCCATGGGCGCAATCGTTCATTAAGCAAGCGGTCGCGGCAGGCATCATCGGCGGCTTCGAGGACGGCACGTTCCGTCCGGCGAAGGAGATCAGCCGTCCCGAGCTCGCTGTCATGATCGTCAGGGCGCTCGGCATCGCGCCTGAAGCGAATGCGTCGCTCACGTTCGGGGACGCTTCGCAAATTCCGGCGTATGCCCGCCCTTACGTGGCGGCGGCCGTCAAGCTGGGACTGATCCAGGGCGGCAGCAACAATCTCTTTGGCGCGAAGTCTCCGGCGACGAGAGCCGAGGCGATCACGCTCGTGCTGCGGGCGCTGGACCACGCAGAAGCGGACGCAAAGGCGAAGAAGGAAGCTGAGGCTGCCGGCGCCAAGGCGGAGAGCGAAGCCGCCAAAGCATAAGGCAAGCAGCTTGACCGCGGCGGTTAACCGAGGCAGGTATGCCCCGCGCATTCACTCATAGCAACGGACAGAGGACCCTTGACGGTGTCCTCTGCCGTGTTTTAATCGGGAGGAATTATGAACGCGACAAAACATGGAATGACCGGCATCGCCTTGCTGTTGGTCTGGATGGTACTGTTGGCCGGCTGCGGCGGCGCAAACGCTGCAAAATCAGGCACGCCCGCGAGCCCTGCGGCGAGCGCGACTGCAAGCGGGTCCGCAAGCGGCTCCGAAGAAGCGGATCCGTCAAAGAGCGCGGAGGCGCCGGATTATCGAATCGTCTCGACGACGGTGGCCGTGACGCAGATGCTGGATGCGCTCGGCGTCGATCTGGTCGGCATTCCGACGAGCGCGAAGACGCTGCCGGAGCGATATGCCAAGGTGACCAAGGTCGGCAATCCGATGAGTCCGGACATGGAGCTGGTCAAGTCGCTTCGGCCGACCGACGTACTGTCGGTCACGACGCTTCAGTATGACCTCGAGCCCACTTTTAAGCAGATCGGCTTGAACGCTTCCTTCCTGGATCTGACCAGCCTGTCGAGCATGCAGAAGGAGATCCGGGGGCTAGGGACCAAGTTCGGGCGCGAAGCGGAGGCCGAAAAGCTGGCGAACAGCTACAACGATACGCTGGCGAAGCTCCAGGGGGAAGCGGCCGGCAAGGAGAAGCCGTCGGTGCTGATCCTGCTGGGCGTTCCGGGCAGTTATCTGGTGGCGACCGAGCATTCGTACATCGGCGACCTCGTCCGGCTGCTCGGCGGCGTCAACATCGTGCAAGGGGAAAAAGTAGAATACCTGGCTTCCAACACGGAATATTTGCAGCAGGCGAATCCCGACGTCATCCTGCGCGCGGCGCACGGCATGCCGGTGGAAGTGGTCAAGATGTTTGACGAGGAATTCAAGAAAAACGATATCTGGAAGCACTTCAAGGCCGTCCAGAACGGGCGCGTATACGACCTCGAGGAGGAGCTGTTCGGCACGACGGGCAACATCGCGGCGAACGAAGCGCTGGAGGCGCTGTACAAGAGGCTTTATCCGTAATCGCCGTTTTTGAAAGGAAAGAGGAAATCGATCATGTCGAAAAAGACGCTTTATTTTGCCATCGTTACCGTCCTGCTGATCGCCGTCGTCGCGGCTTCCATGATGCTGGGCAGCATCAAGGTCGGATTTATCGAGCTTGTGCAGGGTCTCGCGCGCGGGGATAACGAGAATGTCAATGTCATTCGCGATTTGCGCTTGCCGCGTATATTCGTATCGATCTTTACGGGAGCGGCGCTTGCGGTATCGGGCGTGCTGCTGCAGGCGGTCATGCGCAATCCGCTCGCCGACGCGGGTGTGATCGGCATCTCGTCGGGCGCCGGCGTCGTGTCGCTCGCGATGGTGACGATTTTCCCGAATTTATTTTTTTGGATGCCCTTCTTTTCCTTCCTCGGCGGCGCGCTCGCCTGCGTGCTCGTCTATGCGCTGTCGTGGCGCTCTGGACTTAATCCGATGCGGCTTATCCTGGTCGGCGTTGCGATCAATGCGACATTCACCGGCCTTGGGCAATCTTTTAACTACCGGGGCAGCTACGCCGTTACGTCGGTCAACCAAGCCGTCAGTTCGATTTTCACGATGAAAACGTGGGAGGACGTCCGCATCTTGGGCGTGTACGGCTCAGTCGGGCTGGTGCTGGCGCTGCTCGTATGCGGCTGGTGCAATACGCTGGCGCTGAACGACCGGACGGCGGGCAATCTCGGCTTCCGCGTCGTGCGGGCGAGACTGATCATCTCCGCAATCGCGGTGCTGCTCGCCTCGGTGGCGACGGCCGTCGGCGGCCTCATCGTTTTCGTCGGCTTGCTCATCCCGCATATCGCGCGGCTGCTGGTCGGTTCGGATCACCGGGTGCTGATCCCGTTTTCCATGCTGTCGGGCGCCCTGCTGATTCTGGCCGCCGATACGCTCGGACGCACCGTGCTGGCGCCGATTGAGATTCCCGCTTCGATCATTATGACCGTCATCGGCGGACCCTTTTTGATTTTCATGCTGAGAAAGAGTGATCGCGCCTATGGAGCTTGACCGGATTAAATATTCGTACGACCGCAAGACGGATCAGCTAAAGGAAGTGACGGCGACGATCGACGCCGGACGAATGACCGGCATCATCGGTCCCAACGGCAGCGGCAAGTCGACGCTGCTCGGCGTGATGGCCCGCAGCATCGCGCCGCAGAGCGGCTCGGCCGTGCTCGACGGCAAAGCGCTGGCCGCTTATAAGCCGCGGGAGCTGGCGCGCAAGCTGGCGGCCGTGCATCAGCACAACGGTGCGCCCGCAGACCTCACGGTCGAGCGAATCGTCGCCTACGGCCGTCTGCCGCACCGCAAGCTGCTCGGACAGCGCGACGCGGAGGACGAGCAGGCGGTGGATTGGGCGATCGGCTGCACCGGGCTGGCCGAGAAGCGCAAGCAGCGCATCGGCGAGCTGTCCGGCGGAGAACGGCAGCGCGTATGGATCGCGATGGCGCTGGCGCAGAAGACGCAGGTGCTGCTGCTGGACGAACCGACGACATTCCTGGATATGTATTACCAGATCGAGCTGATGGAATTGATTCGCGGATTAAACGTCGACCATGGTCTGACCATCGTCGTCGTGCTGCACGACATGAATCAGGCGGTACGCTACTGCGACCGGATCATCGCGATGAAGGAAGGACGCGTCGTGCTGCAGGGACCTCCCGAGGAAGCCGTGACGGCGCAAACGATCAAGGACATCTACGGCGTGGAAGCGCTGGTTCGGCGCGACGAGGAGGCAGGCATGTACATCGTGCCGCTGCGCGCGGGCAGCGCCGCTTCCGGACAACGCCGGCAAACGATAGAGGAGGCTATAACTTGAATTCGGCAATGAAAAAGAAAGCAGCATGGACATGGATCGTCGCGCTCCTGTTGGCGCTTGGCCTGCCGTACTCGGCAGGACGAGCCGAAGCGGCGCAGACGGACGGCACTTATACGGTAGACTACCAGATTCTGCAAGCGGAAAACGATTCGGTGTCGATGGCCAACGATTATTGGGAAAAGCCGGCTACCGTCATCATCGACAACGGCAACGTTCAAATTCAAATGACGATCAATCACAGTCAGTGGGTGACGGAGTTCAAGGTGCCGGGAAGCGGCGGCGGCTACGTCAATACGCGCATTTTGAGCAAGGATACGAAGGCCGATACCAGAAAGGTCGTCTTCGCGGTGTCCGAGCTGCCGTCGTCGCCAATGCTGTCGAAGATACACGTGACGGTGCCGGACATCGACTACGACCACGACTATACGATTCGGTTCGAATTTAAGGCGAATTCGCTGAAATTGGTGAAGGCGGCGGCAGGCAAGCCTGCTGCGTCGACGCCGACCGCGACGGCGAAGCCGCAGGCAAGCGCAGCAGCGACGGCGAAGCCGCAGGCAAGCGCAGCAGCGACGGCTAAGCCGCAGGCAAGCGCAGCAGCGACGGCTAAGCCGCAGGCGGGCGCGGCAGCGACGGCGACGCCGCAGGCGAGCGCGGCAGCGACGGCGACGCCGCAAGCGAGCGCGGCAGCGACGGCAACGCCGCAGGCCAGCGCGACCGCGACGGCAACGCCGGACGCGAATGCCGCAAGCGGCGGCGAGCAGGCGTCGCCGGCAGAGCCGGCCGCAACGGCTTCGGCAGGCGCGGCGCCTGGCGGCGATGGCGCCGCGGAATCGCCGTCGGCGGAGACATCTGCCAGCGCGTCTGCGCAAGCGGCTGACGTCGAAGCGAGCGCCGATGCCGCGGCAGCCGATCCAGGCCAAGGGGACGCTTCGGCCGAAGCCGTGTCGGCACAAGCAGGAGCCAGCGCCGAGACGGCAGCGGGAGAGACCTCCGGCACGCAGCCGCTGGCTTCGGCAAAAAAAGAGAATAACGGACTGATCATTGGATTGGCGGCCGCGATCGTGGTATTAGCAGCAGGAGGCGTATGGTGGTGGAGAAGAAGTCGGCTACAGAAGCGTTAAGCATGCGTAGATCAAGCCGTCTGCGGCGGCAAATCGCCTGGGCGGCGCTCTTCCTGGCGATTCCGCTCGCGTTGGGTGGCTGCGGCGGACAGCCGCAGCAGGCAGCAACAGCGGCAGACGCCGGTCAAGGGAAGCTGGTCGTCACGGACTTTGCCGGGCGGGAGGTCGCGCTAAAAGGCGTGCCGCAGCGCATCGTGACGCTGGGCAACGGCGAGACGGACATCGTCTACGCGCTCGGGGGCCAGGTGGCGGGGCGTCCGGATTCGGACGTGCCGCTCCCTTACGAAGGCGCGGAGCAAGCGGCCCGCATCGGCACGGCGCACGAAGTCGATCTGGAGCGGATCGCGCTGCTTCATCCGGACGTGGTGCTCGGCAACGATCCGATGAACGTCAAGGATATTCCGACGCTTGAAGGCATCGGCGCGAAGATGGTGCTGACCAGCGCCAACTCCATCGACGAGATCGAGCGGCAGATTGAGCTCATCGGGCAGCTGCTCGAGCGCTCGTCGCGGGCCGACGAGCTGATCGCCGGCATCGAAGAGAAGCGGGCCGCCCTCGCCTCGAAGGCCGAGGAAGGCCGTCCGCGGGCGCTGCTCGTCTACGGCGCGCCGGGCACGTTCATGGCGGCGCTGCCCACCTCGCTCGGGGGCAATCTGCTCGAAGCGGCGGGCGGCTACAATATCGCGTCGGATTATCCGCGGCTGCAGAGCTATCCGCAATACGCGCAGCTGAATGCCGAGCGGATCGTCGACTCCGATCCCGAGGCGATCTTCATCATGACGCACGGCAACCCGGAGGAAGTGGCGGACAGCTTCGTGGCCGAGATGCGCAAAAACGCGGCCTGGAACAACGTCGCAGCCGTGCGCGACGGCCGTGTGGAGGTGCTGCCGGCCGAGCTGTTCGGCACGAATCCCGGCACGCGCGTCGTCGAAGCGCTCGAGCTGCTGCGCGGCAAGCTGGATACATACGCCGCCGAGCTGTCCGGCACCGACGCCGCAGGCAAAGGCGGTTCGTCATGAGCAAAGCGGACCGGACGCGCAGGCGGCGGATCGTCTTGCCGCTGGCGCCGCTGCTGCTGTTGGCTGGCATCGTATTCGGCCTGGCGGTCGGCTCGGTGCCGATAGCGCTGCGGGATATAATCGATATTTTGCTGGGCAGCTCCCATTCGCGGTACGAGGTCATCCTTATGGACGTCCGGCTGCCACGCGTGCTCGTGGGCGTGCTCGTCGGCGCTTGCCTGGCCGCTTCCGGCGCGCTGCTGCAGGGAATCATGCGCAACCCGCTGGCAGATCCAGGCATCATCGGCGTCTCCGCCGGCGGCGGCCTGGCGGCGGTCGTGACGCTCGTGTTGCTGCCGCAGCTCAGCTATTTGCTGCCGCCCGCCGCGTTCGCCGGTTCGCTGGTTGCGGCGCTGCTCATTTATACGCTGTCTTGGGACAACGGCGCTTCGCCGGTCAAGATCGTGCTGGCGGGCGTCGCGGTGAGCGCACTGCTCGGTGCGGTCATGAACGGCATCATGGTCGTGCACAGCGACCGGATCCAGGCGGTCATCCCATGGCTGGCCGGCGGGCTGAACGGACGCAGCTGGCATCATCTGTCCTTCATGCTGCCCTATGCGCTCGCCGGGCTCGCGCTGACCGTGCCGGCGATCAAGCCTGCCAACGTGCTCATGCTGGGCGATAAGACGGCCAGGCTTCTCGGCCAGCGGGTGGAGCTGCAGCGGCTGCTGCTGCTCGCGCTCGCGGCGCTGCTAGCGGGCACGGCCGTCAGCGTGGCGGGGCTCGTCGGCTTCGTCGGTCTCGTCGTGCCGCATGCGGTCCGCCTGCTCATCGGCGACGACTACCGCTATCTGATGCCGGTATCGATCGCCGGCGGCGGCGCGCTGGTCGTCATCGCGGACACGATCGCCCGTACCTGGTTCGATCCGGCGGAGATGCCGGTCGGCATCCTGCTCGCCTGCATCGGCGCGCCGTTTTTTCTTTATTTGCTGCGAAAAAGGAGCGGTGTGCGATGAAAGCCATCGAGACGAAGGCGCTGCGCTTCGAAGCGGGGCCGTATTGTCAGCTCGAAGTGGATGCGGGCGTACTTGAAGGCAAAGTAACGGCGATCGTCGGTCCGAACGGCTCGGGCAAGTCGACGCTGCTGCACCTGATCGCCGGCCTCCTGAAGCCGGCCGGCGGTACGGTCGTCGTCCGCGGCCGGCCGGCTGCCGAGTATACGCGGCTCGAGCTCGCGACCGAGCTTGCGATGCTGCCGCAATCGCGCGAGGCGTTGCCGGAGCTGACCGTGCGCGAGCTGGTCGCCTTCGGCCGGACGCCGCGGCTCGGCCGCTTCAGGCAGCGGCTCGGCGAAGAAGACGAGCGGGAGATCGACTGGGCGCTCCGGCAGATGAGCATGCGGAGCTACGAGGACCGTATGGTCCACACGCTGTCCGGCGGCGAACGCCAGAAGGCGCTGATCGCGATGGCGCTCGCGCAGAAGACGGGCATCCTGCTGCTCGACGAGCCGACGACCTATTTGGACATCGCCCATCAGCTTGAGCTGATGCGGGTGCTGAAGAGGCTGAACCGGGAGGCGGGGCTGACGATCGTGATGGTGCTGCACGACCTGCAGCAGGCGGCGGCCTTCTGCGATGAGCTGATCGCGCTCAAGTCGGGCAGCATTGCGGCCCGCGGCGTGCCGCGCCGCGTTATCACGTCAGCCTTCCTCCGCGACGTCTACGAGATCGAGGCCGAGGTGCGCTTCGACGAGCCTTACCCGCTGATTATCCCGCTGCCCGAGCCGCCCGCCGAAGAGGAAGCGGTCATGGTGGCGACGGATACATACCGGGTGGCAAGCGGCGAAGGCGAGCGGTTGGTCGCGTACTGGAGCGTCCGCGAAGACTTGCCTGCCATGCCCGGCTTCCTCGGCATGGAATTGCTGCAGTCGGAGAAGAAGTCGGTAGGCGACGAGATCTCGGTCATCACGCGTTGGCGAACTGCCGGAGATGCCGACGCTTGGCGCGAGGCGGCAGCCGATTATGCGGCGGACGCCGCTTATCCCGCTGAGATCGCGATCCGGTCGCACTCGTCCTCTCTCCGGCTGGTCAAAGTTCGCCGCATGCCCTTTCAGCGGAGATAATCCGGGACATGCGCCCGCGTTTGTAATTTGTTGTTCATGCGCCATTCACACTTGGAACTTACATTTATAGCAGGAAAAGCATTTCATCGAGCTAAACTTTCAAAGGAGGAAAAAATAATGGTTATCGTAACGAACGTCTCTCATATCACGAAGGGCAACGGCGACAAGCTGATCGAGCGCTTCAACAAAGTCGGCAAGGTGGAGGGAATGGACGGCTTCCTCGGACTCGAGGTTATGCTGACCGAAAATACGAAGGAATACGACGAAGTGACCGTGAGCACCCGCTGGGAAAACAAAGAGTCCTTCCAGGCCTGGACAAAGAGCGAAGCCTTCCGGGAATCGCACAGCCACCGCGAAAAGCCGGCATACATCATCTCCAACAAGATCAATTTTTACGAGGTCAAGGTCGTCAGGCATCCGCTGCCGGAAGCCGCTCAGGCGTCCGCCTCCTAAAGCAGGCATCCATAACCTGATCAGGCAAGTCCAAGCGAAGCCCGGCCCCGTGCCGGGTTTTTTATATCCTTGCAAGCAGCTAAGCTGCCAATCCGCGTCAAGCATCGAAGCGCAGACAAATTGTTTCGGCGGGCAGGGAAACCGCTTACCGTTTCCAGGCGTCCGAGGTAAACTAGACGGGGGAGGTGGAGCGGGATGATCGAGCTTACGAGAAGAAGAGGGACCGGAATCCTCTTCGCAGGGAAAGCGCTAGCGCTGCTTCTCGCAGCCTGCCAGGATGGGCGTTCGCAGTCCGCAACGTTGCCTTCGAATGACAATGCGGCATCTCGTGTGCAAGCGTCTCGTTCGCCTGCTTACGGCGGCGATCCGAAATATGCCGAGCACGTCAATCTTCAATTTTATATGCTGGGCATCGCGCCGCCGGACATGCCTCAGATCCAAAATGCCGTCAACGAGATGGCCGAAGCGGAGCTGAACGCATCGGTCACCTTCAATTTTATCGCATGGACGGACTACGATCTCAAATACAAGCAGCTGCTGTCGTCGGGTCAGTCCGTCGATTTGCTGTTCACGGCGGACTGGGTGCAGTATCAGACGTACGCCAAGCGGGGCGCATTTGTGCCGCTCGACGATCTGCTGCCTGCGGCATCGCCGGAGCTGGCGCGTTTCGTCCCCGAGGAGATGTGGGATGCGGTCCGGATCGACGGAAGGATTTATACCGTGCCGTCGACCTTCAAGGAATACGTGACCGGGGGCTTCGTATGGCGGGAGGATCTGCGCGAGAAATACGGACTGCCGAAGCCGGTCGATATCGCCACCTTCGAAGCGTATCTGGCGGGAATCAAGCGGCATGAGCCCAATATCCAGCCGGTGGCGATCGGCGCCGAGGTGCAGAACGCGCTGGCTTTTTCGCAGCTGGACGTGACTCGACATTCGATCGGCGCGATGCCGTACGGCATGCTGGCCACCTATGCGAATTCGGCGGATATCCGGTCGTACTGGGGATCTCCGGAGCAGCTGGCGGATCTCAAGCTGTTCAAGCGGTGGTCGGATCACGGTTACTTTTCCGATAATGAACTGAATACGTCCGAGTTCAATCAAAACCGAATCATCGACGGCTCCGCCGCTGCGATGTTCGGCGACAATCCGATGCGCTACTATGAAATGCAGAGCAATATGCAGGCCGCTCATCCGGACTGGCGGCTGGGCTACTATCCTTTTCCGATGGCCAAGGGCTATTCGACGCCGGTCCATCCGACGCACAACGGCTTCGCGATCCCCAAAAGCGCGAAGCATCCGGAGCGTGCGCTTGCGTTCTACGAAAAGCTGGTTACCGACGAGCGTTATAACCGTCTGACCGAATACGGGATCAAAGGCGTCCATTATACGATCGAAGACGGCTACTATCGCATGATCGGCGATCCGTCTACCAACGGCTTCCCGCGCGAGGCGATGAACGGCTGGGCGTGGCGCAACCCCAAGTATATGCTGTTCACGCCGAGCTACGACGAGATTCAAGCGACGTTCCGCCAGCTTGACCGCATTCAGAAGCCTGACGTCTACACCGGATTCGTCGAAGACGATACGGACTATCAAGCCGAGAAAGCGGCACTGGATCGGGTGCAGAAGCTGTACTTGTACCCGCTGCTGGCCGGACGGGTAGACGACGTGGACGCCGGCCTGGCGACATTTATGCGAGAAGCCGGGGAGGCGGGGCTTGAGAAGGTGCAGACGGCGTACAAAAAGCAGTGGCTGGCGTATTTGACGGAGCAAGGTTTGGCAGGAAGCTGAGGGTCCCAATAGGAAGTCCAAGCATGCGATGTCTGCGATCGCATGCTTTTTTTGGATGTCGCCTGGTTGGCGGAACGAAGAAGCTGCAGATATACAGGTATTTTCTACCGACTCACGACACCTGATGAAATTCCTGCAAATGTGCAGGTAAATTCAATGAACAAGCCGGAAATTTCGCTGATGGAGGAAATTAGATGCACATTTGCATCCTTTGTGCCCAAAAGGGTCGATCTCGGCGAAATAAGATGTATATTTGCAGGCATTGCGGCGAAAGAACGACACGGGCGACGATCGGCCAGCCTATTAGAACGGCGCTCGGCCGACCATCGACGGTCGGACGAGCCATCGACGGTCGGCCGAGCCATCGGCAGGCGTTCCACGCAAATCGTAAATCCGGTTTCGGCTATCCGCCACCCTCGCCGCCACCAACCCAAAGAACCGTCAGGGCGATCTACGATCTTCCCTGGCGGTTTTTTTGCGCGAAATGCTGCATTTGTGCAGAAAAGTCACAAACGTTCACTGAACAAACCGCACGATCCTTCAGCAGTGAACCGGATTGTCACTATGGCGGCGGCCGCACGTCCCCTATAGTTGGTATCAATCCGGAAGGCATCGCCCTTCGCGGAGTTCACGAACGATACGGACGCTATAAGGCGTAAAGGGAGGGGCTGGACGCCGTGACGAAAAAATACGGCTTCATGCATGAGCTGGTCAAAAATCGAACCTTGTTTCTGATGCTGCTGCCGGTCCTCGCATACTTTCTCGTGAACAATTATGTACCGATGATCGGCATCTATTACGCGTTCGTCCGGTTCGATTTCAACACCCCGCTCTTTCGAATGGACTTCATCGGGCTTAAAAACTTCGAGTTTCTATGGAAGTCCGGCAAGCTGACGGAGCTGACGTACAACACGATCGGCTACAACCTGATTTTCATCGGGCTCGGCAATGCGCTATCCGTGACCGTGGCCATCCTCGTCAGCGAGGTGAAAAGCAAGTGGTTTAAAAAAATTACGCAGTCCGTGCTGTTCCTGCCGTACTTCGTTTCCTTCGTTATCTTGAGCGTCATCGTTTTTAACATCTTCAACTTCGAACACGGCGTGCTCAACACCGTCCTCAAGGCGCTCGGCGCGGATCCGGTCGACGTGTACAGCAAGCCGAAGGTCTGGATTCTGCTCATCGTCGTGTTCTACCTATGGAAAAGCTTCGGCTACAGCATGGTCATCTATTTGGCCGCGATTACCGGCATCGGCGAGGACTACTACGAGGCGGCCAAGATCGACGGCGCGAATACCTTCCAGCGGGCCTGGCACATTACGCTTCCGATGCTGAAAAATACGTTCGTGATTCTGCTGCTCTTCTCGCTCGGCACGATTATGAAGGGACAATTCGACTTGTTCTATCAGATGGTGGGCAATAACGGCCTGCTGTACAGCACGACAGACATCCTGGATACGTATGTGTACCGCTCGCTCAAGGTGACGTTTGACATGGGCATGGCGACGGCGGCGGGCGTTTATCAATCGCTGTTCGGCTTTACGCTGATCATGGTCGTCAACGGCATCATCCGCAAAATCAACAAGGAATACGCGCTGTTCTAGGAGGAATCTCGCATGAAAATCAAGGAAGACCGCTCGTCCGTCTGGTTCCAGCTCATCGCGCACGCCGTCGTCGTCGCCGGGAGCATTGTGTGCATCCTGCCGTTCCTCTTGATCGTGTCGGCCTCCTTTACGAGCAACGCCTCGATCATTCGCGACGGCTATAATTTGTGGCCTAAGGATTTTTCCTGGGAAGGCTACAAGGTCATCTTTCAGGTGCCGGACGAGGTGCTGCGCGCCTACGGCGTGACGTCGATGGTCACCGTCGCCGGTACGGCGATCGGCCTGCTGCTCATGACGATGGCGGGCTACGTGCTGCAGCGCAAGGACTTCAAGTACCGAAACTTTTTCTCCTTCTTTATTTACTTCACGACGCTGTTCGGCGGCGGACTCGTGCCTTATTACATGCTGGTCACCAACTATTTGAAGTTTACCGACTCGTATTACGCGCTTATCTGGCCTTCGCTCATGACGCCGTTTCTCATCATTTTGATGCGGAGCTTCATCGGCTCGGCCGTGCCGGACGAGGTCGTCGAGTCGGCGAAGATCGACGGCGCGGGCGACTTCCTGATTTACTGGCGCATCGTGATGCCGCTGGCGGTGCCGGGTCTTGCGACCATCGGGCTGTTTCTCGCGCTTCACTATTGGAACGACTGGTTCTCGTCCGCCCTTTTTATCAACGATGCCGCCAAGTACCAGCTGCAATTTTACCTGTACAACATCATCAATACGTCGTCATTCCTGACGAGCATCGGCGCAGGCGCAGGCATCGTTCTCTCGGAGGGCATCCCTTCGGAGACGATGAAGATGTCGATGGCGGTCGTCGTCACGGGACCGATCCTGCTCCTGTACCCGTTCGTGCAGCGGTACTTCGTCAAAGGGCTCACGATCGGCGCGGTCAAAGGCTAGCCGGAATGTAAAGATGTAAGCGATTAGAAGCGGTTAGAACCGGCATGCGCGCATGTCCGGCTAACATAGATCATTCATGGAACAGGGAGGATTCATATGCCAACAAACGCAAAGAAAAAAGCGGCGGTCGCGCTGTCGATGGCACTGATGGCGTCGGTATTCGCGGGCTGCAGCGGCAGCGACAAAGGGGAAGCCGGCGCTTCGTCAGCGCCTGCCAAGGCGTCCGCGTCCGCGTCGCCATCGTCTTCCGCTTCGGCTTCGTCATCCGCCTCATCCTCCGCTTCCGCGTCGCCGGCCGGCATCGACACCTCCAAGAAGGTGCATCTCCAGTTCTACATGCTCGGCAACGCGCCGAAGGACCTGCCGAAGGTCGAGGCCGAGATCAACAAAATGGCGCAGCAGGACTTGAATGCGACCGTCACGTTTAACTTCACGACCTGGACGGATTGGGACCAGAAGTACAAGCTGCTGCTGTCTACGGGGCAGGATGTCGATCTCATTTTCACGGCCGACTGGACGCAGTATCAGCAGTATGCCAAGAAGGGCGCCTTTCTGCCGCTGGACGATCTGCTGCCGACGGCGGCGCCGGGGCTGAACGACTTCGTGCCGAAGAACATGTGGGACGCGGTCAAAATCAACGGCAAAATTTACACGGTACCGGCGACCTATCAGGAGTACGTCACCAACGGCTTCGTCTGGCGCGAGGATCTTCGCAAAAAGTATAATTTGCCCACGCCGGTCGACATCCCGACCTTTGAAGCCTATATGGACGGCATCAAGAAAAACGAGCCGAGCCTGCAGCCGCTCGCGATCGGATCTGATGTTCGGGGGTCACTGAGCGACACGTACCTCGACGTCTTCCGCAAGAAGGTCGGCGCCTTGCCGTACGGCATGTTCGCCACGTACGACAAGCCGGCCGAGATCACGTCTTACTGGGGATCGCCGGAGCAGCTCGAGGATCTGAAGCGGTTCAAGAGTTGGGCGGACAAAGGCTACTTCTCCAAAAACGAGCTCAACGAGAAAGCGACCAACCAGGAGAAGCTCGTGAACGGCACGGCGGCGGCGATGCTCGGCGACAATCCGACGCGCTACAATCAGACGAACGGCAATATGAAATCGCTTCATCCGGACTGGGAGCTCGGCTACACGCCGTTCGCCGTCGCGACGGGCTATGCGACGCCGGTGCACCCAATTCACAACGGCTTCGCCATTCCGGCCAGCAGCAAAAACGCAGAGCGCGCGCTCGCTTTCTATGAGAAGATGGTGCTGGACAAACGCTACAACCTGCTGACCCAGTACGGCTTCGAGGGTACGAACTATACGGTCGACGGCGGCTACTACAAAATGGTCGGCGACGCCAACACGAACGGCTTCCCGCGCGAGGGCATGCAGGGCTGGGCGTGGCGCAATCCCGAGTTCATGCTGTTCGAACCGAGCTACGACGGCGTCAAAGCGATCTTCGACCAGCTCGACAAGGTTCAAAAGCCCGACATTTACACAGGCTTCGCCGAAGACTATACGGATTATCAGGCGGAGCGGTCGGCGCTTGAGCAGGTCGAGAAGCAGTATCTGTTCCCGCTGCTGGCCGGCCAGGTCAAAGACGTCGAAGGCGGCCTGCAGACGTTCATGGACAAGGCGAAAAAGGCGGGTCTCGACAAAATCCAGGAATCGTACAAGAAGCAATGGCTCGACTATCTGAGCGAATCGGGCATCCAGTAAGACCGGCCGAAATGGGAAGATGACAGAAGAAAACCTGCAGGGAACCGCTGGACGGCGGTCTCCTGCAGGTTTTTGCGTGATAGCGTGAGGGGCGTGCCAACTGTCGATCTACGTTCACACTTCTAGCGCTGGAGCCCGGTTCGTCCGCCGGCTATAAATCTGCCTGCACGCTCCCGCCCTGCGCCTTGCGGAATTCCACCGGCGTCACGCCCGTGAGCTTCTTGAACATACGGTGAAAGTAGGAGCTGTTCGTGAAGCCGGTCCGCTCCGCCACCTCGGCGACGGGATCGTCGGACGACATGAGGATCGCCTTCGCCCTTTCGATGCGGACATTATTGATCATGTCGACGATGGTCGTAAACGTATGCTGCCGGTAGACGCGGCTCACATGGTAAGTCGACATTTTCAGTTCCTCGGAGATCGAATTCAGGCTCAGGTTTGAATCGCCGTAACGCGTTTCGATAAGGGCGTTGATCTTGCGGATCAGATCCTCCTGCTTGTTGCTTCGCTTCTCGAATACTTTGGCGCTCAGTTGGCCGAAGAAGCGTCCCATCGCTTCCGTCAGCCCGTCGAGCGTCTCGTATTGATCGATGCCGGGAATGCTCAGATCCGCGCCGATGCCGAGCTGCAGCGAGCCGTTCCGCTCGATCTCCGCCAGCATGTTGCCGAGCGTGACGGCCACATGGTTGGCCGCGGATTGGGTCACGCTGAAGGGAGAGTCTGCAGTCTCCAGAAGGATATCCCGATACAAGACAGCCGCTTCCTCCGCTTTGCCTGCAACCAGGGCGTCCAGCATCTTTTTTTCTTTGCCGACGGAGAAGGCGTAGCGGTCGCCGGAGCCGGGCGCTGCCTGGATGACAGCGCCGCAGCCTCGGAAGAAGCGGCGGTCGGTCGCTTCCCGGGCCAGCTTGTACATGGCGTGCAGCTCGTGCGGGCTCTTGGTTGCCGGCGTCAGCGAGATCGTAAGGCCAATGCGCAGAAACTCCGCGCAAGCATCCTGGATCTCCTTAAGCATGGCGAGCAGCGCAGCCTCGTCCTGCTCTTGTCCCCCGGCATTGATCAGCATCAGAATGCCGTCGTCCTCCAGATCCACCGTATCTGCGCCGTACAGCTTCGACGAGATCTCCGCGGCGATGTTCATGATCGCGAATTTATAGGTGAGCAGATCCTTGGCGCTCTGGCTGCGAATACGGTCGAAGCCGTCGATCCGCAGGAACGCCAGCTGGTACGGCTCCGTGAAGTCGAAGGCGATGCCGGCGCTGCGCAGCTTTTCCAGCTGGAAGGCCGGATCGAAGTCCTGGATCTGAATGAGCTTGCGCAGCGTATTCTGGCGCAGCGTGTAGCTGCTGTTGCGCTTTTCGGACTCGAGGTCGGACATGCGCCTCTCAATCCGGTTGATCGGTACGTACAAATAACGGGACATGAGCCAAGAGAGCAGCAGCCCGACGGCAAGGATCGCGCCGGCCACCTGCAGCGTTTTGCCGCGAATGTCCTTCGTCTTGTGCGTGATCTCTCCGTAAGGCATGATCCGGACGTAGTGCCATTCGTACGGCGTAGGCGCCGTGTATGTAATGAGCGACTTGGCGCCCTCGAACTCGGCGACGGCGAAGCCGGATTCCGGCTTGGCTACGAAGCTTTGCAGAAGCGCAAGATCCGGCGGACCGAGCTTCACGCTCATGAGATTATCGACGGACCGTACGACATCGTGATCGTCGAGCAGGTACGTGCGTCCCGCGCTCGCGGTCTCGGCTTTGCCGAGCTCCCGGTTGATCCAGGATGCCGACAAGTTGACGATGACGGCGGAGTTGATCTCCCGGTTGAAGTTGATGGCATCGTAGCACAAATACGTATAAACGCCGAGATCCGGCGCGTTGGCCGATGCCGACTTGATCGTCCGCGGGATCGGCGTGAACGGCTTGTAATCCCTGTACCGTCCCAGAATATCGAGGATGCCCGCGTCCTGCACCTCCGACTCTCGCCATATGCCTTCCTGCCCGTTTTGCGCCGCGATGTAGTAGTAGCCGGAGGCGGGATTGTAAACGTAGATCGATTGAATGAAGGGCATCGTCGACAAATAATTGCGCAGGTCCAGCATGGCCGCTTGCGTATCGAAGGCGTCGGGCTTGCTGTAATAGAGCATCTTGGTGATCGCGCTGTTGCGATAAATCTGGAAGGCGACGGTCTGTGCGCTCTCGGTCGTGTTGGCGACGGCCTTACCCGTCTGCTGCAGGTTGGCGAGATCGTTTTCGACGGCTTCGTCCTGCATCACGCCCGTGAAAATCAAATAAAAGATGAAATTGCTCGCGATCAGGACGAGGACGATGCTCAAGGTAAGTCCCAGTAAAATTCTCACGTACAGCTTGCCGTTGCGGCGGATCCGGTTTAGGCGCATCGATGGGCTCCCTTCGGGTTTCTGGGCACTGATCGGATCGAAGGTGTTGGTATCATTATATATTCGCGATGTGAACGCATACAGTGGCTGAATTCCCCAGTTGTGAACGAAAGGGGGATTGAACGGTGAACAATACGGGCATCAGTGAACGATTTTGCTTGCGGCAGTGACGTTTCGAGCGATTTGCGCGGGGAATTGACAGCATCTGGGTTTATCGACTAAGCTTTATTTATTCCGACTGATCAGTATAAATAAAAACGGGAGGCGCATCCATGCCCAAGGTCGGAGCGGAGCCGAAGCGCCGGGCCGACGTCGTCAACGCGACGCTCGCTTGCATCAGCAGGTTCGGCATCGACGGCATGACGTTGGACAAGGTTGCGGAGCAGGCGGGTTGTTCAAAAGGCGTCGTCACCTATTATTACAAAAACAAAGACGAACTGACGATCGAAGCGTTCAAGTCGTTCATGGCCTATTATGGCGCCAAGATCGAAGCGGAACTCTCGGGCGGCATGACGGCAGGGGCGATGCTCGAGATCGCCCTCAAGCATATGCTGCCTTCTTCCGGGCAGGCTGCGGGAGCGGACATCAACGTGTCGCAGCTGGACGGGATCGAGAGGATGCGCATTCCGTACGAAGACCAGGGCCGGCTGTTCGTGCAATTTTTTGCGCGGGCGGCGGTGGACGCGAGGTTGCGCGATGTCGTATCGGGCAGCTACGAGCGGGATCTGGCGGGCATCGCGCGTATATTCGAGTTGGGCAACCGGACGGAGGAGATGGCGGCGCCGGACGCGCACAGCGCGGCGTACGGCTTGATGGCGATGGTCGTGGGCCTCAGCTTTTTCCGCGTGACGGACGTGGCGCCTGCCGGTGGCGAGGACAACCGATACATTGGCGAGGATTATGCGAAAAAATGGATGAAGCCGCGATAAGTTGATAAGAGGAGATGAAGGGGCATGTGGAAAATAACGAAGGTCGAGACGGACGGGCGCGAGCCTGTGGCCGTCGTGAGCGGGGACGTCATCGGGGACGTTCAATCCGCGCTGGATATGATGGCGACCGTGCGGTACGAGACGGGGATCGACCGCATCGCGATCGACGGGTCGATGCTCGCCGCCGGGTTTTACGACCTGAAGACGGGATTGGCCGGCGAGATCGCGCAAAAGTTCGTCAACTATCACGTGAAGCTTGCGATCGTCGGCGACTTCTCCGGGTATACGAGCAAGAGCTTGCGCGATTTCATTTATGAATGCAATCAAGGCAAGGATATCTTTTTCTTGCCGACAGAGCCGCAGGCGATCGAAAAGTTGAGCGCGACGCGCTAATGCGCATGAGCAAGATCCGACCGGTTCCGTATCCGATGGTGCAAATTCCCGAGGGAAGCGTCCGTTTGAGAGACGACCGTAAACAAAGAGCATTATACATTTGACTGTCTGAACGGTCACGGCGAACGCCCGCTTTTCATACCTTATCAAAAGCGTTAAAAACTGACCGATGAGGTAACTGCCATGCCCTCAATAATTGGAAAAGTGAAAATTCTCAACGTCAACCAAGGCTCGAACGTCCAATTCGGCGACACGGGTTTCATATCATTGACCAGCACATCCAAAAATTACGGCGGAGCGGCTTCATTTTCGCCAGGGGACGCTTTCGGCAGCGTCAGCAACAACCAGCTGAGCAAGACCAATACGGTCGATACGGATGCGGTCGACAACTCCAACGTTGTTTAACCTGCACGCGGGTAATAAGAAACGAGGCGGAAGGCACTAGTTGCGGAGTAAGAAGCCTGAAGCGACCCATCCATATCGGGAGGATGAACGATGAAGCCACGCATTACAGTGTTGACGTTAGGCGTCGAAGACCTGGAGAGATCGCTGGCCTTTTACAGGGACGGATTGGGCTTGCCTACCGAAGGCATCGTCGGAACGGAGTTCGAGCACGGCGCGGTCGCTTTTTTTGACCTGCAAGCGGGCATGAAGCTGGCGATCTGGCGCCGCCGGGACCTCGCGCACGAGGCTAAGGTCGCCCAGGCGCCGCCCAGCTCGACGGAAATGACGATCGGACATAACGTGGCGAGCAAAGAAGAGGTTGACCGGGTCATCGATCAAGCGCGACAGGCGGGGGCCGTCATTACCGATCCTGCACACGATACGTTCTGGGGCGGATATTCCGGACACTTCATGGACCCGGACGGCCACTTGTGGGAGATCGTATGGAATCCGGCTTGGGATACGGGCTTGCTTTAACGCCCCGCCGAGGCTATCATGGGCATACAAAGTTCATCATCGAGGTGTGCCAATGAAGTTTTCGCAGGCGACGGATTACGCGCTCCATGCCATGATGTTTCTGATGAGCCAGGCGCCGGACAAGCCCGTAGGGGTGCAGATGCTAGCCGACAGACTCGGCGTTTCCCAGACGTATCTGTCCAAAATGCTGAGCAAGCTGGTCAAAGCGGGGCTGATCGGCTCCGTGTCGGGAGCCAACGGCGGCTACCGGCTTAAGGCCCATTACGAACGAATATCTTTTCTGGACGTCATCCATGCGATCGAAGGGACAGCATCGATTTTTGAATGCGGCCTGAGTCACGGGGAAGATTGCATGATTCAGAAGGTCGTCATGGCAGCCGAGCAGCAGATGGAGCAATACCTGAGCGACAAAAAGATCGTCGATGTCGCCAGACAGCTTACGTTGTAACGAAAGAGGCCGAGGAGGCCTTTTTTTCGTTATTCCGCTTCCTTTTTTTCATAGGCGATCAGTGTGACCGCATGCCCGCTCGCAGTCGTCAGTTCCTGCTCCAGCCGCTTCAGTTCGTCAAGCTGCTCATCCTCGAGTGCCGCGAACGCATACCGGGAATCGTCCATCGCCATGCCTCCTCGCTTTTATGCCGCGCTCCTTATTATGGTCGAACCCGCTTGCGCTTATGAGCTTTTCAGCACCGCGAGCACGGTTCATATTCAATTCACATTCGCGCCTTAGTATCCGTATTAATCAGTTCAACAGGAGGAATGACGATGAACGCAATACACGCAAAGGATAAGGCGGCGTACGGCGGCGAATGGGCTGTCGAAGCGTCGGGGCTCGTCAAAACGTTCGGCAGCAATCGCGCAGTGGACGGCGTAAGCCTGCACGTGCGCGCAGGTTCGATCTACGGCGTGCTCGGTCCCAACGGCGCCGGCAAGACGACGACGATCCGGATGCTCGCGACGCTGCTTAAGCCCGATGGAGGCTCGGCGCGAATTTTCGGACACGACGTGACCAAGGAATCCCAGATCGTCAGGCAATTGATCGGCGTGACCGGCCAGTATGCCTCGGTCGACGAGTCGCTTAGCGCCACGGAAAATCTCATTATTTTTTCCCGGCTGCTCGGACTTGGCCGTGCAGAATCGAGGCAAAAAGCCGCGGAGCTGCTGGAGGAATTCGGCTTGACGGAGGCGGCCAAGCGACCGCTCAAAAACTTCTCGGGCGGCATGCGGCGGCGGCTGGACCTTGCAGCGAGCCTGATCGCGCAGCCGCCGCTCATCTTCCTGGATGAGCCGACGACGGGACTCGACCCGCGGACGCGCGCCCAGATGTGGGAGACGATCCGCAGGCTGGTGAAGACGGGCTCGACCGTCCTGCTCACGACGCAGTACTTGGACGAAGCGGATCAGCTGGCCGACCGGATAGCGGTTATCGACCGCGGCATCGTCGTCGCCGAAGGCACCGTCGACGAGTTGAAGGCATCGGTCGGCACTTCATCGCTTCACTTGCGCGTGCAGGATCAGCCGGCGATCGCGGAAGCAAGGCGGATCGTCGAGCGAGTGCTCCAGGTAACCTCCAGCGTGACGTCGGAGGCCGGCAAGATTACGGCGCCGATGGCGGACGCCGATCGCGTGACCGACCTGCTCGTCGCGCTGCGCGAGTCGGGGATCCGGCTCTCCGAGATCAGCGTGCAGAAGCCGACGCTTGACGAAGTGTTCTTGACGATTACCGGCCATGGCGCGCAGGAAGAGCCTGCCCCGGATGCGCCAGCATCCCGCCGCAAACAGGAGGTCACGCTATGAAAAGCACGACTGCCGTCCACCCCGGCCCCCGACTCAAAAACCGCACGAGCTTCGGCCAATCCGTCCGCCACTCGCTGACGATGGCCTATCGCGGCCTGCTTAAGATTCGCCGCACGCCCGAGCAGCTGTTCGACGTCACCTTGCAGCCGATCATCTTTACGCTCATGTTCACCTATATTTTCGGCGGGGCGATCTCGGGTGATGTCATCAGCTATTTGCCCGTCATCATTCCGGGCATTCTCGTGCAGACCGTCATCACGACCTCGATTGTTACCGGCGTACAGCTGCGCGAGGATATGGACAAAGGCGTGTTCGACCGCTTCAAGTCGCTGCCGATCGCGCGCATCGCGCCGCTCGCGGGGGCGCTGCTCGCGGATACGATTCGGTATACAATCGCCACCGTACTGACCTTCGGCATGGGCTACGTGATGGGTTATCGTCCGGAGGGCGGCCTCGGCCATGTCGCGATCGCAGCGCTGCTCGTTATCTTCTGCTCGTGGGCGATCAGCTGGATCTTCGCTTTCTTCGGCGTCATCGCCCGGACGGCATCGAGCGTTCAGGGCATCTCCATGATCGTGCTGTTTCCGCTCACCTTCCTCTCCAATGCCTTCGTGCCGACGAAGACGATGCCCCAGTGGCTGCAATGGTTCGCCGACATCAATCCGATCTCGCACCTGGTGACGGCCGTCCGCGACCTTGCGAACTCGGGCACCGTCGGCTGGGATCTCGGCATCTCGCTGATCGGTGCGGCCGTCATCGTGGCGATCTTCGCGCCGATCACGGTGCGGGCTTATATGCGCAGGACGTAGGAGAGCGTGGTCGAGAGCGACGGCGGCTGGGGCGTTGTTGCCGATGCACAATGCTCCGGGGCCGGCCAGCGACTGAATGCACGCCATCGCAAAATAAAATGGCGGTATCCGCACCTCCGCACAACAAAGACCCCGAGCGCTCTGAGGCTCGGGGTCTTGTCACAACGCAAACGCTTAGTTACTTAGCTTAGTTACTTAATAGAAGCTTCGTATATATTGCGGATCGACTCTGACAGCAACGCGTCAAAGGCTTCGTCCGATTGACCGGCGCTGAGGCCTTCGGACAGCGCGCGCGAGAAGCTTGCAATCAGGCCGTTGTTGCGTGCGAGACGCTCGTTCGCTTCGGTCTGAGCGTAGCCGCCGGACAGCGCGACGACACGCACCACATGCGGCTCCTCGATCAGCTCGGCGTAGAAGTTGTCCTCCGTCGGAATGGACAGCTTGAGCATGACCTTAACGTCCGGTCCGAGCGCGGCCAGCTGCGAGAGAATCTCGGCTTTGAGCAGCTTTTCCGACTCGGCCTTATCCGCGCTGGCGATGTCCACCTCGGGCTCGATGATCGGCACGAGGCCTGCCGCCGCGATCTGCTTGCCGATGGCGAACTGTTGCTCCACGACTTGCCGAATTCCCGCCGGATTCGCCTCTTTGATGAGGGAGCGCATCTTGGTCCCGAAGATTCGTCTCTCGACGGCACGCGCGAGCAGCGCGTCGAGTCCGTCGATCGGCTTGAGCAGCTGAACGCCGTCCGACTGCTCGGCAAGACCCTTGTCCACTTTGAGGAAGGGCACGATCCCTTTCTTTTCCCACAAGTAGTCGGCGGTCAGGAGGCCGTCGATCTCCCGGTCCATCGTATTCTCGAATAGAATGGCCCCGAGAATGTGCTGCGAATCAAACGCCGGGCTCTTGATGATGCGTGTCCGCATCTCGTGAACGACCGCATACATCTCTTCCTCGCCCGAATAGCTGTTCTCCGGTACCCCATACTGCAGCAGCGCCTTCGGCGTACTTCCGCCGCTCTGATCCAGGGCCGCGACGAAGCCCTTCCCCGTGCGAATCCGTTCCAGTTGTTCCGCGTTCATCGATGTTGCTCCTTCCCGAATTTAGCGTATTCTTAGCGATTGGCAGCATTGTCCATCTCATCATAGCATTTTATGCCTCGGTTGCATAAGCGGGGAAATTCGCAGCAGCTGCCTTTTCGCCGCCGATTGCAAACCATTTCGCAGGCTGACCGACTGGTCGAGCGAGGGCCGTTGTGCTATTATCGATGGGCAATTAAAGGGAAAGCGCTCTTACGAAATGCGCGTACAAGCGCGGTGCAAGGCGCTTACAACGAGAAATCGCATCCGGCAGGGGGGAAGCGCATGTTCAGGTCGCTGGATCGGAAAATGAAGATGATCCTGTTCACGGTCATTGTCGCTTACGTCGTCCTGTCCAGCGTGCTCGTCTTCGGCACGATCGACCGCCGGAGCGCGGACATGCAGCGGCAGCTCTCTCTCCAATATACGGGCCAGCAGCACAAGAATGCGCAGCTCTTCATGACGTGGATGGAGGAAATGGCGAGCCTCGTCACGAACAATGCAGTCGTGCGCGAAGCGCTGTCCGCAGGCGAATACGACGACACGATTCCGCCGATCCTCGACGGGATGATCTCGTCCAACCTTTATATTTTGGAAATGGCCGTTTACGGCAACGATGGCATCGCCTATGCCTCTAATAACATACCGGCCGTTCGTCCGCTCGACCAGATTGAGAAGGTTCCCGAATACGCGGCATTCCTGTCATCCGATCTGGCGTCCGAGTGGATGATTCAAGCGCCTGGCGCGCTCGCTTACGCCAATACCGATCCGCGCCGCAAGTGGATCTACGCAGCCAAGATCAAGGACGCGTCGGAGCGCACCGGGGGCTTGCTGCTGATGACTGTCGACATGAAAAAGCTGAACAGCTTTTACCACGCCGACGATCCCGACCTGTACGGCCGGAACCCGACGTATATATTAACGCACGATCAAGCGATCCTGAACGCAAGCGGATGGGAAGAGGAGCCGGACGATCCGGTGTGGGATACGCTGCGGGCGACGCCGCCCGTCCAGGAGATGACCGTGAACCGGACGAGCAAGGGCATCGTTATCCTGTACAGGCTGTACCACTCCGACGACCGCATGGCGATTCTCATTTCCGATGCGCCGGTCAAGAGCGAGCTTCGGCTGCTGCGCTATACGCTGATCGGCGTCGGGCTGTTCATTCTAGCGCTTTTCTACGTGCTTATCCGCCGATTATCCCGCAGCATCCTCGATCCGCTTAAGGCGCTGTACAAAAAAATGCGCAGGCATCACGAGCTCTGATCCGCTGCCAGACGAATCCGGATGAGAGCCATTGTGCCTTTGCCCGGCTCGCTTGTCACGGTAAGTCCGGATTCCGGGCCGTATTCGAGCTTGATGCGCTCGTCCACATTGCGAAGGCCGTAGCCGCTCCGGAACAGCGCGTTCCGGTCCGCATCCTGTACGGGAGACGTCGACCGGAAGCCGACGCCGTCGTCCTTCACTTCGAGGAAGAGCGCGGCGCCGTCCCGCCAGCCCTTTACCTCGATCAGCCCCTTTTCCAGCTTTTCGCTCATGCCGTGCTTGATCGCGTTTTCCACGAGCGGCTGCAGGATCAGCTTCAGAATGCGAAGCTTGCGCAGCGGCTCCGGGATGTCGTAGACGACGTCGTATTTGTCGGGAAATCGCATCAGCTCGACGGTGACGAAGCTCTGCACGAGGCGGATCTCGTCCTCGAGCGGGATATGCTTGTCGCCCTTGTGGAGGCTGATCCTAAAAAACGTTGCCAGCGCCGAAATCATGCGCTCGATTTCCGGCTGCTTTTTGAGCCGCGCGGTCCAGGTGATCGCATCGAGCGTATTGTACAGAAAATGCGGATTGATCTGCGATTGCAGCGCGGTAAGCTCCATGTCGCGCTGCTTTTCTTTTTCTTCGTTGTTTTCGTGAATCAGGTGATTGATGCGCTCGATCATCGAATAGTAGCTGTTTTCGAGCTCGCTGATTTCGTCGTTCGGATTTTTGCGGTCGGCCAGCAGGTCCAGGCCAGACTGGCCGAGCGCGCCGAGCTTCTTGGTCAGATTGAAGACAGGCGCCGTGATTTTGGCGGCCAAGTAGAACGACAAGCCCAGCAGTCCGACAAAAGCGAGCAAGGCGAAGTACAGCGCGTTCCGGTTGCCCTCGTTGATCGCGCCGAACAGTTCCGGCTTCGAGACGACGGACACCAGCTTCCAGTGAACGCCGAAGCGGCTCATCCGTTCGCTGAGCGGATACGTGCTCAGCACGTAGTCCTGTCCGCCGGCCGACACGTTGCGGTAGCCCGCCGTCTCGCCGGGATGGAACGCGTCGGAGGCCAGCAGCGTGTTGCCGACAATCTGCTTGTCCGGGTGCGAGACGACCTCGTTGTCGTCCGACGCAATGTACGAGTAGCCGAGACCTTCGAACGCGGACTTGTATAAGTTGAAGAGCGCCGATTCCTTGACATAGATCATGAGCAGCCCGATATTTTGCCCCGTATTGAAGTTGCGGTATTTTTGACCGAACACGACGTACGCCTGGCCTTCGGCATCATGTTTGACTTTGCCGACGACAGGAAGCACGGACTGCTTGACTTTGGCGATCAGCAGGTCGTCCGGATCCTCGAACGGCGCGTCGTCCGGGACGTACCGGTAGCGCGTGCCTTCGTCCGTGATGATGACGATATCGCCGATCAGCTCGTTTTGGGCGGCGATGCCTTCCATAAGCGTGCGAATGCGCGTTTTTTTGTCAATCTCCGTCATGTCCGGATCGCCCGCGACGCGGTAAATGTCCGGATTGACGAGAAACCGGAGGGACAGCATCTGGATGTCGTCCACGATCAGCTCGAGGCTGAGTCCGATTTCCTTCTGAATGTTGCCGATGTGATGGTACAGATTGTTTTTCAGGTACGTGTGGGCGTAAACGTTGAATACGCCGAGCACCAGCGCGAGATGCAGCGCGAGGCCGGCGACGATGACGAATACGATCCGCGCCCGGATCCTCAGCTTGCGCAGCAGGGAGGACGACGGATGGCCGCGATCCTGCTTATTGATGAGATTTGGCATATTCGCTCGGAGACAAGCCGGTCATTTTCCGGAAAATCTGGCTGAAATATTTGGAGTCGCCGAATCCGACCTGCAGTCCGACCTCGTAGACGCGGTAAGAGGAATGGCGCAGCAGCCGCTTGGCCTCGCCGATGCGGAATTCCGTCAGGCACTCGTAGAACGTCTTGTTCAGGTCCTTGCGGAACAAGTGCATGAGATGGGTGGCGCTGACGTGCACCTGCTCGGCGACCATGTCCGCCGTGATGTTCTCGGCGAAGTGAAGGCGGATATAAGCGAGCGCGTCCCGGATCTCGCGCCGCATCCCCGCGCGCTCGTCCTCCGAATCGAACAGGACGCCGCCCAGGCCCGAGATCGACTTGCGGGCGGCATCCCGCGCGCGGACGGAGGCGGGATGGATGCCGGCGTAGGGATCGGCCGCTTGTGCAAAGCCGGCGGTTACCTGCAGGCCGGCTCCGTCCTGTATGTCCCGGATCAACCGGTACCCGAAGCCGTACAGCGCGGATGCCGCGTCGGAGAGGGAATCGCCGAGCGCGGCGATCAGCGCCCATTCCGTCGTCGCGCTGCGCACAATCGCGATCGTCGGCAGCTCAAGGTCTTCCGAAGCCAGGCGGATAAGCTTTTCGGCGGCATCCCATTTTCCGCCGTCCGCGAAGTCGCCTTGCGACAGCGTGTCGGGCACGACCGCAATCGCGCCGACGAACAGCGCCTCCCCGGGCGGGATCGCGATGCCGAGCCAATCGTACTTATCCTGAATGTGTCCGGGATCGGACGTCCTGCCGAATAACAAATCGAGCCAAAATTGCGTCGCGATGGCGTTTTCCTCATCCTTAAGCTTACGGAAATGCAAGCGCTCGGCTGCCTGCTCCGCCGACCGCTTGCCGATGCGTACGACCGCGTTCGCGAGCTCTTCCGTATCGACCGGCTTCAGCAGATAGGTGTCCGCGCCGTGTCGGATCGCTTCCTGGGCGTACTGGAATTCGTCGTAGCCGCTCAGCACGATCACGCCGCAGGACAGACCGTGCTCCCGGATTTTCTCCAGAAACTCCAGTCCGTTCATGAACGGCATCCGGACGTCGGTGATGATGACGTCGGGACAATGACGCAAGGCCATATCGAGCCCTTCGAGGCCGTTGCTCGCATCGCCTACAATCTCGACGCCGTATGCCGGCCAGTCGACCGTCTCGCGGATGCCTGCACGAACCAAATATTCATCATCTACGATAAGCGCTTTCAACATGATGTCCGACCCCTCTGTTCCGCATGGTACGTTTTAAGCCCATTATAATCGATCGGATACGGTCGGCAAATGCCGGCGTCCGCTTCGGACAGCATCGTCCGCCCTTTTCGCAGGATTCTCGACTATGCGGTATTCGGGTTATCCGCTACGATGGGCAGCAGCGATGCTCATGCGAGGCAAGGGGGAAAAAACGATGATACATGCATGTCCGGAACCCATCCAAGCGTATCTGGACCGGCTGCTCGAGGAAAATATCGCAAGCGGCTACGCCCTGGCCTTCTCTTGGCAAGGCCAAGGATACGAGACTGCGGGGGGTGCAGTCCTGACCTCGTCCGACGGTCTGATCCACATTCAGCCGAACACGCCGTTTAACGTCGGCTCCGTCACCAAGATCGTGACGGCCGCGCTCGCCGTCAAGCTCGCCGAGCGCGGCCGGCTCTCGCTGGCGGACCCGGTCGCGAAGCATGTCCCGGCTTACCGGTACGATCATTCGATTCTGCAGCTTATGCTGCATACGGCCGGCTTTCTGCCGCCCGAGGGGCTGGATTGGCCGAAGCCGGAGGGGATGGCGGCGTTCCGCGAGCGAATTTACGCGCATCAGGCGGCAGAAGAAGCGGACCGGATCGCGACCTACTATACGCAGGGATACGTCGTGCTGATGGACGTGCTGGAAGCGGCGAGCGGCATGCGTCTCGCGCAGCTGGCGCGATGGGAATTGTTCGAGCCGCTCGGCATGAACGACAGCGCCTTCGATACGCAGGCTTGGACGCCTGGAACGTATACGCTGCCTTACGACGCGGATAACGGCGGACCGCTGACAGCGCTCGAGGGATTGGCGGTCACGGGAGACAGCGGGCTTTACAGCACGGCGCCGGACCTGCTGCGCTTCGGACGGATGCTGCTGGACGGCGGCCGCCATGAAGGCCGGCAAGTCTTCTCCGGTGCGGCGGCCGGGCTGCTCATGCGCGAGGTCACGAACGGCCGGTTCTATAAGACACCGGCGATGTGGATGCGGGGGCCTGCGGACGGCTACGGCTGCTTCGGAGACTTGCTGTCGCCTGCCGCGGTCGGGCATACAGCGTTCAGCGGCTGTATGCTGGTCGCGGACCCGGGCACTGGCTTCGCGGGCGCGCTCGTGACGAACAGCCAGAAGCTTCACGCGGACTGGTCGAACTACCGCAAGCTGTGGAATGTCGCGCTTGCCCATCTAACCGGCCTTTAGGCCGCATCATTGTATTCCACGACATTTAGACCGCATCATGGCTGCCGCTCTGCGGCGGTTCGGCCATCGCCGAGCCGTCATGGGGCGGCTTTTTTGCGATTAAACTTTTCTTCCTGACTTGGGCGGCGGCGAATCGCGGATATGCAAGCGCATTTTCGGTGTGCCGGGGCTTAACGGATGTTTGGCGGATCGTAAAACCTGCATCTGTACATGTATTTTCCACCAACGCGTGACTCGGGAGGAAAAACCTGCAAATATGCAGGCAATTTCAAGGCATGAGCCGTAAATCGGGCAAAGCGAGGAAAATACCTGCGTATTTGCATCAATCCTGTCCAAAAGGGGCGACTTCGGCTAAAAAAGATGTATATTTGCAGGCTTTGCAGGCTTTGCAGGCTTTGCTGGCTTTACGTCATTGCGGCATTGCGGCGAATGAACGACGAGGGCGACGATCGGCCAAACTTGGGCACCTCGCGCAGTTCCCCGCGAGAGATACGGCGGCGCGTGTCGGCTGTCAACCCCATTTGGAACCGCCGATAAAGTGAATCGCATATTAAACGATTTCGCAGGGTTGACGGATGTCGCGCACCAAGGGGAAGCGTTATCATGTGATACAAATCCAACAATCAGGGAAGGAATTCGTGCATGAACGCTAACCCGGCAACACACACGTATCCACGGAAACGAAAGAGAAAAGGCCTGCTGCTCTACTGGATGAAGGAATGGTCCTCCTGGCTGTTAATCGTTCCCACGCTGTTCTTTTTCTTCTTTTTCTCCTGGCAGCCGCTGCTGAAAGGCGTCTGGCTGTCCTTTTTCGAGACGAAGGGCTTCGAGGCCGGAGACTTCGTCGGACTGCAAAATTATATCGACGTCGTCACGAGCTCGGTCTTTCAACAGACGCTGATCAATACGTTCCTCTACGTCCTCTGGTCGCTGGTCATCGGGTTCGCCTTCCCGATCGTCGTCGCGGTGATGATCAACGAGCTCAAGCATTTCAATTCCTTTTTCCGTTTTTCCGCGTTTTTCCCGAGCATGATTCCCGGCATCGCCGCTTCGATGCTCTGGATGTTCCTGTTCGAGCCGAGCGAGAACGGACTGATCAACCGGATCATCGGGACGCTCGGCATTCACCCGCTCGGATGGCTGCAGGATCCGAAGCTGACGATCGTCACCGTCGTCCTGACGATCACGTGGCGGAACTTCGGGGCCACCATGCTGCTGTATCTCGCGGGCCTGCAAGGCGTCAACCAGGAGCTGTACGAGGCCGCGTCCATGGATGGCGCCGGCATCTGGCGCAAGTTCTGGAATATTACGCTGCCCCAGATCGCGCCGCTCGTCGGTTTGACCCTCATTTTGCAGGTCAGCGGCGTCTTCCAAATTTTTAACGAGCCGCTCGTCCTGACGGAAGGCGGACCGAACAATGCGTCCATGACCCTGCAGCTGCAAAGCTATTTTTACGCGTTCCGCTACTTCGAAGCCGGTCATTCGGTCGCGCTTGGCGTTATTACGTTCATCATTTTGATGATCATGACCGTGTTTTATTTCAAATTGCAAAAGAGATGGGAAAGGGAGTAGGCATACACGATGAAATCCTCCGCCAAGTCAACCGGTCTGATCGGAGACCTGGAGTACAAGCTCCCCGGCGTCAAAACGATCTACTGGCTGTTTTTTACGCTCATGGTTCTGATCTCGCTCGTCTGCCTGCTGCCGCCGATCTGGGTCATTCTGTCGAGCTTCAAGGATATTCAGGAGTTTTACGAAATTCCGCCGACGATCGTGCCGCGCTCGTTCCACATCGAGAAGCTGCGTGATACGTGGAACGAGTTCAAATTTTTGCGTTATTATGTGAATACGTCCTATGTGACGCTCGGCACGGTCGGCTTCACCGTATTTTTCAACGGCTTGGCCGGTTACTTTTTTTCCAAGCTGAAGCCGAGCGGGAGCGCCTTTATTTTTATGCTCGTCCTGTGGACCGTGCTGCTGCCCAATACGGTCGGCATCGTGCCATTGTTCGGCAACATCGTCGATTTCCCGCTACTGCACATCAACTTTACGAACACGTACTGGCCTTTATGGTTTTTGGCGGCGGTCAATCCGGTCGCGATCCTGATCTTCAAAAACTTCTTCGACACGATCCCGGCCTCTCTCGTCGAGGCGGCCCATATCGACGGCGCGACCAAGCTCGGCATCTTCTTGCGGATCATCATTCCGCTTAGCTTGCCGGTGCTGATCACGATCACGATTATTACGATCAACGGCGTCTGGAACGACTTTTTCTGGCCGTACATGATTTTGAAGGATCAAACGCACTGGACCGTCATCGTGGCGATTTTTAATCTCAAGGCCACTTTGCCGGCAGACATTCAGTTCATCGCGCTGACCTATGCGATCGTCCCGCCCGTGCTGCTTTTTATCGTATTCCAGCGTTATATCATGCAGGGATATTCGGTCGCCGGCGGCGTGAAGGGATAAGGAAGCGCGCAGTATATTAAACCGTTTCGCAGAGTTGTGCCCTACTGAGCGCAAACGCGATTGTGATAGCATGAAAGGGCCGGCAGCAAGAAAGCGCTTCATCGAAAACGACGATTTTTTGAAAACGGGGGATATGGAAATGGAAGCAACGAATAAAAAAAGCTGGAAGCTGGCGGGTATCGCGCTGTGCGCGCTCGCCGTGGCGCTCGCCGGATGCGGCAACAACAACGGCAACAACGGGGACGCGTCCGCGTCCGCAAGCGGCAGCCCTTCGGGCAGCGCGAGCGCATCGGGCAGCGCTTCCGCGGAGACGAAACCGGTTACGATCAAGGTGAGCAACTGGCCGAAGCCGAACGAGGAAGCCCAGGTCAAAATTTCCGAGCAATACCTTTCCAAGATGAATTCGACCTACCCGAACGTCACCGTAGAGAAGGACGAATGGGGCTACGATGTCAACTCGTTTCTGCCGAAGGCGGCAAGCGGCGAGCTTCCGACCGTCTACGAGACGTTTTTCACCGAAGCGGACAAGATCATCAAGGCCAACTACGCCGCCGACATTACGGATATCATGACGAAAAACGGCTTCGACAAGGCGATCAATCCGGATCTGCTAAAGCTGGTCCAAAAGGACGGCAAGATCTACGGCATCCCGAAGGACGGCTACGTCATGGGTCTGATGTACAACGTCGACCTGTTCAAACAGGCCGGGTTGACGGACGACAAGGGCATTCCGAAGTATCCGAAAACGTACGACGAACTCGCGCAAACCGCGCAGGTCATCAAGCAGAAAACAGGCAAATCGGGCTTCTTCTTCCCGACGAAAAACAACCAGGGCGGCTGGATGTTCATGAATATCGCATGGGCATACGGCGCCGAATTCGAACAGCAGGTCGACGGCAAATGGAAGGCCGTGTTCAACTCGCCCGAAGCGACGGCCGCCCTGCAATACGTCAAGGACCTGAAGTGGAAGTACGACGTGCTCCCGGCGAACAACCTGGTCGACGTCGGCACGGACCTGTTCCAGATGTTCGGCACGAACCAAGTCGCTATGAGCTTTGGCATTCCGGACTGGGCATACGCGATCGTTCAAAACCTCAAGATGTCCAAAGACAACCTGTCGATCTCCGCGCTGCCTGCAGGACCGAAGGGGAACGCTGCGCTGCTCGGCGGCGGCCTCTACATGTTCGCGCCGGATTCGACGCCGGAGCAGCTGGACGCCGCGTTCAAGTGGCTGGACGTGAAGGGCTTCTCCCCGCAAACGACACAGGAGTCGCTTAACGGTCTCGAGACGCTGTCCAAGACGGCGAACGAGCAGGGCCTGATCGTCGGTCCGCACGGCCTTCGCGTATGGGTCAACGAAGACCGGATCAACGCGGAGCAGCAGATCATCGACAAGTACACCAACGTGAACATGGACTTGTTCAACGACTACATGAACAACGGCTCGAACGGCCTTCGTCCGGAAGTCGCCATCAACGCGCAAGAGCTTTACAAGCAACTGGACGTCGTAATCCAGGCGGTATTGACGAACAAGAACGCCGATCCGAAGACGCTGCTCGACAAGGCGGCCGCCGCCTTCCAGAAGGATTACCTGGACAAGGTGCAATAAGCGAAGCGACTGGATAGATCTGATCGTTCTGCATCGGCACGAAACACCCCAAGGCGAAGGCCTTGGGGTGTTTCCATCCAAGAGGAGGCGTTGGCGCGGTGGTCAAGCAATCGGCAATCGGCATGCAGCCCCGGAAGCGCAAAGGAGGAAGACGTTATGCCATCGCCGCGACAGTCCTTGCGCTCGGTGCGTGCGCGTGGCTAATCGCAGCGGCAATCCGGGGAGACGCGGGAGCAGAGCCCGTCCCGATGACGGTGAACGGGCAGGATATTCCCGCAGCCGAATTCAAGATGGCGCTCGATCAGAATCGCGCGCTCGTCGCGGACAAGTACATGCAGGCGTACGGTGCCGAATACGGCGCGGCGTTCTGGACGACGCGGTACGAAGGCGGCACGCCGCTCGCGGAGCTGGCCTCGGCCGCCCGCAAGCAACTGATCCGTTCGGCGGTCGCGCAGTCGCTGGCACAGCGCGCCGGGGTTATCCCGGCTGCCGGCTATGCAGCGTTCCTAGAGGGTATGGCGGCGGAGAACGACAGGCGGGCGAAGGCGTCTGCGAACGGCGAGGTCGTATACGGTCCGCTGTCTTTTGAAGCGCAGTCATACTACAGCTACTACATGAGCAATCTCGAAAACGCGACGGTCGAGGCGATGCGAAAATCGGGCGAGATCGTCGTCGACGAAGCAAAATTAAAGCGGCAGTACGAGGCGGACAAAAGAGACAAATACACGCAGGCGGGCGACCGATCGCTGATGTGGGCGACGGCGGCTTATGGCGAAGGCACCGCTTACGGGCGGCGCGACGACGCGCTGGCGGCGCTAACGGCCCTCCGGGAAGCCGCGGCAGGGGGCATGGACTTCGCCAAGGCTGCCCAAGGCCTGGGCATCGAAGCTTCCGCGGCGACGCTGACTGCGTCATCCCGCCGCTCTGCCGCGCTGGAGAAGCCGTTGGCGCTGCAGCAGGCGGAGACGCTCTCTCCCGGCGGCTTGACCGATATTTTCGAAGAGAACGGCGCGCTCCAGTTGATCTATTGCAGATCGGTCGGCGAGGCGCAAATCGTGCCGTACGAGGAAGCGAAGGAGGCCATCACTCGAAGCCTGGCAACGGAGGCCTACGTGGAGCGGGTCGCGCGCGAAGTCGGGGAGGCGACCGTCGCCTGGAACGATAAGGCGGCGATGAAGATCGCGGAGGCCTGGACGAACGGGAGATGAAGCAAACGCTTGCAAGATGCGCGACGGACAACCCGTTTCACAGGATCGTCGCCTATCGTCGGCTTCGGCGCCGAAGGTATGATGCTTAAGGAATGATCGAAAGCGCTTTATAGAGAGCGCTTTCCAAACTATTGGCCAGGGGGAGATCGGCAATGTTAAGAAAAAGCATCGGTTCGTTTATGGCGGTTATCCTGCTCTGCCTGCTGGCGTTACCGGCCGCGGGCGCCGCGGAAGATCCCGTTTCCGCGATCGAGGACGAGCTCGCGGACGCATCCAAGCTGTCGGCGCACTCGGCGCAGTGGTCGTTCGACAATACCAATCCGTCCTTCTTCGGCGGCGATACGTCCCGTCTCGTCAGGATGGATGTCACGACGGAATCGATCGCATACCGTCTCGAAGGCATTCGGGATTTCGTCGTTCGCTTGCATGTATTCGCGGGCTCGACCGGCTCGATCAAGTTCTACGGATCGGGCGACGGCGAAGCGTGGACCGAGATCTCGGCCGTGCACGACGCGCCCGCATCGAGCGGGGACGGGGCATGGTCCGGCACGAATTATACGCCGGCGGCCCCGCTGCCGGACGGCATCGATTATTTGAAAGTGGAGCTTAGCGGAGACTTGGCCGGTTGGCTGATGCAGATCGGCTCGGTCGCGCTCACAAACGCAGCGCCTGGCGGCGGGGGCACGGGCGGCGCCGGCGATTATTATGTCGACGCCGCAGGCGGCAGCGATGCGGGCGACGGCAGGACGCCGGGCACGGCCTGGAAGACGTTCGCCAAAGTCAACCGGACGACGTTCGCGCCCGGCGACCGGATCTTGCTGAAAAAGGGCGGGGTATGGAACGGCCAGCTGTCTCCGAAGGGGAGCGGCACGGCGGAATCGCCGATCGTCTTGTCCGCCTACGGCATCGGGGGCAAGCCGGTTATTAACGGCGGCGGCATCGCAGGAGCCGCGGTCTACCTGCGGAACGCTTCGAACTGGATCATTCAAGGCCTGGAAGTGACCAACGCCGCCGCCGAGCGCGGCGACATTTACCGCGAAGGCATCATGGTGGAAAACGCGAACGGCGGCACGCTGAGCCATATCAAGATTCTCGACAATTACGTGCATGACGTGTCGAGCAGCTTCCGTTATCCGGCCGGCGCAGGCTTCGACGGCGGTCCGCATGCGTTCGGCGGCATCTCGGTCTATACCGGCGGCGCGGAGCCGGCCGACAAGTTCGAAGACGTGCTGATCCAGGGCAATACCGTCGAACGGATCGGGCGCACCGGCATCGTCGTCTGGGACCAGCGCTGGGACGGCGACGGCTACGCGACGACGGGCGTGCAGATCCGGCAAAATTACGTCAGGCAGGCCGACAGCGACGGCATTCTGACGTTCGGCGCGGACGGCGCGTTGATCGAGCACAACGTGGCGGAGGGCGGCGGCAACTACTCGGAGGTCGGCCAATTCAACGGCTCGGCCGCCATCTGGCCGACCCGGGGCCAGAACAACGTCGTGCAATTCAACGAATCGTTCAATACGAACAAGCCTGAAGGCGACGGCCAGGGCTTCAATCTGGATATCGATACGCAGGACAGCATCGTCCAATACAACTACAGCCACGACAACAAGGGCGGATTCATCCTCTTCGTCGACGCGCGGCTGACGCCGGGCGTACTGACCGGTTCTTCGAACAACATCGTGCGCTATAACGTAAGCCAGAACGATCTGACCCACACGTTTAACTTCGCGGGCGGCGTATCGCCCGGCACGCAGATTTACAACAACACCGTCTACATCGGCACCGGACAAAATACGAAAATTATCGATCACGAATGGAACGAAGCGGGCGACCTGAACGCCGCCTATTCGTTCAAGAACAACCTGATCTACAATCTCGGAACGGGCGGCTACAGCTTGCCGGGCATCGGCGGCGTGTTCGACCACAACCTGTTCTACGGCATTCACCCGACCGACGAGCCGGAGGACGCGAACAAGCTCACGGCCAATCCGCTGCTGGCGTATCAGGGGGGCGGCGGCACGGGCCGGGACACGGTCCAAGGCTACCAACTGCGCGAAGGTTCGCCGGCCCTTGGCGCGGGCACGCCGATCGCGGGCAACGGCGGCTTCGATTATTGGGGCAATCCGGTGAGCGCGACCGAGGCGCCGAACATCGGTGCGTACAGCGGACCGGGGCTCGACCCGTCCACGCTGCCGGAGCAGCCTGTCGACGACTTAAGGCTCTATTATCACGGGCTGACGGTCGTGCCGCATGTGGCGGACGACGCGACCGGCGCCAAGACGCTTCGGCTGTCGTTCGCGAACGGCTCCGAAACGGACAGCCTGGCGATCGGCAGCATTTCCTGGAAGGTCGGCACAGGCGACGAAGCGCTGAGCGGCACAAAGACGGAAGTTCCGCCGGTCGCGCCGGCCGGGACTTCGATCGTCGAGATCCCGCTGCCCGGACTCGAGGAAGGCGTATTGTACCCGCTTGAATTAACGGCACTGCTGCCCGGCTACGAGCCGGTTCAACTGACGCGCGCGATCGACTTCAACCGCGTGCTGCAGCAGACGGACGAGCGGGAGCCGATCACGTTCGATCTGGCGGACGGAACGAATCTCGTCAACGGCTACAACGGGGCGGACGATCTTGGCGGCACCTTGAAGCTGCGTTGGGACGAGACGAATTTGTACCTCTCGGCCGATATCAAAGATGACGTGGACACGCACGAAGCAGCCGGCGCGAACATCTGGCAGAACGACGGCATCCAGTTCAGCGTGGCGCCGGGCGTGCCGGGCGACAGTGCGAACTGGTACGAGTACGGCATTTCCCAGACGCCCGAAGGCCCGCAGGTCTATCGCTGGCTGACGATGCAGGGGGCGGCAACGGGCGCGGTAACGAACGGCAAGCTTACGGTCCAGCGCGATGAAGCGGCGAAGACAACCTCTTATCGATTGGCGCTGCCGTGGAGCGAGCTGTCACCGATGCTGGGCGCCGCGCATCGCACGCTCAGCTTCTCGCTGCTCGTAAACGACAACGACGGCGCAGGTCGCAAAGGTTATATCGAATGGGGCTCCGGCATCGGCGGGGCCAAGGATTCTGCGTTGTTCCGTACCATTCAGCTGATGAGTCCGCTCGGGGAGACGACGTCGCCGCCTTCGGGAACGGCGACCGGCAGCGTTGTTGCGCAGCCGAATATGGTAGATCAAGGTACGATCACGGCTGCCGGAACAGGCGCGCAAAACGGTATCGTGCAAGCGGAAATCGGCGTTGCGGATCTGAATAAGGCGATCGACGGCGCGCGGGACGGCCGGTTGACCATTCGCGTCGTGCCGGGCGATACGGGCGGTAGCGGCGCCTCGGTCAAGGTGCCGGCGGATGCGTTGGCAGCGGCAGGCGACAAGGTCGAGTCGATCACGGTGGAGGCGTTCGGCGCGTCCGTGACGCTGCCGGCGAAGACGCTTGCGGGCTTGCTGCCAAAGGGCGCTAAGGTGCTCGACCTTGTCATCGTCAAGGCGGATGCCGCTTCGCTCCCGGTTAAGTGGCAGGGCTATCCCGTCTACGATTTCGATTTGAAGGTCGACGGGACCGCCGTACTCGCGCTCGAGGGCGGCGAACCGGTCGCGGTACGCCTGGCCTACACGCCGAAGCCGGAGGAGAAGGCGCATCAGCTCGTCGTATACGCGATCGGCGAGGACGGACAGACCGAGATCGTCAAGCAGACGGGGTACGATGCTGCTGGGGGACAGCTTGAATTCAAGCCCAAGCACTTCGGCCGCTACGGCGCGGCTTATGCGGATGTCCGGTTCGCCGACGTCGCGACGGGCAGCAAGACGGGGACGATCGTCGAAACGCTGGCCGCGCGCGAGATCGTCCAAGGCACGGGCGACGGCAAGTTCGAGCCGAACCGCAAGATTACGCGCAGCGAATTCGTCCAGCTGCTGATCGGCGCGCTGGACCTGAAGGCGGACGGCTCTGCGGCCGGCAGTTCCGCGGCCGGCAGCGGAGGCGGCGCTTTCCCGGACGTGCTGCCCGGCGCCTGGAACAATGCGGCCGTGAGCGCAGCCAGATCGCTTGGCATCGCGAGCGGCAGGGGCGACGGCACGTTCGGCGGCTCGGACGCGATCACGCGCGAAGAGATGGCTGCGATGGCTTATCGCGCATGGCGCCTCACGCCGGCCGGCTCTGCCGGCGGTAAGGCGACGAACGCCGTGCCCGCTGCCGCCTTCAAGGATCAAGCGCGGATCGGGTCGTATGCGTTGGAGGCGATCGACCGCTTGCAGACTGCAGGCGTGCTGCAGGGCTATGCGGACGGCACGTTCTCGCCGCGGGGGCTGACGACGCGCGCCGAAGCTGCGGCCGTCGTGTACCGGCTCTTGGGGCTCTGACCATCGGAACAGGTTAACAAACGATTTCGCAGGCTTGCCGTCTGTCGGCGCGAAGCGGCGCAGTGCTATCATGAACCCAGGGCCCGCCTGCAAACGCTTCAAGGCGGCCGGCCCGAATCAACGACAAGCAGCGAGGTGCGATATCATTGCGGGAACAGGCATTTCTTCCGTTCGGCTTTCAATATTACAGATCTCCGACGCCTTATCGGGACCAGTGGGAATCGGATCTTAGGCAAATCGCCGAGATGGGCTTTAACTGCGTCAAGTACTGGGTGCAGTGGCGGGCGAGCTCGCCGACTCCGGGCGCTTTCGTTTTCGACGATATTCTGGAACTGATGGACCTGGCGCACAAGTACCGGTTGAAGGTCGTGCTGAACGTCATTTTCGACGTGGCGCCGGCCTGGTTTTACAAGCAGTATCCCGAATCGAAGATGATCGCGGCAGACGGCTCCGTCGTGGAGCCGCGCGCGCTCAGCTACAGGCAAATCGGCGGCGCGCCCGGCCCCTGCTATCATCACGAGCCCGCCCAGACCGAAAAGGATCGCTTCCTGGCCGCTGCCGTACAGGCGCTGTCGCACCATCCGGCGCTGTGGGTTTGGGATCTGTGGAACGAACCCGAGCTGACGACGGGCATCAAGCGCCAGCTTAGCTTTGACAATATGGTATGTTATTGCGACGCCTCGCTGAGCGAATTCGGAGCGTGGCTGGCGCGCAAATACGGCGACATCCAAGGGCTGAACGACGCTTGGCAGCGCAATTACGCGTATTGGTCCGAGATCGAGCCGCCAAGAGGGCAAGCCGTATTCAACGATCTCGTCGACTGGCGCCTGTTCATGTCCGACGCGCTGACCGACGATTTGAAGCGGCGGGCCGCCGTCGTGAAGCAGTACGACCGGGCGCATCCGGTCATGGCCCACACGGTGCCGTCGCCGATTTTTAATCTTATTACGGCGGGCTCCGACGACTTCAAGCTGGCGGAGCCGTGCGATCTGTTCGGCAACAGTCTGGGCTCTTCGGCCTGGTCGGCGGATCTGCTGCTGTCGGCGGCCAAAGGCAAAAAGGTCATCAACTCCGAGATTCACGCATTGCCCGGACACACGGCCATGAAGCCCAAAAAGCTTGAATTCCGCGAGCTGAAGCGGCACATTCTGATTCCGCTCGCGCGGGGTATTATGGGCTTCCTGTTCTGGCAGTACCGGCCAGAAGTCCTGGGACATGAAGCGCCGGCCTGGGGCAGCACGTATCTGGACGGCAGCGAGACGCCTTGGCTAAGAGACATGGCCGAGCTGAACCGAATTCTGCAGGACAACCGGGAAGCGATCGGGCAAGCGTCGCGGCCGTCGGACGGGATCGCGATCCTGTTCAGCCCGGACAACCAGATCGCGAACTTCGCCGCGCACGCGCATTTGGATACCTACAATGATTCGGTCCAGGGCGCGCACCGCCTGCTGCACGATCTGAACTACAAAGTCGAGTTCATCCACGAGCATGACGTGACGAGCGAAGGACTGTCGGCGTACCGCTGTCTCTGGATGCCTTATCCCCTTTACCTGAACGAACGGGTAACCGGCGTCATCCGCGAATGGGTGAAGGCCGGCGGGCTGCTCATCTCCGAATGCTCCTTCGGCGCGCTGACAGCGGAGAACGGCAGCCACAGCTACCAGGTGCCCGGCTACGGCTTCGACGAAGTGTTCGGCGTGCGCGAGACGTGGATTCACTCCGTGGAGCATCTGGATCACAGCTACCACAACGTGACGATCGAGTCGTCCGCATCCATTCCACTCGTGGGCAGACTGGCCGCCGGGGACGACGGCGACGCCGTTCAAGGGCACGGTTCCTATTACAAGACGGATATCGCGTTAAAAGAAGGCGTCAAGGTGCTGGCCGACTTTGCGGAGGACGGATCGCCCGCGATTACCGTCGCGTCCTTCGGTCAAGGGAAAGCCGTCTGGATCGGCACGCTGCTGGCCGCATCCTATCGGCAGGACGGACTGGCAGGCACGCTAAGTTTGATTCAAAGCCTGCTGACCGAAGAGCTGGGCCTTCGACCGTACGTCGAAGCGCGCGGCGGCACGATTCGGGCCGACATCTCCTCGTGGGCGGAGAACGGGAGCGCGCAAAGCCTGTTGTTCGTACACAATTGGGGAGAAGGGACATCGGAGGCGGAGGTCATCCTGCCGGGGGCCTTTGGCAGCGCGGTTCCATGGTTCGAGGATGGTGCGGTCGCGCTGGCGGCGAGCGAATCGGATCCCGCGAAGCTTCGCGTCCGCCTTGATGCCGGCGATTTCCAAGTTTACCGTCTGTCGTAGTCCGCAGCAGGCGAGCCCGTTCGTAACGTTAGCCCGAAATGTTCGGCCTTCGGTCAGAAGGTCCGGCTTTCGGGCTTTTTGCTTCTTCCTCCACCATTTCGCAGCATTGCCACCCCCAGAAACAAGGTGTCGACTAACCATTTCGCAGCATCGTCCCCTAACGAAAATGCGAGGAAGCGTTTACATTTTAAAGGCGCGAACCGTTGCGTTCGCCGCGCTTCATTCATTTGCAGACGGAAGGAGGGAGCAAGGCAGGGCAGCTTCGTCGAAGTTAAATATGAAGGAGGCCGAATCTATGTTCAAATCTATGCAAACGCGTAAAAGCTGGCTGCTCGCGCTCGTCGCGATGCTGATCGTGGCAGCCTTGCTGCCAGTGCAGGCTGGCAAGACGTATGCGGCCAACACGACGTATTACGTCGATTCGGCTTCGGGAAGCGATGCCGCGATCGGCACGAGCACGGGGACGGCGTGGAAAACGCTGGCGAAGGTGAACGGCGTCACGTTTCAGCCGGGGGACAAGATTTTGTTCAAGCGCGGGGGCGTCTGGAACGGACAATTGCATCCGCTCGGCTCGGGCAGCGCCGGCAACCCGATCACGATCGACGCGTACGGCACCGGCAGCCGTCCGCTCGTCAACGGCGGCAGCCTAGCCTCGGGCGCGGCCGTCTACCTCGTCAACCAGCAATATTGGGTCATTCAGAACCTGGAGGTGACGAACGACTCCGGCACCGACAACTCGGGCACGGCCACGACGGGCGGCGCGCCGCGCTACGGCATCTATATCGAGTCGAACGGCGCCGGCAAGCTCAATTCGTTCCGCATTGCCAACAATTACGTGCATAACGTCAACGGCTGCTTCAACTGCGGCGCGGTCGCGCCGCACACGAACGGCGGGATCAGCATGTTCGCGGCTGGGGCGAGCGACGGCTTCAACGGCGTCGTCGTGGAGGGCAACACGGTCGACCATGTCGGCCGCAACGGGATCAACATCTGGGACGCCAGCTACCATACGGGCGACCAGACGGTCGTCGTCGCCTCCCAACTCAGCACGGGGCTGACCGTCCAGAATAACAGCGTATCCTATACGGACGGCGACGGCATTCTCGTTTTCGGCTTCAAGGATTCGCTCATTCAGTACAACGTCTCGAACGGCGCGGGACAGAAGATGATCGCGGGCTTCAATATGAACGCCAGCGCCGGCATCTGGCCGACCCGCTCGATCGGAACGATCGTGCAGTACAACGAAGCGTACGGGACGCGGACGACCGATACGGACGGTCAAGGCTTCGACGTCGACCTGGGCCACTACGGCGCGATCGTCCAGCACAATTACAGCCATGACAACGAAGGCGGCTTCCTCCTGTTGATGGGGCCCTATACGAATACGAGCACGATCCGCTACAATCTGAGCGTGAACGACGCCTATGGCGGGCAAAAGGGCGTCATCACCTTCTCTTACGGCGTGCCGGAAGGGACGAACATTTACAATAACACCATCTACATCGGCTCCGGGCTTAAAAATCCAATCTATTGCGACGGCTGCGACGCCAGCACGCCGGGCAACTGGAGCTTCAAAAACAACGTGATCTACAATATGGGCGCGGGAACCTACTCATATCCCGCAGCGGGCGCCGTCATCGACAGCAACCTGTTCTACGGCAATCATCCCGCCAGCGAGCCAGCCGACGCGCACAAGCTTACCTCAAGTCCGCTGTTCGTTAGCGCCGGAAGCAGCGCGCCGGGCTTAAGCGCGGCCGCCGGCTACAAACTCGCCGCCGGCTCGCCCGCGATCGGCAGCGGCACCCTCGTCGCCGGCAACGGCGGCAAGGATTACTTCGGCAACGTCGTATCGGGAACGGTTGCACCGAGCCGGGGCTTCCACGAAGCCAATGTCTTCGCCGCGCCGACGACGCTGACGGATCCGGCGGCGGACTGGTCGGTATCGAGCGCGCATTCCGCCAACATGGCGTTCGACGCGACGAACCCGTCTTATTTTAACGGAGACGCCGCGCGGTTCAAGCGCAGCTCCACGGCGACCGGCTATGTCGTCTACAACTACGCGGGCGTGACCGGGTTTGCCGCGGACATTTACGAATTCGGCATCGATCTGACCAAGGTCAAGTTCTATTCGTCGCCGGACGGCACGACCTGGACGGTCGCGGCCAGCGTGCACACGACGCCTGCGGCTACGTCCGCGGGCTGGGCGTATACGCAATACGCGCCGGCAGCGACCCTGCCGGCAGGCACCAACTACTTGAAGGTCGAGTTCTCGGATACGAGCTCGGCATGGGGCACGCAGCTCGGGCAGATTGTACTATATAAATAGTATTATGGATCAAATTAAGCCTCGGGCTACGCGTCGCGACTAGCTACAAAGGCGGATTCGGGAACAACCGGCGACAGACGAGTTGCGATCAGCAGCGAGGTAAAGGCTAATACAGCTAGACTTGAGCGAATCGAATCCAAAATGGACGCGGCATACGAGCAAGTGGCGAAGAATAGCGAGCATGCAGTGGCGTTTAATGAGCTGGCTGCGACCGTGGCGAGCCTCAACGTTGACGTCAGGGTGTTAAAGAAGGCTGTAGCAAACTGAATAACAAACAAAGACGCCCGCGAAGGCGTCTTTGTTGTTTTAGTACGATTGACATAATCCTTAACGATCCTTGCACAATCAAATCAGCCTTATCAACGACCAATAGACGTAATGGATATAAATATTATATTAAATAGAAGAAACACATGTAAGCGGGACTGCCGCAGAGGTCCGACGACCTCGGGCGGTCCTTCTTTTTTCTACGGAGGCAACTTCCAGGCGATCAATTTCCTGTCATCCAACTTCATTGTTCAGCAAACGCTTTCGCAGCATTGCGGCATATGGAAGACGGCTTAAAAAAGCTATGCTAGAATGGCTTCAAATCCCGTGCGCAAACCGCATTGCGCCGAACCGGAGGTACTCTCGATGAACTTATTATCCTACGTGAATCCCCTGCAAGGCACGGATTCCGTCTATACGTACTCGAACGGCAATACGCTGCCGCTGATCGCGAGGCCCTGGGGCATGGCGGCCTGGAGTCCCCAATCCGACGAAGCCGGCGCCGGCTGGTTTTTCCACTCTTCGCACCGCCGATTCCAGGGCCTTCGGCTTACGCACCAGCCGAGCCCCTGGATTCAGGACTACGGGCATCTGATCGTTATGCCGCAGAGCGGTCCACTCTATCTGAAGCCCGACGCCCGGGCTGCTTCTTACCGGTCCCAGGAGATGATCGTCCGTCCGAACTACTTCCGTATCCGGCTGCCGCGCTACCAGGCGACGATGGAGCTGGTGCCGGGCATGAGAAGCGCAAGGCTGCGCTTCGCTTTTGGCGACGGACAGGACGCTCGGATCATCCTTTCTCCCTTTGCAGGGGATTCTTCCATTCGAATCGATGCGGACGGCCGCAGGATTACCGGCTTTACCCGGGCGCATCACGGTGAAGCGCATCCGAACTTCGCGATGTACTTCGCAATGGATTTCGATTGCGGCATCGTCTCCGACAAGAGCGGGACGTTCGCCGGAGACGACTATGCCCCAACGTCAACAGGGCTGACCGAGGGCGCAGGGGAGCGGATCGGCGGTTACGTCGGGCTGGACCTCCCCGCATCGGGCATCGCCAATGCCCGGATCGGCACTTCTTTCATCAGTCTGGAGCAGGCGGTGTGGAACATGGAGTCGGAGATCGGCGGCTTCAGCCTGGAGCAGCTTCGCGAGCAGACCGCGGCAGAGTGGGAGCGGCGCCTCGGCACCATCCGCGTGGAAGGCGACGACGCGGAGTCGCTGCGAACGTTTTACACCTGTCTCTATCGGACCTGCTTGTTCCCGCGGACCTGGCACGAGTACAAGCCGACCGGCGAGCAGGTTCACTTCAGCCCGTACGACGGGGCCGTTCATGCAGGTCCGATGTATACGGATATCGGCTTCTGGGATATTTACCGGACGAGTCTGCCGCTGTATAGCCTGCTGTTCCCGTCGCTGCTCGGCGAGATGATCGAGGCCTGGACCAACGTCTACAAGGAAAGCGGCTGGATGCCGAAATGGATGTCGCCTGCGGAGCGGAGCGCGATGCCGGGCACGTTGATCGATGCGGCGATCGCTGACGCTTATGTGAAAGGGATCGGCGGCTTCGACGTACAGGCTGCCTACGAGGGACTTCGCAAGCATGCGCTGTCGGCTGCTGCCGACGGGGTTCATGGCCGCACCGGCCTGAAGGATTATTTGCAATACGGCTACTTGCCCGCGAATTTGTACCATGAGAGCGTCAATAATGCGCTGGATTATCACTATGGCGACTTCTGCATCGCGCAGATGGCCAAAGGACTCGGCCGTGAAGAGGACTATCGCGTCTTTATGGACCGGGCGGCGAATTACAAGCGCCTGTTCGATACGGATACGGGTTTCATGCGAGGCGTTGACGATCGGGGGAAATGGCAGGAGCCGTTCGATCCGCTGCAATGGGGGGATCCGTACTGCGAGGGCGGTGCCTGGCAGTGCAGTTGGGCCGTGCCCCACGATATCGCCGGACTGACGGATCTGATCGGCGGCAGCGAAGCCATGACCCGCAAGCTGGACGAGCTCATGACGATGGCGCCTGACTTCCGGGTCGGATCGTATCGCGCGGAGATTCACGAGATGTCGGAGATGGCGGCGGTCGACTTCGGCCAGTTCGCGATCAGCAACCAGCCAAGCTTCCATATCCCGTACATGTACGCGGCGATCGGCAAGCCGGCGAGCACCCAATATTGGGTGCGGAAAACAATGAAGGAGCTGTTCGGCAGCGGTCCGGACGGACTGCCCGGGGACGAGGACAACGGCAGTCTCGGCGCCTGGTACGTCTGGGGGGCGATCGGACTTTATCCATTTACGCCTGGCGTTCCTGCGTACGTGCTGGGCAGCCCGCTGTTCAGTAAGGCGACGATACAGTTGGAAAACGGTAGGAGGCTGGAGATCGAAGCGGAGGCGTATAAAGCCGACCGGGTCTATTGGGACAAGCTGCTGGTAAACGGGGAGCCGTGGGAAGCATTGTCGATTTCCCACGAGCTGCTCGCTGCGGGCGCCGATCTTCGTTTCCATATGACGGACGCGCCGGCCGAGCGCATCGTGTCCGACGATGATCTGCCATATTCTATGAAAAACGAGGCTGCCCGCCATGACAAACCCTAATCGGTTGTTTGCGCCAGGCGATCATGTACCGTTGAGCACATTCGTCGCAATCGGCGAGTCCGCGCCGACCGAATCTGCGCCGATGGTCGAGCTGACAGCGAAGCCCGGCCTGCTGGCGGCGCTCGCGGAGGCAGGAGCGGTCTTCAAGGCGGCCGTCCTGACGGGAGAAACGGTTCGTTATGCCGATGCGTCGGAGGTCGATGCGGCGAGCGGCGCCGTTCGATTCGCGGGGGCCGGGGCGGGGGCGGGCTGCTATACGCTCGTTTGCGATGCGATGCGCCACGATTTTCCCGTCGTCACCAACTGGCGGGACAATCTGAACGACGGCAGGGGCGGTCCTGCGCCCGGCGGTACGGACGGCATCGGGGTGCTGCGGCTGAATGCGGATAACGGCACGCTTGAAGTTGAACTGGACGCGCTGCGCGATAGCGACCCGGCCAATCCATATTATTATCGCACGGACGCGCTGGCGTTGTTCGCGGGAGAAGAAGGGGGGCTGGACAGCCGCACGCCGGCTTACGAGCGATATATCGGCGAGACTTACAGCACCGTGCGCGTAGCGGAGGAGGTCGCGATCAAGCTGTCGGACGATGTGCTGCGGCAGACCGGTTATCCGGTTGTCGTGCGCCGTCCCGATACGGATGCGGACACGCTTGCTGGCGTTCCGGCTTTTCAGCTCGTGCACGGCTGTATCGTTGGACGGGGCGAGCATCGCAGCATGGCCAGCTATATTCTTCCGCCTTTCTGGTCGCCGCAGCCGGAGGCTTCCTATCCGGTGCTGTTCAGCGGCTTTTACGACCAGAACGAAAACGTATTTTCGACGGTCGGCCCGGCTTTATTGAAGGTGCTGGGCGAGGCGCTTTTGGAGACGGGAAGAGGCGCGATCGGCATCGTCTGGAACGGCGGCGGCTCGTTTGGCGCGCGCACGGTGCAGGGATCGATTTTTGAAAATCTCGACGACGTGATCGGGACGGCAATCGATCGCTTCGCGGCGGACGGCGAGGCGGTCGTGACCGTCGGCGGCTCGCGCGGCGGCATTGCGAGCCTGCTCGCCGCGGCGAATCCGGACAGCACGGTTTACAAGGTGAGGTATGCTGTCTGTTATAACGTGCCGCTCGCCTTCGACGCTTCATTAAAAGACATGGTTAATCCGACTTGTCCGGTGCTCTGGCGCGCAATTTGCGAGGATACGGGCTACAAGGATGCCTGGCGTCCGGGCTGGACCGATCCTGAAGGACAGACCGCGGTCGAGCTGTTCCTGCTCACGTTGACGGGCACGAGCGACGGGGAACGGATCGCGGCGGAGAGCAGTCCCGCGGCCGATCGCATGATTCGGGCGCTGCGGGAAAAAGGAACGCAGGTGTGGATGACGCACGGTACGCATGACGCGTTCACGTCCAGCTGGCTGGCTTACCGCTGGGTGGACCTTGCGCGCAGCGCCGGCGTGCAGGTACGCCACGAGATCGGGTACCGGTTCGGGCACAACAACTGCACGAATCCGTTTGCGAGCGCGGGCGAATGTTTGTCCGCCTTGCTCGAGGGAAGGGACTTGTTGCTGGACGGCAACTGGTACTATCGGCGGGCCGACGAGTCGCCGGAGGCCTGGGAGCTGGCGGAGCGCTTCGAGCCCGAGCGGCCGCCGGTTTATATGGAGGGGCCTAAGGTCGCGGTCGCGGGGCAGCAGGTTTTGTTTAATCTGTACGGCGAGCCGGACCTGGCGTACCGATTGACTTTGATTCCGGAGGACGACGCGCAAAGAGGGGCGCCGATCGTGTTGATGGAAGGGAACCTGGAACGGTTCGAGGGATACCGACCGCAGTTTTCTTTTGCACAGTCGCTGCAGGCGTTGCCCGAAGCGCTCGCGCCGGGGATGTATCGCTACGAGCTATCGATCCGCAGGCCCGGCGCCTGCGCATGGGAGCAACCGGCACCGCTCGCGCCGCAGCCGGGCGCCGAAGGCAGGCCGGGCCTCGAGATCGTCGGCGAGCTGCCGAACCTGGCCGACGATGCCTGGCTGGCCAGGACGACGAAGTACGCGATCGGCTGGGGGTTAAGCGAGTACTGATTAATTGAACGCCGCGCAAAAGTCCAATCGCCTTCTCTACAGAAGGCGATTGCGCCACTCCGCCGCGCAAAAGTCCCATCGCCTTCTCTACAGAAGGCGATGCCGCCAATCCGCCGCACAAACGCCCCGTCGCCTTCTCTACAGAAGACGATGCCACCAATCCGCCGCGCCAACGTCCCATCGCCTTCTCTACAGAAGGCGATTGCGCCAATCCGCCGCGCAAAAGTCCAATCGCCTTCTCTAAAGAAGGCGATGCCGCCAATCCGCTGCGCAAAAGTCCCGTCGCCTTCTCTACAGAAGGCGATTGCGCCAATCCGCCGCACAAACGCCCCATCGCCTTCTCTACAGAAGGCGATTGCGCCAATCCGCCGCGCAAAATTCCCATCGCCTTCTCTACAGAAGGCGATTGCGCCAATCCGCCGCGCAAAAGTCCAATCGCCTTCTCTACAGAAGGCGATGCCGCCCCATCGCCTTCTCTACAGAAGGCGATACCGCCAATCCGCCGCACCACCGTCCCATCGCCTTCTCTACAGAAGGCGATGCCGTCATTTTGCCGCGTCACCGCCCAATCGCCTTCTCTACAGCAGGCGATGCCGCCAATCCGCCGCGCCACCGCCCCAAACAATAAAAGCCATCGCCTCCACTACGGAAGGCGATGGCTTCTTTTATGCCCGCGTATGAACTTTCTCTCCTTGCACCCATACCTCCCGGATGTTCTCCGGACGCACAATGTACATGATCTTCTGGAAAATCTCGTGCAGCGGCTCGTCCTCGCTGAACACAGGCAGCTTCGCGCCGGCGAGCGCGATGTCGACGATCTGCGCGTCCCAGGCGTAGCCCTCCGCCAGCCGGCCGATCGGCAGGCTCAGCGCCTCGCCGCCGCCGGCGGTCGCCAGGTAAAAGGCTTCATCGATCGTAATGCGGGAGGCTGGAACGCCGCGCGTGCCCGCGGGGAGTGCGGGATTCACGCCGTCCTCCAGCATTCTGGACGAAATCACCGCCTGCCGGGCATTGTCGTACAAGCTTGGCGAATAGCCGCCCGAGACGTCGGAGCCAAGACCGATCTCGACGCCTTTTTCCATCCAGCGGGCGATCGGGATGACGCTGTTGGCAAAGTAGGCGTTGGAGATCGGACAGTGGCTAATCGCCGTCCCCGTCTCGGCGAAAAGCGCCGCATCTCCTTCGTCGAGGAAGTTGCAGTGCGCCATGACGGACTTGTCGCCGAGCAGACCGAAGTCGCGGAGCGCGACGGCGTCGCGTTTGCAAAGCCGGTCCTGCACGTACCCGTGCGCCCAGTCGCTCTCGCTGCAGTGGGACTGAACATGCGTATCGTGCTTCGCGGCGAGCGCGCCGAGTCCCTCTAACGCCTCGTCCGTACAGCTTGGAATGAACCGTGGCGTCACGACGGGATATACGCCTTGCTTGACGTTCTTCGCCAGCTCCTTGACCGCAATGATGAACGCTTCGGTATCCGCCAGCGCCGCTGCGGCATCGGCATCGCGGTAGTACGCGGGATTTTGCGCCGGATCGTCCATGACGACTTTGCCGACCAGGCCGCGCTGCCCCTTCTTCGCGCAGATTTCGGCCAGCAGCAGACTGGCTTCCTTGTGGATCGTGGCAAAATAAAGAGCGGTCGTCGTGCCGTTGGCGAGCAGAGAGGCGACAAGGTCGTCGTATACCTCGGCCGCAAAGCTCAGATCCGCGAACTTGGACTCCAGTGGGAACGTGTGCGTATGCAGCCAGTCGTAAAGCGGCACGTCAAGCGCCGTGCCGGACTGCGCCCACTGCGGCGCATGCACGTGAAGATCGACGAAGCCGGGCAGCAAATATTGTCCCGGCGCCAGTTGCCGATAACGGTCCGTTTCCGCGTATTCGCTTCGAACAGCCTCGTAATCCGGAGCACCCGGGGCTATTGTCCTCGCGATCGCGCCATCCGCATTTACGCAAAACAAATGGTCCTTTAAAATATCGATTTCTTTCGGAGATCGGGCGGTAAACGCCGTTCCCTGAAACACATGCGCATAGTTCATCGTTTGTTCGTCTCCTTGCCATTTCGCATTTGAATTTTTATCATTATAGGGAATCTGAATCGGTAAGTCCATGCAGCGGCAACATCGTTGTGCGTGCGACCGATAGAAGGCGATCCGTTAGGCCATGCTAGCCAATGACATTGCAAGGAGGGATTGAGGATGAAGCCGATTGCAGGACAGGTGCCTTTTGGATACGAGCCGCCGGTCAAACGAGAAAAAGGAACGCTCATTTATTATGATACGTTCGAAGAGATGACGGACGAAGCGCTCGGTATTGCCGCCGAAACCGCCAAGGCGCGTTCGTTTGCGCGGTTTGTGCTCTATCCGATCCACGAAGAGACGGCGAGGAGAATGTCCAAGGCGCCTGTGAGCGCCTATTATAAGAGGGAAAAGCGGTTGATTGAATGGGTCAGGGAGCGGGAATCGGGCGAGCCCGCACCGGAGATCGACCGCTGGGAAGGCAAAAGAAAGAAGTATACGCCCATGGAGGCCGCGCTGCGCCACTTGACGGAAACGCTGCCAGGGCCGCATTTCGTTTATATGACGCCGGCTACGGCGAATCTTTTCGCTTCCTACGACGTGTTTGACGGCTGGATTGCGAAGCTGCGGCTTGTACTGTCGGCCGCGCCTGCCCATCCGGCGCCGAAGCTCGTTCAATATCGCAGCCGTTGGAGCCTGGCGTGGGAGGACGAATAGCGCTCCTGCGAGGCATGACTGACGAAAACGATTACATTTTGTCAAACATAAGCCCATATCCTCCTTGGATGAGGGCTTTCTTTAATGGTACGAACTGACGCATGAATCCGCTTACTTTCTCTCATGATTCTCATACAAAGCCGCGCCCAGCTTCAATTTCACGCCGCATTGTTCTAAGAAGCTTAAGTCGTAAAAACGCTTTATCATAGAATTAATACAGAATATGGATTGAGATTAAGAAATTCACTCAATCCTAATGAAGTGAAAAACTAGGTCTTAAGAACTATAATCTTGATATCAAGACATATAGCCTTGCAAATTATGTCATTCGCAAATTCGACTTGGAGTCCGCACTATGGCATACGTCTCCCACCGAAAGATTGGGTAATTATGGATCGAAAAGCATCCACTCGCACCCCCGGTCATGACCGAAGGCACATCAAACCTTATCTAACTACCCAGTCAATAATCGGTACTCCCGTAGCATGGGCATGTCAATTTCGGCAAGGTATGTTGAAAATGAACGTCGATGCCTAGAAGTGAGGGACCCTGACGAAAAGATTTGAAATTTCTCATTATAATACATGACGGGAAAGGCGATGATGGGATGGCCATGCAGAGCAAGGTGGAACCGTACTTACTGTTCGAGGAACGCAACCGGATCGCAGAAGAACTCCACGATCGCATTTGCCCGCATCTGTTCGGCATCACCTACGCGGTGCATTCCGCGGAGCACGATTGGGAAGGCATGACAAGCACGCAGCATCTGGCGCTGCTGCGCGACATTCAGGAAGCGGCGGCGGAAGCGACGCGGGAGCTGCGCAAGACGATATACGATCTGAGCGTATCCGACCATGGAGACGTCTCGTGGCTTGGCGGCGTGGAGTCGCTGCTTGCGAGCCAGGCGAAGCTGAGCGGCGTCCGGATCCGGTTCAGGCCGCCTGCGCCCGACCGTCGGCTCAGCGTGCATCATCAGAAGGCGCTATACCGGATCATCGCCGAGGCGAGCGCCAACGCAATCCGCCACGGCGATTGCAGCGCGATCGACATCAAGCTGACGCTGCGGCCTTGCTCGGCCACGCTCCGGATTGCGGACAACGGCAAGGGATTCGACGTCGGCGGTACGCTGCAGCGGGAAGAAGGTTCGGGCTTCGGTTTGAGCAATATGAAGACGCTCGCCGCCGCACTCGGCGGCAGCCTGCAGATCGACAGCGAAGAAGGGAACGGTACGCGGATTGTTGCGCGCCTGCCGCTGTCCGATGTGCGCGAGGAGAAGAACTAAAGGGAATAGAGCGACGAAAAAGCTTTTAAGGAAGTGATGACATGAAAATCGTAATCGTTGACGATCATCCTCTCGTCCGCAAAGGACTGAGAGCCGTCCTGTCGGGAGAAGAAGGCATCGAGATCGCGGGCGAGGCCGAAACTGTACTAGGCGCACTCTCGGTCGTAGAGACGACGAATCCCGATCTTGTCATATTGGATATCCGGCTCGGGGCAGACTCCGGCTACGACCTGGTCCGGTCGCTGCGGGGGCTGCACTGCCGGTTTATGATGCTGACCTCCTCGGCTTCAGAGGCCGACATCCGCAGAGCCAAGGAGTGCGGAGCGGACGGCTATGTGCTCAAGGACGCGGCGCCCGACGAGCTGCTGCTTGCGATCAAGATGATCGGCCGGGGGCGCAAGTACTTTGATCAAAGTCTGCTCGGCACGCTGCTGCGCAAGGAGTCCGACGATCCGCTCGAGAAGCTCACTCCGAAGGAGCGGGAGGTATTGGTCGCGCTCGGGGAGGGCTTGTCCAATAGCGCCGTCGCCAAAAAGCTGGTCATCAGTGAGTTCACGGTCAAGAAGCACGTAAGCCGGATTTTCCAAAAACTGAACCTGACCGATCGAACCCAAGCCGCGTTGTTCGCGCAGTCGCAAGGCATCGGCGACTTCGAACCGCCGGATATTCGCACGGAGGGCGGCTACGCCCTCCCGAATGGTACTAAAGTATAATATCCATACCTACCGACGCGGCACGATGGTAGCTTCCGAAGAAGAAGCAAAATCATCCTGCCGCGTAATAGTTTTGAAAGTCGCGGGCGATTTACAATTAAAACAGGACGGGGCAGGGGAGGCCAAAACGGAAGCGAATATCGGAAGATGAGTCAGATTATTCTGATATTTATTTCTTTTTCAAAAAGAATTCAGCATCGGAGGAAGCGTTTTGGAAATTCAACGGTATTGGAGCATCGTCAGGAAAAGGCTCTGGCTGATTGCCTTGATTACGATCGTCATGTGTACAGCGGTCGGTTATTATACGCAACAGGTGAGACCGACTTATCAGGCAGCCGCAAAGCTGATGGTGTATAAGAGCGATGTCCCCGGCAGTACGACCTCAGCGCCCGACACAGGCGCGATCAACTCCAACATATTGCTGATCAAAACCTTCAAGCAGCTGATCCTCACACCCCGAATTTTGGACAAGGTCGTCGCAGCTTATCCCGATCTTCATACTTCGGCCGGAGAGCTGGCCGGAAAGATCGGAATCTCGTCCGTAAGCGAGACGCAGATCATGACTGTCATCGCGACGGACAACTCGTACGCCAGGGCAGCCAACATGGCTAACGCCGTGTCGAAGGTATTCCAGTCCGAGATTCGCACGCTCATGAATCTGGACAACGTATCCGTCCTCAACTGGGCCGACCCGGAAGAAAGGCACGGTCCGATCTCCCCTAATCCCGCTAAAAACGTCGCAATCATGTTTGTCCTGTCGATCCTGATCGGCATCGCACTCGCCTTTCTGCTGGAACATATGGACAACTCGGTCAAGACGGAGCAAGAGGTACGCGCCAAGCTGGGACTGCCGCTGCTGGCCGACGTGCCGCGGATTCGCAACCGGGACTTGATCGGACCGGACGATTCGGAACGAACGACGATGGGAGCGAGGGGGAAGCCGAATGTCACGCTGGATGCGTAAACGTGGATTGATCGCAGCGCAGAATCCGAAGTCGGCGGCCGCAGATACGTACCGCAGGTTAAAGACCGGCATCGAATGGTCGGTCCGGGACGAGGGCATGAAGACGATCGCGATTGCATCTGCCGAACCGGGGGAAGGCAAGAGCACCACTTCCTCCAACATCGCGGTTGCTTATGCCAAGGCCGGCCGGCGCGTACTGCTGCTGGATACGGACCTCCGGTCGCCGGTACAGCATCAAATCTTCGATCTGCCGAACGATGCGGGGCTGAGCACGGCGCTGGCCGGGAAAGGCGAACTCGATCAGGTCGCCCGCCGGACTTCTTATACCAACCTGCAAGTGGTATGCGCCGGACCGATGCCGCCGAATCCTTCCGAGCTGCTGGATTCGGAGGCCATGACTGCGATGCTCGAGGCAGCCAAGGCGCGCTTCGATATCGTCATCGTCGATACGACGTCGATGGCGGCCGCATCGGACGCGATGATCGTCGCCGACAAGTGCGACGGCGCCGTCCTCGTCATCCGCAAGGGCAAGACGAAGATGGACGCGGTGCTGAAGGCGAAGGAGACGCTCTCGTCCGGACGGGTCCGGGTCGTAGGCGCGGTATTTAACCGCCGGGGGCGCTAAGAAGACTTGATGGCACCAAGGGCGTTGCAGGCACTGTAGCAAGAGATGCAGGGAAGCTTCGATGAATCGATGCGTGTTCCAAGGAAATGTCTCCTGCTCCTTTATCACTGGAGGCACTCGGCCATGCTGTGGGTCAGCGGACCTTAGACGTTAATCGTCAGGGGTGTGGCGTGAGGATGGGTTCAATGCCCGTTCAAGTTTCATTTGGAGCGGAGCAGCTCGGTTTCTGCAGGGCGTTAGTTGCTAAAAGGCAGCTAATTGCCGGCTGGGAGCCGGGTCCGATCCAAATAGATGTTAAAAGGCATGTAATCAAGCCATGGCTCGGTCAAATGAGCGATAATGCCGAAATTAGCTGCCTTCTGAACGCTATTTCGTAATGGATTCCATACGAATCCGAATTAGATGCCTTTTAACACTTATTCACGATGCAAGAATTGTACAAGCATTTCTAAAGAGAATGACGGATGGGGTGAGAGCGTATGAAAAAAGTGAGAAAAGCGATTATTCCTGCGGCAGGCCTCGGCACGCGCTTCCTGCCTGCCACGAAGGCAATGCCCAAGGAAATGCTGCCGATCGTCGACAAGCCGACCATACAGTACATCGTAGAAGAAGCGATCGAATCCGGAATCGAAGATATTATCGTCGTGACGGGCAAAGGAAAACGGGCGATCGAGGATCACTTCGACATCGCCTTCGAGCTGGAGCACACGCTGGAGGAAAAGGGCAAGCTCGACATTTTGAGCAAGGTTCGCAAGTCGTCCAACGTCGAGATCCACTACATCCGGCAAAAAGAAGCAAAAGGCCTCGGACATGCCGTCTGGTGCGCACGCAACTTCATCGGCAACGAACCGTTCGCGGTGCTGCTGGGCGACGATATCGTGCAGTCGGACACGCCGTGCACGCGGCAGCTGATCGAGCAGTATGAGCAGACCGGCAAGTCGGTCATCGGCGTACAGGCGGTCGGTACCGACCAGACGAACCGTTACGGCATCCTCGATCCGATCGAGCGGCGCGGACGTCTGTACCAGGTGCGTCGTTTTGTGGAGAAGCCGCCGCTTGGACAAGCACCGTCCAATCTGGCCATCATGGGCCGCTACGTACTGTCGCCGGAGATCTTTGAATTTCTCGGCAAGCACGAGGTGGGCGCCGGCGGCGAGATTCAATTGACCGATGCCATTCAGCGGCTCAACGAAGCGCAAGGCGTTCACGCCTACGACTTCGAAGGCATGCGTTACGACGTCGGCGAAAAGCTCGGCTTCATAATGACGACAATCGACTTCGCACTGCGCGACGAGGAGCTCAGGTACCGCCTGATGGACGGGCTCGAATCGCTGATTAGGCGCGAGAAAGTGGGGGAAAGCCATGGCTCTGCGGTATGACATGGAGCTGGTCGCTCGCCTGACGGACTTCGAACGCAAGCGGATCGCGGCCCAAAACGACGGCAAGCTGGCGATGTATACGTCGGTCAAACGCGCCATGGACGTTGCGGGCTCCCTGTTCGCAATCGCGCTGTTCAGTCCGATCTTCGCGGTTACGGCGGCGATGATCAAGCTGGAAAGCCCGAAGGCGCCGGTCTTTTTCCAACAGACGCGCATCGGCAAAAACGGACGCAAATTCAAAATGTACAAGTTCCGCTCCATGGTGCCGGACGCCGAGCAGAAGCTCGCCGCGCTGCTGGCCCAAAACGAGATCAAAGGCGCGATGTTCAAGCTGAAGGACGACCCGCGCATCACCCGGATCGGGCGGTTCATCCGCAAGACGAGCATCGACGAGCTGCCTCAGCTCGTGAACGTGCTCAAGGGCGAGATGTCGCTGGTGGGTCCACGGCCGCCGCTGCAAAGAGAGGTGGAAGAGTACTCGGACTACGATAAGCTTCGGCTCTCCGTAAGCGGAGGCTGCACGGGACTGTGGCAAGTGACAGGACGCAGCAACCTCAGCTTCGAGCAGATGGTGGAGCTGGATCTGGAATATATTCGCAAACGGAGCATTCGGGGGGATCTGAAGATCATTTTCCGGACCTTCAAGCTGCTGCTTGGGGCCAAAGACGCTTTTTAAGGGTGGCGACAGATGAACAAGATTTTGTTTATTACGAATCGGCTGCCTTTTCCCGGCACGGACGGCCGCAAAAACATGCTGCTGCAATACGTTCGGCACATGAAAGAGATTTACCCAGGCAGCGAGATCGTCAACCTCTCGTTCGTGGACGACCCGAAATACTTATCCCAACGCCCGCCGGAAATCGGCAGGCTGGCGACGCTAGAGCCGCCGGGCAAGCTTGAAAAGCTGTACAACATCGTCGTCCATTCGCTGATCCGGCGCAAGTGGCCGCTGCAGGTATCGGTGTACTACAGCCGCAAGACGCACCGCAAGATCCGGGACTTCGTCCGCGAGGAGGAGCCGGACTTCGTGCTCTACGACATGGTGCGCGTGGCCGAATACCTGGCGCCGGGCCAAGGCCGCAAGGTGCTGAGCTACGACGATCTCCTGTCGCTGCGCTACCGCCGCCAGCTCGACTGGTTCCAGTACATCCCGTCCGTGCTCGGCGGGTTCTCGGACAAGCTGCCGAGCGGCCTGAAGAAGTTCGCGGACCTGAAGTTCGTCCAGAAATGGCTCATTTCCTTCGAGAGCAAAATGCTGGGCAAGTACGAAAAGCAAGTGGCCCCGCGATTCGACCATCTGATCTTCACCTCCCCGGCCGAAGCGCAAAACTTCAGGAAAACGACGCGTCACGAATCCTGCCACGGCGTCCCGATGAAGGTCGAGCCCGACGTGCGGATGCAGGCCAGAGGCTCCCGGCTTTACGACAAAAACAAGGTCGTATTTGTCGGAAAAATGGACATTCCCCACAACAGCTCGGCAGCCGTGTACTTTTGCGAGCGCGTCTGGGCTCGAATCAAGCAGAGCAACCCGGCAGCGGTCTTCTACATCGTCGGCAAAAATCCGACGGCCGAAGTACTGCGCCTGCAGCGCGACCATCCCGGCGTTATCGTCACCGGCGAGGTGGACGACGTCAAGCGGATCGTCGGCGACTCCGCCCTTATGATCGCGCCGCTATTGTTCGGCACCGGGATCAAGACCAAAATTCTCGAGGCGATGTCCTGGGGCGTACCGGTCGTGACCAATGCGATTGGCAGCGAAGGCCTGGACGCGAACAACGGCGAGGACCTGTTCGTATGCGAATCCGAAGACGAGATGGTGCGCAGCGTACTGCTGCTGATGGGCGACAGCGAGATCAACGACAGCATATCGGGCAATTCGATCCGTTACGTGAGCCGCCGGTTCAGCGGGTCGGCGACCCGTAAAAACATGGAGCTGATCCTATCCTAGCGCGGGATCGCGGCGAGCCGATCGATCTCGTCCGCGCTTCGGTCGTCGCGCTGTTTTTGTTCTCGCTGGCGGTCATCACGTATGACAGCTTGCCATACTTCGCTTTCTCGGTCTATCGCCCGCTGGCGATGTTTCCGATGTTCGCCGCCTCGCTCCTGCTGTTGTTCACCGACTTCAAGTTCCGCCCCGGAGACGTGCCGCTTCTGATCTTCGCCGCTTACAGCATCGGGCATTCGCTGATCGCATCGGTCGGCGGAGACATGGGCGCGAGCCTCAAGCATGCCGTGACGCTGTTGTTCGGCATATCGATGTACAGGGTGTCCATGTATATCGCCGAGCAGGCCAGAAACGATCCCGCGCTTCGCAGGCAGATCGCGATATACCTGCTCGTCGGCTTCGTGCCGCCGCTTGCGGCGGGCATGCTGCAGCTCGCGGACGCTTACTTGATCCGCAGCGGCTTTTCCGGCGTGCTGACCGGCCTGTTCTCCGAGAAGGTATACAAGGGCCGCATCCAGCTGTTGTCCGGCGAGCCGTCCTGGGGCGGCATTCACCTGCTGACCGGCGGTTTGCTGCTGCTCTATCTGTTCAAGGAAGGGTACCGGAAAATTACGCTTGCGCCGCTGATCGGCTGTGTCGTGCTGCTGGTGCTTTCGTTTTCGGCCTACGCCTACAGCGTGCTGTTGATCGCGCTGCTCGTCTATGTGCTCATCGCGAACAAGTATCGCTTCCGCATGCTGCTCGCGCTTGGCGCCATCGGGCTCGTCGTCGTCGTCGGGGTTCCGTTCCTGCTCGAGACGCTGAAGGTCAGCGGTTATTTCACGGACCGGTTCCAGTTCGATTTTCCGCATCTGCTGCGGTCGGACAATTCATTTTTTATCCGCGTCATTTTCCCGGCCATCGGCTTTATGGAGTTTTGGCATCATCCGATCTTCGGCGTCGGCGGCGGATATTATTACCGCGAGTTCGCGGAGCTGCTGCGCGGACATTTCGATTACGGCATGAAGTTCACCGAGGTCGCCAATCTCGTGAACGACCATCCGGAGATGGCCACCTCGCGCAATATGTGGTCCAAGCTGTTTGCCGAGGAAGGACTGCTCGGCGCGCTGCTGTTCCTCGGGTTCATGACGGCCGCACTCCGCAGCTCGCGCCGCCATCCATACGCCCAGTTCGCGTTCGCGTTATGCGTTTCGCTCGTTATGAATTTCGATTCCTACTCCTTCGTGAACTTCTGGCTGCTGATCGGATGGATCCGGGGCGGGTTTTTTGAAGGAAGGCCGGACGTCCGGGCGGCAGAATGGGATACGCAGAACGATAGGGAGTTGAGACGTACCGCATGAAAATCGTCATTGTAAACAGCTTGTATACGCCTCATATCATCGGAGGGGCGGAGATATCGACGCAAATTCTGGCGGAGACGCTCGCTTCCGTCGCCGACGTTCACGTGCTGACGCTCGGCGGGCACGGACGCGCGGAAGGCGTCCGGGAAGAGCGGATCGGCGGCGTCACCGTACACCGGATGCCCCATGGCAGCCTGTATTGGATCGGCGATTCCAAACGTCGGGGCGTCCTGATGCGGACCGCCCGCAGGCTGACCGATCTGTACAATCCGCGGATGAACGAAGCGGTGCGGGAACGGCTGGCCGCCATCAAGCCTGATCTGATCCATACGCAAAACCTGTCCGGGTTCGGCGCCGGCATCTGGACGGCGGCCGTCGGCCTGAACGTGCCGATCGTGCATACGCTTCGCGACTATTCGCTGCTGTCGCCGGTCAGCTCGCCGATCAAAAATCCGCTGCTGGCGCGGTTGTACGCGATGACGACAAGCGGCTACAGCCGGCATGTGTCCGCGGTCGTAGGGATCTCGTCGCACATCTTGAAGCGCCATACGGGTGCGGGACTGTTCCCGGCCGCCGCGCCGAAGGTCATCCCGAATGCGGTGGAGGGCGGCATCGCCGCCAGCGAAAAGGACTTCGACAGACGTCCGCTTCGCATCGGCTACTTCGGTCGGATCGAACCCGAGAAGGGCGTGCGCGAGCTGATCGAAGCGGCGATGTCGCTTCCGCCGGACGTCGTCGAGCGCATCGTCGTCTGCGGAGAAGGGAGCCTTCGCGCGAAGCTCGCCGACGATTGCCGCGAGGACGCGCGCTTCGTATTCCCCGGCAAGGTGAAGCCTGCCGAGGCGCGCCGCTTGATGGGCGAAGCCGATGTCAGCTTCGTTCCCTCGGTTTGGGAAGAGCCGTTCGGCCGAGTCATCATCGAGTCGTACCAGGTCGGTACGCCGGTGTATGCGACGGACGTGGGCGGCATTCCCGACGCGGTATACGATCCCGAGGAATTTCTGTTCCCGCCGGGCAGCGCCGCGGCGATCCGGGCCAAGATCCTGTCGTATCACTCGCTTCCGGGCGAGGAGAAGCGGCGCATTCAGGCGGCTTGCCTCAAGCACTGCCGAGGATTCACGCAAGCGGCGCTGCTCGACCGGCATCTGGACCTTTATGATCAGACGCTGGCCGGCGGCGAATATACGCCGGTCAAGACCGCCGTCGGGCAGGTGCATTAAATGAGCGAACCTACTGTCTACATGTGGCCTAAGTCGAACCCGCACAACAAATACACCGATCTGCTCGCCAGGTCGCTCGAACGTCGGGGCCTGCGCGTCGAGCATTATGCCAAGGGCTCGCAGTTCAAGCCGCGCCGGGGAGATATCGTCCATATTCACTGGCCGAGCTACACGTACCAGGCATCCACATTTCCGCTGACCGTCGTCAAATCGCTGTTTTTTATTTTTCTGCTCTACTGGTACAAATTCCTCGGGGTGCGTCTGTTCTGGACGATCCACAACATTTGGCCGCACAAAGGCCGGTCGCGCTGGGACTTTTTCGTCCGCAAGCGGCTGCTCGGCCTCTGCGACGCCGCGTTCGTGCTCAGCGAGTCGTCGAAGCGCGAGGCCGCCGAGGTGTTCGGCGCCCCGGAGGACAAGATCGTCGTGACGCCGCACGGCCATTATGACGATGCCTATCCAAGCCGCGGCATCGACATCCGGGCCAGATTCGGCATCCCGAAGGAACGGTTCCTGTATCTGTTCGTCGGCAGGATCAACCGGTACAAAGGCGTGGAGCAGCTCGTGTCGGCATACCGGTCGCTCGAAGATTCGAACGCCGCCCTGCTGATCGCGGGACAGGCGGATACGGGCTACGACCTCGGCTTCATCGGCGAGGGCAAGACGGGGGATGAAGCGGGAGCGATCAAGCTTCACTCGTCGTTCGTAGACGACGGGGAGCTGGCCGACTATCTGCTCGCGGCCGACGCGGTCGTGCTGCCTTACCGGCAGATCACGACGAGCGGGAGCGCCATCCTGGCGCTGACCTTCGGCAAAGCCGTCGTCGCGCCGCGGCTCGGCTCGCTCGGCGAGTACGTGTCCGAAGGCTGCGGCGTCCTGTACGATCCCGACGACAAGGACGGACTGCGCAAGGCGCTGCGCGATGTGATGAACATGGACCGGCAGAAGACGGAGCGCCGGATCGCGGACAAGCTCAGGGAGCTCGACTGGGACCGCATCGCGGATCGGATGCTCGCCGTCTACGCCGGCCGGATACCGCAAGAGGTGAACGCATGAAAGCAACGGTAGCGATATGCACGCACAATCGGGCCGCGGATCTGCGGGAGGCGCTGCTCAGCCTGCTGAAGCAGCGGTTCGATTCCTTCGAGGCGATCGTCGTGGACAACGGCTCGACCGATTCCACGGCGCAGACCGTGCACGAAATCGAGCGGATGGTCAGCTTCCCGGTCCGCTATATCTACGAGGCGAAGCTTGGCCTCTCCGTCGCCCGCAACCGGGCGATCCGCGAGTCGCAGGGCGAGTACGTGCTGTTCCTGGACGACGACGCGGTCGCGTCGGAGGACTGGATCGCCGGCATCGTCGCCCTGTTCGAGCGGGATGCCCGCATCGGCGTCGTGGGCGGCAAGATCGAGCCGGCCTGGGAAGGGGAAGCGCCCGCCTGGCTTGCGCCCGAGAACCGCACGCTCTATACGATCCTCGATTATGCGGAAGACATCGTGGAGATGAAGCGGCCGCATATTCCATTCGGGGCCAACGTGGCGTTCAGGCGCTCGGCGCTCGATATGGCGGCGCTGTTCCGCGAGGACCTGGGACGCGTCGGGAGCAACCTGCTCTCGAGCGAGGAGGGGGAACTGATCGACCGTATCCGCACCCGGTATTCGGTCTACTACACGCCGTACGCCTCGGTGCTGCACAAGATTCCGCGCAGCCGCATCAGCCGCAAGTGGCTGCTGAGACGCATCTACTGGCAGGGCGTCAGCAGCGCGGTCAGCTCGAAGAGCAAAATGCGCGTGTTCGCGCGGTCGATCGTGAAGGTGCCGATCATCGTGCTGCTCTCACTGCCGGTTCTGTACGACAGGCGGCGCGTGTTCCGCAACGTCAGCCGGATCGCCTACAACAACGGGCAGATCAGCGGCGTGCTGGGCACGTACGAATGAGCAGGATCAGCCGCCTGTGGAGCGGCGGAGGCGCGCTCTCGGCCATTATGAAGACGAGCGCCGCCAACCTGATTATCGTGCTGCTCGGCACCGTCACTTCGATCGTAACGGCGCGGATGTTCGGCGTGGCAGGCAAGGGCGAATTTTCGGCGATCCTCTTCTGGGCGACCTTGCTGGCCGGCGTCTTAAGCTTCGGGCTGCCGACGTCGCTGATCTTCAACCGGCGGACGCATCCCGCACATGGACCGGCATACGTGAGAGCCGGCTTCCTGTTCCAGCTGCCTGTATGCGTGATCGCAGGCGCGGTCGCCTGGTTCTGCATGCCGGCCTGGCTTGGCAATTACGGCGACCACATCGTGGCCATTGCGCGGTGGTATACCGTACTCACGCTGCCGCTGCTGCTTATGGTCAACCTGCTGTCGGCGCTCGCGCAGAGCATGGAGAACTTCGGGCTGTACAACGGCATCCGGCTGTACGTGCCGCTGAGCAACCTGATCGGTCTGCTCGCGCTGTGGGCTAGCGGGTATTTGAGCCAGTTTTCCTCGGCGCTCATGTTCCTCGTCACGAGCCTGTGCGTCGTCTGCTGGGCCTTATACCGGCTGAGACGGGAGCTGGCGGTGGGCTGGTTCGGAAAAAAGGAAGCTGCGGCCGCAGACGGCGCCAAATCCGGCGAGCGCGGTCCGATCAAGTCGCTGTTTGGCTACGGCACCCGCGTATACGGCGTCGAGCTGCTCGGCACGCTCTACATGCAGTGCGACAAGCTGATCATCCTGTCGCTGCTCGCGCCGCGGGAATTCGGCCTGTATACGGTCGTATACACGCTGTCCCGCGTGTTCAACATCGTCCAGACCGCTATCTCGGGCGTTGTGTTCCCGAAGGTGACGGGACTCTCGCAGGAGGAGGTCGTCGCCAAGGTCAGCCGGGCGTTCCGGCTTTCCTTCCCGCTCATGCTCGCGGCGCTCGTGCCGGGCGTGATCGTCGGCCGCTGGCTGCTCGGCTTGCTCTACGGCGAGCCGTTCCTGGCGGCGGACACGGCCTTCTATCTGCTGTCTCTGGAATGCGTCGTCGGCGGCGGCTCCTGGATTCTCGCTTCCTCCTTCAACGCGATGGGGCGGCCGGGCCTGGTCGTCACCAGACAGGCGATCGCGCTGGCGCTGACCGTCGGCCTCTGCTTCTTGCTCGCGCCGGCTTACGGGCTTAACGGCATCGCGCTGGCCATGCTGATCGGCGCCTTCAGCCGGATCGTCATCTCGGTCGCGGCCATGAAGATCGTATTCAAAGCGCCCGTCTCGGGCGTACTGTTCGATAAAGAGGACTGGCGCTTCCTGGCGGGCCGCCTGTCCAGGGCTGCGCAGTCTTGACCTGGCAAGGAAGGACGACATCACAGACATGCAGCTCATGCAGCTTCAGGGCATTTCAGTAAAAAACGTTTGGAAGCAAGGCTGCAGAGTGCTGCGCGGCGCGCTGTTCCGCCGCAAGACCGCCTTGTGCGGACGCTGGCTGCGGGTAGCCGGCGGCGTGAGGGTGTCCAAGACGAGGCGGTCGAGGCTCGTCCTCGGCAGCTACGTCCTCCTGTACAGGGACATCGGATTGTTTCTGGATTCGGAGGAGGCCGTCGTCGAGATTGGCGACCATACGTTCCTCAACCGGCGGAGCGAGGTCATGTGCAAGCGGCACGTCAAGATCGGCAGCCACTGCGCCATCTCCTGGGACGTCACGATTTCGGATACCGACTATCACGCGCTGGAAGGCTCGGAGGCGACGCGGCCGGTACATATCGGGGATCGGGTGTGGATCGGCAGCCGAGCGACCATCCTCAAGGGCGTCACGATCGGCGAAGGCGCCGTCATCGCGGCGGGCGCAGTCGTCTCGAAGGACGTGCCGCCCCGTGCGCTCGTGGCGGGCGTCCCGGCGAGAGTCATACGGGAGAACGTGAACTGGTCCCTTTAGAGGGACGAACTGGGACGAACCGCGCAAGACAAGCAACAACGGAAGCACCGATCATGCTAGCAACGATATAAACGCGTAGCTACACGCGAAGGAGACAAGCGGATGGAGATCGCGACCTTATCGGCTCACCCGATGGATGAGCTCAAAAACCGGCTGAGGCTCATACTGAACGTCATTCCGCCCGGCTCGAACATCTATTATATCGACTATCCCGTTTATTCCAACGGCGGCGACCTGCTCATTATGAAAGGGACGGAAGCCTTCTTCAGGGAAAACGGAATTCGGGTGCGGGCGCGATACAGCGCGTTCGATTTTCCCGACGGGCTGAGCGTGCCGAAGGACCATATTCTCGTGCTGCAGGGCGGCGGCAACTTCGGCGATCTGTACCCCGTGCACCAGAAGCTGCGCGAGCGGGTCGTCGCCGGCTATCCGAAGAACCGGGTCGTCATTCTGCCGCAGACGATTCACTACAAGGACGTGCGTGAGTTCGACCGGACCGCAGATATCCTGAACCGCCACAAGGACGTGCATCTGTTCGTTCGCGACACGCTGTCGCTGGATATGGCGAAGGACAAGTTCAAGCACTGCGGCGTCTATCTGTCCCCGGACATGGCGCATCAGCTGTGGCCGATCCGCGGCGGCGGTGAGCCGGCACGGGATCTGCTCCGCTTCATGCGCACCGATATCGAGAAAACGGCCGGGCAGGACGGGCTGACGCTCGATGGCACGGGCGACGATCTCGATTGGTCGACGCTGTACAGCCGTACGGAGCATCGGTCGATCCGCGCGATCGGCAAGGTGCTGCGCATTTCCAAGGGCAAGCTGCCTGTCGGGAAGTTCTGGATCAGGTACTCGGACCGGCTCGTGAGCAAGGCGGTCGAGCGGTTCGCGCAGTACCGTACCGTGCAGACGTCCAGGCTTCACGGCCATATCCTGTCCTGTCTGATGGACAAGCCGAACGTCTTGTACGACAACGCGTACGGCAAAAACGGCCGCTACTACAGGACCTGGACCCAGGGCATCGCATCGGCCAAGCTGGCGGCGGAGCCGACGAACATGAAGAGCGGAGGGATGGCATGAAAATCGTGCTCCTGTCAGGCGGATCGGGCAAGCGGCTCTGGCCGCTGTCCAACGATTCCCGCTCCAAGCAGTTTCTGAAAGTGCTCAAGGATCCGTCAGGCCGGCCGGAATCGATGATCCAGCGGGTATGGCGGCAGCTCGGGGACGCCGGGCTGCAGGATCATGCCTACGTGGCGACGGGCAAGTCTCAGGTTGAGATTTTGTACGGCCAGCTCGGCAGCGATGTCAGACTCATCGCCGAGCCGTCGCGCAGGGACACGTTCCCGGCGATCGCGCTCGCGGCGACGCACCTGTATGCGATGGAAGGCGTAAGCCTCTCCGAAACGGTCGTCGTCATGCCGGTCGATCCTTACGTCGACGGCCGGTTTTTCGCGGAACTCGCGAAGCTCGAACGTGCGCTGGACGCTTCCGGCGCGGATCTGGCGCTCGTCGGCGTGCAGCCGACGTACCCGTCCGAAAAGTACGGGTATATCCTGCCCGGATCGAGCGCCGCAGGTGAGGACGGGAGCGTCGGCACGGCTGCCGACGCGCATGAAGGCGGCCAAGCGCCGTTCATGACCGTACGCGGTTTCCGCGAGAAACCGGCAAAAGCCGAGGCCGAGGCGATGATCTCGGAAGGCGCGCTGTGGAACTGCGGCGTGTTCGCATTCAAGCTCGATTTTCTGATCAATATTCTCATTGCCCACGAGCTGCCGATCCAGCATGAGGAGATGGCGAGGCGTTACGACACGCTGCCTCAGATCAGCTTCGACTACGAGGTCGTCGAGAAGGCGAACCGGATCGCAGCCGTTCGCTACGATGGCGACTGGAAGGACTTGGGCACCTGGAACACGCTCACCGAGGAGATCGCCGAGCCGCTTACCGGCAAGGGCACGATCTCGCCGCAGACGCGGGGCGCGCACGTCATCAACGAGCTGGACGTCCCGATCGCGGTGCTCGGCTTGTCGGACGTCATCGTGGCCGCGAGCCCGGACGGGATCCTCGTCGCGGATAAGGCGCTGAGCCCAATGGTGAAGGACCTGCTTAAGTCCGCGGATCAGCGGCCGATGTACGAGGAACGGCGCTGGGGCAGATACCGCGTGCTGGACTATGCAGTCTATCCGGACGGACGCGAGGTGTTGACCAAGCGGATCACGATCGCGGCGGGACGCAACCTCAGCTATCAGTACCATAGCCTGCGGGACGAGGTTTGGACCGTCATGGCGGGCAGCGGCACCTTCGTCCTGAACGGACGCATCTCGTCCCTGGCAGCCGGCGACGTCGTCCGGATTCCCAAGGAAAGCATGCACAGCGTGCGCGCGGAGCAGGATCTCGAGATCATCGAGGTTCAAACCGGAACGCTCCTGATCGAGGAGGATATCGTCCGGCTGGAGATGGTCTGGGGAGAAATCATGGAACTATGCGAGTCACAGGAGGGATCCATTTGAAAATCGCGGTAATCGGTACCGGCTACGTCGGACTCGTGTCGGGGATCTGCTACGCCGAGCTCGGACATGCGGTCGTCTGCGTCGACAAGGATCCGTACAAGATCGCCACGCTGCAGAGCGGAGGCATACCGATCTACGAGCCGGGTCTCGAGGAGCTGTCGCGCAAAGGCGTTGCGGCGGGCAAGCTGCGCTACACGCACGATCTGGCGGAGGCCGTGCGCGGCGCCGATCTCGTCGTTATTGCGGTCGGCACGCCGCCGCTGCCCAGCGGCCAGGCTGACCTGTCCTATATTGACGCGGCGGCCGCGGAGATCGCGGACGCGCTCACCGGCTATGCGATCGTCGCCGTCAAGAGCACCGTCCCCGTCGGCACGAACGAGCGGGTGCGCGATCTGATCCGCGCCAGGACCACCGTGCCTTTCGACAGCGTGTCGCTGCCGGAGTTCCTGCGCGAAGGCTCGGCCGTGCGCGACACGCTCGAGCCGGACCGGGTGGTCATCGGCGCCGACTCGCCGGCCGCCGCCGAGCGGATCGCCGAGCTACACCGGCCCCTGACCCAGCAGGTCATGGTGACTGACATTCGGAGCGCGGAGATGCTGAAGTATGCCTCGAACGCGTTTCTCGCGACCAAGATTTCGTTCATTAACGAGATCGCCAACATCTGCGAGAAGGTCGGCGCGGATGTGGCGGAGGTCGCCGCGGGCATGGGGCTCGACCGGCGGATCGGCACCGCGTTCCTGAACGCGGGCATCGGCTACGGCGGCTCCTGCTTCCCGAAGGATACGCGGGCGCTCATCCAGATCGCCGGCCACGTGGAGTACGAGTTCAAGCTGCTGCGCTCGGTCGTCGAGGTCAATCAGGACCAGCGCATGCGCATCGTACGCAAGCTCGAGACGATCTTCGGCGGCGAGCTGCGCGGCAAGACGGTCGCGGTGTGGGGGTTGTCGTTCAAGCCCAACACGGACGACGTGCGCGAATCGCCTGCGCTCGAGATCATCCGGCATCTGGTCGACAGCGGCGTAATCGTGAAGGCGTACGACCCGATCGCGACGCCGAGCTTCCGCGGATTGTTCGGGGACGGCAGCGTCGTCTGGTGCGACGGCGCGCTCGAAGCCGCGCGCGGCGCAGACGCCTTGTGCCTGCTCACCGAATGGGAGGAGTTCGCGAGAACAGACCTGCACAGCCTGCAGGAGACGATGCGACAGCCCATCCTTATCGACGGGCGCAACGTGTTCAAGGAAACGGATCTTGCCGGTACGGCATTCGTCTATTATTCGATCGGCCGCCCGAGCCTGAATCAAGGCGTCAGAGAGGAGATGCCGATCCTCCAGTATTAAAGGCACGGTCCAAAGGAGCTTCGTCATCATGAAAAGAAAAACGATCTGGCTCCTGGCATACGGCATGCTCGTCGTCGTGCTCCCCGCTCATTCGCAAGGGGACAGCCCCGGCAGCTACGAGATTGAAGTCGACGACCTTGCCGATTGGGGGCAGACGTACGGGCATTCCGAGACGCTCGCGCTGCGAACGGTCGCAGGCGGCGCACAAGACGCCACCCGCGTCGCACCGAGCGGCGCGGCGGGCGAGGAGCTCGTCTACAAGACGAAGGGCAATATGCGCTCGTTCACGGTTCAGACTTACGGGGGCGCGAGCGTCGCGAGCGGCGGGCTGCAATTTCTGGTCTCGGCCGACGGAGAGACGTACCGGAGCGTGACGCCGGACGTACACGAGGATCCGGGCGAATCCAAGGCCGTGACCTACGCGTCCAGGGGATTCCCGCTCGGCACGAAGTATCTGAAGATCGTGTTCGAGGGCGGTAGCGCCGGCGCCGCGCCTGAGATCGGCGAGGTCGTGCTGAACGACGCCGCCGGCATCGAGGCCAGCAAGCCGTCGGGCGCGGTATTGTACGGCAGCATGATCATGCTGACGCCGAAGGAGGAGGACGAAGCCGTCTACTATACGACGGACGGCAGCGACCCCCGCACTTCCGCGACGCGCAAGCTGTACGGCTCGCCGATCACGGTCGCGAGCGAGACGCTGCTGAAGACGACGTCGGCGAAGCCGGCGAGCGGTCCGGCGAAGGCGACGGACGGCGTGTCCACGTATTCGTACACGCCGTACCCGCTCGTCTCGCCGCCGCCGGGCATTGACGACAAGCTGGACAACTTCAATCTGACGGCCGTCCGCGCCAACGTCTATACGGCGACCGACAATCCCGCCTACTACGGCGGAGACGGCCGCCGAGCGGTCCGGGCGACGCTGGGGGCCGGCGTGCTTCTCTATAAGACCGAATACGAGATGACTTCCTTTTCGGTCAGCAGCTATTATTTTGCCGGCCTTCCGCTGAGCAAGCTGAAATTTTACGCCTCTTCCGACGACGAGACGTACAACGAGGTCGCCGCCGAGGCCTATCCGGCCGGCATTCCCGTGAAAAACTGGCAGCCGTACGCATACGAGAACATGTCTCTGCCGGCAGGCACGCGATACCTGAAGATCGAGCTGCTGGGCAAGGACAAATCCTGGACCCCGCAGGTGTCCAGCGTGGCGATTAACCTGAACACGGCTTCAGTGGCGCTGACGACGTCCAAAACGAAGGGCGGCATGCTCGCTTCGCTCGCCGCGGCGACCGAAGGGGCCCGCATTTACTATCGGCTGAATGAAGGAGCGGACTTCCTGCCGTATACGGCGCCGATCCCGCTGCACGGGTACTACCGGCTGGAAGCGTATGCCGTTAAGGAAGGGCTGCAGCCGAGTCCCATCCGCAGCTATACCATCAATGCGAGCGATGATGTAAAGCTTGACCGGTTCGGCCAGATGGAGGACGCGAGCTTCACGGGCAAGGTGACGTCCGAGTCGCAGCTGGCGGCGGACGCGAAGGCCGACGCGGCTTACTATGCGAGCCTCCAGCCGCCGGCCGGGCGAGACGCCTACGGCGGACTGGCCGGCAGCAAGGAAAAATACGGCTTCAAGGCGACCGGCTACTTCGCAATTCAGCGCCTTAACGGCCGCCCGGTCATGACGACCCCGGCGGGCAATCTTTATTTCAGCCTCGCGGTCAACGGCGTGACGCTGAACGAGACGTATTCGCTCGTAAAGGGCAGGGAGACGCTCTACGAAGCGGTGCCGCCCTATGCCGGCGAATACAAGCCCGCCTGGTTCGGGACGGACAGCTTCTCGTATTATGCGGCCAACAAGTACCGCAAGACCGGCGCCTTCCCGACGGAGCACGACGTCTACATGGAAGCGATCGGGCGGCTTGCAAAGTGGGGCTTCAACGGCATCGGCGGTTTCTCTCCGGAGAAGTACGGCGAAGAGGGATTGTTCCCCTACACGCGCATGCTGCCGCTAGACAGCATGAGCTGGGCCAAGATCAGCGGCCTGTCGATCTTCGACATCTATGCGACGGGCGCCGAGGCCAAGCTGGACAAGGCGTTCGCCCAGGCGGTCGCGCCGTACAAGGACGACCCGATGCTGGTCGGCTACTTCATCGGCAACGAGTACGATTTTCACAAATTCTATCAGGTCGTGCCGGGCCTCAAGGCGAGCAAGGCGGCGATCAAAGGCCGGCTCGTGCAGCGTCTGGCGTCCAAGTACGGCACGATCGCCTTGTTCAACAAGGCATGGAAGACGAACTTCGCCTCGTTCGACAGTCTGAAGGAAGCCAAGCTGCCCGTAGAAACGACTGCCGCCTGGAGCGATATGAACGGGCTGTTCGCGGAGTATTTGGACCGCTTCTACGGCACGGTATCCAAGGTGTTCCGCAAGTACGACCAGCATCATCTGCTGCTCGGCGACCGGTGGACCGTGACGGCCTTCCGCGATACGAAGCTGCGCGGCATGATCGGCGCAGCCGAAGGCAAATACGCGGACGTGATCAGCCTTAATTATTACTCGTACAACGTCGAGACCGATTTGCTGGCCGATCTGCACGCAAAGGCGGGCAAGCCGATCATGATGAGCGAGTTCGGCTACGGCACGTCGGAGCAGGGACTCGCGCAGCTCATTCAGAACGCGGCGTCGAACCAGGCGCAGCGCGGCATCCGGTACCGCAATTACGTGGAGGGCGTCGCGTCGCTGCCGTACGTCGTCGGCGCCAACGTGTTCAACTACGTGGACCAGGCGGGCCTTGGCCGTCACTGGCAGGGCGAGTGGGGCGAGCATTACAATTCGGGTCTCGTCAATGTCGCAGACCGGCCGTACAAGGACTATGCGACGGCGGCGAAGGCGACCAACGACGACATCTACCGGATCATGCTCGGCCAGCGGCCGAAGTATTTCTACGAATTCAACAAGAAGTGAAGGAGGCGCCCCGGATGGTCGACGCAAGCGGCAACAACCTCGTATTCCTGCTGTGCACGCCGCGGAGCGGCAGCTCCCTGGCCACGGTCATGCTGCAAAATCACAGCAGGGTGTATGCGGCGCAGGAGATGTGGTTCCTCATGAGCCTGCTCGACCTGAAGGCGGCGCAGCGGCGGGCGTACGGCGGCGGAGCGATCCTCGAGCGGTTTTTCGGCGGCGTGCTGCCCGAAGACGCGTTCGCGGACGCGTGCCGGTCGTTTGCGGTCGAGGCGTACAACGGACTCCTGCGCGGCAGCGATGGCGCGGACATCGTCGTCGACAAATCGCCGAGATACTATTATCTGCTGGAGTTCCTCGACGCGCTGTTCCCCCGGTCCAAGCGGATCTGGCTGCTGCGCAATCCGCTGGACGTGCTCGCTTCGTACAAGAAGCTCGGCGCGTCGCGCGGAGGCGCTGTGGACCTTGCGGAATTGCTCACGGGCTCCGCGTTTGATATCAAGGCCGCGGATCTGACGATCGGACTGCTGCGTTACATGCAATACTTCGCTGCGCCCGATCCGTACGCTTACCGGCTGCGCTACGAAGCACTGGTCGCGGATCCCCGCGGTCAGCTGGCGGGCGTGAGCGAGTTCCTCGGCATCAAGTACGAGGAGGGCATGGAGCGGTACGGCGAGCGGATGGGGACGGCGAAGTCGGAACTGTACTTCAGCATGGGCGTCGGCGATCCCAACGTCGCGGACCATGCCGCGCCGCACACGAAAGCCGTCGGCTCCTGGAAGGAGACGCTTACGAAGAAGGAAGCGGAGCTGTACGTTCGCTTGCTGGGCGCAAAGACCTTCGAGGGCCTTGGCTACGGCGAAGCGTTGGCCGAGGCGGAGCGCTGGACCGGCGCCCGCTTCGAACGCGAGCCGGAGGAAGCGCTGCTGGCGCTGCGGGAGAAGCAGCTGACCGACTCGACGGGGAACCGGTGGGAGCCGGCGTACGCGATGCGGAGCGGGGGCGTTGGCGAAGTAAAGGCAGCGGATGGCGCTAAGGATAGAAATGCGGATCGAGCTGTGGATAGAGTTGCAATTTCGGCGATGGCGGATGAGGCGAAAGAGGTTCGTGCGGCGGATGCGCGCGTACACCAGCTGCAGATGACCGTCCGGGCGCTGGAAATGCGGCTCGAAGCCGGCATTCGCGAACAGCGTCATCTCCGCGCGCAGCTCGGCGCAATGAAGCGGAAGGCGGATTGGCTGAAGTCGGCCATTCCCTTCGGCAGGCGCCTGTCTCGGTTCGCATCGGCCTACATGGCCGGCGGAGGGAAGAAATGAGCGCGCTGGCAGGTTTGATCCGCTTTGACGGCCGGGAGGTCGAGGCAGCGGACGGCGAGGCGATGATGAACGCCATGTCGCGTTACGTCGCGGACGACGTGCGCACCTGGCACGACGGACCGGCGTTTCTCGGATGCCGCATCCGCTGGATTACGCCGGAATCGGTCGGCGAGCGGATGCCGGACGGCGATGCCGGCGGCGGTTCGGGCGGGCGGCTGCGGATCGTCGCGGACGCGATCCTCGACAATCGCGGCGACCTGTTCGAGCGGCTCGAGGTACCGTCCGCCCGCAGGTCAGCCGTGACGGACGGCGAGCTGATCCTGCTCGCGTACCGCAGGTGGGGACGGCTCGCGCCAACGCACTTGATCGGCGACTTCGCGTTCATGATCTGGGACGAGACCCGCAGGGAGCTGTTCGGCGCACGCGATCTGTTCGGCAGCCGCTCGCTCTACTACCACATCGGCACAGGGCGTATCGCCTTCGCCACGACGATGGCTCCGCTGCTGGCGCTGCCGGACATCGGCGGCAGGCTGGACGAATTGTGGCTCGCCGAATTCATGGCGATTCCCGAGATGTTCGAGTCCACCGACGCCGGCGCTACGCCGTATGTCGGCATTCGCCAGGTGCCGCCGGGACATTCGGTCGTTTTCGTGGATGGCCGGGCAAGTTTCGAAGCCTACGGCTCGATCGAGCCGGACAAGCCGCTGCTTCTCAGGTCGGACGGCGAGTATGAGGAAGCGATGCGCGACGTCTTCGGCGAAGCCGTCCGCGCCAGGCTGCGCACGCATCGCGAGGTCGCGGCGACGCTCAGCGGCGGCCTCGATTCCGGCGCGGTCGCAGGCTTCGCGGCGAGGGCGCTGCTGCAGGAGGGCAAGACGCTCCACGCCTACAGCAGCGTGCCGTCCAGCGGCTTCGCCGATTGGACGCCCGGTCATGCGGCGGCCGACGAGCGTCCGCACATCTCGGCCACGGTAAGGCATGTCGGAAATATCGACTCGTCGTACATGGACTTCGAGGGGATCAGCCCTTTGAGCGAAGTGGACGAATGGATCGATCTGCTGGAGTCGCCTTACAAGTTTTTTGAAAACTCGCATTGGCTGAAGGGCATTCACGAGCGTGCGGGCAGTCGGGGAGCGGGCGTCCTGCTCACCGGCGCGCGGGGCAACTTCACCGTCTCGTGGGGGCCTGCGCTCGACTACTATGCGCAGCTCTTGAAGCGCATGAAGTGGATGCGGCTGTCGCGCGAGCTGCGCATGTTCGGTGCGAACAAAGGCATCGGCCGGCGGCGTCTGCTGTCGACCTTGGGGAAGATGGCCTTTCCGGCGCTCTCGGGCGGCCGGCGCGGCGGCGAAGAGCCGGACTTGCCGGCGATGCTTATCCACCCCGACTTCGCGCAGCGCACGGGCGTATTCGCCAAGCTGCGCGGCGGCGGAGGCGGATCCCGGGCGGCGGATCCCTTCTCGCTGCGCAGGGACAAGCTTGCCAGCCTGTCGGCCGCGAACAAAAACGGCGCGACCGCGACCAAGCTGTCCCTGCGCTACGGCGTCTGGGAGCGGGATCCGACTAGCGACCTGCGGGTCGTAAGGTTCTGTCTCTCGGTGCCGGTCGAGCAGTACGTGCGGGACGGCATGGACCGGGCCCTGATCCGCCGCGCGGCGAAGTCCGTGCTGCCTGACGAGGTCCGGCTCAACCAGCGGATTCGGGGCGTCCAGGGCGCGGATTGGATCCACCGGGCGGCGCCGATGTGGCCGCACTTGCAGGACGAGCTGCGGCGGCTCTGCAGCGATTCGGCCGTCGCCGGCTACCTGCACGTCGACCGGATCCGCGCAGCCGCGGCCGGGATCGGGCGGGAGCCCCGTCCAGAGCTCGCTTTTCACCCGGAGATGAGGCTGCTCCTGCGCAGCGTGATCTTGTACAGATTCATTAAAAGGCACGCCTGACGATCGGAGACGCCGGTCGCGCCTTCCGGCGCAAGGACCCGGCTTTTGAAAGGAGGTGAACGCACAATGGCAAAGCAACAATGGCAAACGCCCGAGCTCGAAACGCTGAACGTCAGCGAGACGATGTACGGCAAAGGCATGACGAACATCGATTTCGTCACTGTCGAAGACATGGACATCTACACGCCGAGCTGATTATGCTTCAAATTTTAAAGTGTCCTTATACAGTCCGAAAGCGGACTGTATAAGGACTTCTTTATCCATTCGCCAAGGCTTGAACGCAGTTAGAGGCACGAGTATGCACGTAAATACAGTTTAAGGACGCATCCGATGTTACTGGAAAAGGATGCACGAAATTCTCGGTTTGCGGTTATCCCGTTCGCTACAGCGCAGGGAAACCGGCAAATCTTTACCCTTGGCCATATCCGCTTTAGCGGTCGAAATAGTCATCCCATTTTACGAAAAAAGGAGCGATTACGATGATCGATGCGGCTTTGGCCGAACGAACGGCGACGACGACGGTCTACAGGGCTTTCGGTCTCGACATGGCGAGTACGATCCGACTGCCCGAATTGCCACCGGCAGTTGCAGGGCGAACGGCAGGATCGCCGGACGTGACGATCGATACGGCCGATCCGGTTACGCTCCGGGAGGAGCTTGAAGCGAGCGGCAGCAACTTTTCGCTGACGCGCGAAGGCAGCCGCTTTCTCTTCCTGATCCCGGATACGGCCGTCTACTGCATCGACGAAGGCCGCCATATCTCGGTCGCGCCGCTGCCGGGCGCCGATCCGGAGAAGGTGCGCGTGTACCTGCTCGGCACCTGCTTCGGCGCGCTGCTGTTGATTCGCGGGCTGCTGCCGCTGCACGGCAGCGCGGTCGTCATCGGCGGCAAGGCGTACGCCTTCGTCGGCGATTCGGGCGCGGGCAAGTCGACACTAGCCGCGGCGCTCGTCGGCATGGGACATCGTCTGCTCAGCGACGATGTCGTAGCTGTCATGGCGGGCGTGGACGGCAAGCCTTACGTGATGCCCGCCTATCCGCAGCAGAAGCTGTGGCGGGAAAGTCTGGACGGTCTCGGGATGCATGCCGCTCCTTACCGTACCATTTACAGGGAGACCGAGAAGTTCGCCGTGCCGGTCGCCGAGCGCTTCGGTTCGGACCCCGTGCCGCTGGCAGGCGTGTTCGAACTGGGGCGGGCGGAGGGAATGCGGATCGGCGTCTCCCGAATACCGGTGCTCGAGCGGCTGCGCGTCATGCTGCAGCATACGTACCGGCAGGCGCTGATTCCCCGGCTCGGTCTCGTCGACTGGCATTTCCGCGCGGCATCGGGCATTGCATCCGGCATCACGGTCGGTCGATTGTCCAGACCGTCCGCCGGGTTTACGGCGAGAGAGCTCGCAGAGATCATGATTCAATTCGACAAGGGGGGCCTACCGGTATGATCGAAGCAGGCTTGAAAGATACGCACGATACCGAGCAGATCGTCGTGCGGGCAGAGGGCAATATGGCAAGCGACATGAACGGCGAAAAGGTGATGTTCAGCACGCGCACGGGCAAGTACTACAATCTCGGCGCCGTCGGCGGACGGATCTGGGATCTGATCGAGGAGCCCATCGATATCGGCCGGCTGGTCGATACGCTCGCCGCGGAATACGAGGTTGAGCGGGCGACGTGCGAACGGGAGGCGTTTGCTTTTCTGCGTCAGATGTATCGGGAGTCGCTAATCGAGGTGCGTCCGTCCTGATGCGGAGCCTTAGAAAGTTCATGGGCTGGCCCGCCGCGCGACGGCGGCTCATGCTGGAGGCGCTCGTCTATCTGGCGTGGGCGCGAATTCTGAAGGCGCTGCCGTTCGGCCGGCTCGCGCCGAAGCTGGGGCGGCCGATGACGGAGACGCCGCACGTGCACGATCTGAGCGCCGAGCGCGTCGTGCGAAGCATCTCGGAAGCGGTGCGGACGATGAGCCGCCACACGTTCTGGGAGAGCCAATGTCTCGTCCAGGCGCTCGCGGCCAAAAAAATGCTGGAACGGCGGAGCATGGACAGCACGCTTTATCTCGGCACGGCTAAGGACAAGCAAGGGAACCTCATCGCGCATGCATGGCTCCGCAGCGGCCCGGTTTATCTGACGGGCGCCGGGGAGCGGCGATTGTTCACGACGGTGGCTGTATTCGGCACGGACTATTCGACTGAAAAGATAGAAGGTGCGAGGCATGAATCAAACATTCGAGCTTGATACGACTGCTTTTCCCAGAGAACTGACCGCGATGCTGGCGGCGATGCGCAGCGATGCCGCGCAGGAGGAAAAGGCGCAGCAGGCGCCTCCGTTGCCGAACATCGATTGGAATCAATTCGTGAAGCTGGTCCGTCATCACCGGGTCTATCCGCAGATCCGAGGAGATCGGGACGGCACCGGCTTGATTCCGTCCGATGTCCTGCAAGCCCTGGGCGGCGACTACCGTCAGAACACATGGCGGATGCTTCGGCTGAGCGGCGAATTGGACCGGCTGTGCAGGTCGCTGGGCGAACGGGGCGTACGTTCGCTGGCGCTTAAAGGTCCGGCGCTTGCCCGGCAGCTGTACGGAGACATTTCGCTGCGGACGTCCAAGGACCTGGATATTCTCATCCCCGTCGGCGATCTGGAGCGCGCGGAGCGTCTGCTGCTGGAGCTCGGCTATCGGGCGGACGAGCCGATCCCGCGCGGACTCGGAGACTGGAAGTGGAAGATCCATCACGTCTCCTTCACGAATCCGCAGTCCGGGATCCAGGTGGAGGTGCACTGGCGCCTGAACGGCGAAAACGGCAAGGAGCCGTCGTTCGAAGCGCTCTGGCGGGATCGGCAAGCCTGCGCGCTGTCCGACGCTGTCTATATGCCGGGCGACGCGCACCTGTTCATGTACCTGGTGACGCACGGCGCACGCCACGGCTGGTTCCGGCTGCGGTGGCTTGCGGACATCGACCGCATGGTCGGGCGCGAGCTGGACTGGAGCGCGATTATTCCGCTGCTGCGGCGCTACCGCGCGCTCGACCAGGCGGGGCAGGCGCTCGTGCTGGCTTCGGGACTTTTGCATACGCCGGTTCCCCGCGAGATGAGCCGTGTGCTCGCCGGCGGTCGAGGTCCCGAACTGGCCGATCGCGCGCTCGGTTTTATCCGCGATACGGTCGTACTGACGACAGATCCGAGTGCCGGAGAAGTGTCGCGGATTTACAAGCGTTATTTGTTCGAACTGAAGACGACGCGCCAAAAATGGGGCTATGCGATCAGCCGGCTGTATCCCAGCTTCCGGGATACCAAAGCGCTGCCGCTGCCGCGCTCTTTGTATTTTCTTTATTTTCCGCTACGGCCGTTCGTCTGGCTGTGGAGACAGGTTCGTCAGGAGACTTGAGGACGGAGTGAGGCGATGAATGAACTGCGGTTTTATTTGAACCGGCTGCGCAGCTACGCGGGAATGCGCCTGTACGCCCAGTTGCTCGCGATGGTCGCGCTCGGCCTGTTCGACGGCATCGGCATCTACATGCTCGCGCCGATGCTCGGACTGCTCGGCTTGATCGGCACTGGCGCGGGAGGCACAGGAAGTCTCCCTTTTGCCGGCGAGGCGCTGTCCGCGCTTCGCGAGCTGCCGGCGCACCTTGCCCTGCCGGTCCTGCTGGCTGCCTACGTGCTTATCGTGACGCTGCAGTCGCTGCTGCAGCGGGCGCAGAGCATTCGCGGCACCCGGCTGCAGCAGGGCTTTATCCGGCATCTGCGACTCACGCTGTATGCGTCGCTGATGCGTTCCGATTGGATCTTTTTCCTGCGTCGCCGGCGATCCGACTTCCATCACCTGCTCACGTCCGAGCTGGCGCGGGTCAGCCAGGCGACTTACCTGTTTTTGCAGCTCGCTTCCTCGCTGGCATTTACGGTCATCCAGATCGGGATCGCCTTTTGGCTGTCGGCCAAGCTGACGGCGGTCGTGCTCGCGAGCGGGGCCGCGATCGCGATCGTCATGCGCCGCAAGATCCGGCGGGCCAAGGAAGTCGGCAACCGGACGAGCGAGCTCTCGCAGCAATATTACGCGGGACTGACGGACCACTTCAACGGCATCAAGGACATTAAGAGCAACCGTCTGGAGGACTCTTATCTCGGCTGGTTCCGCGGGCTGACCGGGCGGATGGAGGCTAACTTTATCTCCTTCGCACGGCTGCAGGCGACCACCTCGAGCTTGTACAAGATCTCATCCGCGGCGTTGATCGCCTTGTTCGTGTATCTGGCCGTCGAGGCGCTGCACGTCGGCGCGGGCGAACTCTTGCTCATTGTCGTGCTGTTCGCGCGGCTGTGGCCTCGCTTCGCCCAGATTCAATCGAATGCGGAGCAGATCGGCTCAGCGATTCCGGCGTTCCGCAGTCTGCGCGAGCTCGAGCGCGAATGCGCCGAAGCCCGCGAGGCGGGCAGCGACGGAACCGTCGAGCGCGCGGAAGGGCTGCAGGTCAGGACGGGAATCGAGTGCCGCCACGTCTACTTCAGGTACGGCGACGACCCGAACGCCGATTATGCGCTGCGTGACGTGTGCCTCCACATACCGGCGGGCAAGATGACGGCAATCGTAGGCAAGTCTGGCGCAGGCAAAAGTACGCTCGTCGACCTGCTGATGGGGCTGCTTGAGCCCGAGCGCGGATCGGTGCTGATCGACGGTCTGCCGGTGACGGGCGAACGGCGGCTCAATTTGCGACATGCGGTGAGCTACGTTGCACAGGAACCTTTTTTGTTCCATGAGAGCATTCGCGACAATTTGTTAGCTGTACGGCCCGAAGCAAGCGAGCAGGAGTTGTGGGAGGCATTGCGCTTCTCGGCTTCTGAAGAATTCGTCAGGCGTCTGCCCGAAGGGCTGGACACGGTCGTCGGCGACCGCGGCGTCCGGCTGTCGGGCGGCGAGCGTCAGCGTCTCGTGCTGGCGCGCGCGATCCTCAGGAAGCCGTCGATTCTCGTGCTGGACGAGGCGACGAGCGCGCTCGACACCGACAACGAGGCGCGCATCCAGGAGGCCATTGACCGGCTCAAGGGAAAAATGACGATCATCGTCATCGCGCACCGGCTGTCGACCATCCGGGGGGCGGATCAAGTCGTCGTCATGGAGCAAGGAGAGGCGATCGTGCGGAAAGACGGCCGCGTAGGCATGCAGGATGGCCATCCGGTCGACGGCGTCGTCGAATGGCCGGCAGGCGTTAGATAAGCGCTCGCGAGATGGCTGGCGGGCGACTCCGGGAGGAATTCGAATGAAAATTAACGAGACGACCGCAGAAGAAGCTGGCGTGTCCGGCAGAGCGGCAGGACGAGGAGATAAGCCTGTCGGCCAAGTAACCTGGCAGCGCCCAGGCGTTTCGCGTGAGGATCGAGAGCGCAAAAACAGGCACTCCGGCCGCGTACTCTGGTTCACGGGACTGCCGGGATCCGGCAAGTCGACGCTCGCCTTTTCGTTAGAGCGGGAGCTGCATGCCCGCGGCATCGCCTGCTACGTTTTGGACGGCGACAACGTCCGCCATGGACTGTGCCGCGATCTGGGGTTCTCCGAGGGCGACCGGCGGGAGAACTTGCGCAGAGTGGGCGAGGTGTCCAAGCTGTTCGTCGATGCGGGAATCGTCGTACTGGCGGCGCTCGTCTCTCCGAACGCCGATGACCGGCAGATGGTCAGAGATTTGTTCGAGGAGGGCGATTTTGCGGAAGTCTACGTTCGCTGTTCGCTCGAAGAGTGCGAGCGTAGGGACCCCAAAGGGCTCTACAAAAAAGCGCGAAGCGGCTTGATTCCGAGCTTTACGGGCATCGGCGCGCCGTATGACGTCCCCGAGCGGCCGGAGCTGACGATCGATACGCAGACGGAATCGGCGAATGAATCGGTCGCCGCCTTAATTGAATATCTGGAAGCGCGCGGCGATCTGCTCGGCAGGCTGACCGAAGCGGGGCAGGTCTAGCGGCAGAAAGTAGAAAGGAGAAAGGCATCATGACCGACAAAATCAGTTGGAGGCGTCTTGTAGCGCTTGTCCTTTTGTGCTGCGTCGTTGTTGTCATCTTCAAGTTGTCGTCGCAGCCTTACAGCAAGCAGACGATTCAGCCGCTTCTATTTCGAACGTTATCCTTTGAAAAGGCAGAGCGGTTGCTGCCGCCGGGCTTGGACATCCATTACGACGGCAAGGAATATCGCCGGGACGTCAATCCGTACGGGATGATCGAATTCGCGTTTCGAAAGGGCGCTCACTTGTTCGTCTACGGCGTGCTTGCGGCCGTGACCGCGCTTGTGCTTCGATTGTTCCGATTGCGCCCGTCTGCCGCGGCGGCGCTGTCGATGGCGGTCGTCGGACTCGTCGCGATTCTCGACGAATGGAACCAGCGCTATTCCTCGGCCCGTACGCCGACTTATCAAGACGTGCTCGTCGATCTCACTGGCGGCGCGATCAGTCTTGCTGTATGCTTCGGGATCTCCGCGCTGTACCGGCAATTGCGAAGCGTCCGCCGGTAAGTTCTCGTCATTTTCGTAAAAAGAGCGATCCGCCTGGCGCGGGTCGCTCTTTTTTGGCATGAAAGAAACCTGATTATAGGCGGCGGCGATTCGTGGACAGGCAGGCACGCGATCGGCGCGCGGGCGTTTTTCGGAAGTTTTTCGGAAGTTTGGCGGGGCGAAAAAGCCTGCATACGGACATGTATTTTCTAGCGAGCCGCGACACTCGATGAAATACCTGCAAATGTGCAGGTAAATTCAAAGCACAAGCCGTAAACTGGGCCTTTGGTGGAAAATACCTGCGTATTTGCATCTTTTCCGACCAAAAAGGGAGATATCGGCGAAAATAGCTGTATATTTGCAGGCATTGCGGCGAAAGAACGACGCGGAAAAAGATACGCGAACCCATCAGAACGTCTGTCGAATGGGTTATAGTTAGTCGTTCTGCGCGATTCGAGTTTCGGATATCCGCCAAACCTCAAAGGACTGTCAGGGCGATCTTCCCTGACGGAGGTTTTTTGGCTTGCGCATATCCTTTTTCACGCTATCGGATGTCGGGCAGGCCTACCGTTTCTTTGGGTTTTCCTGAATATGTTATTTATGATATAACGGAGGTAACATCATAACTCGGCGGCTAGGCGCAATCTTTACGGTATTTGGACGGCTGCCGCGAATGGAGGTTAAAGATGCACCGTTTCGTTACCGTTTTCATGCTGGTGATTTTCGTTTTTGCAGGACTCGTTTCGTTTCCGCCATCCAGAGCCTCCGCGTGCAGCTGCGTCGATTCGAGCATCCCGAAAAAACTGGAAGACTCTTCAGCCGTTTTCGTGGGCAAAGTGGTCCATAAAGGATTCTCCAGCTTTTTCACCGCGAGCGAGACGAGACAATATTCCTTTAAGGTGGAGCGGGCGTGGAAAGGCGTAGCGACCAAAAGAGTCACGATTCAGAGTATCGACGGCGATGCCTCGTCATGCGGTACCGGTTTCAAAAGAAATCAAACTTATCTCGTATTCGCCTATCAGGATGAGCACAAGCAGCTGCGGACCAGTCTTTGCAGCGGCAACATCCCGCTGACCAAGGCCGACGATGCGATCGCTCAGCTTGGCAAAGCAGAGATCGAAGGCGCCGCTCTGGTTGACGGCAATGGCGGAGGGGATCCGTCCTTGAATCTTTTCTTATATATATCGGCCATCGTGCTCGTCGCCGCGGCGGGAATCTATGTTTGGAAGGTATACAGACGTAAACGGATGCGGTGATCTTTAACGAGAGTATAGCAAAACATAACGATCAATCAAGAAGGAGTTTTATGGACAAGTTTAATGATAAAGTTACGAGTTGTTTGTAATGTGGATCTACAATATTTTGATTTTGCTGCCCTTGTCTTATTTTAAAGAATTTCTGCTTAGGAAGATAAATATAAAAGTAAACGTTCTATACTCGTCTATTTTGTTGGGAGGGCTTAGTTTTTTAGCAGGATTTTGTATACTTTTTCTTTTGTCCCATGATTTTAAATGGATGTTTCTCTTCTTAGTTATTCCCGGGACAGTTAGTGGATTAATTTATCCAAGCATCGAAAAATGGGGATGATTAACTTTTTTGTTCCAATAACCTTCATTAAAAGTATACTATAAAGAAAACCGGAGGCTCGGCAATGAATTGGAACGGCAGAAGGTAACATTCAAAGAGCAGGATATTAAAGATCGGATCACCAGGCATCAGGTATAGAACCTTGGTGCCTTTTTTTTAAGCTAATTGCAGAGGTGAGGTTTATGAACCAAGCACTTAAAGCCTATGAAATCCCGTTGTCCGGGGATTTGACGAGGGACATTGAAGCGTTTTTTAAGCTGCATGACGATGTTGAGACCCTTCAACATACATTAAAGGTCGCAGCGGAAGCTCGAAAGGTGGCGGAACTTTATGATGTCGATCCTGCGAAGGCTGAGCAAGCAGGTTTGTTGCATGATATAAGTAATGTAATTCCGGTAAGAAACATGCTAGAGACCGCGAAGCAGCTTTCAATCGACATTCTGGAGGAGGAGCTAAAGTACGAGCGAATTTTGCATCAGAAACTTTCGAGAGCGATGGCAGAGGCCATTTTTAATATGACGGATCAAAATATTTTGTCAGCAATCGAATGCCACACGACGTTAAAACCCGATGCCGAATTGTTGGATAAGGTGTTATTTATTTCGGATAAAATTTCATGGGAGCTGCCAGGTGATCAAGCGTACTTGTTAGAAATTAGAGATCAGGTTTATAATCAAAAACTCGATAAAGGCGTGTTTATATATCTGGATTCTATTTGGAAAAATAGATCAAAATTGAAGCTAGTACATTCGTGGCTGATCCAGGCAAGAGAACAACTTTTGACAGTCCATCATACGATAAAATTTATAGATCAAGAGCTTTGGGCAACGCTGAACGATTACTCTACTTGGTATGATTTAGATTCTGATGTGCTTCGTTATACGCCTCGAACAGGGTGGAGTTTGGAGCAAATTTTAGAGCATGTTACATTAACGAGTCACTTCCTGTTAATTTTGATTCGGAAAGGAAGGAGTAAGGCTAAGGAACTTGCATTAAAAGCAGACTTGGATCAAGCGCTTTTAAATTATCGATATAATCTTGGGGAGCTCGATGAAATCGCGAAGCATAAATCATTTGAATGGATACGACCAGAACATATGGAACCGCGAGGCGAGAAAACGATAGCAGAAATTAAAGTACTCATGGAAGCGCAAATCAACGAGTGCCGGGCAATCCTTAACGAAATACCTAACGGCGAAGGTACTTTATATAAGACCACGATGACGGTAAATCATCTTGGGAAAATCGATGTTTATCAATACATTTATTTTCTATGCCAGCATGCCAAACGTCACCTTGTCCAAATGCATGTTGTAATGGAAGAGTTCGACAGGCTCAACGGCGCTAAGTAGTCCTCGTCAAATTACAAACGAAGAATGGGATCAATTCGTTATAAAGACCGCTGATCAAGAGCAGTGGATTATGGACGGCAATTATTCGAGAACATTGAATTTGAGATTACGACGCGCCGATACGGTTATTTTTTTAGATATGTCCACATGGTTGTGTTTATATCGAATTATTAAACGAAGAATCAGATTTCACGGGAAAACGAGACGTACTGGGCCAAATCATGCATTTCAAAGATAATAAGAAAATCATTATTGTAAAGACGAGAAAAGAAGCGAAGGAGATTATGAAGCAATTCATGTAGCAACTGAGTAAAAAGGAGGGTGGGGAGGCGTAGTATGTATGTTCAAAGAGCCCTTGAAAGCAGAGATCTGGATACGATTTGCACGTTTCCTCAATCCGAAGAGGAATTATTTTATGTAAGTCCCAGATTTGTTTTCCCGCTGACGCCGGAGCAAATAATGAATTTAGTTAAGGATCGATTCGATCCAACCGTTATTGTCGATAGCGATACGCAAGAAGTGGTGGCATATGCTAACCTTTATAAGGGGGAAGAGGACAGAAGCTTCTGGTTGGGAAATGTGATTGTATCGCCTGACTACAGAGGAAAAGGGGCATCTCAGTATCTATTAAACGTGATGCTCGAAAAAGCTAAAGTTAATTTAGGAGCAAGTCAGCTAAATCTAGCTTGTCATAGTACGAACGCAAGAGGGTTAGCCTTTTATTCCAAGTTCGGTTTTAAACCTTTTGATATGAAATCAAATAGCATCGGAGCAAATAAATTTATTACAATACATATGAAATATCAATGCTAGCATTTGAAAATAAGGAGCACGCACATGCTGGATTCATTTACTAAAAAACGGATCGAAAAAATTCTGAACAATTATATGGATAAGAAGATTCCTAATCACTTGAAGCATGAAATACAAATTAAATATAAGTTCAGAGGCAATACGGTTACTTTATCGCAAGAGAAACCTTCTTATATGCCCGGCGAACGTGTAGAATTTCCGATCGCGCAATTCAGATTCGAGGATAGCCATTGGAAAGTTTACTGGCAGGACAGCAGAAATAAATGGCATTTTATCGATGACATTGAGCCCGATACGAACTTTGAAACGCAACTAAAAGCGGTGGATGAGAACGGGATATTTTGGGTTTAGATATTTAAACATTTGAAAGTTAATTGAGGGAGTATTCCATGAAGCTTTGGACAATCCAGCATATTGAAGCGTGGAAGAGGGCTCAATCGTTAGGATATCTCACCGGTAATCCAGAATATGCTATTTTGGGATTTGAAGATAGCTATGCTTGGATGATGGGACAAATGAAGCTTAAACTTGCCCAGTATAAACAGGAGCATCCAGTTTGGTTATGGACCGCAAGGCCTACTTTAAGAATAGGAAGCAAATTAAAAAGAGGTCATCCTGGAATCTTACTGAAAGTTGAACTTGAGCCTGATGAAATATTAATATCGGACTTTATGGCTTGGCACGTTGTGCTCAATGATCAATTTCTCGCCTTTACTGAAGCAGAGGATGAACAATACGATTCCGGAAAATCGAGAATAACAAAGGAACAAAGCTGGACTAGAATTTTCGAATATGAAAAATTAAGACAATTTGAATACTGGGAAGGTACAGATCTGCTGCAAGCTGTTACTGGGCGAATTGAAGTTTCTAGAATTAAAATCATAAGAGAATTTATCGCAAAGTAATACCGAATGGTATTTAACTTAAAGGATGATAAATTGAGACCCTTATCAAATACCCTCAAATTCAAAATACGGGTAGGAACCAGATTTACGAAAATAAGCTTGCTAATCGTGGCGGTAGGAATAGTCGTACTGTTTCTTTTGGATAACGACTTGAGCTCATTGACAACTGCGGTAGCATTGTTGTTGACCGGAGGGACATTAGTCTAAATAAGTATCGTTCGAGCGAACAAGAAATTGATTTTAATACAGACAGGCTATATGGCAAAAGGAACCTATAAAGAATGGAAGAAATCGTATATTACATACAATGAAAATAATTTAGTCTATTTAGTTTATTCCTACGTTGATCGAAGTAAAAAGAAAAGAAACGTTTATGTGCTATCATCCAGTATGGATGCCATGGATGAAGTGACGGTTTTTTATAATGAAGATGACAGCGTTGTCCTAGAGTATTTACCCGGTAGGCCGCGCCTTATAAATAATGAAATTAAGGGTTAGGGCGTTCATAAAGCGGGGGGTGCAATGATGAATCCGCCAAAGCATATCGTTTCTGCAGCTGCTATTGTAATTAATGATAAAAATGAATTGTTACTCATCAAAGGACCCAGAAGAGGATGGGAGATGCCTGGGGGACAGGTCGAAGTTGGCGAATCCTTAAGTCAGGCTGCCATTCGGGAAACAAAAGAAGAGTCAGGAATAGACATCGAGATCATTCAATTTTGCGGGATTTTTCAGAATGTAGGAAACTCGATTTGTAACACCTTATTTTTAGCCAAACCCGTTGGCGGTGATCTGATTCGGACGGTTGAAAGTCTGGATTCTGGTTTTTTCCCGCTCGAGGAAGCGTTGGAAATGGTGACTTGGAAAAATTTTAGGAAAAGAATTGAGCTTTGTCTGAATCCGGCAGCCCAACCCTTCTGTATTGAATTTACGGACGAAAATAATATTTGAAGCTATAATACCACTACCAATATTTAGGTGTAGTGGTATATTTATTTTGTGTGCGATAAATCTTTTGGTGGAGGATTAATGAAAATATTAGTTGTCTCCGACGAAGAATCGAAGTATTTATGGGATCATTTCGATGCGACTAAATTTAAAGATATTGAATTAGTTATTTCTTGCGGCGATTTGAAGGCGGAATATTTATCGTTCCTAGTGAGTGTGATCCATGCGCCTTTATTTTACGTTCACGGCAACCATGATTCTGATTATAAATTGAATCCTCCCGAGGGCTGTCAGTGCATTGAAGGTCAGATTGTTACTTACAAAGGTTTGCGATTCCTTGGACTCGGCGGAAGTCACAGATACAGCGCCGGCGGCCATCAATATTCTGAAAAGCAAATGAATTGGAGAATATCCAAAATAAAACCCCGCCTGTGGTTTCATAAAGGTATCGACATTTTAATTACGCACGCTCCGGCGTACAAGCTTGGAGATGGGGAGGATTTATGTCACAAAGGCTTTGTCTGTTTTAGAGATTTTATGGATGCATATCGTCCGAAGCTTCTGTTGCACGGACACCAGCACTTAAACTATGGAAGAAATGAAAGGATTCATCACTATCATCATACAAAGATCGTGAATGCATTTGGATATTACGTAACGGAGATTTAGGTATAAAAAATGAAATGGAAAGTATCCGTGCTTCTCGTTGAGTATGATGAAAATGGCGTTCATTATAAATTGCCGGTAATGACGACGGTTATCTCGCGTAGGAAACAAGGCGCGGAGTGCGATCATGTCCGAATATGAATGGGATAATCGGATCGAATATCTTAAACAAACGCGCGGGCTGTATTACAACGATGATTACCTTGAGTTTTTAATTCAAAAAGTTTGGAAAATTAATGAGCCCGTTAAAGTCGTTGACTACGGATGTGGATACGGATACCTCGGCCTCAAACTGCTGCCCATGCTCCCGAAGGGCTCGAGTTACACGGGCGTAGATAAAGGCGAAGCGTTGATCGAAAAGGCAAAAGAGATCTTTGCTAAACAACTGTATCCAACTGAATTTATACGAGGTGACGTCGAGGAACTCGATCTGCAGGAAGCGTATGACATCGCGATTTGCCATGCCTTTCTGTTACATATGAAAAACCCGGAGAATACGCTTAGGAAAATGGTACAAAGCGTCGTTCATCATGGAAAAGTCATATGCTTCGAGCCCCATTGGATTGCCAACATGTCTAACTATCGATATGAAGGGCTGGAACAATCGAAAGTGATTCCATTAGGGATATTGCAAAAGCTATTCGAAAAAGACGGCGAGCGACATGGCAAGGACGGGAATATCGGAATTCGTGTTCCGGCATTATTAAGTCAACTGGGATTAAAGAACATTGAATGCAGAGTGAGCGACAAAGTAAATTTCTTGGACCCGACGGCCGATCTCGCTTCTAATGAAGAACTTTTCAACTCGTTAGCGGCTGAAGGAATCGGGCATCCACCTGGAGATAGGAAGGAAACTTTAGACCGACTTGTTCAAAGAGGTTTAACGGCGGACGAAGCGAAGAGCCAGTATGAAGCAGAACTGTTGCTTTCAAAGGAGTTTAACATTCGTTCGTGGCTCATTTATGCGCCCAATATGAAGATTTCGTTTGGGACTGTTGTTAAATAATTCGCATGATTTGGAGGAGCATCAAAATGCCATCGAAAACCATCATTTATTTAGTGAGGCACGGACAAACGGAGTGGAATGTAGAGCAAAGAATGCAAGGTCACCGGGACTCTCCTTTAACAAAATTGGGTGTCAGTCAAGCTGAATGGTTGGAGGAGGCGCTTCGACAAGAACCGATCGACGTTGCCTATTCAAGCTCCAGCATGCGGGCGCGCAGAACGGCTGAGATTATAAAGGGAAAAAGAGAGTTACCTATTACGGATTGCGATGATTTTAAAGAAATCAGGTTGGGTGCCTGGGAGGGCAAAAGTCAGTCTGAGCTGAAAGCTAACGATTCCGAACAACTCCATTATTTCTGGAACGATCCTGCGCAATTTTATGTACCCGGAAGCGAAAGATTTGAAGATGTTCAGCACCGCGCGATCCGAAAATTAAATGAGATCGTACACACCAACGAAGGACGTTCCATTTTAATCGTAACGCATACCGTGGTCGTAAAATTAATCATGGCTCATTTTGAAAAAATCCCCTTAAAGGAAATGTGGAATTCGCCTTATATTCACCCGGCTTCTTTATGCAAAGTCGTAATTGAAAGCAGTAACGCAGAAGTTATGTTGCACGGCGACATTAAGCACTACAAGGAAGAGCCATCTGCGGGTTAATTCATTTTTGCAAATCGAGGTGATGGAATGAGTCACTTAATTAACGATGCTGTTATCAAATTAGCAGAAAGTCTCCAATTGTCCGAGAAAGTTTTTAATATTGATGAATTACCGTGGGTTCCATTTGATGAAGGAACTGCAAATTGTTACTTTAAACCGTTGAGATTCGATCTGTCGACTGGCACGTGGATCTACCTTTTCAAAATAAAAAGCAATACAGTATTAGCCCGACATCGACATACCGGCGGCTCCGTCATTGGATATAACCTACAGGGACAATGGAGATATGAAGGACGAGACTGGATTGCAAAACCAGGAACATTTATTTTTGAGCCGCCTGGAGATATACATACATTAATAACCAATCAAGAAGAAGTGATTACATTGTTTATTTTAGGCGGTTCACTTCAATATTTTGACGATAACGATCAGATCATTGGGCAGGACGATATCTACAGCGTTTTAAAGAAGTATATGGACTATTGTGGGGCAACGGGGATTGAAGTTAATAAGGAACTTATTTATTAAAATGTGGGCCGTAACTATTAAATTGCTATTTATTTCTGCAAGTTAGGAGAGCAATAAATGATCGATATTCAAAGTGTACTCCCGCATCGTTATCCCTTTTTAATGATCGATCGAATTACAGAAGTGGAGCAATGGAAATGGGCAAAAGGATATAAAAACGTTACCTGTAACGAATGATTCATTGTCGGACCTCAATTGTATTATGAAGTTGTGAGGGACAGAAGAGGATTTGTTGTGGGAAAAGCAGAAGCGACTGTGGGTAATCAGGCAATTGTTAGAGCAGAGGAAATTATGATTTATATTCAAGGTTCTTGAAGACGTATGTGGTGGGTATCCTTACGCGAGTTTTGAAGAAAAGGAGCAACCCGTAATGACAATGTCTGAATATTATCCAACAGAAATTTTCCGGCGTGGTGCTAATCGCGGGACTATTTTTGAATGAGTTCGGAACCGGTAATTCATTCGATTCAACGTGATCTGTTTCATTACTACGAGGCGAAGACAGGTCCTTTTAAAAACTTATCCGCTCTCAAGCTTTCGGAAGCACAAAGCATCATTCACGTCTTAAGAGAAGAAAACACTGTTTTTGCGAGCAAAAGAACGGAAGATTATTTGCAAATCAGGCGCGAGTTAGAGGAGAGAGCCCGGACGATCTTTATTCGGAAGGGCGGCAAGGCCACAAACAACTACCCGCACTATATGACTTTGGGGCCATGTGAGTGGCTAAAAGACTGGTATGCCGACGGCAAGCAACTGAAGATTCCGCTAAATGCGTTTGATCCCGCTACGCTCAGTTTTACATACGGCGATCTTTTTCCGACGATGAGGTTTAAAGATGGCAAGCCGTATAGAGAAAATGTCTATACGCTGTATGAAATTCAACAAATCATTAAGCAATATGGTTGGCCTCAGGAGTGGAATCATGACGGGAAGCAAGGGCCCGAGCGATATATTGAAGTGCAGGTTTGGAATGACGATGTTATTCGGCATTACGTGCGTACAAAACCATAAGATTAGGGGACTGACCTGATGGTTTTATCGTTAGGCTCGGCTACTGAACGCGACGCGGATGTTATTGCTGAAATGAATTTTCAACTGATTCAGGACGAAGGCAGCCAAAATCCAATGAACCTTTTTCAATTGCGGGAGAGGATGTTGGGTTGGCTGAGGGACGGATGGAACATAGATTTGTTTTTTAAGGAAGAAAAAAGGATTGGATATGCGGTATACAAGCTTCAGGTCGCCCCCTTTGATGATATTGAAACAGAAGTATACATCAGGCAGTTTTTTATTAATCGGGATGAAAGAAGCCAAGGCTATGGTCGTGATGCGATAAACTTGTTAAAGAAAGACCGATTCGGCGGAGCGACAACCATGATTATAGATGTGCTAGAGACAAATCCGGCAGGAAGGCGTTTTTGGGAGAAGGTCGGATTTAAAGCTTATTACACAAATATGAGGAAACAGCTGCAATGATAAGGGGGATAAAACTTCATGATCACACGTTTTCACCATGCGCAAATTACAATTCCTAAAGGTCAAGAAGACCAGGCCAAAGCATTTTATTGCGGCGTGTTAAAGCTGAAGGAAACCCCAAAACCGGAATCGCTGCTCGGCAGAGGCGGTTTTTGGGTCGAGGTTGGCGATCAGCAGCTTCACATCGGAACGGAAGACGGCGTTGACCGTCTGATGACCAAGGCGCATCTGGCTTATGAAGTAGAGGACTTAAGCGCCATTGAAGCCATATTAAAGGGAAACGGAATCGAGATTTTAGAATCGGTGCCGATTGAAGGATTTGAGCGGTTTGAATTCAGGGACCCTTTTGGAAATCGGGTTGAATGTATAAAGGCGATTGGTGCTTAGAAAAGTAAAGCTTCATGGAAGCTTAATCCATATAGGAAGGAGTGAATCTCACAATGTACGAACTTAAAACGAAAGCCACGGACTCTAGCGTCATTGAATTTATTGAAAGCGTGAATCATCCACAAAAGCGGCAGGACGCTTATCGGCTGCTGGATATTTATACGGAAACGACAGGGTTAGAAGCAAAGATGTGGGGGCCAAGCATTATCGGATTTGGCTCGTATCATTACAAGTATGCGTCAGGTCATGAAGGAGACGCGCCGCTCGCCAGCTTTTCTCCTAGAAAAGCGAAGATTAGTCTTTATCTATCAATGAATGAAAACGATCGAGCATTACTGTTAAATCAGTTGGGCAAGCACACGTCCGGTAAGGGTTGCGTGTACATCAATAAGTTAGACGACGTTGATATTGAAGTTTTAAAGGCATGCATTATTCAATCGATGAACTTTCTAAATGAATAGGAGGACGTCCATGGAGCTTGTTTCCGAATATTCCGATTTACACGGTCTGCACATTCATTATCTGGACACTCTCCACGAATCGGATGCTTCATTGATCCCCATCCTAGTCTGCCCGGGGCTATCGGAGACTGCAGAGGAATACCAAGACTTCATGGCCGCCATGCTGCCGAGAAGAACCATCGTTCTTTCCTTTCGCGGAAGAGGCCGCAGCGATACGCCGCTCTCAGGCTACGATCTGCAAGACCATGTGGCGGATATCGAGTCAGTCGTACAGCAGCTGCAACTGACGCAGTTCCACCTTTACGGCTATTCGCGCGGCGTATCTTATGCGTTGGCGTATACCAGGCTCCATTTCGACCGAATTGCTTCTTTAATCGTACAGGACTACCCTGCGGAGCATAAGGCGATGACTGCAGAGTGGGCCAGCTCCTACATCGAAGACTACTTAATCCCCATGAATCGATTAACGTCAAATATCCGCGCGGAGGCCGTTCACGGCATTCAAAAGGACTCCACCGCCTGTGAAATTACATTTTCATTCGAGAAGCCCGCACTTGTTATGAGAGGATTGCTGGCGGATTCTTTGATTTCCGACGAGGAGTTGGTGCCTTACAAGTTTCATTTCCTTAACTTGCGAATCGAGGAGTTTAGCGAGAGCGGTCACAACATCCGAGGGTCTGAAAAAGAAAAGCTGGATCGGACGATTATAGACTTCTTGGCTTGCGTCCGATGAGGGGAGGACGGCGAAGTGACGTTCGATTGGTCTGCGGCGATCGCTCAGATCTTTGTGTTAGGGATGTTGGTTCTGATCGTTTATTTTCTGTTCCGCATCGGTAAACGGAAGTAAGGATGTCTGTCCGAAACCAAAGTTTGCGTTAGGAAACATTCAGATCGGCAAGCGGGTCGTACAGGATACCGAGCACGTATCCGAGACCGTACGCCGCTCAACTGCCGAAGCAGCAGGGGGAATGCATCGAAAAACCGGGGCAGAAGAGGAAGAGCCCCGGTTTTTTTGCTTGCAGATCAAGAAGGGCTCAGTGCCGCAGTCTCCGCACGCCGAGCAGCAGCGCGAAGAGGACGGCCAGCCGCTTCGGAGAAGGCAGCGCCGAGCCGAAGCGGTTGAACGGCCGGGCCATCATCTGCAGGGCCGCCGATCGCTGCCTGGCATGGGCCAGCGCGATCGAATATTCCAGCACGGTCTGCTGATATTTTTTAACGAGCAAGCGCCGCTGCTCGTGCGTCAGCCGCTCGCCGAATACGTGAATCATATAGGCGAGCCCTTCGAACTTGCTCTTCACGTTTTCCAGCCGCTTCGCGGTCTGCTGCCCCGGGTGGACCCGGCACGAACCCAAATACTCGGTTAGAAAATAGCCGCTGAGCCCTCGTGCGCCGAGCGCGAGCATCAGCATATAGTCCGGTACCAGACCGCCGCTCGGCTGGAAAAACCCGACCCGCTCGAGCGCGCCTTTTCTGAACAGGCTGAACTGCAGCGAAAAAACGCAAGCATTGTAGCGAAGCGTATGAGAGAGCACATCCGTGTAGGGCTGGCTGCTCATCGCGGTTCTCCCGCTATAAGCGGCAAAGTCTCGGCTCTGCTGGGAGAGCCTGTTCCCCGATTCGTCCATGAAGTAATGATTGCTCGACACGAACCCGCATTCCGGATGCGAGAGCAGTGCCGCCTCGGCTAATTCCAAAAACCGCGGTTCCCACACGTCATCGTCATCGAGCATCGCGACAAAGTCGCCGGTAGTGGCGCGGAACGCTTGCTGCCGGTTCTTCAGCTGGCCGATCCGCACATCGTCCGAAATGCTCGCAATATGCTTGATCGCGATCGCCGGGTACATCGCCCGAATCTCCTTGACGGTCTCGAAGGTGGGCGCGTCCCTGCCGTCCTCGCTGACGACGATCTCGTCGGGCATGCGGGTTTGCGCGCAGATGGACAGCAGGGTTTCTCTCAAAAAATGCGCACGTTTGTGCGTAGGTACGGCAACGCTGATCTTCACGGACATCGCCAGACGCTCCTTGGGAATGATACGATATGTATCATCATACCACGCGCTTTCTTTTCTGCCAACGTAAGATTACCAGGTCTGCAACGATCCGAGCACGTGCATGTAAATAACGATCTCGGCAGGTGGATCTGCCCTTGGAAGGAAGGAGAGCGCATCGGCATTGCGTGCGGGCGGGCCGTCGGTTTGCTGGCGCGGCGTAGGTGACGGAATGGAAATAGCAAGAAGCCGCGGCCATGGACCGCGGCTTCTGTGCATGCGAGCTCAGCTCAAATCCTGGGCGCCGAGCTTTGCCGCCAGCTCCGCTTCCTTCCGGCGGATGGCGGCCGAGGCCGGCCTGAAATAGCCGAAAGCGGAAGCTGCGACCAGCGCCGCGACGGCGACGCCTGCAGCGCCGATCCAGCTGACCGCGGCGAGCGAGGTCTGCTCGACGATGACGCCGCCGATGCCCGCGCCAGCCGCCATCGCGAGCTGCAGCACGGAGCTGTTCAGGCTCAGCATGATGCTGGAGGCTTCCGGTGCTAGCGTGATGAGGTGGTACTGCTGCGTCGGGCCGGACGACCAGGCTGCGAATGCCCATAGCATGAGCAGCGGAATGACGAAGGCGGGGGAATGGGCCAGCAGCGAAAGAAGGACGAGGATGGTTGCGTGAAGCGTCATGCCGCCTACGAGCGTGCGGCGGTAGCCCCACTTGTCGGTGCTGAAGCCGCCGAGCTTGGAGCCGACGAGGCTCGCGACGCCGAGCGCGAACAGGCCGATGCTGACGCCACGTTCGCTCAGGCCGGTAATGTCGAGCAAGAACGGCGAGATATACGTGTAGGTGATGGAGTAGCCGCCGATCCAGAATAGCGTAATGAGCAGCGCGACGGCGATCTTCGGGTTCGCCAGCAGCCGGACCTGCTCGCGAAGCGGGATCGGGCGCTCGTTTTCCGTCTGCGGCACCGTATAGGCGACAAGCGCGATGCCGAGCACGCCGAGGAGTCCGATGGCGCCGAATACGAGCTGCCAGTTATACAGAGAGGAGATGAGCCTGCCCAGCGGTACGCCGACGATCAGCGCGGTGCTGAAGCCCATGACGAGCGTGGCGATCGCACTGCCTTGCTTCTCGGGCCGGGCGAGCTTGGCGGCGACGGTGAGCGACGTCACGACGAATACGCCGCTGCTGAGCGCCAGGACGACGCGGGACGCGATCAGGAAGCCGTAGCCGGAAAACGCGAGCGCGGCGAAATTGCCGACGACGAATACGGCGAGCGCGTAGATCATAAGCCGTTTGCGGTCGACCTTGGCCGTCGCGGCCATCAGGAAGGGCGTGCCGAAGGCGTAAGCCAGCGAATACACGGTGATCAATTGCCCCGCTGCAGCCAGCGAGACGCCGATATCGGCGGCGACCTTGTCCAGAATGCCCGCTATGATGAATTCGGACGTGCCGACGAGGAAACTTACGATAGCCAACATATAGATTTTCCAAGCGTTACTCATATTCCCCAGCTCCCTTAAATTTTATATTTCTAAATTTATCGAAATAAAGAGCGAAAGACGACCTGCCGTGCGTGCCGAAAGCCGGCTAACCCAACAGGTAGGGCGCGTACTTGCGCGCGACGTCCTTGTTGACGCTGTAATAAATGTAAGTGCCGTCCTTGCGGAGCTGGAGCAGCCCACTCTCCGTCAGCTGCTTCAGATGATGGGACAGCGTGGAGCCCGCCACCGACTCGAGCTTGCTGTTAATGTCGGAGCAGCAGAGCGTCTGTTCCTCCGTGAGCAGCATCGCGATCTTGATGCGGGTCGGTTCGCCGAGTGCTTTGTATACTTTCACCGCTTGCTTGACTTCCTCGTTGTCCGGGACCATCGCTTGCTCACCGCCTTATTCATCGCAATTTCTAAAATTATAGAAATAAGGTAACATGCCGACAATGATTTGTAAAGCGCCCGATTTAAGAAAAACTTAAAGCCGTTCCTTCCATTTCATTTAAAAACGGACGGTAAGATGGGATCAAAGCCAAGATAGGAGCGAATCTCATGACAACCAGACCTGCCGCAAGCCTTGCCCCCGCGATTCGATTTGGCGCAGCCATGCTGCTCATCTGCTATTTGTACGTGCTGGTTAAAATCATTCTATTCAAATTCGGCGAGGTAAGCGTACCTTATCTCGGACGCCAGCTGCTCGGCGCGCTCGACCGGCCCGGCAATATGCTGTACCGGTGGCACGCCGCCAATCTGACGCCGTTCAGATCAATCTCCATGTATCTCGACCGTTTGGATCAGCCTTACGATATCGTCAACCTGTTTGGCAATATCGCGCTTTTCGTCCCGCTTGGCATATTCGTCGCGCTGCTGAGCCGAAGCGGCTGGACAAGCGCGGCCGTTCGCGCCTTCGGGGTGAGCCTGGCGCTCGAATGCGCGCAGATCGTCTTCATGATGGGCAGCTTCGACGTGGACGACCTGATCCTGAACACGCTCGGCGGCCTGATCGGCTACGGACTGTGCCGCATGCTGGCGCACGGTCTATCCGGCGAAGGGCCAGGAGACGTTCGGAGCGTCCGACAGGAAGCCGCTATTTTAGACGGAATGCCCGGAAAAGGGTAAAATAGGTTGCGAAGCAAGAAGCGATGCAGCTTATAGGAATCGAGGCGATTCGGCGTGCAGCAGCACAAGTGGTGGAAGGAAACCGTCGTGTACCAGATTTACCCGAGAAGCTTTCAGGACAGCGACGGCAACGGCATCGGCGATCTGCAGGGGATTATCTCGCGGCTCGATTATCTGGCGGAGCTCGGCATCGGCGCGATCTGGCTGTCCCCGGTGTGCAAGTCCCCGCAGGACGACAACGGGTACGACATCGCCGACTACAGGGACATCGATCCGATGTTCGGCACGCTCGCCGACATGGAACGGTTGATTGAGGAGGCCGGCCGGCGCGGGATCAAGATCGTCATGGACCTCGTGCTCAACCATTCCTCCGACGAGCATCCCTGGTTCGTCGAAGCGAAAAAGAGCAGGGACAACCCTTATCACGACTACTATGTATGGCGCGACGGCGAGCCGGGATCGCCGCCGAACGGTCTGGGCAGCATCTTCGGCGGCTCGGCCTGGCAATGGGTGCCGGAGCTCGGCCAATATTACCTTCACTTATTTTCCGTCAAGCAGCCGGACCTGAACTGGGAGAATCCCCGCGTTCGCGAAGAAATCTACGACTTGATCAATTGGTGGATCGACAAGGGCGTCGGCGGCTTCCGCCTGGACGTCATCGACCTGATCGCCAAGGAGCCCGATCGCATGATCACCGGCAACGGGCCCAGGCTGCACGATTACATCCGCGAGCTGAGTGAGCGGACGTTCAGGCGCGCGGACCTGCTCACCGTCGGCGAGACGTGGGGAGCGACGCCGGACATCGCGAAGCTGTACAGCAATCCGGACGGCAGCGAGCTGTCGATGGTGTTCCAGTTCGAGCATATCGGTCTCGACGAAAAGGAAGGCTGGAGCAAATGGGACCTCGCGCCGCTCGATTTTCTGAGGCTCAAGGCCGTGCTGTCCAAGTGGCAGACGGAGCTGAAGGGCGAAGCCTGGAACAGCCTGTTCTGGAACAACCACGACCTGCCGCGTATCGTCTCCCGTTGGGGCAACGACGGGACGTATCGGGTGCAGTCCGCCAAGATGCTGGCCACACTGCTTCATGGGATGCAGGGGACGCCGTACGTATACCAGGGCGAAGAGCTCGGCATGACCAACGTAAGGTATCCGATCGAGGATTACAGAGACATTGAGCTGCTCAATCTTTACAAGGAGCGAACCGGGCGAGGCTATCCGCATGAAGAGGTGATGGCTTCGATCTATGCGAAAGGGCGGGACAACGCGCGGACGCCGATGCAGTGGGACGCGTCTTTGCAGGCGGGCTTCACATCGGGGGAGCCGTGGATCAAGTTGAATCCGAACTATGCGGATATTAACGCGGATGCGCAGCGTGACGATCCGAATTCCGTCTTCAGCCATTATCGGCGGCTGATCTCGCTTCGCAAGGCGCATAAGGTGTTCGTCTACGGCGATTACGAGCTGCTGCTTCCCGAGCATCGCGACGTGTTTGCGTATACGCGCAAGCTGGACGGCGAGACGCTGCTCGTGTTGTGCAATTTTTACGGCGCGGACGTCACGTTCGAGCTGCCGGAGGCTTTGCCTCGCGACATGCGGCTGCTGATCGCCAACTATGCGGACGAACCGCAGCGCGGGACGCTGCGTCCGTACGAGGCGCGGATGTATCTGGCACAAGGACAAGATTAGGGTCGCGATCGGGCGCGAGCCGGTTGGGAACGACCAACCCGTACCCGGGGGGAGAAGCTGTAATCGCTTTTGCAAGAATGGACTATCATAGCTGGCGTTAGCGCCCATATGCTCCTATCGGCACAGTCCGGAGTAGAGGAGGATGGGCGTTAATGCCTTTTTGCGCTTATCGACACCTTTCCGGGCGGCGCGGAGGCGACGTTAATGCCCAAATGCGCTTATCGGCACAGTCCGGCGGGTTTCAGTTGCGGCGTTAGTGCCAAAATGTGCTTATCGTCACACAGTTGCGCGGTTTTTCCGTGTAACTTCGCTCCCAGGTTAATATGCCGCGGAGAAGAAGCATATGGAGCTTCTTCTCCGGCCGGGACCGCGCCGCCCAATCGACGTCAAAGGAATGTCCAGCCCCCTTCGGACATACAGTGAAGGAGGAGAGGGGGTGCTGCATATGGTCATTCAAATCAGCGCCGCAGTCGCCGCGATCGCTTTTGCCGGACTAGCCGTGTATCTGATCTTAACGCTCCGCAAGAGCATGACGACGCTCGGGGAGACGAACAAGACGCTCGCCGAGGTGCGCAACGCCGTCCATGGCTTGACCCAGGAGGCTTCCCAGCTCATCCGGAACGCCAATCAGGTGACCCGCGACGTCAAAGGGAAGATGCAGACGATCGACCCGTTGTTCGAGTCCGCGCACGATGTCGGGGAAGTGATTCAGACGGTGACCGACTCGGTGAAAAAAGCCGCGGGCATCCAGGCTGCGCCGCAGCGCATCGCAACGGGAACATCATCTTCGCCGCAGCTTCGCGTAAAGGTAAAGTAAACGTCCGTCCCGCACGAAGTCCGTCTCTACCGATGAGGCGGGCTTTTTTCCAATTTTCAATTTCCCATTTTAATATGTGCGGATAGAACGATTTGATGATTTTAACGCAACGATCCTACGATTTGGTGATTATGCGCGTGCGAGCCGAAGCGACCGTACCTCCGATGTTATAATGAGTTCACCACTCGCGCAAAGGAGTCGCTTAACATGCGGGGCTTGCTGTCTCATCTCGTTCCCCATAAGCTCAAATACCGGCTGTTCGCGGCGTTCGTGCTCGTCATCCTGCTTCCGTTCAGCATTTTGAACATATACAATTACCAGAAGATCGAGTCGCTCGTTCAGAAAAAAGTGAGCGAACAGAGCCACGAACAGCTCGACAACCTGCACCGTTCTCTCGAGGATCAGCTCAGTATCGCGTTTAAGACGCTCATTTTCCTGGAGCAGGATACGGAGGTGCGGCAGATTCTTCAGGAGCCGGACAAGCACTCCGTCCTGGACAACAAGGACTTGATGGAGGATAAATTCAAAGGCTTGAACAACAGCTTCTTTCTGTACAACCCGTCCGTGTACTTCACGCTGCTCGACGATCACGGCCATGTGTACACGTCGTATCAGCCGGGACGTCCGCTCGACTACGACGCGATTGCGTCGAACGCATCGTTTGCCGCCATGCGGGAAACGAAGGCATCTTATCTATGGGTGCCCGACGACGAGAATTATGTGTCTCGCGACATTTCCAAGAGCCCGATGCTGCTGTCGCTTTACGCCGAACTGCGGGACCGCGGCAACCGGACGTACGGACTTGCAAGGATCAGCATCGATTTCTCTTTCTGGTTCCAGTCCATGCTTCAGAAGTCGGAAAGCGATCAGGCCTATTTCATCATGACGAGAAAAGGGGATACGATCGCGAGATCGATCCCGGGCACGGAGCTGTCGTCTGCTGCGGTCGATGCCGTCGCGCGCGCGCCGGACAATGGATTCTGGACCGACAAAAGCGGGGATGCGCTCGTCAACTACAGCTATCTGTCGTCGCTGGACTGGTACCTGGTGGATCGGATTCCGCTGCGGGTGCTGTTTAACGAGATCGAGAGCCTGAAGCAGCAATACTTCGTCACCTTCTATATCATCACGGCGATATTCGTCGCAGTCGCCTTTATGCTTGCCTATACGTTCACGCGCCCCCTCTCCCGCATGCAGGTGAAGATGAGAGAGGCCGTGCGCAAGGATCTGCGGATTCGGCTGCCCGAAAAGAACTATAAGGGCGAAATTCTCGAGCTGACGCGCACCTTCAATACGATGATGGTCGATATGAACGGGCTGATCCAACGCTTGCGGGCGGAGGAGCGGCAGAAGGATGCCGTCCATTTCCAGATGCTGCTCGCCCAGATGAACCCGCATTTTCTGCTTAATACGCTTAATACGCTCAAGTGGATCGGACTGCGCGGCGGCAGCGAAGAGACGGTCGAGATCTGCCTGTCCCTCGGCAAGCTGCTGGAGACGAGCCTCAACTCCGACGTGGATCTCATCTACTTGAAGGACGAGATCGAACTGACGCGCGCCTTCCTCTACATTCAGCAGGTGCGGTACGGCAACCGCTTCGAGATCGAATTCAGCTACGACGAGGCGCTCGTTTACGCGCTGGTTCCGAAGCTGAGCCTGCAGCCGCTCGTCGACAACGCGATCCGGCACGGCATCGCCGACATGCAGGAGGGCGGGCGCATTCTCATTCGCATGGACAGGGACGCCGAATACCCGGACAGGCTGTCGCTCGAGGTCGAGGACAACGGCGTCGGGCTCGGGCAGTCCAGGCGCATTCGCGAGGAAGGGCGCAAGCGGCCGGGCATTGGGCTGGACAATGTACGGGAGCGGCTGCGGCTGCTGTTCAAGGACAAGGGAGAGCTCGACATCGTGCCGCTGCCGCGCGGCACGTTATGCCGGATGCGACTGCCGCTGCTGCTGTCCCAGCCTTACGAGAGCGGACTTCACGAGTTGACTCGCCAAGACGAGAAGGAGGCGTAAGCGATGTACAAGGTGCTGCTGGTCGAAGACGAGACGTTCGTCCGGGAATCGGTCAAGGAGATCATCCGCTGGGAGGAGATGGGCTTCACGCTGGCCGGCGAAGCGAGCAACGGCGTCGAAGCGCTGGCGCTCATCAAGCGCGATCCGCCCGATCTTGTCCTGTGCGACATCGTCATGCCGCAGATGGACGGGCTCGCGCTGCTCAAGGAAACCAGAAACGCGGGCATCGGCTCCAAGTTCCTCATGCTGACCTGTATCGGCGACTTCGAGGCGATGCGCCAGGCGATGGAATACGGCGCGTCCAATTATATACTCAAGCTTTCGATGAGCGTAAAGGATCTGCGGGAGACGCTGGCCAAGGTGGGACGGGAGCTGTCCGGCGGCTCGGCGGCCGCCGCTGCGGCCCGGCCCGGCAGCGCGCATCAGACTTCAGCTCCGCGCCCGCCGGTCGCGGTCAAGGAGCGAATTACGCATCCCGAAGTGAACAAGATCATTCAGTATATCGAACAGCATTACGATCAGGACATCACGCTCGGAACGCTGTCGCGTTACGTCATGATGGGTGAGAACTACGTCAGCGCGCTTTTCAAAAAGAAGACGGGGGAGACGTTGATTCACTATCTGCACCGCACGCGCGTGGACAAGGCGATCGAGCTGCTGCTCAATACCGATCAGCCGGTCAACCGGATCGGCCAGCGCGTCGGCTTTATGAACGACAACTACTTCATCAAGATCTTCAAGCGCATGACGGGGATGACGCCGAGCCAGTACCGGAACCATAGAACGATTTGATCGTATCGATCGCTCCGCGCGCCCGCAGTATTGTGTATATCTGTTCCATCGAGATCATGAATCTGTTACTTATGGACCGCCTTGCCGTCCTGTTATCCTTGATTTGCACACAACAACAACGGTTCATTCGGGGAGGGCGTCTCTGGTGAGAAAAAAAGGCTGGCTGGCAAGCATCGCTTCGCTGGCGCTCGTAACGGGCGTAATGGCAGGCTGCGGAAACGATAACGGCAATAACGCAAGTCCTTCGGCAAGCGGCAAATCGGAAGCGTCTTCATCGGCTTCGGCCGGATCGAAGGCGAGCGGCGGCACGGTAAAGCTGAAGATGTGGGGCGGGGTGCCGCCCGAAGCCGGCCCGCAGGAGGTCATGGACAATTGGAACAAGGCGCATCCGGACATCCAGATCGAATACGTGCGCTACGTCAATGACGACGAAGGCAATCTGAAGCTCGACACGGCGATGATGACCGGACAGGACGTCGACCTCTTCGTCAACTACACGCTGTCGCAGACGGCCAAGCGGGTCGAATCCGGCTTTGCGGCGGATCTCAGCCCGTATTCCGATTACAACATCGACGAAAAAATGGGGGCCGATGCCGCGGGCTGGAAGATCGACGGCAAATATTACGGCATGCCGACGACCAAAAGCTCGTACTTCGTGGCGCTGAACAAGGACGCCCTGGACGCGGCCGGGCTTACGGTTCCGAAGGACTGGACCTGGGACGAGATGCGCGAGTACGCCAAGAAGCTCAAGAAAGGCGACGGCTACGGCTTTATCCAGAACACCGAGCCGTACGCAGATCCGGTCGACGCCGTGCTGTCGAAGGATGGCTACACGAAGGCCGACGGCACCTCGAACCTGGATCATCCGCTCGTCCGCAAGTGGCTCGAATCGCTGAACGGTATGATGAAGGACGACAAGACGACGCCGCCGCTCGGCGAGCAGCTGACGAGCAAGATGCCGGTCGAGCAGATGTTTCTGAGCGGCGAGGTGCCGATGCTGAACATCGGGGCTTGGCTGCTCCGCAGCTCCAACAATTTCACCGATTATCCGCGCGATTTCAAAATCGCGTTCGCGCCGGTGCCCCGTCTTCAGGACGACGCGGAAGGCTTCATGACGCGCGGCGGCCTCGGCGACTACATCTCGATCAACGCCAAGTCCAAAAACCAGGCGGCCGCTTGGGAATTCCTGAAGTGGTACGCGGACGGAGGCATGGCGCCGATGGCCGCAGGCGGGCGTCTGCCGGCTTCCAAGGACGCCGATCAGGACGCCGCGCTGACGAGCATGCTCGGCGACAAGGCCGACACGTACGACAAGGACTCGCTCATGTACGTCATCTTCGACAACAAGACGCCGACCTTCGTCCGCTCCGTGCCTCAGGAGGTCATGGATCTTCGCTCCCAGGAATACGAGAAGTATTTCCTCGGCTCGCAGAACCTCGATGCGACGATCGCCGCCATGGTGAGCAGGCACAATGAATTTTTGAAAAAGTCCAAATAAGCGCGAGGCCAGGATTGCCGTCAGAGACGGCAGTCCTTTTGCTGTTTGGCGAGAGAAAGAGGAAGGTTGGCAGACTGCCGGGGCAAAGGATCGAATGAATCGATGTTCATGCGGAGCAGGCTGCGAATAAACATTGGCGGGAGGAATGACGATGATCGCATGGCAAGCGGAGTTGCATAACGTCGAAGCGTTGGTTGAAATTCAAGGCAGACCGGGTTATTTATTGCAGCGCGTGCCGGAGGCCGTGCGCGAGGGATTGGCCGAGGGCGGGCAGCAGCAAATTCGCAAAGCCGCTTTGAACGAGATCCGGTTCGTCGCGGAGGCCGGCGAGGCGCAGTTGACGCTCGCCAGCTACGGCGGGCCGAGCGCCGTACAAATCTATTACGGCGATTACTGGGTGGAGGACCGGACGATCGGCGAGCAGCCGGAGACGTTGACGCTGGGCGCTCGGGATCCTCGCTTTCAGTTCGATTCGCCTTGGCGGGAGGGCGTGCCGCGGCAGTCGTTCGGCCCGGTATGGCGAATCCTCGTCCACGGCGGCGAGGTCCATCTTCTGGAAATTCGGGGAGATTCGATTCGCCCGCCGCGCTCGGACGAAAAGCCGGGGCTGCGCTATCTTGCTTACGGCACGTCGATCACCTACGGCGGCTCGGTGTCATCGCCGGACGCCACCTATGTCGCGCAGGCCGCCTGGCGGCTCGGCCTCGATCCGCTGAACCTCGGCGTTCCGGGCAGCGCGCATTGCGAGCCGGCCATCGCCGCGCATATCGCGGGCCGTCGCGATTGGGATATCGCGACGCTTTGCCTCTCGGTGAACATGCTGAATCAAGGCGTGACCGCGGATGCGTTCGCGGAACGCGCCGGAGCGATGGTCACTGCAATCGCGTCCGCGAATCCGGACAAGCCCGTGCTGTGCGTAGGCTTATTCACCGGATTTCCGGATCTCGGCTGGACATGGCCGGGCCGTGAAGTCCGCGCGACGAGCGAGGCGTACAGGCAGGTGCTGCGGTCGATCGTAGAGGACAGCGGCTTCGAGAGTTTGGCTTATGCGGACGGCAGCGAGCTGCTGGACGACTGGCGCGGACTTTCGCACGATCTGCTGCATCCCGGCGCGCACGGCATGATCCGTATCGGCGAGCGGCTTGCGGAGCGTATGCATCCGATGCTGTATAAGGCAAGCGAACGATGAGCTAGACGGGATGAGCGGCGCAGAATGCCGCTTGATCCCGTTTTTTTGTTCTTGTCACACCCATTAGGGAAACCGGTTTCAAAAAATTGTTGACGCGCCCGCAATCGGGATGCTACGATTCGATTGGGCCCAGCTTAACCGTTTCAAAGTCGACGTTTTGGTATTTGTGCAAACGTTTTCGCAATTGAGGAATGAAGAAGGAGGTGCGTGAACGCCAACCGGCTTCACATTAAATGTAAGCGCATTAATTAGAGCGGCAGGATCATAGAGAGGGGAATGAAGGAATGAGACGAGGTAGCAGGCAAAAATGGCTGGGGCTCGTGGCGGCGGTCATGCTCGTGCTGTCGATTCTGAGCCCGGTCGCGTCGGATCGGTCGGCGGAGGCGGCGGGCACCGACCTGAAGGTGCACTTCAAGCCGCCGAGCGGATGGGGCGCGCCGCAGCTGTATTATTACCAGACGAGTCCGGCCGTCTCCGAGCCCGTCTGGGCATCTTCGCCCGCGATGACGGCGGAGAGCGGCGGTTGGTACGCCTACACGATCGTCGGCGCGACGAGCGCACGGGTGATTTTCAAGGATAGCAGCAATCATCAGACGCCGGCTTCCGGGCAGGCGGGACTGCTGCGGGACAAGGAAGGCTGGTATACCGGCACGACATGGACGGATACGAATCCAGACGCGCCGGATACGACCGCGCCGTCCGTACCCGCCAATTTGGCCAGCACGGCCAAGACGGATACGACGGTGTCCCTCTCTTGGTCGGCCAGCACGGATAACACCGGGGGCAGCGGCCTGGCAGGCTACGGGGTGTACCGCAACGGCACAGCTATAAGCACCGCTGTTTCGGGGACGTCCTTCACCGATACCGGGCTGACCGCCTCGACGGCGTATTCGTACACGGTGCGGGCCAAGGACAACGCCGGCAACTGGTCGGCAGACAGCGCCGCGATCGCGGTGACGACCAACGCGCCCGGCGCGACGAACAAGGTAACGGTTTACTACAAAAAAGGCTATACGACGCCATACATCCATTACCGCCCGGCCGGCGGGACCTGGACGACTGCGCCAGGCGTCGTGATGGACGCGGCCGAGGTGACGGGCTACGCCAAGAAGACGATCGACATCGGCTCGGCGACGCAGCTTGAAGCGTGCTTTAACAACGGTCTCGGCCAATGGGACAGCAACAACGGCAACAATTATTTGTTCGGCATCGGCACGTGGACGTACAATGCGGGCGTCATCACGGCAGGCGCGCCGGCGGGGACGACGCCGGATACGACAGCGCCTTCGGTCCCGGCCGGACTCGCCATGACGGCAAAGACGGATACGACAATCTCGATCTCCTGGACGGCGAGTACGGACAACGCGGGAGGCAGCGGCATAGCGGGATACGAGGTGTACAAAGGAGGCGTGCTCGTCGATGCCAACGTGACGGCGACCGCCTATACGTTCACGGGACTTACCGCCTCGACGGCCTATTCGCTCACCGTGCTGGCCAAGGACGTTGCGGGCAACAAGTCGGCGCAGTCGGCGGCGCTGTCCGTGACGACTTCGGCGGCGGGCACGGGCAATCAGGCCACGGTCTATTATTACAAGACGACCCGCGGCTGGACGCAGGTCAACCTGCATTACGCGCCGACGGGCGGTACCTGGACGACGTCTCCCGGCGTCGCAATGAGCGAGGAAGCCTGCACGGACTGGACCAAGCTTACGGTCGATCTGGGGAGCGCGACCTCCATGAAGGCCGCGTTCAACAACGGCACGACCTGGGACAACAACAACGGCAACAACTACACGATCGGGACCGGCATCACGACCGTGAGGGACGGCGTCGTGACCGCGAATGCAGTCGCGCCTTGCCAGCCGCTCCCGCCGGACACGACGCCGCCTTCGGTGCCGACCGGCGTGACCGCTACGGCGACCAACCTGACAATCTCGCTTAGCTGGACCGCTTCTACGGACAATGCGGGCGGCAGAGGCGTGGACGGTTACGAGATCACGCGCACCGGCGGCACGCTGGGACAGAAGACGTACACGACGACGCAGACGAGCTTCTCGGAGTCCAATCTGGAAGCGCAGACGACGTACACCTACACGGTCAAAGCATACGACAAGGCCGTGCCTGCCAATAAATCGGCAGCCAGCGCGGCCGCCACGGCCAAGACGGGCGACGCGCCGCTGCCGCCCGCCGGGGGCACGCCGCTCGGCGGAGATGCCCGCGAGGACTCGATCTACTTCGTGGTGACCGCCCGCTTCAACGACGGCGATACGTCGAACAACCGCGGCGGCCAGCTCAACGTCAAGTCGGGCAATGCGGCCAACAACGATCCGATGTTCCGCGGCGACTTCAAGGGCCTGATGGAGAAGCTCGATTACATCAAGGCGCTCGGCTTCTCCGCCATCTGGATTACGCCGGTCGTGCTTAATCGCTCGGATTACGATTTCCACGGCTATCACGGCTACGACTTCTACCGCGTCGATCCGCGTCTGGAATCGTCGGGAGCGAGCTATCAGGATCTGATCAATGCCGCGCATAACAAGGGAATCAAGATTTTCCAGGACGTCGTCTACAACCACTCCAGCCGCTGGGGCGCCAAGGGCTTGTTCACCCCGACTGTCTTCGGCATCCGCGACACGCAATGGAGCTGGTATTATGACGAAAAAATTCCGGGACAGGAATATGACGGCTTGTATCCGACGGGCGTTTCCGCCAAGACATACAACGGCGACCTATGGTCGACGGCCGAGCCGGCGGGCAATACGTGCCGCAACTGGGGCACGCCGACGAACAATTACAGCTCGGAAGGCTACCGCATCTACAATTGCCAATGGCCGAGTCCGACGTCCGGCATGTTCCCGTCCTCGCTCTATCACCAGTGCTGGATCGGCAACTGGGAAGGCGAAGACGCGCGCAGCTGCTGGCTGCACGAGGACCTGGCGGACTTCAACACCGAGAACGCGCAGGTGCAGAACTACCTGATCGGCGCCTACAACAACTTTATCGATATGGGCGTTGACGGCTTCCGGCTGGATACGGCGGTGCATATCCCGCGCACGACATGGAACAGGCGCTTCCTGCCGGCGGCGCAGACCCACGCAGCGACGAAGTTCGGCGCGAACGGACAGAACTTCTTCATGTTCGGCGAGGTTGCCGCCTTCGTCAACGACAAATGGAACCGCGGCTCGGTGAACCATTCCGCCCAGTTCTATACGTGGAAGGAGCGCCAGACGTACAGTGCGGACGATGCGGCCGCATCGCTCGAGATGTACAACTACGAGCAGCAGCAGGGTACGGCGAACCAGCCGACCTCGAACAACGCGTTCCTGCAGGGCAACAACTATCATACGCCCGACCACAGCCAGGCTTCGGGCATGAACGTCATCGACATGCGCATGCATATGAACTTTAGCGACGCGTACAATGCGTTTACCAACGGCAAGGACTCTGACGACTCGTACAACGACGCGACCTACAACGTCGTCTACGTGAGCAGTCACGACTATGGGCCGAACAAGTCGAGCACGGCTTACAACGGCGGCACGGATGCGTGGGCGGAAAATATGAGCCTGATGTGGACGTTCCGCGGCATCCCGACGATTATGTACGGCGACGAGATCGAGTTCCAGGCCGGCAAGACGATCGATTGCGGCTCTTCCTGCCCGCTCGCGACGACGCGCCGCGCTTACTTCGGCGACCATCTGGCAGGCACGGTCGTCGCCTCCGGCTTTGGCCAGGTCGCTTCTGCGACGGGCCAAGTCGCGACGACGCTGCAGCAGCCGCTCGTTAAGCATCTGCAGCGGCTCAACATGATCCGTCGCCAGATTCCGGCGCTGCAGAAGGGACAGTATTCCACCGACGGCATCTCGGGCGGCATGGCATTCAAGCGCCGGTTCACGGATAGCGCGAAGGGCGTCGACAGCTTCGCGCTCGTGACGATCAGCGGCTCCGCCAGCTACACGGGCATCCCGAACGGAACCTATAAGGATGCGATTACGGGCGACGTCAAGACGGTAACGAACGGCACGATGTCCGTATCGCTGTCCGGCAAGGGCAACCTGCGGGTGTACGTGCTGGATCTGCCGGGCAACCCGGCGCCGGGCAAGATCGGGACGGACGGTCCTTATTTGAAATAGGAATAAGTTCGACAAGGATGAGAAGCCAGGCGAAGCGGCGGCCGCGCATTTGCGCGCGCGGCCGCTTTGCCGTTTTTGCCTGCGCGCGCTCGTTTTCGGACGCTTATGACAAACGGCGGGGGATGAAGCATGCCTCTCATGCGTACGGATCGCGCCGTCCCGGGTAAAGAAGGACAAGCGGAACAAAATTCGGGTGATTCGCCCCGCATGCGCAATGCCTGCGAAGGCGATTCCCGCCACAGGAGGTGCGGGCGTCATGAACAAGACGCGTACACTGGCGATCAGCGACATTCACGGCTGCGCGGAGCAGTTGAAGCGCCTGCTGGACAGATGCGGCTTCGACGCGGCTCGCGACCAGCTCGTCCTGCTGGGCGATTACGTGGACCGCGGCCCCCGGAGCAGGCAGGCCGTCGCTCTCGTCCGGCGTCTGGTCAGAGAGTCCGGCGCGATCGCGCTGCAGGGCAATCACGATCGGCGTTTCGTCCGGGTCATACAGGGGAAGGCGCATCCGGAGGAGCTTCGCAAGTTTTTCGAAAAGGGAGGCGCCGAGGCGATCGCAAGCTATTTAGGCGCGGGGCATCCGTCGAAAATCGTGCCAGAGCGAGTCGCAGAGTATCGTGCGCGTATCCTGTCCTGCTGCGAGGAACATATTCGTTTCCTGGAACGTCTGCAGTATTACTACGAGGACGACCGCTTCATATACGTGCACGCCGGGCTGAATCCGGATATCCGGAATTGGCGGCAGCAGAGCGTCATGGATTATCTGTTCATCCGCGAGGCGTTCTACAAGCATCCGGTGAAGGCCGGCAAGACGGTCGTCTTCGGCCATACCAAAGGGATCGAGCTGCATAACAAGCCGGACGTCTGGTTCGGCGGCGACAAGATCGGCATCGACGGCGGATGCTCGTACGGCTACCAATTGAACGCGCTGGAGATCGTGGATGGCGCCGTGACCCGGGTTTATGTCGAGCCGGCCGTGAGCGAGAGAAGGCAGACCGCCGGCCGTCGCTCCCGATAATGTCCGATAAATCAACGCAGTCACGCCCTTATGAACGGAGAATTGCCGACCCGTAGCTTGCGCAAGCGCTAAGAGACAAGCCGCCAAGGAGGAAATGCGCGATGAAGATGGAACTATTTATTCGACGATGAGAATTACGCGGTCAGGCGATTCGTTCCCGTACGGGCGTAACCGCAAAAATGCCGCAAGAAATATATCAAATCCAAAGTGATTCGGGGGAGCAGGCGGCATGAGCGGAGACAAGCAAGAGGATCGGGGCAGCGCGGGCGGCGTCGAGACAGTGGATCATATTCCGTTAATCTGGGAACGACCGATCTCAGGCGCAGGCCGTGATCTGGTCGTTTGGCTGCCGGGACTGTCGGGGAGCAAGGACAAGCTGCGCGAGCATCTGCGTCTGTTTGCGGATGCAGGATTTACGGCCGTCTCCTACGATCCTTACGAGCACGGGGACCGTATGCGCGAGACGCCGGAGGCGTTCCGGCAGAAGCTCGGCGCGAACAAACGGCGATACTTTTGGCCGATGATCGCCCTTACGGCCGAAGAATACCCGCGCGTAATCGATTGGGCCTTTGAGCGGTTCGGTCTGGACGGCGTCGTTCTGGCGGGCGGAATCTCGATGGGCGGCGACATCGCGGTGACGGCGGCGGGCCTCGACCGGCGCATCCGGGTGGTGGCGGCATGTATTTCTACCCCGGACTGGCTTCGTCCGGGCTCGGACGAGGCGCCGAGCGAGCCCGACACGTATGCCTGGAATTGCTATCGGCGATGCAATCCGCTGACGAACGCCGCGCTGTATGCCCACGCGCCGGCGATTCGGTTCTTGAACGGCGCGCAGGACGGCCACGTGCCGCCCGATGGGGCAAGGCGTTTTGGCGCGGCACTCGCGGATGCGTATGCGTCTTGCCCGGAGCGCTTCGTCGTGACCGAGTACGAAGGGGTCGGCCATACGTTCACGGAGGCAATGCTGCAGGACGTGCTGTCGTGGTTCGCAGCCCATCGCAGCGGCGTATGAAAGTAAAATGTACGGCCGATGCCTCTCATAGTGGTGGCGCGGCCATTTTTGTCGTGAAAAGAGTAGGCTGAGGCGAAGAGACTCCGGATAGAGCAACATGGCCGGGGAAACGAAGGTGCTGCGGGCAAGAAGCTCCGGATAGAGCTAGATGGCCGGGAAACGAGTGTGCTGCGGGTCAAGAGACGCTGGACAGCGTTACTTGGCGAGGAAACGAGCGTGTGCGGGTCAAGAGACGCTGGACAGCGTTACTTGGCGGGAAAACGAGTGTGCTGTGGGTCAAGAGACGCTGGACAGCGTTACTTGGCGGGAAAACGAGCGTGCTGCGGGTCAAGAGACGCTGGACAGCGTTACTTGGCGGGGAAACGAGCGTGATGCGGGTCAAGAGACGCTGGACAGCGTTACTTGGCGGGGAAACGAGTGTGCTGCGGGTCAAGAGACGCTGGACAGCGTTACTCGACGATATCAAGGTCAAGAAAACCGCATCGATGCAATATCGGCTGAGCTTTGCCAATGTTGCGTCAATGCGGTTTGTGCGTTGCGTCGAAGCCTGGCGGTCAAGGACCGTTATTGCAACGTGACAGTCTTGATACTGCCGTTCTCAGAGAAGTCCGTCGTGTAGGAGACTTCGACCTTGGCCGTCAGCTTGGCGCCCTTTCCTTCAATCGTCACGGTCGGCGTCGACGAGTAGCCGGCACCTGGATTCACGATTTTGACGCCTTTAACGACGCCGTTTACGACGATTGTTTCCAGGACGGCGGGCGTCCGTTTCCATACCTCGCCTTTGCTTCCGTTGTAGCGGTAGTAGTTGGACACTTCATCGAGCTTGTCGTTCGTGATGCCGTATGGAGCGAGCACCTTCAGGAGAGCCGCCTTGTTAGACTTGGCTTCCGCTTCGGTCGGTCCGCCGCTGTCGGCGCCGGCAGGCGTCACGCCGCTGAACGCTTCGCGGAACGTCTCGGCCGGCACGCCGAGCGCGGCCGCGATGAGCGCCACTGGACGGCCGTGATCAGCCGGGTCGGTCTCATAGCCGCCCGCGATCGTGATCGTATATCCATTGGCATCGACCGCGCTCGTGGCTGCCGTTGCGGCTGGCGCAGCCTCCGACGATGCCTTGCCGGACGGTGCAGCTCCGGCTTGCCGGTCGCAATTCGAGCCTTGTTGACTGCCATCCCGTTGACCGCTTCCTTGTCTTGCGTCGGCTTGCCCCGGACCGCGTTCGCGCGGAGCCGGCCGCGGCTTTTTCTGGCCGGCATTCGCCTGCCCCTGAGCTGCCTGTCCTTGACCTGCCTGAGCAGAGCTCTTTTGTCCGGATGCCGAAGGCTTGGCGGTATTCGATCCTGCAGCTCCCGTAGTCGTCGGCGTGGCCGTTGCTGCGGAAGCTTGATTCCGGCCGCTTGCGCCCCCGTCCGCATCGGCCAGGGCGAGCTGGACGGAGCCGAAGCCGAATGCGGCCAGGGCAACGAGCGTAACGGCGATTTTTTTTGTTTTCTTGTTCATGGAATCGATCTCCTCTCGATATTGAGCTGTAGTGGGGTGCTGCATTCAATATAAGAGGCGAATATGTCAGACAAATGTTGGCATGAATTTTATCTGCCGCAACAAGCCGCAGCGAAAAACGAAGCATATAAAGAGCACGAAAAGAGCACGAAAAGAGCACGAAAAAAGCACGAAAAAAGCACGAAACACAGCACAAAACACAGCACAAAACACAGCACAAAAACGGGAGGAGACAGCGCCAAGCGCTGCTTCCTCCCGTTATTTAAAGGGCGGCCGATTCAGTTGATCTCTGCACCAAGCGGTCCCGCCAGCTCTTCCAGATAGAACAGCGTGCCGGGCAGCGTCGGCATAAAGGTGGACGGCAGCCAGCGGTCGGGGCCGTGGCGGAGCGTGGTCCACAGCGAGAGGCCCTGCCACTGCATGCCGCGGCCGAGGGCGCCGTCGCAGCCGCCGAGAATGCGGTCGGACTGCAGGAACAGGCCGGGGCCGATCGTGTTGGCGCGGCAAGGGACGAGCGTCGTGCGGCTTTTGAAGCTGGTGATGGCGTTCTGCTCGATCGTCAGCGGATGCAGCCGGGCGGCGACGCGGTGCGTCGCGGCCGCCCAGGCCGCATCGTCCGCGAATTCGCCGCCGAAGTGGGGCTCCCAGAAGGCGATGTGCATCGCGCGGCCGATGCCGAACACGGTGATGAGCTCGGCGCCTTCCGCCTTGAGCGCCGCGATCTTGCCGGCATAGGTGGGCAGGTTGTCGGCCGTGGCAAAGTTCCGTTGACTCTCCGGCACGGCGAGCTCGCCGAGCGGGAGGAAGAGCGCCTGCTCCATCGCGTACTGGAACGAGCCGGGATTGTCGGACGGCAGCGTCCGGCCTTCCGCGTCGCTCCATTCGTCCATGTTAAACGTGTGAAGGTGTCCGCAGTCCGTGCCCCATTGCCGCAGGAAGTAGGCGGTCCACTTATACATGCCCATCGGGCCGGCCGGCAGGATCATCGCCAGTTTTCGGCCTTGCTCCTTGGCCGTGCGAATTTCAAGGGCGATGGCATGTCCCAGTTTAACGTCGAGTTCGCCGACATCCGCGCAGCCTACCGGCGCGAAGGCCGGATGCCAGAACGGCTGGCGCTCGCCGATCGTATCGGGGGCTTGGGCGCAGCAGGCGTCGATCCGGGCCAGATCCCAGCCTTCGGGATAGAAATTTTCCAGCAGCGAGCCTTTTATCGTCGTCATGAGATCCATTCTAGCAGCTCCTTTTAAGTGGTCATAAGGGTTCGTTTTCAAAAAAACGTTCTTGCCATCTTCTTGACAGCTTCACGGCAGCAATCGCTGCGTCGGAATGCGCGGCCATGCCTGGCAGGCTTTGAAGCCCTCCGCATAGCCGGCGCCGCACTGCAAGCCGCGGAACTTGGAGACGGTCCTCACGAAGTCGAGAAAATCGATCCCGTCATGCTCGTACAGCCACTTGATCTGACTCTGATGGCTATCGTTCATGGCGATCTTGACCTCGATCTCGCCGGTGATGTCGACATACTCCGTGGGCAGGAAACCGACGCCGGCGAGCGTATCCATGTAGTAGATCGGCGGTACTTTGTCGTGAAAAGGATGCGGGGAATCCGGCGCATAGTGCGAGATGGAGGCGGCAAAGCTGGCATCGAAAACGGCACGCGATACTTCCATATGATCCTTCATATAGTCCTCGGGCGGATGCGTGATGATAAAATCCGGGCGCACGCGGCGGATGAGGCTCACGAGTGCCTCGATCAATTCGTCCTGGTCGGCCTTCACCGACAAATCGGGGATGTCGAGGCTTACGACCTCCGCTCCGATCAACGCGCCGGCTTGACGCGCTTCCTCTTTACGAATATCTCGAAGCGTTTCCGGCGGTATCGTACGGTGACCTTTGTTTCCGTTGGCTACATGCGCCATCGTCACGCAATGCCCCTGCTTGGCGAGCTTGGCAAGCGTCCCGCCGCATCCGATCTCCAGATCGTCGGGGTGGCAGCCTACGGCCAGTACGTTCATGATCCATCAGCTCCTCTTGGCTTATGGGACGATTGTATTCCCATCCGTTTTTATTGTAGCGTCGGGGGGTGTCAGGCGATTTATCAAAAAGAGCGCGGCTTGTAGCAAATGTGCCGGAACTACGCGTCATCCTCGCAGGATGCTATAATGAGTGACAAATGAGAGGGATTCCGGGCGCGGGGGTGTGAAAATGGAAGCCGCTGAATATGCAGACAAGCGGAAGGATAGGGCCGAATCGGTATTAGGAGGGCAGGAAGAGCGCTCTATCGCGGGTGAAGACGGCTTGGACGAAGCTGGCGAAACAGAAGGAATCGGCATATCCGCGGACCATGCGCCTGGCATCGCCTATCCGCGGACCAAGCTCCAGATCGAATTTGCCGTCCGCAGACTCGTGTCCTTCCATTACTTCGAGTTCGCGCCCGACTTCAAGTTCGAAGGCGAGAAGCACGATTTCTGGGAGTTCGTCTACGTGGACAAAGGGGAGCTGGAAGTATTCGCGGATAAGGAAGGCTATTTGCTGAGGCAAGGCGACGTCATCTTCCACAAGCCCGGCGAGTTCCACGGCGTCTGGGCGAACGGCATACGGTCCCCCAACGTCATCATCGTCTCGTTTGAATGTCCGTCGCCCGCCATCGCTCACTTTAACAATCGGATTTTAACGCTGAACGAACGGCAGAAGGAGCTGCTTGCACAGCTGATCCGCAGCGGGTTCGCCGCCTTCCGGCCGCCATACGACGATCCGCTCGACCATACGCTGCTGCGCAGACCTGACGCACTCTTCGGCGCGGAGCAGTCGATCAAGCTCTACCTGGAGCTGCTGCTGATCGACCTGTACCAAGCGGGCTGCGAGCCGGCGCGCGAGCAGCGATTGTCCAGCGCCGTCACGATCCGCAGCGAGGCGGATCTCGCGTCGCGGATGGCCGCCTATCTGGAAGCGAATGTCGAAGGTCAGGTGCGGCTCGAGCTGATCTGCCGTCACTTTCATATGAGCAAGACGCATGCGCTCGCGTTGTTCAAGAAGTGCAAGGGGCTCAGCATTATGAGGTACTACCGGCAGCTCAAGATCGAACGCGCCAAGGCGCTCATCCGCGAGCAATTGCATACGTTTACGGAGATCGCCGCCGTGCTGCATTATCCGACCGTGCACAACTTCTCGCGCCACTTCCGTCACGAGACGGGGATGTCTCCCTCGGAATACGCGCGTACGGTGCAGGCTCGTCGCTGATTGACCGCATGACCCGCATGCCCCGATCCGTTTCTCTAGATAGCATCGAAACCTTAACGCCCTTCCCGCTGCCAACCGGCTGCAGGAGGGGCGTTTTCCGTCTATCGGGGCAATGCAGCAACAGATGTCAAGGAAGGCAACAACGGCAAATAGAAGGGGTGCGGGCGCTCTCTTATAATTTGAATTAGATACGCCACACCGTCAGGAAGGTAGGAGAACATGAAAACAAACTATCGCAAACGGGAGCTGCCGCTGCATCTGATGCTCTTGCCCGGCGTCATTCTCCTGCTGGTCTACAGCTATTTTCCGATGGCCGGCGTGGTCATCGCCTTTCAGAAGTTCGTCCCGATCAACGGCTTGTTCAATTCCAAGTGGGTCGGCCTGGACAACTTCCGCTACGTGCTCGATATGCCCGATATCTGGCAGGTGATGCGCAACACGGTGAGCATCGCGCTGATGAAGATGGCAGCCGGCCTGATCGTGCCGCTCGCCATCGCGATATTGCTTAACGAGATTCGTTCGGTCCTGGTCAAAAGAGGCGTGCAGACGCTCATCTACCTCCCGCACTTCCTCTCGTGGGTCATCCTTGGCGGGATCCTTGTCGAGATCCTCTCGCCGTCCACCGGCATCGTGAACGAGCTGCTCGTATGGCTTGGCTTCGAGCCGATCTACTTCCTGGGGAGCAACGGGTGGTTCCGGTTCGTGCTGGTCTTCTCCGACGTCTGGAAGGAATTCGGCTTCTCGACCATCGTGTATCTCGCCGCGATTACCGGGATCAATCCGGCCTTGTACGAGGCGGCAACGGTGGACGGCGCAGGCCATTGGAAGCAGATGTGGTATGTCACGCTCCCCGGCATGCTGCCGATCATCGTGCTGATGGCTACGCTTAGCCTGGGCAACGTGCTCAATGCAGGCTTCGATCAGGTGTTCAACCTGTACAGCCCGGTCGTATACGAGAGCGGCGACATTCTCGATACGCTGATCTACCGGATCGGCCTCGTCGATGCGCAGTTCGGCGTCGCGACGGCGATCGGCCTGTTCAAATCCGTCGTGTCGCTTGCGCTGATCTCGATCTCTTACGGGATGGCGTATCGCTACGCCAACTACAGGATTTTCTAAAAGGGGGGACGGCAAATGCACGCGACAGCCACCGTCGGCAGAAGAATCTTTTTGACGCTTAACTATGCATTCCTGATCGCATTGTCTCTCATGTGCCTATTCCCGCTGCTGCATGTGCTGGCCGTGTCGCTCAGCTCCAGCGCTGCGGCCTCCGGCGGTCTCGTCCGGTTCTGGCCGGTCGACGCGACCTTCGATTCGTACAAGTATATCCTGCAGAAAAAGGAGTTTATCGCGTCCTTTATCGTTACGCTGGAGCGGGTCGCGCTCGGTTTTACCGTCAACATGCTGATGTCGATCCTGTGCGCTTATCCGCTCTCCAAGGAAACCAAGGATTTCCGGTCGCGCACCCGCTACGCCTGGTTTTTTATCGTGACGATTCTGTTCAGCGGGGGCCTCATTCCGACCTATATCGCCGTCAGCAAAACGTACCTGCTCGACTCCGTCTGGGCGCTGGTGCTGCCGGTCGCGGTTCCCGTGTTCAATATTATTCTGATGCTTAACTTTTTCCGGGGCTTGCCCCGCGAGGTCGAGGAATCCGCGTTTATCGACGGCGCCGGACACTGGCGCACGCTCTGGTCCATGATCGTGCCGATGTCGCTGCCCGTCATCGCGACCGTCTCGCTGCTGACGCTTGTCGGGCACTGGAACAGCTGGTTCGACGGGCTGATCTATATGAATTTTCCGGAGAAATATCCGCTGTCCACCTACCTGCAGCTGATGGTCATCAACAGCAATCCGATGAAGCTCGATCCGACCAACCTGAGCGCCGCGCTGGAGATCTCGGAGCGGACGACGCGGGCCGCCCAGATACTGCTGGGGGCGCTGCCGATCCTGATCGTCTATCCGATGCTGCAGCGGTTTTTCGTCAAAGGCATCGTGCTCGGCAGCGTCAAGGCTTGATCCGACAAGAAGGGAAGCGAAGAAGATGCATGCTTATTACGAAAAATGGATCTGGATCGAGCTGATCGGCTTCGACAATACGTTGTCCGACTATGGCGTAGGCGCCTACATGGAAAACGCGGGCTTCGTCCCGGACGCCATGTCCCTGCTGCTGTTTACGTCCGACTTCATTCATACGCACGATGGCATGGCGGTAGAGAAGCCGCTTCCGCCGGAAGTTTGCTCCTACGGGGCCAGGCCTTACGGCAAATCGCGGATGCTGCAGTCCTGGACGAACCTCCAGCTGCGGGGACTCGTGCGGGAGCTGCAGCGGGCCGGAACGCAGGTGTATTGCAGCTTTTTCGATATGTTCCAGACGCATAATCCGGAGCGGCTTCGGCCTACGGAATGGTGCGCTGCCCATCCGGAGCTGTACGAGATGCGCAGATCGGGCGAAGCGTTCAGGGTGATCAACCCGCTCCGCCGGCTCCGCGACGGAACGTATTACGAAGATCTGTTCGTCCGCGACCTGACCGCGGTCATGCGCGACTACGGCTTCGACGGCTATCACGGCGCGGACGGCTATACGAGTCCGCGGCTATGCATCGCCGAAATCGACTACTCGGACGATATGACCGGCCAGTTCGAGGCGTATATGCAGCAGCGGGGCCTGGCCGCAGGCTTCGAGCTTGCATGCGAAGGCGACCCCGAGGCGATGGAGCGGCGCGCGGCGCAGATCTGGTCCTGGCACAGGTTGGCGTGGATCGACTTTCACGCCGGGCGATGGGCGGAGCTGTGGCGCAAGATTATGACGGCGCTGAAGGCGGACGGCAAGAAAGCGGTGCTCAACACCGCCTGGACGCGCGACCCCTTCGAGGCGATGTATCGTTACGGCGTAGACTACAAGCGGCTGGCCGCTTGCGGCATCGACGGCTTTGTCGTGGAGGCGGGCGCCGCCGCGCTGTCCTCGGGCGGCGAGGATTGGGACTACGAGCCGTGTACGGAGTTTATGGCGACGATTCTGTCGCTCAAAGCTTACATGCCGGACGTGCAGCTCATCTGCCTGAACGCCATTCACGATACGTACGAGCAGTGGGATGTGCTGAACCATGCGCCGACGCTGCTGGACAGGGACATCCTGTGTTTTTCCAATTTGTACTTGTATGATCAAAATGGTATCCGGCGCTGCACGGAAGGGTTCGTCGCCTGTCTCGGCGACGATGTCGCCGCCCACGGCTGGGCCCGGATCGAGAGGCTGTGGGCTGCGGGCTACGACGGCCTACCGGAGCGGACGCTGGGTGCCAGCTTCGTCTGGTCCGATGCGGTGCTTCATCGTTCGCTCGCCGACTACGCGGACAGGCGCGAATGGCCGGTGCACAAGCTGGTCCACGAATGGCTGGAGCGCGGAGCGCCGTTGCACAGCGTCGTTAACGTCCGGGATCTGGGCGCGCACGAAGGCGTAATCATCGTAACGCATGCGCATTTGCTGCCCGAGACGGAGCTGTCCGCCGTACTCGGCTATCGCGGCGGCTCCGTCCTGCTCGCCGGACGCCGGACGGATACGCTGTCGGTGATGCTCCATGCAGCAGGTCTTGCAATCCCGGATATCCAGGCTGCGCGCTTCTGCGCAATCCGGTCGGCCAATGGCAGTTGGCTCGAGACCATACGCGAGGAGCCCGTGCAGCGCGCTGCGCCAGAGCGGGACAAAGCGATCAACGACAGCCACAACTGGCTCGTGCCGCTGTATTACGCGCCGATCGAGGCGCCTTTCCACGAGCGCATCGTGCAGGCGCTGCTAAGCGAAACCGGCGCGCCAAGACCGACGAAGAACGAGGCGGACATCCGCTTAACCGCGCTTCGCATGTCCGCGTCCCGCTGGCGCATTCTCATTCGCAATCTGGCCATGAACTACAAGATCGCGCAGCTCGATCTGCGGCGGCCGATCCGGCGGATCGAGACGCTGACAGACTTTCCGGGCGTCCCGGTGCTGCCCGAGGGACATCAAGTGCGATTGTCCGTGCCGGGCCGCGGCATGGTCGCGATCGAAGCGGATTTCTATTAATTCCATGTCTTTCAAAATAGATAGGAACAGTCGAATGATGTCGTATTCGCGCTGTTCCTTTTCATGTTACGATGAGGTCACACCGAGGAGGGATGCCCTATCTGGAGAGCGATCACGAACAGCAGATTCCCCCTTTTTCCCAAGCTTCTCCTCACGCTGCTGGCCATTATGATCCCCCTTTTCGCGCTCAGCGTCACCCTGAACGAAAAAGGCAAACGGGAGGTCCAGCGTCAGATCGCGGACTCGATCACGACCGCCATGCATTATTATTTCATGACGCTGGAGCAGGAGCTGGGCCGCGTCATCCGCACCCAACAGGAATTCATCAACGACGAAAGTCTGCTCGAGCTGAGCAATCAATACGCGATTTTGAACGATTACGACCGTACTACAGCGACGAACGCGCTGCTGGCCAGGCTAAAAGCGTTCAAGGATTCGAGCGCGTACATCGCCAATATCAGCGTGTATGTGCCTTCCAACCGCGTTACCTTCTCGACAAAGGAGGGGGTGGATTATTCGGAGAGCGTGGCTTCCGACATGATGAATATCTCCCAGGCGATCTATGAAGGGGGGATTCCGTTGACTTACTGGAACGGTGGTCTTTTTCTCAACCTGACGTACCCCTACTTCCCCGTCAAGCCGGACGCATCCGTCAAGCCGCCGCAATTCGTGCAAAATATCGAGCTCTCGATGCCTGCGCTGCGCCGCGCATTGGACGCCCTGCCGATTCAAGGAGGCGCAGTGCTGTTCGGCGACAGCTGGCAAGCCGCGCGCGATCCGTTTCGCGAGCTGCTGCCCGAAGTGATGCGGCAGACGGCCGCGGACAGGGAGCGCGAGACGGCGTTCACCCGGACCTTGCGCATCGGCGGCGATACCTACATGGCTATGTACGAAAAGTCGATGGTGCTGGACACGTCCTTGATCGTTTATTTTCCTAAGGATGTCATCGTCGGTCAGCTGAAAAAGTACGGCACATGGTCCTGGCTGCTTATCTGCGCCTCTCTGATCGTCATCATCCTCATGTCTTACAGCATCTATCTGCTCGTCCACCGGCCGTTCAAGCAGCTGATCGGGCGGTTCGTCAACCTCGAGCGGGGCAACTTCGAGGCCGCCTTCCAGTCGCTTCGCAAGGATGAGTTCGGCTATTTGTACCAGCGATTCGACCGTACGATGGACCGGCTTAGGACGTTAATCGACCAGCTGTACGTGCAGAAGATCCGGCTTCAGCAGTCCGAGCTCAAGCAGCTGCAAATGCAGATCGCGCCTCATTTCCTCTATAACAGCTTCTACATTCTTCACCGGCTCATCCGCAACGGGGATAACGACACGGCCGAGCTGATGTCCAAAAACCTGGGCGAGTACTTCCAGTACATCACCCGCAACGGTCTCGAGGAGGTCGATCTCGTCAGCGAGGTCCGTCACATCAGCTCCTACATTGAAATTCAAAATATTCGTTTCTCAAACCGCATCCGCGTCGACTTCGACCCGCTCCCCGAGTCGTATGAACGAATTAAAGTGCCGCGCCTGATCCTGCAGCCGCTGATCGAGAACGCTTACGAGCATGGCTTGGGCGATGTCGTGACCGAGGGACGGCTCCGGATCTCGTTCGAAACCGAGGGAGACCGCTTGTACTTCACCGTCGAGGACAACGGCAAAGGCTTCACGGCCGAAGCGGAGGACGAGCTGCATCGCAAGCTGTTCAAAGACAAGGAAGATGGCGAGACGACGGGCCTGGTCAATATTCAGAGACGGCTCAAGCTCAAGTTCGGCAGCGCCGGCGGCATCGAAGCTACCAACGGCGACAGCGGCGGCGCCAGGATACGAATCTATATTCCCTGCGGAAGAGGAGAACAGCCATGACGCAAGTCCTGATCGTCGACGACGAACCGATCATCGTCAACAGCATCCATCAACTGCTCTCGGAGACGGAACGGATGGATCTCACCCTGCATCGCGCCTATAACGTATACGAGGCGCTCGATTGTCTGCAGCGGGTACGCATCGATATCGTCATCTCCGACATCCGTATGCCGGGCATGACGGGCATCGAGCTGCAAGATCGCATCGTGCGGTCCTGGCCGCGCTGCAAAATAATCTTCCTGACCGGCTACAACGATTTTGACTATGCCCGGCAAGCGATCCGCTCCGGCGGCATCGTCGACTACGTGTTAAAAAACGAGGACGACCAGGTGCTGATCGATGCCGTCCGCAAGGCGCTCGAGCAGTTGGAGCAGGTGGAGAGCCGCGATAAATACATGGCTGAATTAAAAAGCAAGCTGTACGTGCAGCAATCCTCCCTGCGGTCGGCCGTCCTGCTCAGCCAGATGCTCGATCCGCTTGTTGAGGGCGGTGACAGGTCGGACCTGTTCAAGGGAGCCGGCATCGCGCTCACGGCGGACAAGCCGGCGCTGCTCGTCGTCGGCCGCATCGACGAATGGAAGGAAGGGACGGACGAGGCCGACCGTTCGCTGCTTCTGTATGCCTGCCAGAACGTCGCGGAGGAATATTTGCGGCCGTCGGCCGATTTTGTGTCGCTCGTCTTCGATTCGAGCCGGCTGCTGTGGTTCATCCAGCCGGGCGGCGAGGGCGGCGACACGACCTGGTCCACGGCGGATCGCCCCGAGGAGGAAGTCTGGGCCAATCTCAGGTCCAGAATGTACGGCGTCATGGAGGTCGTGCAGGATACGTGCCGCCGCATGCTGCGGCTGTCCGTCTCCTTCGCGATCGGACGCGCGCCCGTCCCCTGGAACGGAATGTCCGCGCCGTTCCGCCATCTGAACGCGCTGCTCGGCGAGGACCGCGAAGGCGCGCGTTCGCTGCTCATTCAGGACAGTGCACATATGCCGGGGGCCGGACAGGGCGGCGCGGCTTGCCAGGATCAGTCCGAGGAGGCGCAGCAGCATCGACTGGTCGTCCGGTTGAACGGCTATATTCAGGACCATCTGCACGGCGATCTGTCGCTGACCCGGCTGTCCGAGGTCGTGCATCATAGCCCGACCTATCTATCCCGCCTGTACAAGCGAATGACCGGCCGTATGCTCTCGGACTATATTACGGACGAGCGGATGGAGCGGGCCAGGACGCTGCTGGCCGAGCCTGCGCTTCGCATCCAGGACGTCGCGTCGCGGATCGGATACGAGGCGGCGCCGCAGTTCAACCGGTCGTTTAAGAAACGATACAAAATGACGCCGCAGGAGTACAGGGATCGCCTGCTGTACGGCGAATAACGCAGGCCTTACGCCTGCGATCCGAACACCGCAACAGATGTCAAGGAAGTCAACATCGGCAAATAGCCGCCTGACTGGCTTGCTTCTATACTGAAGCAGAAGACGACAGAAACATAGAAACGGGAGGAATCGGCAATGAAAAGACGGACGGCAAAGGTCGGACTCATGTCCGTTCTGGCAGGCGCCATGGTGCTCGTATCGGCGTGCAGCGGAACGAACAAAGAAGAGAGCGGTCAGACGTCGGGGGCGACGACGGAGAGTACGGCTTCGGCTTCAGGTACGGCAACCGGCTCGGCAAGCAGTGCGGAAAAAGCGGATCCGTTCGGCAAAATCGACCCGCCCGTCGAACTGACGGCCGTCCGATCGATCGATCCGACGGTCAAGTACGAGAACGGTGACACGATCGAGCAGAATGCCTGGACGAAGCTTTACGAGCAGGAATTCGGCATTAAGCTCAAGTACATGTGGGTAACCGACCCTTCCCAGTACGCACAGAAGTTCAACGTCACGATGGCATCCGGCAAGCTGCCCGACATTATGCCGGTTAGCGGCATTCAGCTGCAGCAGTTGGTCGACGCCGGCCAGCTCGAAGATCTGACGCAGCCGCTCGAGCAGTACGGCTCCGATCGGACGAAGGAGCTGCTTGCGAAGGACGGCGGGGTCGGCCTGGACGCCGCGACGTTCGGAGGCAAGCTGCTCGCGCTGCCGGTCAATCCGGGCTCTACGGACAGCGCGACGCTGCTCTGGGTGCGGACGGATTGGCTGAAGAAGCTGAACCTGCCCGAGCCGAAGACGACGGAGGACATCTACAAGATCGCCCAGGCGTTCGTTAACGACGATCCGGACGGCAACGGCAAGAAGGATACGTACGGACTCGGATTGTCCAAGGAATTTTACGGCGGCATTCCGGAGCTTGGCAGCGGGATGTCGGCAGTTGAAGGCTTTTTTAACGCCTACCACGCTTATCCGCATATTTGGGTGAAGGACGCGAGCGGCCAGCTCGTGTACGGCAGCATCCAGCCTGAAGTGAAGACGGCGCTCGCCGAGCTGCAGAAGATGTACAAGGAAGGCCTGATCGACCGCGAGTTCGGCGTCAAGGACTCGGAAAAGCTGATCCAGGCCGTCAACTCGGGCAAGCTCGGACTGTTCTACGGACCGATGTGGGTGCCGCTCGTATTCGGCGAGGGACGCAAGCTCGATCCGAACATGGATTGGAAGCCGCTCCCGCTGCCTTCGGTCGACAGCGAGCCGTCCAAGCCGCAGACCGTATTCAATATCACGCAATATTACGCCGTGCGCAAGGGCTCCGAGCATCCGGAAGCCGTGGTGAAGATGCTGAACGCCTTCCACAACAGCTGGGACCCCGTCAAGTATCCGGCGACGGAGATCAGCCAGAACGGCGACGTGCAAAAGTGGGCTTACGCGCTCGTGACGGGCGCCAATCCGACGCAAAATCTGGACGCCTACAAACGGGTCAAGGAAGCGATCGAAAAGCAGGACGAGTCGCTGCTCGATCCGAAGGCGCCGGGCCAGCCGATCATTTACAAGGCGATCAACGATTTCAAGGCCGGCGACCAGAGCGGCTGGGGCTATACGCGCGTATTCGACGTGGGCGGCGCCCAGGAGATCATCAATCAATATAACGAAAACGACGGCTTGAAGCTGACGGAATTCATAGCGTCGCCGACCGAGGCGATGGTCGAAAAGCAGCCCACCCTGCAGAAGCTGGAGCTCGAGACGTTTACGAAAATCGTCATGGGCGGCGCTTCGGTCGATTCGTTCGACGACTTCGTCGCGAACTGGAAGAAGCTCGGCGGGGACGCCATCACCGCGGAAGTGGCGAAGTGGGCCGCGTCCAAATGACGGCAGCCTGCGGAAAAGAGGGCGAATAAGATGGCCATCATGACGGTCACTGGACGCGTGTCCGCCGACAGCCTGGGGTGGGTGCTGCCCCATGAGCATGCCTTCATCGATCTGCGGCCGCTGGTTCCCGAGCCGAGCCAGATCTCGGCCAAAGCGCTGCTGCGCGAGAAGGTCAGCCTCGCCAATTCCGGCCGGCTGCGGCGCAATCCATATGCGGTGCTCGACAATGCCGTGCTGGACGAGGCGGCGGTCGCGCGCGACGAGCTGATGGCGTTCAAGCGGGCGGGAGGAGGCACCTTCGTCGACCTGACGCTGCGGGATATCGGCAGAGATCCGCTGCTGCTGGCCGGCCTCTCGAGAGAAGTGGGCATTCACATCGTGGCGGGGTGCGGCTATTATATCCGCGCGACGCACCCGCCGGATATGGATGCCAGGACGGTGGAGGAGATCGCGTCGGAGCTGCTCGGCGACATTCGCGAAGGGATGGAGGGCACGTCCGTCAGAGCCGGCGTCATCGGCGAGATCGGCACCAGCGAGATCATCTATCCCAACGAGCGCAAGACGCTGATCGCCTCCGCCCTCGTACAGAAGGAAACCGGGCTTGGCCTGCACGTGCACACCGATCTCTACGAGACGAACGGCTACGAGGTCATCGATATTTTGACCGGTCACGGCGCAGACGCGGGCAAAATCTGCATCAACCATATCGACGTGGATATCCGGATGGACTACTTGCGGGGGCTGCTGGAGCGCGGCGTTTACGTGGAGTTCGACAACTTCGGCAAGGAGTTCTACGCCGACAAGCGGGACAGAAGCGTGCTGCGAGGGCGGTTCGCCAGGGATATCGAGCGCGTCGAAGCGATCCGGACGCTGATCGAATGGGGCTACCTGAAGCAGATCCTCGTCTCGAACGATATTTGCCTGAAAAACGGCCTGCACCGATACGGCGGCTGGGGCTACGACCATATGCTGACCAATATCGTGCCGATGATGGAGGATGCGGGCATCGAGATTTGGCAGATCGAGACGTTGATGCGCGGCAATCCGGCCGTCTTCATGGACGATGGCAAGCCGTTGTAAGCGGAGCGGGTACCTTCGCGATAAGTTGAATACCAAGTAAAAGAAACCGAGCGCCGGACGGCGGCGGCCGTCCCGTATTTCGCATTAATACGACTAATCGGATCGGGAGAGTGTACTTATGTCCAAGCGACTGCTTCCCGTTTTACTGGCCTCCTTCTTTTTCGCCTTTCTTCTCGTCTTGTGGCCTGCGTCGTCCGAGGCCGCCGATACGGATATTCAGAACGGCAGCTTCGTCTTGTTCGGAGGCGCGGCGTCCGTATCGGACGCCGGCGCTTCCGACGGCTCCGCGGCGCATATGGGCAACAGCGGACTGGGCTGGAACATTCAGTATCGCAATTGGGACTTCGGCAGCCTGAAGCCCGGCGTATCCTACGAGGTTTATGCCCGGGTCAAGGTGCATCACGCGGTATCCGCGCCGACGGGCGCCGCCTTCAGCCTGGCCGTTTACGATATGACCAACGCCCGCTACGTGCTGGCCGAGCGGACGATCGCGGCTTCGGCTACGACGAACGACGTATGGGCCAATTACAAGATCGGCACGTTTAAGCTGAACAACGGCGTGAATCTGCTCTCGTTCTACGTCGCGCAGACGAACAACGCCGCCCAGGTGTCCGACATCTACGTCGACAAGTTAATCTTCCGGGAGTATGTGCCGTATACGATCGAGGACAACAGCTTCTCGCTGGCCGGAGGCGCGGCGCTCGTGCATGAGCCGACCGCGGCGGATGGCAGCGCCGCCCGCATGGCGAACGGACCGGGCGCCGGCAGGAACATTCAGGCGCCGATCGATGGCGCCCGCATCGAGGCAGGCGTGCCGTACGATGTCAGCGTCGTCGTCAACACGGAGCGGTCGAACTTCCTGCGCGCGACCGGCGATGCGTTCGGCGCAGGCGTATACGATGCCACTGCCGGCGCATTCGTATCGCCGCCCAAGGTGTATACGACCGCCGACGATGCGATCAAGTTTCGCTACGCTTTCGTATGGGGGATCACGCTGCCGGCCAGCGTTACCTTAAATCCCGCGCACGACAACCGCGTCGTCTTCTATCAGGTGGACAATGCCGGACAGTATCAGGCGCTTCGCGTCGACAAGGTCATCCTGACCAAGCACACCGTCGACGACGGCGCCGCGCCGCTCATCGGCGCCTATCCGTACAAGATCTCGCCGGGCAATGCCGACGGCTTGAACGATGCGACGGAGATCGCCTATCAACTGACCGGCACGCAGACCGTCACCGTCACGGTCAACAATTCGAGCCACGTTATCGTCAGGACGCTGCTGAGCGGCGTATCGCAATCCGGCGCGAACAAGCTGACCTGGGACGGCAAAAACGCGAGCGGCGGAGTCGTGCCGAACGATCTGTACACGGTGGAAGTGAAGAGCGGCAGCACGGTGCTGCTGTCGCAAAACGTGCTCGTGCAAAACGGCGTATCGGTGACCGCGCCGACCGTGAATACGGCCAAAGATTATTTTCCCAAGGGCGTCTGGTTCGAGGGGGCGGCGATTCCTAAAAATCCGACGGACGCGGCGGCTTACGCCGAAGCGGCATTCGTAAAAATCCGGGATGCCGGGATGAACACCGTCATCATCGCCAACTTCAACCCGGACGATCCGGCCGTATTCACGGCGGTGCTGGACGAAGCGGCCGCCTGCAATCTCAAGCTCATCATTCACGCCTACGTGTTCCGCACCGTATACAACGATACGCTAAATAACGATGAAAGCGCCATGTACCAGGCGATCGCGGCCAACCTGGCGCCGCTCAAAAACCATAGCGCCCTGTTCGGCTACCTCCTGTACGACGAGCCGCCGCACAACAATCCGCGGCTGGTCGATACGCTGACCGACATGAAGCGGATGATGGAGACGATCGATCCCGCGCACCCGGTCATGGTCGACTTAAGCGGCGTGCATAGCGCCGAGGAGTACTATCCGTCGACGCAGACGCAGATGCTCACCTCCGATCCGTACGGCGCGCTGGCCGGACGCAATGCCGGCGACTTTACGAATCTGGGCTATCCGAACGTCCATTATGAAAACCTCCTCGATCTGCTGACGCTGCAGGTTCGCAGAACGCCGGCCAACGCCGCGCCGTTCTGGACGATTCTGCAAGCGTTCGGCCAGGAGGGCTGGTACCGGGAGCCGACCGAGCCCGAGATTCGGGCCATGACCTACGAAGCGATCGGACGGGGCTCCAAGGGCTTCTATTACTTCATGTACCAGACGGAGATCGACTGGGAAGGCATGGTCGACGCGCAGGGCGTCCCGACCGTCAAGTACGGCTGGATCTCCCAGCTGCTCTCCGAGATCGAGACGCTGAAGCCGACGATCCTCGGCATGCGCAAAATCGCGAACGCGGCGACGGCATCGGGCGGCGGCGGAGGCAGCGGCGCGTATGCGAATGCGGACGTGACGACGCATGAAAATGCGGCGACCGGCGACAAGTACCTCGTCGTCGTCAATCACAACGTCGCTGCGAGCGCGCCGGTCACGATTACGATCGACCGGAGCAAGCTTGGCATCGATATTAGCGGGATTACCGACGTATACGCCAATGCCGCCGTCACCTACACCGCTTCAGCAGGCAGCTACACGATCAGCGGGCTCAGCTTCGCGCCGGGAGCGGGCAAGGTGCTCAAGTTGACGAAGAGCGCGGCCATGCAGACCGTATCGGGGCAGGACGGCGCGTTCACCGTCTTCGGCGGCGCGCAGAAAAACCAGGCGGACGTCTCTGCTTCGGATTCGTCGTCGGCCTTCCAGACGACCGGGACGACGGCCGGCTGGAACATGCAATGGTATTGGAACAAAACGAGCTTCGTGCCTGGCGCGACGTACGATCTGTACGCCGTCGTGAAAATCAAGTACGCGCACGACGTCGTTTACGACGCTAATCAGTATCCGTCGTTCCCGCTGCCGACGGGCGACGCCTTCACGGCCGCCGCATTCGACGGTACGACGAATACGTACGTGACGGCGCCGATTACCGTGGCGGCAGGCACCATGGAGAACATGTTCTGGCATACGGTCAAGATCGGCACGTTCGTACCGTCGCAGACGCATACGGAGTACGTCTACGTGGCGCCGGCAGCCAACGCGAGCCAGGTGCAAGCCGTTTACGTGGACCGGTTCTACTTCGTCAAGCATTAGCAAATAGAGCAAAGGAGCAAGCGGCAGATGAGAATCGGAACAAGCTACTTCGGCAGCCGCGCGGTCCGGCATGTCGCCGGGGACATGGAGCGGCTGCGCCTGCTGGGCTTCACGGACGTGCTCCATACGTTCAGCGAAGAGGATATGGAATATTATCGGGACTCCGTGCGGGATATCGCCGCGGAGAGCCATGCCCGCGGTCTAACCGTTTATATGAGCCCCTGGTCGGTGGCCAACATTTTCGGCGGCCAGGCGCTCTCCAAGTTCGTCGGCTACCATCCCGAGGAATGTCAGGTCGGGTCCGACGGGAAAACGTATCCGGCCGCCTGCCTGAACAGCGAGAAGCTGTTCGAGCTGATGATCCGCTGGGTCGACGCCGTCAAGGCGGCCGGCGCCGACGTCGTCTTCTGGGATGAGCCGCACTGGCTGCTGTATGAGACGGGACTGTTCGACATGGATCCTTCCGTCTGGGGCTGCCGGTGCGCGCGGTGCAAGGACCTTTACAGAGCGCGGTACGGCGCCGAGATGCCGCACGAGGAGACGGATGAAGTCGTCGGCTTCAAGCACGACAGCGCCGCGCGGCTGCTCTTCCGGTTATCCGCCTATGCCAAGTCGCTCGGCCTGCGGGTGGCGGTGTGCCTGTTGCCCATGCTGAAATCCGAGCGCGACTGGCAGCACTGGCACGAGATCGCGGCGCATCCGGACATCGACATTTTCGCTACGGATCCGTATACGATGCTCGGCGAGACGGGCCTCGACGACTATTACAGCCTTGGGGCGGAGAAGTTCGTGTCGTTCTACGCCGGCAAGGTGAAGGCGCTGTGCGCGCAGTACGGCAAGGAAGGCCAGATCTGGATTCAGAACTTCATGATCCCGCGCGGCAGGGAAGACGAGGTTGCCGTTGCCGTCAAGGCGGCTTACGGCGCAGGCATCCGCAACATTTTCGCCTGGGGCTTCGAAGGCTCCGCCAATATGGGTTTTCTCCGCTGCGAAGATCCGCAGGCGGCATGGGCGAGCTACACGGCCGCGGTCCGCGAAGCGGCCGGGCAAGATGAAGGTGATGCGGAAGCACCCGGACCGGAGCGGGGGGAATCGGCATGAGATTCATCGACAGCAGCTGCGCCATCGGCTATAAGACCGTCAACTATGAAGTGGTCAATCACGAGAATTTCCTCGTGCGGGAGAAGGTCAAGCAGGCCCGGGACGCGGAGGCGCTGCTCGCGGAGCTGGACTTCTGCGGCATCGACGGCGCGGTCGTCAGCCATCAGACGATGGCCGACGTCGACCCCGATTACGGCAACCGCTTCGTCATGGAGGAGGTCGCGAAGGCGCCGGACCGGCTCTACCCGACCTGGACGATCCTCCCGCCCGTCACGGAGGCGCAATACGCGCCGGAGCGGTTGTTCCCGGCGATGAAGGCGTCGGGCGTCAAGATGCTGCGCGCTTACCCCGAGCGCAACCGCTACATGCTGGGCAAGGTGGGCATGGGCGAGCTGCTCGGAGAGATCGAGGCGGCGCGCATCCCGCTGTACCTGTCGCCTAGCGAGGGCTGGCCGATGATCTACGAGGTGCTGAAGGAATATCCGAACCTGACAGTTATTTTGTACAACTACGGCTTGTGGAGCCATGCGCGCTTCACGTTCCCGCTGTTCCGGGCGTACGGCAACGTGTACATCGAGAGCGGGGATATGCAGACGGCGGGAGAGATCAAGGAAATTTGCAACAAATTCGGGTCCGAGCGCATCCTGTTCGGCTCCGACTTCCCGAGCAATGCGATCGGCGGTCCGCTGGCGGCGCTGCTCGGGTCGGGCATCGGCCGCGAAGAGCTGGCGAATATCGCAAGCCTTAATCTCGAACGGCTGTGGAGCGAGGTGAAGCTATGAGGCTGGGCAGGATGACCAATCCGTCGCTGCTGGCGAGAGAGTTCGCGAACACGGGCAGGCTGGACAGCCAGCCGATCATCGACATGCATACGCATATGGGACCGTTCTACGGCACGTATTTGCCGGAGGCGAGCCTCGAGACGATGATCGCGACGATGGACAGGGAGCATATCGAGCTGATTTTATCCGCGCCCCACAGCGCTCTTTTCGATCCGGTCGGGGGCAACCGGGAGATCCGCGCGGCGATGGCGCGGTATCCCGACAGGGTACTCGGCTACTACGTCGTCAACCCGCACTACGATCACGATCTGGAGCGGGATCTCGCCGAATTCGACAGCGTCGGCGGCTATATCGGTTTTAAGGTGCTGCCGGATTATCACAAGTACCCGCTGACGGGAGAGCGGTACCGCCGCATCTACGAGTTCGCCAACGAGCGCGGGCTGCTGCTGCTGTCCCACACGTGGGGACACAGTCCGTACAATCCGCCGCAGATGATCGCCGAGCTGTCGCGCGAATTCGGCAATATGACGTTCCTCCTCGGCCATTCCGCGCCGGGAGAGACCGATTATGCGATCGGCCTGGCGAAGGCGCAGCCCAACGTTTATCTGGAGCTGTGCGACACGGGGCGGCTAAGCGGCATGATCGGCAAAATGGTGCGGGAGGCCGGCGCGGAGAAGGTGCTGTTCGGCACGGACTTCCCTTGGTACGACCCGCATTACATGCTGGGGAGCGTGCTGTTCTCCGGCATCGGGGACGAAGAGATCCGCCACATCGTTTATTACAACGCGAAGCGGCTGCTGGGGCGATAAAGCCTTCGGCCGCACATAAGGGAAAGGCAGTGAACAGCTTGACGGATATCGTAATCGAATCGTTCGAGACGGCAAAAGGAAATGTATTCGGCGATCTGCTGACGGAGCGGACGGAACGCAGGCCGCTCCGGATCGGATTGGTGACGGTAGGTTTCTTCGAGTACTGGCGGATGTTCCCGGTGACGCTCAAGGAGAACGTCACCGCGGATATGACTAAGGTGCGCGAACGGCTGGCGCAGGAATTGTCCGGCGAGGCGCTCGTCTGGCCGGGCCTGATCGATACGCTGGATGCGGCGGAGGCCGCGGGCCGTATGCTGGCCGAGCAGCATGTGGACTTCATTATTTATGCGGCGGGCACTTACTGTCCTGACTATATGGCGATTCAGGTGCTGGAGCATGTCCGGCACGTGCCGGTGCTCTTGTTCAATACACAGCACGACAACAAGATCGATCTGAAGACGAACTATGAAAATATTTTGCGCAACAGCGCACTGATCGCGAATCTGCAGCTGGCGGCTACCTTCCGCAAAATGGGCTGGTATCCGGACCTGAAGGTGGTCGTCGGCGCGATCGGCGACGAGGAAGCCTATCGCGAAATGGGTACGTACATCCGTGCGTTTAAGGCGTTCCGCGAGCTGCGGCAGACGAATATCGGCGTCATCGGTCATGTATTCCGGGGCATGTACGACTTCGAATACGACAAGACGATGATCAAAGGAACGCTGGGGCCGAATCTGATCGCCATCCAGATGGACCATCTGCTGGAGCGCTTCCGCGAGGCGACGGCGGAGGAGATCGACGCCGTCCGGGAGGAGGCCGAGGGCCGCTTCAACATCGTCGGCCTCGGCGCGGACGACGTCGCCAAATCCGCGCGGCTGGCCGTCGCGCTGCGCAATACGCTGGAGCGCTTCCGCCTGGACGGCCTGACGCTGCTCGGTCAGCATTACGTGGAGCAGAAGACGGGCACGACGCCTTATCTTGCGAACACCCTGCTGCATGAAGAGAGCCGCTACGTGGTGAACACCGAAGGAGACGTTCACGGGCTTATCGTCATGATGCTGATGCACAAGCTCAGCGGCAAGGTGCCGGCTTATGCCGAGTGGGGCGAATATGACGAGGCGCGCAACGCTTTGCTCATGGTGCATCACGGCTTTGCGGACCCGTCCTACGCGCGCGACCGGAGCGCGGTCAAGGTCAACCGCTCGCCGGAGCAATGGGGCTTGCAGGGCGCGGGCTTCGGCTTCGAATATACGCTGAAGCCGGGCATGGTGACGATCGCGCATCTTATCATCGATGCCGAAGGCTACAAGATGCTGATTTTGAAGGGCGAAGCGTTGGACGTGCCGGAAAATATCCCCTGCGAGGAGATCACGGCTGTCGTGCGGGTCGAGAAGCCGATCAAAACGTTCTTGCGGGATTTGATTACGGAAGGCTTTGCGCATCACTGCATTATCGGCTACGGCGACATGACCGGAGAGCTCTCGCATATCGCGGATTTGATGAAGATCCGCAAAGTCATTTACTAATCGGAGGTTATAGGTTATGGCTGGGAATATATCCGCCGCGGAGTACCGGGAACGGATCGAACGCTTGAAGCTGCTCATGGCAGAAAAAGAATTGGACGCCTGTCTCGTCTACGGCGACGAATACCGCAAGGAAAATTTGCGTTATGTGAGCAATTTCTGGCCGCTGTTCGAGCGCGGCGCGACGCTTATCCGTGCGCACGGAGATCCGATCGTCATCGCCGCGCCGGAAGGCGAGCTGATGTGCAGGGAAATGACCGCCTGGGACGATATCCGCCTGCTGCCGCAGTTCACCTGCGTCACGGTGCCGGACGAGATCGAATATCCGCAGGCGAATTATACGAGCCTGAAGGTCATCATGGATGAACTAAGGGTGCAAGGCCCTCTTCGGAAAATCGGCATTTCGGGAATCGACGCGATGTCGGCGCCGCTGCTGAAGTCGATCGAGGACAGCCTGGAGGGCGCGGACTGGGTCGATGCCGGCGATCTCCTGTTCCGGCTGCGCATGACGAAGACGGCGGCCGAAGTCGAATGCCTGCGGACGGCGGCCCGCATCGCGGACGCGGGCTATCGTCTGATGATCGAGAATGCGAAGCCCGGCATGACGGAGCTCGAGCTGTCGGCGTTCGCATACGGCGAGTGCATGAAGCAGGGCGCGGAGTCCGTCCCGTTTATCGTCATGGCGAGCGGCGAGCGGGTCCGCACCATTATCGGACGTCCGACGAGCAAGGTAATCGAGGACGGCGATATGATCATGACCGCGATTGCCGTACAGTACGAAGGGTACGTAGCTACGGTCGGCTTCCCGTTCGTGGCCGGCACGATGAGCGACGAGCAGCGCGCCTTTATCGACCTGCTGGTCGAGGCCGAAGATATCGCGCTGTCCAAGCTGAAGCCCGGCGCGCTTCAGCGCGAGCTGGTTCAAGCGGTCAAAGGTTATTTCGCGGACCGGAACGTGACGCGCTACGATCTGTATCCGCCCCTTCACGGCTGCGGGCTGGCGGAGGCCGAGTCGCCGTATCCCGACGAGAACAGCGAGGCGCGTTTCGAGATCGGCATGACGGTGAACACGGATATCAGCCTGTTCGGCCATCCCCACGGTTCGAACCGGGTGGAGGAGAGTCTGGTCGTCACGGTCGACGGCTACGAATCGATGTCCGCGCTTGTCCGCACGCTGAGCGCCAATTGGAAAAAGACCGGCACGGTGTCGGTCGGATAGGAGGGCGTCATGAGCAAGCAAGGGGCGAAAAACTGGTACGTGATCGACGGCTATCTTCCGTTTAAAGGGAAGGTAGACGACGAGCCTTTCGAAGGGCACGAGGCGATCATGATCCTGAACTGCCACGACGAGCAGGCGATTGTAAAGATGGATATCTACTACGAGGACCGGGAACCCGATGCCGGGATTGAGATCGTCGTGCCCGCCCGCCGGGTCAAATGCGTTCGCATGGACCATCCGGAGGAGATCGGCGGCGTCGAGCTGGGGCGGCAGGTTCAGTATTCGCTGCGCTTTCGCAGCGATATCGAGGTCGTCATCCAGTACGGCAGGATGGACATCGCCCAGCCGAATCTGGCGTATATCGGCTTGATGGGCTATTCGGAATGATGTCTGCTCGGGCGTTTGTCCGCACACTCGCGTAGCGCATCCGGCAGGTACGGCGGGGCGCGCTAGCTCTTAGCGTCTAGCGCCGTCCAATAGAACATTTTAATGTATTTCGCTTCTCTATGCCGCCCCCCGGGCGGCTTTTTTTGCATGGATATGTGCGATGAAGACGATGGTTTTGTTCCTTATGGGATCGGCGCGCGGTTGGTAGACTGGAGCTATTCATTCGAGAAGCGAGGTTAATGCGCATGTACAACAACTGGATGAGAAGGCAGCGCCTGCTCGGCTATGTGTTCATCGGCCCCAGCATGCTCGGGGTGCTGGTGTTTTTCCTGATTCCGGCCGTCTATTCGTTCGGCCTCATGTTCACGAATTACAAGTTCATGAGCCCAAACGTCGATTTCGTCGGCATGGACAACATCGTCCGCATGCTGCACGACGACCTCTTCTACCTGTCATTGCGCAACACGGTCATTTTCCTGCTCGCGGTGCCGGTGTCGATCGCGCTCGGCTTTGTCGTCGCGGTCATTTTGAACCAGAAGATTTATTTGAAAAAGCTGCTGCGGGGCTTGTACTTCATGCCTTACATCACCAGCGGGGTCGCGGTCGCATTCGTCTGGATGCTGCTGTTCCAGCCGAAGCAGGGGCCGATCAACGGGTTTCTGCGCAGCGTCGGCATCGAGCATCCGCCGGGCTGGCTGTCGACGACGACGTCCTCGATGTACGCGATCGACATCATCTGGGTGTGGTTTTTGCTCGGCTACAACATGATCATCTACCTGGCCGCGCTGCAGGAGGTATCGTCCGAGCTGCTCGAGGCCGCCAAGATCGACGGCGCGAGGCCGACGCAGATATTGCGCAAAATCATCTGGCCGCTCGTCAGCCCCACGACGTTCCTGCTGCTCATCACCGGTCTCATCATGACGATCAAGACGTTCGGCATCATCCAGGCGACGACGCAGGGCGGACCGGGCAACAGCACGACGATCCTGTCGCTTTACGTTTACCAGAACGCATTCCGTTACTACGAGATGGGCTATGCCGCCACGATTTCCTGGGCGCTGTTCGCGATCATCTTGCTTATTACGCTCCTGCAGTGGCTCGGTCAAAAAAGATGGGTTCACTATTAAGCCGCCAAGGAGGGTATCGCAATGGAGCTTAAACGAAGTCTAACGTCCGGCGCGGCCGGCAGGCTGCTCGTTACGGTCATCATGCTGGCGCTCGCGATCGTCATGATTATTCCGTTTCTGTGGATGATCAGCACGTCGCTCAAGACGCCGGCCGAAGTATTCAAATATCCGATCGAGTGGATCCCGTCGCATCCGACGTGGGCGCATCATCACAAGGTGTGGACCGGGCCCAAGAGCTTCGGCACGTATTATCTCAATTCGCTCAAAATCTCGATCATCGGCATGCTGGGCGCGACGTTTCTGTCGGCGTTCGCGGCGTACGGCTTCGCCCGGATCGAGTTCAAGGGACGCAATGCGCTGTTCATGATCTACCTGTCGATGATGATGGTGCCGCCGCAGGTGCTGTTCGTGCCGAAGTTCATCATGTTCGAGTGGGCCGGTATCTACAATACGCATCTGGCGCTTATCCTGCCGGGCCTGTTCACGATTTTCGGGGTATTCATGCTGCGCCAGTTTTTCCTGTCCATCCCGCACGAGATTTCCGAATCGGCGTTCCTCGACGGGGCCGGCCACTTCCGCATCTTTTTCCGGCTCGTTCTGCCGCTGGCCAAGCCCGCGCTCGCGACGCTCGCCATTATCGATTTCTCCTGGCAGTGGAACGACTACGAGAACGCGCTCGTGTTCCTGATCGACGAGAAGCTGTACACGGTCCCGCTCGGCCTGCAAAACTTCATTTTGGAAAACACGGTCGACTACAACGGCATGATGGCCGCGGCGTCGGCCGGCATCCTTCCGATGATCGCGGTGTTCGTTATCGGCCAGCGCTTCATCATTCAAGGCTTGACCAACTCTGCGGTAAAAGGGTGATTCTGCGAGATGCGCAACGAAACGGTAGTTAGCGATATTACGATTGTCGGCGGGGGGCTATCGGGGATTTGCTCCGCCATCGCGGCAGCGAGGCTTGGACGCAAGGTCGCGCTCGTGCACAACCGGCCCGTGCTCGGGGGCAATTCGAGCAGCGAGGTGCGCGTGTGGGTGTGCGGGGCGACCGCGCACGGCACGAACCGGTACGCCCGGGAGACGGGCATCATGGGCGAGCTGTTCGTCGAGAATCAGTACCGCAACCCCGAAGGCAACCCGTACTTGTGGGACCTGGTGCTGCTGGAAGCGGTGCGGGCGGAGGCGAATATTACGCTGCTGCTGAATACCGACGTGCACGAGGCGGAGGCGGAGGGCGACGAGGATGACCGGACGATTAAGTCGGTCACCGGCTGGATGATGGGCTCGGAGCGGCATATACGGTTTGAGAGTCCGGTTTTCCTCGACTGCACGGGAGACGGGCTGATCGGGTTCCTGGCGGGCGCGCGTTACCGGCTCGGCCGGGAGGCACACAGTGAGTTTAATGAAGAGTGGGCGCCTGAGGTTGCTGACGACATTACGCTTGGCAGCACGCTGCTTTTCTATACGAAGGACGCGGGCCGACCGGTCCGGTTCGTACCACCGAGCTTCGCCAAGGACATCGCGCAGACGCCGATCCCGATTCGGCGGGTGATCAAGAGCGGCGACTCGGGCTGCCATTATTGGTGGATCGAATGGGGCGGCGAGTTGGATACGGTGCACGACAACGAACGGATTCGGGACGAGCTGTGGTCGGTCATTTACGGCATCTGGGACTATATCAAAAATTCGGGACAGTTCGACGCCGAGACGATGACGCTTGAGTGGGTCGGTTCGATCCCGGGCAAAAGGGAGTACAGGCGCTTCGTCGGCGATTACGTGCTAAACCAAAACGACATCCTCGCGCAGGAGCCGTTCGACGACCGGATCGGCTTCGGCGGCTGGTCGATCGACCTGCATCCGCCGCAAGGCATGTACGCCGAGGAGAGCGGCTCCAAGCATATGCATGCGGACGGCGTCTACCATATTCCGTACCGCTCGCTGTATTCGGTCAACGTGCGCAACCTGCTGTTCGCCGGGCGCAACGTCAGCGCCTCGCACGTCGCGTTCGGTACGACGCGGGTGATGGCGACGTGCGCGGTCATGGGCGAAGCGGCGGGGACCGCGGCGGCGCTGTGCGCGGCAAAAGGCATGACGCCGCGCGATATCTATGCTTCGCATCTGGCGGAGCTTCAGCAGACGCTGCTGCGCCAGGACGCGGCGATCGTGGGCGTTGTCAGCGACGATCCGGACGATCTGGCGCTGCGTGCCGCCGCCAGCGCTTCGTCGTCGCGGACGCGAATCGCGGTCGAAGAGGCCGCGACCGTCTATCCGCTCATGCGCGATGCGGGCATCCTGTTCCCGGTGAATCCGACGATGCAGGGGCTGGAGCTGCTCGTATCGGCGGACACGGACACAGAGCTGACCGTCGAGCTGTGGGATACGGGGCGACGGGAGAATTATATTCCGTCCGGGCTGATCGGTACGGCTGTTGCAGCGGTGCCGCAAGGTGAATTGCAATGGGCGTCGTTCGAGCTGGAATGGGCGCCTTCGGTGCCGCAGAACGCATTCGTCGTCGTGCGGCGCAACGCGGCGGTCCGCTTGCATCAGGCCGCAGAGCCGTTCACGGGCGTGCTGGCGTTCGAGCACGGCGCGACGCCGAACGCGGTGTCGACGCTCGAGGATCACGACGAGACGCAGCCTATCGTCGCGTGGAGCATGAAGAAGCTCGTCCGGCGTCCGTTCTGCTTCCGCGTGCTCGGCGGGACGGAAGCTTACGCGCCGGCGCAGGCCATCGGGGGCTATAAGCGGCCATACGGCGGACCGAACCTTTGGGCGTCCGAACCGCTGGACGGCGGCGAAGCCTGGCTCGCGCTCGAGTGGGAGCAGCCGGTCGCCGTGCGCGAGATACGTCTCACCTGGAACGATGACGTGAACGAGGACTTGATCAACCTGCATCACCACCGCACGCCGTTCGAGGTGATCCCGGAGCTGGCGGAGGCGTACCGCGTCGAAGCACGCGTTGGCGGCGAATGGACAGTCGTCGCAGCCGTGACCGGCAACCGGCGCCGCGCCAGCTGCATCGAGCTGCCCGCGGCGCTAACGGCCGACGCCGTCCGCGTCGTTGTCGAACGCACGAACGGCGCCGCCTGCGCGGAGCTGGTCGAGATTCGCGTTTACGCATAAAATGCAAAAAGCATCGATGCGAGTGCCGGAAAGCGGCGCAGGCGTCGATGTTTTTGGCGTGCGCATTGCGGGCACGGATTGCGCGTGAGGGTTGCGGGGGCGGGTTGTGAGCGCGGGTAACGCGTGAGGATTGTGTGCCGATAGCGGGTACGGTTCCGTGTGCGGATGGCGAGTGCGGTTCCGTGTGTCGATAGCGGGTAAGGTTCTGTGTGTCGATAGCAGGAACGGTTCACTGTGCGGATGGCGGGTGCGGACTGCATGATCGGATATTGCTAGCAACGATCGTGTGTCCGGATTGCGTGTGCTGAATTAAAATAGTTGTTAAAGAGCAGTTAAATTCGGCGTTTTTGAGCGGGGAAGGGAAATAGTTGTCAAAAGGCATTTAATTCGAGCGTCAGTGGGACTTTTGCAGGTTTTATGAGAAATTAACTGCCTTTTAGCAGCTATCGTGTCGCTGAGCGGCACTACTGAAGAAATAACGTCCTTTTGACAACTATTGTCCCCCCACGGTTACCGCCGATGTCCCGCCCAGCTACTCCTAATCACTTCCTACAACCGGCGATCCGCCCAGGAGCGCGCCAAACAGCCGCATAGCCCTCCCGACGGAAGGCGATCCGTCTTCAGGCACTGCGAAGCGCCGTACCCGCCCAACAGAAGGCGATCCGCCCGAGAGCCCTCGGAAGGCGACGGTCAAGAACCGGCAGCGCCAATATCGCAAAAAGCCCTTCCCGGACGCTTGGACGCGCGTCAGTTGGGAAAGGCAAAGGCACTGCTGCAAATGGCGTTCGGGGACCGAATGGATACGAACGCGGGCCTTACTTGGCGTAGTAACCGCCGTCGATCGGCAGCTCGACGCCCGTAATATACGACGACTCGTCCGACGCCAGGAACAGGACGCCGCGCGCGATGTCCTCGGGCTTGCCGAGACGTTGAAGCGGCGTCTGCGAGAGCGCCCATTGGGTCATGCGGTCGTCGTTGAAAATACCCGCCGTCATTGGCGTCTCGATATAGCCGGGGTGGACGGAGTTTGCCCGGATGCCGAACTGCGCGTAGTCGACGGCCGTCGCCTTGGTGAGCATGCGCACCGCGCCCTTGCTCGCCGTGTACGGGCCTGCGCCGCTGCCGCCGGTGAGGCCGGCGATCGACGAGATGTTGACGATCGAGCCGCCGCCGGCTTCGATCATGTGCGGGATGACGTGCTTTTGACCGTAGAAGACGCTCGATACGTTGATCGACATCGTTTTGTCCCAGCTTTCGGCCGTCATCTCGAGGAACGGCGTCGCGTTGGAGATGCCCGCGTTGTTGACCAGGATGTCGATTTTGCCGAATGCCTTGACGACCTCAGCCACGATGCGGCTCCAATCTTCCTCGGACGCGACGTTATGCTTGAAGCCGATCGCCGTACCGCCTGCCGCTTCGATTTCCTTGACGACCTCCTGAAGCTTTTCCTCCTGCAGATCCGTGACCGCGACCTTCGCGCCTTCCTGCGCGAACAGCAGCGCATCCGCTTTTCCCATGCCGCCTGCAGCTCCAGTGATGATCGCGACCTTGTTATCCAGTCTTCCCATGATCGATAACCTCCCGTTAAATTTTCGTTTGCAAATGCGCGGACATCTTGCGGTACGCCTCGATGAGCAGATCCGTCTCCGCGTCCGAGAATCCGTCCCACATCCCGTTCGTCAGTTCCTTGTACTTGTCCAGCATGCGTTTCTCGAACGCCCGGCCGTTATCGGTGATTCTTAGAAAAACTTGCCTGCGATCCTCCTCGGACACGACTCGTTCCGCATAGCCTTTACTCACCAGTTTGCCGCTCAGATTCGTCACGGCGGGCAGCGACACGTCCAGCAGGCTCGCGAACTGCGACACGGTCATCCGGTCCGTCCTTGCCAGCGTCTGAAGCATGTAGTACTGGGGGGCCGTCATTTGGCTCTCCAGCAGTTTGGCGTAGCTCGCGACAACCGTCAGCATCTGGTCCGCGAATAACGTAGACAGCGTCTCTTGCTTGTCCAGTCCGGCCACCTCGATTCTTCTTATTTAAATACTTTTAATGATTCGCTAATAAATAGTTAATACCTTTTAACTAATTCAAGTTTAGCGAAAAGTCGCTTTCTCGTCAACCTTCGATAAATTGGGAAGCGCGCCAGCGGGATAACGACACAATCGCACGAAACGCAACGACATATACAGTAGGGATCAGGCCGCATCTATCCAAAGGGGGGTTCGCGTGAAACGCGCCAGGTTTCAAATATCGCCTCGATTGATTCGAGAAGCGTTCAAGCAATCCCGGAAAACCAAAGTCGTCGGCGTGGACGGACAAACGATCCAGGATTATAAACGTAATTTGGCCCAGCGGTTGCGCGAACAACGCGACCAATTGACCTCCGGCACGTATCGGCCGTCTGCGGTCCGCAAGGTGTATATTCCCAAGCGAAAGGGCGGAAAAAGGGCCATCGGCATTCCGACGGTCAAAGATTTTATCGTGCAGACGATGCTAAAAAACGAGCTGTATCCGCGCCTGGAAGGTCTTTTTCATCCGAATTCCTACGGACACAGGCAGAAGCGGCAGGCGCGCGAGGAAGCGATCCGCACCGCCGGCGTGCGGTGCCTCCGATACGATTGGGCGGTCGTGCTCGATATTCGAAGCTTCGGCGACAGCGTCGATCACCGCCTGCTCATGAATATGCTTAAACGGCATATTCGCAATCGATGGGTGTTGCTGTACACGGAGCGCACGATCAAATCGCCCGAACGGACGAGATCCGGCGCCTTGATTCAAAAGAAGAAGGGACTCGCGCAGGGCAATAAATTAAATTTTTTGCTTGGCAATTTTTATTTGCACGGCATTTTCGATACATGGATGCAAAAAAATCGTCCCCATGTGCCCTTTGAGCGGTACACCGACGACATTCTCTGTCATTGCAAAAGCGAAGCGGAAGCCAAATCGCTGCTCAAGCAGATCCGCAGCCGGCTGAAGGCGCACGGCCTCGTCGCGCATCCGGACAAAACGAAAATCGTTTATTGCAAGGACGGAACGCGCAAAGGCAGCTACCCCAACGTCAAGTTCGACTACTTAGGCACGTCCTTTCAATCCCGCAGCGTAAAATCCGACTCCGGCAAAGCGACGGCCCGGTTTTCGCCCGCAAGAGGATAAAAAGGCGTTTTGTCGCGGAAAGCACGTTCCCGGGAGCGTGCTTTTCGTGTTTTATTATAAGCCGTGAGGTTGCAGGTTATGGAAAAAAACAGTATCTTAGAATGTGTCGAATGTTAGTGACCACTAACTATCAATCGGGGGCGGACTTTATTGCACATGATGAATCCGACAGCAGAGAAAAGTTAATGCAGGCCGCCATCGACCTGATGGCAGACAAAGGCTTTAAGGGCGTATCGACCAAGGAGATCGCGGCGGCCGCGGGCGTCAGCGAGATGACCTTATTCCGGCGCTTCGGCACGAAGCTGACGCTGCTCGAGCAGGCGGTGGAGCAGTACCATTATGCGGTGGAAATGACGAGCGCGTTCGAGGAGAATATCGTCTGGCATTTGGGCGAGGATCTAAGGTCGATCGGCCGGGTCTATCATGAGATCATGGCGCGCAACCGCAAGCTGTACCTGATCGTGCTGAAGGACGATGCGCTCGCCGGGGTGCGGGAGAAGGCGCAGCGCCATCCGAAGAAGATGCTCGAGCTGCTGACGGACTACTTGAACGAGATGCGGGTGAGGGGGAAGCTGGTCGAAACGGATACGCAAATGCAAGCGATGACGTTTATGTGGATGCATTTCGGTGCGTTCGTCTCCCGCTTGTACGGGGGCGGCCCGTCATCCGAAGCGTCTATGGCGGACGTCATCGAATCGAGCGCGGCACTGTACGAGAAGGCATGGACGCCTCGCTATGACGAATGGGGGAGCGACAAAACGATGGATATGACGTTGAAGCATGAAGCGGAAAGCCCGGTCGGCAAAACGAAGGATGCGGGTTATCAGATCGGTATGCGCAGGACGTTGCCGGTTACGGTGGAGGAGGCATGGCGTTATTTGACCGGCACGGACGGTCTGCGTGTCTGGCTTGGGGAAGCCGAGGACGTCGTCGTTCGCGAGGGGGAGAACTTTGCGACGCGGGAGGGGAACTCGGGAAGGTTCACGGTCGTCAAGCCCTTGTCCCATGTGCGGCTGCAATGGATGAAAAGCGATTGGGAAGCGCCCTCGACGCTGCAGATCAGAGTGCTTGCGGCCAAGCAAGGGGCCACGATCAGCATTCATCAGGAAAAGCTGTCCGGTCCGGCCGCCCGCGAAGAGATGAAGGCGCACTGGGAAGGCGTGCAGGAAGCGATACGACTGCACTTGGAAGGCGAGCTTGGCTAAGCGCCTATTCTAACGATATTCAAACGCCGTTCAAGGCATATGGCGATCATCTTCGATGATCTCCGCATGCGCTTGACCGGCGTTTTTTATGCCCTTGCGTTCGATTCGCCAGGCGGCGGCGCATAGCGGTCGATCTTGCGGGCTTGGAAGGGGCGCGGGATAAGCCCGCCCGGCATATAATGCATTTCCTTCGCGTATCCGGGCTATGCGATGCTGCGCACGGAGCTTGCCCTTTAGATCGCAGCGCCTGGAGAGGAGGGGATTGCCCGCCGTCCATACGATTCGCGCAAAATTGCGCGATTTCCCCGTCCCGTATTTCAAATTAAAGGGAGGCCAACAAAATGTTCAAGCCGAAAAGACCCGTCATGCTGCTGCTCGCCGCACTGCTGCTGGCGTTTGCGGCGTCTTGCGGCAGCGCGAACGCGCCGTCCGCGAGCCCGAGCGCCAAGCCCGCCGAGTCCGCATCCCCCTCGACGACCGACGCCGATCCGAGCCCGAGCCCGTCCGCCGCGCCGAAGGAGATCGTGACGATTAAATTTTCCGAAGTCATCCGCTCGATCTTCTATGCGCCATACTATGCCGCGATCTCCCAAGGCTACTTCGAAGATGAGGGCCTGAAGCTGGACATGAACACGGCGCAGGGCTCGGACAAGGGCGCGGCCGCGCTCATCGCGGGAACGGCGGACATCTCGCTCGTCGGACCGGAGACCGCCATCTATATTTACAACCAGCAGGGCGACAAGAAGCTTAAGATTTTTCACCAGCTGACGATGAAGGACGGCTCGTTCCTGCTGTCCCGAGACAAGACGGATGCCTTTGACTGGCACGCGCTCGCAGGCAAGAAAATCATCGGCTGGCGTCCCGGCAGCGCGCCGCAGATGGTGATGGCTTCGGCGCTCAAAGCCCAGGGCGCTGAAGGGGCGAACGTCGTCACGAACATCGCCGCGCCGGCGATGGCAGGCGCGTTCGCGAGCGGGCAGGGCGATTATATCCAGCTGTTCGAGCCGGTCGCCTCCACGCTTATCGCGGAAGGCAAAGCCTATTACGTCGCTTCGCTCGGCGAGACGTTCGGCGACTTCCCGGAGACGTCGTTCGTCGCGACCTCGGACTATATCGAGAAAAATCCGCAGGTCATTCAGGGCTTCGTGAACGCCGTCGCCAAGGCGACCGCCTGGCTTGCGAGCGCGTCGGACGACGAGATCGCGGCGGCGCTCTCGCCTTATTTCGAAGGGACGCCGAAGGAGAGGATCGTCGAATCGGTGCGCCGTTACCAGAAGCAAGACACTTGGCCGGCAACGCCGGTGCTGACGCCCGAAGCGTTCGACAAGCTGCAAAGCGTGCTGATCGACAACGGCGTGCTGAAGGCCGAGGATAAGATCGCCGATATGAACGCCATCGTCGACATGTCCTTCGTTCAGCGGATCGGGAAGGCGGAATGAACCGATGGCGCAAATCGAGCTGCAGGGCGTCGGACTGAGCTATTTCACCCTGAAGCAGGAAACCGAGGCGCTGAGCGACATTCATGTGTCGATCGAACGCGGGGAATTCATCAGCGTCGTCGGACCGAGCGGCTGCGGGAAAAGCACCTTGCTCTCCCTCGTCTCGGGCATGCAAAAGCCGACGAAGGGCAAGGTGCTGATCGACGGGGCGGAGGTGCGAGGCGCCTCCCCCAAGGTAGGGTACATGCTTCAGCACGACCATCTGTTCGAGTGGCGGGACCTGCTGAGCAACCTGCTCGTCGGCGCGGAGATCCGGCGCATGGACTTGAAGAAGGCGAAGCGCAAGGCGCTCGAGCTGCTCGAGCGCTACGGTCTGGGCGGGTTCGCGGGGCACAACCCCGCCCAGCTGTCCGGCGGCATGCGGCAGCGGGTGGCGCTTATTCGGACGCTCGTGACCGAGCCGGACATTTTGCTGCTCGACGAGCCCTTTTCCGCGCTCGACTACCAGACGCGGCTGACGCTGGCAGACGAGGTTTTTCATATCATCAAGGATCAAGGCAAGACGGCCGTGCTCGTGACGCACGACATCTCCGAGGCGATCGGCATGGCCGACCGCGTGATGGTCATGTCGAAGCGGCCGGGCACGATCGCCAGCGTCCACGACATTCGCTTTGACGAGGGCGAAGGGCTGTCTCCATGGAAAAAGCGGGAAGCGGGCCGTTACCATTCGTATTTCAACGCGATATGGAAGGAGCTGGACAGTCATGTCGTCGAACAGGGTTAACGAAATGCCGGACGCGCAGGACCGTCAATCCGTCGCCTCCGCCGGTCCAGCTTCGCCGCAGTACAGGAAGTATTTGCGCGTGCAGCGGCGTTTGCGCATGGCCGTCTGGCTCGCCCGATTCGCGCTGCTCGCGGCGTTCCTCGGCGTCTGGGAGCTGGCCGCGGATCGCAAGTGGGTCGACGCCATGCTGACGAGCCGTCCTTCGCAGCTGGTCGCTTCGTTCAGAAGTCTGGCGCACGAGGGCAGGCTGTGGCATCACGCCTGGGTCACGACGTCGGAGACCGTCATCGGCCTGGCGCTGTCGATGGCGCTCGGCACGGCGATCGCGGTCGCGCTCTGGTGGTCCGCCTACGCGTCCAAAGTACTCGAACCGTATATGGTCGTGCTGAACGCGCTGCCCAAGGTAGCGCTAGGTCCGATCTTCTATATCTGGCTCGGCGACCGCTATTCGGTGTACGGCATGGCGATCGCCATCTCGGTCATCGTCACGATCATGATGCTCGAGTCCGGCTTTAGGGAGATCGGCCAATCCAAGCTGAAGCTGATGGAGTCTTTCGGCGCGACCAGGCTGCAGACGCTGCGGATGGTGCTGCTGCCCGCGAGCGTCCCGAATCTCATCGCGACGCTCAAGGTCAACGTCGGACTTACGCTCGTCGGCGTCATCATGGGCGAATTTTTGTCGTCGAAAGCCGGGCTCGGCTACATGATCATCTACGGAGGCCAAGTGTTTCAAATGGACATGGTCATGGTCGCCATCGCGATGCTCGCAGTGCTTTCCATGGCGTTGTACGGGGGCGTCTCGATCGTCGGCAGGTTCGCGCTACGGCGCCATCACTATGAGTAAACGGCATGCCGCTTCGCCGCCGTCGCAAGCCGGCGGCGCGGCGGATGAAGGCGATGCAGCGATTTTTCCGAAGAGATCGTGCCAAAAGGAGCTTATCGATGTTCCTTAACCGCGCATCTATTCGACCTGGAATCCAACCGACTTAAATAGAGTGAAAAAATCGCGAATATCGTCTATGCTAATTTATGGATGAAAAAGGTAAGACCATTCATTTCGTACATAAGGAGACGTTGCCCGTATGAGCCAAGCCGAAGCCCGATCCCGCGATTCATCCGACATGATCTCGATTCACGGCACGTCCGCCAAGGCGATCGCCATCACTTTCGACGACGGTCCGAACGCCGAGTTTACCCCGAAGATGCTGGATATTTTCCGCGAGGAGGGAGGACATGCGACGTTTTATATGAACGGCAACCAGATCGAGCGTTATCCCGATACGGCGAGACTCGTGCAGGCCGAAGGACATGAGATCGGCAATCATTCGTTCACGCATCCGAATCTGACCGAGTTGGACGAGGAAGCCGTCAGGGAGGAGCTTGTCCGCACCGGCGACTTGATCCGCGAGACGGTCGGCGTGCAGCCTGCGACATTTCGCCCGCCCTATCTGGCGACGGACGCCAAGGTCGAACGTATCGCGCGCGAGCTCGGCTATGCGGTCATCGGCGGCGTGAACGGCGCTGCGCGGGACTGGGAAATGCCCGGGGCCGATCATATTTTAGAGGCCTCGCTCGCCGTCGCAAAGCCGGGCAGCTTCCTTCTCTTCCACGACGGCTATGGCGACCGGTCCCAGACCGTGGAGGCGGTGCGAACGCTCGTGAAGACGCTGAAAAAGGAAGGGTACGTCTTCTTGACGGCCAGCGAACTGCTCTCGATGGAATAACAAATCCAAAAGCCCAGCGACAGATGCGGCGTCGGAGCGGACACGCCGCTTCGATCCGCATCCTGCTGGGCTTTTTTGCAGCGGGGAGAAGTCTCAATCGTAAACAACGCTTACGCCGAGCCAACCTTCCACGCATAAGTAGTCCTGACTAGAATCAATTCTTTTCACGCCTTGACCCTACTTAACAAGGAAGTCTCAACCGGAAATAAGCGCAACCTCAGCGACTGTCCCCTGAAAAAGAAGTCCTGAGCAGGAGCAATCCCAGCCTTATCTCGATTACACTCGATAGGGAAGTCCCAACCAGAAACAACGCTTGCGCTGCGCCGGCTCTCCATGCAAGAGGCGCAAGCTACCGTCACACGCCCGAATACGCCATGAATCCGCCGTCCACCGGAATGAAGGCGCCGGTCACGAAGCCGGACGCCGCGTCGTCGACAAGCCAGAGCAGCGTGCCGAGCAGATCATCGGGCTGGCCGAATCTGCGCATCGGCGTATGCGCGATAATTTTGCCGGAGCGCTCCGTCAGCGAGCCGTCTTCGTTTTTGAGCAGCGCGCGGTTTTGCTCGGTCAGGAAGAACCCGGGCGCCAGCGCGTTGACGCGGATGCCCGATTCGGCCAGATGCACGGCGAGCCACTGCGTCCAGTTGTTAATGGCGGCCTTGGCCGCGCTGTAGGCAGGCACCTTCGTCATTGGCGAGGGGGCGCTCATCGAGGAGACGTTGACGATGACGCCGCTGCCTCGTTCGGCCATCGACCGGCTGAAAATTTGGGACGGGATAAGCGTCCCCATCAGATTCAGGTCGAGCACGCCTCGGAAGCCCGCGGCGCTCAGATCAAAAAAGGTGGTCACGCCTTCGCGCCCGAGATCCTCGAGACGGAAAATTTCATTTGTCGTGTTGGCGCTCGGATGATTGCCGCCGGCGCCGTTGATCAGGATGTCGCAAGGACCCAGGTCCCGCGAGACGACGGCCTCGGCCGCGCGAACGCTGTCCGCATCCGTGGCATCGCAGGCGACGGCGATCGCCGTCCCGCCGGCCGCGCGGATTTCGCCGGCGACCTGCTCGCCTTTTTCTACCGTCCGGTTAAGAACGGCCACCTTGGCGCCTTGCCGACCGAGCTCCTTTGCCATTACGCGGCACAGGACGCCCGAGCCCCCGGTGATGACGGCGACTTTGCCTGCAAGCGATTCGTGAATCGGGAGCAGACTCGCGCTCATACGGCAGCCTCCTTCGATTTGGCGACCGCGTCCGCAGCCGCACGCGCCGCCGCGTCCCACAGTCCCCACAAATACATGATGCCAAGCGCGCGATCGTAAAGTCCGTAGCCCGGACGGCATACCTCGCCCCATAGATGTCGACCGTGGTCCGGCCGCGCATAGCCCGTGAAGCCCACATCATGATACGCCTTGACGATGCCGGCGATATCGACCGTTCCGTCCTGCGTCCGGTGGGAGGTTTCGATGAAGTCGCCATTCTCGTACACGCGCACGTTGCGAATGTGCGCGAACGGGATGCGGTCTGCGAATTCATGGATCATCGACACGATATCGTTGTCCGGGTTGGCGCCGAGCGAACCGCTGCACAGCGTGATGCCGTTGTACGGGCTGTCGTGCAGCGCGAGAAACCGGCGGAAATTGGCCTGGCTCGTCATAATGCGGGGAAGTCCGAAAATCGGCCACGGCGGATCGTCCGGGTGGATGGCCATTTTAATGCCGGAACGGGCGGCGACGGGAATGACCTCGTCCAGGAAGTAACGCACGTTTTCCCAGAGATCCTCCTGGGTGACGCCCTTATAAGCCTCGAACAAAGCAGTCAAATGCGCGAGCCGCTCCGGCTCCCAGCCCGGCATCGTAAGTTCCGAGTTTTCGTTGATCTGGCGAACTAGCTCGAACGGATCGATGTTGTCGATTCGGCTTTTTTCATAGAAAAGGGCGGTGGACCCGTCTTCCATTTCCTTGTGCAGCTCGGTCCGCAGCCAGTCGAACACCGGCATGAAGTTGTAGCAGACGACCTTGACGCCCACCTGGCCCAGCTTCTCCAGCGTGCGCTTGTAGTTCTCGATGTAGGCATCCCGGCTCGGGAGTCCCAGCTTGATGTCCTCGTGGATGTTCACGCTTTCAACCACGTCGATGTTAAGTCCGGCTGCGTGCGCCTCGTCCCTTAAAGCAATAATTTTCTCCATCGGCCACTCTTCGCCGGCGGGCACGTCGTGCAGCGACCACACGATGCCTTCGACGCCAGGGATCTGACGGATTTGCGCGAGCGAGACCGTGTCGTTGCCCGTGCCGAACCAGCGGAACGTCATTCTCATAGCTTGCCGTCTCCTCCCGATACGAAATATTGCGGGTACTTGTCCATCAGATGCGGCAGATCGCGAACGCCGAGCAGCAGATGCTCCTGCATGACGCGCTCCGCCCGGTCCGCATCGCCGTCCTTGACGGCCCGGTAAATCGTCTCGTGCTGCTCGTACAGATGCTGCCAATGTCGATCCGCCACGAGCCGCAGCATCCGGCTGCGGTTGAGATGGACGTTCATCTGCCCGATCGCGCGCCACGTATTGAGCTTGCCGCAGCCGTCGAACAGGATCCGGTGGTAAGCCTCGTCCAGCTCGAACAACCTGCGGTCGTCTTCACGCTCGATGCTCTTCAGCTGCAGGGCGAGATTATCCTCGAGCGCATGCAGGTGACCGTCGGGAAAATGCGTGCAGGCAAGCCTGACGACCGCCCGTTCGAGATGCTCGCGCATGAAGCGGGCTTCCTCCACCAGCGCGGGATCGATCAGCGAGACGAACGTTCCCCGCTGCGGCAGCACCTGCACGAGGCCTTCCTGGGCGAGCCGCACGAAGCTCTCGCGCACCGGCGTCCGGCTGACGCCCAGCACGAGCGACGATTCCTTCTCGGACAGGGCGGTGCCGGGAGCCAGCTCCAGATTGAGAATCTGCTCCTTCAGCTTCGCGTAGACCGTCTCCCGCGCCGAGGGCTCCTGTGCGCGTCCGTTCGTATACATGGTGTCTTCCTCCGTTCGAACGGTGCAATTTACTCATGAAGATGCTCGTGAATCTGCTTGTGAAACAGCTCGTGAAACAGCTCGTGAAACTGCTTGTGAAACAGCTTGTGAAACAGCTTGTGAAACAGCTCGTTATAACAAATCCATACTACCATACTTGTATGGTAGTGTGGTAGATGTTTTTGGAAGCCGGAAATAAAAGATATTAAATGGATTTTGTTAAAAGCCTGCATATAAAGTCAATTTCATAAACATTTTTTACCAGAATAAATCCGAACTTTTAATACAAAATAGAACCTCTGAGATTCGGAAATAAGTCCAAAACCGAACGTTATTCGTCAAGTCTTATGATTAAGTTTGTTTAAACTAGCGACTTTTTGAATTATGAAATTGACTTTATAAGCAGGTTTTAAACGCCAATGGCTAAGACTGCATTGAAAGCCTGCGAATATGCAGGCTTTTCGGCAGGATGGTCGTTGAAGTGACGTATAGCATTAAAAAGGATGTATAGATGCAGGAATTTGGCTCTGAAGGGGGAACTGACACGAAAAAGCCTGTATAGATGCAGGTTTTCAGTAATAGTGTTCGATCGGATGCGCCATTTCGTCGCCGGCTCCAACACACCGTCCGCCCCAGCCGTCGCCGGCTCCAACACACCGTCCGCCCCAGCCGTCGCCGGCTCCAACACACCGCCCGCACAAACCGCCGCCCGCCCCAGCCCCAACACACCGCCCGCCCCAGCCCCAACACACCGCCCGCCCCAGCCCCAACACACCGCCCGCCCCAGCCCCAACACACCGCCCGCCCCAAGTCAGCAATTATCACCCTATACACGCACGCTCCATCGAACACTTCTTCGTTACAGCAGCCTCAACGCAGCCGGGTTCATTTCATACTTCACAATGTGTTTGCCCTGGTTGCCCCACAGCGGCGTGAGCAGTCCTTTCTCGCTCAGCGAACGCAGCGTCCGGACGGCGATGCGATGGTTGACCTGCAAATGTTCTTCTACGTCGATCGGTCGCAACGGTCTGGATAGACCGCATGCCAGGCGAATCGTCTCCCGCTCTGCGAGTCCGTTCAGACCGACGGGGGCGGCCTCCGTCTGGTAGCGGCTGATCAACATGCGGAGCAGCGTGACGCACAGTTCCGGCCGGCCAACCACGTCGTCATACGAGAAGGAAACGACCTGGTAACCCATTGCCCCGAGAAACGTTTCCCTGTTCAGCTCATTGCAATACTTTTGCCGGTCCATATCCCGAACGTGCGGGCCGAAGCCTTTGATCTCGATGACGAATTTGACGGTCAGAAACACCCAGACAAAGTCGCAGAAATAGGAAATGCCGCGCCAATCCATCACCTCGTACTCGGGATGCAGCCCTTCAAAATTGCCGCGAAGCCGCCACCATACGTTCTGGCAAAACAGCTTCTCCGCCTCCCGGTGTCCGCGTTCAAGACGTCCTCTGCGCTCCCCGGTACGCCGGGCCAAATGATTTTCAATAAACTCGGCATGCGCTTGCTCGAAGTCCATCATTCGTATAACAACCTTTCTCCGTGAAATTAAAAACGCCCCGTCTCCATTCGCGCGGAATGAAGAGGGACGTGCTTCGTCTCATCATTACCATTGTAAATGAACGGTACTGGTACCGTCCATAAGTTTCAGCTCCCAACCGCTCCCAACCGCTCCCAACCGCCCCGAATCGCCCCGAACCGCCCCGAACCGCCCCGAACCGCCCCGAACCGCTCCCGAACCGCCCCGAACCGCTCTCAACAGGTGAAGCCGCACACGCTCGCCGGCACTCGCACAAAAAGAGATGCATTCGCACCATAAAAGCTAAGATATGCACATTGCGATTTGCGAGCCCCGAGGGTATGCTTTTCTGACGAATGGCCGTATTTGACTATAGCGGGTTCATGGGAAAGGGGAGACCCTCATGCTGGCTCTGATCGTGGACGACGAATTGGAAATTAGAGAAGGGCTTCGAACGCAAATTCCCTGGGCCGATTACGGGGTGGAGGAGACGGTGGTCGCGGAAGACGGCGATACGGCGCTGGCAATCGCCAGAGCGCGTATGCCCGATCTCGTCGTTACGGATATCCGGATGAACCGCATGTCTGGACTCGAGCTGCTCGAGCGTCTGTCCGCCGAGCGTCCCGCAGGCTGGAAGGGCATCGTCATCAGCGGTTACGACGATTTCGATATCGTGCGGACGGCCATGAAGCTGGGCGCGATGGACTATATATTAAAGCCGGTCAACACCGGCGAGCTCGGAGAGATCGTCTCCCGAATGATCGGCCAGCTGCGCAAGGAGCGCCTCGAGCGCGAGCGCCAGAGCCGGATGCAGAGTCATCTGACCTCCGCTTTGCCCAAGATGAGGGACGAGGTCGTGCGCGAGCTGATCGAGCTGCCGTACGATCCGTATCGGGAGACGCGAATTCTGCACAGGCTGCGGACGCTGGAGCTCGATTGGCTGCTCGGCGGCCATCTGGCGCTCCTGCTCGTCGAGGTGGACGACCTCAGGTCGATCGATACGCGGGACGGCTCGCGGCTGGAAAAGGAGCTGATCCTGTTCGGCATCGGCAACGTCGCCAAGCAGACGCTCGAGGAGGACATGCCGCATCTGTCCGTCCTCGCGCCCGACCAGCGGAACCGGTGGGCGATCGTACTGGAATGTCCGGAGGACGGCTGGCTCGAGACTTGCAAGGAGCTGGCGGGCTTGCTGATCGGGCGCGTGAATCAGTACGTCAAGGTGAACGTGAGCGTCGCCATCAGCTCGGGCTGCGGCGATACGAAGCGTCTGCATGCGCTGTATCAGGAAGCGGAGGATATTCTGATGCAGAAGGCCGTCTACGGCGGCAATCGCATGCTGACAAGTCTCGGCTGGGAAAACGAGGCGGAGCGGGACGTGCCGTCGATCGCGCAGACGGACGAGGTGCTGGATCTGGTCCGGTACGGGACCGACGAGGATATCCGGACGGCGATGGACCGCTTCGTCGAGATGGTGAAGTGCTGGGGCGCGGGTCATATTCGCGATACACAGCAGCGTATTTTCGAATGGCTGCTCAGCCTGTTCAAAAAGGCGGCCGCGCTCGGCTGGACCGACCGTTTCTGGGAGCGCAACCCGGTCATCGTCTGGGAGCGGCTCGAGAAGTTCGACACGCTGGAGTCTCTGCGGGAGCAGTCCGAGCAATTTCTACTCGCCATGGCCGGCGACTTCCGCAGCCACGCGGCGCCGCCGAGCCAGATCATCCAGGAGGCGGACAAGTTTATCCGCGTGCATTATGCCGAGAGCCTCACGCTGCCGAGCGTGGCCGCCGAGGTGCATGTGACCCCGGTCTGGTTAAGCAAGCTGTTCAAGAAGGAAATGCACAAAACGTTTCTCGAATATCTGACCGATATCCGCATGGAGAAGGCGAAGCGCATGCTGGCCGACGTGCAATATAAAATTTACGAGATTTCCGCGGAGGTCGGTTACAAGGACCCCGTTCATTTCACCAAGGTGTTCAAAAGGCAGGCGGGGCTTACGCCGAAGGAATATCGCAGGCTGCAGGGCATCGCGGATGAGTAAAGCGATCTCGCTGCGGCTCGCCTCGTCGCTCCGCAATCGGATGATATTGATCTTTTTCATGATCATTGTCGTCCCTTTTTTATGGTTCGCCTATTACGCGCACGTGAAGTCGATCGAGGGCATCTCGAACGCGAACCTGTCGATGACCAACAACTACTTGCTGCAGGTGCGCAAAAACTTCCAAAACTACCTGAGCGCCCTTAACGAGCAGGTTAACGATCTGATCGGGGACAAGCGGCTGCAGGATCTGATGGTGCCGGCCAGCGGAGGCGCGGCCAGCGAGGAATCGTTCACGGTCGATCTGCTGACCTGGCTGTACCAGCGCACCTCGTCCGTCGACGCCTTCCGGGTCAGCGTCTATCCGATCGATCCGGACCGGCATGCCGACTATCTCAGCACGATCGGGGAGCCCAGCGTCGGCGCGCAGGCCTGGTTCCGGCAGTCCGCCGCGCAAGTGAGTCCCTCCTGGTACTTAAAGCTGCCGGAGAAGGGCAGGCTGGAGCGGCCGCTTCTTTCCTATGTCAAACGCTTCTCGGGCCTGTACGATCAAACGCCGCGGGGCATCATCGCTACGGACGTGTCCGAGGACCAATTCAAGCGGTTTTTCTCGCCCAGCGGGCAGATGATCGAGCAGCGGCTTCTGCTGCTGAGGAACGACGACGGGGTGGTGTTGTACGATTCGTTCGAAAACGGCTGGACGGGCACGCCGTTCCCTTCGTCCGGCTTTGTGGAACAGTTCCGCACGGGCAGCGAAGGCGAGACAACGATCGCGCTCGGCGGGAGCAAATACCTGGCGAGCTTCGTCCGGATGGACAACGAGCCCTGGGCGATCGTCAGCCTGACGCCGCTCAAGGACCTGACGGGTACGATCGACGAAATTAACCGGGCGACCGTTTATTTTTTGATCGGCTATCTGATTTGCTGCGTCGGCGTCGTGCTGTATATTACGGCTTCCTTTACCCAGCCGATCGTGCGCCTGGTCCGTTATATGCGCAAGCTGGAGTCGGGCGATTATCAGCAGCAGATTCCGCCGTCCCGCAGGCAGGACGAAGTCGGATGGCTGTACCGGGGCTTCGGCAGCCTGATCCGCAAGATCGAAGGCCTGATCGTCGAAGCCTCGCGCGCGGAGCGCGACAAGAAAGAGCTGGAATTTCAAGTGCTGAGCCATCAGATCAATCCTCATTTCTTGTACAACACGCTCGAGTCGATCCGCTGGAAGGCCGAGAAGCACGGCGCGGGCGAAGTGGCGCAAATGGTCGCCGCGCTCGGCAATCTGCTGCGTCTCAGCCTGAACCAAGGCAAAGAGATTACGACGCTTGGCAGGGAGCTGGAGCAGGTCAAGGCCTACGTCCAGATCGAGCAGGCCCGGATGGGACGGCCGATCCGGATCTTGTACGGCGTCGACGACGAGCTGAAGGAGCTGCCGTTCCTCCGGCTGCTGCTCCAGCCGCTGGTCGAGAACGCGATCCAGCACAGCATCCGCAACGACTTTGAGAGCGGGAAAATTCTGATCTCAGCCAGCCGGGAGGGCGGGGATATCGCGATCGATATTATCGATAACGGGGGCGGCATACCGCCGGAAGCGCTGGCGAAGCTCGACAGGGAGGAGCCGCCCGGCAGCCGCAGCTCGGAGAACGCCAAGGGCGTCGGCCTGCGCAACGTCAATAACCGGCTCAAGCTGTACTTCGGCGAAGGCTACCGCCTGCAGATCGAGACGGGGCCCGAATTCGGCACGAAGATCGCGCTGCGGCACCCGATATTGGACAAAGAAGACAAGAGCCGGCCCGAGTAGGGGCGGCTCTTGTTTTTTCTTTCCGACGCTGGCTGCGGCGAATCGCGGACCGGCAAGCGCGGACTCGGCGTGCCGGGGCTTATCGGATACTTGGCGGGTCGCAAAACCTGCATTTATAGATGTATTTTCTGCCGAACCGCGACACTTGATGAAGTACATGCAAATATGCAGGTAATTTCAAAGCAAAAGCCGTAATTCGGGCTCAGAGAAGAAAATAACTGCGTTTTGGCATCTATCCTGTCCAAAAGGGACGATGTCGCCAAAAAAGATGTAAATTTGCAGGCATTGCGGCGAGTGAACGAAACGGGCGAGGATCTTTCCTGGCGGTTTTTGCGCAATCGGTCGCAATCGGACGCTTTTGTCCGAACAGGACATTCACGGACCGCAAAGGATAAGATCCGCTCATGTTTCGGCGAACGGCCCCCCTTTATCATAAAGGTATCACCTTAACAGAAAGGAACATCGCGTATGAAACGCCGAAACGGCCTCGTCCGGGACCTTGCGCAAAACCATCAGCTGATCGTCATGTTCCTGCCGGTCGCGACGCTGCTGTTTTTGTTCTGCTACTTGCCGCTGTCAGGACTGGTCATCCCGTTCAAAAACTTCGACTTCCAAAAGGGCATTTTCGGAAGCGACTGGATGCACCCGCTGTTCAACAACTTCGACTACCTGCTGTCCTCCGACGCCGCCTTCCGCGCCGTCCGCAACACGATTCTGCTCAACGTGCTCTTTATCGCCGTCGGCCTGATCTTCGAAGTGGGCTTTGCGCTCATGCTCAACGAGCTTCGGAACAAGTACTTCAAACGCGTCACCCAATCGCTGACGTTCCTGCCGTTCTTTATCTCCTGGATCGTCGTCGGCGTGTTCACGTACAACCTGCTCAACTACGAGACGGGCGCGGTCAACCGGTTCCTCGAGTGGATCGGCGCGGGGCCCGTCGACTTTTACAGCGAAGCGGGCCTGTGGCCGCTCATCCTGACCATTGCGATCCGGTGGAAGGTGACGGGCTACGGCACGATCATCTACCTGGCCGCCCTGACTTCGATCGACAACTCTTACTATGAAGCCGCCTCGATCGACGGCGCTTCGCGGTGGCAGCAGATCCGGTATATCAGCCTGCCGATGCTGCGGCCCACCGTCGTCATCCTGACGCTGCTCGCGATCGGTCGGATCATGAACGCGGACTTCGGAATGTTTTATGCCATGGTGGGCGACGCGACGCTGCTGTTCCCGACGACCGACGTCATCGACACGCTCGTGTATCGCAGCCTCCGCCAATCCGGCGATATCGGCATGGCCTCCGCGGCCGGCTTCCTCCAATCCGTCGTCGCCTTCGTGCTCGTGCTGTCCAGCAATTACGCCGCCCGCAGAATCGACAGAGACTCGGCGATTTTCTGATCCGCTACGGCGGTCCGGCACACATGCAACCAACTACCGCAACTTCGGCAAGGAGGCTCCTCCCGATGCTCACCAAAAGATTCTCCCTTAGTCAGGCGGCGATCGGCACGATCGTCCTGCTGTTCAGCCTGGCGTGCCTGTTCCCCTTCATCATGGTCGTCTCCGGCTCGCTCAGCACCGAGAACGACATCGTCAATTACGGCTACGCGCTCATCCCGCGCCATGTCACGCTGAGCTCCTACAAGATCCTGCTGCTCGGCTCGAGCCGGATCGTCGACGCCTATATCATCAGCATTCTCGTCACCGTTATCGGCACCGCGCTGTCCATCATCGTGAACGGCATGGGCGGATACGTCATGGCGAGGCGATCTTTCAAATACCGCAACGTGCTTTCCATCTACGTCATCATCACCATGCTGTTCAGCGGGGGGCTCGTGCCCTGGTACATCATTTGCGTCCGCTATCTCGACCTGAAGGATACACTGTGGGCGATGATTCTGCCGCCGCTCGCGAACGCCTTCAACATGTTCCTCATCCGCAATTTCATGATGGCGATTCCGGAGGACCTGTACGAATCGGCGAAAATGGACGGCGCCAGCGAATACCGGATTTTCTTTCGCCTCATCGCTCCGCTCTCCGTGCCGGTGCTCGCCACCGTCGGCCTGTTCGTCGCCCTGGGCTACTGGAACGACTGGTTCCTCGGCCTCATGTTCATCGACAAGCAGGAGCTTCAGCCGCTGCAGTTGCTGCTGCGAACGCTCGTCTCCAACGTCGAGTTCCTCAAGAGCTCCAGCAACGCCGCGGCCATGCAGCAGATCTCGGCGACGATCCCGTCCGAATCGATCAAGATGGCGCTCACCGTCATTACGATCGGGCCGATCATCTTCCTGTATCCGTTCGTCCAGCGCTATTTCGTCAAGGGCCTCATGGTAGGCGCAGTCAAAGGTTGACTATAACGGTTCCGGCCGTGATAGTATATATCTCACAATTAAGGGGAGAGGTTCACATGCGCAAGGGGAAATCGGCAACCGCGGTACTCGCCGGCGTCATGCTGCTCGGCGCGATGCTGTCGGCGTGCGGCGGCAATAACAACAGCAATACGGCCAGTCCTTCGGGGACGGCAACGGCAGGCTCCAGCGCCAGCGCCAGCGGCACGGCCAGTCCGAGCGGTACGGCCAAAGCAGAGGAGGAGGTCACCCTCAAGTTCTACTTCGGCGGCGACAAGAAGGCGGCCACCGACGAGGTATGGTCCAAGGTCAGCGACTACGTCAAGGACAAAGGCTTGAACGTCAAGTTCGACATCAACTTTATCCCGTTCAACGACTTCAAGGACAAGATGCTCGTCATGGCGGCTTCCGGCGACAACTGGGACCTGAACTTCGACGGAGACTGGCTGTCCTACAACCAGATGGCGGCCAAAGGCTCCTACATGGCGCTGAACGACCTGCTGCCGCAGTTCGCGCCGAATCTGTACAAGAAATACGAGGAGCAGGGCACGCTCTCCGCGGCGACGATCGACGGCAATATCGTCGGCCTGCCGTGGACGATGAAGATGAATCAGCGGCAATTCGTTACCTGGCGCTCGGATCTGACCGAGAAGGCGGGCATCAATGTAAGCAAGGACTCGGTCAAGACGATCGAGGACACGGAAAACCTGCTGCGCGAGCTCCGCAAGGCGTATCCGAACATGAAGCTCAACCGCACCGGTCCGCTCACGCTAATCAAGATCCGCGAAGAGTGGATCGATCTGAACCAGCACGGACTCGGCTACTATCTGAGCGATCCGGCGATGAAGATCCAGCCGATCGAGCAGCAGCCGTTCTACAAGGAAGCCGCGGTCAAGGCACGCCAGTGGTACGACGAGAAGCTGATCAACCGCGACGCGATGATCGACAAGACGGACGGCGCGGCCGAATGGCGCAACGGCAAATCGGTGTTCACGCTCACCTCCCACGAATGGGTCAATGCCGATCCTGGCTTTTCCGATCCATCGTTCAAGCTCGATTCGTCGCTCATCTATCCGGACAAGAAACAGGTCAACCGCACGCCGCTCGCCAACGTCGCCGCGATCAACCGCAACTCCAAGCATCCGGACCGCGTGCTGCGCTTCCTCGACATGATCGAGACGGACCGCACGCTGTACGATTTGGTGCAGTACGGCATCGAGGGCAAGACGTACAAGCTTGACGGCGATACGGCCGTCTATCCCGACGGCATGAGCACGACGACGAGCAACTACATGGAGTGGGGCGGCCAATGGGCATTCTGGAAGCCGCAGTTCATGCGTCCGACGTCGACTTATCCCAAGGATTTCTGGCTGCACGAAGCCGAATTCGCCAGCGAGCCGATCAACGTCAACTCGCCGCTCGACGGCCTGTTCGTCTCCGAAGAGCCGATGAAGAACGAGCTGGCCAAGCGCGACCAGGCGATCGAGGAGTTCAACAAGCCGATCGAATTCGGCACGGTGAAGGATCCGGAAAAAGCGGTCGACGACTATATCGAAAAGCAAAAGAAAAACGGCCTCGACAAGATCATCGCGGAAACGCAAAAGCAGGTCGACGCCTTCCTCGCAGCCAAGAAGTAATACACTTATGAACGGCGGGAGCCCGCCTCGCACTCATCATAGCTGTCGATGATTCGCGAGGGGGCTTCCTTTTCTTTTGCCTAAAACAGGGTTCGGGAGGGAAATTTGATGATAACAATCAGGAAAAAGAGATTAAGCGCTTGGATGTCGGGCTTGCTGGCCTTTCTGCTGCTGCTCGGCAGCTGGCCGGGCGAGGCGCCGGGCAAGGTGCTGGGCCGGGCGAGCGCGGCGGAGGTTTCGGCGGGAAGTGAAAGCGTTAGCATTGAACTTGGAGATGTGCCGGAGGCGCATGGGATCACTGCCAGGCCCAGGGACGGGGCGCCGGAAGGGCTCGTCACGGGCGAGTCGGGCGGCCGCGCGTACTGGCAAACCAACCGGTCCGCGGACGACGAGAGCAAACGGATTCTGTATTTCTACATGAACGTCGACGACGGCTATTCCGCAAACATGGCGGCATATGACGTCGAAGTGACGGTCGATTACTACGATGCTGGCAACGGCAAGCTCGTGCTGCAGTATGACGCGCAGGGCGACGGCAACGGCTTCAAGGACGCGCCGTTGTTCAGCTATGGCAATACGGGCGCCTGGAAGACGCATACGTTCAAGCTGACCGACGCGGGCTTCGCGAACCGGACGGGAGGGGCGGATTTCCGTCTCGGCATCGAAGGCGGCGGGGCGAGCTGGCAGACGAACGCGGAGCTGAAGCTCGCGAAGGTCGTCGTGACCAAGACGCTTAAGGCGACCGCTTCCGAAGAGGCGAGCGTAACGCTTGGCGAGACGGCAATCGAGCACGGGATCGTCGGCCGCGGCGGGGACAAGGAATCCGGTCTGTTAAAGGGCGCGCTGGACGGCAAGGGCTACTGGAAAACGAATCGCGGTGCGCCGGGCGACCGCACGCTTTATTTGTACATGAACGTGGACGACGGCTATTTGTACGACAATGCGGACAAGGACGTCTATGTGACCGTGGAGTACCTGGACCAGGGCAGCGGGAGCTTCGTGCTGCAGTACGATGCGCTCTCCGCCGCTTTTAAGGAATCGCCGCTGTTCACGTACGGCAACAGCGGACAGTGGAAAACGAAGACGTTTAAGCTGATCGACGCGAAGTTTGCCAACCGGACGAACGGCTCGGACTTCCGCATCGGCATCAGTGGCGGCGGCAATCCGGACAATAATCCGGACCTGACCGTGGCGCGCGTGTCTGTGAAAAAAGTCGCGCGGACGTCGACGGCGACGCAGGCCAAGGTGTACGCTACGCAGTTCGAAACCGCTGACGTCGTGATCGCGGACTTCAGCGTGCTCGACTTCGGCGCGAAGGCCGACGGCGCGAGCGACGATACCGCCGCGTTTCAGGCGGCGCTCGATGCGGCCGGCGGCAACGGGGGCGGCGTTGTGTTCGCGCCTGCAGGCACCTACCGGCTGGACGGCCATTTGAACGTGCCGACCGGCGTGACGCTGCGCGGCGACTGGATCAGTCCGGACGCGGTCGGCGGGCAAGTGAAGGGGACCGTGCTGGCGTCGTACGGCGGACGGGGGCAGGCGGACGGCGAGAGCTTCATCCAGCTGCAGCCGGTGAGCGGCGTCACGAATCTGTCGGTGTGGTATCCCGAGCAGACGCTCTCGGATCCGGCTGTGTACCCGTGGACGTTCGAGCAGCTGCCGGGCGATAGCGCGACGATGGAGAATATCACACTGGTCAACAGCTATGGCGGCATCAAGATCGGACCGGAGTGGAACGAGCTTCATTACGTGAAAAACCTGTACGGCACCGTGCTTCATATGGGCATATTCCTCGACTTCACGACCGATATCGGCAGGCTCGAGGGCATCCGACTGGCGCCTTCCTACTGGGCGGCGTCCGGGCTGGCCGGCGCGCCGGACGTTGGGCAAGCGCGCGCCTATACGACGACGCATGCAGAAGGCATCGTGATGGGCCGCTCGGACTGGGAATACATGTCGGATATCCGCCTGTCGGGCTTCGACAACGGCATGCGGGTGACGACGCGCACCGGCTCCGCCGAGACGGCGAACGCGCAGCTGTACGACGTTCATGTGAGCGACAGCCAGATCGGTCTGAAGATCGAGGGCGTCAACGACTACGGACTGCTGGTGACGAGCAGCAGCTTCGCGGCGGGCGTCGGCGTCGCGCCGGCAGCGATCTATACGACCGCGGGCTTCCATTCGATCGCGCAGTTCCAGGACGTGCAGGTCGACGGGAGCGGCGGGCGCGCGGTCGTCAGCGAGGGCAGCGGCGTGCTGTCGTTCGAAAATGCGGCGTTCGCGAGCTGGGATGACGCGTCCGGCCGATATGCGATCGAGCTCTCCGGCGGGTCGCTCATTCTCGGCCAGTCGAGCTTCGCCAAGGCTGCGAAGCAGGTGAAGCTGGCGGGCGCCGTGCAGTCGCTGAACGCGGTGAATTCGGGCCTGGACGGCAGCCTGCAGGTGACGGACGAGAGTCAGGCTGCGGAGGTTAATGTCACGCAGAACGTCAGTTATGTGATGGAGCGGTTGCCGAGCGAGATCGCGACGGACGCGGCGGAAAGGCCCAAGCCGGCGAGCGGGGAGCTGTTCGATGCTACCGCGCCGCCTTATAACGCGGATCGTGGCGGGATCGTGGATGCCTCTGCCGCGATCCAGCAGGCGCTGGACGCTGCGGGTAACGCGGGTGGCGGCACCGTATACTTGCCGGCGGGCATTTACCGTGTCGATTCGCCGATCTCGGTGCCTACGGGCGTCGAGCTGCGCGGCTCCTGGGACGTGCCGCACCATACGATCGGCGGCGGCACCGCCCTGTTCACCCGCTATGGTCAAGGCGCGCCGGAGGGCGCGACCGCGCTGATCACCTTGAAGGCGTCGGCAGGCGTCCGCGGATTGTCCGTCTACTATGACGAGCAGGACTGGAACAACGTCAAGCCTTACGCCTGGACGATTCGCGGCGAAGGGCACGGGGTTTACGCGATCGATACGACCTTGATCAACGCCTATCAGGGCATCGACTTCGGCACCTACGATACGAGCGGCCATTATATCGATTACGTGGCGGGCTCTCCGCTCATGGAAGGCATCTATCTCGGCGGCGGCGCCGAGGGCGGCATCATGCGCAACGTGCAGTTCAACCCGCATTATTACGGGCGCAACAACTACCCGAACCATCCGTCCACGGACGCCGACTTCGACAAGGTGTGGAGCTATCAAAAGGAACATCTGGATGCGTTCCGTATCGGGCATGTGGAAGGGGAGACGATTTTTAACACGTTCGTCTACGGCTCGCAGTACGGCATCCACTTCGCTGCGGAGAGCGGCGGAGGTCCGGTCGCGACCGTGCTCGGGCACGGCACGGACGGCAGCAAGAAAGGCGTATATCTGGAAGGAGCGGGCGAAGGCGGACTGACGTTCGTCAACACGGAGCTGGTATCGATGAGCTCCACGGACAAGGTTTACATCACGCTGGAGGACGGCTTTGACGCGACCGCGCGGTTTTTCAACACCTCGATGTGGGGAGATACGTCGCGCTCGGTCGATATCCGATCGGGACGGCTGCGGATGCAGCAGAGCAACTTTACGACGGTCGGGGAAAAGGGAATTAACGCGATCGGCGGCGACGTCTCGCTGTACGATTCCTATTTTCAGCAGCCGAGAACGACGCATGTGTATGCGGGGCCGGCTATCGACCGGATGACCATAACGAACAATCTGTTCAAAGGCGGGCTCCAGCTTGTCAACGAGGCTGGCGTCAAGGTCGGCGGCTCCAACCTCGTGCCGGTCGCGCTGCGTCTCGAGAAGACAGCGCTCGATCCGGCTCACAAGGAGCGGACGAACGCGCGGCTCGTGCTGTCCAACGCGACCGATGCGGCGGGGCTGTCCGGCAAGATCGAGCTTGTGCAGCCGTCGGCTTACGCGGGCCTGATGAAGCCGATTCGGTTTGCCGGCATCGCCTACGGCGAAAGCGTCGAGATCGACCTGCCGTATCTGACCGCCGCTTCGCTGAAGTTCAAGGTGACGTTGGACGACGGACGGACGTACCTGTCCTCGGTAAAGCTCGGGCAGACATTTGCCGGGCCGTTCGCTGCAGGGGGATCGGATGCGCCTCGCATCGATGTGTCCGCGCAGGACGAATACGCCGGCGGCGGATGGTCCGGCGCGGCGGATCTGAGTGCCGACGCGGGCGTTGCCTGGGATGACGACAAGCTGTATTTTGATATTGACGTGCGCGACGACGTTCACAACCAAGCTTACGATGGTGTCGATATCTGGCAGGGAGACAGCATCCAGCTCGGCATCGACCTGAATCGGGGTTCCGGTGCGGGGAGCAAGCAGGTGAGCGAACTCGGGTTTGCATTGCGCGACGACGGCAGCGTCGTCAAGTGGCGCTGGAAGGCGCCGGAAGGGCTGAAGACCGGCGCGCTCGGCGCGGGCGTCGAGGCGGCGGTGACGCGCGACGAGGAAGCGGGCGTGACGCATTATGCGATTGCGATCCCGCTCGACCAGCTGCATGGCGCGGGCTATGAGTTTGATCCGCAGGACGCGCTCGGGTTCACGCTGCTTATGAACGAGAACGACGGCAGCGGACGCGAAGGCTACATGGAATACAACCAGGGCATCGGCGCGAGCAAGGACTTTACGCTGTTCGGCGACCTGTATTTGCTGGACGGCAGCTTCCTGGATTGGTCGCTCGCCTCCGCGCAGGCGGCCGTCGCTGCGGCGAAGCTGGAGAAGAGCGATACGTCGATCGATGCGGCGCGAAATTTTGTGGCGCTGCTGCCGGAGAGCGCGGACAGGACGGCGCTTGCGGCGGCGCTGGATACGTTGGAGGAGGGCGGCGGGGGACCGACAACATCTCCTGCGCCTTCGCCGACACCAACGCCAACGCCGACGCCGGTAAAAAATGGGGCCACGCCAACGCCGGCTGCCGGGACCGTGACGCTTAAGCCCGCAGCCTCGCTAGATGCGGCCAGCGGTCTCGTGCGGGCTTCGGTCGGAGAGGGCGAGCTTGCCCAGGCTTACGGCAAGGATGGCGTTAAGTGGGTTAAGATCGAATTGTCTGGCGTGGCCGGGGTGTCCGGATATGCGATCGAGCTGCCTGCGAGTACGCTTGCGGGCGGAAGGGACGACCGCCGGATCGAACTGTCGACGCCGCTCGGCTCCGTCGTTGCGACCGGTGCCATGCTGAGCGATGCCGGCTTGGTCAGCGTCGTAGGAGGAAAGGTGACGTTGGTCGTGCGGGCAGCCGATCGGAAGGCCTGGGACGGAGAGCTTGTGACGCTCGTCGGCGATCGTCCTGCCATCGACGTGTCATTGACGTCGGGCGGCGTCCCGATCAAGTGGAGCAATGAAAAGTCGCCGGTCGTCGTATCCGTGCCCTACACAGCGACGTCGAATGAAGCGGCCCATCCGGAAAAGCTGACGATCCGCTACATCGACGCGCAAGGAACGGCGCATCCGGTCGTCAGCGGACGCTATGACGCGGCGCGGGGCGTCGTGACCTTCCGGACGGCGCATTTCAGTCTGTATGCGGTAGCCTATGTCGACCGCCGCTTCAATGATCTCGGCAAGGTCGAATGGGCGCGCGAAGCCGTCGAAGCGCTGGCTGCACGCGGCATCGCGGAGGGGCGCGACGACGCAAGTTATGACCCGAGCGCACCGGTTAGCCGGGCCGACTTGCTTCTGCTGCTCGTGCGGCTGCTCGAGCTGAATGCGGACGCAGGCGCGGCTGGCGGATCCGCCGCGTTCGCGGACGTGGCGGCCGGCGCGTACTACGCCGACGCGGTGCGCGTCGGCGCGGCGCTCGGCATCGCCGGCGGCTCCGGCGACGGCCGGTTCCGGCCAAGCGATGCCGTCAGCCGCCAGGAAGCGGCGTCGCTGATCGCCCGCGCGCTTCGCGGCGCGGGTGCGGGGCTGCCCGAGGGCGACGCCGCGGCGCTCGCAGCGTTCGCCGATGCATCTGCGGCGGCCGCGTACGCGAGGCCCGATCTCGCAGCGCTCGTCGGCGCCGGCCTGCTGCAGGGCGCCGGCGGCAAGCTGCGGCCGCAGGGCCAGCTGACCCGCGCGGAGGCGGCCGTACTATTGTACCGCGTCTACGAGCGCGGACAATAAAAAAAGGATGGTGCATCGCCTGCCGTAGTGCAGGCGATGTACCAAATCCCGCGCGCACCGGTCCAATCGCCTGCCCCGTAGTGCAGGCGATGCCCCGAATCCCGCGCGTAGCAGGCCAATCGCCTCTCATATAGCAGGCGATGCACCAAATCCCGCGCGCACCGGACCAATCGCCTCTCGTATAGCAGGCGATGCCCCGAATCCCGCGCGTGGCGGGCCAATCGCCTCTCATATAGCAGGCGATGCCCCAAATCCCGCGCGTGGCGGGCCAATCGCCTCTCGTATAGCAGGCGATGCCCCGAATCCCGCGCGTGGCGGGCCAATCGCCTCTCATATAGCAGGCGATGCCCCGAATCCCGCGCGTAGCAGGCCAATCGCCTCTCATATAGCAGGCGATGCACCAAATCCGCGGCGGTTCGTTGCAAACTAAGCGCGCGTACGGAAATGGCGCTTCTCGGATGTGTGCCGGCCAAAAAACCTGCATTTGTACATTTATTTTTCTGTTGAAAGGCGACTGTTAACGAAATAAATGCAATATGCAGGTAAAAATGAACAAATTACCTGTAATACAGATAATTCAGTAAAAAGCCTGCATATTCGCATCTATTCTATCTAAACGTTAGCTATGGCTGGAAATAGATGTACGTTTGCAGGAATTTTAGCGCAATCAAGCCGCAACGTGTGTGCCGTATAGACCAACAATCGAGTTCGCTCTAGCATGCGCCATCCGATAAAGTTTCCAAGACCCTCCAAACCCAAAGAGACCGTCAGGGCGATTTTCCCTGACGGTTTTACTATATTGGTACACCGCTCACTGCGATGCCAAGCACCGCTCACCGCGATGCCAAGCACCGCTCACCGCGATGCCAAGCACCGCTCACCGCGATGCCAAGCACCGCTCACCGCGATGCCAAGCACCACTCATCGCGAAGCCGCCGCCACCGTGCCCAGCGCCTCTAGCATCGCAGTCCGCCAGCTCGCATACGCAGCGTACGCCTCGCCACCGTCGAGCAGCGCCTTGCAGGCGTACAGCCCTTGCTCGACCGAGTCTGCTTTGCCCGCCAGATGCAGCCGGACGGCGCCGTTGAACAGCACCTGGTTCGTGTACGCCAGATCGGCTTCTCCCTGCAGTACCGCTTCCACGACGGCCAGTTGATCGGCTGGCGTCCATGTGCGTTCGGGCGGCTTCGCCTCGATGCCGTACGTCTCCGGATCGAAGATCTGCAGATAGAACTCGCCATTTTCCACCAGATAGGCCCGGGTCGGACGGTTGATGTGCAGATCCTCGGAACCTTCGGCACCCTGCACGATGAGCGCCTTCTCATATCCGAGCTTGATGAATAGCCTGGCCAGCCTGTCGAAAACTCCGAACTGCAGTGTCCAATGAATCTCTGTCGGCAGCATCGACGCGCCAAGCACGCCGTTGGCCATTACACCGTCCTCGCAGGCTTCTACGGATAGCGTCGCGGTCGCCTCGCTGCACCCCCACAGGATCGGCACGACTTTCCAATCGAGGACGCGGCGGCTCCACGTTTCAATTTGAGGAATGGGCAGATCGAGGCGCTTATGGTCGAACACGCGCTCGGCGGCCGGACGGTCGTACGGCTCAAGGGCGGCGATCCCTTCGTCTTCGGCAGGGGAGGCGAGGAGGCGCTGGCGCTCGCGGAGCACGGCATCCCCTGCGAGATCGTGCCCGGCGTGACGACGGCGAACGGCGCTGCTGCCGCGAGCCGGATCCCGCTCACGCATCGCGACCTGGCCGCGTCGTTCGCCGTCGTCACGGGCAACCGCTGCCGGGAGGACGCGCCGCCGGTTCGTTGGGACCTGCTGGCGCATGGCGTCGATACGCTCGTCGTCTATATGGGCATCGGACGTCTCGAGGAGGTTCGGACGACACTGCTTCTCCACGGCAAGCCGCCTTCTACGCCGGTTGCGCTGATCGAACGGGGCATGACCGACCGCCAGCGCGTCGTGACGGGGGCGCTTGAGCACATTCACAAGCTCGCCGAAGTGATGAAAATCGGCAATCCCGCGCTAATCGTCATCGGCGAAGTCGTGCTGGTGCGGGAGCAGCTCCTGCTGCTGGAGGCTCAGGCAAGGCTCGCGATCGGGTAGGGAGCGGCAGATTTATATAGCAGAACGCTACGATTTGCAGACGAGGCGAACCTGGCGCTTCGTTTTTCTGTTTTCGCAGCCGTCGGGAATCGGATAAGATCGCCGAGTTAAGTTTGTCATCGTCTCATTAAGCCCGGCGTACATGTGAAGTAGAATGAGGCTGACATGGGCGAACTGAAGGAGGCGAGCGGACAAATGGCAAAAATCACCGGCGTGACGTGCATACGGACGAGGAAAAACGGGACATGGACGATCGTAAAAGTAACGACGGACCAGGATGGCCTGTACGGCCTGGGCTCGGCAACCGACCTTTACAATCCGGAAGCGGTCGTGCAGATCGTCGAGCAGCTGCTCGGGCCGCTATTGATCGGGCGCGATGCGGCCAACATCGAAGACTTGTGGCAGCTTATGCACCATAGCGGCTACTGGCGCAGCGGTGCGCTGCTGAACACCGCGATCGGCGGCATCGACATGGCGCTCTGGGATATTAAAGGCAAGAAGGCCGGACTTCCCGTGTATCAGCTGCTCGGCGGCGCTGCCCGATCTGCCGTTCCCTGCTACGGTCACGCGGGAGGCCGGGACGCCGCGGAGCTCAAGGAGGACGTCGCCCGTTTTATCGAGGAAGGCTATACGGTGCTGCGCGTCCAGATGGGCGGCTACGGCGGAGGGGGCTTCATCGGCACGGATCGCGCCAATGTACCCCGCGGCGCCGATACGTCCGGCCACGTATTCGACGAGCATTTGTACGTGAACGCGATCCCGGCCATGTTCGAAGCGCTAAGAGTCGCGTTTGGAGACGAGGTCCAGTTTACGCACGACGTTCACGAGCATTTATCCCCGATTCAGGCGGTGCGTCTGGCGCGGCGGCTCGAACCGTACGGCCTGTTTTTTCTCGAAGACGCGCTGCCGCCCGACCAGGCCGGCTGGTACCGGCAGCTCCGGCAGCAATGCGCGACCCCGCAAGCCGTGGGCGAGCTGTTCACGAACCCGCAGGAATGGGTGCCGCTCATCTCGGAGCGGCTGATCGACTTCATCCGCGTTCGCGTGTCCAAGGCCGGCGGCATCAGCGCATGCCGCAAGATCGCGGCGCTGGCCGAAGCGTTCGGCGTACGAACGGCCTGGCAGGAGGGCGGAGAGAACGATCCGGTCAACCAGGCGGCCGCGGTGCATTTGGACATGGCGGTCTGGAACTTCGGCATTCAGGAGGTCAATCACTTCCGGCCGGAAGAGCTGGCCGCATTTCCGGGACATATCGAGCGGGTGGGCGGCTATCTGTATCCGTCATCCAAGCCGGGGCTCGGAATCGACATCGACGAGACGCTGGCCGCCGCGCTGACAGGCGAGGGCTGGTCGCGTCATCGTTACCATTCGCCGTACCCGCTGGACCGCAAAGCCGACGGCACGATCGTCCGGCCATGAGAGAGGAGCGAGCAAGCATGCGTACGATCGCCGTTACCGGCGGCAGCGGCAAGCTGGGACGTTACGTTATCGAGGAGCTGCGCCGGCAAGGCTACCAAGCCGTATCGCTCGATCACCGCATCGCCGAAGGGCTTCCCTGCAGGCAGGTCCGCGTTGATATGAGCGATCTCGGACAAGTGGCGGGCGGGCTGAAGGGCGCGGATGCGGTCATTCATCTGGCGGCGATTCCCGCGCCGCTCGGCTATCCGCATCAGACGATTTTTGCGAATAACGTACTCGGGAGCTTTAATGTGCTGGAGGCGGCGGACCTGCTCGGCATCCGGCGGATTGTGATGGGTTCGAGTACGTCCTGCTACGGATTCGCGTGGGCGTCCAAGCCTTTTTCACCTGTATACTTCCCCGTAGACGAGACGCATCCGCAGCTTCCCCAGGAAGGTTACGGGCTGTCCAAGATCGTGGGGGAATTGACGTCGGACATGTTCGCGCGCAGAAGCGGCCTTACGACCGCGAACCTGCGCTTCTCGCTGATCGCGGCGCCAGAGGAATACGGGCGACTGGCGGAGGACGCGCGACATCCCGAGCGGTTGAGCAAAATCTTGTGGAGCTATATCGACATTCGGGATGCGGCGTCCGCCTGCGCGGCGGCATTGACGGCGCGGCTGGAAGGCGGTTCGATAGCGCTGAACATTACGGGAGACGAAGCCCTGAGCGAGCGGGATACGTCTGTCTTGATCGCTGAGCATTACCCGGAGGTGGCGGACATTCGCGCGGATCTCAGCGGGACGGCGCCCCTGTTTTCCAACGCGCTTGCCAAGGAGACGCTGAACTGGCGGCCGATCTACAAGTGGCGTTGATTGAAACGTCGGGGCTGTGAGGGATTCGCGTTCTCGTATAAGCGAGAGCGGCCAAAAAAGCATCGATACGAGTGCCTGGATCGGAGGCGCTGGCGTCGATGTTTTTTCGTGTGCGGATTTTCCTGCCGATGACCGCCGCTGTTCCGACGTCTGAAACGCCTGCCATCAACAGCAGATGGAAATCCTTCTTCGGCAGCGCGCAGAACCTGTTCCATCTACGACCTGCCGTTATTGCGTGCTGCGGGATTGACCGATCCGTTTTCGTTCGATATATTTAAGGCACTAAATTAGTAATTTAGTAAATTACTAAATTGCAAAAGGAGGATTGACTTGTGAAAATTCCGACCTCGCTTAAGCACAAGCCTGTCATTATATCGGACAATTACGAAAACGTGGACGGCCGTTACGCCGGACATACGGATGCCAAGGGGCTCTCGCTCGGCCTTGCGCAGTGGAACGACCGCGGAAAGGTCGACATCTCGGCGAAGGTGTGGCGGTACACAGGGGAAAAGTGGTCCCGGCAATCGGAGGAGTTGCCGCTTCACCGCGTGCTTGACCTTGCGATACTGGTCGCGCGCAGTCTCGGTCATTTCCGCGAATCCTACCGCCACGAAGAGCTGTACGATCCGGCGAATCCGGTCATCGATCGGATCGGTCTGCAGGGAGATGCCATGACGGTGGCGGTATGCACGGACAACGAGCGTATACGCGAGGACATCAAGCTGTTCGGCGCCGCGCTCGAAGGGGACGGCGAACTGATCGGCGAACGGCTGCAGACGCTGTCGCGCATTTTAAAGGAAATGGGGTACTGACGATGGACAAACAGCGCAAAAAACAGCTGGCAGAAACCTACACGCAGTCCTTTCGCGTAATGGGCGTTTATCAGATCCGCAATACGGAAAATGGAAAGGTGCTGGTCCGATCTTCGATGGATCTGGACGGCGCCCGCAACCGTTTTGAATTCATGAAGCAGATGAACAATCATATTTTGCCTGAACTGAAGGCCGACTGGGACCGTTATGGGGGCAAGATATTCGAGTTTTCGGAGCTGGATCGGATCAAGCCGAAGGAGGAGACGGTAACGGATCGCGCCGAGCTGAAAAAATATCAGGAAGAGGTGGATGCGCTCGCCGAGCTGTGGGTCGAAAAGCTGCAGCCATACGGCGACAGCGGTTATCACAAGCCGAAGAGCTAACCTCCGCTCATATAGTTATCAAATAAAAATGATCATTTGACAACTAAATGGGATCGTGCTACTTTATAGTTATCATATGATAATTATAAGGGGTGCGGTCATGAAGCTGCTGGTCATCTATGTCCATCCGAATCACCGGAGCTTAAATTATGCTTTTTTGCAGGAAATCGTGCGCGGGAGCGAGGAGAACGCTGCGATCGAAGAGGTCGAGATACTCGATCTGTATGCGGAGGGCTTCGACCCGGTGCTCGTATTCAACGAGGAAAAACGGAGAAGGGATATGCACGCCGATCCCGAGCTCGAGCGCCACCGGGAGCAGATCAAGCGGGCCGACAAGCTCGTCTTCGTCTATCCGATCTGGTGGGGGAGACCGCCCGCGATGCTGCTGGGCTATATCGACCGGATGTTCGCTTCGGGGTTCGCCTACAAGGACAACGGCAAGCTGCTGCCGGAAGGCTTGCTGAAGGGCAAGACCGCCGTATGCGTATCGACGATGAAGGGACCGGCGGGCTATATGCTGCTCTGGCTGTACAATGCGCACAAGACGCTTATGCGCAAGGCGCTGCTGCGGTACGTCGGCTTCGGGAAGGTGAAGTTTTTCGAGTTCGGCAGCATGGAAAGTCCGCGGGGCAAACATAAGGAGAAGCTGGCGAAGGTGTACCGCTACTTCAGGACGACGACCGCCTAATCGCGGCTGATCGCATAAAAAAAGAGGCCGGCAGCGGCCTCTTTTATTTGAAGAAAAGGAAATTCGTCGCCAGGCGCCGGAGCTGCCCGTCGGACGGACTGTTAACGACTCTGCCTTTAAATATCATAGTGGAAGAGCCGCCGCCGTCCAGATTGTAGCCGTCGATCGTTCCGAAGCGGGAGAGCAGAATCTGCAGCTCCTCGAGCGTGGCGCCGGAGCTGCCGTCCTCGCCCCGTCCGTCGACGACGATCATCAGGATCTGATTGTCCTTATAATTGGCGATGACCGTGCGCGGCGCGCGAAGCGGGCTCGTCCGCCACTTGGCGGGAATCGGCAAATTCACGCCTTTCTTGCGGAGCACGGGCACGAACGAAGCGCCGAACTTCGGCTTTTCCTTGTCCAGCTGGGCTTTGTCGCTGTATTTGCCGCCGATCAGCTTCAGATCCTCGTTCAAACCGACGAAAAAAAGATCGTTGAAGCTCGGCTCGAAGCCGGTGACGTACTCGCCGCCGACGACGGTCGTGCTGAGCGGATACCGCTTGCCTCCCTGGTCCGCGAAGCCCCCGGCATTGACGCCCGCGATCGCCCCGGTCCGCTTGACGGCCGCAAGCGTCGTCTCGGAGCTGCCCGGGTTGTTGCCGGCCAGCGACATCGACATCGCTTTGTCGTTCTTGAGCTTGACCTTAAGCGCGTAGCCGCTGAAATACTGCGCGCGAATCGTGTAAAGCTGAGCCGTCAAATTATCCGATTGCACGGAGTCGCGCGGATAGCCGAGCTTGATGGAGATGCGCCTGTCGTAGATGGCTGCGGGCCGTCCGACCTGCGCCTTGGCAGTGGACATCATCGCGCTCATGCTCATATTCGTCTTGGTGTACAGCTCGGATACGCGCTTGATGGAGGCCGATATGTCCTTGGCGATGACGCCCGCCTTGTCCAACGATTCGATCTGTGGCTCCGCGTAGCCGGAGAGCGAAGGCTCGGGCGTCTGCACGGCAGGCCCGATGTCTGGCGCATCCGGCTTGACGCCGGCCGCGAACAGCCAGATCAGCATGCCGAGAAAAGGCGCGCAGGCGAGCAGCACGGTTCGATTCATCTGCTGGACGCCCGTTCTCATTTAAGCACGTCCAGTTCTTTTTTCAGCTGGTCCAGCTGCTTTTTCAGTTCGCTGATCTGCGTATACAACTTGTTGCTGTTATCTGTCTTGTCGCTGGCGTTGTCCTGCGTGAAGGTGAGCAGCTCGTTCAGCGCGTCGACCTTCGACGAGAGCTGCGCCATCTGAGCTGCATAATCGCTCTCCAGCTTGTCCAATCTGACGCGATAATCCTGCTGCATAGCCGCAATCTGGGCCGCGGTCTCTTGCTGCAGCTGAGCGGATACCTGCTCACGCTGCTGTCCCGTGTACCAGACCGTGCTCGCGACGCCTGCGCCGATCAGGAACAGCCATAAACAAATGAACGGCACGACGGATTTTCTCGCCGCTCTCCTCGGGGGTCTTTCCATGCTGCCGATCTGCGCGCTCGTGTCCGTCAGAGGGGAAGAATTCATCATTGCAGTTTGTCACCTCGTAATTCGGCCATACCGATATTGAATGTCCATTGTAGCATAACACGATAAAATTTGGGCAAACTATACTGTTTTTTTACCTTCGGATGGATAAAAAAGAAACGTCATACAGCTCTTATCCTCGGGATGACACGACCTGATGCAGCCTGCGTGCGACGCCACACGGCCTGTGTTATACTGTATATACCATATACAATTATTCGGAGGAAAAGGGGCGCGGGCCATGAGCGGCAACGACAAGATCGACGATACCGGGGTGAGCAGTTTGCCGCACGGCGCACAGCTTGCCTGGGGATTGGTGAAGCCGTCGACGAGAGGCCCGAAGGGCGAGCTTAGCGTCGACAAGATCGTGGAGGCCGCAGTCGGTATCGCGGACCGAGAAGGACTGTCGGCGGTGTCGATGAACCGGGTGGCGAGCTCGCTTGGATTTACGACGATGTCGCTGTACCGGTACATCAAGAGCAAAGACGATTTGCTGATGCTCATGACGGAAGCCGTTTGCGATATAGAGATTCCGGAGGCGAGCGAAGGAAGCGGGTGGCGGGAGCGGCTTAGAGAATACGTGGAGACGTGCATCCGGCTCATGCGCGCGCATCCGTGGTTTACGGATGTCCCGATCATGGGCGTGCCGATTACGCCGAACAACCTGAAGATGGTGGATTGGCCGCTGCGCATACTTCGGGATCTGCCGCTTAGCGAATACGAGAAAATGTCCACCGTGCTGCTGATTAGCGGGTATTCCCGATTTTACGGCGTCGTGATGCGGGATATGGACCGGGCGATCGAGGGGGGCGCGAACCCGGACAGCTTTTCCGGACTCCTGTATGGCGGGGCGCTGAGACAGCTGGTCACGCCGGAGCGGTATCCGGACCTGTATCCGATTGTGGCGGCAGGCGTCTATACAGAAGACGATGGCAACAAGAGCGAGGCGCAGAACGACTTCGATTTCGGGCTGGAGCGCATTCTCGACGGCATCGAGCTGCACATTTCCCGGGCTACGTCTTAAATGAAGAAAATGAAGAGCATGGCCATGGTCGCATCGACCTCGGACATGCTCTTTTTGTTTTTCTGGAGGAAAAAGAAAAGCCGAAAAGCGCGAGGCTCTCCGGCTGACTATGACGATTGACCGATTATCGGCGTCCTGCGCGCTTGCGGAAGGCGATGCCGCACCAGACGAGCGCGATCAGGATGAGTCCCGCGCACCATGCGGCGCCGATCCAGGCATGATCTCCGATCGGCGTGCCGAGCAGCAGCCCGCGGATCGTCTCGATGAGCGGCGTGATCGGCTGATGGCTCGCGACGCCGCGCAGCCAATGCGGCATCGTGTCGATCGGCACGAACGCACTTGAGAGGTAAGGGAGGAAGAGCAGGATAAAGCCGTAGCCGCTCGCGGCCGAAGGGCTGCCGGCCACGAGGCCGATGGCGGCATAGAGCCAGGTGAGCGTGAGGATAAACAGGACGATGACGCCGAGCGCGGCAAGCCATTCGAGGAAGGAGCCGTTCGGCCTGAAGCCGACGAGCAGCGCTACGCCGATGACGACGCCCGTCGCGACCAGGTTGCGCGCGAGACTCGCGGCGACATGGCCGGTGACGACCGACAGGCTCCGGATCGGCATCGTGCGGAATCGGTCGATGATGCCGTTCGTCATGTCCGTGGACACGTCGACCGCCGTCGTCGCCGCGCCGTATCCTGCGCACAGCAGGATGATGCCCGGCACGACATAGTTGGCGTAGTCGCCTCCCGGCGCGATCGCGCCGCCGAATACGTATGTGAACAGCAGCATGAGCATGACGGGGAGGATGATGGACATCATGAGCGATTCGGTATTGCGAAGGCTGAGGGTCAGGCTGCGGCGGATAAAGACGGCATTGGTCGCGGCGAAAGAGGGCGGGGCAAGCGGGGAGAGAGACTTGTTCACGATACGGACACCTCCGAAGATGGATGAGTTAACGCAATAAACACATCGTCCATGCTCGGCCTGCGGATCGTCACTTGCGTATCCGGGGGCAAGGAAGCCGAGAGGCCGCTCAGGATGCATGCGATATCCTGCGCCGACCCGGACGTCGCGACCGTGCGGCTCCACTGCTCCCGTTCGTTCGTCAACTCGATGACCTCGCCGCCTATGCGGGATTTTAATTCTGCTGCCGTGCCCTCGGCGACGATGCGGCCGCCGTTAATGACGCCGATCCGATCGGCGAGCTGATCCGCTTCCTCCAGATACTGCGTCGTCAGGAAAATGGTCATTCCCGACGCCTTCAGCCGCTCGATAATATCCCACAGCGCGCGTCGGCTGACGGTGTCCAGTCCGGTCGTCGGCTCGTCGAGGAACAGTACCGGCCGGCTGGCCACGAGACTGATCGCCAGGTCGACCCGTCTGCGCATCCCGCCCGAGTACGTTTTGACCCGCTTGCGGGCCGCCCCGGTCAGATCGAACTGCAGCAGCAGCTCGGACGTCCGCCGCCTGGATTCGGCAGTTTTCATACCCGAAAGCCTGCACATCATCTGCAGATTCTCTTCAGCCGTCAGCATCTCGTCGACGGCGGCGAACTGTCCCGTCAGGCTGATCGACTGCTTGACCTTGCCGCTCTCCGCTGCCACGTCATACCCTGCGATCCGCGCGCTGCCGCCGTCCGCCGCCACGAGCGTCGTCAGGATGTTGATGAGCGTCGTCTTGCCGGCGCCGTTGGGTCCGAGCAACGCGTAGATCTGGCCTTCGGGAACGGAGATGTCCACACCGCCGAGCACCATTTGTTCGCCGAAGCTCTTGCGCAAGTCCTTTACTTCGATCGCGAATTTCATGTTGGAAGCTCCTCTCTCGTTTTTGTTTAACTGTTTATTATATACACAGTATATTGTATAAACAGTATATATGCAACACGGTTTTTAATTATTCTTCATTTCGTTGGCGAGATGCCGGTATATCGCTATAATTGGGAGATAAACGAAACCGGAAAGAGTGATTATCTTCATGCAAGCGGAACAATCCAAACCTTATCGCGAACGCAATATCGTATTGGTGGGATTCATGGGCGCGGGGAAGACGACGGTGGGCAAGTTGCTCGCGGCCAAGCTTTCCCGCGAATTCATCGACGTGGACGAGCTCATCTCGACGGAGCGGGGGATGCCGGTTACCGAGATCTTCGGGACATTGGGCGAAGCGGCGTTTCGCCGGATGGAAAAAGAGTATATTAGCGAGCTGTGCCTTCAGAAGCGAGACGCCGTTCTGTCGCTTGGGGGCGGAGCCTTCCTGCAAGAAGAGATCCGCGATCTGTGCATGGCGAACGCGGCCGTCATTTTGATGGGTATACCTTGGGAGCAGTGGAAGGCGAGATTGCCACTGATCCGCGACACCAGGCCGATCCTGCAGAACAAGACGGACGAAGAGATCAAGGCGCTCTACGATTCGCGCCAGGCCATCTACGAGCGGCATCACTGCAAGGTGGACGCAGGCAGCCAGACGCCGGAGGCAGCCGCGCAGGCCATGATCGATTGGCTGGAAGCGCAGAAATAAACTGAAAAAGCGCTGCCGGGCATTTTGTGCCTGGGCAGCGCTTTTTAGGCATCCTTTCCTTCCTGATTCGGGCGGCGGCAAAATGGGGACCGGTCAAGCGCGCTTTTGGCGTGCGGGCGTTTTTCGGAAGTTTGACGGATCGAAAAACCTGCATTTGAAGTCAATTTCATAATTAATTTGGTCATGGAGCCAAGCGTGAGGCCAATGTTGGGGAAGTCCTTTTTTTTGAGGTTAAGCGGCTGGTTTTGCTTCGCGGATGCGCTTGTTTAATTTATCTATTGCAAGTTTGCATACATTGTATGTGAGACAACTTAAGTCCATATC
>NZ_JBHUJV010000001.1:830545-831471 GCF_042683485.1 Cohnella sp. GCM10020058
TAGCTATCGTAGCGGTACGAATGACCTTGTTTGCACGTTGGGCGCAAGTGTTTATCTACACCATCCGGCAGTTTGGTGCGATGAACAAGCGGAATAAGCGAACGTGCACCTACATCTCTAACTTGCTGGTAAACGGGCTCGCTATCGTATCCTTTGTCGCCTAACACATACTTAGGCTGGAGTGTTGGGAACCGCTCTTTTAATCGTTTAAGCAGCACGATCGCCGGACGTTGGTCGTTTACGTGAGCCGAGCAGTTTACGCCAGTCACAATATACTGACTCTGGCAATCCACTAACAAATTGAGCTTGTAGCCGTACCAATATTTTACGCGTCCGCTTCCGCGGGGATCGCCTTTTGCTCCTACACTTGGATAGGTCGGCATGTCCGCGACGAGTTCCTCGTAGCTGCAAGACAACATCCCCGCAACTTCCTTTTCGAAGTGTGTTAACGAAGCTTCGTAAGCCTCGACTTGCGCACGCCACGCGGCCTCCTCGGCTTTGGGGACGCGCCCGCGTTTGGCACGCTTGGGTTTCTCGGGCTTGGGGGCTGGCTGCGGGACATGGCTGACGGCGTCCAGAAAAGCAGGCTCTTCGCTGTCTTCTACCTCCTTGGGGAGAATGGACGGGGCCGGTTTAGACGCGTCAATTTTGGGGTTCCGGTCAAAGGCTTCCACATGCGAAGAGTCCACCGCCATGCTTTCACCTTTCAGGAAGCCTTCTGTAATCGCTGCATCCACCGTAATATCGATGACCTCATGCAGGATGCCGGACTGCTGAAGTTTGGTGAAAAGCCTGGAATAGGCGGCTTGGCTCGGTACCCGATCAGAGCCTGTAAAGTGACAGCGCAATCTGAATTCTGCACTGCTTTTCAGACGGTTGACCAGGTCCTTGATGAAGCGAATATGCTCGATTTTGCAAAGGATAAG
>NZ_JBHUJV010000001.1:831630-847899 GCF_042683485.1 Cohnella sp. GCM10020058
CTTGTCGAATTGGAATCGTAGGAGTACTTCCTTTCTTTCTCGTTTTGGTTGGCTAACCTTAATTTCGAGAATGTGGGGAGGTACTCCTCTTTGGTGCGCCAAAAAAGTCAGTCGTAGCAAGGGGTTTGAATTATGAAATTGACTTTTTGTACATGTATTTTGTACCGTCTTGCGCTACTCGGTTAAATTCCTGCAAATAAAGTCAATTTCATAAACATTTTTTGCCAGAATAAATCCGAACTTTTATACAAAATAGAACCTCTGAGATTCGGAAATAAGCCCAAAACCGAACGTTATTCGTCAAGTCTTATGATTAAGTTTGTTTAAATTAGCGACTTTTTGAATTATGAAATTGACTTAATATGCAGGTAAATTCATAGCGCAAGCCGGAAATCCCGCTGATGAAGGAAAATACCTGCACTTTTGCATCAATTTTGTACAAAAGGGTCACGATTGCCGGAAAAAGATGTATATTTGCAGGCATTGCGGCTACTGCGGCTGTGCAATCCGCTGTTGCAGCGGCCAACGAAGCCGCATTCGCCGCAGCAACGGTGGAATTCTCGCTTGGAGCCACCGCTGCCAGCTGCAGCCACGCAATCCGCTGTTGCAGCGGCCAACGAAGCCGCATTCGCCGCAGCAACGGTGGAAATCTCGCTTGGAGCCACCGCTGCCAGCTGCAGCCACGCAATCCGCTGTTGCAGCGGCCAATGAAGCCGCATTCGCCGCAGCAACGGTGGAAATCTCGCTTGGAGCCACCGCCGCCAGCTGCAGCCACGCAATCCGCTGTTGCAGCGGCCAACGAAGCCGCATTCGCCGCAGCAACGGTGGAAATCTCGCTTGGAGCCACCGCTGCCAGCTGCAGCCACGCAATCCGCTGTTGCAGCGGCCAACGAAGCCGCACTTGTTACAGCATCCTGCCATCCAGCGCCACCTCAACATCCCGCCACCTCAACATCCCGCCAACCCAACATCGCTCCAACCCAACATCGCTCCAACCCAACATCCCGCCAACCCAGCATCCCGCCAACCCAGCATCGCTCCACTCAACGCCCGCCATTCCAGCATCGGGCGCCCGCCGCCAGTCATTTTTGCCGCGCAGCAAAAAGACCGCACATCGCTGTGCGGTCCTCAAGCTCATGCTTGTTGCTCGTTACGCTTGCGTTTTACAGCTTGACCCACTCGCCGCCGCGTTCTGCGGATTGCTGCTCGGCCTCGACGATCTCGAGCGTGGCGAGCGTGCTCTCCGGCGTGCAGACGGAGACGGCTTCGTCGTTCAGGATGGCGTTCGTGAAGCTGAGGAGCTCCCCGTAATAGCCGTCGTGAGCGGCCAGCTCCGGCTGGAAGCCCGCTGCGTCCTTCGGATTGACGGTTAAGCCGTCCTTGCCGAGGATGATGTTGGCGCCGTCGAAGTTGACGCGGAAGCCCATCTCGAATCCGAAGTCGCCTTCGAGCGTCCAGTCGACCTGGGCGTTGACGACTTTGCCGTCCGCGAAGCCGTAGTGCGTGGAAGCGACGTCGAAGCCGCTGCCCGGAATGACGTTGCGTCCGATCGTGGATACGCGCTCGGGCTTGCCGAACAGCCAGTTCACGATGTCCGTGTCGTGAATATGCATGTCGAGCAGCGCGCCGCCGCTGAGATCGCCGTTCAGGAACCAACCGGCCGGGGCGTGAGAGCCTCTATAGAAATAGCCGCCCTTAACGGCGCCGTAGCGGCCGTCTTCCACGCTCGCCTTCAGATACTCGTACGCCGGCCAGAAGCGGAGGCATTGTCCGATCTGCAGCTTGCGTCCGGTCCGCTCGGCCGTCTCGACCATGCGCCGCGCCTCGTCCGAACGGCGAGCCATCGGCTTTTCGCAAAATACATGGTAGCCCTTCTCGAGCAGCTCGCAAGTCAGATCCGCGTGCAGCGTGGTCGGCAGCGTGATATCGATCATGTCCAGCTCTTCGTTTGCCAGCATCTTGTCGACCGAGTCGTACAGCGCGTAGCCCGACAAGTCGTACGTCTCTTGCGCGGTCGCCATGTTGCCGCCGGCCTTGGCGTTTTTCAGCGTTTCGATCGCGACGTCGCAGATGGCGACGACTTTGACTTGCTTGCCTTCGCCGGCCAGTCGCACATAGTTGTCGAAGTGCATTCTTCCCATGAAGCCGAAGCCGATAAGTCCGATTTTAAGCATGCGTTCAGCCCTTCCTTCCCAGAATGGCGTCCATCGCGCCGGAAGTATTGTAAATGATTTGTTTGGTGTGGTGCGTGTATTGCGGGATCATCTCCGCCGTGACGTATCCGTCATAGCCGATTTCTTGCAGCGCCGCGACGACCGCAGGGTAGTCGACGTCGCCGGCGAGCAGGTCGACGAAGCCATGCAGGCCGCCGGCTTGTCTGCGATAATCCTTGAAGTGAACTTTTTTGATGCGATGGCCGAGGATGCGGATCCAGTGCTCGGGATAACCGCTGTAAACCGTATTGCCCACGTCGAAGTAGGAGCCGACATTCTTGGAGCCCGTCGCGTCGATAAACCCGCGCATTTCGAGCGGAGAGAGCAGGAACTTGTTCCAGACGTTCTCGATGCCGATGGATACGCCTGCGGCTTCGGCTTCGGGGGCAAGCTTCGTGATCGCTTCGAGCGCGCGGTCGTAAGCGACGTCATAAGGAACGACTTCGCTGCCGGGGATGAAATCCACGCCGACGGCGCCGGGGATAACCAGGATCGCATCCGCGCCAAGTTTGGCCGCGGTTTCGATCTGCTTTTTGCAGACGTCGATCGCCTTGAGGCGGTTCGCTTCGGTCTCGCTCGTCATCGCATAGGACCAGTACAAGCCGGTCGCCAGGCCGGCCAGCTCAAGTCCCGTATCGGCCAACTGGCTCTTGATGTCCGCCAGCTCGCTGTCCGTTGCTTCCAGACCGAGCTCGCCGGTCTCGTTCAGCGCCAATTCGATACCGTCGAAGCCTGCGTCCTTGGCCGTCGCGATCGCGTCTTTGATGGAGACGCCGTCGCCGAACGACCAGATATTAATGCCTTTTTTCATCGGGGAAGTCCTCCTTGGCAAGCGTTTTATTTGTCTTCATTATAAGGAAGGCGCAGCCGCGTTCATTTAGAGAAGAAAGCTAAAACTTGCACGATTCCGTTCTCACTGCACCGCTTATGTTAAAATGGGGGAACGAAGGGAGTGGCTTGGGATGGATTTTGCGCGTTTCCCGCTGCAGCGTGCGCTGCCGGCGAAGGACTGGTCGCCGACCGTCCATTATGCGCAGTATCAAAAGCTCCCGCCCGGCACGCTGCCCGAGCGGTATATTTATGATTTCGAGTTGATCTGCGTATGCAAGGGAAAGCTGGCGACCGATATGCGCGGCGCGCGCTACACGATCGGAGAAGGCGAGGCTGTCGTGCTCCCGTCCGGTGTGCCGCACCGCAATGCGATCGTTTCCGCGAACGGCGCGACGTTGCTCGGCATCCACTTCGATTTTGACGGACAGCTTCGGATATTGACGGAGAGCGACATGGTATCGTTTGACCTTGACGCGAAGCCGGATTTGGATAAATTCGCGGAGGAACCGATCGCGCCGGATCTTGACGCGCTGTCGTCGCGGGCCGTGTACGCGTGCGGGCCCGAATGCTTTCAACTCATGGATCGGCTCGTCGGCGAATTTACGATGCGGCGAACCGGCTACGAACTCGTTTGCAAGTCTCTCATGCTTGGCATTCTCGCGATGCTGCTCCGGACGGGCGACGAAGCTTCTGACGGGAGCGATTCCGTGCATCGGGAGCGTATCCGCAAAATGGTTGAAGCGATGGAGCGGGAACCGGGCGCATCGTGGAGCGCCGAGCGCGTCGCACGCGAGCTCAAGGTCAGCGAGGATTATGCGTCCAAGCTGTTCAAGCAGGTCGCCGGCATGCCTCCCGGGCGCATGATCCAGTCGATCCGTCTGCGCGAAGCCCGCAGGCTGCTCAGGGAGACGGACTGGTCGGTCGAGACCGTCGGAGCGAGGATCGGTTACCCGGACCTGCACTATTTCAGCCGCGTCTTTACAGCCGGCGAAGGCATCTCTCCGCGGGAATATCGCAAGCTCTCGAGAGTGCTGTGAGCGAGACGCCGCGCGGGACTATTTACAGGACGATTTGCGCAAGTTAATATAAACAGGTCGACTTGTCGACAGGTTCAACAGGTTCAACATGTTGGATCAGCCGTTTGGGAAGTGCTGAAGAAAGGTTGGAAGTGAAAGGAAGGTTGGATGCGATGCGACAATATCCTGCCGCTTGGCTCAAAGGACAATCTCGCGGAGAAGCGATCGCCGGCGAGCTGCGACTGCGCATCGTGGACGGCAGCTTGAAGCAGGGCGACGTTATTTCGGAAAATAAAATCGCGGCGGACTTCGGCACGAGCCGCTCGCCCGTCAGGGAAGCGCTGAAAGCGTTATCCAACGAAGGCTTGATTCGCCTTGAGCGGATGGGGGCGGTCGTTCAGGGGCTCTCCGCCCAAGATATCGCCGAGCTGTACGACGTCCGTTACCTAATTGAGAGCTTTGCGCAGCAGCGTCTCGCGACATCCTGCCCGCCCGAATTGATCGCGACGCTGCGTCACCGCATCGACAGCATGCGCATCGCCGCCAAGTATGCGGATATCGCCGAGTTTGCGTGGCTTGATTTCCAATTTCACGACGGATTGATCTCGGCTTGCGGGCACGCTCGAATCGCGCGATTGTGGGACAGCATCCGTTATGTCGTACTCGCCGTCATGCTGTTGACGACAGAAAAGGTTTTCGGAGGCGGTCCGGATCGGCTCAAACGTGTCGTGGCCAAGCACGAGGCCATTGCGGACGCCCTCGAATCCGGTGACGAGGCACGCATTGCGGACGTCGTACGATCCTATTTCTCAGACTCGCGCCAGACGCTTCGCAATACGTGGTCCTAATCATGCGAATGGCTTCAAAAGCTTACGCGCAATCGTATGACGGTCCGGGTTGTTGAAGCTTTTCTTTCGATTAAACTTGTCGACTAGTATACGTGTGTGCGGGGTATACCAATTTTAGAAAAGGATCCGCACAAACGATTAGAGTAACGGAGGTTTGGATTTTGGACCAGCTATTCGGTATGGGACATAACGCGACACTGCTCGTCTGGGCGCTGCTCGCGATCGTGTTTTTGGTCGTTATGATCGCCAAGTTCAAATGGAACCCGTTCGTCACGCTGCTGCTCTCGGCGCTGCTGCTCGGTTTTCTGGCAGGCATGGACAGCCAGGCACTGATCAAGTCGGTGACCGGCGGTCTTGGAGGCACACTAGGCACGATCGCCATCGTCATCGGGCTGGGCACGATGCTGGGCAAGATGATGGCCGAGTCGGGCGGGGCCGAACGCATCGCGACGACGATGATCGACCGGTTCGGCGAAAAGCGGGTCCACTGGGCGATGATGATCGTCGGTTTTATCGTGGGCATTCCCGTATTTTTCGAGGTCGGCGTCATTTTGCTTATTCCGATCGTGTTCATCGTCGCGCGCAAGGTCAAGATGCCGCTCCTGCAGATCGGGATTCCCGTGCTGGCCGGCTTGTCGACGGTGCACGGACTCGTGCCGCCGCATCCGGCGCCGATGATTGCGATCGACGCTTTCCAAGCGGACCTGGGCAGGACCATCCTATATTCGCTCATCATCGGGCTGCCCACGGCGATCATAGCCGGACCGCTGTTCGGAAAATGGATCGGCAAGCGAATCGTCGTCTCGCCGCCGGAAAATCTCGCCAAGCAGTTCAGCTCGCGGGAGAGGGGCGACCTGCCTGGATTCGGCATTACATTGTTTACCATTCTACTGCCTGTTATTCTAATGCTGGCGGGTTCGATCGCGAGCATCGCCGACCCGCGTGCGGTCAGCCCGGTGACGCGCTTTTGCGCGTTTATCGGCAATGAGGTCGTCGCACTGCTGATCGCGGTCGTATTTTCGCTATTCTCGCTCGGCTTTGCCAGGGGCTTTACTAAAACCGATATTTCCCGTTTTACGCATGAATGCCTGGCGCCTACGGCTTCCATCATTCTGATCATCGGCGGTGGCGGCGCCTTCAAGCAGGTGCTGATCAACAGCGGCGTAGGCGACGCGATCGCAGCCATCGCCACGCAGGCGAACGTGAACGTTCTGCTGTTCGCCTGGCTGGTCGCGGCGCTGATCCGCGTGGCGACCGGCTCGGCGACCGTCGCCATGACGACGGCTGCCGGTATCGTCGCCCCGGTGCTGGCGTTAAGCCCGGGCGCAAGCGTCGAGCTGACCGTGCTCGCTACGGGAGCGGGCTCGCTCGTGTTGTCCCACGTCAACGACGCCGGATTTTGGATGGTCAAGGAATTTTTCAACATGTCGGTCCCGCAGACGCTGAAGTCCTGGACAGTGATGGAGACGCTGCTGTCCGTCTTTGCGCTTGCGCTTATTATGGCGGTCAGCGTCTTTGTTTAGAATGACCCGCCTGATTTCATCCGCCGTATTTTATTAATGTAGGGAAAGAAGGTTGAGCCATGCATGCCTCCATGTACATGATCGGCGTCGATATCGGAACCACCAGCACGAAGTCCGTGCTGTTCGAGGAGAACGGCAGGGTCGTGACGCAGGAGACGGTGGAGTATCCGCTATATACGCCTTCGCCTGTCGTGGCCGAACAGGATCCGGACGAGATTTTCCGGGCCGTGCTTCAGACGCTCGGGAGCGTGATGGACAAGAGCGCCGTCGATCCAAAGCGCGTGCTGTTCGTGTCCTTCAGCTCGGCGATGCACAGCCTGATCGCCGTTGACGGGGAGGGCCGGCCTCTCACCCGGAGCATTACGTGGGGCGACAACCGCAGCGCCGCATGGGCGGAGCGTCTGCGTGAGGACGGAACGGGCCATGCCATTTACCTGCGGACGGGCACGCCGATTCATCCGATGTCCCCGCTCGCCAAGCTGATGTGGCTGGGCGAATCGCAGAGCGAGCTGTTCCGGACCGCGCGCCGGTTCATTTCGATCAAGGAGTACGTATTTGCCAAGCTGTTCGGCGAGTTCGTCGTCGACCATTCGATCGCGTCTGCGACCGGACTGATGAACTTGGAGCGGCTGGATTGGGACGAAGAAGCGCTTGCGACGGCGGGCGTGACCGCGGATCGGCTGTCTCGGCTCGTGCCTACGACGCATCAGCTTGCCGGCTTGAACGACGCGTACGTCCGCGAGACGCGGCTTGCGGCGGACACGCCGTTTATCGTCGGAGCCAGCGACGGCGTGCTGTCTAATCTTGGCGTCGGCGCAATCGAGCCAGGCGTCGTGGCCGCGACGATCGGCACGAGCGGCGCGATCCGGACCGTGACCGACCGTCCGGCGGTAGATCCGAAGGGACGCACGTTCTGCTATGCGCTCACCGAGCATCACTGGGTGATCGGCGGTCCGGTCAACAATGGCGGCGTCCTGCTGCGCTGGGCAAGGGAGGAGTTCGGATCTTCCGTATCCGAGACCGCCAAGCGGCTTAAGATGGATCCGAACGACCTGCTCATGGATATCGCGGCCAAGGTGCCGCCGGGCAGCGAAGGTCTCCTTTTCCATCCTTATATGACCGGAGAGCGTTCCCCGTTGTGGGATGCCAACGCGCGAGGCTCTTTTTTCGGCCTGACGCTGCATCACGGCAAGGAGCATATGCTGCGCGCCGTACTCGAAGGCGTCATTTTTAACTTATATACCGTATTGCTCGCCGTGGAAGAACGCATCGGGCGTCCCCGCCGCATCCATGCGACGGGCGGATTCGCGCGGTCGGCGCTGTGGCGCCAGATGATGGCGGACATTTTCGACCAGGAGCTGATCGTGCCGGAGAGCTTCGAGAGCTCTTGCCTGGGCGCGGCAGTACTCGGATTGTACGCGACCGGACGGATCGGCTCGCTGAACGTGGCGGCCGGCATGGTCGGCGCCACGCACCGGCATGTGCCTAATCCGGCGCATGCCGCCGTTTATCACAAGCTGCTGCCGATTTTTATCGGCGTCTCGCGTAGCCTGAAGGACGAATACCGGGCCATTGCAGCTTTCCAGCGCGAGCTCGCCGGAGATTGACAGGCCATTGCAGCTTTCCAGCGCGAGCTCGCCGGAGATTGACAGGCCGTCGCCGGCTGCGCATAATGGAAGAAAAGACGGCCGGCGGCCGCACGGGGAAGCACCTCGCCAAAGCTCAACACACGCGTGTTGCTTGGCCGAGGTGTTTTTTATTGAGCTGGAGAGAGGAGACGGTTGAGATGACGGACGAAGGCGCGAAGAAGACGCCCCTTTATGTGCGCGAGGAAAATTTCAATTACGATAAATATGCAGAACTGGCTGACGATGTTTATCGCTATGAGGTTCTTGACGGCGTGCTCGAGCTGATGTTTCCGGGGCCGAACGCTTCGCACCAGTCCGTCTCGATTGAGGCGGCTTATCTGCTGAAGCAAAGCTGCAATTCGGAATATCTGGTTCTGACTGCCCCGATCGATGTCGTCCTCAGCCCGGAGAACGTCGTCAAGCCGGATCTGGTGCTCATCCACCGCAGTCGATTGATATCGTTTCACGTCGGGGCATAGAGGGGGCTCCTGATCTTGCTGTCGAGGTGTTGTCTCCTTCCTCCAGACATCGGGACAGGGTAAAGAAGAGCAGGATTTATGCGAAGCATGGCGTTCCGGAGTATTGGGTCGTCGATATCGGCACGCGAACGCTCGAGCGATATATTTTGCGAGACGTCGGCGTTTACGAGATCGTCGATTTATTCGCGGAGGACGAGCTTGTCGTCTCGGACAGGCTGCCCTGCGTTTCGTTCAAAGCAGGCACGCTGTTCGTCGACGTTTTTGCTGACATTTAAATAGACGAAAGACGGGCTTCGTATTGACTTTACCGAGAATCCAGTGTTATAAAAAAGAAGGAAAATAGCACTCCCTGCGAGAGAGTGCTAACACTACGCGCAGGATTGAAGGAGAGAGTAGAGCGATGGAAAAGAAACCGTTCCAGGCCGAATCCAAGCGGCTGCTGGAGATGATGATCAACTCCATTTACACGCAGAAGGAGATCTTCCTGCGGGAGCTGATCTCGAACGCGAGCGACGCCATCGACAAGATCTATTACAAGGCGCTTACCGACGACAAGCTCGTGTTCAACAAAGACGACTATTATATTCAAGTCATTCCGGACAAGGCCGCGCGCACGCTGATCCTCCGCGACACGGGGATCGGCATGACCCGCGAAGAGCTGGAGACGCATCTGGGCGTCATCGCCAAGAGCGGCTCGCTTGCTTTCAAGCAGGAGAACGAGTCCAAGGAAGGCCACGACATCATCGGCCAGTTCGGCGTCGGCTTCTATTCCGCGTTTATGGTCGCGGACAATGTTACGGTCGTGAGCCGCGCGCTTGGCAGCGACACCGCTTACAAGTGGGAATCCGACGGCGCCGAAGGCTATACGATCGAGCCTGCGAGCAAGGACGAGATCGGCACCGAGATTACGCTCAAGATCAAGGACAACACCGAGGACGACAACTATGACGAGTACCTCGAGGAGTACCGCCTTCGTACCATTATCAAGAAATACTCCGACTTCATTCGTTATCCGATCAAGATGAACGCCTCCAAGAGCCGCCTCAAGGAAGGCACGGAGAACGAATACGAGTCGTATACCGAGGAAGAGCGCGTCAACAGCATGGTGCCGATCTGGCGCAAAAACAAGAGCGAGCTGAAGGACGAGGACTACGAGAATTTTTACAACGAGAAGCATTACGGCTTCGACAAGCCGCTCAAGCATATCCATATCAGCGCGGACGGCGCGATCGTGTACCAGGCGATCCTGTACATTCCCGAGAGCATGCCGTTCGATTATTATTCCAAGGAATACGAAAAGGGACTCGAGCTGTACGCGAACGGCGTCCTGATCATGAACAAGTGCGCAGACCTGCTCCCCGATTACTTCAGCTTCGTGAAGGGCATGGTTGACTCCGAGAGTCTGTCGCTCAACATTTCCCGCGAGATGCTGCAGCACGACCGCCAGCTCAAGCTGATCGCCAAGAACATCGAGAGCAAGATCAAGGGCGAGCTGACTCGCTTGCAGCGGGACGACCGGGAGAAGTACGAAAAGTTCTACCAGGCGTTCGGTCGTCAGTTGAAGTACGGCGTCTACAGCGACTACGGCATGCACAAGGATACGCTGCAGGATCTGCTGATGTTCCACTCCTCCAAGGAAAAGAAGCTGGTCAGCCTCGAAGATTACGTATCCCGGATGCCGGAAGATCAAAAGTACATCTACTATGCGACCGGCGATTCGAACGAGCGCATCGCGAAGCTGCCGCAGACCGAGCTGGTCGCGGACAAGGGCTATGAGATTCTCTATTTCACCGACGATATCGACGAGTTTGCGATCAAGATGATCTTGAAGTACAAGGACAAGGAGTTCCGCAGCGTGTCGAGCGGGGATCTCGGCATCGAGACCGAAGACGAGGCCAAGGAAGCGCAGCAGGAGCAGCAGGAGAACGAAGGGCTGTTCGGCGCGATGAAGGAGCTGCTCGGCGACAAGGTTAAGAGCGTCAAGGCATCCAAGCGTCTGCGTTCGCATCCGGTCTGTCTGTCCACCGAGGGCGAAGTGACGATCGAGATGGAAAAAGTGCTGCGCATGATGCCGAACAATCCGGACGTCAAGGCGGACAAGGTGCTCGAGATCAACACGCACCACGATGTATTCAAGTCGCTCAAGAGCGCGTTCGAATCCGACAAGGAGAAGCTCGGCCTTTATACGGCGCTGCTGTACAATCAGGCACTGCTCATCGAAGGGCTGCCGATTGAGGATCCGGTCGAGTTCACCAACGATATTTGCAAGGTCATGGTATAACGGCAACGCAACCGCATAGGGATTCGCTCCGCAAAAGCGGGACGACAGCAGATCGCTAGATCTGCCTCGTCCCGCTTTTCTTTTTGCCGCAAATAACGCGGGATATTAAGTTCAGACTCGTTTTCCTTTCAAGCATGAGGACGGAGGGCCGCTCGTTCAGCCCTTAGGCGGGTAAGGGTCGTGACCGTGACTGTCCTTGGTCTGGATACGGCCGTCCTTGCCGTGAATGACAAGCTCGGAACGCTGCGCCTGCGCCAGCCTGCGCGCCGCCTCGACCGCCTCCTGCTTCGTTTCCGTTACAACCTCCGCCCGGCTCGAGCCTTCGCCGCGCACCGCCCAGCCTTTTTCGTGAGGCACCACATGTTGATTTGGCATAGCCTTTCAACTCCTTTCCTTCTATTATTCATTAGCCAACGCCGGGTTTCTCCAAACATTGCGATTGCCGTCAACTTTTTGCGTCGCCGCATCGTCTATAAAATAGATTGCGCGTGAAAAAAGCGTCATTTCCAGTTCCTAGTAGGGTTCAGGCGATTCTGATATACTGTCTGCAAGAGAAGGAAAGCAGGGATGCCAACGTGACGTTAATTAGGGAAATGAACAGCGGAAACGAGTTCGTCGGCTTCTATCTGCTGCGCGAATTCGAAGTCAAGCAGACGAACGGAACGCCGGCCAAGGACTACTTCGATATCGTGCTTTGCGACGCTTCCGGCCAACTGCCGGCCAAGTATTGGGATGTCTCCCCCGCAGAGAAGAGCCTTTTCGCGCCGATGGGCCTGGTCAAGGTGCAGGGCGTCGTCCAGCTCTACCGGGAGAAGCTGCAGATCAAGATCAATCGGATTCGTCTGGCGGTCGAACAAGACGGCGTCGCGATCGCCGACTTCATCAAGGCCGCGCCGATCGCCGCCGTCGATCTGGTGCATACGATTGAGCGGACAGCCTCCGAGATCGCAGATGCAGAGCTGCGCGGACTCGTCGACTACTGCTTGGCGAAGGTAGGAGACAAATTATCTCATTATCCCGCGGCCAAGACCCATCATCACAACTATTATTCGGGCTTGGCCTACCATACCGTCCGTATGCTTGAGATCGGGGAGTTCATTTGCCGCCAGCGTCCGTTCCTGAACGCCGATCTGCTCCGCGCAGGCATTTTGCTGCACGATATCGCCAAGACCGAGGAGCTGACCGCAAGCCTCGGCATCGTCTCCGAATACAGCCTGCAAGGCAGACTGATCGGACATATCGCCCTCGCTTCGACCTGGGTGACCGAGGCGGCGCTCAAGCTTGGCATTCCGGCCGATTCGGCCAAGGTCGTCGCCCTGCAGCACTTAATTCTTTCGCACCATAATCTCGGCGAATGGGGCAGCCCTGTTCAACCGCAGACGGCCGAAGCGATCGCGCTGCACTTTATCGATTCGCTCGATGCCAAATTGCAAATGGCGGAGGATGCGCTGGGCGCGATTCCCGAAGGTGAGTCCTGGACGCCGATGATCAGGGGCTTGGAGAACAAGGCGCTCTACCGGACGGCTTTTTGACCGGACCTGATCTTTAAAGCGCAATATGGGGTAAAGGCCTTGAGATATACAAAAATTAACTTGAGGAGGCCGCAATTATGGCTATGACTCGCAAAGCATCCCATTCCTATATACTGCGCCGGGCAAAAATCGCCGCGCTAGCCGCAACGTTGGCGGTCGCCGGATTTTCGGGCGTTGACGGGACTGCACGGGCCGACGCTGCCGCGTCCCAGACGCAGCTTCAAGTTTCGGCCCGACCGTTCGCGATCGCCGGCAAAAAAGTATATTTGCCGGCGGCGCTCGTGAATGGAGAATCCTACATCGGTCTACGTTCGCTGAACGACCAGCTCGGCATCGCCACGTCGTGGGATCCGAAGACGAAGGTGACGACGTTGACCGGACGCGGCCGTACGATGCAACTGACGCCCGCATCGGAATATCGGCTCAACGGAGAGCGCCTGTACGCCTCTCCTGCTTATATTCAGGCGGGATCGACCTTCGTGCCGCTGCGGTTCGTTCTCGAGAGCTTCGGATACAGCATCGGCTACGACGCTTCCTCCAAGACGGTTTCCATTGCATCGATTGCAGAGAACAGCCTGACCTGGAAAACGGAGCAACTGACGCATACGGCGACCAAGCTGTCGCTGGCGGTTTCCTATCCAGTATTCTCCGGCCTGGAAAATAAGGAAGCGCAAGCAAAAATAAACGCCAAACTGAAGGCCGATGCCGAAAAATACGCGGCAACCGGCCGCCAAACGCTTGAAAAAGCGGCAAAAGACAACGCGGATGCCGAGAAGAGCTACCCGGATACGAGCATCCCGCCAGTCGAGTATGAGGGAATTTATACAATTGCTCAGAAATCAGCCGGTCTGCTTAGCTTGTACGCCGATTATTATGTTTATTTGGGCGGAGCGCACGGCGGGACGGAACGCGTGCCTTATACGTTCGATCTGAAAACGGGGAATTTGCTTACGCTTAAAGATGTCGCAGGCGGCAGCGCAGACTACGTCTCGATCATTAATCGCGCGATCCAGGCTCAGATCAAAGAACGGAAGCTGGAACTGCTGGCGCCCTTTAAAACGATTGAAGCCGACCGACCGTTCTTCATGAAAAACGGAGCCGTCGTCGTCTACTTCGAGCAATACGAATATACGCCGTACGCTGCCGGCATGCCGGAATTTGCGGTGCCGCTAAGCGCGTTCAAATAACTTCGGCACTTTTTTGTGACATGCTGCATAAGCAGGGCTCGATTGAGCGGAATGGCAGTTTTCTCACGGTATGCGCACGGGCAATGCGAGGGACATTACAAGGGCATTCGCGCTTGGACTTGTCAATCCCATTCCCGAGGAGGAACACATCTTGAAATCGACGCTTCGCAAAGCAGCAGCCTGCACGTGCTTGTCCATGATGTTGGCCGTTCCGGCCTACGCCAATTCGTATTCGACGGCAGTACCGAGCCCTTCGCCGACTCCGACGGCATACGGGATGACCGGTACGGCAGGAACCTACGGTACTACGCACGGCACGCTTGGAACCTATGGCACGCATGGCACGACCGGCATGTATGGCACGGGCGATACGGGCGTTTCGGGCATGGGCACCGGCGGTACGATGGGCGGTTACCGTTCGTATTCGACGGGGACGGTCAGTCCTTACTCCGGTACCGGCACGACTTCGAGCACGTATAACGCCCGCAGCTATACTGGCTATAATACGCCTACTACGGGCGGCACTTACCACACACGGTCGATGGACGGTACCTACAGAGCTAAGGCTACCACGGAGACGCGTCGCGGATCGAACTGGGGCTGGCTCGGCTTGCTGGGCTTGCTCGGTCTTGCAGGCATGCGTTCCCGTCACACGAGCGATGACCGACGTTAAACAACGAACCGCCGGGAGATTTTCCCGGCGGTTTTTATCATTAACGTTTTCTCAGGCTATTTTAACAATAGGCGTTAAAGCGGCTTTGCCTGCGGATTTGCTTTCTTTTTGGGAAAAAGAGGGTGATTCAGATGTGTTAAGATCAATCCCAAGCAAGAATAACTTACGATTGCACGGAGGATCTTAACCTATGAACGTTCGCAAGCTGGTCAAACCTGTCGTCGCTACCGTCCTTGCCGCCGGATTGTTTTTCGGAGGCGCGTCCGCACTGGGAACTTCCAAGGCTTCTGCAGCAACCGAAGAATCGCTCGCATTGCTCTCGTTCGGCAAGGAATACATAGGCACGCCTTATCTGTATGGTGCCGCCAGCGGCTTGACTTCCGCATTCGATTGCTCGTCGTTCGTACAATATATTTTCGGAAAAGAAGGCACGACGCTGCCCCGTACGGCTGCAGCCATGGCCTCCAAGGGCACCAAGGTAGCGAAGGCTTCGCTGAGCGTCGGCGATCTCGTCTTCTTCAGCTCCTCGAATAACTGGATCGGGCACGTCGCCATTTACGCCGGAGACGGCAAGATCCTTCATGCCAGCACAAGCCAAGGGGTCACCGTATCCAGCATGAACAGCGCCTATTGGAAGGAAAGGTACGTGACCGCCAAACGCGTTTTATTATAGTATTGCCTAACAGCCCCGCATGCCGAGCATGCGGGGCAACTTTTTATTGCGCTTAAACTTTTCATTGCGCTTCTTTGAGACGAGCATCGACGATTGTCTTGATCCGCGCCAGTCCTTCCCACATATCGCCAGGGCCATCATAGATCAATACATACGCGCCGTCGAAGCCGCTCCCGATCGCTCGATCCAGGCACAGCTCGAATTCCGGGCGATCAGGCAAGCCTTGATCGTCATATTGGGCCTTTGCATGCACGGACACGCTGTGCGGGAGGAGCATGTCTAACTCGTCGTACTTGTGCGTGCCCGAGAAATTGCCGAAGTCCGTAATCCAGCGAACATCGGGCTCGGTTAATGTCTTGAGTTCGCGGCAGCGATCGCCGGTAGCGGTCAATGCTTTAAAATTCTCGGTTACGATGGTGACGTGTTTTCCTTTTGCATAGGCAGCCAATTTACGCAAGTGGTTGGCGGACTGCGCCAATGCCGCATCGTCGGATCCGTCGGCCTCGCCGGCGACGATTCGTATTTGCCCGGCCCCACAGAGCGCCGCCGCGTCGATCCAACGTCGCATAAACGCCAAATCCTCAGAAAGCCTTTTCGAATCCTTGGACGTCAGGTCTCCATAGTCCAGCAGCAGCGTATCGAAGCGAACGCCCGCGGAGCGGAAAGCCTCCCGCAGCTCGTTCAAGTAAGCCGGATCCGTGCGCGGAAAATGAAAGTGGCAGATCTCGATAGCCGAATAGCCTCTTCTTGCGGCTTCGGCAGGCAATTGCAGCAGCGTGAGCGCTTGAGGCTGGTCTTGTTCGTTTACGATATGACGTTCCCCGACGGCATCCCAGGCTGTCCACCGGAGCGGACCGAGCAGCCGATGCAAGCTCCAGGTGCTTAACGATAGGTAGGACAAAAGCTCCTCGCCTCGCTTTCTTCATATATAAGAAGGTAGGACTGGCTATGATCTCAGCATAGCACCCAACGGAGGGAGGGCTATGGCGATATTTGCTCAATCCTTACGCGTTCATGGTCTGTTCGCCGGACGGAAAGTTTTTTTGAAAAAGGGGTTGCGTAGTGGAGCGTGGATGTGTTAAATTACTTCTTGTGCCTTTTGCAACGCCCGGTGAAAACGGTTCGGAATAATTGAATACATATTTCAAGTTTCGAATGGTTCTAAAAAAAGGTGTTGCAAGTGTTGCGAGATTATGATAAGATCTAATTCCTGCCTCGGAAACGAAGCAGACAAGCTTTAAAAGATTGCTCCTTGAAAACTGAACATCGAGCGTTAAAACAAACGGACGCTGAAGCCTTTCGAGGCGGAAGCAAAAGTTATACCAGCTTTATCATGAGCAAGTCGAACTACCCTTTATGGAGAGTTTGATCCTGGCTCAGGACGA
>NZ_JBHUJV010000002.1:0-523572 GCF_042683485.1 Cohnella sp. GCM10020058
AGACGAAATTAATAAAACAGTTTGATTTGTGGGCACCATGTGGGCACGTCACTAAAATACCACAGTAATTACGCGCTATATCCTCCCCGCATAATGATGAATTGATTCATTTTCATGGTGGCACGTCTCTTTCGTTATCCGATGATGATCTTGCCTTCCGCTTCCCTGTAGAGCATCTTGTCCCGCTTCGGCACGAGCGCGTAGCCGAGCGTGAGCGGCCCGAGCCTCCCCGCGAACATCATGAGCATGATGACGATCTTGCCGAACAAACTCAAATCCGTCGTAAGTCCCATCGTCAGCCCGACCGTCCCGAAGGCGGACACGACCTCGAACAGGATCATGAGAAAATGATGGTCCTCCGTCGTCGACAGGATCATCGTCGCACCGAGCACCAGCGCGAGCGCGAGCAAGGTCAGCGTCAAAGCCTTGTAGACGCGTTCCTGCGCGAGCCTGTACCGGAACATGACGACGTCCTCCCGCCCGCGGATAATGGCCCATACCGCGCCGAGCAGCGCCGCGAACGTCGTCGTCTTGATGCCGCCACCGGTCGAGCCCGGGGACGCGCCGATGAACATGAGCAGGATGATGAAAAACTGCGTCGCCTGCCGCAAATCCGCAAGGTTTAACGTATTGATCCCGGCGGTACGGGGACTGACCGACTGCGTAAACGCGGATAAAATTTTAGTACCCGTTTTTAACGGTCCCATCGTGCCGGGATTTGAGTATTCGAATGCGAGAATGACGATCGCGCCGAACAGAATCAGCGATCCCGACATGGTCAGGACCACCTTGGAATGCAGGGACAGCCTGCGCCCGCCCCGGAGGTCCGTCAAGTCCGAGAGCACCACGAAGCCGAGACCGCCCGTCACGATCAGCGCCATCGCGATCAGGTTGACCCAAGGATCGCCCGCATAAACGGTGAGGCTGCGGAAGCCTCCCATCAGATCGAACCCTGCGTTGTTGAAAAAGGAGACCGCGTGAAAGATCCCGTAGTATATCGCCCTCGCGGGACTCATATCTCTAAGGAAGCAAGCCATGAAAAGCAGAGCGCCAGCCGCTTCGACCGACAGCGCATACAGGACGACGCGGCGGACGAGCCTTACGATGCCCTCGATACTGCTCTGATTGAGCGCTTCCTGGAGGATCAGCCGTTCCTTGAGCGAGATGCGCCGCTTCAGGAAGATCGCGAACAAGGTGGCCATCGACATGAAGCCGAGGCCGCCGATCTGGATCATTGCGAGAATGACGATCTGCCCGAACATGGAATAGTGATCGCCCGTGTCGACCACGACCAGGCCCGTAACACAAGTGGCAGAGGTCGCCGTGAAGAGCGCGTCGATATATCGCGTTTGCACGCCGGCGCTCGAAGCGACGGGCAAGTGGAGCAGAAAGGAGCCCAGGCCGATGATAAAAGCGAAGCCGAGCGCCAGCGTCCGCGGAGGAGAGGCGACCAGCCATGCGTACATTTTTTTGTGCATGCGTCTCTCCTCCTTTACCTTGGATTTACCCGATAATGATGCGGCCTTCCGCCTCGCGATACAGCGTGCGTCCGGACTTGGAGCCCAGCGCGTAAGTCATCGTCAGCGGGCCGAGACGCCCCATGAACATGAGGACGATAATAAGAATCTGGCCAAAGGACGACAAGTCTCCGGTGATGCCGGCGGACAATCCGACCGTCGCATAGGCGGACATGACTTCGAAAAGAATGAGCAGGAACGCCTGCTTCTCGGTAATCGAGAGAATCATGACGGACGTGATGACGATGGCCAGCGACAGCATCGTGACCGTAATGGCGCGGTTGACCTTGGACCGCTCAATGCGCAGTCCGAGCAGCACGACGTCGGTACGGCCGCGCAGCATCGCCCAGACGGCGGCCGCTAGCACCGCAAACGCCGTCGTCTTGATGCCGCCGCCGGTGGAACCGGGCGAGGCGCCGACGAACATGAGCAGCACCATCGCAAACTGCGTCGCGTCCCGCAAGGAGCCGATGTCGACGGTACTGACGCCGGCGGAGCGGGTGGATACGGACTGCAGCGCGGCCGCAAGCAGCTTGTCACCGAAGGACAGCGGGGCGAAGGTGAGCTCGTTGGTGTATTCGAAGATCAGGATCGTGACCGTGCCGAGCACGATGAGGAACGCCGATACCCAGAGCACGACTTTGGAATGATAGGACAGCTTGCGGCGGGTCGGCAGCTCGACCAGGTCGGAGAGGACGACGAAGCCGACGCCGCCGAGCACGACGAGCACGATCGAGAGCAGGTTCATATAAGGATCTCCGACATATCCGGCCATGCTGCGGAAATTGCCGAACAGGTCGAAGCCGCCGTTGTTGAAAAAAGAAACGCTGTGGAACACGCCGTAATAGAACGCCTGCCGGAAATGCATCTCGTGCATGAACCGGAAGGTAAACAGCAGCGCGCCGACCGCCTCAATGCAAAGCGCATAAATGAGGACGCGCTTCACCAGACGAACGATGCCTTCCAGGCTGCCCTGGTTCATCGCTTCCTGCAGCACGAGGCGATCCTTGAGCGAGAGGCGGCGTCCGGCAAAAAACGCGAACAACGTGCCCATCGTCATGAAGCCGAGACCGCCGAGCTGCACGAGGATCAAAATGACCCATCGGCCGAACACCGAAAAATATCCGACCGTATCCAGTCTGGAGAGACCTGTCACGCAAGTCGCGGAGCTGGAGACGAATAACGCCTCGAGCCACGGCGTCGGCTCGCCGGACACCGTGGAGATCGGGAGCCTGAGCAGCAGCGCGCCAACCGCGATAATTACGGCGAAGCCGATCGTCAGCACGCGCGGCGGGGAAGCATATAGCCAGCCGATAATTTTCTTAAGCAAAGTACGATTCACCTCATGTCGGCAAACGGTTGAAAAAGCGCGCAAAAAAAGACACTGGAGCTCCAGTGCCTTGGCGCACGGCGATCCTGTCTGGCAGCCTACGAGGTTAGCTGACGGGTTCGGGCCAGATCAGGCTGCCCTATCCGGCGCTTGGCGCGCGGAATTCACCCCGGAAAAGCTTAAGTGGTTCCCCCGTTTTCTTTGCGGAAATTCGGCTGGGTAGTATGATGAAGAAACGATGGTTCGGTTTCCATAAAAAACATTACACCGCATTATAGTCTGTCCGATAGGTACACACAACAGCAGAAATGCGAAAAATCGCCTTGTATGAGGATATACGGACGTTATTAGGCCGTGTAACAGCTTTTTTACGGGGATTCTAACTCTTTCTCTTGTTTTGGCTCCAATTCCTATCGATAATAAGCGGAAGGACCAGCTATTGCGGATAAAAAGACGATGTATACGCTTTTTCAGATCAATTCGGAATCGGAGTGGGTAATTTGAGATCATCCAAATGGGCTGTCGCCGCGGGAATCGGCCTTCTTATCTTCCTGTTCATGCAAGTATTGCCTGCGATCGCGCCGGCTATGAAAGGCGAATCGGCCGCGATTAGCCGCGGGGAGGCCAAGCGGATCGGCCTTGCTTATGCCTCGGCGCACTGGGGTATGGATCTTGGCGAAGGGTCCGACGCGGCGATCACGCATGTAGGCGACGACCGCATGGCAGCCTATATGACCAAGCACAAGCTGACCGACGAATACGACCGCGACTGGGATGCGCGTTACCCGACGGACGTCTACGCGGTCGATATCCATGCGGCCGACGGCAGCGTCGATCGCGTATCCGTCCATATGGAATCGGGCGAGGTCGTCGGCTGGGCGCGCGTCGGAGATGCCTTGACCGATGCGGACAAAGCCGCTGCCGGCGACGTAGACGCGCGGACCGCCGAAGCGATCGCCTGGCTTAAGACGCAGCCTGGCTACGACGCTTCGGCCTGGGAGCCTACCGGCAGCCTGACGCAAGGCGGCTCGGTCATTTTGCAGAGCCGCAAGACCGGCCTGTCGGACGCGCATGTACAGCTGCTGGTGAAGCCCGACAAGGTGCTTACTTACCGGTATGCGCTGCCCCAGGCTTTCGCAGACGAGATTGCGAAGCAGCGCAAGATTGCCGATAAGCTATCGATGACCGGCTTCCTGCTGCCGCAGATCGTCATGTTCGTGCTTGCCGTTATTTACGCCGCGACATGCCGGGGATGGACATCGTTCAAACGCGGACTGTTCCTGTCGGCGGCCTTTTTCGTCATGTACGCAGGGTTCATGTTCAATCTGCGTCCCGGACTGCGGGCCTCGTCCGTTGACATGAACGCGATCGCTTCGGAGAGCAACGTGTCGGCGCTGCTCGTCACGAACGTCGTTATTCTTTTCATTCAGGCGCTGCTCACGTACTTCGCTGCCGTCGGCGGCGAAGGCTTGTGGCGTTCGATGGGCCGCTCGTTGTGGCCGCGCTGGCAGGACGCGGACTTCGGCAGCCAGGTCAAGACCGCCATGAAGCAGGGCTATTTGCTCGCCGTGATCCTACTTGCAGCGCAAACGATCGTTTTGACTGCCCTAAGCCTGCTGCTCGGCAGCTATTACGGTTCCGACCCGAGCCAATCCGCCTACAATATGTACTATCCTTGGCTGCTGCCCTTGCTCGCTTGGTGCGCCGGCATCTCGGAGGAGATCCAGACGCGCTTTTTCGGCATCGGCCTCGTACGCAAATGGCTCGGCGCGTTCGGCAGATTTAAGCGTGCAGGCACGCACGGCGCTTCCGCCTCCGGCAGCGTGATCTCCAGGGCGCTCACGGCCATCGCTGTTCTGCCCGCGACGGCCGTATGGGCGTTCGGCCATGTCGGCTATGCCGTATTTCCGTGGCAGACCCGCTTCATCGAGCTCATGATTATCGGCGCTTTGTTCGCCTGGTTCATGTTGCGATTCGGCCTCTTGACCGTTATTTTCGCCCACGTCGTCCTCGACTCTACGCTGATGGCCGTACAGATGCTGTCCGACGGGCTCTCATCCGACAATCTCGCAGGCTTCGTCAGCGTCCTGCTGCCGGCTGCCGTCGCGATGGCAATCGCCTGGCTGCACGAAAAGCGACGGGGCGGGTCCGGTCCGGCCGCAGACTTCACGCGTTAGAGGACTTGCGGCGTAATCTCGGGATGAACGCTCAGCCTTGTCTTGGCGAGCTTGCGCCGCTCCAGCCGTATATGCATCACAAAGTCGGCGAGTAAAAAGGGAGCGGCGGCCGCAAAAAATACCCCCCATTTTTTGAGCGCCGACAGCAGCAAGTGGATTACGTCGCTCATCACCGCGAACCGGACCTGCCCCTGCAGGTCCGGCGTATTGCTGATCAGCGTAATGCCGTACGCGCCTTGTTGCGCAACAGAAAAGCGAAACATCGACTCGCCTTTCAACCGTTTTGCGAAATAGACATCCGACTTATCCTCCGTCAAATCCAGGGAAGAACTTCCGTTATCCACCATGGCAATCACCTGATCGAACATTCCGTCGCTTGGATTGCTGCTTTGCACGGAAGCGGACTGTCCATGCACGTTCGGATCGCCGATCCATTCATAAAAAATTTTATATTTGCCCGGCTTTAATTGGATGACGGTTTTGGCGTTCAGGGTGACGTAATCACGGTTGTGAAAACTGGTGAAAAAGGCACAGGCGCTCGTCAAAAGACCGGCGAAGAGGATGCAGCCGGTGAGGATGAGCGGGGCAAATTGGCGGAAAAATGCAAGCATGCGAATGCTCCTCGGTCAACGATTTGGATAGGAGTCAGGCTGAACGGCTAACCTTTCGAAATTTTGCTCATGAGGTGGAGAAGCTAATGGTAAGCGAACCCATTTCTCTCGTTGTCTCGGTGTACTCGTTATAAATCTGGTATTTGCCCGGCTGCAATTGTACAGTGGTCTTTTCATTGAACGCGAGATAATCGCGGTTGTTCAAGCCGGAGATAAAGGTGACGATGCAAGCGACGAATCCTGCGAAGAGGATGCAATCCGCGAGGATCAATAACGAACTGACGGAGGAAGGCTGGCATGACGGTACTCCTCTGAGATCGATTGTAGGGTCTGATAAATGCATATTATTGGTAGTATAGACTAATATGCCATTAGCGTGCAGCATTATTATTGCGTTTTACATACTTTTACAAAACAAAAAAGCAGGCGCCTCGAGAGAAGCTTTCTTCTCAATGCGCCTGCTTTTTCTTTCTTTTTTCCCTTAGCCCGCGGCACCGTTCAAGCCCTGCAACTCATCCAGCAGCATCGTCCGCGTGACCGGGTCGTCGAAATTCCATTGGCTGTTCAACATGTGCACTTGACCGTTCTTGACCGCAGGCAACGACTTCCACAGACTGCTCGTGAACAGCGCCTCCGCCTGCGCTTTGGTCTCGTCCTCCTCATCCTTCAAAATGTACAGCTCGTCGCCGATATAGTCCGACATGACCTCGACCGAGATCTCGGCAAAGCGCTCGTCGCCATCGATCATCGTTTGAACTTTAGCCGGCGCCACGTACCCGAGCGCGTCGTACAACGACACGGAAAAGCCTTGATGGCCCATAACATACAGGACCTTGCCCATCATAAGCAGGACGGTTGCCGATTGGCCTTGCTTGCCTTTTTGCGCCAACAGGTCCTTGGTCTGCTTCACCTTTGCGTCATATGCCTCGACATAATCGTCAGCAGCCGCTTCCTTGCCCAGCATGCCCGCAATTTCATGCATTCGATCGAAGCCGCCCTTTTCGGAAATAACGACGGTCGGCGCGATTTTCTCCAACGGAGCCAGGCCCTGTTCGTCCCAGTCGTTAAAAATAATCAGGTCCGGCTCCTGCGCAGTCACCTTCTCCAAGTTGGCGGGATAACCGACGTCCGCGATCCCTTGAAGCCGATCGCCATAAGCGACCTGGCTGCCGATGACGCTCAAGCTGGCGCCGACAGGCGTAACGCCCAGCGCCAGAAGATCCCCAGGATCGCTGCCGACGTACACGATTCGCTTCGGATCGGTGGGAATTTCGACTTGGCGGCCCTTGACGTCCGTGATCTTTTTGGTAGCCGCTCCGGCCGACGAGGCGGATGCTTCCGGAGAAGCCGTTTGCGCGGACGACACCGCTTCCGACGCCGCAGAGGCTGTGGCCCCGGTAGACGCTGCGCCTTCGTCTGCGTTTTTGTTGGCATGATTGCCGCAAGCGCTCGCGAGCACCGTCAACAACAGCACGACGAGAATCATCCAATTTCTGTTGGTCCGCAATTGACTAACCCCACTTTATAAACGATAATGATAATCGTTATCAATATAAAACGAAAAAAAGCCTGCGTCAACCATTTTTTAGCTATTTCCCTTCACGGCACCATTCGTACGCCTTCCGTGCACCATTCTCCTGCATGGATGCAGCTCCCGCCGCGCCTCCGCCTCGCCCGATGCCCGTCGTGCACCACTATGGTGTACGGACCCGTCGCTCGCTCGTCCGCCGCTAAAAAAAACGGGATCACGCAGAGAACGTCTGCGTCATCCCGTTTCCCTATGCGTCGGCTTCACTTGGACCGTCGCTTCGCTTAGACCGAAGGTGCAGCGCTCTCTGCCGCTTCCCCGCCCTCATCTTCATTCAATGCGGCCAAAATACGCGCGGCCAGCGCTTCGCCGATCGACACCGCCTTGAAGTCGGCCGCCGAAGCCTCCCGAATCGCTTTGAGCGAGCCGAAGTGCTTGAGCAGCTGCTTGCGGCGTTTCTCGCCGATGCCGGGGATGGCGTCGAGCTTGGAAGCGATCATCGACTTGCCGCGCTTCTCGCGGTGGAAGGTGATCGCGAAGCGGTGCACCTCGTCCTGGATGCGCTGCAGCAGGTAGAACTCCTGGCTGTCGCGCGGCAGCGGCACGACCTCCGCGGGATCGCCGACGAGCAACTGTGCGGTGCGGTGCTTGGCGTCCTTGGCGAGGCCGCATACCGGCACGAACAGGCCCAACTCGTTCTGCAGGACATCGATGGCTGCGCCGATCTGGCCGCGGCCGCCGTCAATGACGATCAGGTCCGGCATCTGCAGCCCTTCCTTGAGCACGCGCTCATAGCGGCGGCGCACGACCTCGCGCATCGTCTCGTAGTCGTCCGGGCCGGTAACGGTGCGCACGTTGTACTTGCGGTATTCCTTGCGATCGGGCTTGCCGTCGGTGAAGACGACCATCGCGGATACCGGCGACGCGCCCTGCATGTTGGAGTTGTCGAACGCCTCGATGCGGTGCGCCGACGGAATGCCGAGCCACTCCGCAAGTCCCTCGGACGCCTTGACGCTCCGCTCCTGATCGCGTTCGATCATGCGGAACTTCTCCTCGAGCGCGACCTTGGCGTTGTCGGCGGCCATCGCGACGAGATGGCGCTTGGAGCCGCGCCTCGGTACCGACACCTTGATCTTCAGCCAGCTGCGCAGCGATTCGCCGAGCTCGCCGCCCGACTCGTCGGACGCATCGAAAGCGCCGGCGCCGGATGCCTCGCCTTCACCTTCGGCCGTCTTACTGCCACCCTTGGCCGCTTCCGTCTCGTCGGCCGAAGCCGCGATCCGCTCGATCAGCGCGTCGTTCAGCTTGCCGCTGGCGGCCATGACGCCAGCCCCCTCGGCCGCTGCCGGGGCGCTCTCCGCTTCGGCAGCTTCGCCGGGCGTCACCGGCAGCAGCACTTCGCGCGGCAAAGCCGGATTTTCCGAGTAATACTGGGCAACATAGGTCATGAAGTCCTCGTAGGCTTCCCCGTAATACGGGAAAACGGACACATGCCGCTGAATCATTTTGCCTTGGCGCATGTACAGAATCTGCACGCACATCCAGCCTTTGTCCACGGCATAGCCGAACACGTCGCGGTCTTTGGCGTCGGTCATCGTGATCTTCTGCTTTTCCATGAGCGATTCGATCGCCTGGATCTGGTCGCGGTACTCTCTCGCGCGCTCGAACTCGAGCTCTCCGGCGGCCGCTTCCATCTTGCGCTGCAGCTCCCGCTTGATATCGCCGTGCCCGCCGTTCAGAAACCGCGTCACCTCCGAGACCATGCGCTCGTACTCCGAAGGCTCGACCGGGTATTCGCAAGGCGCGACGCACTGTCCGAGATGGTAGTAAAGGCATACTTTGTCCGGCAGCGTATTGCACTTGCGCAGCGGGTACAGCCGGTCGAGCAGCTTTTTGGTCTCCTGCGCGGCAAAGGCGTTGGGGTAAGGCCCGAAATACTTTCCTTTGTCCTTGAGCACGCGGCGTACGACCTCGAGCTTGGGATGCTTCTCGCTGGTGATCTTGATATACGGAAAGGACTTGTCGTCCTTGAGCAGCACGTTGTACCGGGGCATGTGCTCCTTAATCAGGTTGCACTCGAGGATGAGCGCCTCCATGTTGCTGCCGGTGACGATGTACTCGAAATCGCGGATCTCGCTCACGAGCCGCTGCGTTTTCCCGTTGTGACTGCCGATAAAATACGAGCGTACGCGGTTTTTCAGCACCTTGGCTTTGCCGACGTAGATGATGACGCCCTCGGTGTTTTTCATGAGATAGCAGCCCGGCTGGTCCGGCAGCAGCGCGAGTTTGTTGCGTATATGTTCGGCCGCCTGCTCGCGGCTCGGCAGCGGCGGATTGGCTTGGACGTCCATGATGATATTGCGCCTCCCGAAAATAAATGAGTGCGGAGGATGACGACCGCCGATGCGATCATGTGATCCCGTATTTTCTATTGTACCACAGAAGAAAAGAGTTGCTTTACAAGCGTTTACGAAGTTGGGTATACTAACGGTAATGACTTGTTTCAGGAGGATTTCCCCATGGACAATTATGTACAAGATCCGCGCCAGCATGTGAACGAAGAGCCCCGCGACGACCTGCAGGATCTCGTATTCGGATTCGGCGGCATGTTCGGCTTCATGTTCCTCGTGTTCCTGATCGCCGTGATCATCAAGCAAGTAATTTCCTGATCCCCTTACCCAGACCGCGAGCAGAGCGCCCGTTCCTACCGGAACCGGGTGCTTTTTAATTTATTGCGCAAAAAAACACCTCAAGCATGGCTGCATCGCCGCCACAACTTGAGGCTTTTCTTCGTTCCATTCCGACTTAGTTTTTGACGAGCGTCACGTCGTCGATTTGCATGGAGGTCGATCCAGGCGAATTAACGTAGAAGCCGATATCGAGCTGCCCGTTGCTGACCGTCACGGTTGACGTATAGTATCGCCATGTCCCGTCTACGACCATATTCGTATACACGTCGCCGCTTCCGTTATTTGTCGCTTCCATTCTGCAAAACGTCGGAGCCCCGCCGTAAGCCGTCGCCTTGACCCATGCACTAAGCGTATAGGAGCCATTGGCAAGTCCGGTCTTGATCTGATGGACGCTTTGCTGATAGGCCGCCGTATGCCAGAAGTACAGCTTGAAGCCGCCGCTATGCGCATCGTTCGCGTCCACGCCGTACTTCGCCGTCTGGCCGCTCGGATGCCACTCCGTCCAGCCGGAGATGTCCCCCGTTTCAAAGCCCGGATTGGTCAGCGCGATGTTCTGCGCGGTGCTGCTTTTGTTGATGTATACCATATCCCAATATTGCAGCGTCGGCATGGTGAACTGTACATAGGCGCCGCCAGTGTCGGACCCGGTCGTAAAGCTCAGTTGATACGTCTTCCCGTTCTCGTAATCGGGAGAAGCGAAGTTGACGCTGTTCACCGTTCCGGAGCCGTAGTAGTACTTTACGCTCACGTTCGATTGTGCGGTCGGCGCCGGCTTGTTGGCGTCCGAATCGCGAATGTCGGTATTCGCGATGCCGAGCTGGTTGACCATTTGAATAACGTCATAGCCGTGTCCTGTCTTGGTAAAAGTCCACACCTTGTTGGCGTCTGACGTCGTGCTCGAAGCGATACCGTTCAGCGAGACGGCATTCGAGCTGTTGGTCATCCCGTCGCGCAGCAGGTTTTCATAAGCTACGGCAAAGTCGTAGTCGTTCAGCAGCCGCTTTTTCAGGTCGTCGGTCATGATCAGATGATGGTTCGGAAAATATTCGTGATCCAGCATTTTCAGGTCGTCGCCGAGCTCCAGATGCTGCGCGCCCATGGCGAAGAATCCGGCGTCGGCGAGCAGAATGCCCGGTGTGTTAAAGTAGCCGGGATTCGCGTCGGTGAAGTTGTTTTGGTAATTGTAATTCATATACAGCGGAAAAAGGGATGCCTTGCCGCCGCTGTCTCCGGTTTGAAAATCGAGCACCGTCTTGACGTTCGAGAAGCTTCGGGCGCCCCACAGTTCCGTGTACATCATATCGACATTGCTCTGGGCGGTCGGTATTCTTCCGTATTCGTCTACGTTGTTGAAAACGACCGTCTTGCCGAGCGCGGCCTTGGCTGCGTTCAAAAACGGTTTGAACGTATTTTGAAACGAGACGGCGTTGCCGGCATAGTCGTACTTCGTTCCCGGATTCCCGAGCTGGTCCACATGCCAGCCGTCGAACGCAAAGGCGTCGAACACCTGCTGCTCCTTGCCGATGATATAGTTCTGCCAGCCCGTATCGGCCGGATTAAAGGTCCATAGACGGGATGTCGCCCACCCGCCCGGCATGGAGACGGAAGCCTGGGTACCGTGGGCATTATCGTTAAACAAGCCCCATTGATTGCTGACGCCGCTGCCGTCCTCACCGTATCCGTCGACGGCGCCGTTGATCAGGTTGTAGTTCATGGCCGATATATTGCCGTTGTGGGAAGCGTTGATATAGTCGACCACCGTCTGCTTGTAAATCGTGCGGTTGGCGATATCCGGCCAGGTGGCGTCCGGACTGGTCGTGCTGCCTTTGACCGGCATGTGATGCTTCCACTGCCAGTCGTAGAACTGGAGCGCGTTGATATGATAATCCTTGAGCATGTCTACCGTTGCCGAGGAGGCGCTGGCGGATTGGTTCGGGAAAATCGACAGAAAGCCGTAGCGCGGAAATTGGGTCCAGTTGGAGGAGACGTCCACCGCGGTATTGCGGTTGTCGAGGATCGAGCCTGCCGAATCCTTAGCCCATGCCTCGACGGCATAGCCCTGGAAGTCCGTGGACGGCGGCATCCAGGTGTAAGTCAGCGAAGTCGAGCCGCCCGAGGCAAGCGAGAACGTCTTCGCCTGAGACGTGCCGGGAAGCTCGTTTTCCAGGTGCTTGAAGTACAACGTTACGGTGCCGTTGTTGACGGCGGTCCCTGTCGAATTGACGAGCTTGACGGTGATGGTGACCGGGCTGCCGGGGTTGTACCTCGCCTTGTCCGTGCTCACCTTGGCAATCAGGCTGCCGGCCGTGTAGGCATATGTCCGCGCCGGCTGGAAGCTGCCGATGGATAGCATCGCGAAGACCATAACCAAACCCAAACATGCTGCCAGCGATCTGCGTGCCGTCTTTGCAATCATAAACGAAAAACCTCCTCCGAAGGATGAGTTGCAATTAAAACGCTTACAATGGCCAGTCTATCATGTCCTTTTGCAAAATGCGGTGGACTGAATACTGCTGTAGCGTGCACTTTATTACGAGGTCGATGGCGCGCATGGCTGGCGAAGGATGACTGGTCTGCGGAGAGGAGAAAAGGTTTCGGCGGAGGTGCTCTGGCGGAGAACATAGCGGAAGTTTTTTCCGCTATGGCGCCGCGGAGGTGCTCCGGCGGAGATCATAGCGGAAGTTTTTTCCACTATGGCGGGGCGAGGGTGCTCCGGCGGGGATCATAGCGGAAGTTTTTTCCGCTTTGGCGGGGCAGGGGTGCTTTGGCGGAGAACATAGCGGAAGTTTTTTCCGCTATGGCGGGGCGCAGGTGCTCTGGCGGGGATCATAGCGGAAGTTTTTTCCGCTATGGCGGGGCGCAGGTGCTGGCGGGGATCATAGCGGAAGTTTTTTCCGCTATGGCGCGGCGCAGGTGCTTGGCAGAGATCATAGCGGAAGTTTTTTCCGCTATGGCACAGCAGACGTGCTCTGGCGGAGATCATAGCGGAAGTCTTTTCCGCTATGGCGCCGCGGAGGTGCTCCGGCGGGGATCATAGCGGAAGTTTTTTCCGCTATGGCGCGGCGAAGGTGCTCTGGCGGAGATCATAGCGGAAGTTTTTTCCGCTATGGCGGGGCAGGGGTGCTTTGGCGGAGAACATAGCGGAAGTTTTTTCCGCTATGGCGGGGCGCAGGTGCTCTGGCGGTGATCATAGCGGAAGTTTTTCCGCTATGGCGGGGCGCAGGTGCTCTGGCGGTGATCATAGCGGAAGTTTTTCCGCTATGGCGGGGCGCAGGTGCTCTGGCGGTGATCATAGCGGAAGTTTTTTCCGCTATGGCGCGGCAGAAGTGCTCCGGCGGAGACCATAGCGGAAGTTTTTTCCGCTATGGCGCGGCAGAAGTGCTCCGGCGGTGATCATAGCGGAAGTTTTTTCCGCTATGGCGCCGCGCAGGTGCTATGGCGGAGACCATAGAAGAAGTTTCTTCCGCTATGGCGCGGCGAAGGTGCTCTGGCGGAGATCATAGCGGAACTTTTTTCCGCTATGGCGGGGCGAAGGTGCTCCGGCGGAGATCATAGCGGAAGTTTTTTCGCTATGGCGGTACAGAGGATCCGGCAGGCCGTGCGAGCCTGCCGGCCACATCTTTATTTAGCCCGAACGACCGTGTCGATCGCGGCCGCCGCCTGGTTCAGCCCTTCGGCAACGGTCAGCTTTTTCGTAAAAACGAGCAGCATGTAGTTGGAGAACAGGTCTTCGATCTCGATATCGTCGGGGATGGGCGGACGGAGCATCGCGTTTTTGACCCCCTGCATCGTGGCCGCAACGAACGCGTTGCCTTGGGCGGACGCTGAAGTACCGGCCTCGCTGTTCGTCGGCAGCTGTCCTGCCTTGAACATCGTCTCCTGAGCCGCTTTGCCCGTCATCCACTTCATGAACGTCCAGGCGGCCTCCAGATGCGGCGTGTCCCTCAGGATCACGAGATTCTCGCCGCCGATGACCGACCGTCCTGGGAACGGCGTCACCAGCGTATCGCCCTTCAGGTCAAACGTATTTTCCTGCGACGTGGATAGCACGGTATAGAACCACGGCCCGTCGTCGGCCATCAGCATGTTCCCCTTTAATACCGCTTCCCATCGGTCTCCGCGGCCCAATATCAGGTTGCGGTCGAACACGCCTTCGTCCGTCAGCGCCACGATCCGCGTCAGCGCGGCAATGCTCGCGGGACTGTTCAAATAACCGCCCGCCTTCGTATAGGTTGGATCCATTAACTGCCCGCCCATGCCATAAAAGTAAGGCAGCAGCGACCAGAGCGATGGCCCGTCCAGCCCCAGCGGAAGCTTGGCTCTGCGGGCGGCTTGCACCAAATCGTCCACCGACCGGGGTGGCTCGATGCTGAGCCGCTCCAGCTGCCGGCGGTTATAGATGGCCACGCGCGTATTGACATCGAGCGGCAAGCCGTAATACCGGCCTTGGAATTTGTTCGTATCCATCGTGACGGACTGCAGCCGGCCGGCTGCCGCCTTAAAATCAGGCAGGTCGCCGACCGGATACAACACGCCCAGGCTGGACAGCTCGGGCACCCAGGTGATATCCATCCGCACCAGATCGGGCGGCCTCCCCGACGTCGCCCGCGCGATAATCGTCGACTTCAGTTCCAGGCTGTACGGTTGACGTACCGGCGTGACGCGAATGCCGGGATAGGCCTTCTCAAACGCTGGGATGACCTCGTTCTCAAAAATTCTGGTTTCCTCGTCGCTATACGTATGCCAGATGACGATCTCTTCCCGGGCCGGAGGCGTCGCTTCGCCGGGCAGCGGTCCGTCGATAAATTGCGGGGAGCCGCAGCCGGCCAGGAGCAACAGAAAAATAAGGGCTGCAAGGCGCTTAGTCATGCGACTCGCTCCCCGCGCCGGCCGCTCCGTGATCCCGATAGTCCACCGGCGTGCTCCCCGTCATTTTTTTGAACAGCTTGCTGAAATATTTCACATCGTTAAAGCCTGTCAGCTCGGCAACCTCGTAGACCTTGGCCGACCGGTCGCCCAGCAGCTCCTTCGCCTTCGCGATGCGAAGCTGGATGATATAATCGATGAAATTGTGCTGGGTCTGCTTCTTGAACAGCACGCTGAAGTAGTTGCGGCTCATGTGAACATGATCGGCGACCATCTGCAGCGTCAGCTCCTGGGTGTAATTCTCGCGGATGTAGGCCATCGCCTTATGAACAATGAGCCCGCTGACGCTTGTCCGTTCTGCGTGCGGAAGCTGCTCGCCGTCCCGCAGCCCGTTTTCCAGCAGCTCGCCAAGTTCCGGCAGCGTTTCCGCCTTCATAAACTGGTGATAGTACGCCAGCAGCAGCGCCGGCTCGAGCCGGCGGACAAACAGGCGGGAGAACAGCTCGCTGGCCTCCTGCTTCACCCGCTTCATGTCGTACTTCATCCGTCCCCATTTGAGCAGCAGCTCGGATACGCGCAGTCCCGTCTCTTCCGTAGGAGAAGCCGGGCGCGACTGCCCGCCGTCGTCCCGCTGCTTCCCGGCCTCCGTATCGTCCCTGCCATGAATGCCGGCGGCGCCGTCAAAGAATCGACGGTCATATACGTGACGCGTCCATTCCCAACTCGCGGACCAGCCACCGGGCGCTCCCCGCTCCACGTATCCGACGGATAGCGATACGCCGTCCTCGCGCTCCAGCTCGCTCTTTAACGCCGCCACCCGGCTCGCGCTTTCATGCGCGCGGTCGAGCAGCAGTAGCAGCTCTCCTTCGCCGGATACAAAGCCGATTCCGCCCGGACAATGCCGGTAGAAGACGTCCTTCAGATCGTCCATCAAGATGCCGACGTGAAGCTGGCCATATTGCTGCAGCAGATCGTCCAGACGATCTACCGCTGCGCGCACGAGCAGATAGCCCGTCTCGAAGCGCTCGGCGAATTCGCGTTCCAGCCCCTCCTGCTCCTGGGCCAGCAGGCGTCTCATGTTCTGTTCCAGCTGCCGCCTGCTGAGCATGTCTTCGCCCTTGCGGTACAGGTCCAGCTTGTGCGCGGTCTCGACTTCCTGACGGATGGCCTCGACGCAACCGCCGATGACCCGGTTGAGCTCCTCCGGCTCCATCGTCGCCTTTAAAATGTAATCCTTGGCGCCCAGCACGATCCCCTGGCGGACATAATCAAAATCGTTATAGCTGCTGATCAGGATGACCTTGGTTGACGGACGCAGCGCTCTCGCCTGCCGGGTCAGCTCCAGCCCGTCCATCAGCGGCATTTTGATATCCGTAATCAGAATATCCGCCGGCGTTTCCCGAAGCGCGTTCAGCGCCTCCGCCCCGTTCGCGTATTCGCCGGCGAAGCGAAGCGACAGCCGCTCCCACTCGATCGACGCCTTGATGCCGAGCCGAATAATCGGTTCGTCATCGACAATCATCACGTTCAACATCCGCTGCCTCCCCTTCCGCCTGATGTTCTTGTTCCTGCTGCTGAGGTTTGTTGAGGGTGACGGCGATGACGGTCCCCTGGCCTTCGACGCTTTGGACGTTCATTTTGGAGCCGGGCGGAAAATAAAGCTCGATGCACTCGCGTACATGCCTGAAACCGATGCCCGCTTCGTTGCCGGCATGGTCCGGCGAGCCGGCCGTCGTCACCTGGGCGAGCTGCTCCGGCGTCATGCCGCGGCCATCGTCCGAAATCCGGATCGAGACGCACGTGCCGGTATCCGCTGCTTCAATACGGATCGTACCGCCACGATTGTCGGATACAAAACCGTGGAAAACGGCATTTTCGACGAGCGGCTGGATCAGCATGCGCGGGATCGAAAAGTCCGCGACGCCTGGTCCGAGCCTGACGTCCAGCTTGAACGAAAGGCTGTAGCGCAGCTCGAGAATGGCGAGAAATTTCGTGATAATCTCGATTTCCTCTTCAAGCGTGACCATATGGCCTTTTTTGCCCATGTTCGCTTCCAGCAGCCGCGTAAATGCCGACAGCCCCTCGTACGCGCGGTCGTTGTCTCCCAGCTTGATCAGCCATTTAATGGTGCTGAGCGTGTTGAACATGAAATGCGGATGGATCCGATGCATGACCGCGCGCATCTCCGCACGCTGCTTCTTCTGCTGCTCCTCGCGGACTTGGCTCATCAGCCGGTTGAGCCTGCTGAGCATCCGGTTGAACTGATTGCTCATCTGGCCGATCTCGTCGCCCGACCGGATCGCCGTTCTGGCAGAAAGGTCGCCCTCGCCGACGCGCTTCATCTGCGCCGTCAGCCGGCCGATCGGCTTCGTAATGCGCCGGGCGAAAAACAGCCCGATAACCATCGCCAGCAAACCGAAGCCGCCGCTCCATACAAAAACGGACCGCTGCAGCGACTCCAGCTGCCCCGTCACTTCCTTGAGCGGAACGACGCCCACGATCCACCAGCCGTTGGATAACGGCTGCTTGACGCCATAATAAGGCGTGCCGGCCTGCGCATACTCAAATTCACGATCCGACTGCAGAAGTGCCTTGCCGAGCGCCTCATTTTCCACAAAATCGCCGATCGCTTCCCGGTTGCGGTCGATCATGACGCGCCCCTGCTGGTCCGTAACGAAGAAATGGCCCGTTTTGCCGAGCCGGATCTGGCTGATCTTGTCCAGCACGGCCTCGCCGTCGACATTGATGACGATGTAACCGATGTTGCGCATCGTTTTGAAATCCTTGAGCACCCGCGCGGCCGGAATGACGAGCGCCGTATTGTCGCCTGCACCGCTGAACTTGTCGTTCTGCAAGATCGTCCAGGCCAGCTTGCCGTTCATCCGCTCCGCCTCCCGGATCCAGTCGAAGCTCCGGATGTTATAACGGTCGACCTTGGCCTGATTAAAGATGCCGCTGCCCCAGCTCGTTCCCGTCGGCTCCAGAATATAGATGATTTTCACAAAAGAGCTGGAGTAGATAATCGTATTTAAAAAGTTGTTGATGTAGATTTTGTTAGCCACCTTGACGCTGTCCGGCGTCTTGGGCTTCTCCTGCTGCACCTTCTCCTGGATCGCCACTTGGCTGTAGACCAGGTCGGAAGTATCGCTCCCGACATTGAGTATATTGGACAGCGAATCCGCCGCCTGCTCCGCGACTTGAATGGAGGATTGCCGAACGTTTTCTTTTACGATGGCGGACGAGGTCCGGTAAAAAAAGACGCCGATAAAAATCGTCGGCAGCATGATGACGGCAAGCAGCAGCACGATCAGCCGCGTCGCGATACGATTCGCGATTTTGAAACGGAACAAGGCGTCGTCACCTGCTTTCTAAAGCCCTTTCATCCCTCATTGTAAACCTTTCCAAGGTACGATTGAAGGTTGAATAAATACCGGGCTGCGGTAAATAATGCACCATCGGAAAAGCCTCCCGCCCGGAGTGGTCCGGCCGGAAGGCTTCACAATTGGCGCTCGAACGACTCGTTTCGTCGCGGCGGACGGCGTTTAACCCTTGACGGCGCCTGCGGCGATCCCCTTGATGATGAACCGCTGGAACGTCAGGAACAAAATAATGATCGGCAGCATCGAGATGATCGATGCGGCGAAGATGAGACCGTACTCGGTCGTGTGCGCGCCCTGCAGCATCCGGATGGCGACCGGCAGGGTCCATTTTTCCGGATCGCTCATGAAGGTCAAGGCGCCGAGGAATTCGCCCCAGTTGCCGTTGAACAGCATGATGACCGACGTGGCGACGGCCGGCAGGGAAATGTGGATCGCCACCCGGCTGAAAAACGTCCAGCGGTTGCCCCCGTCGATAAGGACCGCCTCCTCCAGTTCCTTCGGGATATCGTCGAAGAACCCTTTATAGAGAAACATATGGAACGGAATGGACCCGGCAATGTAAAGCAGCGTCAGGCCCGTATAGGTGTTGAGAAGATGAAGGTTTTTCAGCAGCAAATACTGCGGAATGATGAACGTGATGCCCGGAATCATCATCGTGCCGATAAACAAGCCGAAGATGATCCGGCGGCCCGGGAATCGGTAGCGCGAAAAGGCGAACGCCAGCATGCACGCGGCCAGCGTGCCTCCGATCGTGGCCGCGACGGTGATCAGAAAGCTGTTTTTGAAATAATGGCCGAAGCTGCCGGTCACCCACGCTTCCTTGTAGTTTGCGAACGTCAGGTCGGTCGGCACAATCTGAGGGGGGGAGGACATGGCGAACTGGAACGGCTTGAGCGAGACGACGATCATGTTCCAGAACGGCAGGATCGTAATGACGGCGAAGACGATCAGGACGAAATAGCGAAGGGATTTCGTGATGAAATTACGGTTGCGCAGTCCCATGGTTAACCCTCCATTCCGCTGTTTTTGGGGAGCAGCTTGAACTGGATGAGGCTGATGAGGATAATGACGGCTGCCATGACGTAGGACAGCGCCGCCGAAAAGCCGAAGTTCAGGTCGCTGAAAGCCTTGTTATAGATCATGCTGAGCGGCACGTCATAATCGGAAGGCGCGGCGCCATTAAATAGCAGGAATACCTGATCGAAAACGTTAAACGCGCCGATCGACAGCAGCACGATGACGAAGACGGTCGTGTTGCGCAGTCCCGGAATCGTAATGTACCGGAATTGCTGCCACTTGCTGGCCCCGTCGAGGCCGGACGCCTCATACAGGTCGGTCGGAATGGACTGGAGTCCCGCCAGGAAAATCAGCATCGCCCAGCCGATCCCCTTCCACCCGCCCATCGCGAACACGGAGACGAGCGTGCGGGTCGGGCTTCCCAGCCAGTCGATGCCGTCGCTGACGAGATGGGACTTAATGAGCAAATAGTTGATAAGGCCGTAATCCTTGTTGAACATATACATATAGATCTGAATGACGACGATCCAGGTGACAAGCACCGGAATGTAGAACAGCGCCCGAAAGAAGCCGCGGCCCCGGATCGGCCGGTCCAGCACGATGGCCAGCAGCAAGCCGAATACGACCTGGATCGGGATGGACACGACGAAGTTGAGGAGTGCGTTCTTAAATGCGATGCCCACGGTCGGGTCGGTCAGCACCGTACGATAGTTGCGCAGGCCGACGAACGGGCTGGCGCCCAGCAGCTGCCAGTCGGTGAAGCTCTTTACGAACGAGTACAGGATGGGATAGACCGAGAAGGTCAGAAACAGCACGATCGCGGGAAGCGCGAACAAATAGATGCCGTAGTGCCGGCGCAGCCAGCTCCTCCTTCTCGGCTTCATGATGGCGGCAGCGGACGCCGGCGCAAGCGAATTTTGCATGCAATGAGACCTCCTTTGCGAAATGAAGACACATCACCCCGTTCGCGCACCTTGGGCAGCGCTAGGGGTGATGTGCACGTTTTAGCGGGCCTTATTAGGGCGCGAGGACGGCATCGGCCTGCTTCGCCGCTTCATCCAGCGCTTGTTGGGTGTTCGCTTTGCCGAGCAGCACCTTGGTCACGGCGTCGGAGAAGAACTTGTCGACCTGGCCGTAAGCCGGCGTGGACGGACGGCCTTGCGCCGTCTTCAGCTGCTCCAGGTAAGGCGCGAAGTACGTGATCGCCTTGATGTCCGGATTATCGGCCAGGCTCGCGACGACCGGCATCTGGCCGACCTTCGCCATTGCCACCTGCGCTTCGTCCGACAGCATGAACTTCTCGAATTCATAGGCAGCGGCCCGATGATCGGCGTCGGACGTATTGAACATGACGAAGTTCTCGCCGCCGACGACGCCGATCGAACCGCCTTCGCCGGCCGGGTATTGCGCCGCTTCGAATTTGAAGTTCGGGTATTGCTTCTTGAGCACGTCGAAAGCCCACGGGCCGTCGTCGATCATCGCATACTTGCCCTTGGCCAGGCCGTCGGTGCCGCCGAGATCGCCGTTATGGAAGCCTGTTACTTTGCCGTCCTTGCCGAGCTGCGCCAGCTTCTCGATGGCGGCGACGGTTTTCTCGCCGTTCATGTAGCCGGTCGCTTTCGTCAGATCCTCGCTCAGGATCTGGCCGCCGTTGCTCCATACCCACGGACCGAGCCACCACAAGTCGGAGGCGAGCATGTAGCCGAACGTCGCGCTGCTTCCTTTGCCGCCGGACAGCTTGCCGAGCGCATCCACGAACTCGTCCATCGTCTTCGGCGGCGCGTCGATGCCCGCCTTGCTCAGCATGTCCGGGCTGTACAGGAGAACCTTCGTATTCGTATCGAGCGGAATGCCGTACGTCTTGCCTTGGTAAAGGTTCGTGGACAGCGGGCCCGGGAACACCTTTTTTTTCAGCTCGTCGAAGCCCTCCAGCGCGTCCTGCTCGACGAGCGTGCCGAGCTTGGCCAGCTGCGGCGTCATGACGATGTCGATTCGGGCCGCGTCCGGCAGCTGCGCGCCGGCAGCGGATACGAGCAGCTTCTGGTTGAAGCTCTCCGTCGGCATCGGCACGTTTTTAACATGAATGTTGGGATGCGCCTTCTCGAATGCCGGGATGATGACCTCTTGCAGCTGCTTCGTCTCGGCCGACGTCTGGTTGTACGTATTCCAGAAGGTGATCTCGACCTTCTTGCCGCTTGTCGTTGCCGGGGCGCTTGAGGCCGCGCCCGAAGCCGCGCTCGAAGCCGTGCTTGAAGCGGAACTTGAGGCAGAACCGGAGGCGGAGCTTGCGGCAGAACCGGAGGCGGAGCTTGAAGCGGTGCTGCCGCTGTTGGCAGCGGCCCCGCTGCCCGCATTGCCGTTATTGCCGCTTGCGCCGCAGCCGGTCAGTCCGATTGCGCTTGCCAGGACAAGGGTTGTAGCCGTCGTATACATTTTTGCTTTCATGTCTCTTGCGATCCCCTCTCGATTGGACGGATGTTGAAGAGACGGAGGTGACGTCGGCGTTGCCGCTTCGTACCGCCTCTTTGCTACTCCATTATGTCCGTCGCCGAGATTTCCGGTAACCGCTTACATTACGATAGACGTCGTACATTATTCCGCAGTCTTCGCCGCGCCCCAATGGCTTCCAGGGGAAAATCTTCAGCACGCCGACGCCGCTTCTGAACTTATTGCACCTTGGCTTTGAGCGTGAAAAATGCCCGGCGCAGGCACTGGGCGGAACGACAAAAACAGGACGACAGCAGAGGCTAGCTCTGCTGTCGTCCCGCTTCCACTATTTTTACAAGAGGGCGCCGCCTAAACCCGGCCCGCGCCCCGTCTTAGCGGAAAAAACGTCCGCTAACGCGACCGAACACTATTTTTTCGCACGCGCGGCCAGCAAAATCCTTCTCCCGCGCCAGCCCGGCGTCCCGCCTCTACTTCGCGGCCGCTCCGCCCTGCGGCACCTCGCGTACGCCGCGGCGCTCCGCCACCTCGTCGAAGCGGCGGCGCTCGGTGCGCTCGATCTGCACGATGCGCCCATCGTGCACGATGATCTGCACATTGCCGTATTGAAGCCCCTCTACGGCTTCCGTGATGCGCTGAATCCAGCTATCGTTCAACTCCAACGGTTTTGCCATTTGGACTCCTCCTTCTGTTATCGCCTGAGATGACTTATTAAAATGTCGATTATAGCACCGCCACTGGCCCCCGTGCCTTTCCGGATCGCACTCGAAGACTCAATGCGTGCGGTTGCCCGCCATTTTGTGCTCGATGATGCCTTTGATGATCAAAGTGACGATTGCCAGCGCCATGAGCAGCGACGCGACCGCAAACGATGCCGTATACTGATACTCGTTGTACAAAATCTCGATATGCAGCGGCAGCGTGTTCGTCTCGCCCCGGATATGCCCGGAGACGACCGATACGGCGCCGAACTCGCCCATCGCCCGGGCGTTGCAGAGGATGATGCCGTACAGCAGCCCCCACTTGATGTTGGGCAGCGTTACCTTGAAAAACACCCGCCAGCCCTTGGCGCCCAAGCTGACCGCCGCTTCCTCGTCCTGCACGCCTTGCGTCTCCATGAGCGGGATCAACTCGCGGGCGACGAACGGGAAGGTGACGAACATCGTCGCCAGGATGATGCCCGGCGTCGCGAACACGATCTTGTAATCGTGATCCATCAACCATGGGCCGATCAAGCCTTGCGCACCGAACAGCAGGATGTAAACCAGGCCCGCGATGACTGGCGAGACGGCGAACGGCAGATCGATCAGCGTGATGAGCAGGTTTTTGCCGCGAAACTTGAACTTCGTGATCGCCCACGCCGCCGCTGCGCCGAACAACGTATTGAGCGGCACCGCGACCAGCGCGACGGTAAGCGTCAGACGAAGCGCCGAGATGGCGTCCGGATCGGAGATCGCTTCCGCGTATGTCTCCCATCCTTTTCGAAACGCCTGGACGATCACCGTGAGCATCGGCAGCACAACGACCATACCGACGAAAAGAAGCGCGATCGAGATTAATAAAATGCGCACGCCGCGCGATTCGTTCAAATGCTTGGGACGAACGTCCGCTGGCAGCGGCGTTTGGGATACGACTGCAGCCGGTGCGGCTCCTGACATCGCGAGGCCCCCTTAACTCGTCCGCAGACGGCGGTTGGTCCACCGTTGCAGCGTATTGATGAGCAGCAGGAGCGCGAACGAGATGATGAGCAGCACCAGCGCGATCGCCGTCGCCTGGCTGTATTCGAACTGCTCGAGCTTCGTAATGATGAGCAGCGGCGTGATCTCAGTCTTCATCGGCATGTTGCCGGAGATGAACACGACCGAGCCGTACTCTCCGATCCCCCGCGAGAAGGCAAGTGCGAAGCCCGTGATGAGCGGCGGGACGAGCTCGGGCAGCAGCACCTTGCGAAACGTCCGCCAGCGGTGCGCGCCGAGGAGCGCGGCCGCCTCCTCCATATCGTTTTCCAGCTCATGAAGCACCGGCTGCACGGTTCGCACGACGAACGGCAGTCCGATGAAGACGAGCGCGACCGTGATGCCGAGCGGCGTATAAGCCACCTTGATGCCGAGCGGGTCCAGCAGCGATCCGATCCAGCCGTTCGGCGCATAGATCGACGTGAGTGCGATGCCCGCGACCGCCGTCGGCAGCGCGAAAGGCATGTCGATCAGGCCGTCGACGATCTTTTTCCCGGGGAAACGGTAGCGTACGAGCACCCAGGCGACGAGCAGGCCGAACACGACGTTGACCAGCGCGGCGAACAAGGAGGTCAGCAAGCTGACCCGGTACGAAGCGAGCACGCGCTCGCTCGTCACGGTGTGCCAGAACTGCGGCAGCGTGAGTCCCGCGGTCTTCACGATCAGCGCCGCCAGCGGGATGAGCACGATTAAGCTCAAGTACAAAATGGAATAACCCAATGTAATCCGAAATCCGGGCAGTACGCGTTTTTCTTTGACGTGGGCAGCCATTGCGATCGTCCTTCCTCGCTGTCGGGTTAGGAGATGTTAACCTTTGGTATACACTTCGTCGAACGTACCGCCGTCGGCGAAATGCTTTTTCTGAGCCTCGGTCCATCCTCCGAAATCCTTGTCGATCGTGAGCAGATTAAGCGTCGGGAACTGATCCTTGTACTTGTCGGCGACCTCCTGCAAACGAGGACGGTAGAAATTCTGCGCTGCGATCTCTTGGCCTTCAGGGGTGTACAGATACTTCAGATAAGCTTCGGCGACTTCGCGGGTGCCGCGCTTGTCGGCGTTCTTGTCGACGACGGCGACCGGCGGCTCGGCCAGGATGCTGAGCGACGGGGTTACGATCTCGAACTCGTCTCCGTATTCCTTCTTGGCGAGGTAAGCTTCGTTCTCCCAAGCGAGCAGCACGTCGCCGATCTTGCGTTCTACGAACGTCGTCGTGGCGCCGCGGGCGCCGGTGTCGAGCACGGGCACGTTGGCGAACAGCTTCTTCATGAAATCCTTGGTCTTCGTCTCGTCGTTGCCGTCCTGCTGCTGCGCATAGCCCCAAGCCGCAAGGTAGTTCCAGCGCGCGCCGCCGGACGTCTTCGGATTCGGCGTGATAACCTGGACGCCATCCTTGATCAGGTCATCCCAGTCCTTGATGCCCTTCGGGTTGCCTTTGCGAACGAGGAAGACGATCGTCGACGTATAAGGCGAGCTGTTCGATTCGAACGACTGCTGCCAATCCTTCTTGATCAGGCCGCTATCCGTGAGCGAATCGATGTCATATGCGAGGGCGAGCGTCACGACGTCCGCTTCGAGACCGTCGAGTACCTTCCGCGCTTGAGCGCCGGAGCCGCCGTGCGACTGGTTGATTTTGACTGTTTGGCCCGTTTCTTTTTTCCAGTAATCCGCAAAGCTCTTGTTGAACGCTTCATAGAGCTCGCGCGTCGGGTCGTAGGACACGTTCAGCAGCTCGATGGACTTCGGCTTGGCGGTCGACGCGGCGGATGGCTCGGATGAAGCCGTCCCTGACGGCGATGCGGATCCGGATGCGGACGCGCTGCCGGAGCTCGCGGCATTGTTGTTGTTCGAGCCGCAAGCGGACAGCAACGCGACGAACAGGGCAACGACGGCGAACGACATGATTCTTTTCGATGATTTCAATTTCATTTTTCCAATCCCCCTCCGGTTATCCGGTAGTAATTCACATAATTCCTACCATTTCAATAGGTTTTAACAAATCATAGCAGGCAGGTGGGTTTAGTGTCAATAAGTATAATTTAAATCGCTTATAAGTTTCCTTAATAGATGAGCCCAAATCACAAAAATAATCAATCGATGAAAATACAAAAAAAGGCCGCGCAGCAAAGCTGCGGGCTTGTGATTAAAAAGGAGTACCATCCGGGGGGTTAACCTCGCTGATTGCGGCCTCGCACATGCACGACGTCTACGAACGGACGGATCCGGTCCATCAGACGTTGGCCTTTATGGAGCTCCTCGCCTTCCTTGTGGGTGAAGCTGAAGTGCCGCTCGAGCGATTCGAGATCGTGATTGGAGGTGTAAAAGGTTGGCTTGCGGTTCATTCTATGATTCAGGATCGCGCCAATGACGTGGTCTCTGACCCATGGACTCAAGTTCTCTGCGCCGATGTCGTCGAAAACGAGCAAATCCGTTTCCTTCATGAGCGTCATCGTTTCTTTGAGCTTTTGCGGTTCCATCATGAGCGCCTTGGCGTCCTCAACAAAGTCGGGCATGTAGACGATGACGCCTGTCTTGCCCTCCTTGGCGAGCTTGTGCAGCAAATAGGCGGCCATGTACGTCTTGCCGGTGCCGAAGCTCCCCATCAGGAAGAGCCCCTTCTTCTGCAACCCGTCGGTACGGGTACGGTTCACATATGCCAACAGCTGCAATACCGCGTCTTCCCGCTCGTCGTCGAGATCAAGCATCTGTTCGGCCTCATAACTGTCGGCTTCAATATCCACATTGCTGCTGAGGCTCGTGATCCTGCGTCGCACCTGCTCCTGATGCTCGTTGGCGAGCCATCTCGCGCAAGGCGTTTTCCCGTCGAACAGCTGCCACTTGCCGTTCTGCTCCGCGCAGGTAATCGACGTATAATGGCCTTGCATATCGTTCGGACAACGCTCGAGCCCCGGACAGTTGCTGCAGCTCCGGTCTTCCTTGGCATATTGATACAACTTGTTCAGGTTGATGCGGAGGGTCCGTTCTTCCAGGCCTGGGTACCGGCGGCGAATCTGCACGACCAGCGGATCGGCGAGCACCCGATGCGTGAGGCTATCCAGATCGCCGACGCCGGGCGCGGCCTTCCAGCTGCGCAGCGCTTCTCCAAGCGACTCCATCGCGCTCCCTCCTTTCTATTGCAAGATAGTTCTCATTATGTCGGGCCAATAAGACGTTGGCGTAGCGTTATATTTCCGGACAGATGCTAGGATTGCGGAAATAAGAAGATAGCACATTATTATTGCGCCGGGCAAGTGTTTGAATGGGCGAATAAGACGATGGCACAGCGTTATTCGGACAGGTTGGCGTTGCATTTGGGCGAATAAGACGCTGGGACATTCTTATTCAGCCAGAATGGCGCGCATTTGGGCGAATAAGACGGTGGCACATCGTTATTCGGCCAGGTTGGCGTGCATTTGGGCGAATAAGACGGTGGCACATCGTTATTCGGCCATATCGGCACGAATTTGGGAGAATAAGACGGTGACGCATCCTTATTCAGCCAGAATGGCGCGCATTGGGCGAATAAGACGATGACGCATCCTTATTCGGCCAGGTGGTTACCTATCACGCACCGAGTGGTGTCAGCGGCTCAGCTCTTATCCAGCTGCCGCGCGAGATCGCGCAGCCGCTGGCGCTCCTCGGCGGACAGCGCCTTCGCGGGCCCCTTGTCTTCGACGACGGGCATGGACGGCTTGCGCGCGCCCGATGTGCTTGCGCGGCTGCGCCCCGATGCCGTCTTGCCCTTGCCGGCCGGCGCGGGCTCGCTCTCGCCTCTGCGCCTGCGCTCGAGCGTCTCGTTCAGCTTCTCCTGCTCGCGCACGTACCGGACGGCTTTGTCATAGGAATCAATGCCTTTGGCAAGCATATTCGCAGCGACCGAATCGATAAAGCTTGCCGTCAGGCGCTGCGCATGGTTCGTGCCCAGCACGTAGTGGATCAGCACGTTAATGACCGCTTCCGGCAGCTTGTAGTTCAGATCGATACGCTCGAAGATACGCGCGAATACGTCGGGCACGGAGCCCGGGAAAAATCGCTCCAAAAACCGCGTGTACGGCTCGAGCATGAGCATTCGTCCGTATTCGTCCTTCGCGACCTGCTTGCTGAGCCGCTCCGGCACCTCGAACGGCGGGACCGCATACAACGCTTCATCCACTACGGCGGAAGCCGCCTCATCCGAAGCGGGCTCTCCGATGCGCGACAGATAGCGTTCGCGCTCTTCGCCGCGCTTGCGGCCCTGACGGTAGATCAGATTGGCCCGGGACTGCAGCTCGTCCCAATGGAGCGTCCCATCGGGCAGAAAGACGCCGTCCTCGTCCAGCAATCGGCTGATCTCGGGGAGCTCCAGATCGAACTTGTACGCCAGAAAGTTGATCTGGGCCATCGACTCCGGCGCGCGATTCAGCCGCTCGACGTGCGTCCGGTTCGAAGAGCCTCGCGGGAAGCGGAGCAGCAGCTCGCTGTGGCGCACGCGCTCCGGCTGGGACGCGCCAACCTCGCGAGCAGGCGCCGACTGGGACAGCGACTGCTCCAGCTCCGGATCGATCTGCGAAGCATTGATGCGGAACAGCTCGTAAAACGGCACCGTGATCTCTTCGCGGTTGAGAAACCTCGCCAGCCCCGAAGGGCTGCGCGGCGCGAGCGAATCGCGAAGCTCCATCAGCGCCGGCTTGCCGATCCGGTCCCTGAGCAGCAACGACAGGTGCAGGTTGGCGAAAAACTCGCCGGGCGCAAGCGGCCGCTGCAGCACATATTCATAGAGCGTCTCGTCGGCCGCCGGATCGTGCTGCCTGAACGTCTGAAGCAGGCCGATGGCTTCCAGCTTCGAGGCGCTCTCGACGAGTGACTGCCGGCCTGCCGCATTCGGCTCCAGACCCAAGCCCAGAAACAGCCTGCGCTGCGCCTCAGGCTGCACGCAGCCCGTCTCGTCGTCGCCAAGATGATGGTAGAGCAACAGATATAAGCCGATAGAGAGGGCGCCCGCCATCGGTTGATAAAGTTCGGCCAGCACGCGTCGCTCTAGGCCGCCGAGCGAGAAATCCCGGCAGGCGGTATAGCGATGATGCTCCGTAAATTCAAGCTTGTTCGACACTCGCATCCTGTATTCGACAACCTTTTTTCATAGAGTGTCTCTCTATTGTAGCATATCCATCGGCCCCGCTGGTGGTGGAAATCCACTCCGAAAAAAATGAAAAGAGGACGGCGCGAGGCATCGCCCCGCAGCGTCCCCCTTCTGGCAGGGAATCAGTCGTTACTCTTGGTAAGGCAGCAATTCTTCGTCTACCAGATTGCGATAGGACGGATCGAAGTAGGCGGTAAAATTGACGTTTAACGTCATCGCCTTGCCCAGGTCCGCTGGTGCAGGCTTCGCGATCGCGAAGTTGTCCACCGATACGAGACGCGGGAGCTTCTGCAGGGCGCCGACCCATTCGAGCAGACGATCGTACGTGCCTTCGATGGCGACGGCTGTCTTAAGCTCGCCGACCGAGGCATAAGGCGTTTGCTCGCCGCCTAACATGCTCTGCAGCTGATTGCTGTCGGACGCGCTAAAGGTCGCGTTCAGCAGCGCGACACCTGTCGCCTGGCTGATTTTTTTCAGATCGAGCAGCATCTGTTCCGTATTGTCCGAGAGCGGGAGCGCCTGCTGGACCGATGCGTCCGAGTATTCGGCCCCGGCGGCGCTGCCTTCGGCGGCTTTTTTCGTGAGCAGATCCGCCTGGCTGCGCAGACTCGCTACCTGATCGTTCTGATCGGACAACTCCGAGTTAAGCGGCATCTGCTTGTACACGACAAACATCAGCAGGAGCAGGAAAAGCAGGACAACGCCGATCAGGCCCAACGACCGTTTATTGAGCTGCGTCTGCAGTCCCGTCATTTCCTTCTCCTCCTTCCGGCTTCTTCATATCGAGCGAATAAATCGCCGTCTTCGTGGCGACGACGATCGGACCTTCGCCGGCGGCGCTCTGAGCGACCGATTGCAGCTGCGCCGATGCTGCGAACGACATGTGCTTCAGATCGAACAAGTAACGGGACGCGTTATCGAAATCCGACACTTGGACGGTCAAACCGATCTGACCCAAGCTGCTGTAGCTGACGCTCTGGAGCTTGCTGCCCGACGGCAGCTTACTTTCCAGTTCAGTCAGAACGGCAATCGCATCGCGGCGGTTACCGCGAATGTCCTCGATCACCTTGAGCGGATTCGATTGCCCGGATTGCTGGCTGTTTTGCGCCTCCAGGCCGCTTTGCAGCAGCGCGATCTGGTCGTTCAGCTGCGAGATCGTTGTTTCTCCGGCTTTAAGCTGGGACTTGTTGTCGAAATAGTAATAGGAAACAGCCCCTACCGCCAGCACCCACACGGCAAGCGATGCCGCCAGGATAACCGGATACAGTCGCGCATCGCGGTCGATACGCGGCATGAGATTGATCCGCTGCTTGTCCTGATGCCACAGCGCTAGACCGACCGCGACACGATTATCGTCAGCGCTGTAAGTATGCTGCGTTGCATAGGTGTCGAAGGAAAACGCCCGAATACTCACTTCCGGCTGCGACTGCTGCAGTACCGCAAGCAGTTGGTTCCGACCCTGGTCCGAACCGACGATAAGCGCCTCGGTGATCCGGGCATTACCTTCGTGAATGCTGAACTGATAGAAGTTGAGCATGCGCGCGATCTCTGCGGTCAGCTCGGACAGCTGGCCCTCGCTCAGGGCGCCGTCCAAGTCTCCTTGTCCGTAGAGCGCGATCGTTTTCAGGAAGACCGGGTGTCCGCCGTGGAACATATAGATCTCGAGCGCGCTCGCGTCCAGATTGACCAGCATCGTTTCCCCGAATTTCTCATCCTGAAGCTCCCGGATCGCGCGCGCGAGCGCTGTCGCCGACAGCTCGATGCCGGACACTCGCAAGCCCGCTCCCTCGACCATGTCCGTATAGGACTGGATCAGCTGCCTGGATGCGGCAAACACGAGTACATTCGTACTCTCCGCTTCCGTTCCAAGCTTGATAAAATCGTGTACAGGGTCCTCGAACGGCAGGTGCAGCGTGGTCTCGACTTCGAGCGCCACCAGTCCAGCGAGGTCTCTGTCGCTGGTGCTCTGGATGCGCAGGCGGCGAACGATGACATGCGAGGTCGGAAAAGAAAGCGTCACGGATTGCCCCTGCAGCTTTTCATTTCTGATCCAGTCGGTCAGAAGGCTGCGGGCCTCCGTATAGTCCGAGATTCGGTCCTCTTCAAAAAGGCCGGAAGGCAGCGGCAGCACGCTGACGCGCTCGATCTCCCAAGTCTTCTTTTTCTTCAGTTTAACGAGTCTTGCCCCGGACGGATCCAGGGTCAGGCCGATGGTCTTGGCGCCTGATCCGAACATTGTGAGTCACGCCCCGTTCAGGTAAATAAAGATAAATAATAGTCGATGATATCCGCGCCGTAGCCGTACGCAAGACATGCGCCCAGCGCGAGAAACGGACCGAACGGCACAGGCTGCTTGCGCTTTACGACTCCGGTTGCCAGCAAGACGCCGCCAACGAGCGTGCCGGCCAAGCAAGCAGCGACGAATGCCACTGCCGTATTCGGCAGCCCGACGACGAAGCCGAGCACCGCGAACAGCTTGACGTCCCCGAGCCCCATCCCGCCTCTTGAGACGATCACGACGAGCAGCAGGACACCGCCGCCGACTGCCGCGCCTAGTAGATGGCTCCACCATGGAATGTCGTTTGGGAGCAATAGACAGGCTGCAGCCAGAAGTGGCGCAAAGAACAGCAATACTTTGTTCGGAATGAGCATCGTCGCCAGATCCGACACGGTCACGATGACGCAGAGGCTGACGAGCAGCAGCCCGATAATCGCTGCCGGGCTCCAACCGAAGCTGGCATACACCCAGACGAACAACAGCCCCGTCGCGGCTTCGCCGAGCGGATACAGCGGCGATACCGGCGCCTTGCAATGACGGCAGCGGCCTCGCGACAGCAGCCAGCTCGCGATCGGGATAAGATCGCGCCCTGTAAGCCGCGTCCCGCAACGCGGACAGCGCGACGGCGGCGAGACGATGGACTCGCCAGCAGGCACACGCAGCGCCACCACGTTGTAAAACGAGCCGAGCACCGCGCCAAGCGCAAACAGGTATATATAGAGAAGAATCGTCATGATGGCGATAGTCGCTTTCGATGTTAGTTAGAGAAAAGGAACCGGTGGGGCCGGTTCCTTTTCTAATATTATGGCGTTGCAGGAGCTGTAGGGTCAGTAGTCGGTGCTGCACCAGTTGCCGAACCTTCGCCTTTAAGGACATCTGCACCAGATACATAAATATCATCTTTACCAGCGGTACTACCGCTATCAGAATCAATAAAGACATATGCTAGTGTACCATCCGTTTTGTAAACAACTTTTCCGCCAACAATCTTTCCTTTTGTGCTAGGAAGTACAAGGTTGTTGTCGAGATAGCCCTCTTTTTGAAGTCCATGACCAACCCAATCGCCTGTTCCTTCAACGATTGGAAGGACGATTCCATTCCCTCCGCCAGTTGGATCACCATCCATTTGCGATGTTATATACAATCTAGAAGCATCATAGATTTGGCGAGCTGTTGCGACATCGGAATCTTTTTTCGATTTATTAATAATACTCCCGATCAACGGAATCGCAATCGCCGCAATAACCGCCAGAATAACGATTACCGCCAAAAGCTCTATCAGCGTAAAACCCTTTTGATCTTCCTTCGCCTTGCCGAGACGCTTCATTACAGCCGTTCTCATTTCCATTCCCTCCGCTTTTCACTCAATTTTTAAAATCTATATGTTCTAGCGCCTGATGACGCATGGACAACCTGTTCTTGTTCTTCCTTTTCCCGATCAACCCATCTGCCCGTACAGCGTGAACATCGGCAGCATGATCGCCGCGACGATGGTACCGACGAGCGCCGCTAGGAAGACGATCAGCAGCGGTTCGAGCAGCGACTTGAGCCGGTCGACGGTGTTCTCGACGTCCATCTCGTAGAAGTCGGCGACCTTCTCCAGCATCTGATCGAGCGCGCCGGTCTCTTCGCCGATCGAGATCATCTGAGTGACCATCGGTGGAAACACCCACGATTGCTTAAGCGGCTCGGACAGCGGATTGCCTTGGCGAAGCGAGTCCGCGGATTTGCGGATGTAACCGCCGATGACAACGTTGTTAACGAGCTCTTCGACGATCTGCAGCGACTGCAGCACTGGCACCGAGCTCGCGTATAACGAGGACAGCGTGCGGGTTAGCTGCGCGATCGCGCCCTTCTGCGCCAGCTTGCCGAAGATCGGCACCTTCAGCTTGCCGTAGTCGATCCAGTACCGCCCTTTGCCCGTGCGCTTGGCAACCTGATGCACAACTACGAGCGCGATCACGCCGAGCAGCCACAGGTACCACTGATGCTCGATCGACTTGCTGAGCGCCAGTACCATAAGCGTAATTGCCGGCAGTTGTGCATCCATCGACTCGAACATCGATACAAACTGCGGCACGACCGCCTTCAGCAGGTAGACGACGGCGCCGATCGCCAGCACGCCGACGACAAGCGGATACGTCATCGCCGACTTGATCTTTTCCCGGGTCACATGCTGCTTCTCTAGAAACTTGGCCAGCCGCTCCAGCGTGCCCTCGATATCGCCCGTCTCTTCGCCCGCGCGGATCATGCTCAGGAAGATGGCGGGAAAAATCTTCTTGTGCTCGCCTGCCGACTGAGAGAACGACACGCCGCGCAACAGCCCCGTATGCACGTCTACCAGCGCCTTTTTGAGCGGCTTGCTCTCGGTCTGCTCGGCCAGGATGGCCGTCGCTTCGACGATGCTGACGCCTGCGCGCATAAGCGTGGCGAACTGCCGGCAGTAGATGATGAAGTGCTCGTGTTTGACCGGATTGCCGATGTAGATGTCCGTGTTGAGAAAGGTCGTCTTCTGCTCGTTGAGGGAGAGAACGACGAGGTTGCGCTTGCGCAGCTCGTCCATCGCCGCCGACTTGCTCGAGGCAGACAGCTTGCCCTTAATCTGCCGTCCGGTCTGACTGCGGACCTGATAGAGAAAATCCGCCATCAGAGCACACCCGACTCAGCCAGATAAGCCCGCGCGTATGCCGGCTCTACGGCGCCTGCCTGCAGCAGCTCCTTGATGGAGTTCTCCAGCGTATGCATGCCAAGCTGACGGCCGGTCTGCATGACGCTCTTGATCTGATGGATCTTCTCCGTACGGATCAGGTTCGCCACCGCCGGCGTATTGACCAGAATCTCCGTCGCGCAGGCTCTGCCCCGGTTCTGCGTACGCGGCAGCAGCCGCTGCGAGATGACGGCGACGAGCACCGCGGCAAGCTGAGCTCTAATCTGTCCCTGCTGATGGCCGGGGAACGCGTCGATGATCCGGTCGATCGTCTGCGGCGCATCGGTCGTGTGCAGCGTCGCGAACACAAGGTGCCCGGTCTCCGCGGCCGTCACGGCAGCCGAGATCGTCTCCAGGTCCCGCATTTCTCCGACAAGGATGACATCGGGATCTTGCCGCAGCGCGGCACGGAGCCCGTTGGCGAAGCTCTTCGTGTCGCTGCCCACCTCGCGCTGGTCGATGATCGAGGAGCCATGGCCATGCAAATACTCGATCGGATCCTCCAGCGTCACAATATGCTTTTTCTCATGCGTATTGATGTACTTGATCATCGCCGCCAGCGTAGAGGACTTGCCCGAGCCGGTCGGGCCGGTGACCAAGATCAACCCTTGGGGCTTGCCGGCGAGCGTGCTCAAAATCTGCGGCAGCTGCAGCTGCTCCAGTGTCGGTATGTTCGTCGGAATCGTCCGCACCGCGATGCTGACCTTGCCTCTCTGACGGTAAGCGTTCACCCGATAGCGGGACAGCCCCTCAAGCTCATAGGAAAAGTCCAGCTCGCCGGCTCGTTCGAAACGCTCCGCCTGCTCCTCGTCGATCAACGCTTGCGCCATTTGCAAGGCATCTTCAGCCGTCACCTTATCCTCGCCGACGGGCTGGAGCTTGCCGTTCACCCGCAGGATCGGGGGCGAATCGACCGAGATATGCAGGTCGGACGCGCCGGCCTCGTGCGCCGCACGCAGCAAGTCTAGCATGCGGCTCTTCATCACTGCTGTCATCGTGTGTTCCCCTCTCGCTAATAGGCGACGGTCTCGCGGATTACTTCCTGAAGCGTCGTGATGCCGCCGAGCACCTTGGCAAATCCATCATCCATCAGCGTGATCATGCCCTGCTCCGCTGCCGCGTTTCTAAGCTCTTCTACGGTCGCATTCTCCGAGACCATCCGGCGGAGCGTATCGTTCATGCCCAGCACCTCGTGAATGGCGACGCGCCCCCGGTAGCCCGTCTTGTTGCAGTTGCCGCAGCCTTTGCCCGTGTAGAGCTTGTCCGCTTGCAAGCCGCGCCCTTTGAGCAGCATAGCCTCCTGCTCGGTAGGCGCCTGCTCTGCCTTGCATTCCGGGCAGATGCGGCGCACGAGGCGCTGGGCGACGACCCCGATGAGCGACGACGCGACGAGGTAGGGCTCTACGCCCATATCCCTCAGCCGGGTCACCGTGCTGATCGCATCGTTGGTGTGCAGCGTGGACAGCACGAGGTGGCCCGTAAGCGATGCACGGATTGCGATCTCCGCCGTCTCCGTGTCCCGGATCTCGCCCACCATGACGATGTTGGGATCTTGACGCAAAATGGAACGCAAGCCGGCCGCGAAAGTCAAACCGATCGTCGGGTTGACATGGACCTGGTTGATGCCCTCGAGCTGATATTCCACCGGGTCCTCGACCGTAATGATGTTGGCGGACTCTTGGTTCAAATGGTTCAGCGCCGAGTAGAGCGTCGTCGTCTTGCCGCTGCCGGTTGGCCCTGTGATGAGCAGAATGCCGTAAGGGCGTTCGATCATTTCCCGGAAAATGGCCTGGTTGCGTTTGCCGAAGCCGAGCAGGTCGATCGACTTCACCCCGGTGCTGAGATCGAGAAGCCGCAGCACAATCTTTTCCCCGTGAATTGTCGGCAAGGCGGACACCCGGATATCGATCGTCCGGTTGTCGAACGTCATCTTCATGCGGCCATCTTGAGGCAGGCGCCGCTCGGCGATGTTTAATCTGGCCATGATCTTGAGACGCGCAGTGATGAAGCCCTGCATCTGCTTGGGGATCGTCCGCTCCGTCCGCAGCACGCCGTCCAGCCGGTAACGGATCGATACGCTCGTCTCGCCGGGATCGACGTGAATGTCGGATACCCGCAGCTGCATCGCCTGCTGGATCATCTGATTGACGAGGCGTACGACGGGAGAATCCTCGTTGGTAATCTCCGTCTCGCGGATCTCTTCCTGCGTCGTCGGGAGCTCGCCCATGATCTGGCTCATCGAATCCTGCAGACCGTAGTGGCGGGCAATCGCTCGGTTGAGCTCGTCCCGGCTCGTGATGGCGGGCTCGATGCGGAACCCCGTGCTCATCCGCATCTCTTCAATCGCGAAGTAATCGAGCGGATCCGCCATCGCGACGAGCAGCTTGCCGCCTTCCTTCTGGATCGGGATCGCCTGATAACGCCGCGCCAGCGCTTCGGGAAGAATCTGCGTGATGGAAGGCTCGATCTGATATTTGAAGAGGCTGACGTGCGGGATGCCGAGCTGGAACTCGAGCACTTCGATCAGCTGCTGCTCGTTGATATACCCCTGCGTGATAAGCAGGTCTCCCAGCTTCTGCTTCGTCTTGCGCTGCTCTTGGAGCGCTTCTTGAAGCTGCGCCTCGGAGATGATCTGGCTCTCGACCAGCAAGTCTCCCAATCTCTTCTTCACGATCGCCAACCCGGTCACCCCAAACCATAGTCCTATAGTCCTGCATTTTTATGTGTTAAACGCATGTAAATTTCCAGTGAAATAAATGATACTTAACGACAGTTTTCCAATTTTTTTCTCAGAAGGATTATATATCGCCACATAATGAAAAGACAAGCAGCATTTTGTGCCATAATAACCCAAAAAGCGACACAAAAATTGTTCAGTTTTTTTTCAGAAGAATATGGTAAAATCGGTTCGGAAGGTTCTAGGTCTAGCATCCTATTTAATTCAACCATCTAAGAGACTTACATAGTAAAACCACTAGGGGGAGAAAAACCATGTCGCGAGTTCGGAAATGGTTGAGCTTGGCGTTAACGGCAGTTTTAATCTTCGGAGGCGTGCCGGTCACGGCATTCGGTCCGGCCCACACGCATGCGGCAACCTATTCGGTGGTGACGCTCACGGGAACGACGCCGAGCAACGGCGTTCAGAACGTCATCTTGAACGGCACGCAATTACAGCTTGGTACGGGGACGGCGGCCAGATTCATCATGACCGATTGGGGCGACGGCACCGTGTCTTTTCGCGCGCAATCGAACGGCATGTTCGTCACGGCCAATGGGACAAACGATCTGGCTGCTAGTGCAACAGCGGTAAAAATCACGGAGACGTTCAAGAAAGAGGCCTCGGGCGGCGCTTTTACGTTCAAGTCTCTTTCGAACAGCAAGTATTTTACGACGGTTACCAACAACGGCACAACGACAATCCGTGCGAGCAACGATTCGGTAGCGGATGCCAAACAAAAATTTACCATCACCGATATCTCGCCCACCTCGACCAAACAAGAAATCCGCTTGCTCGAGATCACGGACGACGGTACGTCGGATCTCCTGCCGATCCTGAGCACCTACAACGATCCGGTTATTAAGATCGACTCCATCCGGATGAAGCAGTTCGTCGCGCAGCGGGACGAGCTCGACGGCCGGTACGACGCAATCTACATCGGCAAAGGCGCGTACAACGCCACGCTCGTTTCGACCAGCGGTCAGAACCACGACACGAAAAGCATCATGAACGACATTACGAACTTGAAATTCAAAGAACTAAAGGACTACTACATCGATCGCGGCCTGCCTGTCATCGTATATAGCCAGAAGACCAGCTCCTCGTCGAGCAGCGGCGCCCTTTTTCAGAATACGGCCGGCATCCTGAAGACGGGACTCTCGCCCTACGCGACTTCCCTCACCGGTTCAACGATGCCTTTCGTCCCGACCTCGAACAAAAGTAATGTCATCTTCGTCGGCGATTCGAACATCGCCAGCGCCAGCGACTTCATCACGAAGACCGATCTGATCAACCGCGCCGCGGAACGGCCGCGTCTTGTCGTTACAGGCAAGCCGATCGACTATACCGCGAATCAGGGTCAAATTTATGTGGCGGGCGATACGTTGTCCTATACATTCAACGTGGCCAATGTAGGCAACATCGCGCAGCGAAGCATGACCGCCAACCTCTACATCGGCATCGACAGCGTGCTGAAGTTCGACTCCAACAACCTGATCGTTTCGCAGCCCGTAACCGCAACGACAGGCAATACGCTTACCTTCCGCCTGCCCAAGGGTTACTCCGGCGTCCACTATTGGAAGCTCGAGCTCGTCGACCAAGGCAGCAAATTGAAGGACATCCAGAGCGGCGTCCTCCGGTTCCGCGACGAGCTGACCAAGATCAACGTGCTGCAGATCCTGCCTTCCAGCGGCGATACGAGCAGCTTGCTCAAGAGCAACAACATGAACCAGAGCTACCTCAAGACGGACGACTACGACATTACGATCAAAACCATGACCATGAGCACCTTCAACAGCTCCGGCTACAAGACGCTCAACGGCTATTACGACATGTTGATCTTCGGCTTTGCGGACTCCTACAATAGCAGCGCCAGCATCGACAAAGCCCCCGCCGATGCAGTCAATACCTACATCGCAACCGGACAGAGCGTCATGTTCACGCACGATACCGTGTATCAGGGCAGCTCGAACTGGATCAGCTACTTCCAGACGGCGACCGGCCAATTAAGCCCGATGACCAACATGGGTCTTAACGCGCCGAATACTTCGACGACGACCAAGAAAGTAAACGAAGGCCTGCTGACCCGTTTCCCGTTCAATATCAGCAGCGTGATCACGCAGGTCAATACGACGCACGACCAATACTTCGGCCTGAAGCTCGAAGATCCCAAGCTGATCCCCTGGTACAACATCACGGGCGGACCGCGGGACGACGACGACAGCTGGAACCACTACTACACGTATTCGTACGGCAACGTCACCTACTCCGGTACCGGCCATACGAACGCCAACTTCCCGGACTGGGAGCAGCGGCTGTTCGTCAATACGATGTACCGGGCGTTTATCGGATCGAACCATGCTCCGATCGTGAATGTCAGCACGCCGACGAATTATGCGGATACCGGCAAAATCATTCCTTCTTATAACAAGGTGCTGCTGAGCTATACGGCGCAGGACTACGACGTCATCGACCGGTCGCTTAGCACGGCCGTCAGCTTCAAGTACCGTGCTAGCGCCTCGGACGCTTGGACCGAAAAGCAGGTCAAAGCGTATTCCGACGTCAAAACGGGCGATATTGTCACGGAATCGTACGACAATCCACTGCCGAACGGCGGCGACCTAGTCATTTACGTGACGGCCAAGGACAAGAGCGGCGCCAGCACGACCCAGACGGTTACGACCAAGGTCGTGAAGGTGACCGCCAACGTCGACCTCGGTCGTACGCTATCCGCCAATGTCGTGAACAACCAGATCGAGAAGAACGTACCGTTCACGATGACGTACACAATTACGCCGAAGAGCATTCCTTTCCAAAACGGTATTAATGCCGACGATTTGGTCATCAAAAACTTCAAGCTCGACGAGAAGCTGCCGGTCAATCTCGAAGTACTCGCGGCGGATACGTCCCCCCTGCTGCTGAATCCGGCTGTCTCCGGCACGCTCGCCGCAGGATACCGTTTGACCGGCTCACTGGCGGACATTCAATACCGTCTGAGCCAGGACGGCAGATCTTTCGTCGCCGATCCGGTCAGCTTCACGGTGAAAGTCACGCCGAAGCAGAACGGCAGCTACCTGCTCGATAATTCTTACTTGAACTTCACGGACTTCTACGTGAACGGCGCCACGATTACTAAGGATATCGAGCGCAGTCTGCAGTTCCAGCCGTATCAAATACAAGCGGTCACCAAAATGGCCAGCCTGAGCCTGTCGGATACGATCATCGCGAAGGGCGACGAATCGAAGCTGACGCCGGTCATCGGTCCTGACGATACGTCCAACAAGACGCTGACCTGGACCTCCGATCGCCCTGATCTGGTAACGGTCGATGCCGCAGGCATCATCAAGGGTATTGCCGAGGGCACGGCCAAAATCACCGCGACCGCGACGGACGGCAGCGGACTGACCGCCGTATCGAATGTGACGGTTGTCGTCCCGGGCATCAACATCGTCGGACCGAACAGCGTCAACGTAGACGACACGATCAATCTCGAAGCCAAACTCGTTCTGGCAAATGAGACGCTGACCGGGCTCACCTGGTCTGTCGGCTCCGGCCAATCCACGATCGGCGAGCTCGGCAACGGCGCCGACGATATGAAGAAGATACTCACCGGCGTCAATGCCGGCCCGATCGACATCAGCGTAACGGCTACGACTAGCAAGAGCAAAACCTACACCAAAACCTATCGCGTGACGGTCATTCAACCGATCCAGTTGACTTTGCCTACCGACATTCATATCGGACTTGGCACGGAGTGGAAGCGGGATCTGTGGAACGCCGCGCTCGGCGTTACGCCTGAGGCGAGCAAACCAGGCATCCAGAGCTATACGAAGTGGACTAGCGGAGACGCTGCTATCGTAGAAGCTGGCGCAAGCAACGGCGTCGTCATCGGCAAAAAGACCGGGTCCGCCACCGTCGGGGCTTCGTACCAGAAAAATCCGAAGACGACGCCGGTCACCGCATCGACGCGCGTCACCGTTGTCGATCTGAGCGTGCCGGAGCAGGTCACGTTGGGCAAAGGCAAGACGCTCGACGTCAAAGCGTTGGTCAGCGCCGCGCCATCTGATATCAGTTCTGCGGTCATGAGCCGTCTGACCTGGAGCGACGAGACCGGAAAAGACTTTGCTTCCGTCGGCGCTGCAACCGGAATCGTCTCCGGCACTGCGACAGGTATCGAAAATGTCACGGTCACCTATCGTCAGACCGACGGCGGACCGATCGTGATCCAGAAGACGATACAGGTGAACGTCGTGGATATTGACGGTCCCGCTTCCGCCACGATCGGCAAAGGCAAATCGCTGGATCTGAAAAGCGTAATTACCGCGCTGCCGTCCAGTATGAGCGATACGATGCTTGCCAACTTGACCTGGCGCGACGAAGCCGGCAAAAGCTTCGCATCCGTGAATGCGGAGGGCATCGTTAGCGGCACCGAGACCGGAATCGAAGACGTAACGGTCGAGTACCGCGCTGTATCGGGCGGGCCGGTCATCGCTTCCCGCACGATTAAGGTTAAGGTCGTTGCGCTATCCGGGCCCGAAGAGGTAGAGGTCGGTCTTGGCGGGACGATCGACTTGAAAAAGCTGATCTCCGGCGCGCCGGCCGAGCTGTCCGCCGAACTGCTGGGCAAGCTGTATTGGAGCGACGAGAGCGGCAAGACGATCGCATCAGTCACGGCCGCCGGCATCGCAACGGGACTTGCGCCCGGTTGGGAGACGGTGACGGTCGCTTATAAAGAAACGCCTGACGGCCCGGTCATCGCCGAATGGAAAATCAAGGTGAACGTAATCTCGCTGGGCGGTCCTGAGCAAGTCACTGTAGGCAAAGGCCGCACGCTGACCGTTCAGGACTTGATCGAAGCGCTCCCGAGCAATCTGAGAAGCCAAGTGTTGACCCATCTGGAGTGGAGCGATGAAGCTGGCAAGTCCTACGCCTCCGTCAACTCAGCCGGCGTAGTGACAGGCGTCGCCGCGGGCAGCGAGCTGGTGACAGCCGCATACCGTCCGGCGCCTAACGTACCTGTCGTTACCTCCTGGACGATTAAGGTCAACGTCGTCGATCTCGGCGGTCCCGCATCCGTTATCCTCGCAGAGGGCAGTACGCTTAATTTGAAGGCGTTGTTGACCGTGCTGCCCGCAACTTACGACGCGGAGGTCAGAGGGCATTTGGTGTGGAACGACGAAGCGGGCAAGGCGTTTGCCTCCATTGCCGGAACAGGTATCGTGACGGGGAAGCAAGCCGGTATCGAGACGGTGACCGCTTCCTATAAGGAGACCGCGAACGGTCCGGTCATCGCTTCGTGGAACATTCAAGTGCAGGTCGTCAAACTGGGCGGTCCGACGCAAGTCATCGTCGCCAAGGACGGCACGATCAATCTGAAGGACCAGATCACCGTCCTTCCTGCCGGATTAACGGATGATGTTAAATCTCATCTCACGTGGACAGACGAGGAAGGCAAAGAAATTGCGTCCGTGGATCCCGCGACGGGAATCGTCAAAGGCCTCGCGCCCGGAGCGGAGAAGATAACCGCCACCTATAAGGATGCGGACGGACGCGTCATTGCCGTCTGGGAGATCGTCGTAAACGTCGTGCTGCTGGAGGGACCTACGGAAGCGGTCGTGATCAAGGGCGGACAGCCTGCAGATCTGTCCGGCTTGCTCGTCGTCACGCCGGCTTCCCTCAAGAATGAGGTGCTGACCCACCTCGTATGGACCGACGAAAACGGCAAAAGCAATGCCTCCGTCGACGCTGCCGGCAAGGTCACTGGCCTGGCTGCAGGCGAAGAGATTATCAAGGTCGAGTACAAGCCGGTCGCGGACGGACCTGCCGTCTCTACCTTAAGCATCCGAGTCCATGTTATCGAGGCGTCTATGACGGGCAGCGTCACGCTGTCGAGTACCGGAACCTCGGCGGTCCAACTGGCGGATACCGATCACCTAAAGATTAACGGAAGCGGTGACCGTCAACGGTTCATTGACGGATTGAACTGGTCCTTCAAGAGTGGTGAAACCTACGCCTACCTTAACGACAAAGGGCAAGTGACAGCCAAAGCGCCTGGCGTCGCGACGGTGCTCGCCGAGTACAAGCTGCCTGGCAGCAACCAAGTGCTCTGGTCGCAGCAAGTCATAGTAAACGTCGTCGAACTGACCGGCAGAGATGTCTCGGTCACGCTCGGTCTCACGCGGAACTTGCTGGACGATCTCACGCGGGGCCCTGCCGCGCTTAAGGGCGAGATCGAAGGTCATCTGACCTGGGCAGCCGAGACCGGGCAAGACAAGCTTACTGTATCTGCCTCCGGCGTCGTGACCGGCGTACGCAGCGGCACTCAAAAGGCGATGGCGATCTATACGCCTAGCGACGGCAGCCCGCAGATCAGAACAGAATTCAGCATCAAGGTCGTGCCGGTAGAGCTCGAGCTGCCGCGTACCTTCACGATGCTGCTGGATACGCAGTACAATCTATCCGACAAGCTTGGCATTAAACCAATCGGCGACAAGACGGCGATTCTGCCTTTCGTAACCTGGTCCGATACGAACGGGAATAAGGTCGTTACCTTGAATCAGTCGGGTGTACTCACGGCGCAAGAGGTGGGCACGGAAACGGTCACAGCCGTATACGCGAATTCTTCGTCTAAAGACGAGGCCGCCCAAGCGCAGACCCAGATCCGCGTCGTATCCATCGCATTCCCGGACGTCATCGAGATCGGGCTAGGTGCCGATCCGCGCGATCTCAAGGACGATCTGGCCATCGCGCCGGATTCGATGAAAGACGAGATTCTCGGGCATCTGACCTGGCAGGACGAGACAGGCAAAAACATCGTTGATGTGGACGATAACGGCCTGGCGACCGGCGTCCAGCTTGGCGAAGAAAAAATTACGCTGATTTACAAGCCTTCTGACGGCAGTCCGGATATTCCGGTCTACACGACGGTCAAAGTTCTGCCGGTCGTGCTCGGGCCTCCCGAGAAGCTGACGATCAAGCGCAACGGCACGACGGACCTGAGCGCTCTTCTTCCGTCAGACCTGGATGCGGAGGTTAAGAAAAATCTGTATTGGAGCATTACCGGCAATGACTCCACGTTGGCCGAAAACGAAGCCAAGGATGATAAAAAATCCGGCCGACTGGCGGCATCGACGGCAGGGACGGCGACCGTGAAGGTCACGTACAAGAAGTCGGGAAAGGACATTGTCAGCAAGACCTTCACGATCGACATCGTCGAACTCAGCCTGCCGCCTCGGATTGAATTGACGCTAAGCACGCCGACCGTCAATTATAATTTGCTTGACGGCAATAAAGGCAGCCTGTCGATTCTACCGTCAGCGCCGCAAAGTCTGAGAGATTCGATCGTAAGCCATCTGAAATGGTTCGATTCGCTGACCAACGACGTTCTCACGGTCAGCAGCGCGGGTATCGTCACGCCGGTGAAAGCCGGCACCGAAGCCGTCAGCGTCACATACGCGCCTCCTGCCGATAGCCCGTTGGTCGGCGAAGCGATCACGGCCTCGACCTTGATCGTGATCCAAAACGCCTCGACGCCGAGCACGGATGGCCGAGAGCACGGCGGAGACCGATACTAAACCAGGTATGCGCAAGCGAATGCAGATCCACATGAAGACCGTCAGGGCGAAATCGCCCTGACGGTCTGTTTTTATAGGGTTGGCGTATATTCAAAACTTGATTTGTACGGAAAGCCTGTCAATGGCTCATCCGCCATCCGTTCCGATAGGCTGGGATATCGGCGCCCGCGTTGTTATTCCGCCGTAATGCCTGCAAATCTACATCCATTTCCGCAGATGTCGACCTTTTTAAACGGGATAGATGCAAAAGCGCAAAAGCGCAGTTATTTTTCTTCACCAGCCCCATTTCCGGCTTGTGATTTGAATTTACTTGCACATCTGTAAGTATTTTATCAATTGTCGTTGATCGACAGAAAATACATGTACATATGCCGGTTTTTCAACCCGCCCCCCAATTAATCATACGGATTTAACAAAAAAGCAGCGCCGCAATCGCGATGCTGCTTTTTTAATCCCTTCTCCCAGCTTCAGCTTTCGTTGTCTTCGTCGTTCGCTTCGCTTCCCAACGGTACGAGCCGTTTCTTGCCGATGTTCACGTTAATCTGTTTGACGCGCGGCAAGCCGACATTTTGATCGTCGTAAATTTTTGAATTATATTGGACGATAAATCTGGACCTCAAGCGGTCACTCTCCGGGTAAACGCCATCGTTGAGATCATCATCGAAATCCAATTTTTTGTAGCTGCTGTCCGGATCTCCTTCAATGACGTGCGGGCTTGTGTTACCTAGCACGGCGTTGATTACTAGATCTTTTTTGGCGAAGAAGCCGCCTTTGATCCAAAACGCGGATCCGACACCGTATAGCTCTGCATCGCTATCTGTGTACAAGAAAGCTTGCAGCACCTTTGGATTGCCGTCGAGATCCGGCCCATCAGGAATAAATGTCTTGTCCACCGTGTTAAACGAATCAAACCGATTGACCAGAATTTTCCCCTTTGAGATGAGAAGGAGCTCTTTGTTATCAAGACCGAAGATCTCCGCATCCTGGATTGTCGATTCGCCGAGCGCGATGATCGTCGAGTCCATCTTGACCTTACCTTCGATAACTACATTGCCTGAGACGAGTATGTTCGCTCTGACCTCCAGATCGTTAAATTTGTCCGGATTGTCAATCGTTAGGTTGCCGTTAACGATAAGCCAGTTGCTCTTCATGAACTCGGCGCTGGGAAGCTCGTTAGGCTCTCTATAGCGCTTGTCTTTTTCATAAAATAGAATATGTTGGAGTTCTGCGCCGTCGATCGTCAGATCCCCGTTATAGATGGCGGTTGCTGAAGGCATATAGCCGATGAATGCAGAACGATAGTCTTTCATCCTATCGTTATAATCCGCTAACGCGACATCATCGGCGTCAGGCGCTAAGGCCTCCGGCTTCTGAGGCAGCTTGACATAAGATAAAGATAATTCGGCGCGAGACAGCAAATTGTTCGACAAAAAGCTTTTTGCCGCAGCCGTCACATTGTCTTTGGGAAGCGAAGGATACAGCGACGGCAAATTGCGGTTGATCTTCGTATCGCCGACAGCCTCGGCTACCTTATCGAGAAAGGATTCCTCTACACTAACCGATACGAACTTCTTGCTATCGCGGTACTGAATATCGTTAATTGTCAGTCCGGTCGTCTTCTTCAGCTCATCCGCATTGTCCAGTGGTACGACGGTCGGTTCATTATTCCCAAGCCTGTCGGTGGCTACGAGGCTGCTGCCGTCCTGCAAAAACAGATTTCCATCGCCGCCGATCGTCGGGAAGGCCGTGCCTTTGTGCAAGAAGGTCGTTGTGTCGCCAACCGGCATATTGTACCGGTAATCCGCCTGATTTTTAACATACAGCTTCAAGCCCGAATACAAATTACCGAACAGGTACGGCGCGCCATTCAGATAAACGTTCTGTTCAGAGCCGAGTCCGTACTGCAGAAACTCCGGGTAACTATCCAGAGAGATGACCTGCTCCAGCGTTCGAACGACTCCATTCACCTCGGCTTTGGCCTGGACGGTGATTGAAAATTGCTTGGTCACATCGCCGCCGACCTTGATTCCCTGCGTTTCCTTCACATCAAATTTGATGATATCGCTGGCTCCTCCGACCTGCCCCTCGGTGCTCGTTAGCTTGATCGACTTCAGATCGCTTTTGAGGCTGTCCAGGTTGATATCTTCCTTATCCTTAAAGAGCAAGGCCACGCTGGCCGCGGCTTCATTGAGCGACATTTCGGCCAAATGCAGGCTTTGGACATCGTTCTCCCGCGTCTCCGCCCGCTTGGCGCCGCCGATCGTCGCGCCCATAAGCGCGAGACCGAGCATAGTGAATACGACCATAATAAAAATTACGAGCAGCAAGGCCGACCCTTCTTGACTGCGCCATTTAATCGGTAACATCGGTAACCTCCTAGAAGCCGAACCGGCTCTTAAGCGCCAGATCGTGAACTTGGCCTGCATACGATTGCGAGAGCTTGATGGATACCTCGATAAGTCCGCTCGCGCATTCGTTGATCCCCGCCTGGCAACTGACATGAATCTCGTCCGCGCCGCTATCGATGGGACCCACGGTTGAATCGGTGTCGATCATCTGATCCGTGCCGTCTTTGCGTAGAATGTGCAGCTGTCCGTTTTCAATCTTAAGCGTCCGATTCTCGGTCTCGCTCGTTAATTCAATGCCGTCCGGCAGCTGCTTGATCGATTCGGGTCCGACCTCGTAGAGCTGGGCAATGACCGTCGACATGATCAGGTCCCCCTCGTCCCGGAGCGAATTCTCGATCGTTACTTTATGATAGGTGTTGAATCCGAAGTGGATAACGCCGTATATAGCGATGCTCACCATAGAGAGCACGGTTAGAGAGGCAATCAGTTCAATTAGCGTAAGCCCTGCTTCCGATCGGCGGACTTCTTTAACGAATTTTCTCATCCGTAATATATCCCCCCACCTCTGCCGAGCCACGGCTTCCCGGATTTGCGTTTTTCTCTCGCGTGACGACTTTGACCGGAATTAGATAGGTCTCCAGACCTTTTGCTTTGTCGTTCTCCGCAAGCAATTTATCGTCATATTCAATCGTCAGTTGATAGTCTCTTCCATTGACGGAGGGATTCAGCAAAATCCAGAGATTGGGAACGTCATTAAAAAGATCCGCGGTCTCCGATGCATCCTTGCACGAGATTACGATGTTGTTCGCCTCGTCGTATTCGCAGGAGGACGGATCGACAATACTGAAGCCATCTTTTTCAAAATATGTATTGAACACGTCGAAGCTCTGCTTCTCCACGAAAAACAGCGCATTCCGCGCCAAATTCACCGCCACCGTCTTATTCTGATTCCCCTTCGCATAGCTCATCGCTTGTATGAAAAATGCCGTCATCGCCAAAGAGACGATCGACAGAATTGTGATCGCCGCCAAAACCTCGATTAACGAGAAGCCTTCTTCGGCCGATCGGCGTTTTCGGAGCCAGGTTCTCAAAATATACTACCTACTTCCTATAAAAATAGCTACTTTTTACCTAAATAACTCTCTTATTTTAACATATAGTTTCCGTTTAATACATGAGGGAATCGACCGATTCCCCAAGCTTCCGCATGATTCGACGGACCCGGCCCGCGCCGAAGGACGTCTTGGTGAACCTCCCCGCTATCCTATATAATCGGATCAGAGAGGATGATTTGTAATGACGTTTAAGCCGCAGGCCTATGCAGACACGAGAGAGGAAAACGAAAAGCTGCTGCTGACGCAGCTGCGGCACTTAATCGAAGACGAGCCGTATCGCATCGCCAATCTGGCCAACGCCTCGGCGCTGCTTCGCGGCTACCTGGGCGACATCAACTGGGTCGGCTTCTACCTGCTCGAGGGGGATAGCGGCGGGCTAGTGTTAGGTCCGTTCCAGGGCTTGCCGGCCTGCGTCCGCATCCCGCTCGGCAAAGGCGTGTGCGGCACGTCCGCCGCGCGCCGCGAGACGCTGCGCGTGCCTGACGTGCACGCGTTTCCCGGGCATATCGCCTGCGACGCCGCTTCTCGCTCCGAGATCGTCGTGCCGCTCTATGACGCCGCAGGCGAATTGATCGGCGTGCTGGATATCGACAGCCCGCTGGCGGATCGCTTCAGCGAAGACGACCAGCGCCTGTTGGAGCGGTTCAACGCGCTGTTGTCGCAATATATGTAAAGACAGGAGGAGAACCGAATCGATGCTGAAGTCACTCGAGGCCATTGAAGCCTACCGCCGTTCTCCTTATGCCGAGGAGGCGCTGTCCGCGGCGCCGCCTTGGCTGAAGCTACTGGTATCCGCGGAGGAGCCGGTCGTCAATCTGGAACGAATCGCCTCCCTCAGCGAACTCGCGCAGTCCAATCCGGTGCTCGACTACGTGGAGCGGAGCCTGCGGCTGCTCGATGCGCTGCCGGTCTCCTACTGGATCAAGGAGCTCGTGGAAGAGGCACTCGCCTGGTGCGAAACGGCTAAAGGCGGCTCGCACCGGGACAGGCTTGGCTGGCAGGCGCAGGGCATCAACTTCCGCGTGCACAATATCGGCTCCGCCCAGCTGTTCGCCCGCCATGAGGCCGCATCCGGAGCGGCAAACGAGCGCACGCAACTCGTTCACGCTCTCGTAGAGACGCACGGACTGGTCGGGCAGGAGCTCCGCGGCGAAGTGCCGCCGGAGGACCACGATCCGCTGGCGCGCGTGCTAGGGCGCTGTCTGGCTTCCGCAGAGGAGCGCGAGCGTCTGCTGACCGCACTCAATTATTGCATTATCGCTGCGGTATCGCCTTCCCTCTGGACGGGGGTCGAGCCCGAGGTCGCCGCGATTATAAGTCGGATTGCGGCCGGCAACGCCGCAGAGACGCAGCTCCCGATCCGCGAGCGCCTTCGCCGGCTGCGGACGCAATCGATCCTCCGCGGCGAAGACTTCGAGGGCGAACTCGCTGCGCTCGATGCGGAGCATCGCCTGCTCGCAGCCTTGCAGCCGCTGGAGTCCAAGACATTCTGGTACGTCGAAGCCGCGCTGAAGGACTTTTCGCCGGAGCAGTTCCTGAAGATCTTCGCCATCGTCGCAAGCGAAGCTTCGTTGCCGGATGTGAAGCATATCAGCTTCGAGAACGTTATGAACGCGATGTACTACGACTACAAGGGCAGCAAAAAAATCAACGTCTACAAAAAGCGAATTATCGAAAAGTACCTGGGCGAGCTGGATTGGGCTCACATTCGCACAGGCGCCGCAGAGTCCGGAAACCCGCATTTGCGCCACCGTCTCACCCGCAAGGCGCAGCTGCCGGACACGCTGTTTTTCGATTTCGAATTTTCCCCGGCCGCGGATAAGCTGATCGCTTTTTGCGTGGAGGCGGAAAAGTCGTCGCTTTACGAGAAGGCGGTGCTGCTGCTGTTCGACCTGTTCGAGCTGCGCCGCGACGCCTATGACCGGTTCCACAACGAAGAGAATTATCTGGCGGACATGAACAGCACGGCGGATTATAAAAAGGTCATTCTGGACTTCGTCGTCGGCGAAAAGGCGCTGGACATCGGCCCCGGCGGCGGCGTGCTGCTGGACCTCCTGGAGGAACGGATGCCTCACGTCAAGGCCGTCGGCATCGATATCTCGGCGAACGTCATCGAGGCGCTGACCCGCAAAAAGCATGCGGAAGCCCGCAGCTGGGAGGTGCTTCAGGGCGACGCCCTGGCGCTCAAGGACTACGTAGAGCCCGGCAGCGTGGACACCGTCATCTTCTCTTCGATCCTGCACGAGCTGTATTCCTACATTCCTTATAACGGCGCGCGCTTCAATCGGGATACGGTCGCTGCGGCGCTGAGGAGCGCATTCGACGTGCTTGCGGCGGGCGGGCGCATCATTATCCGCGACGGCATCATGACCGAACCGGACGAGAGGCGCGTCATCCGGTTCCTGCAGCCCGACGGGCCGGCGTGGCTTGCGCGGTACAGCCGCGATTTCGCCGGACGCAAGGTTGTCTACGAGCAGTTGAGCCAGAACGAGGTCTCGCTGCCGGTCAACGACGCGATGGAGTTCCTCTACACGTACACTTGGGGAGAAGAGGCCTACGTTCACGAGGTGCAGGAGCAGTTCGGCTACTTTACGCCGAGCGGGTACGAGCGCTTCATCCGGGACACGCTGGGCGAAAAAGCAGAAATCGTCGTCATGCGGCACTACCTGCAGGAAGGGTACACTGAAGCGCTGGCGGACAAGGTTGCCTTTTTCGACGAAGAAGGACGCCCCGTGCCGCTGCCGGACAGCACCTGCTTTATCGTCATCGCGCGACGCGCATAAAAAAACCATCAGGGACAGATCGCCCGGACGGTCCTTGTACGTTTGGCGGATAGCCGAAACCGGCGTCGCGCGGAACGTCTATCGATGGCACGTCGATGGCTCGTCGATGGCACGTCGATGGCACGTCGATGGCTCATCGATGGCTCATCGATGGCTCGTCTGCCAGCCGTTCCAAGTAGACCCTGTATCGTCGCCAGCGTCGTTCTTTCGCCGCAATGCCTGCAATTATACATCTTTTTATGCCAATGCCGCCCCGTTTTAACAAGATAGATGCAAAAGCGCAGTTATTTTAAGCCATCAGCCGGATTTCCGGCTAGCGCATTGCTTTTACCTGCACATTTGCAGGTATTTCATCAGGTGGCATGCGTCGGTAAAGAATACCTGTACAAATGCAGTTATTTGGCCCGTCAAACGTAAGCATGCAGTTGGCCGCGCCAGGATCATCTAAAAAAACCGACGCGAACGCGCCATGCGTTCCGTCGGCTTTTTCAATCCCTATTAATTGTCGCGTCCCAGCTCCGTACCCTGCTTGAACACCCACAGCTTGCTGCCCATATAATTGACGGCGAGCGAGGCTGCGACGGACACGAGCTTGGCGACGATCGGCGACAGGTCGAGCCCCTTCTCCGCGGCCAGCAGCACGCCGGTGGCGCACAGGAAGGAGAGCGCGTTGACGACGCCGAACTTGAGCAGCTCCCTCGCGCTGCCGCGCTTCCGCATGCCGAACGTCCAGCGCCGGTTCCACCAATAGCTGTTGAGGAAGGCGAGGAAATAGGACACGCACTGCGCAGGCAGCGAAGACCAACTGAGCGCGTAAACGAGCGCCGCGAATATCGCGATATCGATGCCCGTATTGAGCACGCCGATCGCCGCGAACTTGGAGACGCGCTTCATTTCCCGGCTGTCGATTTTCATCAGAACATCTTGTAGCCGCCGCGCCGCAGCGCGCGGATCGCCCAGCCGCTCGTCAGGGCGCCGCCGATGCCGGCGATGAACGGCAGCGTGAACACGCCGATGAACGCGAGCACGCTAAGCTCCGGATTCCAGAAATGCCATACGCCCAGCGGCAGCACGACGATCACATATATCCAAGTCGGCAGCCAGGTCGTCTTGATCAGCATGTTCAGGATAAAGCCGATGCCGAAGAACAAGACGAAGAACAGCATGGTGCCGAGAATCTCTTGCAGAATCTCTCTCATCTTAAATGTTAAGCCTCCCGGTCGGATGTGTGCTCTATTAGTTTACAAGATCGGTTTGAGGACAGTCAACGCAAGGACGCGCCGGCGTTTGCCCGGGAGAGCGAATATAGGCTAAAATGGGAAAAGCCATGTTGGACAAGGCACGACGAGAAGGAGAGTTGAAGCAAATGAGTGAAGCCGCACAAACGCTGGACGGCTGGTACGCGCTGCACGACTTCCGCACGATCGACTGGACGGCCTGGAAGGCCGCCAGCCCCGAGGAGCGCGAGACCGCGCGGCAGGAGCTGCTGGGCCTGATCGCGGACTGGCGGGCGACCGAGGAACGCAAGGAAGGCAGTCTCGCCGTCTACGCGATCGTCGGTCAGAAGGCCGACTTCGTATTCATGCACCTGCGCGAGACGCTGGAGGAGCTGAACGCGATCGAGAACGCGTTTAACCGCTCCGCCTTCGCCAAGTTCGCGAAGCCCGAATATTCGTACGTCAGCATCGTGGAGCTGAGCAGCTACCTCGCGCCTGCCGGAACCGATCCGATGCAGATTCCCGAGGTCGCCGCGCGCCTCAAGCCGATTCTGCCGCAGTCCAAGCATATCTGCTTCTACCCGATGAACAAGCGCCGCCTGCTCGGCGACAACTGGTACTCGCTCTCGATGGACGAGCGCAAGACGCTGATGCGCAGCCACGGCATGATCGGACGCAACTACGCAGGCAAGGTCAAGCAGATCATCACCGGCTCGATCGGGTTCGACGACTGGGAGTGGGGCGTCACGCTGTTCGCGGACGAGGCGCTGCAGTTCAAGAAGCTCGTGTACGAAATGAGATTCGACGAGGTCAGCGCACGCTATGGCGAGTTCGGTCCCTTCTATGTCGGCAACCTGCTGACGGCGGACGGGTTTGCGGATCTGCTGCGCGTGTGAGTGACGATAGGTCAAGCAGCTCAAAAAGCAAGCACCATCCGGTAGGAGCCGGACGCGTGCTTGCTTTTTTTTGCCCAAGATCCGCCCGACCTAAGTCGGCGCAGCTCCTCATTCCGTTCTAGACGTAAGCGGGCAGATGTCGCCGTTCGCTTCGAGCATCCCGTCGACGAGCGCCTTGATCTTGTCGATCAGCAGCTCCGCGGACGTGTGCGGGTCGAGCAGCGCGGCTTAGACGGCGAACAGCTGCATGTTGATGTCGGTGTGGTTGAGCGCCGCCAGCTGCTGCGGCAGCGGACCGCACCGCGTCGGCGTGACGCCGTTCGCATCGACGAGACGCGGCACCTTGACACATGCCTCCTCCGGCAGGTTGGAGATGAGGCCGCCCGTGTTCAGCACGTTGCCCGCGATTTTGAACGGCATAATGGGCCCGCGTGTCGTCGCCAGCATCGTACCTCCGCCACAATACCTGCAAATATACATCTTTTTTTGCCGATATCGACCCTTTTGAGGTGAAAAGATGCAAATACGCATCTATTTCCCTCCATCAGCCGGATTGCCGGCTTGTACTCTGAATTTACCTGCACATTTGCAGGTATTTCATCAGGTGCCGTTGTTCGGCAGAAAATACATGTATAAATGTAGGCTTTTTTACCCGCTAAACGGTAGAAAGCTCCGATGCGAGGACAGCGCGCCCGATTTATATCCCCATACGACAGCAGGCTTTTACTTGGCCTGTATTGCTTGACGGGGAGCTTATCGGAAAGGGATAAAGAACAATGACACCCGATTCACTCTGCGAGTTGCGCGATCAGGCTCCGCATGCGAACGGGAATCTCCTCGCGCAACGCTTCCCAGGTGACGAAAGCGTCCGCCGGCCAGGACCAAGGCGCATAGTCAAAGCTTGGTTGGAAGGCGAACTCGCGCAAATGCCGCTCGGCGAGCGCATCCACGTCGGCAGGTGCCCCCGTACTGAACTCGCCGGCGAACATCGCGGGCTCCAGTAGACCGCCAGTCCCGGCGTCCTCCATGCAGCTGGATGTCAGATCCGGGAGCAAGTGAAGCGCGTCTTCAATCGGAGACATGGCGTGCTTGCCCGGCTGCACGTAAAGCCGTACGCGGCGGCCGTCGACCAAATTGCCGCGATCACGGCTCAGCCCGAGCAGCCATCGGCCGTGGAAGCTGGCTTCGCAGGAGACGACCTCCCCTTCGTGGCCGACGTAGACCCAGACATGCTCCAAATCGTACAGATGCTGAATGTCGTAGTCCCAATAAATCGCATACTCGATGACGCACGCATGCTTGTCCGCATCCAGCCGAATCTGCCTATTAAAAGAGGACGAGGAGCCAACTTCGCGGAATATGGTGATACCCGCCCGGACCGGGCGGAACGGCTCCCGCTCGTCCATCAGCAGGATCGGCGCGTAGCGCGCTGCAAGCGTATGCCAGGGCAGGCTGTCAGGATTGCCGTCGGTAGGGCTGCCGGCCGTTGCAGTGAGGTCGGATCGGCTAGGATCGGCTAGGCTGCCGGCCGTTGCAGAAAGGTCGGATCGGTTAGGATCGACTGGGCTGCCGGCCGTTGCAGTGAGGTCGGATCGGCTAGGATTGGCTGGGCTGCCGTTTTGCGCAAGCCGCTTTCCGGACGGGATGCGTTTCGACCCCGCCGGAAGCGCATCCGGGCGTGCCCCGAGCCCTGCGGCGAGACGCGCGTCAAGCATCTCCGCCAGCGCCACAAGCTCGAGCGGCTCGCCGATCGTATAGTCCGGCCGTTCGCTCTCGTCGGCCGGGTCGCGCGGATAGCGCGGCGTCCAGCCGATATGGACGCTCGCGATGCCTAGCGCGTTGGCGCCTTTGACGTCCCGGCTCAAGTTGTTGCCGATCATCGCGACGCGGCTGCAGTCGTCCTCGCCAAGCTCGAGCGCGCCGAGCGCGGCCTTGAACATGCGCGCGCTCGGCTTGACCGCCTTGATGTTCTCCGAGTAGATCATCGCGTGGAAATAATTATACAACCCGTGCTGCCGGTAAACGTTCTTGAACGACTGGGCGTCCCCGTCCGCGACGAGCGCCAGCGCGAAGCCCCGTTCGTGCAGCGTCTTTACCATGACGTCGGCGCCGGGGATCAGCTCGGCGCTGACGACGATACCGTCCGCGTCCCGCACCTCCGTCGATTCGTCGATAATCGTATCGCCGCTGTCCAAAAAGAGAATGAGTCGTCTTTGTTGGCTCACGATGCAGTCTCTCCCTTCGCGCTTGCCGTTCCCGAAAATGGTCTGATCGTATAAATGCGGCCTTCCTGCGTGTCGAAGCGGACGATGCCGTCCGCAGACATGCGCGTTTCGATAGGCGCTCCGTCCGCAGCCGTCACGGACAGTGCCTCGCCGCCAGGCGCCATCAAGGCGCACGGCAAGCCGCGCAGCGAGACAATCGTCGCTTCGAGCAGCCTTCCCTCCGCCCAGCGGATGCCAACTTCGAAGCCGCCCCGCGCCCGCAGGCCGCGGACGCTGCCTTCGCGCCAGGCATCCGGCAATGCGGGCAGCAGCTCGATGAACGGCTGGTGCGACTGCATCAGCATCTCCGCGATGCCGGCGGTGGCCGCGAAGTTGCCGTCGATCTGAAAGGGCGGATGCGCATCGAACAGATTCGGATAGAGTCCGCCGTGCCCGTGCCCGTGGCCGCGGTCATCCTCGCGCACGAGCCGCGTGAGCTGCTTGAGCAGCCGCAGCGCGCGCGCTCCGTCGCCGAAGCGGGCCCAGAACGCGATTTTCCAGCCGAGACTCCACCCCGTACCCTCGTCGCCGCGCACCTCCAACGACCTGCGCGCCGCGGCGAACAGCTCCGGCGTGTCTCTTGCGGTGAGCTGCCTTCCCGGATGGACGCCGAACAGATGGGACGTATGCCGGTGATGCGGGTCCTCCTCCTCGAATTCCCGGCACCACTCCCGCAGCCGCCCGTCCGCACCGATCCGCAGCGGGTAGAGACGCTCCCTCGCCTTCGCGAGCTCGGCGGCAAAGTCCTCGTCGCTGCCAAGCGCTTGCGCAGCCTTGATGCAATTGGTGAACAAGTCCCAGATCAGGGACAGGTCCATCGTAGAAGCCATGGAGACGCTTGCGGGACCGTCCGGCGTCAGAAAACGATTTTCCGGCGAGGTGGACGGATTGGTTACGAGGTATCCCTGCTCGTCCTCGGTCAGGAAATCAAGGACGAACTGCGCCGCATCCCGCATAGTCGGATAGGCGGTATCTCGCAGATACTTCTCGTCTCGCCCGAAAGCATAGCGCTCCCACAGATGCTGGGCGAGCCATACGCCGCCCATCGGCCACATCGTCCAGCTCGCGTCGCCGTGGCCGAAGTCGCCGACCGGCGCCGTGTGGCCCCATATATCCGCGTTGTGATGGGCGACCCAGCCGCGCGCGCCATAATGCAGCCGCGCGGTCTTCCGTCCGCTGCGGGACAGCGTGCCTATGAAATCGAGCAGCGGCTCGTGGCATTCGGCGAGATTAGCCGTCTCCGCCGGCCAGTAGTTCATCTGGGCGTTGATGTTGAGCGTCCAGTTGCTGCTCCAGGGCGGGCGGGTCGACGCGTTCCAGATGCCCTGCAGGTTCGCGGGCTGCGTGCCGGGGCGCGAGCTCGCGATCAGCAGGTACCGGCCGTACTGGAACAGCAGCGTGGCGAAACCGGGATCGTCGGCGCCGAGAGTGGCAAGCCATTCGTCCGTAGATATATCGGTCGGCATGTCCGCGTGCACGTCCACGGGAACGTCGGGCGGCGCAACCGTGTTTGCCCCCGTGCTCCCGTACGTATCCGCGTCAGCGCCGACGCTCCGGTTTTTGTCGCCCAGCTCAAGCTTCACCCGATCGAACAGCGCACGATAATCCGCGATATGCGCAGCCTTCAGCCTCTCGTAAGGCAGCGCCGCCGCGTGTCCGGCAATCGCAAGCGAGATCGCTCCCGCATCCCGCCCATCGGTGCCCGGCACGCGCGCAGGTCCCGCGAACCCGGTGGCCGCGGCGACGATCAGCGTCACCGCGTCCGCGCCGCGTACCCGAAGCCCGTCCGCCTCCGCGCCGACCGAGCCTCCCTCGGCGATCGCCTGCAGACAGCAGGCGAACCGCATCGCCTTCGCGTCGTCGCCGTCGGCGTAGACGATCGGCCGATCCGTCTCGTAGTACGACGGATCGACATGCTCCGGCGCCATGCCGCGCATGACCAGACGCCCGTCCTCTGCTCCGACCGCATGCCGCAGCGGACTGTCCAGCGTCGCGTGCAGATCGATCGCGCCCGGTATGCTCGCGGTCAGCCGCAGCATGAGCACCTGATCCGGATGCGACGCGAACATCTCCCGCGTATAGCGGACGCCGCCCACGCTGTATTCCACCCGCGATACCGCGTCGCCCAGATCGAGAGAACGCCGGTAATCGCGGCAGATATCGCCGTGCCCCATGCGCAGATGGAGATCGCCGAGCGGCAAGTACGACTGCGTGTACGCCCCCATCATCTCCTTGCAGGCGAGATCGGCCTCCGCGTATTTGCCTTCCCGTACGAGCTCGCGCACGCGGGGAAGCGCTGCAAGCGCAGCCGGATTGTCCGTTTCCCTCGGATAGCCGGACCATAGCGTATCTTCATTGAGTCCGATCCGCTCGCGCTCCGCGCCGCCGAATTGCATGGCGCCGAGCCGCCCGTTACCGAGCGGCAGCGCCTCCGTCCAGACGGCCGCAGGCTTGTCGTATAGAAGTTTCATCCCTGCACCTCGTCAGCTTTTCTTTATAATCCAGGCATGATCGGGATCGTTGTGGAACCGCCAGGCGCGCGCCGGCCCCGCCATTACGTTGAGATAGTATACCTCGTAGCCCGGCGGCGCGGAGACGGGATGATAGCCCCTTGGCACCAGCACCGTCTGCCCGTTTCCGACAGCCAGCGTCTCGTCGAGCGAGCGGTCGTCCGTGTAGACGCGCTGCACGGCGAAGCCCTGCTCCGGTTTGACGCGGAAATAGTATGTCTCCTCGAGCAGTGATTCGTCCGGCAGCGCGTCGCGGTCGTGCTTGTGCGGCGGATAGCTGGACCAGTGGCCTGCCGGCGTAAACACCTCGACGACAAGCAGGCTGTCGGCCGGCTCCGATTCGGGCAAAATATTGTGGATATAGCGCTGCGTCGCGCCGCTTCCCCGCACTTCCGCGCCGACGTCGGCCGGCGCGATGAGCCGCGAGGCGCGACCTTCCTGGCCGGGAGCCGCGCATACCGCCAGCTCGAGCGTCGTCAGCGCCTCGACGGCGAAGCGGTTGCCTGCCGGCACGTAGACCGAATAAGGCGGCGTGCCTTCGAACAAGTCCATCCGTCCGCCGACATCCTTCCACGCCCCGTCCGCCGTAACGATATTCGCTTTTCCCGACAGCAGCACCAGGCAGTACTCCCGGTCTTCCGTCGCACGGTTTAGCGTCGCCCCCGGCTCCAATCTGTAAGCCTCGAAACCGACGTAGTCCCAACCTGCCGAAGCCGGCGTCACCAATAGCAGACGTCCATCCGGATCCGGCACGGAGGACGGATGCACAGTCAATTCGGGCATGCCGCTCACATCCCTTCCCGCAGGCTGTCCAGGTCGGACAGCTTCACGATGCGTTTGTATTTGCTCGAAAGCTTGGATGCCAGCGCGATCCGCTCGGCCCTGTAGGCGTCCTCGCCGCTTACCGGCACCGGCGTCCCGTTCAGCAGGCATTCGACGAACTGCCGGGTCTCTTCGATATAGGCGCCGTTGTACCGTTCGAGGAAAAAATGCAGCGGCTTGTCGCTCCGCACGCCCTCGGCGCTTGCCACCACCGCCGTGTTCGGAAAGTCGTTGGCCGCCGCGACGCTGCCCCCGGAGCCGAACACTTCCGCGCGCTGGTCGTAGCCGTAAGCCGCCCGCCGGCTGCAGTCGATGACGCCGAGCGCGCCGCCTGCGAAGCGCAGCGTGACGATCGCCGTGTCTACGTCGCCGTGCGCCGCGAATATCGGATCGACCAGCACGGCGCCTTGCGCAAACACCTCTTCAACCTCGCGGCCCGACAGGTATCGCGCCATGTCGAAGTCGTGGATCATCATATCCATATAGATGCCGCCGGACACCTTGATGTAATCGGCAGGCGGGGGCGCCGGATCCCGGGAGGTGATCCGGATCATGTGCGGCTCGCCGACCGATCCCTCCTGCACATGCTCGCGGATGCGCCTGAAGTTGTGATCGAACCGGCGGTTGAAGCCCACCTGCAGCTGGACGCCCGCGAGACGGACGGCTTCAAGCGCCTCTTCGGTCGCGGACAGATCCATGCTGACGGGCTTTTCGCAAAAAATGTGCTTGCCGCGCGCAGCCGCCCGCTTAATGAACGGAACGTGCGTATCGGTGGAGGAGCAGATGAATACGGCGTCGATCGCCGGATCGTCCAGGACGGCGTCGCTGTCCGCGATCGCGATGCCGCGCGCCGCGGCCCATTCGCGCAGCTCTTCGCCGGCGTACGGATCGCTGATCGCGACGAGACTCGCCTGCGGATCGCGCAGCAGATTGTCCGCGTGAATCCGGCCGATCCGGCCCATGCCGATAATGCCGATGTTTATTTTTCTCATGCCGCATCGCCTTTCGTCAGTAGATATGGATTACCAGCGCGCCGTAACCATCTTCTTGCGGGTGTAGAACTCGACGCCGTCGCCGCCGTTGGCGTGCAGATCGCCGTAGAACGACTTCTTGAAGCCGGAGAAGGGGAAAAACGCCATCGGCGCCGGCACGCCCAGATTGATGCCGAGCATGCCCGCATCGATCGTCTCGCGGAACTGCCGCACGCTCGACCCGCTCGACGTGAACAGGCACGCGCCGTTCGCGAGCTCAGAAGCATTGGCGATGCCGATTGCCTCGTCCAAGGTATCGGCCCTCATGACCGACAGCACCGGCGCGAAAATCTCGTCCCGCCAGATCGCCATATCTGTGCCCACCCGGTCGAAGATGGTCGGGCCGACGAAATAGCCCTCGCCCTGGGCCGCCTCGTCGAGGCGGCCGTCGCGCACCAGCTCCGCGCCTTCGCGCTTGCCGGCCTCGATATAGCCGATCGTGCGCGCCTTGTGCGAATCGCGGATGACCGGACCAAGGAATACGCCAGGCTGCGAGCCGTCACCGATCGTCAGACGATCGGCTGCCTCGTTCAAGCGCCGAACGAGCTCGTCGCCGATGCCGCCGACCGCGACGACGACGGCGCAGGCCATGCAGCGCTCGCCCGCCGAACCAAAGGCGGCGCTTACGATCTCCTTGACCGCGAGATCCAGGTCGGCGTCGGGCAGGACGATCGAATGGTTTTTGGCACCCGCGAGCGCCTGGACCCGTTTGCCGTGCGCGGCGCCGGTCTTGTACACGTACTCGGCGACCGGCTGCGAGCCGACGAAGGAGATCGCGCGGATGCCCGGGTGCTCCAAAATGCCGTTCACCACGTCGCGCGCGCCATGCACGAGGTTTAGGACGCCAGCCGGCAGGCCGGCCTCATGGAACAATTCGGCGAGCCGGTTCGCGAGCAGCGGCGTGCGCTCCGACGGCTTGAGCACGAAGGCGTTGCCGCAAGAGATGGCCAGCGGGAACATCCAGCAAGGCACCATCATCGGAAAGTTGAACGGCGTGATGCCCCCCACGACGCCGATCGGGTAACGGTACATGCCCGATTCAAGATTCGTCGCGATGTCGGGCAGCTGCTTGCCCATCATGAGCGAAGGCGCGCCTGCGGCGAATTCGACGCATTCGATGCCGCGCAGCACTTCGCCGTGCGCTTCCGCATAGCTCTTGCCGTTCTCAAGCGTAACGAGCCGGGCGAGCTCCTCCCAATGCTCGACCAATAGCTGCTGGTACCTGAAAAGGATGCGCGCGCGCTTCGGCACGGGCGTCCGGCTCCATTCCTTGAAGGCGGCTTCCGCCGAGGCGACCGCGCGGTCCACGTCCTCGCGCGAGGACACCGGGACGTGCGCCAGCACCTCGCCGTTCGCGGGATTGACGACCGCTTCCGATCCTTCGCCCAATGCCTCGATCCATTCGCCCGCGATCCAGTTTTTCAATGTATGTGCCATGCGTGATTCCTCTCTTCCATGTTCATAGTTAAACGCCGAGTCAGTTGGCGACGATCTCTCCGCGCTCGCAGCGCGCGATATAGTCTTCGACCTGCCGCACCGTCGGCATCGCGTCGGAGCAGCTGTGGCTGGACACGACAATGCTGGCGGCGGCGCTGCCGAACGACATGCTGCGGTCGACCGCCCAGCCGGACAGCAGGCCGTACAGGAAGCCCGCTGCGTAAGAGTCGCCGGCGCCGAACGTCTTGATGACCTTCGCCGGATAGGAGACGGCCCGGTGCTCCCCGCCGTCACGCGTATAGGCGACTGAGCCGGCTTTGCCGTGCTTGACGATGACGAGGCTGGCGGCATGGCCGAACCACTTGGAAGCCGTGAACGCATCGCTGCGGTCCGGATTATGCTCGAAGCGCTCCATGCTGTCGAATTCCTCGCGCGTGCCGACGATGATGTCGCTTTTCTCTGCGGCCAGATTGTAGTAGACGGCCGTCTCCTCCGGGGATTTCCACGTATAAGGGCGGTAATCGATGTCGAAGGCGACGGCGGTGCCGTGTCTGCGCGCATAGGTCAGCGCCAGCAGCGCCGCTTCGCGGGACGGACTTGCGGCCAGTGCCGTGCCCGACAGGAGCAGCAGCCGGCTGCGCGCGATCAGCGCCTCGCTTACCTCGGACGGCGAGAGCAGCAGGTCGGCGACGTTATCCCGGTACATCAGGATGCTGCAGTCGGACGGGCTCTTGATCTCGGTAAACGCGAGCCCCGTCACCGCGCCCGTCCGGTCGGTCGACACGCCCTGCGTATCAATGCCGTCGCGACGCAGATAATCGGCGATAAATCGGCCCATCTGGTCGTCCGCGAGCTTGCCGATGAAGGCCGTCCGGAGTCCGAGCCGGCTCGCGCCGATCGCAATGTTGGCCGGAGATCCGCCGACGTACTTGGTGAACGTGAGCGTCTCCTCCATCGGACGGTTGATCTCGTTCGCGTTCAGATCGATGCACAGGCGTCCGAGCGCTGCCAGGTCGAACTCGCGACCCTCCGGCAAGGTCAATCCCCCGCTCGCCTGGCCCGTTTTTGCGTTTATGCTGCGGCCGTTTTCACTGCTCATTTCCGCTCCTCCTTCTCCTGTTCGTCCTTCAGCGCCGTCAGGTAAGCAAGCGCCCTGGCCGCGTACTCGCGCGGCGGATGCGCAGCCGGATCCTGTTCGCCCTCGAGCATCGCCCAGCCGTCGTAACCGCGCGTCCGCAGCTCCCGTACGATCGGCCCGAAGTCGATGCCGCCGTCGCCCGGCACGGTGAATACGCCTCTGCGGATGCAGGTGACGAATTCAACCCCGTCCGCGCGTGCCACCTCAAGCTCGTTCAGGCGCACGTCCTTCAGATGGATATAAGCGATGCGGTCGTAATGCTTGCGCAGCAGCGCGAGCGGATCCGCCCCGCCGTACAGCGCGTGCCCGGTGTCGTAGAGCAGGTACACGGCCGCGGGATCGGTCATGGCCATCAGCCGATCGATCTCCTCCGGCGTCTCGACCGCGGTGCCGCCGTGATGGTGGTAGGTCAGCTTGAGACCGAGCTCGCGCGCGATCCGCCCCGCTTCGTTCAGTCCTTCGGCCAGGTGGCGCCAGCCGTCCTCGGTGAGCCGCAGCACCTCGCGCTCGTGCGGCGTGCGCCGCGGATCGAAGTGCAGCGAGCCGCCGACCTCGCAGGTGCTGATGACCGTACTGCCCATATCGCGCAAAAACTCGGCGTGCTTCCGGTAGTCCGCCAGCTCCCGCTCGCGGTAAGCCGGGTCGCTCAGCAGCACCGATTTCCAGCGAGAGACGAGCCCGATGCCCCGCGCGTCCAGCAGCTTGCGCAGCCGATCGCGGTCCTCCGGGAATTTGCGGCCCATCTCGGTGCCGGTAAGCCCCAATGCCGCGATATCGTCCAGGATCTGCTCGCAGGTCGTCTCCTCGCCATGCTCCCGTACGTCCTCGCCGACCCAGTTAATCGGATGAATGCCCATTTTCCAAGGAAAAGCGCTCACTGAAATTCCCTCCTAATAAGGTCTGGCCTCGCCGAGCTTCTGCTTCATGACCGCATGCGCCTCGACGACCCGTTCGCCTTCCGAAACCTCCGGTACGCCCACGTTCCACCACGACTCGTAGCCGTCCGTATTCGTGCCGGGCAGCACGGCGATCTCGATCAGCGTCGTGACCTTTTCCGCACGGGCGCTCAGCAGCGCTTCGCGAAGCGTCTCGGGGGAATCGGCCTTGTAGGCGGCCGCCCCCAGACTGCGGGCGTGCGCCGCAAAGTCGATCGGCATGTATGCGCCCGTATAGCGGGCGGAAGACGGCTCGCGGTAGCGGAATTCGTTGCCGAAGCCGTCGCTGCCGTGACCGCGCTGCAGATTGTGGATGCATTGGAAGCCGTGGTTGTCGAACAGCAGAATCGTGAACTTGCGTCCCTCCTGCAGGCTGGTGATGAGCTCGGAGTGCAGCATCAGGTAGCTGCCGTCGCCGACGAACGCATACACGTCGCGGTCCGGCGCGGCAAGCGCCGCGCCGAAAGCGCCGCTGACCTCGTAGCCCATGCACGAGAAACCGTATTCGAGATGATAGCCGCCCGGCGTGCCGGTCCGCCACAGCCGCTGCAGGTCGCCGGGCAGGCTGCCGGCCGCGCACACGATGACGGCCTCGTCGCCGAGCGTCTCGTTCACGACGCCGAGCGCGCGGGTCTGCGTCAGGCCGTCCTCGCGCTCCAGCGCGTACAATCGGTCGATCTCGGCGTTCCATAACGCGCGGATATCGGCGATCTCGTTCGCACCGTATGCGGTGCGGTAACCGAGCGCGAACAGACGCTCAAGCAGTACCTCCAGCGCCGCCTTCGCGTCGCCGATCCAGGCCGCGCCCTCCAGCTTGGCGGCGTCCATGCCGCTCACGTTGATGTTGAGAAAAGCGGCACCCTCGCGGGCGAAAGCCGACTTGGAGGCGGTCGTGAAGTCGGAGTAACGCGTGCCGATGCCGATAATCAGGTCCGCTTTCTTCGCGAGCCGGTTCGCCGCGAGCCCGCCCGTCACGCCGATGCCGCCGACGTTCAGCGGATGGCTCCAGGGCAGCGATCCGCGGCCCGCCTGCGTCTCGGCGACCGGAATGCCGAAGGCTTCCGCCAGCGCGGCCAGCGCCTCGGACGCGCCTGAATAGCGGACGCCGCCGCCGGCTATGATGAGCGGACGCTTGGCCTTGGCCGCGAGGCGGATGCAGCGTTCGATCGCCTCGGCAGCGGGCAGGGTGCGGTCGCGGTAATGCACGCGCTTCGCGAAAAAGGCGGCCGGATAATCGTACGCCTCGGCCTGCACGTCCTGCGGCAGCGCGAGTGTCACGGCGCCCGTCTCCGCCGGATCCGTCAGCACGCGCATCGCGTTCAGCGCCGCGCTCATGAGCTGCTCCGGCCGGACGATCCGGTCCCAATAGCGGCTGACCGGCTTGAAGCAGTCCGTGGCGGATACGGTGTAGTCGCCCGGCGCCTCGATCTGCTGCAGCACCGGATCGGGCTGGCGGGACGCGAAGTTGTCGCCCGGCAGCAGCAGCAGCGGGATCCGGTTGACGGTGGCGGTGCCCGCCGCGGTCACCATGTTAAGGGCGCCCGGTCCGATCGAGGATGTACAGGCGTAAATTTGCTTGCGGTTTTTCTGCTTGGCGTACGCTGTCGCGGCATGGGCCATGCCCTGCTCGTTTTTGCCCTGCACGTAGGTCAGGCTGCCCGGACTCCGCTCGAGCGCTTCTCCGATGCCCGTCACGTTACCGTGGCCGAAAATGCCCATGACGCCCGCCACGAACTTCGTCTCAACGCCGTCCTCGCTGATGTACTGCGCGTCCAGAAACCGGAGCAGCGCCTGCGCCATCGTCAGTCGGATCGTTTCCATAAGCCAAGTCCTCCAATCTTTTATTGGGATTAAGCGCTTAATCTAATTGGCGAGAAAAACGGCTGCGAAATGGTTACTACGAACTCGCATCGCCGCAATTCCACACTTTTTTTCGATCTCAAATCTGAGCCTCGGCCAACCCGATTCGTCTAGACTGGATTCGACCGCAGCTTCAGCCGGAAGCGGAACTTCCCCTCTTCCCCGTACCACATCGGGAAGTTGGTGCCCCAGATGTTGTTGTGCAAATTAAAATGCCAGCCGCCGTCAAGCGGCGCGAACGTGCCGTCGAAGCGGAGCAAACGCCGCTCGCCCGGCGCCGCCAGCGCGGCATCCAGCGTCGCGATGTCCGCTTCGCCGTCCGCTCCCCGGTAGCTCACGCCCGTGCCCACGGCATGCAGATTGCGGTTGCCGCCCTGCACAACCTGCAGCGGTGATACCGCACTTCCCATTTTGTCCATCGTCCAGCGGTTCGGATTGCCGGCCTGGAGGCAGCAGCTTAGCCAGCTCGCCTCGGGCAACCGGTTCGCGTCCTTGCCGAACCACTGCAGCGTCAGGCCGATCTCGTCAGCGGCGTTCGTATCGAAGACATAAGACAGCTCCAGCTCCCGTGGCGCGCCGTACACCTCCCATGATTCCTCGGGCATGCGCAGTCGCAGCACGTACCGCTCTCCCGACGCCTCCGCCGCATGCTTGATATCGACCACCGTCGGCCGGAAGGCTCGGTGACTCGGCAGCGGACGAACGAACTCAAAGCCGGGCTTGCCGAAGTCGGCGTCGGCCCACGGATGGGTGAACGGCAGGTTTTGCATATACGTGCGGAAATAGTGACCGTAGCTGTCGGTACCGAACGTCTCGTACACGTAGCCGCCGACGCCGCCTTCGGCGCTCCATTGCTTGCCGTTGCCGTCCGCCAGATGCGAGAGCGAGCCGTCGTCCGCGAACGCCAGCTCAAAGCCGCCGCTCTTGTAACGCTCGTGCGTTCGCCGCTCGGCGAATCCGGCCGTATCCGTGCGGCGCGGCTCCAGTTCGGCGAGCGCGGCCTGCGCTTCATTCCGCAGCTCCGTCGGGAGCGCTCCGACCGCTTGCTCCGCATACGCGCGCTGCTCCGCCCAGGAGCGCTCGATCATGGCATACGACCGGACGCTCTCCTCCCCCTCGAACAGCCCCGCCGAATGCTTGTCGAATTCATCCATGGCGAACGCGCCGATGTAGGCGAACTTCGCGGGCTGGTCGTGCGGATCGACGATGTCTCGGCGGCGCGCCTCCATGAAGTCGGCCTTGGCATAGTTGCGGAAGTCCGGCAGCCACTTTTTCACGTCGAGCCCCCACGTATGCTCCGCGGTGAGCAGCAGCGCCTCGTTCAGCGCGAGGCCGGCATCTTCGTCCGCCCGCAACCGGCCGTTCGCCAGCCATTCGCTCCGCAACCGCTGCAGCGCCCGCAGCCGGGCGAGCTTAAGCGGATCGGTGCCCGCGCCGTGAATCCAGGTGTCCCCGATCTCCTCGCGGACGACCGGCAGCCTGTCGCGTACCGTCTCCAGCCGCAGCGCGAAGGCGTCCATCGTCGAAGCCTGCACCTGCGCGCCCGGGTAACGACGTTCGATGTCCTTGAACTGCTGACGGATCTCCTCCGCTTCGGGAGGGCCGCAGTTGTCGCCGGTATGGGCGAACAGCAGCGCGTCGCCGAGCCCCTCGACCTCCACCGCTTCTCCGTAATTGCCGGCGTAATTGACGATGATCTCCGATCCGTCGTCGGCCTGCCAGCGGAACAGGCGCGGCACGTCCGGCCGCTTGGACGCCGGATTGACGCCGAGGTGCAGGTAACGCAGCCCCGACCGTGCCATCAGCGGCACCATGCCGATCGTGTGGCCTGGGACGTCCGTCATCTTCGCCGCGACGGTCCCCTTGCCGTACCGTGCGTCTAGCTCACGGCCGATTGCAAGGCCGGCTTCGAACAGCCCCGCGTCCATCAATTCCGTATGCGTCGTAAACGGCAAGCCGTGCCAGGCGATATGACCGGCCGCGATCGCGCGCTCCATGCGCGCCTTGTCCTCGGGCTGCGCCTCGTCCAGATAGCGGCCGATAAGCCAGGAGCCGGTCGTCCATACGAACCGCTCGGCGCCGCCCTCTTGCTCTAGCCGCTCGGCCAGCGCGATCGCCTTGGGTATATAGTCGTCCATGTACTGCCGGACCACCTGCTCCGCCAGATGGGTAAAGCCGATATCCAGATGCGTTTTGAAAATGACGTGCACGCGTTCGATTGGCGTCACCGTCGCATTCCCCCTGCAACCGTTTTATTCATTTCTACTTTAATCGAAAATCCGAAATGGGTAAAGCGCTTAACCCAAATTGAAAAAATTTTTACCATACAATTTTTCATTATCTATACTTCTTGGTAACTTCGCCCCGCCATAGCGGAAAATTGTTCCGCTATCCGCTCCCGCGGAGTACCTTCGCTCCGCCATAGCGGCAAAAAGGGCCGCAATAAAGCAAGCGCGAAAAGCTGGCCCTGCCCGAATGCCCGCCTAGGCCATGCATCGCCGGCCAGCAGGCAAAAGCCAGTTACCTTCAAGCCCCGGAATCCGTCGCCGCCGTCGACTCGCGCACGACGAGCTCCGGCTGCATGACGATCCGTTGGGGAACGAGGCTATCACTCTCTTGCCCGCCCCCGATCAGCAGCTCAAAAGCCAACTTCACCATCTGCCCGATCGGCTGGGCGATCGTCGTCAGCAGCGGGTTGGTCGCCGTCGATAGCAGCGTGTTGTCGTAACCGATGACAGACAGCTCGGTTGGCACGGAGATACCGGCTTCCCGGGCCGCTTGAAGCGCCCCGACCGCGAGCAGCTCGTTGCTGCAAAACAACGCCGTCGGCCGATCGACGCGCCGCAGCAGATCGAGCGTGGCGCGTTTGCCGTCCTCGATGCTGGAGGCGCAGGGCTGGATGTCGCAGTCTTCGAGACGAACACCCGCCTCGAATAGCGAGAAACGGAAGCCCCGCACCCGCTCTTGGCTGCTGCTTACCTTCAAGTCCTCGGCAAGCACTGCCATCCTGCGATGACCGAGCCCGAGCAGATGTGCGGCGGCAAGCGATGCGCCACGAAAGTCGTCGGTGGCGACGCCGCTGACCGGCAAGCCCTGCACTTCGCGGGCGATCGTCACTGTCGGCAGCGGCTTCTCGGCGAGCTGCGCCAAAATATCGGCGCCGCCCCCGGTGCCGATGAGAATTCCGTCGACGCTTTTCTGCTCCAGCAGCCGAATATAGGCCAGAACGCGTTCGTCCTGATTGTCCGTGCTGCACGTAATGACGCTGTACCCCGCCGAATGGGCGATGTCCTCGACCGCCCGCGCGATTTCCGCGAAAAACGGGTTGGCGACGTCCGGGATGAGCAGTCCGAGCGTGTACGTCTTTTTGCCCGTCAGCGCGGAAGCGATGACGCTCGGCTGATAATTCAACCGTTCCATCACCTGAAGGATTTCTTCTCTTTTTTTCTTGCCGATCTTGCCTTTGCCGTTGATGGCGTTGGAGACCGAGGCGATCGACACGCCCGCCTCCCTGGCGACATCGTATATGGTAGTCGGTTTCATAGACGCAGCTCCACTTCGGTCGAATCGGAAAACGCGCTTGCCGCGCGCCTAGAGCTATTATCCGATGTTAGGACCGGCATTGCAATCGGAGCCGAATCTCACTCCAGGTTCGTGATTCCACGTCGCTTTACACAAACGCCTCACCGAGGTTGGACGTCAGCTCTACTCTCACATCCGTCACCACGTTGTGGACACCCACTCAGTTTCACATCAGCCGCTCCATTGTGGACATCCACTCTACTTCTGACTCCGCCGCTCCGCCGTGGACAGTCTTTCAACTTTCACATCAACCGCTCCGTTGTGACCACCCGCTCTACTCCTCATCCGCCACGACAGAAATAATTGCATTTGAACATTTATTTTTCCTGCGCAGCGGAAGTTATTCTCGATAAGTGTCAAAGAGCAGTTATTTTGAATACTTTTGACGCAAAATGCCGGTTTGGGTTGAATTAGATGCCTTTTGACAGCTATCGACCTAAAAAAGGCCATTCTAGTTGAAAATAAATGCCTTTTAGCAACTATCGCTCGGCAACACGGCACCCATGCCAGTCCCGTCTACGCTTCCGAAACGAAAAACAGATTGTCCCGAACGTCCGTATCCGCGCATTCGTTCATACGAACCGTCTGCTCGAACAAGCCGAAGCCGCCGCCCGATACCGCCGCCACCTGAATCTCGTTGTCCGCAAAAGAAACGTCTGCCGCTCCCTTTGCCTTCAGCACCAAGGCCTCCCGCGTCTCGAAGCGATTGCCTTCGATACGAATATGGCGATGCACCGGCCGCGCCGCGTCAGGCGCGTCGACCGCCGGCGTGATGGCGATCACCGGAAATTCGGCGTCGCCGCATTCGACGAACCGGTTGTTCCGGATCGTCAGGTCGTGCACCGGGCCGGACTCGAACCACGACGAGGCATCCCCTTCGATCAGGATGGCGTTCATTCGCATCCGCTCGAACGTGTTGCCCTCGATGACGACCTTGCGGCGCGTCGTGATCAGAATGCCGCGCGTCGGAATGCGGACGAAACGGTTGCCGGCAATGCGCACCTCCGGCGTCCAGGTTACGTTCTCGACGACATCTCCCGGCTCGCAATCCTCCGCTGCCGGCGCAGGTTTCTCCAACGTCAGCCGCAGCGTGCGGTCGTCGATCTTTTCTACCGAACGTACCCTGCCGGTTCTGAACGACGTCAAAGAACTGCGCCTCGCGAACTCGATCTCATCTCCCGCCCGGAAAGCTTCGAAGCCATAGCTTTGCGGATGCATAAACCGCACCTCGACCACGCCCGCCGAAGGCCGGCCCACGATTTGCAAATACGTGCCGTGGATGTTGATCGCATCGTCGTGAGCGCCGGCGAACCGGGAGTCCGCAATCTCGATCCGGCCCCGGCAGCCCATCAGATGGATACAGTCCGCAAAAGCAGCGACGGTCCTGCCCGTCTCCGGACGCGGTGCCAGCTCCATGCGCACAAAAGATAAGTTCTCACTGTACTGTCCCACGATGCCGAGCCCGTGCATGAAGTGCATCCCTACGTCCTCCATGACGATGTCGCGGCTGTCCAGCAGGAAGGCCCCGACCTGGTCGCGGATGCCGTCGCGGAATTGCAGCACATAACCGGCCTCAATTCCCGCCAGCGCCTCTACCGCAGAACTGTCCTCGCCGAAGCTCAGCTGTACTCGTCGCGATCCGATCAGCTCCGCCGTCGCCGCCGCCTCGACCGGATTATCGATGCGCCAGGTCGTATCGCTCGCAGGATCGTATGCCTGCACCGGTCCCTCGTGGAAGCGCCAGCCTTCGCCGATCCAGACCAACTTGCCGCTCTCTACCATGCAGCGGGAATCCGGATGAACCTCAAGCTCCAGCCAGTCGCCGCCGACGCCGGTCACCTTCGCTTCCGTCACCGTCGGCTCCGCGTAGTCCATGCGCAAATTGCGAATCGTTACCCGTTCGCATCCGTCGAGCGCGAGCATCGTCTGCTTGCCATGAAAAACGAATAGCGCCCCCTGTCCGTCCAGCGTCAGATCGCGCACACCTTTCATATAAATGCCGATCGTCTTCGTGATATCCGGATTCTCCGTCTCACTGGCCGTATTCGTGATGAAATAAGGCACGCGTGCGGCTTTCTCGGCATAAAAATCGTACCGGCCCGGCCCGCATATCAGCAGCACAGGTCCCCCTGCGCTTGCTGCCGCCGCGATCGCCCGTCGCATCGCGTCCGTCGTATCGTCACCGGAATCCGGCCGTGCGCCGAAGTCCTCAAGCCGCCAGAACGTCTGTCTCGCGCTCGCCTGTTGTTTCGTTTCGCGCATGCTGCTCCCCCTACTCTCGCTCCTGCTTCTGCTCCATCCGTCTCTCGCTATTTCCCGCTTCAGCTTCCGCCAACCTGCCAGCACTCCCGCAGCCAGCTCTGGCCTTCCGCTCTTCACGCACATACAAGGAAATGCCCGGCCGGCTACCCGGCAGGCATTCCCTTAGGCTTCTCTTGCACTCCTCAAGCTTTTCGCTTTTCAAGCTTTCACTCAAGCATCACTTAAGCCCTCACTCAAGCTTCCCCTCAACCTTCTACTTCCCCTGCTTCGCCATCTCCGCCGTCACTTCCGAGATCGCCTGCTGCAGCCCCTTGCCATCGTACCCCTTGACGATGTCGTGCCACATCGCGACCGGGTCGTCCTTGCTCAGGATCATGCGGGTGAAGTCGTCGTCGAAGTTGATGGCCGACAGCTTATCCTTGGCCGGCGTGGACATCGTGAAAATCTCGAACGCCGTCGGGATCGGCTTGGCATTCTGCATTTGCCAGTTCAGCTCGTCCTGGACGAATTGTACCACGTCGTCGCCCTTCGCGGCCCGGTTGATCGGCGAATCCTCGATCGCGCTCACGTTGCGCCACATCGCCAGCTGCGAGATGATGTCCATCGACGGATATTCCTTTTTCAGATCGATGTACGAATCGCCGTCCTTCGGACGCGTGATCGTGTATTGATCGCCGCTCTTGGTGAAGTCCTTGCCTTCGATGCCGTAGTCGAACATTTCCTTGCCTTCCGGAGAAAGCAGCCAGTCGTAGATGCGCAGAATGCGGTCCAGCTTCTTGTCGTCGACGTCGGCGTTGATCATCGTTTCGGACCACCAGGAGTTGGTCGTGTGGCGGTAGATCGTACCGTCGGCCGCCGGCCACAGGTGAAGCACCTTCACGTGGTCGAAGAAGTTCTGACCGGGGTTGTTTTTCTCCCACTCGGCCTTGATGCCCGTCGAGCCGCTCGCCGAATCGACGTTAAACGCCAGCGCGCCCGCTTTGTTCTGATAGAACTTCTGGTTGGCCTCGCCGGCTTTCTCGACCGCGAAGTCCTTGTCGAGCGCGCCGTCCGTGTACATCTTGCGGGCTTGCACGACGACGTTGTCCATTTGCTTGGACGCGTAGAACGGGATCCACTTGCCGTCTTCCTTCAGCCAGCTTTGGTTGCCGAATTGCGGGAAGGTCGGGACGAACACCGACTTGAAATAGCCCAGCGTATTCATGACGATGCCGGTGGTGTCCTGCTTGTTGTTGCCGTCCGGGTCCTTGGTGGCGAACGCGGTCAGCATCGCTTCGAACTCGTCGAACGTCTTGGGATCCTGAATGCCCAGCTTCTCCATCCAGTCCTTGCGGACGTAGATCGCGCGGTCCACGGCCCACAGGTCGGTGTTCGGATACGTCATGCGCGGTATCGCGTACAGCTTACCTTCGCGGTAGATACCTTGCACCTCCGGCGCTTTGGCGACCTTCTCGACGTTCGGATAAGCGCTCAGATCGGCCGGCAGCGCATGGACGAGTCCTTGCTTGACCCATTCGTTATACGTGGCGGGATTGTCGTTCGTGATGCTGTTGGTGATGATGTCGGGCAGCTGTCCGGCCGCGGCCCATACCTGCGCTTTTTCCTTGTAGTTGTCCCAGCCGATGTCCATCGGCTTCAAGGTGACGTTGAAGTCTTTCTCCAGCTTCTGCAGCATCTCGTCATGCTTCTCGAAGCCGACGCCGATGCCCCACCAGGAGACGGACAGGTCCAGGTGCTCCGCGTACGGATTGGCGTCCCCCGCAGGGGAAGCCGAGGCGGAAGACGCTGCTTGCGAAGAAGCGGCGGCCGGCGCGGAGGACGAAGCCTGTTCTTTGTTCGAATCGTTGCCGCAGCCCGCAAGCACGGTAGCCAGCATGACGGCGGATAGTCCAGCAGAACCCAGAAGCTTCGCTTTTTTCATGTGTGTAGTCCCCTTCGATATTTTTATAATAAAAGCTTGTCGCTCTTACTATCCCTTGATCGAGCCGATCAGCACGCCTTTGGCGAAATATCGCTGCATGAACGGGTACAGGCAGACGATCGGCAGCGCGCTGACGACGAGCACCGCCATCTTGAGCATCTCCGGATACAGGCCCGAATCCTGGAAACGGACGCTGGTCGTAATGCCGGACAGCACCTGCGCATAGTTCGTGAGCAGCTCCCGCAGCAGCGCCTGCAGCGGCAGCAGGTTCACGTCGGTCATGAACAGGACGCCGTACCACCACTCGTTCCACCGGTCTACCGCGTAGAAGAGCGCGATCGTCGCGATCATCGGCTTGGAGACGGGAAGCGCGATCTTGTAGAACACCTGGATATCGTTCGCGCCGTCGATCTTCGCGGACTCCTCGAGGCCGGCCGGCAGCGTGCGGAAAAAGGCGATGCAGATCATCAGGTAAAACGTATTGACCGCGACGGGCAGCACCATGACGAACAGATTGTTGATGAGATGCAGGTTTTTCATCGTCAGGTAGAACGGGATGAGGCCGCCGTTGAAAAACATCGTGAAGATGATACCCGACATGACGATGCCTCTTCCCGGGTACCCCTTCTTCGACAGCACGTAGGCGCCCGTCAGCGTGACGATCAGGTTGACCGACGTGCCGACGACCGTCACGAACAAAGTGACGAGAAAGGCCTTCAGAAAGCGCGGCTCCTGGAAGATGTAGCTGTATGCCGTCGTCTTGAACGTCGTGGGAATCAGGTAGACGACCTGCTTGGACACGGCCGCCGAATCGCTGAACGACATGATCAGGACGTTGTAAAACGGGAACAGCGTGCCGATCGTCAGCAGGATCAAAACGGCGTGGATGGCGATGTCCGCCCAGCTTCGCTTCCTGTGGCGAAGCGAGGCCGGCGCCGGGTTGGCGTTCGCTTTTCTCTCGATCGTCGTCTCCATCTAGACCAGCCCCTCTCCGCCGAGTTTTTTGACCATGTAGTTGGCGCCGTACAGCAGGGCAAAGTTGAGCACGGCCTTGAACAGTCCGACCGCCGTCGTCACCCCGAAGCTCGAGCCGTCCGAGAAGGCCGCCCGGTACACGTAGGTGTCGATAATATCTCCCGTCGCATAGACGCCGGGGTTGTACAGATTGAAGATCTGATCAAACCCGCCGTTCATCGCGTTGCCGACGGCCAGAATGAGCAGGATCGCGGCCGTGCCGCGGATCGAAGGCCAGGTGATCGCCCGCAGCTGCTGCCAGCGTCCGGCGCCGTCGACGCGCGCGGCCTCGTACAGCTCGGGATTGATGCCCGCGATGGCCGCCAGGTAGATGATCGCGCTCCAGCCGATCTCTTTCCAGATGTTCGAGAGGAAGATGATCGGCCGGAACAATCCCGGGTCGGTCAGGAACGTCTGCTTGCCGAAGCCCAGCGCCGCGATGATCTGATTCAGTACCCCGTCGTTGCTCAGAAAGTTGAACATAATGCCGCTTACGATGACCCACGAGATAAAGTGCGGGAACGTGTACACGGTCTGGTAAAACTTTTTCAGCTTCTGCCGGACGACCTCGTTGATCAGCAGCGCGAGCGCGATGGCCGCCGGAAATTCCAGCACGATCCGTCCGACGCTGATGATGATCGTATTGCGGAACGCCCGCCAGAACTCGCTCTGCTTGACCAGCTCCTCGAAGTTGCTCATGCCGACCCACGGGCTGCGAAGAATCCCTTCCCGGATGTGGTATTCCTTGAATGCCAGCAGAACGCCGTACATCGGAAAGTATTGGAACAGCACGTAGAACAGCACGGTCGGAAGGAGCAGGATGTACAAATAGCGGCTCTTGTAGATTTCCTTCCCTAATCTTTTTTCCATTGCGTACCTCCCGTAAGCGCTGCCATTGCTCTGGGACCTATTATCCCTCTCGGCGGCGGCATGCGGTATGCACGGGATTTATGGAATTGCCTGCAATCTGAAAGCGTTCGCAGGAAAAGAAAAAACCTTCGGCGAAGGTTTTCTAAAATACGTCCATAGAGGTTCTAAAAATAATACATAGCCAAACGGGACCGGTTCTGCGGGTCTTGTCGGATCCCTATCGCGACTCCCTGTATTGCGAAGGCGTCTTACCCGTTAGCTTCTTGAACAGCCGGGTGAAATAAAAGTAGTCCTGGTAGCCTATCCTGGCCGCGATCTCTTGCACGGAATCGTCTCCCTCCCGCAGCAGCTCGCAGGCGTTGCCGATTCGCAGTCTGGCCACGTAGGCGGTGAACGTTTCGCCCGTTTCTTTTTTGAACAATTGGCTAATATAGCTCGGGTTCATGAAAAACTGCTCGGACAGCCCCTGCAACGACAGATTCTCCCGGAAGTGCTGGGTCACGTAGTGCAGGATTGCGTTAAATGTCAGGTTACGCGTCTCCGGCACCGGCGCGTCGCTCTGCCTGAGATAGCGGGACGAGACGGACGCGAGTCCCTCGAGCATCGCATGCACGTCGGCGAAGACTTGCGCGAGCTGCTCATAGCTATAAAGCGCAGTCTCGGTCCGGCCCAGCTTGAACAGGAAGGAATTCGTCATGTTATAAACTTGAAAAGCGTGCCGTATAGACAGGCCGCCTTCCCGGAAAAGCGATCCGATGCGCGCGAACGATTCCGATAGCGCCTGTCCATTTTTGTCCTCGACCGCCTTGCCGACGTCCAGCATGCAAGCGTTCAGCGTCTCCTCCTGCCAGCGCCGAGGCCCGTAAACGCCGCTCCGTCCCGTAATGAAACGCTGATGCGCCGCGATGTCCGCTTCCGCGATAGCGTCACGGATCTCCCGCCAGTCTGTGACCGGACGGCCGATGCCGATGCCAGTCACGCCTTCATGCATGCCGGTCTCCCAACCTTCGCGGGCGGCCTGTACGTCCTGAGCGCCGGCCAGATAGGCCGTCTTGGATACGCCCGTCTTCAGCCGGAAGGCGGCGCCCCCGAGTCCCGGCGGCTCTCCCCCGCCGATCGCGACGACCGGCACGACGCCGGCGGCGATGCGCGCCGCGAGCCCCCGTTCCCGCAGCTCGCCGAGCAGCCGGTCCGCGACCGCCGGATCGGGCTCGTCGAGGAGCCGGAGCAGCGTTTCGGCCGGATCCGCGCCTCGCGCGTCAAGCTTGGCCGCCAGCTTCACGAGCACGCCCGCGATCTCGATCTCGTCGAACGGCTTGAGGCAGTAAGCCGCCGCCCCATAGGCAAGCGCCTTCTGGGCGTACGCGAACTCCGCGTAGCCGCTGACGACGACGAACTGGATCGGCTCCGGCAGCTCCCTCCCCCTGCGGATGAGCTCCAGCCCGTTCATTTCCGGCATCCGGATATCGGTGAACACGACGTCCGGCCGCAGCCTGCCGATGGCCGCAAGCGCCTCTTCTCCGCTGGCAGCCTGTCCGGCCACGTTAAAGCCGTATCGCTCCCAGTCGACCAGATCCTTCAGACTCTCCACGACCCAGCTCTCGTCGTCGACGAGCAGCACCTTATGCATCCGAATCCCTCCTCTCGCGGGCAAACCGCAGCCTGATATGCGTCCCCCATTCCGGCGAGCTGTCGATCGACAGGCCGGACGGCTGACCGAACGTCAGCGCGAGACGGTTGTTCACGTTGACCAGTCCGATGCTGCGGGGCTCGTCCGCCTCCGGCCCGGACGCGGGATTCTGCAGCATCCGCCGCAGCTCCTCGAGCCGCTCCGGCGGCATTCCGACGCCGTCGTCCCGCACGTCGACGACGAGATCGCCCGAATCGTCGATCTCCCCTGCAATCTCCAGTACGCAGTGCCGCAGCGTCGGCTCGACGCCGTGATAGATCGCGTTCTCCACGAGCGGCTGCAGGATCATCTTGGGCACGACGCATTCGGATGCCGCCTCCGTGATCCGGTAGCGCACCGTAAAGCGGTCCGCGAACCGGATCTGCTGGATGCACATGTATGCCTCCACGATCCGGATCTCCTCGGACAGCGGGACGGCGTCCGCGCCTTTGACGCTGTACCGGAAGATGCTGGACAGCGCGCGGGTCATCGTCTTAATGTTGCCCTGGCCGTTCACGGCCGCGATGCCGGTAATCGCCTCAAGCGTATTGTACAAAAAGTGGGGATTGATCTGGCTGCGGAGAAAGGCGAGCTCCGACTTTTTGCGCTCGAGCTCGGTCCCGTACAGCCTGGCGTTCGTCTCCAGCAGACGCTGCGTCAGATGCTCGATCTCGTCCAGCATGTCGTTGAACGCGGCAGCCATGATGCTGATCTCCATGTAGCCCTTGAGCGAGATGCGCTTCCTGAACTTCAGGCTGTCGCCGCCGCTCGCTGCCGTCGTCATGAAAAAAATCATTTTCTTGAGCGGCCGCAAAATGTTGTTGACGATGAACATGAGCGGAATGGCCAGCACGAGCAGTCCGATCGACAGAATGATCAGCTCCTGCTTGCGGATATCGAGAAGCTCCCGCAGCAGCGCATCCTTGGGCGCGGCGCTTAAGATAACGGCGTCGACGCCAGGCAGGCTCTCGGTCTGGACGACATATTGCTTGCCCTGCCATTTCAACGACTGGATCCCGTTCTGTCTCAGCCGGTCGGTCAGATCGGAGAGCCGGCTGCCGGTCTCCCGCTCGGTGTTGCTTGCGATAATCTTGTACGAGCGGTCGAGCAGGTAGATCTGAGTGTTCGTCTGCTTGAGCGTATAATCCTGCTCGCCCGCGAGCGACGCCGGATCGACGATAAAATACAGCGTGCCCACTCGCGTATTGAACAGCTCGCCTTGCTGCACATAATAGATCGTGGTGGCGAAAACAAGCCCTTGTCCCGACCCGTACAGCGTGCCGAACTGCCGCATGTCCACGTAATAGGCGTTCGACTTGCCGGGCAGCCGGGCGTTCAAATCGGCTACATAGCGGCTGCCGCCGTTGATGTCGATCGAGGCGCCGTTGTCGCCGGACACGACGATGTCGAGGATGCCGTCCTTGAGCTCTCTCTGACTGGTGAGCAGCCGGCTGATTTCTTTGAACATCTCGTAGCGCCGCAGCTCGTTTTTCTCCACGAGGAAGCTCTGGACGTCGGCATTGTACGAAATCGTCTGCATCAGGCGGAAAAGAACGTCCCGGTTGGAGGCGACGTTCTTCTTGATCTCAGCGACCGTCTGCTTGACGTACGTCTCGTGGTTGCGGGTGATCATCCCGGACATCGTCGTATACGTATGCAAAATGATTACCAAAATAACGAGGATGGCCGATCCGGCCAGGATGAACAGCTGCGAGCGGATCGACAGTCTTCTCAGGAAGGCCACGCGGTCTCATCCCCACCGTTAGAATGACTGCAAGTACGGCCTATTATCAGGCTGCGGCACGCCTTCGTCAAGCTAGAGGAAAAAGCAAAGGCAGGCGGGCTCCGAGCGAATCGGAACCGGCCTGCCTATCATCGCGCCTCTCGCGCTTAGTCGTCCTCGTCGTCCATCGCCGCGCGCATTTGCGCTTCCCACTCCGCGCGCCGGCGTTCCTCCAGGTATTCCTGCGACATGCGGTCTCGCTCGCGCCCTTTTTCCTTGAGCCGCTCGATGCCCGGCTGGATGAGCAGGTCCACCTCGGCCTGCACGACGGCGGACAGGTCGTAACGCTGCTGCGACTCGAGGTACCCGCCCACTTCCATCAGCGCGTTGTACCGGTCAAGCTCGTCCCGCGTCAGCAGCCCGCGCACCTGCACGCTGCAGTGCCGCATTAGAGAAACTTGCCCTTGCGGAGCACGAGCGGGATGCCGCCGATAATGAACAGGTAGCGAAGGTCGATCAGCTTCTTGATCCAGGCTGCCGTGCGGCCCTTGTATTTCTTGCCGAACGCCATCCCGATCGCCTCGCCCTTGCCCAGCGAAGCCACCGTGCCTTTGTTGCTGAATACGAAAGGCCGCAGCGACTGATTGCGGATCGAAGCGACGAGGTTGTGGGCGCAGTTGACGCCCTGCTGCATCGCGATCTGTGCCGTAGGCGGGTATGGACGCCCCTCCGGATTGAACATCAGCGAGTTGTCGCCGAGCACGTAGATGTTCTCATGGCCCGGCGCGCGCAAATACTCGTCGACCTTGACGCGTCCGCGCATCGTCTCGAAGCCGGCTTCCTCGATCAGCCGGTTGCCCCGGACGCCGCCGGACCAGATGACCGTCTGCGACTTGATCTCTTCGCCTTCGCCGACGATGACGCCGTCCGCCGTGCACTCCTTGATCGCGGTGCCGATGCGGAAGGTGACGCCCTTCTTGCGGAGCACCTCCATCGCGTACTCCACCAGCTCGGGATCGAAGCCAGGCAGCGCTGTCGGTGCCGCTTCGACATTGATGATCTTGACGAGCGAGCGGTCCACGTCGAACTGCTTGCACAGATCAGGCACGCGGTCGGCCAGCTCGCCGATGAACTCGATCCCGGTGAAGCCCGCGCCGCCCACGACGAACGTCAGATAGTCCGTGCGGTGCGGTTCGCGCTTGTAGCGGGCGAACTGGTATTCGATATGCTCGCGGATGAGACGGACCGAGTTGATGCTGCGGATCGTGAAGGCATTCTCCGCCATCCCCGGAATGCCGAACGTCTCGGACTCGCCGCCCAGCGCGATAATCAGATAATCGTAGGATAATGTACCGTCCTCCAGAATGACCTTGCGGTCCTGCGGACGAATCTGCACGACGGTCGACTTGACGAAGTCGATCTTGAACTCGTCGATGAGCTTGGAGATGCTCACGCGCGCGTTGTCCGGGTGATCCGTACCCGCTGCAGGCATATGGAGATGCGTCGTAATATAGTGATAATCATGCTTATTGACGAGTGTCACGTCAGCTTCATTATAATTAAGCTCTTTTTGGAGACGCAGCGACGTCAGAACGCCGCCGTACCCCGCGCCTAGGATGACGATTTTGGGTATACTGCTCATGGGATCCCATCCAATCCAGTTTGGTGTTCAACATGTGAAAAAATCCACAATGAAGATAGGCATATTTGTCTCTTTGCCTCAAAAGAATCATATCGGCTTTACCCTTCTATTTCAAGGTTCATTGTTACAAAATCGTTTGGACTTCTCCACAAATTTACCCTGTTCCGCCTGGCTTTATCCTGATTGCATCCCGCTTGGGGACACGGCTTGTTCGGGGACGTGCCTGACCCGGAATTGTCGTAAGTCCATGAAGAAACGGAGGGACTGCAAGGGAGTCCGGCATCGGCCGCTCCCGCGGATGTCGCCATCGTCGGCGGTTGGCGATATTGCGACTTTTCCGGGCAAACTAAAGCTCGTTGCAGGGGTTCTAAACGCATCGAATCGCGCATTTATAATAAAGAAGGCATCCCTGCCCTCGGCCGGAACGGCCGAAAAGCGAGGATGCCTTCATCCATATGATCGGGACGCGCGCGACTATTTCGCAAGCCGCTCTTCCTTAATGGGCAGTTGTCTGCGCCGGATCTCGGCGTGCAGCAGATGTACGAATTCCCTTTCCAGCTTCAAGCGGACGGCATGTTGGTAAGCTTCCAATAGCAGCTCATCCGACAACAACGGCAACATGGCCTACACCCTTTCTTAAGCAGGCTATTCTGACGAGGATCCCGCTCTGCGAGCTCTTCGTGATGGCATCATAGCATGCTCCTCAACTGAGGGACAAGCGCCTCGCTATCCACACCAAGCTGTGTACAAGATGTGATTATTTTGTTGAAAAAACCCGTTTTCCGCGTTCAACCGGAGAGAATATTGTGGATGAACTTATCCACAGGCAAAATACTGTTTTTTCCATAAAAATAATTCATAGCGAAATTTGCGATGATAGCTACCAATAATAGTAATGCGGTTTGCTCCAGCCGTTACTGTGGCCTCGTATTGACCTCCAGCATCCAGATCCGTCCGCCGCGGTCGATGCCATAATCGTAACCCAGCTGCCCGATCCCCGGGAAGCGACTCTCCAGCAGCGCCGTGGACGTACGGGTCAAGTGGCGCATCTGGCTTTTCTTGGGGCCGACGAGACGCCCCGACAGCGATCTGGCGATGCCTTGACCGGCCGTCACCCGCGTGCCTCCTCTGCAGAGATTGGTGACGAAAAGCCCCCTGCGCGCCACGCGTCCGACCATCGCCCTGATTTGCCAGCCCGCTTCCGTCTTCACGTGCTTGACCCGGTAGTCGATCGGCCTTCCGGCGACCGTGGCCAGTCGGATGCCGCGCTGAATCAGGTACGCGCGTCTTCCCTTGAGCCTGCCGAGATGTGCGCAGAGCCCCGCGAACGTACCGAAAGAACGGACCCTGCTTTTCGCATGAACCTGATACCCCGCACCGACCCGCGTAGCCTTGATGAGGCCGTGTCCTCCTGCACCGCGGACGGGCTTCAGAACGACCATGCCGTAACGATGCAGCATCGTCCTCAAATTCCCCGTGCTGTATCTTCTCGTAGGCGGGATGTGACGCGCCACATAGCCGTTCGTCATAAGCGCCGTCGTTTTAAGCCATTTGCTCGCCAGCATGCGTCCGTTCTGCTGATGCATGCGCCAGTCCTCCTTTTATCCGATATATAACCAGCATACTCGGACATCCGCGCACCGTCTTGGATGAATGGACATGGCAACCCGCCCTTTTGTCGGCAGGCGGCGGGGGGCGCCCAACCTGCCCTTTTACCCACATTCGATTGTGAATAAAACACCTATATGCTGTGGACAAACGTAAAATTCTCAATCGCAGCGCTGTGGGAAAGCTGAACAACTTTATTCACAGCATGAGCGACGCCCCTTCTCCACGCCTTGACCGCTTCGCATCTGGTATCATAGGGAGACATATTGCCTGCCGTACGGCAGCGATCAGAAGAGGAGTCTAATCCGATGAGCGCATCCTTCACGCGCCAGACCGTCCGTTCGCTCTGCGGCCGCATCGCCTACGAGAGCGGTCTGGCCTATGCCCGCGCCGGCAAAGTTACCTTCGCCGCATACGACGACGAAGCCTGCGTCTACGAGGCGGTCGTCCAGGGGAGCGGAAGATCCGTATACGAGGCGAACATCCGGATCTCGCAGGCGGGAGACATCGCCGCCTCCTGCACCTGTCCCTCCCTGGCTTCTTACGATAAATATTGCAACCATATCGCAGCCGCCCTGCTGCGGATCATCGAGCATCGGCTGGCGGGAAGCGTCCCGGAATCCGCCAGGAGTGCGAGATCCGGTCGCGGCGACGCGGAGGGGGACGGCCCGCATGAAGGGCTGGCCGCCAAAATGATCGGGCTGTTCGCTTCCAAGCCCGTCTCGCGCAGCGGCGCGCGCAAACGGTTCGAGACGCGCGAGCAGTTGTCGGTCGGCTTCGTCTGCCTTCCGCTTGACGACGGCCACGAGCTTGCGCTCGGCATCGAAGCGCGCATCGGCGCCGGGTCGGGGCGGATGCATGCGGTCAAGCAGATCGGCGGCTGGCTCGACAGCGTCGAACGCGGCGAATCTTATCCGATCGCCAGGACGTTCGCATACGACCCGGAGCTACACTGCTTTTCGGAGACCGACGATGAGATCATTCGGGAGCTCGTACGCATCAACCGCGGCGATGTCGCGTTCGTACGGTCGCCTTCGGGATTAAGCGGCGCGCGCAGCCAGCGGACGCTTCGGATTCCGCCGGAGGACTGGGAGGCGCTGTACGCGCTGCTCTGCCGGGCCTCGGACGTCTCTCTGCAGACGGGCGAGCGCCTGCTGCCGGGCTTGCCGTCGGCCGAGGGGCCGCTGCCCGTGCGCTACGAGATCGATTACGATCCGTTCGACGCGGACGGCGGCTGCCTGTTGGACGTCCGCGGTCTCGAGTCGGTCACCGTACTGGAGGCATACGGGCTCGTGCTGACGGAGGACGGGCTCGTCAAGCTGCCTCGGGCTTCCTGCACGCAGTTGGCGCAGCTCCAGCGCATGCTGCCGACGGCGGCCGCGGCAGAGCAGGCTGCCGGGCGGGCGACTGAACGGGGGGCTGAGCAGGGGGCTACGTGGGGAACAGCGCGGGAGGGTAAGACGATGGCGAGCGACGCGAGGCAGGTTCGCATTCCGCGCGCGCAGGCGGACGGCTTCATGGAACGCGTCGTGCCGGGGCTGATGCGACTCGGCAGCGTGAAGATCGCCGAAGCCGTGTCGGACAAGATCGTCCGCGAGCCGCTTAAGGCCAAGCTGTACCTGGATCGCGTGCGCGACCGGCTGCTGGCAGGCCTGGAGTTCCATTACGGCTCCGTCGTCATCAATCCGCTGGAGGCTGCCGGCGCCAAGCGTTCGGACGACGGCCCGATCCTCGTTCGGGACGGCGAGCGCGAGCGGCGCATCCTCGAGCTTATGGACGGCAGCGCCTTCGTCCGCACCGAAGCCGGTTACGTGATGGGCGGCGACGAGGAAGGCGAGTTCGAATTTCTGTACCGGGTGCTCCCGCTGCTCGAACCGCTGCTCGGCGTCTATGCGACGGCCGCGGTCCGCATCCGCCTGCTCCCCGATCCTGTTGTCGTCAAGGTATCGGCCGATACGGACCAGCGAACCGACTGGCTCGAATTCAAATTCGACATCGCCGGAATTCCGGAGGCCGAGATCAAGTCGCTCCTGCAGGCGCTCGTGGAGAAGCGCGCTTATTACCGCATGACCGGCGGCGCGCTCGTGCCGCTTGACGGCCAGGACTTCGCAGAGGTTAACAGGCTGCTCGACGCGACGGGAATGCTGCCTTCGGAGCTTAAGGACGGGAAGCTGCGATTGCCGCTCGTCCGCGGCCTCCATCTGCTCGAGCCGGAAGGCGGCGCGGTCGTGAAGCATGGGCGTGCGTTGCGGGGACTGCTCGACGACCTGCGACATCCGGATCAAGCCGCGTTCGCCTTTGCCCCGGTCGCGCTCGTCGGCACGCTCCGGGATTACCAACTCTACGGCTATCAATGGATGCGCACTTTGGCCCACTACCGCTTCGGCGGCATTCTGGCGGACGATATGGGTCTTGGCAAAACGGTGCAGAGCATCGCATTTGTCGCCTCCATGCTGCCTGTCATGCGCGAGCGCGGCCAGCCGGCGCTTATCGTCTGCCCCGCCTCGCTCATGTACAACTGGCAGAGCGAGCTGCGCAAGTTCGCGCCGGATATCAGGTGCCGCATCGCCGACGGCGCTAAAAATGAACGAGCGGAAGCGTTGGCGAATGCGTCCCGTTATGACGCGATCGTCGTCTCCTATCCGCTGCTGCGCAAGGATATCCAGCTGTATGCGGGCCTGACGTTCCACACGCTCATCCTCGACGAGGCGCAGGCGGTCAAAAACGAGACGACCCAGACGGCCCAAGCCGTCAAGCGAATCGTCGCAGAGCAGCGCTTCGCGCTGACAGGCACGCCGATCGAGAACGCGCTGGACGAGCTTCGCTCCATTGCCGGCGCGGTATTTCCGGGCTTGTTCCCGGGGCGGCGCGCGTTCTCCGAGCTGTCCCGCGAGGAAGTGTCGGACCGCATCCGTCCGTTCGTGCTGCGGCGTCTCAAGTCGGACGTGCTGCGCGAGCTACCCGACAAGATCGAGTCGGTCATCGCCTCCGAGCTGCTGCCTGCACAGAAGAAGCTGTACGCGGCCTATCTGGCCAAGCTTAGGACCGAGACGCTGAAGCATTTGGATCAGGATACGCTGGACCGCAACCGGATCCGCATCCTGGCGGGCATCACGCGGCTGCGCCAGCTCTGCTGCCATCCGGCGCTCTTCGTCGAAGACTACGCCGGGGGCTCAGCTAAGCTTGAGCAGCTGCTCGAGCTGCTGGACGATTGCCGCAGCGCAGGCAGACGCGCACTCGTCTTTTCCCAGTTCACGTCGATGCTGGCCATGATTCGGCAGGAGCTCGCCGCGCGCGGCATGACCCATTTCTACCTGGACGGCGACACGCCGGCAGCGGAACGGGTGGAGCTGTGCGACAGGTTCAACGCGGGGGAGCGCGAGCTATTCCTTGCTTCGCTCAAGGCGGGGGGCACGGGACTTAATCTGACCGGGGCCGATACGGTTATCCTCTACGACCTCTGGTGGAACCCCGCGGTGGAGCAGCAGGCGGCTGACCGGGTGCACCGGATCGGCCAGCAGCGCGCCGTGCAGGTCATCCGTCTCGTGGCCCAGGGAACCGTGGAGGACAAGATGACCGAGCTGCAGCAGCGCAAGCGCCACCTGATCGATGAGGTCATCCGCCCGGGGACGGAGTCGCTGTCTGCGCTCAGCGAGGCGGATATACGGGAGCTGCTGTCGATCGGGGCGGACTAGACTGGTCTTGCGCCGGCAGGGACGAGCGTGCTGGCGCTTATTTGCAGGCTATTGCAGAGCTTCTATTAAGATGTTAGGAGAGAAAGCCATGCCTAAAATTCAATGCACTTGCGGAAACATTCTTCGTATGGGGGATATCCCATGCAGGATACAGTATATGTTTATATCCGATACTGATTTCGACCAATTACAAGGAGCAGTTGACGCTCAAGAGACTTCATCTTTTCAAGGGCATAAAACTTAGCCGGGAATACGTCATATACGAATATAATGTGGACCTCCAAGTCGGCACTTGCAAATGCGGGAGCACGGATATCGAACAATACATTGTTTACACAGATAAAGAGCTTGATAAGTATACCCTTGATCGAAATTTCATCCGGGAAATGCCACTGCCTGAAAGGTCCGTTTGGTCGTGTAAGTCATGTCAGAGCGTGTACGTGCATGATCAGCAGGCATCCAGCGTAACAGGTTATAAACTTCACTTGGAAGTATAAAAACTGCGTGATTCGGAGTAAGTACACTTTATACGCCCTATCCGTCCGTACATTCAAGGGGGGAGAGTAGATATGTTATTTAAAAAACGGAATTACGATAAACTAACTGTCACAGTGGTTGCGAATGTAAGCAAAAAATATATGAATGTGTCCAAACACAAGCGCGTGCTCGCATCAGAGATACAAGAAAGCGTTTATCTTTTTGTCAATGAAACCAAGATCAATGAAGATTCCGACGAAGTGTTCGTGATCTCGGAGTTTTTTAATTCTCTTGCGGCCGACGGGAAATTCCCTATGTTTACGTGCTCCTGCGGCGTTTTTGGTTGCGGCGGGTTTTATATCGATGTCCATCATAAGAGAAAAAGCGTAACTTGGGTTACCGAGCAATCCACTAATAAAAAGCATTTATTTACAAGTGAAAACATTCGCTTCGTCGCCGAGGAGATAATCCGCAAACTATCCGAAGTGAATGACTTAAGAATAAAAAATAATCTGAAAGCTAACTACGACATTCAATTTTTTACATCACAGCTTGAATTATTTACTCAACAAACCAGACGGTAATAAAGATAGATTATCGGCAAGACGAACAGCGATCAAACTGCATGCTATAAAAGTCTCCTCTTATCCTCTGCTTATCTCAACCCCGAATAAGTTACAATATGTGGTAATATTGGGCTTAGCACTGCTAATCACTCTAGATCATGGAGATGAGCCTTTGCTGCCAGCCCTAATCGATAAGGAATTTAAAAATGTTCGTACAGGCTAGAGGTGAAAACGATGAGGATGCGGAAATGTTTAATCGTGTTTTTCAGTATCTTTTTATTAGTAGGGTGTCCAGGATATGCGGATTATGAGTACGATCTTCCTAATGATTATAAATTGAACAGGAACTCTGCGCATGAAATATTCATCGCCCCATCTGAAGGGTGGCGCATTGAGAATGAAATCATACCTGCAAAAGTAGTCGAACTGGCTTGGAATAGCAAATATGTCGTAGCTAAGCAACTTGGATTGAAATATGAAAAAGACAATTGTTCGTACCAGGTTCCCGATCAATCAAAAGTTTACTACTGGATACTTGATACCGAAACAAAAAATCGGTTAGGACCATTCGACTTTAACAATTTCAACGTTGAATCTAAACGACTCCACATCGATAACTTGAAATTAAAGGACGTTGAGTCATATAGAACGAATATTTAAAGAAAAAAACCTTCCATACTGTATGTTGTCGTCAACACCCAGCATAGAAGGTCGAATTTTACAGCCCGCAAATTCAGTATTTCAAAATCAAACTGCCTCGGCAGCTTATTAAATACCAAATCCCTTAATCAGCACTCGCCAGCCGCAGCAGGCTTGCCCGCGTCGGTCGCCGTGCGGAAGCTGGAACCGCAGCCGCAGGTAGCGGTCGCGTTCGGGTTAAATATGGTGAAGCCGCCGCCGAGACCCGACTCTTTCCAGTCGATCTCGAGACCGTTCAGGTACTTCGCGCTGTCCTGGTCGACGACGACCTTCAGGTCGCGGATGTCGAGCACGCTGTCGTCCTCGTGCTGTTCGTCGTCGAAGCCCATTCCGTATGAGAAGCCCGTGCAACCGCCCTCTTGCACGCCGACGCGCAGGAACAATCCTTCGTTTTCCTCTGCTGCGAGCATTTCTTGTATTTTCTGACCGGCCGCCTCAGTGATCTGAATCATGTACGGTCCCTCCTGACGTATAAAAACAGTAATCGAACTGACTACAGTATACTCCTCTCCGCCGGTTCTCTCAAGAGGAGCGGACGTCCTCGGGCCATCGCCGCCTGTGCTATACTTAGCTAAAAGTCCTTAGGAACGGAGCTGAGCCGTATGACAGCGTTCACCGAAGACGAGTATTATGACGAGAAGTTTAATGACCTACAGTTGGCAAATGAAGAACTTTCGTCCGTACGCTTCTACGACTGCACCTTCAGGAACTGCGACTTTAGCGAGGCTGCGTTAAGAGCGTGCAAGTTCTCCGGTTGTACCTTCGAGAACTGCAATCTGAATTTCATCAAGGTGACGGACAGCGAGTTCGTGGACGTCTCGTTCGTCAAATGCAAGGTCGTCGGCGTCAACTGGACCGAGGCCGATTGGCCGCGAACGGCGGGACGTCGCATGCTTAGTTTTAACCAATGCACGATCAGCCACTCAACTTTTATCGGACTGAAGCTGCCCGGCTGCGCGATCGTCGATTGCATGGCCAAAAACGCCGACTTCAGAGAAGCCGAGCTCGCCGATACGAGCTTCGCCGGCTCCGATCTCACGGAGAGCCTGTTCGGAGATACGACGCTGACCGGCGCCGACTTCACCCGGGCCACAGGTTACGCGATCAATCCGACGCAGAACCGCATCCAAAAGGCCAAGTTTATGCTGCCGGAAGCGACTTCGCTGCTGTATAACATGGACATCGAGATTGTGGACTGAGCATGAGCTGTATGTGCGCTCATACACCTCGGCATGCGCCTTTACTATGTGATTGACTTGGGCGGAGAGTCCTCGCGTTCGTGCACCATTATGGTGCACGATGCGTATCTCAGCGCGACTGAGGCGGGGCATCGCATCCTTAACGCTTTCGCCTGGGCCGAGCCCATCTCGATTCAAGCAAAAAACCGGGCGCTCACGCGAGCGCACTGAAGAACCACGGGTTTTCTCGAGCTTTACAAAAGGTTGATCTAAAAAAGACATCTGTTCTCGTTTTTGAGGGCAGATGTCTTCTATTTTTGCGCGATTTGGAGACAGGGGCTGGTTCTATTCAGTCCGTTAATTTTAGTATTCGCTTTAGGTTTACGGCAAATATGGCCATGGCACCTTGCAATTGCATGCCAAGCAGACCCGAGGATGTGGCGACATCGTACCTGTGTCCATGCTTCAGTTCGCTATTCTTTGCTTCGATTTTGTAGCGTTCCTTCGCTTTTGCTTTGAAGTTTTCCGTCTCTTGAAATGCCATTTGTTCCGAATGCACGTCGGATTTCATGCTTACGGAGTACGTTTTGTGTTTGGCTCCCTCTTTGTAGCAGCCTTCCTTTAGCGGGCATTGCTTACAGACCTCTACGTTGAAATAGTAAGTGTCCACCTGGTTTTTCCCTACGTCCTTCTTGCCTTGGCGAGCTTTACGGGTCGCCATATGACCAGCCTTGCATACGTACATACCCGCATCTTTGTTGAACAGGAATTCGTCTTCCTTCTTTCGGCCGCCTTGCGTAATGAGCGGATTGAGCTTCGATACGAGTTCCATCTCATTTTTCTTAGCGTAGGTCAGGTTGTCCTTTTCGGAGTACGCAGTATCGCCGATGACCGTTTTGACTTGCATGCCGGCCGCTTGGCTTTTCTCGATCAAGGTTTGCAATTGCTTGCCGTCGTTTTTCTCTCCGGTTGTAATCACCGCCGCCGTAATGATGCGTTCCTCTGTCATCGCCAAATGCGTCTTGTAGCCAAAAAAATGCCGAGTCTGCGCTCTTATGTCCCACGCGTGCATCCGGATCGGCCGCAATACGAAGCTGCTCCACATCGTCCTCCACGGTCTCTTTGAGGAGGTTCAGCGGTTCCGTCACCTTCGGCACTTGCGCAACACCGGATTCCGTTTCGATAAAGGTGATGAGCTTGTTGCAATAGGCGATCTCGTCCTCAAGCACATCGCTTGTGTTTTTGGTCGGCATGCGGTCCTTGACCGATTCGTCCATGGCATACACGGCTTTTCGCAGCTTCTTGGCCCGATCCTGAAGGATTTCCCGCGGCGACTTTTGGTTATAACGCGCTTTCGTATGGGTGGCGTCTACGATGATGGAGGTACTTTTTAGAATCTCCTTTTCGATGGCAAGGGCAACCGTTTTGCCGATGAGCATGTCCAGCAGGTTCATGTCCTTGAGACGCAGCTTACGGAACTTCGTCAAGGAGCTCGACTCGATGACCGGATCTTCCGGCGCCATATCCAGAAAAAACTTGAAAGACAAGTCATAACGTGAACGCTCCACCAGGTCGACGTCCGACAGCTCAAATATGGCTTTAAGCAACAGATATTTAAACATGCGGATGGGATCGATGGCGTTGCGGCCATTGTTTAGGCAGTACTTCTCTTTAAGTTCCTCGTATATGAAAGTGAAATCCACCATTTCATGGATCTGCCGCAGCAGGTTGTCCTTGGGGATTAGCATGTCGTACAGCTTGGCGTATGGACTAAGCATTAGCGATTGTTGTTGCCGAATCATTCGCTCACCCGCTCTCCGTGATGCCTTGATTATAAACGGAAAAAGGTACAATCTCCTCAATTTCTTGAGTGATTGTACCTTTCTGGTTAAAGGGACTTTTTCAGTGCCCCTGCTCACGCGCCCGGTTCTTCGTCCTTCCATTCGGCCAAGGCGGCCGCCGGCATCTGGATTGCCTTGAGCTCGATCCGGCAGCGGAAGCTGCCAGCCTCGTTGCCCAGAAAATCCGCGAGTCTGCGGAACACCATCGCGAGCTCCGGCCCGCTCGACTCGGTGTCGATGCCGTAGCGGAACTGGTCCGCCGGCAATCCTTTGACGCGCCTCTCGTCTCCCTGTTGGGCATCCGCATCCCGCGTGCGCTTCCACTCCTTGGTCGGCTCGAACTTATCGGTCCGGCGCACGAGCTGCTCATATATCTGATGCTTGCGAAGCCACATATAATATTGAATCGGGTTGTTCAGCCCCCAAGCTTGCGTCAGATCTTTGATCGTGTAGGTTGCGCGGTATTGTTGCAGCGTTGCGATCATGTCGGATTGCTCAAGCTGCTCCAATTCCTGAAGCGGCAGAACATCGGGTTTCGTCATTCTTATTGGCTCCCTTTTATTCGATTGATCTTCTAATACAGTACCATAATTTGTTTATTATTCAAGGTCATTCCCACTTTTCGGATGAAATATACCTGCCTGTTATGTATTGCCCTGTACTCTGCGGAGGCTTATAATGCTAATAGTGTGTTGAAACAGGTTTTTTATCTTTTTCTTATGTTCCTTTTTTCACAAACTATTGCTCGAACTCGCCGTGCCATCCATGGCAGGCGTGTCTATCCTATTCCATCCGGAGGAGGTCATGTTCTCCATGACACTCATAACGACGCATCCCGACCGGCGCATGGCGGAGATTGCCGACAAAGTTCGTTCCGGCGCGAGGCTGTCTCTCGAAGACGGCGTCCACCTGTATCGATCCGAAGATCTGCTCACGATCGGCCAGCTGGCCAACGAAGTCAACCTGAAGAAGAACGGCAAAAAAGTTTATTTTACCGAGACCATGAGCCTTTATTTCACCAACGTATGCGAATCCCATTGCGCCTTCTGCAGCTTCCGCAAGGACCAGGGCGAAGAGGGCTCATATACGCTATCGCCGGAGGAAATGTTCGCCTACGTCGATCAGCACATTACCCCGACGGCCAGAGAATTCCACATCGTCGGCGGTCATAACCCGCATGTCCCTTTCGAATACTACGTAGAATCGATCCGCGCGCTCAAGGAGCGCTACCCGCAGGTGACGATCAAGGCCTATACGGCCGCGGAGATCGATTTTTACTCCCGCATCTCGGGTCTCTCCTACCGCGATGTGCTCAAGCGCCTGATGGACGTCGGCCTCGAGTCGCTCACCGGCGGCGGAGCGGAGATCTTGTCGGATCAATACCGGGACAAGATGCGTGTCGAAAAGGCGGGCATTTCCGAATACATCGAAGTCCACCGTACCGCGCACCAGCTCGGCATGCGGACGCCGACGACAATGCTGTACGGCCCTGTCGAATCGGTCGAGGAACGCGTGCAGCACATCCTGCAGCTGCGCGAGCTACAGGATGAGACGGGTGGTTTCCAGGTATTCATCCCGCTGTCCATGCAGCCGACGAGCCCGAAGGCGGGCATCCGCCGCCGCAACTCGGCGTTTGACGATCTCAAAGCGATCGCGATCGGCCGGCTGATGCTGGACAACTTCCAGCACGTCAAGGCCTACTTCATTAATATCGGGACGCAGCTCACGCAAGTGGCGCTCACGATGGGCGCTTCGGACGCCCACGGGACGATCGTGAAGGAACGTATCAGTCATGCGGCAGGCGCGCTTACGCCGGCAGGCATTACGCGGGAAGACCTGGTTTGGCTCATTAAGGGAGCGGGTAGAATCCCGGTAGAACGCGATACGCTTTACAACGAAGTCAAGGTCTACGAATAGAAGGAGTCGTTTTACGTGAGCAATATTGTCATTTTAGGCGGCGGCTATGGCGGCCTGACGCTCGTGAACGAACTGATCGAGGAGAAGCTTCCCTCGGACGTCCGGATCCTGCTGGTCGACCGCATGCCGTTCCAGGGACTAAAAACCGAATATTATGCGCTCGCCGCCGGTACGTCGTCAGACCTGGATATTCGCGTCGAATATCCGAAGCACCCTCAGCTCGAAATCATACATGGCGAAGTGACGGATATCTCCCCGGCCGATCGCCGCGTCAACTTCGTGGAGCGCGATCCGCTGACCTACGATTATCTGGTGCTCGCGCTCGGCTGCACGGATAACTATCACGGCATTGAAGGCGCCGCGGAATTCGCATGCAGCATTCAATCTCTCGCAGCCACGCGCAGGACTTACCAGATGCTGAACAATACGGCGCCGTACGGACAAATCTCGATTATCGGCGGCGGGCTTAGCGGTGTCGAAGTGGCCGCCGAGCTGCGCGAGAGCCGTCCCGACCTCAATATCCGCATGGTGGACCGCGGTCCGAGCGTCATGTCCGGATTCCCGGGCAAGCTCCAATCGTTCGTCGCCGACTGGTTCCGCGAGCACAACGTCGAGATGCTGTCCCATATCACGACGACGAGCATCGGCGAAGGCGTCATCCATACGGCGACGGGCGACATCGCGTCGGACGTGACCGTATGGACGGCGGGCATCCAGCCCGTCGAGCTCATCCAGCGGCTCGATTATGCCAAGGACAAGGCCGGTCGCCTCGTCGTGAACGAGTATCACGAGATGCCGGACGCGCCGAACGTGTTCGTCATCGGCGACTGCTCGAGCCAGCCGTTCTCGCCGAGCGCGCAGCTCGCCCAAGCGCAGGGCAAGCAGGTCGCGCACGTGCTGTCGGCGCGCGTGCACGGCAAGGGCATCCATCTGCCCAAGATCAGACTGCGCGGGACGCTCGGATCCCTCGGCAAAAAGTCCGGCTTCGGCATCATGGGCCATACGCCGATCATGGGGCGCGTGCCGCGCATGCTGAAGAGCGGCGTGCTCTGGAAGAGCCGCCGCCACTTCGGCTAACCGAACCGTCGGGAAATCGGCCAAGCAGTCAGAGATCGTCCAGCAGCTTGTCGAGCGCCTTGCGGTGCTCGTCCTGGCTGCCCAGCTCCTCCATGATCGCGTCGTACAACGCCTCCGCCGTCTCGGCGACGACCGTCTCGCCGTTCACCATCACGTATGGAGATAGGTAGCATTCGCCGCAATTGCCCAGGCAGCCGTATTCGATCGTCTCCATGTCAGGCAGCCGGTTCAGCTTGTCGATCAGCCGATCGGTGCCGTGATGCACGTTACTGACACAAAATTCAACGATATTCATCGCCATTCTCCTTTCTCGGAGACATCCATTTTAATCGCGCGCAATTTGTATTATAATAAGCTGAAGAAGGGAGTGGATGATTGTGAGTGACAACGTTCAAGAAGCAACGAAGTACGACGAGGTGCTCGAAGTGCTCGACAAGTTGCGCCCGTTCCTGCAGCGCGACGGCGGCGACGTCGAACTGGTCGACGTAGAGGACGGCATCGTCAAGCTTCGCTTGATGGGCGCTTGCGGCAGCTGCCCGAGCTCCACGATCACGCTGAAGGCCGGCATCGAGCGCGCTCTGCTCGAGGAAGTCGAAGGCATCGAGGAAGTCGTACAAGTATTCTAATATCCCTTACGGGAACGTTCGAAGCCCTGCACGTCCGGCCAAGCGCCGGCGGTGCGGGGCTTCTTTTTTCATTCGTCCTTGGCGCGACGCACGTTGCTCTTAATCGGATCCAGGCCGCCGGACACGTCGATCGTGTTGCCCGTAACGAAGTCCGATTCCGGCAGGCACAGGAAGCCGATGACGCGCGCTACGTCTTCGCCGGTACCGGGCCTGCCGCGCGGGGACTCCTCGTCCAATACGCTTGCGGCGTCCGCGATGCCCTTCTCCTTGAAGCTGCCCCGAATGTCGCCGGGGCAAATCATATTGACCGTGATTCCGTTCGCCGCTTCCTCGACGGCAAGCGTCTTGGTGAAGGATACGAGCCCGACTTTGGCTGCCGCGTAGACGGCCCGGTGCGGCCAGGATCTGGCCTCGGCCGCATGACCGAAGCCGAAGTGAAGGATGCGCCCCCAACCTCGCTCGCGCATGCCTGGCAGCACCTGAAGATCCATATGCATCGTGCCGACCAGATTGCCGTTCATCAGGAAGTCGATCTCCTCGGCCGAGTAGTCGGCGAACAGCTTGCGCTTGCGGATGAACGGTCCAGCGCTGTTGACGAGGATGTCGACACCGCCGAGCTGCTCCTCCACGGTCCGCACCAGCCGCTCCGCGTCCTCGGCCTTGGCGATGTCGGCCTGCACGGCGACGGCTCGCCTGCCCATGGCCTCGATCTCCTCGCAGACGCGAAGCGCCTCTTCTCGGCTGTTCACGTAATTCACGGCCACGTCGCAGCCGAGCCCGGCCAGCTCGAGCGCGGTCCGCCTGCCGAGCCCCTTGGCGCTGCCCGTGACCAGCGCCGTCCTGCCTGCCAGCTTCAACGTCTCCACAACGAATCGCTCCTTAGGCGTGATGCGCCTGTTTCTTGGCCTTTTTGCACATATGGTTGAAAACGAGCGCGAGCGTAAGATATACGAGCTCCCAGCCCTCGTTCAGGTCGTTCATGTTCTCGTCGATGTTCTCAAGGTGCGGCTGCTCGCGCCTTACGTTCAACACCTGCAGCAGGTCGTCCTGGAGTTCCGCGTTCATCTGATGGATCTCCATGTTGCGTCTTCTGCGCAGCCTTCCCATCGTCTCGCGCCGCGGCTCGTACACGGCCTCAAGCTTCTCGGCCAGATCGGGATGGAGCCCGTTGTGGCGCATATTGCGAAGCACCGTAAAAAAGGAAAAGTGGTTCTCCATCCGATTTTCCGTATCGAGTCCCAAATACTCGTTCATCAGCGTGCCGAGTTTGTCCAATACCGAGAACAGGCGAATGAACGCATTTTTATCGAAGTAGATATGATTGTAATAATTGAGCCGGTCCTCCGGCGTCATCTCCTCAAAGGAGGTCACGTTCAGCAGCTTGGCGAACCGGAGCGCCGCATAGCGGCTCGACTCCAACTCGTCCAGCGAGCGCAGCAAGCCCTCGGTCCAGATCTGGTACTTGCGGATCCGCGCCGCTTCGATCGAATCCCCATCCCCTTGCTCCTGCATCAGCAGCGCAAACCGTTCCATCGCATCGATCGTATTCCGAACCGGCCCTCCCCAATCGTAAGGGGGTTCGCCGAATAAAGCTCGCAGCATAAAGGCCTCCAACCGGCGCGGCATATGTCGAATCGCAAAAGAAATCGCGCCAATCGCCTATTTCTTCATTGTACCGCATGAGCGATCCTGTGCTCAAGGGAACGGATAAGACCGAAAAGGCTATCGCCTTCTCAAAGAGAATAAGCGATAGCCTTTAATGAAAATGGCGTTACTGTATTAAATCAAAATTAAATCAAACCCGACTTTTGCAGCAGCCGCTGAATCAGGGTCGCCACTTCGGCGCGGGAAACGTTGGCTTTGGGCATCAGCTTGTCGCCTTGTCCGGCGACAAGACCCGCATTTACAGTGCTTGCTATGCTATCCAGCGACCATGCGCCTGCCTCCGAAGCATCCGCAAATGCGCCCAGCGCGCCTGCCGTATCTGTATTTCCTGCGCGATTGGCCAGCCCCGTCAGCTTCATAGCTTTGGCGATGATCGTCATTGCCTGCTCGCGGGTGAGCTTGTCGTTCGGACGGAACGTACCGTCCGGGTAACCCGAGATCAATCCGTATGAAGACGCCGTCCGAATCGCATCTGCATACCAGGCGTCGGAGGAGACGTCCAGGTACGAAGCCGTTCCTTCGCCCAGCGGAAGCCCGAGTCCGCGTACGACGATCGCTGCGAACTCCGCACGGGTCATGTCTGCATTCGGGGCGAACGTCGTATCGTTTATACCGTTGATTACTAGGCGAGAACCCAGGTCGTTAATTGCGTCCTTCGCCCAGTGCATCTCTGCGTCAGCAAAGGTCAAGGGATGCCAGACGACCACGTAGGCACTATTGGTCAGGCTGTTGATTTTGGCGACATATCGTCCATCTTCAACCGCCACCTTGGTAGGTACATGGCGGATCGAACCGTTTTCCCCGATGACGACACCGGTCGTAATACGATTCGGGTCGACGCCTTCGGGCAGATCGATCGTACGCTCCACGTAGCCGTTGAAGCGATCGACAATCGTTCTTTTGTCCGCGACGGTCGCAGAAATGGTAAATTCGACTGCCGGCGAAATGAACTGCGCATCTCCGGCGCTCGTTGCGGGAACGGTGTCCAGCATCTCTATTTTGACCCGGACGACGATATAGCTCAAGGATATGCCTGCTTCAAAATGAGCAGCCAGCGCGCCTACGTCGATTCGGCTAGCGGGCAGCCGGTAGCCGGTGCCTTCAGAACGAATTTCCAGCACGGCTTCCTTATCCGCCATGTTGCGGATCAGCTGTGCATTTAGCTCGCCCGTTACGATGCCGGATCCGTTTTGAACGGGGATCGTCAAAACATAACCGTTCGACTTGGAAGCCAGCAGCGCTTCTAATTTGGCCGGATCCAATTGAACGACCGTCGACTTTTTGGAACCGGTTGTCGTAACGATAGCTTTAGCCACGCCGTTTTGCGGAGAGCCGTTGACCAATACGGTCGTTCCGGGATCCGGCTGTTGGGCTTCTGTAGGAATCGTTGGAACGGTCGCCTGGCGAACATTTTCAGCAGACACCGTGACGTCGGCCCAGGCGACGATCTTGCCGTTCGCATCCACCTCGGCGATGAACAGGTGTTGACCCGCCGTCACCGGGATATCGCTACTTGCCGTCAGCGTGTCCGCGTAGCCTGCGGCAGCAGCGTCCGTGCCTTCCACCGGGTGCGCCTTGTCGCCCGCTGCACCGATGACGACTTTCAGCGTGTGGCCGCCGCCCACGCTTGGCACCGACGTCGTCTGCGTCGTGCCGACTGTGCTGCCCGGCGCCCACGCAAAGTCGTTTGCGTTTAGCGTCGGTACGGCGCCTGGCGCTTGCTTGATATTTGCCGCCGTCACCGTCACGTCGGCCCAAGCAACGATCTTGCCACTCGCGTCTACCTTGGCGATGAACAGATGCTGGCCCGCCGTGACTGCGATATCGCTGCTTGCCGTCAGCGTGTCCGCGTAGCCTGCGGTAGCAGCGTCCGTGCCTTCGACCGGGTGCGCCTTGTCGCCTGCTGCGCCGACGATGACCTTCAGCGTGTGGCCGCCGCCCACGCTTGGCAATGCGGTCGTCTGCGTCGTGCCGACTGTGCTGCCCGGCGCCCACGCGAAGTCGTTTGCGTTTAGCGTCGGTACGGCTCCCGGCGCTTGCTTGATATTCGCCGCCAGCACCGTCACGTCGGCCCAGGCGACGATCTTGCCGCTCGCATCCACCTCGGCGATGAACAGGTGCTGACCCGCCGTCACCGGGATATCGACGCTTGCCGTCAGCGTGTCCGCGTAGCCTGCGGAAGTAGCGTCCGTGCCTTCGACCGGGTGCGTCTTGTCGCCCGCTGCGCCGATGACGACCTTCAGCGTATGGCCGGTTCCCACGCTTGGCAGTGTCGTCGTCTGCGTCGTGCCGACCGTACTGCCCGGCGCCCACGCAAAGTCGCTTGCGTTGAGCGTCGGCACCGCTCCAGGCGCTTGCTTGATATTTGCGGTAGACACCGTGACGTCGGCCCAAGCAACGATCTTGCCGGCTGCGTCAACCTCGGCAATGAACAGATGCTGGCTTGCCGTCACTGCAATATCGCCACTTGCCGTCAGCGTGTCCGCATAGCCTGCGGTGGCAGCGTCCGTGCCTTCGACCGGGTGCGCCTTGTCGCCCCCCGCGCCGACGATGACCTTCAGCGTGTGGCCGCTGCCCACGCTTGGCACCGACGTCGTCTGCGTCGTGCCGACCGTGCTGCCCGGCGCCCAAGCGAATTCGCTTGCGTTCAACGTCGGGACTGCTCCCGGCGCTTGCTTGATATTCTCTGCCAGCACCGTAATATCGGTCCACGCGACGATTTGGCCGCTCGCGTTAACCTCGGCGACGAACAAATGCTGGCCCGCCGTAACTCCGATATCGCCGCTTGTAGTCAGCGTGTCCGCGTAGCCTGCGGTAGCCGCGTCCGTGCCTACTACCGGGTGCGCCTTGTCGCCCGCTGCGCCGACGATGACCTTCAGCGTGTGACCGCTGCCCACGCTTGGCACCGACGTCGTCTGCGTCGTGCCCACCGCGTTGCCCGGTGCCCACGCGAAGTCTTCCGGCTCCAGGAAAGGCACCATCGCCGGTGCTTGCCTGACATTCGCCGCCAGCACCGTAATGTCGACCCAAGCAACGATCTCGCCGGTTGCGTCTACTTCGGCGATGAAAAGATGCTGATTCGCCGCTACCGGAATATTTTCGTTTGCCGTCAATGTGGACACGTAGGCTTGCGCTTCAGCGTTCGTGCCTGCTAAGGGGTGCGTCTCCCCGCCCTCTGCGCCCACGATAAACTTCAGGGTATGACCGCTATCTATGCTTGGCAGCGCTGTCGCCTGCGTCGAGCCGACCGCACTGCCCTGCGCCCACGCAAAATCGTCCGCCTCCAATAAAGGCACCGGTATCGGCGACGGCGTCGTGTCCGAGACCTCGATAGAAACGACCGGAGCGGTTCCCGCGCTCATAACGAGCTTAATCGTATGCATACCGTTGTTCAGACCGCTCAACGAAGATTTCTTTAAGGTTACCGTGATTCCGTCTACCGTATAATCTTCGTCCGACGTCAGCACTGTCTGATCGACATAAACGTCCGTCAGCGTATTGCCGTTCGCCGTGAGCGTCAAGGCGACATCGGCCTGATTCGCCGGGTTTTTATCGAACGTTGCTGTGGACGGCGTAACCGTAGAATTTTTGATAGGAACCATGATCTTGCGAATGAGCGAATTGCTGTAATCCGCAACGACCATATTGCCGGCAGCGTCGAACGCTAGCCCTTGCGGCCCATAGAAGCTGGTCTGGAGCGGGCTCTTGCCGTCTCCATTAAAGCCGGCCGTACCCGTACCCGCATAAGTCGTGATCTTGCCGGTCGAGTCTACCTTACGGATAACGTTATTGCCGCTGTCCGCGATATACACATTGCCTTTTGAATCGGCAACCATCTCATATGGCATATTCAGCGTTGCATTTACCGCGAGACCGTTATCGCCCGAATAGCCTTGGCTGCCCGTTCCTGCAAAGCCGTTTATTTTTCCGTCCGTACCGATCTTGCGCACTTTGCTGTTAAATGGCGAGGCTGCTGATACATATATATTGCCGACGCCGTCGATCGCCAATCTCGAGGCCATCCCGAGACCGGCATCGGTCGCGCTTCCACCATCGCCGCTCACGTTGAGAGAACCGTTGCCCGCTACCGTAGTGATGATCCCGCCGGCATCGATCTTGCGAATACGGCCATCGCTACCGTCAAGCACATAGTAGTTACCTGCCGTATCGAATACGATATCGCTCGGCGACTTGAACTGGGCGGACAGCGCCGATCCGCCGTCTCCGGAATATCCGAATGTCCCGTTGCCGGCCACCGTCGTGATCGTCCCGTCAAGCGCTATTTTGCGGATTCGATAATTGTAGCTATCGGTCACATACAGATTGCCTTGGGCATCAAAAGCCAATCCTTTCGGCGATTTAAGTTGAGCGGCACTAGCTGGCCCGCCGTCGCCGGAGAATCCCGATGTGCCGTTTCCCGCATAGGTGGTGATTTGTCCGGCCAAATCCACTTTTCGGATTCGATAGCTATCGGTCTCGGAGAAATATAGGTTTCCTGCCGAATCGTACGCGATCTCGGAAGGATAGTTCAGTTGCGCGTCCAACGCGCCTCCCCCGTCTCCTGAAAACCGCGAACTGCCGTTACCGGCATATGTCGAGATAATCCCGGCACTGTTCACCATGCGAAAAACCTTGTTGTTATTATCCGCGATAAACAGTGACCCGTTACCATCTATGGCAACATCGCCCGGATAATTGAATTTGGCGGCTGTCGCCAATCCGCCGTCTCCTGAATAACCGGTACTTCCGTCGCCGGCGTAAGTGCTGATCTTTTGCGTGCTTTTGTTCACCAAGCGAACCACGCCGCTTGAGCCGTCCGTAATAAACAAATTGCTCGCCGAGTCAAGCGTCAGGAAGGTGGGAGATTTCAGCTTGGCCGATGTCGCCGCGCCTCCGTCGCCCGAATATCCGTAGACGTTGGAACCTGCGTAGTTGCTGATCACACCGTTTGTCACTTTGCGTACCACATTGTTGCTCAGGTCGGCGATATAAAGATTGCCTGCGCTGTCCACGGCCACGTCGTTGGGAGATTGAAGCTTGGCAGCCGTCGCCTGCCCGCCGTTGCCCGAGAAGCCGCTCACGCCCGTACCTGCCACGGTTGAAATTTTTCCCGAGGTGTTCACTTTCCTCACTCTGTTGTTGCCGCTTTCCGCAATATACAGATTGCCGGAACCGTCCACGGCGATGCCCATAGGACTTAGTTTAGTGGCCGTCGCAGTCAGGTTCTCGCCGTCATAGCCGGTTGTGCCGTTCCCTGCAACCGTCGTGATAATGCCGCCCGGCGTCAACTTGCGCACCACGTGGTTATAGCTGTCCACGATGTAGAGATTGCCCGCGCTGTCCAGCTCGAGGTTCAACGGTCCGTTTAATCTTGCGGACGTCGCCGGCCCTCCGTCACCCGTATATCCGGCATACCCGTCTCCGGCGACGATCGTCTGAAGGCCTGTCGACTTATCGACCTTACGTATAACATGGTTAAAATAATCCGCCAAATATACACTTTGGTTGTTAACGGCGACACCGCCAGGGCTTAGGCCCACGCTTGTCACGATCGTGCCGCTCTTCCCGGCGCCGCCCGAGCCTGCCACAGTCTGCACGAAGAGATCGGGCGCGGCATAGGCCCGCAACGAGTCTCCTCCTTGCCAATTGCCGACCAGCGACACGGCTGTCGCCAACAGAAGGGCAAGCCACCTTTTTGCGTTCTTTTTTGCTGCCATGATTCCGCCTCCGCTTGAGTTGTTTGCAATGAAGCCGCACATGACTTCAGTCTAGCAATCGCCTCTAAGCGGATTCTGTACAGAAATTCGACAATTATCGACAAATTTATAAAAAGCGTGCATGCAGCTGTTCATATTTGGTTCGAACGGCTAAGGTCGGTTCGATTCGCAGCTCCTCGCGGCAGGCCGCGCAGTAGTCAATGAAGCAAGTTTCCATAGCCGATTTATCGTTCAGCTCGCACCATACTTCCATGGCCAGTAGACATAGCTCCTCACTGAACGGATTTCGTTCCTTGATTGCGGATAGCCGAGCCGCAGCTTGGTCGAAACGGCCGGAGCTCACCTCATAGGCAGCCGTCTTCATTGACAGGTGCATATAGCCGTCGGCCAGCCTGGTTCTTGCGCTTCTCAACCATTCAAAGTCGAGATCGGCCATATAATCGCCGCGGTACAGCAAGAGGACGTTCTCGTAATAAGGAAGCGTACTCTCCTCGCAAGGGATATCCCGCAACAAAGCCTGTTCAAACTGCGCCGCATCCGCGACGAGTTCCGCTTGCGCCAGCCTGTAGCTTTCCAGCTCGAATTCAATCGTGGCGCCGTTCTCCGATTCTTTCAACAGCTTTCTCAGCTGATAGATCGATGTGTGAAGGTGAGCCACCGGCTTGTCCGCCTCGCCTTCGCCCCAGAGCATCTCCAGCAGATTCTCGCGCGACACCCAGTCCCCCGCATGGAAGAGCGCGGCGAACAACTGCTGCGTTTTCAGCGTACGCCATCTGAGCGGCTTGCCGTCGCGGTCGTAAACCTGAAGCCTGCCCAGGCACCGCACGTTGGGCTGCTCGATCACGCTGACTTCCGGCGGCTTCGGCCTGGCCATGTATTCGGCGTACAGCCGGTCCAGCGTCTTGGCAAGCCGTGCCGGCCGCACCGGCTTCAGCAAATAATCGAACGCCTGCACCTCGAACGCATCGACTGCATAGTCCGCATAGGCCGTGACAAAAACAATCCGGATGTCCGGATCGATCGAGCGGACAACGCCGGCCGCCTCCAGTCCGCTCAGTCCCGGCATGCCAATATCGAGGAACATACAATCCGCCTTCAGATTGGACAAATGGTTAAGCGCATCTGCGGCGGACGTATACGTCCCTGCGATCTGCAAGCGTCCGTCTGCGGCGAGCAGGCGCGCGAGCTGCTGGATCGCCGGCCTCTCGTCGTCCACCAAAATCGTCTTCATCATAACGGCACCTCAAATCGAACAATCGTTCCTTTATTCGGCTCGCTCTTGATCGTCAAGCCTTTACCGTATAGCAGGAGTAGCCGCTTCTGAATATTTCTAAGCCCGACGCCCTGCCGCTCCGCCTTGCCCAAGAGCAGCTTATCGAGCGTCTCTGGCGTCATCCCGACACCGTCGTCGCTCACCTCGACAGTCAGCAGACCCGAGGCCTGTTTTACCCTGACGGAGATCGTTCCGCCTTCCACCTTCTGCATGATGCCGTGCCGCACCGCATTTTCGACGATCGGCTGGATCGTCAACGGCGGAAGCATGGCGCTCATATCGGCATCCGCCGTCATTTCGATTTGCATGCGCTCCTCAAACCTTGCTTTTTCCAGCGCCAGATAGGACTGCACCAATTGCCACTCGTTCCGAAGAGGCGTCAGTCGGTCGCGATTGTGAAAGTTAAAGCTGCCATGCAAATAGTCGCTCAGCTCCATGAGCAGTTCGGTCGTCTTGTCGGGATTGACCGGACTGAACGAGATTGCGGTATTGAGCGCATTGAACAAGAAGTGGGGCTTGATCTGCGCTTGTAAAAAAGCCATTTCCGTCGCTACCGTCGTGCGTATGGAAGACCGAAGCTCAAGCAGCGCCTGCACCCGGATACGCAGCTCGTCCCCATCCACTGGCTTGGCTAGAAAATCGTTGATTCCGGCCGTGAAAGCTTCTCCGGGATCGTTGGGAAGGTTTCTTGCCGTGAGCAGCAGCACCGGAAGCTCGCCCAGCGCGTAGACCTCGCGGATCTTGCGGGTCAGCTCCAGCCCTGACATCTCCGGCATGCTCCAATCCGTTACGACGAGATCGGCGGATTCGCCGGCGGATAGCGACTGCCAGGCTTCAAGCGGATCGCGGAACGTAACGATCCGGTGAAGCGGCGACAGCAGATTTTTCAGGACTTGAAGATTGACGGGGTCGTCGTCGACGATCATGACGTTGCCGCGGATGCCGCCCGCGGCTGTTCGCTCCTGCGCGGTCGGCGCGTCCCCGATGGCGGCAGATAGCGAAGCCGCTTCCGCGGCCGCTGCAACCTCCAGGCTCGCGGAATCCGACAGCTCTTCTCCGTCCAGTTCCCATACGGGCACGGTGAACGCAAAGCATGAACCTTGGCCAGGCTCGGAATCGACGGAGATCGTTCCGCCGCCCAGCTCCACCAGTCTTTTGGAGATGCCTAGGCCAAGCCCTCTACCTGTCGCTCCGCCGTCCGATCCGCCGCCCGGCCGGTAAAATTCAAACAACGAGGCGAGCCGCTCCCGCCTGATGCCAAGCCCCGTATCCTCGATCGCGATACGCACGACATTTCCGACCGTTTCCGCCCCGATTCGAATTTGCCCGCGCGCCGTGAATTTTACGGCATTGCCCAGCAGATTGAACAAAACCTGGCGAAGCCGTTCCTCATCCGCGCGCAGGAGCGGCATGCCCGCCGACAAGGCGCGTACGATCGCCACCGGCTTACCCGCCGTCATCGGCTCGAGAAGGGCGACCACAGCTTGAACGACGGACGGCAAATGCACGGCGGTCGGCCTGTATGAAATCGTATGATGCTCAAGACTTGAAAAATCGAGAATATCGTTGACGAGAAGCGACAGCCGCTTGCCCGCATCGGCGATCATGTCGATCTGGCGGCGCTGTGATTCGTTCAGTTCGCCGGCCGCCCCCTCGGACAGCGAGGAAGCGATATTGATCATACCGTGAAGGGGCGTACGAAGCTCGTGCGAAGTGTGGGCCAAAAATTCGTCTTTGAGCCCGTCGAGCGTCAGCAGGCGGCGCGTCAGCAGTTCGTTGTCCCTGTTGGCTGCAGCCGCCTTGAACGCAACCTGAAGCGCCTGAAAAACGAGGAACAGAAAAAATCCGCACGATACCAGGAAAGAGCTCTGCCGAATGCCGTATGCATCCAGCAGGCTGCCGATCATTGCGATCGACAAGGTTGCGATATTAAGCGCCGCAAGTCCCGAGCTGGGCGCCCGGCGGATCAGGCTGCCGGACAGGACGAGCACCGCGTAGCCCATAAAAGTGACGGACAGCATAAAAACCAGCACGGCCCATTCGCTATGAACGAAGAGATCGGGGACGAATACATCCGCAGCCAGCATCGCCGCCGCCGCCCATTGGCAGACGCGGTTAAACCCGCGGCCGGGCGCGGTCTTTAAAAAGCCGGAAACGTACTGGATCAGCAAAAAATAAAATGCGATGGCGGCGCCGACTTGCAGCCGCAGCACGAGTTCGTAGGGGAGACTGGGCCAGATATCGTCAATCAGCTTTTCGCCGTGCGTGACTACATAGATCAGGGAGCATAGGGACATTCCGCCCATGATAAATAGCGTCCGTGCCTCGTTTTTGCGCAGCAGATAGGAGGACGCAAAAAACAGGATGGCAACGGAGAAGCCCGCGACGGCCAGCCAATCCGCGGTATGCCTCCGCGTGTCGTTGCTTGCGATCGACGCTGCGTCCCCGAACAGCATCGGATAGACGATGCCTCCGGAATAGTAGCTGTAGTTGGATACTTGCACGAGCATCTCGATCGTATCTGCGGAAACGGCGAAGAAGCCGGTATAGGGTACGTTTCGTTCCTTCGCCGTAGCCTTCGTCGCAGCGGGCGATCCGTTGGATCCGATCTCGATGCCATTTACGTATATGCGGTTCGACGAGCGAATGTTGATCGTCTTCACGCCGTACAACCGATCGCTGGGCGGCAGCAGAATGCGCAATCGATAGGTTGCATAGCCGCGCCCCTTCCCGGCGTTCGCGCCAAGCAGCCGATTCCAGTCGCCGGGCACGTCGGCGATACGGCGCTCTGCGGCGTTCGGCAATTCGTTGGAGCCGGGAGACACGAATTGCCCGGGGTACAGCTCCCACTGCCCGCGCAGCGGCACGACGCCATCGGCGTCAAAGTCCCATCGACTCAGATCGAGGATGCCGTCCTGAGCGACCGGAACGTCGGCATCGGCATTTCGCCCGGCTGCCAGCCAGGCCGCTGGCAGAATCAAGATGGCAAGCGCCAGGACGATTAGCGCGGTCTTCTTGTTTTTCATGGCATCTCCCGGTTGTGGTCTTTGCAGTTAAACTTTGTTTCTATCATAACATGCAGTCGCGGCCTGCCGGGCCATGTCGTTAAAAATCGAAGGAGGACGACGTGCAATCGGCGATAGCCGCATAACTTGGTCTTCCTTTTCCCATGCCTTGCGGACTATAATGAAAACTGGCGCTTTGACGCGCGATTACCGAATATAAAGGGGAATTCCCATGAGCATATTGAATGTGCAAAACCTGAGTCACGGCTTCGGCGACCGAGCCATCTTCAACGACGTATCCTTCCGCCTGCTGAAGGGCGAGCATGTCGGTCTCATCGGCGCCAACGGCGAGGGCAAATCGACCTTCATGAACATCGTGATGGGCAAGCTGGAACCAGACGCAGGCAAGGTCGAGTGGGCGCGCAAGGTGCGTGTCGGCTACCTCGATCAGCACTCGGTGCTGCAGAAGGGCATGACGATCCGCGATGCGCTGAAGACGGCTTTCCAATACCTGAACGATCTCGAGTCCGAGATGAACGGCATGTACGAGCGGATGGGCGACGTAGAGCCCGACGAGCTCGAACGCCTGCTGGAAGAGGTCGGCGAGATTCAGGAAATTCTGAACAACAACGACTTCTACCTGATCGACGCCAAGGTGGAGGAAGTCGCGCGCGGACTGGGCTTGACCGATATCGGTCTCGACCGGGACGTGAACGATTTGAGCGGCGGCCAGCGGACGAAGGTGCTGCTTGCGAAGCTGCTGCTCGAGAAGCCCGACATCCTGCTGCTGGACGAGCCCACCAACTACCTGGACGAGCAGCACATCGAGTGGTTAAAGCGCTATTTGCAGGAATACGAGAACGCCTTTATTCTCATTTCGCACGATATTCCGTTCCTGAACAGTGTCATCAACCTCATCTACCATATGGAAAATCAGCAGCTCTCCCGTTACGTCGGCGACTATGACAACTTCCTTGCCCTGCACGAGGCTAAAAAGTCGCAGCTCGAGTCGGCCTACAAGCGGCAGCAGCAGGAGATCGCGGACCTCAAGGACTTCGTCGCACGTAACAAGGCGCGCGTGTCCACACGGAACATGGCGATGTCCCGGCAGAAGAAGCTCGACGCCATGGACGTCATCGAGTTGGCCAAGGAAAAGCCGAAGCCTGAATTCAACTTCAAGGAAGCGCGGACCTCGAGCCGCCTGATCTTTGAAGCCAAAGGCCTTGTTATCGGCTATGACGAGCCGCTAAGCCGTCCGGTGGATCTGCTGATGGAGCGCGGCCAGAAGATCGCCCTCGTCGGCGCCAACGGCATCGGCAAGACGACGCTGCTGCGGAGCCTGCTCGGCGAGATTCCTGCGCTTGCGGGCGCCGTCGAACGCGGAGACAACCAGTTCACCGGCTACTTCGAGCAGGAGGTCAAGGGCGGCGCGGACGACACCTGCATCGAGTCTGTGTGGCGCGAGTTCCCTTCGATGACGCAGTTCGAGGTACGGGCGGCGCTGGCAAAGTGCGGTCTGACGACCAAGCATATCGAGAGCCGCATCTCCGTATTGAGCGGCGGCGAGAAGGCCAAGGTGCGGCTGTGCAAGCTCATTAACCGCGAGTCCAACCTGCTCGTGCTGGACGAACCGACGAACCACCTGGACGTCGATGCCAAAGAAGAGCTAAAGCGTGCGCTCAAGGCTTACAAGGGCAGTATTTTGCTCATCAGCCACGAACCTGAATTTTACCGCGAGGTCGCGACGGACATCTGGAACGGCGAAGCTTGGACGACGAAGGTCATTTAAACGGGACGTTTGCCGAAAAGAAACGATTGGAGATGGCGCACATGACCCTGCCAGCATGGGAGAGACAGATCGAGGCAGGCGTTCCGGACCGCTCGTCCGGACAACAGACGGACTGGCCCCCTTCGCGCCATCTCGCTTTGAACGGCGAGGAGGAATATCTGTGATCTCCACTTCAACGATTATCTGGTTGTTTCTCGTGCTGAACATGATCTTCGCCGTCTTCGTCGTCTTCCAGGGTCGGCGCGATATCGGATCGACCTGGGCATGGCTGCTGGTCTTGTATTTCATCCCGATTCTGGGCTTTATCATGTACTTGTTCCTGGCGCAGGACTATCGCAGAGTGAAGCTGTTCAAATGGGGCGACCTGGACAAGATCGGCATCCGCAATCTGTCGCAAGCGCAGCTCGAATCGCTCGGCTCGCCAGATTCGATGCGTTCCCTCGGCAAGATTGCCGCACGGCACGCGGACCTGATCCATCTGCATCTCAAAGGGAGCCGGGCCTTGTGGAGCCAGGACAACGAGGTGGAGACCTTTACGGACGGGCGGGCCAAGTTCGACCAGCTGCTCGCGGATATCGCCGCCGCCACCGAGACGATTCATTTTCAAACCTACATCTTCCGCTGCGACAATCTCGGACGCGAGGTGCTGAACGCGCTGACCGCCAAGGCCAGGCAAGGCATCAAAGTCCGCCTACTGTACGACGAGCTGGGCTCGCGGAGATTGAGCAGACGCATGCTGCGGCCGCTCATCGAAGCAGGCGGCGAAGCGGCGGCCTTCTTTCCCTCCCGCTTCCGCGTCTTCAACCTGCGGATGAACTACCGCAACCACCGGAAGCTGGTCATCGTGGACGGCCGGATCGGCTATGTGGGCGGCTTCAATGTCGGCGACGAGTACCTGGGTCTCGATCCGAAGTTCGGCTACTGGCGAGACACGCATCTTCGCATCCGCGGTTCGGCGGTGCACAGCCTCCAGACGCGGTTCATCCTCGACTGGAACCAGGCGACGCGCAAGCACGACATCACTTACGGGCAAGAGCTGTTCCCGGAAGACGCACCCGCCGGAGCAGTCGGCATGCAAATCGTGGCGAGCGGTCCCAACTCCAGGCTGGAGCACATCAAGCAGGGCTACATCAAGATGATCGCCTCCGCGAAGGACTCGATCTATTTGCAGAGTCCCTACTTCATCCCCGATGCAAGCATGCTCGATGCGCTGCGGATCGCCGTCCTGTCCGGCGTTCATGTCCACGTCATGATCCCGGACAAGCCGGACCATATGTTCATTTACTGGGCGACGCTCTACAATATCGGAGAGCTGCTCGAGACCGGGGCGAACGTTTACTTGTACAAGAACGGCTTTATCCATGCGAAAACGCTCGTTGTGGACCAGGAGATCGCTTCCGTCGGAACCGCCAACACGGACGTGCGCAGCTTCAAGCTGAACTTCGAGGTCAATGCGTTCATTTACGACGCCAGCCTGTCCTCGCAGCTCGTAGAGGCATTCAAGCAGGACATCGCGGTGTCGGAGCTGCTCACGATCGAGAAATACCGCAGCCGCCCGCTGCGGATCAAGTTCAAGGAATCGATCTCGAGGCTGCTGTCGCCGATCTTGTAGGCGAAAAGCGGGAGGAAAAAAGTCAGGGAGAGGGCTCCCTGACTTTTTTGTGTTTGTATGGTTTGTGAAAAGTGCGGAGCGCCCCTTGCCACCGTCATTAATTTACGATAATACCTAATCCCGCGCCCAGCTGGCCTCCCGCTTCCAAGAACGCTTTGGCCCGCCGCTGCAGGCCGGTGTTCGCGTCATACGCAACGGGATCGTCCTGCTTCGCGCCGAAAATCCGTTCCTCCGCCTGCCTGGAGGACTCGTCAAGCTCGTAGATCTCGAACAACCGCTGGAACTGCATGATGTTCGAGCTCGGGTCCAGCACTTGGTCGAGGCCGGGATAGAGCAGCCAGGAATGGCAGACGAATACCGGCGGTACGCCTCGGAAAAAGGCGCGTGCCTGCGCGAAGGATGCCAAAGCCGCCTGCGGATCCAACGGCCCGCCCGCGGGGATGTGGACGTTCAGCACGAGGTCTCCTTTCGCAAACTTCCGGTCCCCTACGCTCAAATCGCGATCGAGCGAGATCGGCTGGAACTGCAGCCGGCCGAGGCGAAACAAAGCAAGTCGCACATGGTCCTGCAGCCAGTTCGATTCCTCAATTCCGTACTCTCCGTAGGTCGTCTTGGAAACCTCGCTCCAAATGCGGATATCCGAGAAGGTATCGAAATATACCTCGTCGGGAATTTCCTTTAGTCTGTACTCGTCATAAGCATCAACGGCCATTCTCACGAAAAAGTACAGTAAAAACGGTCTGTAATCCGCCCTCTGCCTGATCGAGGTAAGCATCGCTTCGCGATCTTGGAGAAAAAAAGCTTTATATTCGGAAAAATCGTCGTCCTCCAGCCGATCATACTTCATCACGAGCGCCGATGCGTCCGGATGCAGGCCGATCGCCGCGCCAAGCGTCTCCATATCCATTTGTCGATTCCTCCCTGGTTTGTCAAAACGGGACGCAAGCTGCGTCCCGCCGATTGCCCGTATTATGACTTGCGAATCCCGTATTCCCGCCATCTGTCGTCCACCAGCTTCACGATATCTTCGCGCGGGAACAGCTCGTCCGGGTAACCGGGCTTCATGCGCGCGTCGATGACGATCGGCAGCCCGTAGCCGATATGGTGGCGGCTCGCGATCGTCTTGGCATATATGTCATGCGCGGGATTGAAGCGCGTGAACACGGTCCAGAGGAACTGCCGCTCCGATGCGGCGATGTCCGCATCGTCCGCCAGCACGACAAGCGGCCATTGCCAACCCTCTCGCGCGGACAGCACCTCGGCAAGACGCTCCGCCAGCTCGGGCTCGCGCTCGAACGCGTCGCCGCGGACGACGAGACAGCCCGGTCCGAAGACGCGGATGTCCGCGATGCCCGGCAGGCTCCCGCCCGCGTATTCGCGCGGCAGGTCGCGGATCGGATCGCCGACGCCCATCATGACGGCCTTCGAGCCGTGGTTGAGCCTGCGGCCGGTGTAGTCCAGCGTGTCGTGCGACGTATGATCGAATACGAACAGATCCTTCAGCGGGTCGAACCGCTCCAGCACCGTCGTCAGCAGCGCGGAGAAATGCTCCAGCTCAACCGGACGGTCCGTCAGCATGAGGAACTTGGTCAGCGACAGCTGACCCTGTCCGAGAATGCTGAACGCCGTTCCGAGCGCCTCCCGCGAGTAGCTCTCGCGGACGACCGCCGAGGCGAGCGCATGGAATCCCGTCTCAGCGTATGTCCACAGGCTGCGGATGCCCGGCATGACCATCGGAAAAGCAGGCGACAACAGACGCTGCAGGAACTCGCCCAGATAGTAGTCCTCCTGGCGCGGCTTGCCGACGATGGTCGCCGGATAGATCGCATCCTTGCGGTGCCAGACGTGGTCGACGTTAAATACCGGGAAGTCGTGCGTCAGCGAGTAGTAGCCGAAGTGATCGCCGAACGGCCCCTCGGGGCGGCGCAAATGCGGCGGTACGCTTCCCTTGATCGCGAACTCGGCCTCCGCCGGAATGCGATGGCCGCCGAGCGGATCCTCCGCCATCGGGAGCTTGCCGCCAAGGATAAGCGAAGTAAGCAGCAGCTCCGGCAGCCCTTCCGGCGCCGGCGCGATCGCCGAAGCGATAAGCGCCGGCGGACCGCCGAGAAAAACGGACACCGGCAGCGAGCGGTTCATCTGCTCCGCTTCATGGTAGTGGAAGCCCCCGCCCTTGTGAATCTGCCAATGCATGCCGGTCGTCGAATCGTCGTACACCTGCATCCGGTACATGCCGAGATTCTGCTTTTTGCCATGCGCAGGGGACTCCGTGTAAACGAGCGGCAGCGTGATGAACGGACCGCCGTCCTCCTGCCAGCAAGTCAGCGCCGGCAGTCCGGCCAACGGCCGTTCGCGCTTCGATACGCCAAGCACGGGCGCAGCATCATGCGATACCTTCTTCATGCCGACCTTCATCAGATCCAGCAGCATGTCCTTTTCCCGCCAGAGCGCGGGCAGCGTCGGCGGCATGAGCGTATCCATCGCGCCGATCAGCCGGTTGACGAGCTGCTCGGGGCGCGGTCCGAACGCTTTATCGACGCGGCGGCTTGTCCCGAACAAGTTGGTGACGACCGGGAAGGCGGCGCCTTTGACTTTTGTGAACAGCAAAGCCGGGCCCTCTGCATCGATGACCCGGCGATGTATCTCGGCAATCTCCAGCACAGGGTCGACCGGCGTCTCGATGACAGCCAGGTCGCCCTCCTGCCTCAGCATTTCCAAAAACGGACGAAGCGAAGAAAAACTCATATGATTCCTCCATTGACGTCAGCGACGGGATAGCTGCCAGGCGCGGATCGCCCAGAGGCACAACCCGCTGAACAAGACAGTTATGATGATCGTGTGCAGCAGACTGGTAAAGACATATACGTCGTGGTGCTCGAGCGTGGCGGTGAGCAGCCAGCCGCTCAGGCTCTGCAGGATGACGAGCGCAAGCGATACGTATCCAAGCCGCGTCAGCTCCCCGTGTCCGCCGGTGCGCCGCCGGACGAGCAGTACGACCGCGCCGATGAAGAGAAACAGCACGATCGCGCCGAGCCTGTGGGCGAATACGATCCCGGTCGCGCCGCTCAGCTCCGGTACGACTTCGCCGTTGCAGAGCGGCCAGCCGATGCAACCGCCAGCCGAATCCGTATGACGCACGTAGGCGCCTAAGTAAACGACCGCATAACAATAAATAATGACCGACAAGATCCAGCCGAACAGGCCGGCAGGCACGGTGGCGGCAGACGCGCGGGGAACGGCGTTGCTTGGGCGACTCTTAGAAAAGGAGTTGTCTTGCCGTCCGGCGTCAAACGAAGCTGCAGCAGGGACGGTTCCCTTCATAATCGGCCATGCCCCGGCATCGCCGGTGCGGAGCGCGCGGTCCCAGCGTCTAACCCAAGCGTACAACAGCCACGTACTGGTGAACGCGATCATCGAGATGCCGAAGTGAATGGCAAGCACGGCGTCCGACGTCGGCATGATGACGGCAAGCATCCCAAGAACGGCCTGGAAGATGGTAAAGAGCAGCGCGGCGCCTGCGTACAGGCGAGCCTCTCCATTGGCCGGCTTCAGTCGCATCGTGAGCAGGAAAACGGCGAAGACCAGAAGACCTTCGAGACCGCTGACCGCGCGGTGCGTGTATTCGACGATCGATTCGACCGTGTAGGCGGGAATAAACTTCCCGTTGCAAAGCGGCCAGTCCGTTCCGCAGCCGCGGCCCGATTCGGTATTGGTGACGACGACGCCGGCGATGAGCACGAGCAGCATGCCGATGCAGCTCCACAAGGCGAGCAGCCTGTAAGCTCTAGCAGTCATATTCCATCCCTAATTTCTATAATGAAGTAGTCGGCTTCAGCCCGTTTTCATTATACCCGAGCGATTGCAGTCAATGCTATGTTCAAACTGTGAACGGCTTCGAACTTTGTGAAGAGTGTCACAAAGGCGTCGAATTTCTCTAGGGATGGCAAAAATAAAGACGGGACGAAGCAGGTGACTGCCTGCATCGCCCCATCCTTTATTGAAGTCGAAGTCATCCCGGAAAATGACGGCGTCCAACTCGAAGTTCGCAATTAACCGGTTTTTCCGGGTATCTCCCTAAATCGGCACGGTACCGCTGAATTCGCAGCGGCCAGCGATCACGCCTTCGGCGAGATCTCGGCGGAGACCGCCACCGCGCGGTCTAAGAACTGCTCGATCTCTTCGCGCGACTTGCGAAGCTTGCTGACGAACCGGATCAGCTCGCGCCCCTCGCGGAAAGCGATGAAGCTCGGGATGCCGAGAATGTTCAGCTCGCTGCACAGATCGGGCAGATCGTCGCGGTCGATCTCGATCAGCCGGAGCCGATCGGCATAGGCCTCTTCGACCGCAGGCATGAACGGATCGATGAAGTGGCAGTCCGGACACCAGGTCGTCTTAAACACCGCCACCGTCAAACCGTCCGCGCCTACGCGCTCCCTGAAGTCGGACTCGTTCGTGATTTTTTCCATGCCGCATAACCTCCTTGGACGAGCGCCGGAATCGGCGTCCGTGTCGTTAACGGTCATTATACGCCCGTTCCCGTTGCCGTACAACAGCCGCTCGCCAAGGGATGCATGTCTGCAAGCAATCGTCTGCGTTACAGGTCCCGCTTCACTTCGAGCAGTTGCTCGCCGTCATAGCCGTCGGTCAGCGTATAGGTCGCGTGCAGGAGGCCAAGCAGGTCGTCAGCGCTCATATACGAGACGCCTCCGAGCCTTGCGACCGGCGACTGGAGCTTCACGGTCTCGCCGTTGACGAGCGCCTTATCCGAGCCGAGCGTAAGCACGAACTCCTGGATCGTCGGTTCATCGTAGAAACGGATTTGCTTGCGTGCCGCGTCGAATGTGATCGGATTGCCCAGCTCGCGCATCGTCTCTTTGATCGGCAAGTAGACGTTGCCGTCGTCGTCGCTGGCGAACGGTACGCCCCACTCCGAGCTCAGGATGAAATATTGGTCGTCGATCTGCAGATCGTTTTTGAGCAAGCCGTATACGGCCGAATCCACGCTCAGCTGGTTAAGCAGCTTGCGCGGCTTCATGGCTGCCAGCTCTTCGACGTCCATCGCGTTCGCAGGCACCTCTACCTCTCCAAGCCCCTGATCTTCGTTAATGTTCCAGGTCTCCTGGGAAGTGCGGATGACCACGCCTTTAAGCGGGATATCTTCATCGTCGAACAAGCTCGCGTCAAGCGCGATCTCGACGTCGGACTTGCGGATGTGCAGGGCTTTGTCGGCGTAAAAATCGCCCTTGAACGTCAGCGCTTCGTTAAACGTCTGCTTCCAATCTTCGTCGGAGCTCGCTTCTTCATAGTCGTCGCGCAGTTCCTTCACGCCGTCCATGACGCTCTGCGCGGCTTCCGTCAGATCCTCCGGCGACCATTCGGTATCTTCGGACTCGAGGCCGAGCGCGTCCTTCAGATCCTGCGGCAGGTCCGACGCCCAGGCGGCGAGCTTCTCGATCAAGCCCTTCACGCCTTGGCCGTCAGCAAGCACCGAATCGAGGAATGCCGGGATCAGCTCGCCCAGCTCCTTGCCGTTTAACTCGGCATGCACCTTCATCAGGTCGGTCTGCGTACCGTTGATCGGCACTTGCACGGCTGCGGCTTCAATCTTTGGCGGATTCGGCAGATGCCCCACCACGAAAGATACGACCTGCTTGAGCGCGTCCCGTACCGCCTGCTCGGCAACCTGAGAAGTCATTTCGCTAATCCCTGGGAACAGATCTTCTCCAGTAAGCGAGCCCGCCTGGAGCTCTTCCGCATCCAGTACGAGCGGGCGCTTCGCGCCTTCGACCGTCAATACGACGGTCGTCGGGTCTACCTGCAGCGCGAACGGTACCGTCCGCTCGTTCAGGGATAGACTGCCGCTCGCATTCATATTGCCTTTGTCATCCGAGCGCACTTGATCGAGCTGCAGCTTGATTCGGCTGAAAAGCTTAATCATCCGCTGCGTCTCCTCGTCCTCGGCCGCAATCGCTTCCTCGTCCCAATTCAGTTGAATCTCAACGGAGCCGCTGCCTGCCGACGAACGGACGTCGAGCTGCTTGGTCAGCATCTCGTTCAAATTCACGCCGCCCACGGCTTGACAGCCGACGAGCACGACGATCAGGAGGGCGATCAATGCCATCCCCAATCCACGTTTCTTCATTTTAACCACGAAACCTATCCCTCCCGATTATAACCATCCAATGATATCCATTTAATTGATACCCGGTTATGGATAGTTCGACGCGACATTTGGAAATCCTTCCAATATAGAACGATTCATGCGAGAGGGGGAGATGACGATCGAAGACACGACGGGCGCTTTCCGGAAAAATAGCGCGCTGCCCGACGAGCCTGCTTGGACCGCCGTGACCAGGGGACTGGTCAAAGGCGCAGCCATAAAAGGAGCCGCGCTGCTGGAATCCCTCAGGCTCGCGCGTCCGCGCACATCGCTGCGGCTGCCCAAAGGAATCGCTGCCTGGGTCGAGTCGGAGCTTGGCGAAGATCTCCATCGAGGATGGCGTGGCGCCTCCTCCCACCTGGACGCGTCCAACGCTTCGCTCGTTGCCTGCATAAGGGAAGAAACCGAAACGCGCAATCGCAACAACGTGACGCGCACGGCTGCCTATATGGAAATGTACAAAACTTTTCCGGAGCTGCATTGGGCGCTGCTCGCGCATCTGGTGTCGCGCAACGGCGGATGGAACATGACTGACCTGCAAGGCGCCTGGCTGCCGAAGCTGCTCACCCATCGGGACAGAGCGACGTTGTTCGGCATGCTCGAGTCCTGCAACGCGCTCATTTTCCGGGACGCCTACCCGCAGCTGCGGCTTTACGGGGAAAGCCGCCGGGCGGGACGCAGCCGCTTTTCGCTGCTGCCCGCCTTCGGCGTATCTGCGTTCATGCGGCCGTTCTGGGAGCGTTTCTGGATCGAACGGGACGCGACCGCGCTGACGGTCGCCCTCATCGTGAACGAGCAGCAGGTGATTGAGCGTCGCGTCGTTCAAGATCCGGCATACAAGGATACGGTGCTCGGTTCCGTGGCTTTTAAAGGGATGCGTCCTTTACAGCTGCAGCAAGTGATCGTACCGTTAGGCGGTGTGCGGGCCGCGGAATTGAGACTAGGGAAATCGGGTTCGCTGCATGAAGGCCTCGCGGACCGAGGGAAGGAACACGCAGACACCATGCTGGCAGGCCGCGTGCTGGAGTCTTTCTCGAACTTGGACGAGCGCATCGGATTCGGCAAAAGCTTGTATGCCATGCTGTTCGCCTACCCGAAGGTGCTGGGCGGCGCGCTGGCTTATGCGGAGACGGTCAGCCATACGGGCTCACGGGCCGACTACTGGCCGGAGCGGTTCACCGCGCAAAAAGACCAAGAAGGACTAGCAGGAGCTTCGGACGGGGAATCCGAGCGGGCATGGTACAGTCCCAAACTGGCTGACGCTTGGCCCGACCGGCCGCTCGGAAGCGTGTGCGAAGGAGATTGGCTGGTCAACCTGGACATCCTCAAGCACTTCAGATCGCTGCGGGCGCCGATCGTCTTCGCCATGACGCATGAGCATGAATTCGGCCAACGCAAGCTCCAGGCCGCGACAATGGCGCTGCAAAGTCTTAAGCAGCGGGCATCGCGGCCGGAAGCGTGATCGGGGCATAATTATGGCGAGATCTAGTTTTTCTGTGGCTCAAAGACCGCCATGACGGTCCTATTTAGGTTTCGCGGAACACCTGTCAGCGGCTCGCCCGACAGCCGTACCGATGGGGTGACCGATCATCGTCTGTGTCGTTCTCGCGCCGCAATGCCTGCAAATATACATCTTATTTAGCCGGAATCGGCCTTTCTGAACAGGAAAGATGCAAAAATGCAGGCTTTTTCCTCCATCAACTTGATATCCGGCTTGCGCTTTGCATTTACCTGCATATTTGCATGTATTTCTCCTAAGAGCCACGGGTCGGCAAAAATGCATGTAAAAATGCAGGCTTTTCGCCCCGCCAGACATCCGACAAGCTCCGGCATCCGCAAGCACGCTTATCCGTCCACGAATCGCCGCCAATTTTTTTCTTCATGAAAAAGCCTCGTCCATCTGGACGAGGCCAATTAACGATTCGCCATTGCGGCTTATGCTGCTGCTTAAACGGCGCCTTTGGTCGCCCGCCCGCCGCGCGCGAAGCGCAGAAACGGACGCAGCACGCGCCGGATGCGCGCCGGATACGACTCCAGGTCGTCCGCACGGAGCACGCCGAACGCCGTGAGCAGCACCGGGTACACGGCGCAAATGAGCAGGCCGAGCGCGCCTGTAGCAAGCAGGTACGGCCACTTCCAGCCGAGCGGCGCGGCAAGGTGCAGCACGGCATATACAAGGGCTCCGCCCGCGGCGGAGATCAGCAGCACGGTTGCCACGAAGCCCGTCCAGCGGTCGCCGAGTGCACGTACGCCGGCCCGCTTGCGGATGGACATCATGTTGGTCATCGTCGAGAACATGAAACATAGCGTCGTCGCCGTAACAAGGCCGTATACGCCAAACAACGGCGTCAGGATGAGCGACAGCACCAGCTTGATGAAAATGCCGACAAGCGTGTGCTTCATCGCCAATCGCTGCTGGCCGAGCCCGTACAGAATCGAGTTCGAGGTCATCATCGTGATCTGAAAGATCGTACCGCCAGCCAGCATGCCGACGATCAAGCTGGCATCCGGCGTGGAAAACAGCGCCCCGTTGACTGCATGGGCGCCTACAGTCATGAGCAGTACGATAGGCATCCCCGAGAAAATGCCGATACGGAGCGCTAGCGTCGCCTGCTTTTCGACCCGCGATCGGTCCCCGGAAGCATAGGCAGCCGATAGTACCGGCAGTATCGATTGGCTGAGAGCGATCGCGAGCACCGGCGGGATGCCGGCGATCGATTGGGCGTTGGTCGTCAGATAAGCGAGCCAAGTCAACGTCTTTTCTTCGCCGAAGCGCCATTCGCTTAGACGGGTCAGCAAGGTCTGATCAATCATATAAATCGCCTGCACGGTCATCGCCGTCACCAGAATAGGGATGGAGATGCGGAAAATGGCCCGGTAAATTTCACGGTTGTTGCGCAATACCGGCGGACCACCAGCCGCGCTCCTCGCCGGCGAACGTTCCGCACGCTCCAACTCGCCCGTGCGCTCGTCGCTTTTTCTTAGTTTGACGCCGTAATACACCATGACCGCGAACGCGCCGACACTTCCGACGACGCTCCCCAGCGCGCCGCCGGCGGCCATTTTTTCATTCCCATAGCCCCAGCCGTGCAAGGCAAATACGAAGCCGATGGCCGTGACGACGCGGGCGATCTGCTCGACGACCTGGGACACGCCGCCCGCCATCATAAGCTGACGTCCCTGGAAGTAGCCGCGCATCATCGCGATGACCGGGAACAGCAGCAGCGACGGGGCAATCGCGCGGATCGCCAGCGTCGCATGCTGCGTCCCGGCAAGCCACGTATAGACGGGCGCCAACAGCAGAAGTCCGATCGTCAGGACAAGGCCTGCTATCATGCCGAACTTCATCGCCGCACGGTAAATACGCTTCACTTCGTTGCCACGTCCGAGCTCGACGCGTTCAGACACCATCTTGCTGATTGCGCTCGGAATACCCGCGGTGGCGACGACCAGCAACAGCAAATAGACGGTATTAGAGATACCGAACGCGCTGTTGCCGACCTCATCCATCACGTGCTCGAGCGGCACGCGCTGAAAGATCCCGATGACGCGCGCGATAAGCGCCGCCGCCGTCAGGATCAGCGTGCCTTTGATAAGCGAATCCTTTTTAACCATCTACGGGTATCAGTCCTATCGCTAGATTAGCCAGATGAAGAAGATGACGATCATCGCCACCTGGAAGACGACCTTCGCCACCGTGCTGGTGAACAGCCCAACAAGCGAGCCCCAGCCGACAAGCATCGCCTTTTTCAAATTCGAACCGCTCACGAGCTCGCCCAGGAAGGCGCCTGCGAACGGGCCGATGATCAGGCCGAAGGCCGGGATGACGAACGGTCCGATGATGACCCCGATGGTGCTTCCCCAGACGCTCGCCTTCGATCCGCCGAAGCGCTTGACGCCCCAGGCGTTCACCACGTAGTCCGCGATGAACAGGATGATCACGATAATCGTCTGGAAGCTCCAGAACCACCAGCCGAACGGCTCAAACGAGAAAAACCAGCCGTATACGAAAAAGGCGAAGTAGATTGCCAGCGCACCAGGCAGGATCGGATAAACAGCGCCTGCCAAGCCGATTGCGAACAACGCGATGACGAGCACCCAGCCCAAAATATCCATTCGGACATCACGCCTTTAAAATATAGTTTTGTATCACTTGCGCCACGCCGTGCTCGTTGTTCGTGCCCGTCACGACGTCCGCTTCGGCCTTGACGGCATCCTGCGCGTTGCCCATCGCGACACCGAGGCCCGCTGCGCGGATGGCAGCCAGATCGTTCAAGCTGTCGCCGACGGCTACGGCTTCGGAGATGTCGCAGCCGATCATGCGGCACACCTCTTCGATCGCCGCAGCCTTGCTCACGCCGGCCGGGTTCACTTCGATGTTGAAGGGCGACGAATTGCTGAGCTCCAAGCCCTCCCAGGTCAGCAGCTCTTCCCACAGTTTGGCGATGACCGATGCGTCCTCGTCGTAGTAGCCGAACTTGAGCCACGTCCGCGAATACGTATCGTCCACCCATTGTTCTTTGTTGTAAATGCCGTCCGTCGCGTAGGCCCAAAACCAGGCGACCGGGTACCGCTCCGCCAGCATGTGCAGCTTCATGATCTTGTCCGTGTCCATCGGTATGCGCCGATGGATGCTGCCCGGCTTCGTCCAGATCTCGCCGCCGTTGACCGTAATCATCGGCGTCTGCAGCCCGAGCTGCTCGACGATCGGCAGCGCCGACGGGAAGCCGCGTCCCGTAGATGCGATGACCGTCACGCCGGCTTCGCTCGCTTTTTGAACCCATTTTTTGTTCTCTTCGCTGACTTCCTGCCGGTCGTTCAGCAGCGTCCCGTCCAGATCGAGCGCCAGCAGCTTGTACTTGACCACCTAGCCTACCACTCCTTCTGATGCCGGCCGCAGCCTGCTTGCAATCTTAGTCATTTTAACATAATCCGGGGGTAAAAAACGACAAGGCCCCCGGCTCGCCGCGTCCAAGCGGCGGTACGGGGGCGGAGCGGGCTGCAGCCCGCACGCTAGCCTATTAAGGCGCCTGCGTCATGTCGATCGACGCGTTCGTACCCAGCGGCGGCCTCGGACCTGCGTCCGTGAGGCCGACTTCGGCGTCGTAGGCGTCGAAAATTTTGCGCGCGATCGGCGCCGCGCCCCAACCGCCGTATCCGCCGTCCGGTACGATGACCGCGACCGCAAGCTTCGGATGGTCCTGCGGGGCGAAGGAGATGAAGACGGCGTTCTCGACGAACTTGCGCTTGCCGACGCCTTGCTGCTGCGACGTACCGGTCTTGCGGTAAAAGTCGTAGCGCACATTGTCGAAGCCCTCCACCTTAACCTGCGCCATGCCGTTCTCGATCGTCCTCCAGTACGAATCCGGCAGATCGATCTCATTCAGAACCTCGGGCTTCATCGTCGTCACGACATTGCCGTCCGCATCGGTGGTATGATCGACGAGCAGCGGCTTCATTCGCTTGCCATGGCTCGCGAGCGTCGCGGCGTACTGAGCGAGCTGCAGTGCCGTATATTTCCCTTGCTGACCGAAGGAAGCATAGATCATGGCAGACTGATAACTGTCCCGCGTTGCACTGTTGAAGTAATCCACGATGCCCGGCGATTCCTTCGGCAGCCCGCTGCCGGTTTTGACGCCGAGGCCGAATTCCTTCATATGCTGATCCCATATTTCGACGCTTTTCTTCCCTTTGCGAAGGTACAACTCGTTGCCAACCATCTTGGCCATGAAGGCGTTCGAAGACTTGGCGATTGCTTTTGTCGGCGTCAGCGAGCCGTTGTAGGCGCGGCCGGCGTTCTGCACCTCGGCTTGCCCGTCTCGACCGAACTGGAAATAGCCCGGGTCCGTCCAGGTTGACGAAGGTGTAATGACCTTCTCCATAAGCCCGGTTAAAATCGTTAGCGGCTTCTGCGTCGAGCCCAGCGGCACGAGCGACGTCGGATGCTGCGAGCGTTCCTTCGGATCGGCGTATGGCGGAAAGACCTCACGGATCGCGCCGTTGCCCATTGCAGGCGTGATTGCGTCAAGTTCTTCCTGGCTGATGCCTCCCTGCCAGACATTCGTGTCATAGTCCGGCATGCTGGCCATGGCCACGACCTTGCCCGTCTCCACTTCAATCGCTACCGCATAGCCTGTCGTCGGCTGCGCATCCTTCAGCGTCTTGACCGTGGAAGCACGGGTCGTTGCGATCTGGTCGAGAATGGCTTGCTGCGCGGTGAGCTGCACGTTGCGGTTAATGGTCAGGAACAAATTCTGCCCTTTGACCGGCTTGGTCAGCTTCATATCGCCGACGATCCGGCTCATGCTGTCGATCTGGTAGGACTTGTAGCCGTTGAGTCCCCGCAGCTCCTTTTGGAACATGAGCTCGATGCCGTCATAGCCGACATCCTCCGTATCCAGATACTTGAGAGACGGGTTCGACTGGTCTTCATTAATTTTTTTGTAAAAATCAAGGTTCTCCTTGGCGCCCTTCATCTTGGCCATATAGCCTACCAGCTGTGCGGCTACCCGGTCCGGACTGTACTGGCGGATGCTTTCCTCCACGATCTCCACGTCCGGATACTCGTCGCGGTGCTCGCTAAGATAGGCGATCTCTTCCTTCGTCAGCCCCGATTTGATCCGGCGCTGCTGGAACGGGAGATGCGTCCTTCCTTTGATATCCATGGCTTTAACGACGTCTTCCGCCGTCAGCGGCTCGGCCGCCGCGTCGCCTTTTTCATCGAACAGCTTGACGAGCTTCGCAGCCAGCGCTTCCGCCGTCTCCTGCTTCACGCCCGTCTTGAGCGTAAAATAAAGGGATTGCGTGGAGATCGAATAGGCGATCGGCTGACCTTTGGAATCGTAAATATTGCCGCGGATCGGCGGGATGGACACGCCCTTTGTAATCAAGCTCGTCTGGCGCTCCTTGAGGCTCGGACCTTCAACGAACTGGAGATACGCCAACCGCACGATCAGCATGGAAAATAGAAGAAAAGTGAGCATGAAAAAAACGTTCAGCCGGATGCTGAAGTGGCGGCGGTTGCGTATTTCCTTTTTTTTCTGCTCTTCTGTCTTGACTTCGGCGTTCATCGCGAAGCTTCCCTCCCGGCTCGGACTCTCTACCATTCTAGCATAAATGAAGCTGCGGAGCAGGCGACCGATCTTCCTGTATCTTAAGGCGCTCGCGGGTAAAAAAACACCGGCCGCTGCTCTTAGGGAGCAGAACCGGTGTTTCGCTTTTAAATCAGATCCGATTGCTTAAGCAGCCGCTCGATCAGCGTCGCCACCTCGGCACGGGTCACGTGTGCCTTGGGCTCCAGCTTGCCGCCGCTGCGGCCGCTGATCAGTCCTGCTTTGGCCGCCAGCGCGATGCTTTCTTTCGACCAGCCGCCTGCGCTCGCGCTGTCCGCGAATTCGGCCAATGCCGAAGCCGCGTCGACCTTGCCTGCCTTTTCGGCCAACCCGGTCAGCTTCATCGCTTTGGCGACGATTGCCATTGCCTGCTCGCGCGTGATCTTGGCGTCCGGACGGAACGTCCCGTCCTCGAAGCCCGCGATCAAACCGTTTGCGACAGCCGTCTGAATCGCGCTCGCATACCAGGCATCGACCGCCACGTCGCCGAACGAATTCGCGCCCTCGCCAAGCTTCAGGCCCAACCCGCGAACGACGATCGCCGCGAACTCCGCTCGCGTGATGTCCGCGTTCGGGCTGAATGTCGTATCGCTTACGCCGTTGATGACGAAGCGAGAGCCCATGTCGTTCACTGCGTCCTTCGCCCAATGGTTTTCCACGTCCGCAAACGTCTGCGGATGCCAGACGATCGAATAGGTGCTGTTCGTCAGGCTGTGGATCTCGGCGTAGTACTTGCCGTCGATCAAGGTAATTTTCGTCGGCACATGGCGGACCGTACTGTCCGGATCGACCACGATCCCCGTCGTGATCTTGCCGGGATCGATACCGTCAGGCAGCGCAATCGTGCGCGCCACGTAGGCGTTGAACTTCGAAATCTCGATCGTTTTACCGTTATAAGTGCCGGTCACCGTGAAGTCGGTCGACGGCACAATGAGGGAGAAACCGCCTTCCGTTGCCGAATTCTCGACGACCTGCGACATCGAAGCCGGCGTCTGTGCAATCGTAATCTTAATCTTGATATCTTCAAGCTTCACGTCCGTACCAAGCTGCGCGGACATCGCATCGATATTGATTTGCTGCGCCGGCAGCGTATAGCTGGCCTTGTCCGTCTTCAGCTCTAGCGTCGCCGATCGGCTCGCCATGTGCTTGACCATCTGGCCCGTGAGCTCGCCGATGATGACGCTCGAGTCCGACTTGACCGGAATCGTGACGATCGCGCCGTTGCCTTCGGCATCCAGTTTCGCCTGAAGCTTGGCGCCGTCAATGGAGATGCTCGTCGTTTTGACGCCGTTTGCTTCCGTAGTTGTTGCTTTGCCGGCGTTCTCGACCTTGCCGTTGACGAGCACCTCAACCGACGATTCAGTCGGTGCAGAAGGGTTAACATATGGCGGCTCAACGATCGGCGGCTCATTCGCCGAGACGGCCGTCGTGCTGCCATAGCGTAAGACCTTGCCGTCGGCGTCGACTTCCGCGACGCCGATCTTGTCGCCGTTCGCGGCTGCGATCAGGCCGCCGCTCGGCAAGTCCGAGTAGCCTGTCAGGGTGTCGCCGACGTTCGGTACGACGACCGTGTTGGTTCCGAAGTTGCGGTAAACCAGCTTGTAGCCGTTTGGCTGAATTTCGGCGACCACGATCTTGGTCTTCCCATCGTTGGCCGCGCCGCTCGGATCTGTCGATGTCACCGTCAGACCCGCTGCGGGCACGGCCGCCTTGTAAACCGCTACGGTTGCCGGCGATCCATCGACGACATAACCTTCGGGCGAATTCACAGACAGCTTCACGTTGCCTTCAGACGTTACGGACGTAAGCGTCACGCTCCAATTCCGTCCCGAGCCCGTGAGCGATCCCGCTACGACGGAGCCTGTGTCGTCCGCGATTGAGATATCGTTCGCCGTCAGGCCCGCGATATCTTTATCGAACGTAAACGCGATTTTGGTGGAAGTCGCTGCCTTGGACGCCCCGTCGGCCACCGCCGATTCTAGGGTTACCTGCGTCGGGCCCTGCTGCTCGATGAAGTTGGCCGTCACGCTCAGTGCAGCCGTTATATTCGCGTCGGATCGGGACGCCTGCGAATTGCCGTCGCTCCAATCGACGAATTGGTATCCTTCATCCGCAATGGCTGTAACCGATGTGCTGGACTCGCCGTGCGCGACCGACTGATTGGCGTCGCCGGAGATGCTGCCGTGCGCTCCTGCCGCATAAGTAACGGCATACGACTTTGTCTGCAGTACGACGACCTGATTGGCCTGCGTCGGCACCAGCCAGATCCGCTTGCCGTCGAAGACGCCGCCGCTGAACGGATTGTTCCCAAGATCAAGGCCGGTTGGCCAATTAGAATAACCTGTCATGACACCGCTATTCTTGTCGATTTTCACGACGTTTTTGGCTTGCTTCGTACTCGGCGCCATCCAGACGCTTTGTCCATCGAATACGCCGCCGCTGAATCTTCGAGTGTACGACAAAGACGCCAGATCGGACGGCCAGCCGCTGTACGCAGTCATCTTGCCAGATGACGTGTTCAGCTTGAGCGTTTCGTTCGTCCCGTTTCCGCTAGCGGGGAACATCCACAGGTCTTGCCCTGCCAGCACGCCGCCGCTAAAGCTGTTTGTTGACTTGTCAAAGCCTGCAGGCCATGCGCTGTAGCCGACCATAGCGCCCGTAGCGGGATCGAACCTGACGACCTGATTGGCGCTGCTTGGAATCAGCCACACATACCGGCCGTCGAAAAGACCGCCTCTAAAGCCGCCGGCGCCATTAAAGCCGGCGGGCCATGAATCATATCCCGTCATCGCGCCTGTTGCCGGATCCAGCTTGACCACCTTATTCACGGCCGCGGGTATGAGCCAGATGTCGTGTCCGTCATACACGCCGCCGCTGAACGCGGTCATACCGATCGAAGTGGTACCGGCGGGCCAATTGTTATACCCCGTCATAACGCCCGTATCCTTGTCCACCTTGATGACCCGGTCTGCGCTATAAGGAATCATCCAGATCGATTGTCCGTCGAATACGCCCGAAGAAAACGCGAACGCGCTCGAGGTCGATACCTTGTTGAAACCGCTCGGCCAGTCCTTGTAGACGGACATTTCTGCCGAATCTTTGTTAATCTTCAAGACGCCGTCGGCCTGATACGGAATCATCCATACATTTTGCCCGTCAAAAATGCCGCCCGAGAACGCGAAGGATCCTCTGTTCAATCCCGCAGGCCAGTTGCTGTAGCCCTTCATCTCGACGACGGAACCTAGCGGATGCGGAGCGATCTGTCCGCTATAGCCGAACCCGTCCTGATTGTAGATCAGACCCGTCGACGGGTTCCCCGGATCGACGGTCTCGGCGATATCGCTCGCGTCCACCTCGATCGCCTGCCATCCGACGATCCGATCATCGGCATCGGTCCGTGCGACATAGAGCTGCTGGCCTGCCGTAACGTTAATATCCGTCGTATCCGTCAGCGTTTGGAGATCGGTCGACACTTTGCCATAAATAGGCCAAGTCTTGCTGCCCGCTTCGCCGACCGCATATTTGAACGTCCCCGCAGGCAGCGAGCTCAGCTTGGTCGTGCCCGCGACCGTACCCGTGGCGAGCGCGAGTCCGCTCAGTTCCTCCGCCTTGTAGGCAATAATCGTGCCGCCGTCGCCGACCGCAATAAACTTCGAGTCGCCGTATACGACTTTGTGCAGGTCCGCTTCAACGTCGGGCTCATAATATTCGTCCACGTCGCCTACGAAATCGTACTTTCCGTCAGTCTCCGCAATCTCGAATCGTGCGTAAGATCCGTTCGCGCCGACGGCCATGTATTTGCCTTCGGCATACTGGACCATGCTGTAGAGACTAGAACCGACATTCCGGGAGTACGACTCCTCGCTATCCGACTTGTTATACAGCGTCACATAGTTGTCCGTATCGTCCAGAAAATTCGCAGCCAACATGAGGATTTGCCCCGTATCGCCTAAGTCACGCGTACTATACATGTTGTACAACGTTGCGCCTGCGGCACTCCAGGTCGAGCCGTCCGCAGAGTGACTGACCTGCAACATTCCCGCTGCTTGAAAAACACCGTTTTCGTAAACAACATCATAGTAGGCAAGCTCCCCGATCGGCGTGACATTCGTCCACGTCGCGTCGCCCGGCGTCGTTGCCGAATCGATGTCGGCCTTATCGATCTCGTAAATCGACGCCGATTCTTCGTCACTTTCATAACCCACGGCCACGAACGCGCCCGCGCCGTAAGCGACGGAGGTCAGCAAATAAGCATCCGCAACCACACCGCTCGTCCAGGCCGATCCGTCCGTCGAATAAGCCACGGCGCCGCCTTCGCCGACCGCGACGAAGAGACCGTCGCCATAAGCGACGCCGCTCAGCCGGGCCGTCGTATCCAAAGTCTGCTTCGTCCAATTTTCCCCGTCCGCGGAAGTCAGGATGGCGCCCCCGTCGCCGACCGCAACAAACAAATGCTTGTCCTCTGCGTACACGAGCCCGCGAAGATTGTCCGACACCCCGGAAATGCTCACATTGAGCCAATTTTGTTGCGCAGGTTTGGCGTAAGCCGCACCGCCCGGGATGGCAGCCGTCAAAATGAGGATGCCTAGCACGATCAAGTTAAGCACACGCAAAGCCGGATGAGTTCGCATCTTGCACCTCTGTCTGAAAGTTAGGTTCGTAGTTAGGGCGTTAACCTATCTAGCCCAAATTATCATTGAGAACTTAACAGGCGCTTAACATCGTCGGCAGGCGTCATAACGACGAAAAAAAAGATCGTCCGCAAGCCCGGCGCGAAGCGCCGCGGGCATGGTGACGATCGTCATTATTGAGCGTTATTTCATCCCCAACGTCAGATGCACGACGCTGCTGTTGAATTCCTTGCCGTCCCATACGGTATAAGCAAACGCTTGCCCGGAAGGACTCCAGACGGTCTGCGGATTCTCGACGTTCACCGCGACGCTGCTCGACTTGTCGGCCAAAAGGTCGTACACATAGAGTCCCATCACGTTCGTTCCCAACGCGGCGCCCTTGAGGCTATATGCGATCAGCCGCTGATCCGGCGACCAGGAAACGCCTTCAAGCTCCGTTCCCTCCGCAATCACTTTCGGATTTTTCCCGTCGGCATCGAACATCGTCAACGTTTTTTTGGAATCGTTGTACTGCAGTACGAGCATCTGCTTGCCGTCCGGGGAAGGAACCACGTCGGATACGCGCGCCAGATTCAGATTGGTCTGCGTACCCGTGGCCGGATCAGCCATGTGCAGCGTCTCATCCGCATTGGAGTTGTAATAAATCTTGCCGTTCATTTGGCGCACGATGATCAGCCCTTCCGCCGGAACCCCTTTCACAGCCTCGATCTTGCCGTCGGTACTAGCTGTATAAGCTCCCCCGCTGTATGCGGCGCCGATCACCTTGCCATCGTCCGTCCAATGCGCGCTCATCGCGCCGGCCGTCGGACCGCCTGTAATCGGGAAAGATTCCATCGTCGCAAGGTCCAACACGCGGTAGATTGGATCGCCCAGCGAAAACTCGCTGTAAAGCAAATGCTTTTTGTCCGGCGACAGCTCTCCTCCGCCCAAATTCACTTTTTTCTGTTCCTTCAACGACTCGTATTTTTTCGTTCCGAGATTGTAGCGATAAAGGCTTCTCGGGTAGGAATCGGCCAACTCTGCCAAGCTCATCTTGCCCAGCGCTTCATTGGCTTTAATCGCGATCACCGTCTCTTCGTCAAGCCAGTCGGTAATGGCGACATGCGCGTGAGGATCGATCTTGCCTACCGATATGTCGGGCGTGCCCACTTCTTTGCCGGCATCGTCGATGACCGTTATCGTTTTGCCGGGCTCCTTGATTACTTCGCGATTGCCGGCCTGGTTGTCGCTGCACGCAGCGAGCGTCATGAGCAGTGCCGGAACGGCGACCGCGATTTTTATTACGTTTGCTTTCATTTAAATCCCCTCCTTGCCAACCAATTTACCAATCAAATGTTGATAAAGTACGGCCGATTATTTCGAAAATGTAAACAATAATATCGAAAATGTGCGATGATTATGCGGATTCTCTGCTGCCCCAAGCCGGATAGGCGACGCTAAACGTCGTTCCCTCCGCATCCGACCGCAGGAGCACAATGGAGCCGCCCTGCATTTCCGCATATTTTTTTGCCAACGCAAGTCCCAGACCGGCGCCGCCGTTTTCCCGCGACCGGTTTTTATCCACCGTATAAAAAGGCTCGAAGATCTTGTGTACGACCGCTTGCGGAATACCGATGCCCGTATCGGCAATCTCGATGACGACCTGTCCGCCCCGCTCCGCGCAGCTGACGCGAATACTGCCTTTTGTCTTGTTGTATTTGATCGCGTTGTCCAGCAGATTCATCAGCACGATCGTCAAGCTATCTCCGTCCGCGTCCGCGCTGGCTTCCGCCAGATTCGTCTCCAGACGGAGGCCGAACTTGTCCATCTTGCCCTGCAGGCTGCCCAGCACGGACTCGATCGTCTGCCGCACATCCACCTTTTCTTTTGAAAATTCAAAATCGTATTTCTCCAGCGCAGACAGCTGCAGCACCTTTTCGACCATCTCGTACAAGCGCTGGGTGTCGCCGGCGATGTTCGTCTTGGCCGTCTGCAGCAATTCCTCGTCGTCCGGATACATGTCCATGAGGTCGAGGTAGGCTTTGATCGACGTTAACGGCGTTTTGAATTCATGCGTGACATTGCCGATGAACTGCTTCTGCTGCTGATCCAGCTTGGACAGCTTGTCGACCGCCAGCTTCAGTTTCTCCTGCTCCTCGTCCTTGTCCCGGATCGTCCGTCTGATGCGCTCACTCATCATGCGAATGCCTTCGCCAAGCTCGCCGAGCTCGTCCTTGCGCGCCAGGCCGGCCGTCTCATAGCTGCCCTCCCGGATCCGGTTCACCGCCTGGTTCAGCTTAATAATGCTGCCGGAAAGCGCATTGAAATAAAAATACGCCAAAATAAAGCTGAGCAGAAACGTGCCGGCGCCGATATACACAAAAAGCTGCCTGATCTGATGATAAAAAACGTCGTTCGCAGCCAGATCGTAATAAAACTGCACGACGCCCACCTGCTCATTGCCAACGTTTAAGGGGGACAGATAATAAAGCGAATCGCCTTCGACTAAATATGCCGTTTTCTGCTGAAGCGCATAGGTCAGCGTCTGCCCGATGCCCTCGGACACGGCGCCGGATTTGTTTTTATAGATCGCCTTCCCGTCCGCATCGTACAGCTCGACCGTCTGCCCGCTGATCCACTCCAGCTGCTTGCCGAATTCTGCTCCTTTGGAAGCAAAGAATGTCTCGGGCACCTTGTTCGGCTCTGCCGTCAGCGACTGATACAAATACGTATTTGCCGTCGCCGCCTGCTGAGCCAAGTATTGCTCCACCTGCACGCGCTGATTTTTCTGTATCCCCTGGAGCACGAGCAGACTCAGTACGACGACCGTCAACAGCAGCAGCGCAGCCAGAAAAGCGCTCGTTTTAAGCTTGATGCTAATTCTCAACGCGCCCGCCTCCCGCGGCTTTATAACCGATCCCATGCACGGTCTGGATAACCTCGCTGTACGGCTCGCCCAGCTTTTTTCTCAGCCGCTGCACATGGATATCAACGGTCCTCGTACCTCCTGCAAAATCCATGCCCCACACCAGGTCCAGCAGCTGCTCCCTTGTGTATACCAGGCCGGGCCGTGCTGCCAGCTGCGCTAGCAGGTCGAACTCCTTGGGCGTCAGGTCAAGCTGTCTCCCGCCCGCCTCCGCCCGCCTTTTGCCGATATGCAGCGAGACGCCTTCCAACTCGATCTCGGCCGCTTCCTCTTTATCCCCGGCCGCCTGCATTCTCCGCAGCAGCGACCGGAGACGCGCCAGCAGCTCCCGCATATCGAACGGCTTGGTCATATAATCGTCGGCGCCAAGCTCCAGCCCGAGAATTTTGTTGACGATATCCTCCTTGGCCGTCAGCATAATGACGCCGATATGTCCTTTGTTCTGCAGCTTCTTGAGGATGTCATAGCCGTCCATGCCCGGCAGCATCACGTCCAGGATGAGGGCATCGGGCTGGTAGACGCTTAGTCTTGCCAATGCATCGCCGCCGTCGTAGACCGTCTCGACTTCATAGCCCTCCCGCTTCAAGGCGTAGGCTATGGCATCGGCGATTTTTCGCTCGTCCTCGATGACCATCACTTTTTCGTGCATTGGGGCGACGCCTCCGTTATGTAAAGGATAAGGATAAATTCCCCATTTTCCTCTCATTTAAAAAAGCCCCGCCCGCAGATCGGCTCTCGCGGGAGAACACGGTCGTGCGGACGGGGCATCATGGATGCTTCTAGCTGGCTCTGGTTTATTTTTTCCTCACTGCCCTGCGGACGTATTCGTCGAGCTCTTCGTCGGTCCTGCGTCCGTCAAGCCCACCGCCGCGTCGTACGCGTCGAAGATTTTGCGCGCGATCGGCGCCGCGCCCCAGCCGCCGTAGCCGCCCTCGGGGACGACGACCGCGACCGCGAGCTTGGGATCGTTGGCAGGCGCGTAGGCGATGAACACCGCGTTCTCGACGCGGCCGCCGCCGACATCCTGCTCGGACGTACCGGTCTTGCGCCGGAACGAGTACTTGAAGTCCTCGAAGCCCTGCACCTTAACCTGCGACATGCCGCTCTCGATCGTCTGCCAGTAGCTTTTTGGAAACTCGATCTTGTTAAGCACTTCAGCTTCGTAGCCTTGCACGACGTTGCCGTCCGTGTCTTCGATGCGGTCGACGAACTGCGGCTTCAGACGCGTACCTCTGCTCGCGAGGGTCGTCGCGTACTGCGCCAGCTGCAGCGCCGTGTAACGGCCCTGTTGACCGAACGAGGAATAGATGAGCGCGGATTGCGGACTGCCTCGCTTGGACTCGATATAATAGTTGACCGAGCCTTTCGATTCCCCCGGCAGTCCGCTATCCGTCTTGACGCCGAGCCCGAATTCCTTCATATAACTGTCCCACACATCCAGTCCCTTGGTTCCATCCCGCAAATAAAGCGCATTGCCGACCATCTTGGCCATGTAAGCGTTGGACGAGTGGGCGATCGCCGACGACGGCGTGAGCGTGCCGTTGGCGGCGCTGCCCGCGTTGCGAACCTTCGTCTTGTGGCCTTCGGCGCCGAATTCGAAGTAACCCGGATCGGACATCTGGGAGCCGGTATTAATCAAACCTTCGTTCAGGCCGAGCAAAATGGTAAGCGGCTTCTGCGTAGACCCCAGGTTGACGAGCGAGGACGGGTGCTTTTTGCGTTCCTTCTCGTCAGCGTATGGGGCCTGAACCTCACGGATGGCGCCGTTGCTCAGATAAAACTGGAACTGCTCGTAATTTTTCGCGCTGATGCCGCCCTGCCATACGTTCGCGTCGTAGTCGGGCATGCTCGCCATCGCGACGACCTTGCCCGTCTTGACCTCCATCGCCACCGCGTATCCGGTTTTGGCGTTCGACGCGCGTTCCTGCTTGTTGTTGGACGTACGAATTTTTTGCAGATGCTCGGTGATCGCGTTTTGCGTCGCCAACTGTACGTCCTTGTTGATCGTCAGATACAGGTTGTCTCCCTTGACCGGCTTGGTCAGCTCCATCGGACCGATGATCTGGCTCTGGTTGTTGACCGGATAGGTCTTCAGCCCGTTGCGGCCGCGCAGCTCCGACTGATACATAAGCTCGAGACCGTCGAAGCCGACGTCCTCCGTATCCAGGTATTTAAGCGTCGGGTCGTCCTGATCCTTGTTAATGTCCTTGTAGAAACTAAGCGAGGTCGCCCCCGACAACTGCTTCATATAGCCGACGAGCTGCGTCGCGACGCGCTCCGGACTGTATTGGCGGATGCTCTCCTCGACGATGTCGATGCCCTTGAATTCGTCGCGGTGCTCGCTGAAGTAGGCGATCTCGTCCTTCGTCAATCCCGACTTAATCCGGCGCTGTTGAAACGGATAATGGACCTTGCCCTCGAAGTCCATGTCGTCGTAAATCTCGGACGCCGTGAGCGCTTCCTTGGTCTTGTCCCCATATTGCTTGAACACGGCCTCGATGCGCGCGGCCAGGTCGAGACCCGCGGCCTTCTTGGTGCCCGGCTCCAGCGTGAAGTAGAGCGACTGCGTCGACGTGGAATACGCGATCGGAACCCCTGTCGAATCGTAAATGTTGCCGCGGATCGGCGGGATCGACACGTCCTTCGTCGCCATCTGATGCTCCTGTTCCTTCAGGCTCGGCCCCTCTACGAATTGCAGGTAAGCGAGACGAATGATCAGTACGGAGAACAATCCGAATACGGTAAAAAAGAAAAAGTTCAGACGAATGCTGAAGTGACGGCGGTTGCGTATCCCTCTGCGCTCCGCCTCTTCCGTCAGCTTGTCGCTCATAAGCCAGTTCCTCCTGTAAATGCTGGGCCCGCAAGCGGGCCATCGTACCGCTTTGCCGAATTGTTGGCCGATAATAAAGAAGTATGCGCCGCATTAGCGGCAGTGATTGCCGCGACCAGCCTCTGCGCACACTTGTGTCTGCGCGATAGCGGAACTTTTTTCCGCTACCGGCTTGCAGACACATATTACCCAGCGCAATAGCGGAACATTCTTCCGCTACCGGCTCGCAAACACACGTTATCCGGCGCAATAGCGGAACTTTCTTCCGCTATCGGCTCGTAAACACATATTACCCGGCGCATTAGCGGAACTTTCTTCCGCTACAGGCTCGCAAACGCACGTTACCCAGCGCAATAGCGGAACTTTCTTCCGCTATCGGCTCGCAGACACACATGACCCGGCGCGATAGCGGAACTTTTTTCCGCTACCGCCTACGCCGAGCGAATGTGCGTATCGTCGAAGCGCGGCGGATTGAACCAATCGCCCGTTTTCGCCCACGTCGAGTCGAGCGGTATCCACTCGCCCCGGTCGCCGAGCAGCACCTCGTTCCAGGCATGCGGACCGTAGCCGCCTTGCCCGTTGTAGCCTTGTCCGGTCACGACGCGCACGTTGAGACCGACCGATCGCGCCATCGCTGCGTACAACCGCGCATAGTCGATACAGACGCCCTCTCGCGTGCGAAACGTATCCTCCGGCGACTGCTCGCGCCACTCCCCGCGCTTCTCGTACGCCTCGGCTTTTCCGTTGTCATACGCGATCCGCGTACCGACCCAGTCGTACAGCGCCCTCGCCTTTGCCTCGTCGCCGTCGGACTGCGCCGTCACTTCCTTCGCCGCGCTCACGATATCCGTCGGCAGGTCGGCGTCGATGATGTCGTAGCGCTTCTGCCATAGCTTATCCATCTCGCCCTGCATCGACGCGGCCAGCACCGGCAGCCGCTCGGTCAGCAGGTCGCCGGCAGCCGGCCGGATAATCTGCGCAGCCGCCTCGCGATAAAGCGCGGACTGCTCGATATACTGCGCGAACACGCTCTGCGGCGACAACGCGCAATAAGCGAACAGGACGGCGGTCACGAGAATCGCCCGTCCGCCGCCCAACGCAGCGCCGATGAGTCCGCCGACGGTCCGGCTGACAGGTCCGCCGCCCGGTACAAGAACAAAAGGCGCGGCGCCCACGCGAATGAGCAGCGAGGAGACCGTGCCAAGCACATACCGAAGCAGCAAGTAGGCGATCAAGAACAAAACGGCAAAGCGCAGCAGTGGGAGATCCCGCACGCCGGAATAAGCGGTGTAGCCGAGCTGTCGCCACGTCGAAGCGTCCGCGGCGGGCTGCGCCCATTCGCGATCCGCGAGCCAGTGCTGAACGGCCGGCGAAGCCGCAGACGCGCACCAGGCGGCCGCTCCCATCGCGATGAGCGTCAGGAGCGCGCCGGATAAAAACAAAAACAACTGCTTGGCGGAGCCCTTGGCGCCCCGCCTCATGCCTTGGAGCAGGGACACCGCTACGAGCGCGAGCAGCGCGATAGTGACGAAGTTCCCGTCCAGCCAACTCATTTCGATGCTTGAAGCGCCGTCGTCACGAAGTCGCGAACGGGCCCTTCCATTTTCCACGTGCCCAGCGATACGCTCCGGAACTTCACGTCCACCTCGCCGGAGTTAGGGGTGCCCGTTAATTCCAGATTCGGAGATTTGACGAGATAGGTGCCGTCCGGGTTCAACGTATAGGTCGCTTTTTTGGCTTCATCGGCCATCGCTTTGGCCGCTTCGTCCTTCACCGCCGATGTCGCGGTCTCCACGACCTGCCCGCCGATCTCTTTCAGATCGTTCACCGTATAGCCGCCGTAGACGACGACGCCTACGATAATCGCCGCGGCCAGCACCCACTTCAACACGGTTTTGACCACGTTTAATATGACCAGCAGCGCGACGACTGCGATCAGAATCAACACCCAATGATCGGTGACGAACTGCTTCCAGGCCTCTGGTTCGAAGCTCATAAGATCTCCTCCATAGCTATAAATCTGTACTCTATTATACTTTACAGATTTGCCCCGCGTAAAACCCCGGACTTAGGACCGGAATTTGAAAGCTTGCTCTCCGCGCTTGCGCTGGCGGTTTTCAACCGTATTGAAGAGGTAAAGATGCATCCACTTGGCGCCCGAACGGAAGCAAAGCGGAACGACGGCTAGCGCAAGCGCCGCTGCTGCAGTCAATCCGATCCAGTAGTCCGTGCCGACCCGCGTAGCGAGCAGTTCGTCAGGCAACGCCCAGCGGGGGATCGTGCCCGGCAGAAAATAGCAGCCAAGCCAGAGCGGCATCAACAGCCAGCCCATCAGGGTACTGCGCATCGAATAAACTTGGATAAAGGACAGCGCGCTAACGAGCATGCCGCAAAGTCCGTATGCGCCCAGCAGATAGACTGGAATCCAAAATCGGTCGCCTTCCGAAAAGTAAGAGGCGGCTTCCCGTCCGTTCAGCGCCATGCCCGCAGCCAGTGCCGCCAATAGTCCTCCGACACCCCGAAGCGTGAACGCCCAAACGGCGGCGAATCTCGCGAGCAGCAGGCGCGTCCGCGAATGCGGAAGTCCGAGCCACCACTCCAGCCTGCGCTTGTTCGCCTCATGCGACATCATTACCGTGAGGACGACGACGGGCAGGATGCAAGGAATCACCAGCATGGTTCTGAGCATATCCATCGTCTGGTACGGATTGGAAGCCCCGAAGTAGCCGCCGACCCCTGCCACCGCGAGGAGGCATGCGTAGACGATGCGAACCGACTTGTTCGCGCCCCAGTAACGGTACCTCGAACGCTCCAGCGCATACACCGCGGAGAAGCCGGTGCCGATTCGGCCGGCGCCGATCGCTTTCGTGCGGCGTGCGCGCTTGTTGCCCATGCCGGTGCCCCCCGGCCGATGGCGGGCAAGATCCGCCATGCCGAACTTCGAATTCAGCGCGAGGCATAAACGGTATGCGCCGGCAGCGAGCAGCGCCGCCAAGCCGGCGTATATCGCTGCGCTGCCGGGGTCCAGGTAGTCTGCCGTATCCGCGCCATATATGAGGGCGAACAGGATGAACGGTGCGATAAACAGCACGAGCCATGGGATGAGCAACCACCTTCTCCAGCCGTAGTTCATGCCCGCCAGGCAATATCCGGCAGTTACGCCGAGAGGCACGATTGCCGCGGACAGCAAGCCGTAGCTGATCGCCGCAGTCAATAAGCCGCCCCCGCTTATTATCGCCCCGGTATCGTCCTGTCCCGCCAAGCGGACCAGGCCGAACAGGCAGCATACGAGCCAGACGCCGCCTGCCGTAACGTACTGCATGCCGCAGGCCGCGATGACTTTTGCCCTCGTCAGTTCGCGGCGGGAGACAGGCAGACAGATCCACCATTCCCGAAATCCGTTTTCCCATAACGTCAATGCCATCCCGCCTCCCGCATACAAGGCGACCAAAAACGACAGACTGGCGCCGAGCCCGAATACGGACTTGATCGCGAAACGGTCTCCCAGAAAAAGAACGGCAGCAACGAGCAGCACCGCCAGAAAAAGCGCCCAGTAGGACCACGAAGCAGCGTCCCTCGGCAAATAAGTTCGGTAGGCCTGCCACTCGAGTCTGAGCAATGCATCGCGGGCGTTCCCCGACTCGTTCCGACTAATGTCGCGATCGCTCCGCAGCCTCATGCGAACACGTCCCTGTAACACGATTCGACCGAACGTCCGCCGGCCCGGAGCGTCTCCACGTCGTGGCAGCCGAGCAAGCGTCCTTCGCCGATGAGCACGATCCGGTCAAATAAGTTTTCCATCTCGCGTATATCGTGCGTGGCGATCAGGAACGTTCGCTCGCCGTCCGCCAGCTCTCCGACCACCGCCTGCGCGATCGACTCGCGCGAGACCAAGTCGACGCCCGCGAACGGCTCGTCGAGAATGATGATCGGCGCCTGCCGCGACAGGCTGGTGAGCAGTTGAAGCCGCGCCTCCTGGCCGCGCGACATCGAACCGATCCGTTGGCCGCGATCCACGTCCAGCTTGACGCTCAGCTCTTCCATCCGGTCCTGGCTCCAATCCGGATAGAGCCCCGCCGCCAGCCGCAGCCACTCTCCCGCGCCGAGATACGGCGGCAGCTGTCCCCGGTCCGGCAGAAAGGACAGTACGCCGAGCCGCTCGGGACCGGCAGGGGCGCCGAACAGCTCGGCCCGACCGCTGTCCGGCGGGTACATGCCCGTCAGAATGCGCATGAGCGACGACTTGCCCGCGCCGTTCGGACCGAGCAATCCTGCGAGGCTGCCGGCCGGTATCTCGAAGGTTACGCCGTCGAGCACGGTTTTCTTTTTGACGCGAAGCGTCACGTCCACGCAGCGGATGGCCGGCGCCTTGGCTGCGGGTCCTATAAGGATATTCCTGTCCGAGTATCGAGATTCCGCCATGACGATCACTCCTTTTCCCGGGCTAACGCCAATAATTGATCGAGAGTCAATCCAATCGAGCGAGCCGTCTCTTCGAGCCTCGCGACCGCTTCCCGCGCCAGTTCTCTGCGCGAGATCCCTATTACCGCTTTGTCCTCCGTCACGAACGTTCCCTGCCCCCTGTAAGTCACGATTATTCCCGTGCGCTCCAGCTCCTGATAGGTCTTCATGATCGTCGTCGGATTGACGCGCAGGCTCGCCGCCGCCTCGCGGACGGACGGCAGCCGCGTCCCGGGCTCGAGCTCGCCTCTTGCGATCATCGCGCGCATCTGCTCTACGAACTGCTCGTACAGCGGACGGGCCGGATCGAGCCGGAAGTCCTCCGGCTTCCATATGCGGATCGGCGGCATTGCCACACCCCGCTTCCTTTGTATGAAGTGTATGGTCACACACCATACACTATATGTGCAGTGTATCATACACCGCCATACACTTCAATCCCTCTTTCCCGGCAAAGGTCATAACCTCGTCCTACCCGGCGTACAAGTAGAAATAACGTTTAAGACGCCCGTACTGCGTCTTTGCAAATGGAGGCGAACGCCGGTGAGGATGGCCATATGGCTGTATTTGTTTTTATTCGTCGCGTTCTTCGATCTTCACGCCCAGTATCCGATGCTCACGCCGTTCGCCGTGTCGCTTGGCGCAGCGCCTTCGTTCATCGGACTGGTGATGGGCATGTACTCGCTCACGCACCTGCCGGGCAATCTGTTGGCCGGGTACGGCGTGGACCGGTACGGGAGCCGATTTTTTATCTCGGCCAGTCTCGTCGGCGCCGGCGTGCTGCTTCTGCTGCAATCCAGGGTCACCGATCCCTGGCATCTGCTCTACGTCCGCTCGGTGAGCGGCTTCGTGCTCGCTTTCTTGTCTCCGGCCTGTCTGTCGCTACTCGCGAAGCTGACGCGGGATCACATTCAACGCGGCAAACTGATGGCGGGCAACGGGCTCGTCCATACGATCGCCTCCGTCGTGTCTCCAGCCGCGGGGGCGTATCTCGCCGCCAAGGTCGGCTTCGCCCAATCGTTCGCCCTCCTGGGATGGGGCCTGCTCGCGACCGGCCTGCTGTCGCTTTGGTTCGTGCGTGATCCGAAACGTGACGCCGATGCAGACGTCGCTGCCGATGCTGCCGAAGCCGCGAGCGAAGCCGCGCTGGCGGAACAGGCTTCGGTCGGCGCGCCTGCGCCTGCCGAAGAAGCGGAAGAGGCCTCGGCCGGAGGCGCGTTACGAAGGTTTCCCTGGGCGGTATTCCTGCTGCCCGTAGCTATGGCATTCGCGCAAGGCATCCTCTCCTTCGAGCTGCCGCTGCGGGCAATCTCGGCCGAGGATGGCGGCGTGCTGAAGACGGGCATTCTGTTCTCCGTCGTAAGCCTCGGCGCGCTCGCCACGCTTGGCCTGCTGTTTTTGCAGCGCTACCTTCCTTATTCGCGCTGCATTATCGGCGTGCTGCTGCTTGCGTTAGCTTACTACGGGCTCGCCTCGGACTGGCCGGTCCCCATGATGGCGCTCCTGTTCGTCGTCGGCATGGCCAAAGGCGTCGTGTTCCCCGCGATGACGTCGTTCCTGCTGCAGCTCAGCGGCCCTGCCCGGTACGGACGGACGTTCTCGCTCATGGCGATCGCCTCCTCCGTCGGCGCCTTCCTCGGCCCGGTGGCGGCTGGCGCCTTCCGCGGACATCTGTCGCCGTTTTTCCTCTCCTTCGCGATTCTCATGCTCGCGCTGCTGGCTCTGGCTCCAAAGCCCGTGTACAAGGAAGGCTGGCATCCGCAGCCGGCGGTGCCTCACGCTTGAAGCCAAAAAAACTGCCGCATCCGATATCGGGCGCGGCAGTTTTTTTGGGTCTGAGTAGGGACATAACGCCGGGCGCTTCGTCGGAATAGAGATGCGCCACATCCTTATTTCGCAAAAATCCAGGCACTATCCCGCAATAGCGATGCGCCACATCCTTATTTCGTAAAATTCCAGGCACTATCCCGCAATAACGATGCGCCACATCCTTATTTCGCAATCTTCCAGGCACTATCCCGCAATAGCGATGCGCTATATCCTTATTTCCCCTCAGCCTTCGCCCCGGCTGCGACCCGCCTTTACCCCGGCGCGCCTCCTCACCCCGTCTCACGCTCCTCCTTGCCCTGCGAGTGCAGGTACAGCTCCTCATAGTACCCATGCTGCTCAAGCAGCTCCGCATGGCTGCCCGATTCGACGATGCGGCCGCCGCTCATGACGATGATGCGGTTCGCCCGCATGACCGTCGACAGCCGGTGTGCGATGACGAGCGTCGTCCGCTCCCGGGAGACGACCCGCAGCGCGCGCTGGATCAGGTGCTCGGTATACGAATCCAGGTTCGCCGTCGCTTCGTCGAGGATGAGGATCTTCGGCTTGAACACGATGATTCGCGCAAACGAGATCATCTGCCGCTCGCCCGCGGACAGCCCGCTCCCTCGCTCCGACAGCATCGTGTCGTAGCCGTCCTTAAGCCTGCCGATCAGATCGTCCGCGCCGACGAATCGGCAAGCGCGGATCACTTCGTCGCGCGTGATCTCCTCGTCGAACATGCGGATGTTGTCGACGATGCTGCCCGAGTACAAATATGGCTCCTGCTGCACGAGCCCGACCAGCCGGTGCAGCGACGATTGCGGGAGCGCCCGGATGTCCGTGCCGTCGATGCGGATATCTCCCTCCCACACGTCATAGAAGCGGCACAGCAGGCTGATCAGCGAGCTTTTGCCCGCGCCCGTCGTGCCGACGATGCCGATCATCTCGCCGGGCGCGATATGCAGATCCAGATCGTGCAGGACGGGCACGTCCTGTTGATAGCCGAACCGGACATGATTAAAGTCGATCCGCCCGGCTACATGATCAGGCTCCAACGCCCGCGTCTCTGCCGCGTCCTCGATCTCCGGCTTCACGGCGAACAGACTCCAGATGCGGCCGACGGACACCGTAGTCGACTGCAGCGTGTTCCACTGCGACGTAATCGTGCTGATCGGCTGGAAAAACTGGCGAATGTAAGTAATGAACGCGTAGAGCACGCCGAATTCGATCGCGCTGTTGAACACCGCCACGCCGCCCAGCCAGGTGACGAGCGCGATGGACAGGCTGCCCAGGATATCGAACGATCGGTTGAACAGCACGTTGGTGCGGATCTCGCGCAGATTCGCCCGAAGGTACGTCCGGTTATTGTCGGTGAACCTGTTCTGCTGCTCCCGCTCCTGGTGGAACGCCTGGATCAGGTTCATCCCCGCCAGGTTTTCCGCGGCGAACGCGATCAGGCGAGACAGCGCCGCGCGCGAGATCTGGTACGTTTTTCTCATATAAGTCCGGAATCCGATCGCGATACAAGCGATGACGGGCAGCAGGATGAGACAGTACAGCGTGAGCGTGACGTCGAGCCGGAACATAATGACGATAATAAAAACAAGCGTCAGTCCGTCGCGCACGAGGCTAAGGAGCACCTGGGAAAAAAACTGGTTCAGCGTCTCCGTGTCGCTCGACACGTTCGTGATCAGGCTGCCTGCCGGCATCCGGTCGAAAAACGACATTGACTGCTTGCCGATATGCGCGAACAGATCCTTGCGGATACGTCCGATGATGTTCTGACCGAGATACTGCAGCAGATTGTTTTGCAAATAAGTAAAAAGAAAACCGGACAGCGCAAGGCCCAAATAGATCGCGCAGATCACGAGCAGCGTGCCGAAGTCGTCGCGTCCCTTGAGAATATTGTCGTCGATGGCGACCTTGACGAGATATGGCTGCGCGAGATCGGCTGCAATAGCCAGCACCGTACAGCAGAAGACAAGCAGAAATGAAAGCCGGTGCGGGCGAACGTATCCGAAAAAAGCGCGGAAAGCGGCCTTCTGGTCCGTGGGGAGCTTCTTGTCCGAGGACGATCTCTGGTCTGCGGATTGTCTCTGATCAGCAGGCTGTCTCTTTTCAGCGGACTTTTTCTTCTCAGCGGGCGGTCGGTTCTGCATCTTCGCGGCCTCCCTCCTCCTGAATGGCATGCAAAGTCGCGTACAAGCCCGCTTGCGCCAGCAGCTCCAGGTGCGTGCCTCGCTGCACGATGCGTCCTTCGTCCATGACGACGATCTCGTCGGCATGCTTGAGCGCGCTGATCCGGTGCGCGATGATGATCGTCGTCTTGCCCTTGCGGGCCTTGCGGATGCCATCGATGATCCGTTTCTCCGTAATCGCATCGACGGCGCTGACGCTGTCGTCCATTATAAGCACCGGGGCGTCCTTGATCAGGCCGCGGGCGAGTCCCGTACGCTGGCGCTGTCCGCCGGAGAGCGTGACGCCCCGCTCGCCCAATCTCGTGTCGAAGCTCTCCGGCAGCTCGGCGATCGAGCCGTAGATTTGAGCTTGCCTGGCGGCTTTTTCAACCGTAGGCAACTCCGTATCCCGTTTGTAAAAAGCGATGTTGTCGCGAATCGTCGTACTGAAAAGGAAGCCCTCCTGAGGAACGTAAGCGATCTGATCCCGCAGGCTCTCGAGCGTGAGCTCCCGAATGTCCGCGCCGGAGATGCGGATCGTGCCGGCCGGCGGATCGTACGCGCGCAGCAGCAGCTTGACGAGCGTCGTTTTGCCGCTGCCCGTCTTGCCCAGGATGCCGAGCGTCCGGCCCGGCGCGATATCGAGACGGATATCGCGCAGCGACGGCCGCTCGGCTTCGGGATAAGCGAAGCTGAGATTCCGAATACTGATTGCAGCCTGATCAAGACTGCGATGACGGGCCCCCTCCGTTTCCCGGATATCCGGCTCCACCGCCATCAGGTTGCCGATTCGCTCGAGCGAGGCGCGAGACCGCTGCATCGTGTTGATGACGTTGCCGATCGACTGCAGCGGTGCGACCATCATGCGAATATACAGCGTGAGCTCGACGAAGTTGCCCAGCGTGATCGTATGCCGGATCGTCAGATAACCGCCGTAGGCGATCGTCACGATCATGGAGAGCGCGCCCAGAAACGGAATAATCGCCTGAAACAGCGATGAAACACGAACCAGCCGCAGCTGATTGTCGCGAATCCGATCGACCGTCTCCCCGAAGCGGCGGTTCATCGTCTCCTCTGCCGCAAACTTTTTCGTCACGCGAATACCGCCGAATTGCTCCTCCGCCGACTCCGTCATTTTGCCGAGCGAGTCCTGGACATGGAGCGAACGCTTGCGGATAACCGGCCCGAACCGCGTCACGATCCAGGGAATCAGCAGCAGCGGCAGCACGCAGACGAGCACGAGATGCAGCGGAATGTCGCTGAGCGTCATCATGACCATCGCCGACAGGATCAGAATCGTCGCGTTCGTCGTCTGGTTGATGCCCATGGAGATCGATTCCCGGACGGCGGTCACATCGTTCATCACGTAGCTGAGCAGCTTGCCGACGCCGTTTCTCGAATAAAAATGTTCGCTTAGCGTCGTGAAGTGGGCAAAAAGCTTTTTGCGCATGTCGAACTCGTACAACCTGCCCAGCCGCATGACGACATATTGGCCTGCCCCGGCCAATACGCCGAACCCGACGCCGACAGCCAGCAGCCGCAGGCTGTAATCGACGATGGTCTCATGCGACAGACTTCCCTGCTGCAGCCGGTCCGTGAAGCTCCCGAGCAGCCTGGGGTAGTAAGATTGGATCGCATTGCCCGCCGCGATGAGCAGGATGGCGAACCCGTACACATGCCATTTCGACTTGATGTAATCCCTGAGCATTCGCTTTGGCTTCAACCTGCATCACTTCCCGGTGAGAGATGGTCCTTTCGTATAGGCCCTATTCTAAAACTTTTTGACAGCGGTCTCAAACATGCCTGTCCCGCCCTACGCTTAGAATACCCGGACCCTGTGGTACAATAAAACAAATACAGACGGCGGAAACCGTTGCCGACACGGTTGTTCGCGACACGAGGAGGCGCCACCGCGTTGGACATAGCCATCATCGTCGAAGGAAAAAACGACAGGAGCCGGCTCGCGCGGGTCCTGTCTCCGGAGGTGCCGATCCACTGTACCTTCGGCACGCTCAGCACGAGCCGGATCGAAGCGCTGCGCAAGGCGATCGGCCGCCGGCATGTGTACCTGTACATGGACAACGATTCTTCCGGCCGGCGCATTCGGGGCGTGCTCCGCGACGTATTTCCCGATGCCGATCATATCTATACGAGACGCGGGTACGCCGGCGTTGAAGGCACGCCCGAAGAATACCTGATCCAGCAGCTGGAAAAGGCGGGACTCGAGGCGTTTATCGTATACCCGGCTCCTGAGACCGACAAATGGCGGGAATAGCAGTTCGCGATAGCCCGCTGTCCCTTGCCCAACGTCTCCGCAAAATAAAGCACCCCTCGGCGCCGCAAACGACGCGCTGAGGGGTGCTTTATCAATTGTTCACATCAACTTTTTGACCTTCGCGTACACATCGTCGGCCGTCGCCGAATTAGGAACCTGAGACGATTCAGGCAAGATCTGCTCGCGCATGCGTCCCTTCTTGTCGACGAGAACGATCAGATTGGCGTGGGAGAAAAATCCGTCCGCATCCTTGATCGCAAGCAAGCCATACTTGGAAGCGAGATCCGCCGTCTCGGCTTCGTCGCCGCGCAGGAACTTCCAGCCTGTGTAGTCAGCGTGAAACTTATCCCCGAACACGCGCAGCGCTTCGGGCGTATCCCGGACCGGGTCAATCGTCACGGAAACGATGTCGACATTTTTGCCGAACTCGCCCTCTGCCTTAAACTTGTTCTGAACTTGGGAGAGCATGAACGTCGTCGGCGGGCACACATCCGGGCAATTGGTGAAGAAGAAGTAAACCAGTCGTACCTTGCCGTCGAGCGAGCTCATGCTGACATCTTTGCCGTCGATATCCTGGTAAGTAAAGTCGGGCGCGGCCCCCAGGTCCGGAAGCTTGTCCGCTTGCTGCTGACGGATGAGCAGCCAGGCGATCAGCACGAGCAGCAGCGCGAACAGCGCCAGCGAAAATCCGTAGCGCACATACCAAGGCTTCGCCGGCTTGACCTGAACGGTACCGCTAAGATTCACGTTCACGGTCGCCGGACCCGTGCCGGGTCGATCTTGATTCCCGGTTACGCCGGGTCCTTCGAACTCTTGAGACATGTACGCTACACTCCGTTCGTATCGAGTATCATCACTAGAAACATAATCATCAGGTAATTAACGGAAAACAGAAAGTCCATTTTCGCCCACTTCTCCGTATCCTTCGCAACGAGTCCCGATATAGCGTGGATAAGCCATGCGCCTACGATGACGACCGACAGCACGAGATAATAAATGCCGACGTAATCGTACGTATACAGCAGGATCGAAGCGACCAGCAGAAGCAGAATATAAGGAATCATCTGCCACTTGGTGCGAAGAATGCCCTTCACGACCGGAAGCACGGGGAAGCCGGCAGCCCGGTATTCCTCCACGCGGCGAATCGTCAGCGACCAGAAGTGCGGAGGCTGCCAGAGGAACAAGAGCGCGAACAGAATCCAGGCGCCCGCGTCGACTTGGCCGGTTACCGCGCAGTATCCGATCACGGGCGGCATCGCGCCGGAAATTCCGCCGATCGACGTACTCCAGGTGGAGGTGCGCTTCAGCCAGATCGTATAAACGACGCCGTAAACGAACATGCCAAGCAGTCCCAGCCAGCCGCAGAGCGGATTGACCAGGAGAAACAGCGTTGCGATCCCGAGCGCGCCCAGACCGATCGAATAGCCCAGAACGAAGCCTGGGGATAGTCGTCCTTGCGGGAGCGCGCGATCGCTCGTGCGGGACATCTTGGTATCGAAGTCCCGGTCCCAATAGTTGTTGAAGACGCAAGCCGCGGCCATCGTCAGCGTCGTGCCGATCAGCATCCAGATCAGGTCCAGCCAAAAGTCCCAACTCTGGACTTGCCACCTTGATGCGACCCAGAACCCGCCAAATGCCGCGACGAGGTTAAGACGAATGATGCGCGGCTTGGTCAGGGCCACAAGATCTTTGAACACGATGAGCCTCCTTCAAACATAAAAAGCCGCGAACGGCCGAAACGTTTATCTATTTCCTTCTATTAGATGATAACCAAATCTGCACACCTTGACAATGTTCGCGCGGGGCTGTTCATCAAATCGCCACCTGCGCGCCATCCCCTTGACATTCGACCGCCTTCAAAGCGTCAAAAAGCCGTGTCGCCGTCTGTCACACTTTGCCCATGGGCGCAATACATTGTATGGAGACATTCGCCCAGGCGACCGGGCAGGCGAGGTTCGCCGTGGAACGCTGCGGTTCAGACACACAGATTGATTCTACGTCCCGCTCCAGTCCGATTGCCCACTCGTTTATTAACCCGCGCCTAGGCGCCCCCAATTAAAGGAGGATCTCCCTTGTACAATCGCATGGCTTGGCCCCAAGGAAACATCCCGCAAATGCCGATGAACGCAACGACCGCCGTCCCCATGAATATGGGCGCGATGCCCGGAATGCCTTCCGGTATGGCAGCCGTTCCGAACGGCGCGATGCCGACGAACATGATGCCGATGAACATGACGCCGCCGGCCGCGCTGCCGGTCACCACGTTCCTCCCGACCTCCGGCCGCGAGGAATCCTACGTCGAGAATATCCTGCGCATGAACCTCGGCAAAGTGGCTACGCTTTACATGACCTACGAGAACAACAGCGAATGGAACGCGAAAATCTTCAAGGGCGTTCTTGAGGCTGCCGGCCGCGATCACATCATCATCAGCGACCCTGCTACAGGAATGCGGTACCTGCTGCTCACGCTGAACCTCGATTACATCACGTTCGACGAACCGCTTAACTATAATTTGCCCTTCGGCACGGCAAGCAATCCGGTTGCCCGCCGCTAATCGGCCGTTACAAAAGCAACCGGCGCGAAGTTCCATATCCTCAGACCTTCGCGTCCGCCTTTTACCCAGGCCTCCATCTCCGACCAGGAACGCCCTTCGAGGCGTTCTTTTTTCATTTCGGACGCTTCCCGCTCGTCTGCGGGCCGGCGCAGTTCCACAAATACGCCGGGCTGCTCCCGGTTTTCCGCCAGCTCCGCTCCTTCCCATTTCGACGGCGCTTCGCGCGCCCAAGCCAGGAAACGGTCCCTGTGCGCTTCCGGAATACTGTATTCGCAAAACAGAATCAAGGACATCCGACATCTCTCCCCTCATATTTCAATCGTGCGGCGCCCATACTAAACCGATGCCGCGTCAAGCGGCTAATTTGCCGGCAAAGGAGATCATGGTCATGGATTCCGGGACGCATCTCGTTTTTGGGCTCGGACTGGGCGGGCTCGCCCTGATCGATCCCGTCGTCGCCTCCGAGCCGTACGGCCCCGTCGCGGTGCTGATCGGCACGATCGCGGGCTCACAAGCCCCAGATTTCGACACCGTGCTGCGTTTTAAGAGCAATGCCGATTATATCAAAAACCACCGGGGCATGTCCCACTCTTTTCCCGCCATCGCCGGATGGACCGTGCTGATCACGCTTGCGCTCTCCCTCATTTTCCGCAGTGTGTCGTGGTGGCATATCGGGCTGTGGGTGCTGCTCGCCGTCATGATCCATGTGTTGAGCGACCTGTTCAATTCCTACGGCACCCAGGCGTTCCGGCCCGTGACGCGCAAATGGATCGCTTGGAATATCATCCATATTTTCGACCCGTTCATCTTCGGCGCGCATCTGGTCGCCATTTTGCTCTGGCTGACCGGTTGGGCGAGACCTACCGTCGTATTCCCCGTGTTGTATGGCTTGCTGGCCATTTATTATGCCTGGCGAAGCGTCGCGCATCGGCGTCTGTCGGGACGTATCCCTGCATTGGACCCCGAACGGCGCGAAGGCGACCAATACACGCTCCTGCCTACGCTGAATTTGCATCGCTGGAATCTGGTACGGCAATCTACGGACTGCACGTTCGCCATCGGCGAATGGGACAAAGGCGCCGTGCACTGGATCGATCATACGAAGTGCGACATTCACCCGGCAGTCGAAGCATCCAAAAAGAACAAGGACGTGCAGGCCCTGCTGAATGTCACGCCATTCCCATGCGCGCAAGTCCGGGAGCAGCCGTGGGGCTACGAAGTACGCTGGATCGATATCCGTTATCGCCACCGCAAGCAGTATCCTTTTGTCGCGACGGTTATGATGGATGCTTCCTATAAGGTCTTTCAATCCTATGTCGGTTGGCTGAGCGACGATCGCCTGGAGAAGCGGCTTCGCATGAATGCTTATTGACCAAAAAGAATGAAGCGCTGGGTTCCGCGATCAGACGGCTGCAAGCCGTCTTTTTTATGTTTTCGCCCGCTTTTTTTGCCTGCAACGGTTGACCTCGGCGTCGCTTAAGCGCACAATAAAAGCCCGAGGGGTTGCCTCGGGCTTTCGGTGAGCTAACGGATGTTAGCGGCTGCCACCGGAAAGTTGTTGCTCGGCCATTTGGACCAGCTTCTTGGTGATGTAGCCGCCAAGGGAGCCTGCGTCGCGGGAAGTGACGTTGCCGTAGTAGCCGTCAGCCGGAATTTGAACGCCCAGGGATTGAGCGGCTTCCGTCTTCATGCTTTGCAGCGCAGCCTTTGCTTGAGGGACCAGAACTTGATTACGGGAACCGGAGCTATTGCTTGCCATGATTGATATTTCTCCCTTCGCCCTGCTTAGATTGGTGTTGGTTGCAAGCTTGCGTTGTTATTATGCTATGCTTGAAGAAAACTATACTCGGAGGTGAACACATTTTGAACAAACCTTTGGGACTCCTGTTTGCGGTCGTCTCGATGCTGCTATTGCTGGGTACGGCGATATCGATCGATTACAACGGTTGGCTCGCGTCTGGCCTGGCCGTGCTGGCGTTCGGCTTCATTGGCTGGGGCTTCACGCTGAAGGCGAAGATCGCAAGACGACAGGAAATTCAGCAACGTTGATCGCAAAAAAAAGCCTGCAAGCCTCCTTCGAGGGCATTGCAGGCCTTTTTGTATTATTTGAGCGGCGGCAGGAAACCCATCGCTTCCTTTACCTCGGACAGCGTCTTCGCGGCGACAGCGCTCGCCTTCTCCGCACCCTGCCGAAGAATGCGGTGAATCTCGCCGGAGGACCGGATCTCGGCATAACGGCGCTGCAGCGGCTCAAGCACGCCGACGACCTGTTCCGCGAGATCTTTTTTAAAGTCCCCGTAGCCTCTGCCCTCGTACCGGCTTTGAATGTCTTCGATTGACTCTCCCGAGCAGTTCGCGTATATGCTGAGGAGATTGCTGATCTCCGGCTTATTTTGCGGATCGTAGACGACCTCGCGGCCGAGGTCGGTTTTCGAGCGCGAGAGCTTTTTCCGGATCACGTCCGGCGGATCGAGCAGCGCGATGTAGCTGCCCGCATTCGGATTGCTCTTGCTCATTTTTTTGGAGGCGTCGTCGAGCGACATGATGCGTGCGCCCACCTTCGGAATAAACGGCTCCGGCACGACCAGCGTCTCGCCAAAGCGGTGATTGAAACGTCCCGCCAGATCGCGCGTCAGCTCCAAATGCTGCTTCTGATCGTCCCCGACCGGCACCAGATCCGCTTTGTAGAGCAGAATGTCAGCGCTCATGAGAGGCGGATACACGAACAATCCTGCGCCGACCGCCTCTTTGCCCGCCGATTTGTCCTTGAATTGCGTCATCCGCTCCAGCTCGCCCATGTAGGAGAGCGTCGTCATCATCCATCCCAGTTCGGCATGCTCGTGCACGTGGGATTGGGCAAAAATTGCAGCTTTCTCCGGATCGATGCCGGCCGCCAGGTAAAGCGCCGCTACCGATTCGGTATTTTCGCGCAGCGCTGCCGGTTCTTGCGGCACGGTAATCGCGTGCAAATCCACAATCATAAAGTAGCTGTCGCATTCATGCTGCAATGACACATAATTTTTCATGGCGCCGATGTAGTTGCCCAGCGTCAGCTGTCCGCTCGGCTGTATGCCCGAGAGGACGCGTTTCTTACCGTTTGCTTCGCTCATTGTCCATTGCTCCTTCGCTTCGTTAAGATACGGGGCTTGCCCTGCAAGCGCGCGTTGAACGCAAAAAGACCTCTTCGTCAAAGGGACGAAGAAGTCGTGGTGCCACCCTTAATTCGCTCGCGTCGATCGCAGCCGCCAATAGAAGACAGTGCGCCGGGCGTGAGCCTTTGGTTCCGGTAACGGGGAACGGACGGACTGGATGGGAAGCCTTGCACGTCAAGCCGGGCATGCAGCCTGAAGGCGCAAAGATTCGTTTCCCAGTCGGCTCCGAGATCCATTCGGCCTTGGAGGAACGCCGGTTCGCAGCAGCCACCGGCTCTCTGAAGTTCCTTGCCACGCTTACTTATTCTCATCAACGCCTCGTATGTTATCGTTCATTATACGCGAGGCGCGATAGATGTCAACCGTCCTGGGCGCTTGTTAAGATCGACGGTGACGGCCGTCGGAGCAGCTTGTCAATTTGCGGTTCTGGAACGGGACAAGACGCGCATATTTGTAATCGTTGACGCCGGCGCGGCTCTCCGGCCTCGCGGGGCGATGGCCCGCGCGCGTCCGAACGGAGAGGAGCGTGCATAGCCATGACCTTAACCGCACTACGAGGCGCGACTTGGGCGGCAGCCGCAGGATGCTTATATGTCGTCTGGAAGCTGAACCCGAATTGGCCGTCCGTATTTTTTCGTTCCTTCTTCTCCGTCCTGCTCGACGCCTTTCCTTTTCTGCTGCTCGGGGCGCTGGTCTCCGCGGCACTCGAAACTTTCGTCAGCGACAAGCTCGTCCGCGCCGTCGCGCCCAAAAGCCGCACGGGCGGCGTCCTGTTCGGCAGCTTGCTCGGCCTTGCGCTCCCGCTGTGCGAATGCGGCATGATCCCCGTCGCCCGCCGCCTGATCCGCAAAGGATTGCCCGCCTATATCGGCATCGTCTACATCATCGCCGGACCGGTCGTCAATCCGATCGTCTTCATGTCCACCGTCGCCGCCTTCAAAGGCGATCCGTCAATGGCGTTCGCCCGCCTGCTGCTCGCCCTGGCCGTCGCGCTCGCCGCCGGCACGGCCCTGCTGCTCTTCCTGCGGCGCAGCCCGCTTAAGGAGGACGACAGCCTTGGCGGCTGCTCGCACGAGCACGAGCACGGGCATGGGCACGGGCATGGGCACGGGCATGGGCATGGGCATGGGGTGCGTGAAGGAGCGAGTTTTCTGACGCGTATTACCGGTGCCTTTTCATCCATTTTCTCGCACGCCATGATTGATCTTCGCGATATGGGCAAGTATCTACTGATCGGAGCCGCACTGACGGCGCTTGTTCAAACCGTGCTGCGAGCGCAAACGATAGAAGCAGCGGCGGGCCATAACTGGATGTCCCATATTTTCCTGATGGGCTTCGCTTTCCTGCTCTCTCTTTGCTCTACATCCGACGCCTTCGTGGCAGCGCCTCTTGACGGTCTTTTCCATCCCGGCGCAATATTGGCCTTCCTCGTCTTCGGGCCGATGATCGATCTCAAAGGGTTGACCGTCATGCTGTCCGTCTTCCGAAAAGGATTCGTGATCCGTTTTGCGCTGCTCGTCTTTGCGCTCGTACTGGTCGGTTCGGTTGCTGCGGAACGGCTGCAGTGGTTAAACTGAAAGCACGCAAAGAAGAGGCAAGCGCCGCGGCGCTTGCCTCCTTCTATTCGCGAATCTCCCCGCTTAAAGCTCGCCGGATCGATCTTTTTTTCCCATTTTTTTATGATTCACATGAAATAAAACATTTGCCATATTATAGTTAGATTCAAACGTTACACTTAAGTATAGTTTGCCTTGCTTGATTACAAAATCATATGTAACTTCGCCATGCGTCCAGCTCTTCTTTCGCTTGATCGACTCCACCGCCGCCTTCCGCAGCTCGCCGATCGAGTCATCAGTCAGCCCTTCCGGCTTGGCATCTCCCGTTGCCCGGCGTTCCGCCAGATCGACAGGCAGATGACGAATGCCGAATTTACCTACCGTATCATTGCGCACTTGCAAAACGATCGTGCCGGCCGTCATGCCCTTCAGTTCGCCTTCCATCTGCCGAATCGCCATCTCCACTTGCCTCGCGAGCGGGACTTCAAACTCATAAACCATAATTCTCCTCCTCTTATATGGGATATACAAACCATTGTCGCCATGTATTCCCTGCGACTTAAGCATCATTATAGGCAAATATATGAAGTATTTCAACAAAAAATTTAGAATATTCGACTAAATCATGCATTTTTTTATTTTTTTTGAGATGTTGTAACAATTTTTCTTCACAATGGAAGATGGTTGAGGCCAGTAATTACGCTCGCCCATCCCCCTGCACTACGGCAGGCGATTTGCCCTTTAGAGCCCGCCGAGCGCCCATCCCCTGCACTACGACAGGCGTTGCGCCCTCTCATGCCCGCCGAATGCGCCTACTAAAACGAAAATTCCCGAAAACGCAAAGAACCGCACACTCAATGTGTGCGGTTCTTCCGCTACCTTTACCGAGCCTTATCGGCATCATTCGTAATGACGGCGATGCTCGCCGTCCATTTAACGCGTATATCTCTAATATACCACACGCGGCTACCTATTGCCGCGACCATTGCCGCGACGGCTCAACGCGCGCACAGCGCTTCAAACGCCTCGACGTCAGCCGTCGCGCGGCGAACGGCAGCCTGCCAGAACGCCGGCTTGTCGAGCTCGACGCCCAGATGGCGCCGGCCGAGCTCCTCGACCGTCATCAGGCCCGTATCCCGCAGCAGCCGGTCGTAGCGCTCGTGGAAGCTCGAACCTTCGGCTTCCGCCACGGCGGCGATACCGGTGCTGAACAGGTATCCGAACGTATACGGGAAATTGTAAAACGGCACGTCGGTCGCATAAAAGTGCAGCTTGGCCGCCCAGAAGTGCGGATGCCAGGACGACAGCGCGTCCCCGAACGCTTCCTTCTGCGCCGCCACCATCAGTTCGTTGAGCGCATCAACGTCGAGCATCCCGCTCTTGCGCGCTTCGTAAAATCGCGTCTCGAACAGGAACCGCGCTCTGATGTTGTTGCAGAACGCCGAAGCCCGCTGCAGCCGCTCGTCCAGCAGCGACAACCGCTCCGCGTCGCTGCCGGCCGCCCGCAGCAGCGCGTCGCTGACGAGCCCTTCGGCGAACGTGGACGCCGTCTCGGCGACGTTCATCGCGTAGTTGCGTCCGAACTGCGGTAAGCCGTCCACGCATACGTCGTGATAAGCATGACCCAGCTCATGAGCCAGCGTCGAGACGTTGTCAGGCGTTCCCGAATAGGTCATGAAAATACGCGTTTCCCCCGTCAATGGGAAGTCCGTACAGAAGCCGCCCGGCCGCTTGCCCGCCCGGTCCTCGGCTTCGATCCAGCGCCCGCTGAACGCACGCTCGGCAAGCTTGGCCTGCGCAGGGGAGAAGCTGCCGAAGGCATCCTTGATCAGCGCCGCGGCTTCGTCGTAGCCGATCGCTCCGCCTTCCGCGCCCACCGGCGCCGACACGTCGTGCCAGTCGAGCCTTTCCTTGCCAAGCAGACTGGCTTTGGCCGCCATATAGCGCTTGAGCGGCTCCATCCCGCTCGAGACGCCCTCCCACATCGCATCGAGCGTATCCCGGCTCATCCGGTTGATCAGCAGCGGCTCTTTGAGCGGATCCTGCCAGCCTCGCGCCTGATACAGCTTGAGTCGGAATCCGGCAAGCCGGTTTAGGGAATCCGCTGCCAGATCCGCCTGTCCGGCCCAAGCCGCCTCCCACTTGGCGCCCATCTCATCCCGCACCTGTTGGCTGGGATGCGACAGCTTGTTGGAGGCCTGCCCTGCGGACAACGTCTTGACCGCGCCATCTTCCTCCCATGGAATCGCGATTCGACTGACGATGGTCTGGTAGTTCTCGCCCCAGCCGTGGTAGCCGTCGACGGCCAATTCGCCGGCGAGCGCCTCGAGCGCGGGCGGCAGCTTTTCCTTGACGAAATCCCGGCGTTCGCGGATCACGAAGGCGATCTCGGATACGGCCTCGGAGGCGATCCAAGCCTCGAGTCGTTCCTCCGGCACCAGAGCCAGTGCCGCATCGTACAGATCGAGCGCCTGGCCTAGCTTGGCGGACAAAGTCTGGAGCTTCTCCGTCCAGGCGGTCGCCTTGCGGTCCTCCATATTTTGAGCCGACAGACAGCCTACATAGGAAAATGCCTCTCGCAGCCGGGCCATCAGGTCTTGAAGCCTGTTCGTCCAGTCGTTCAACGATTCTTCCTTCGCAGCCTCGCCTTCACCGACGGATTGAAGCTCCGCTAGCAGCGCGCCCGTTTCCTTGTCGAGCGCCTCGGAGAACGCAGCAAATTCCGGGGATTCGGAACCCCCGGAGAAAATTTTGTCCAGATCCCAAATTTGGGAGTAGCTGTCCGTCATATTCGATCCCGTCCTCTCTTGCGTTGCCGGCGATCCGCGTACCGTTAGCCTCCGGCACCCGGACATTGTCAGCCCGTCCCAACTATTGTATCGTTAATGGACACGGTTTTGCCAGAGAGGAGAGGAGAAGAGCATGATTCCATTTCGCAACAGTCTGCCTTACGACATCCAGATGAACGAGGTGTACGCCTCCGAATGCCCGTTCTGCGGCCAATCCCACGTACGACTGCCGCTGAAGCCCGAGGAGCTTGATCAGCTGCGCGGCGGCCTCATGAAGCGTACGATCGTAATGCCCTGCTGCCGGTCGAGACTTCAGCTCGTAGACGCCGACAGCGACTACCTGCTTGCGAACAAGCCGCTTCGCGCTTGATTCGCCTTCAGCTCCCGATCCGCTGCATTTCTTCCGGCAGCTCGGCGCCTCTGCCCGACATCTCTTCGCGGACAGCTTGCCATCCTTCTCGCGAGGCGCGTATCATCGCCGAATCCAGGATGCTCTTGTCGTGGATGACCCGGCTGAACCATCTGACCGCCTCGTGAAAATGACCGAGCCTCCGATTCAGCTCGCCGATCAGGTACAGCAGCCGGGCGTTGTTCATCAGCTCGCGCTCGGACTGATAGGTCTTGATATAGGCTTCAAGCGCGTACTGCAGGAATCTTCGCTCTTGCTCCCCATTGCCCTCGTAGCGGTACAGCCAAACGATATGATGCAAAATGCCCGCAACGACGCGATCCTTTTCCTTGATGGTCTGTCCCGTCAGCAACGCGAGCTTGTAGCATGCCAGCGCGTCTGCCGCGCTGCGCTCCCCGCCGTAATCGTGCATCTTCCAATGCTTGCCGATGCGCTCGAGATAAGCGCTCCGCTGCCAGTCCACAAGGCGCTGGCTTGAATTTTCCGTCGAGGCGTACCCACAGTACGGGCATACGCGGACGACATAATAATCGGGATTCACCGATTTGAAATAAGAACAAAAGTCCGTATCCGAACGAATTGCGCGCTTCAGGCTCGGTCTTACCCTGGAGGTCATGAATTCGGCTTCGCAGCATACGCATGCAACCTTGGTCTGGTACAGGGGGTCCATCCCAATCCCTCCATGTGGGACGCGTCCCGGCGAACGCGCGAGACGGTCAGTTACTCTTCGGTGTTCACAAAATGATGCGCCGGACCAGACAGCCGGTCGAGCACGAAGGCCTTGAGTTCCTCGGACAGCTCCGTCTCGTCGAGCGAGCGCCGCATGCAGTCCAGCCAAGCCTCGGCTCTCGCCGGCGTAATCGGAAACGGCAGATGCCTTCCCCGCATCATCGGATGTCCATAGGCGTCGGAATATAAAGCAGGTCCCCCGAAAAACTGCGTAAGAAACATGTACTGCTTGTCCATGACAGGCGTGATGTCTTCCGGAAATAGCGGTGCGAGCAACGGATGCTGCAGCACCTTCGGGTAAAATCCTTCGACCATCTTGCGGACGGTAGCCGCTCCGCCAATCGCTTCATACACGCTTCCGTAGTTCATAGGTTGCAATCTCCTCCCGATTCATTTGCAGGTATCGGGACTTACTTCCTGAGGTCCCTTAATTATACCACAAAGATTTAAGACTTCTATCCTAATTTTGCTGTTTTTGCACAAAACAAAAATCGCCCTCGGCGGGCGATCGAATGAAGTAAGATAACCGGTGACCCGGGAGTTAAATCTCTTCCTCGGGACCGCTGAGCGACTCCCGAATGACATACACGAAAGCGCACATGAGGAGCCCAGCGACGATTCCTGCCATGTTCATCACTCCCTGAAGCAATCTCGAAAGCTTGGTTCTATTGTACCACACGAATGTAACAGCTACATTACTTTTTTGCAATCGCTTACATAAAAAATTGCGTCTCATCTCAAGTCTGCTGGCGGGGACGCGGTGCGGTGTAATTTTATCTAGGGAGGCAGCACGCAGCTTACCTAAAGAGACCTCCCCTGGAATGGAGAGGTCTCTACCGTTTCTCAGACGGACGGATTTTTCAGCGCTTGCAGCACCTGGCGTAAATAATTCCACGTCCGCTCGACAGAGGAAATGCGGAACCGCTCGTCTGGCGTATGGATGTCGTAAAGGTCCGGCCCGTACGATACGGCATCCAGGTCGGGGATCCTGTCTGCGAGAATGCCGCATTCGATGCCGGCGTGCACCGCCTTTACCTCCATCGGCGTTCCGTGCTCGCGCGCATAAACGTCCAGAAAAACGTCGCGGAGCGGGGATGTCATCCGATAAGGCCAGCCAGGGTAGTAATCGCCCGCCTCGAAGCCGCAGCCGATCACGCGGGCGAGCGCCTCCATCCTTTTCATGGCCGCGTCGAGCTCCGACCTAAGCGAGCTTCGCAACAGACTCTCGAATCTCACGCCTTCGGCAGTCAATTTCACAGTACCGACGTTGGTTGACGTGCGCGGCAGCCCCGGAATCGCCTTGTCCATCCGGAGAACGCCGTTCGGGATGAGCAGCAGCGAATCGACGAGCATGCTTTTCGACGCTTCGGAAAAGATCTGCGCTGCACCGTCCGCTTCAGCCGTACCGGAATCGTCCGCTTCGAGGGAGACGCTCACGCCCGGGTCGGAGACCGCATACTCCGATCTAAAATGCGCCTCCCATTCCCGTACAGTCGCTTCGGCTTCCGCCCATTGCGCCGGCGGCACGTACAAGGACGCTTCGGCCTCCCGCGGAATCGCATTGGATGCCAACCCGCCCCGCACGTCCGCGATGGCGTAGGGCAGCCGCTTGCGCAAGGCGTCGAGTACCCGACCGAGCAGCTCGCAGGCGTTGGCGCGCTCGTGGACGATATCGTCGCCCGAATGGCCGCCTACGAGTCCGCATACGCGCAGGCGCCCGGCGCGACCCGCCCCGTTAGCCTCCGTCCACGCGACGGGCACCGTGTGGTAAGCCCGCGCGCCGCCGGCGCTGCTGACATAGAGAATGCCTTCTCTGTCGGAATCCAGGTTAATCAACATTCGGCCGTGCAGTAAAGCTGTATCCAGTTTTCTTGCGCCCTTCATCGACGTCTCTTCCTCTGTTGTCAGCACGATCTCGAGCGCAGGATGCGCTGCGCTGCGATCGTCCAGAAGCGCCATTGCGAAAGCGACGCCAAGGCCGTTGTCCCCGCCCAAAGTCGTGCCTTCAGCCGACATGAAGTCGCCGTCCACCCGCAGCCGGATCGGATCGTTTAGGAAGTCGTGGTCGACACCCTCGTTTTTTTCTCCGACCATGTCCAGATGCCCCTGCACGATGACCGGCGGCGCTTGCTCGTAACCTTGCGTTGCAGGCTTGCGGATAACCAGATTCCAGGAAGCGTCCTGCACGGCTTCAAACCCGCGCGCCTTTGCGAATGCTGCTACATAGTCGCTCGCAGCCTGCTCATGGCCGGAGCTCCGCGGTATGGCGGACAACGCCTCGAAGTAGGGTATAACGGGACATTCGCCCCTATAAAGCTTGGATTGGACGTTCTCGCCGCTCAATCGTTCCGCCTCCTCGCTCTCGATTCGTTATCGGAAAATGCCGGCGCGGCAAGCCGCGTCGATAGGCTCACGCTTGCAATATATAGCAGTCGCTCCCATTAAGCAACCTCGGCCCGGAGAAACGCATTTGCGCCGTCCCTGAAATTTTCCCGGCGAGCTGCGCATATACTCGGACAAGAGGGTAGCTTGGTCGAGGGAAGGAAGTGCGCTCGTGTCCGACTTCATCTTGTCGCGAAAAGGCAGTGCCGGCTTCGTACGGAGAGGACTGCGGCTGGCAGCCGTTACCGGGGTGGGCGCCTGCGTTCTGCTCATCGGACTGCTCGTGCTGCTCATGCCCGGCGTCGCGCTCGAAGCTTCGCTCAAAGGCCTGTCCGTTTGGTGGGAAGTTTTATTTCCTGCTTTGTTTCCCTTCTTTGTGCTGTCCGAGGTGCTGCTCGGCTTCGGCATCGTCCATCTGGCCGCCACGCTGCTCGATCCGCTGATGCGGCCTCTGTTCCGCATTCCGGGGGCCGGCGGCTTCGTGCTGGCGCTGAGCTTCGGAGCCGGCTACCCGATCGGGGCTCGCCTGACCTCCCAGCTCATGGAACAAAACCTGCTCAGTCGCGGCGAGGGCGAGCGATTGGTCGCAATGACGACGACCAGCGACCCGATTTTTCTTATCGGCGCGGTCTGCCTTGGATTTTTCGGACGGCTCGACATTGTGCCGGTGCTGGCCGCAGCGCATTACGGCGGCGCCATGCTGCTCGGACTGCTGCTGCGATGGCGCAAGGACGAGCCGGAGCCGGAGCCGAAGCTGGAGGAAAGATCGCGGAAGACCATGGAGAGGCCTTCATCCGCAGCAGGCGACCGGCTCCAAGATTCAAGGCTCGGACTTGGCAGAATCAAGCACGCGATCCTGGCGATGCACCAGGCGCGAATGGCAGACGGCCGGCCTTTCGGCATTGTGCTCAACCATGCCGTAAAGTCCTCGCTCGCCCTCATGATCGTCGTCGGCGGACTGGTCGTCTGCTTTTCGGCTACGCTCCAATTGCTTCTGCACAGCGGGCTGCTGCTTCCGCTTAAGCACGCCATCGTGCTGGCGCTCCAGCTCTTCGGCCTCGAGCCCGGCCTCGCCGGCGCCTTCGTGCAGGGCACGTTTGAGGTAACGCTGGGCAACGCAGCGGCAGCGGCCGGCGCGGGGCCGGCCGGCATCCCTGCCGCCTTGATCGACCGCGTGGCAGCGGCCGCGTTCGTCCTGTCGTGGGCCGGCCTGTCCGTACATGCGCAGGTCGCCGGACTGATGGGACGAACCGGCTGGCGGTACGGCCCGTTCGCGCGTTCGCGGCTGCTCCACGCAGGGCTGAGCGTCGCGCTCGTGTATGTGCTCTGGCCCTGGCTTTACGCGGGCTGAGCGCCGGGCGGCATTGTCTTAAGCGCGGATATTGTTTATCATTTATGTCAGACAACGATTGAGCGCTTAAGCTGGGAAGGAGCATTTCATTGAAATATGCGCTGCTCGACCGGGGCGATTCGCTGTCCCGCGAACTTGCGGAGACGTTCCACAAGCTTGCGCGCGAACGCGGGCTGACGTCCAACCCCGGCAATCCCGATCTGATCGTCTCGATCGGAGGCGACGGCACGCTGCTGCAGGCCTTCCATTCCTTCGCTAACCACATCGAGGACGTGGCCTTCGTCGGCGTGCACACAGGCCATCTTGGATTTTATGCCGATTGGAAAAAAAACGAGCTCGAGGAGCTGGTCACGCTGATCGCTTCCACCGAGCCGCAGAAGGTCAGCTATCCGCTGCTTAACATTCAGGTCGTCACGGATACGGAGATCAAGTCGTATCTCGCCCTGAACGAATTCACGCTCAAACGGCCCGGCGGCACGTTGGTCGCCCAGCTTAACATTAACGACGAGCCCTTCGAGATGTTCCGCGGAGACGGCATCGTCGTATCCACGCCTTCGGGCAGTACAGGCTACAACAAGAGCGTGCACGGCGCCATCCTCCACCCGTCGCTCGAAGCGCTGCAGATCGCGGAGCTGGCGTCCATCAACAACCGGATTTACCGTACGCTCGGATCTTCCGTGATCCTCCCGAAGCATCATCATTGCGACATCGTGACCGACCCGTCAGACGACCTCTCGCTGCTCGTCGACCATCTGACCTTGCGGTTTCAAGGCGTCCGTTCGATTATTTGCAGGGTCGCCGAGGAGAAAATCCACTTTGCCCGCTATCGGCCGCATCCGTTCTGGAACAGGGTCCGCAACGCGTTTATCGGATCGCCCAAGGAGATTTTGAGCCAGAATTTCCCGCGCAAGAAGTTCAGCAGCCTGGACGAAAACGAGAACGAGCAAGAAAACAGTTAAGTCCGTCATACGTAAAACTGCCTGCAGCATAGCCCGTCGCATCTCTGTCGCATCCAGGTGCGGCGGCGGAAGCGGCGCAGAGTCGCCAGCCCGCGTCGCGCTTTTGCCACAATGCCTGCAAATATGCATCTTTTTTTGCCGATTTCAACTCATTGGCACAGAAAAGATGCAAAAAGGCAGGTATTTTCCTGCATCGGTCGAATTTCCGGCATGTGCTTTGAATTTACCTGCATATTTGCAGGCTTTTCATCGAAATGCGTTTGGTTTGTCATAAAAACATGTATAATCGCAGGCTTTTCGAATCGCCAAGCATCCGAATAGCTCCGCCAGGCTGTAAGCGCGCTTACTCTTCCAGAATTCGCCGCCGTCCGACGAGTCAGGAAGGAAGCACCGATAGGCCCGATATTGCGCACTTCATCGAACACGAAAAGACCGGCAGCGCGGCCTTAGTCAGCCGCACTGCCGGTCTTGCTTTGCAAAGCTTATTCGCCCGTCGGCGCGCCCCGATCGGGTCTGCCCCCGCCGTCGGCACGCGGTGCGCCGCTCGATCGGGAAGCGCCGCCACTCGGCCGCTCGCTACGCTGTCCGTGCTCCGGCCGCTGGCCATGATCGGTCCGATCGCCCCGCTGACCGTGCTCGGGCCGTTGGCCCCCGTCATACCGCGGCTTGCCGGAAGGCTGGCTTTGCTGCTGCCCGGCGCCGGAGGAATACCTCGACTGCGAATTCCCGCCGCCCGGCAGCGGTCCTCCCGGCTGCCCGCCGCCTTGCGGTCCGCGGCGCCGGTTCTTGTTCTGCCACTTGCCCGGCGCGCCGCCGCTGCGATTCCCGCCGTCCGGCGCACCGCCGGATTTATGGCCACCGCCGCGATAACCGCCGCCGCCATCGGCGCCGGACGTCGTCGCGCGATCGCCGCCGTCCCTCGGATGCTGACGTTGCTCCTGCTTGTTGTAGCCGCCGCCCTGGGTTCTCCGCTCGTACCCTCCGCTGCTTGAACCGCCGCGGTAACCGCCGCCGCCCGGCTTGCGGTCCCGGCTATCGCCGCCGCGATCCTGGCGTGCGCCGTCGAAGGGACTACCGCGCCCGTACATCTCGTCGCGCGAGCTTGCTGCCGCGGTCTGCGCCGCGGCTGCCCGCCGCTCCGCACCTTCGGACACGGCGCGAGCGACCGCGGACGGGCTCGTGCCCGGCACCCTGCCTCCCGGGCGTTCCTTGAGCGGCCAGCGCATGAGCAGGCCGCCGGTCGGCAGCGAGATCGCGGCTGCCGGCGCCTGAGCGGCCGGCTCGCCCTCTTGGCCGTCTTCCCCGTCGCCGTCGGTCTGCTCGGCTGCAGGCGTGCCGGTCGGCAGCTCCTCCAGCCGGACGCCCGCGCCTTCGGGCACGGCGGCAGGATCGAGCTTTTCGATTACGAAGTAAGCGCAGCCGAAATTGCAATACTCGTGTATATATTCATACAGATGTGAAATGACCGATTCCTTGGGCGCCTTGGGCTGCGGATCACGAAAAAAACCGCGCAGCCGCAGCTGGCTGTAACCCCAGTCGCCCACGATATAATCGTATCGCTCCAGCACCTCGCTGAATCTTTCCCGGAACGCTTCGGGATTCCATCCGTTCTTGTGGTCGTGAACAACGGAATAAGCGTTGTTCCCGGTCAGATAGATCACGCAAGGCTCTCCTTCCGTCTCCCGTGCACCGGCCTTCGTCGGCCGCGCGCGAATAAGGTAATCATAGCCGTCGGTGCGTTAGCTGCAACCGCCTGCCGCTGCCGGCACGGTCTCTGCGGTTGCTTGAACGGCGGACGAGGACGCCGTGGCGGCCGCGGACTTCACCTGCGAATGCGCATGATAGGAGCTGCGCACAAGCGGCGCGGACTCCACGTGGGAGAAGCCGCGCGCCAAACCCTCGACCTTGAGCTGCTTGAACTCGTCGGGATGGACATAGCGTGCGATCGCCATATGCGCCGGGCTCGGCTGAAGATACTGTCCGAGCGTCAGAATGTCTACGTCGTTCGCCCGCAAATCGTCCATGGCCAGCAGCACTTCTTCATAAGTCTCGCCTACGCCCAGCATAATGCTGGACTTTGTCGGAATCTTCGGCGCCAGCTCCTTGGCTCTGCGCAGCAGCTCGAGCGAGCGCGGATATTTGGCCTTCGCGCGCACGCGGTTGGACATCCGCGCCACCGTCTCGATGTTGTGGTTAAGAATATCAGGCTTGGCGTCCATGACGATGCGCAGCGACTCGAGATCCCCCTGGAAGTCGGGGATGAGCACCTCGACACTGCAAAGCGGCAGCTTGCGCCGGATCGCCTTGATCGTGGCCGCGAAGATCGATGCTCCGCCGTCCTTGAGGTCGTCCCGCGCTACCGAGGTGACGACGCAGTGCTGCAGGTTCATCTGCTCGGCGGCTTCGGCCACCCGCTCCGGCTCCTGCAAGTCGAGCTCCGTAGGCAGCCCCGTCTTCACCGCGCAGAAGCGGCACGCTCTCGTGCAAATATCGCCAAGTATCATAAAGGTTGCCGTGCGGTTCGCCCAGCATTCGTATATATTGGGACACCGTGCTTCTTCGCAGACCGTGTGGAGGGTCTTGGTCCTCATCATCTGCTTGATTTCCTGGTAGTTGTCGCCGGTCGTCAGCTTAATGCGCAGCCAGTCGGGCTTGGGCGTCTTTTCGCCGTTCTTCATGCCATTCCCCCGCTTTCTGTCCTTTATTATAGCATGATTCACATAAAAACCAACGTTCTGCAAAGGCTACGGATACTTGGGAAAGGGGAGTCGATGCGAGGTGGCATCATGTTAGAACGGCTAAGACGGCAGGCGAGCCGCCTGCGGCATCTGCTGCTGGCGGCGGCAGCGGCCTCCGCCCTGGGCTTTGCGTTGACTTCGCAAGCGTACGGACAGGAACCCGGCGCCGAGAACAAGGCACGGCGCGAGCTGTACGACCAGGTCTCAGCGATTACGGGATTGACCTGGCAAAAGGTGGCGGCCGTCGATCAATACGAGCGCTCAATGACTCGGCTTAGGCCCAAGGAGCGCCCGCTAGACGAGCGGTCGGTCAGCGGCGCTTATGTCTCGCCCGAACGGTGGGCCGGCGCACTCAATCCGAAGCAAGAGGATCTGTCTCCGCTCTCGATTGCCTTTTTTGGCGGCATCGGACGCGACGGATCCGGCGACGGGAAGGCCGACAGGAATAACGACGTGGATCGGCTTTATACGGTCGTCCGGCAGACCATGCTGCAGGGGCCGGGCGCCGACAATATGGCGATCGGGCTGTGGGAGTATTATCAGAGCTCTAGAGCCGTGCAAAGAGTCCAGCAATTCGACAAGCTCTACTCGTCGTTTCATACGCTGAACCTGTCCAAGCACGTATTCCCGTTGCCGCTGAGCAGCGTCTATTCATACCGCAGCACCTGGGGCAACAGGCGCGGTTGGGGGGGCGCGAGACTTCATGAAGGAACCGACATTTTTGCCAGCCAGGGCGTGCCCGTGCGCAGCACCTGTTATGGCGTGGTGGAGGTCAAGGGCTGGAACAAATTCGGGGGATGGCGCATTGGAATCAGGGATATCGATAACCTGTACCATTACTACGCGCACCTGTCGGGATTCGATAAGAGCATCAGAACCGGGGACGTCGTCGAGCCCGGCCGCGTAATAGGGTGGGTCGGCAGCTCGGGCTACGGGAGGCCGGGCACGCAGGGCAAATTCCCGCCGCATCTGCACTACGGCGTTTACAGAGACCGCGGATTGGTAGAGTGGGCGTTCGACCCGTATCCGATGCTGCACAGCTGGGAGCGATCCGAGCGCAAGGCGCTTCAAAACCACGGCGGGGGCGGCGGCGGGTAGCGCCAAAGAAGCAAAAGTTGCGCTCATCGGCGCCTTCCCGAGCGACTATGCGGCTGCGGTAATGCCTATTTGCACTTATCGGCTCAGCCTGAAGCGTGACCACCGCGGCGTTAAGTCCCATTTGCGCTCATCGGCACGAGTTACGCGGTTATTCCGCACAGCTGCGCTCTCACCATATTTTTTATTCTTTAACGCAATCCCGGTCAATCTCGACAGCTCAGCATCCTGCCACACCCTAATTTCCCGCATATCCGCAAAAAAAACGGCGCCCCTATGCGCCGTTTTTGCTTATGCAACTCGCGAGGAGTTCAACCATAAAATGCGGCCCCCCCTACGTCGCACCACTTCTGTTACGCCCGCTCCTGCAAAAAGCGCTCGATCTCTTCCTTCGCCGGAATCGAGCTTTGCGCGCCGTGCCGCGTGACGGAGATCGCCGCCGCGGCCGCCGCGAAGCGCAGCGCCTCCGCCAGCGCCAGGCCAGCCGCCGTCGCCGCCGCGTAGGCGCCGATAAAGGTATCGCCTGCCGCGGTCGTGTCCGCCGGCTCGACCTTGAATGCCGGCACGCGCAGCGCCTCGCCGCCCCGATCGAGCGCGAGCGCGCCTTTGCCGCCCAGCGTCACGATGACCCGCCCGACGCCTTCGGCCTGCAGCGCGCGCGCCGCTCGCTCAGCGTCTTCCAGGCCGTTCACCGGCAAGCCGCTCACAACTTCCGCCTCGGTCTCGTTCACCACCATCGTGTCGATGAGCGGAAGCGCCTCGGCAGGAATTTTCGCAGCGGGTGCCGGATTGTAGCAAGCCTTGATCCCCAGCTGCGCGCACAGCTTCAGCGCATGCAGATTGACCTCGGGCGGAATCTCGTTCTGCAGCAGCGCGATCTCTACGCCTGCCAGCGCGTTGCTTGAGACGTCCGTCTCCGTCAGCTTGCCATTGCTGCCCGCGGACAATACGATCGTATTCTCTCCGCTCTCGGACACTGTGATGAACGCGAGCCCGGACGAGCCTTCCTTCACGGATACGTTTGCCGTGTCCACGCTGCGCGACCGCAGCGAATCGGTCAGCACGCTGCCGAAGGCATCGTCGCCGACGGCGCCGATCATGACTGCCCCGTCTCCCGCCAATGCGGCGGCAACGGCCTGGTTCGCGCCCTTGCCTCCCGGCTGGTACGCGGTTCCGCGGCCGTGAATCGTCTCGCCCGGCTGCGGGAATTGCTCGACTTGATTGACGATATCCATATTAATGCTGCCAATGACTGCGATCTTGCTCAAGGCTTCAACCTCCGGCGTAATCAGTGTATGCTTGTCATTTTCCCGGACGTCCGCCCGTTTGTCAATTCGCTTTCATTGCGGCAACACCCCATCAGGGCAAATGCAGGCCGCGCGCAAAAAGACCGTTCCGCTGTCGTATCGCACGACCCGGATCGGTCCCCTTTGTGCCAGACGAGGCGTCGGTCCCGCTCTAGCCGACCTTAAAGGCGATGCCGCCTTCGTCGCGGTCGATCGTAAGCGTACCGTGCTCGATGAACCAGACGTCCTTGCTTTCCATATAAAAATGAAGACCGTCCGCATCCGCTTCTGCGGCAGGATCCACCGGATCGTCCAGCATGATGCCGAAGCCGTAGGGCTCGCTGCCTCCGCTGATATAACGGACATAGACGCGAACCTTGTCTCCCCGTCTGTATTCCCATTCCTCAAGGAAGCAAGCCGCCGCGGCCTTCGATATGCGAAGCTCCATGTCGCCGTCCTCCATTCTCGCTCGATGCTAGCTGCCTGTATTATAGCAGTCCGGCTTCGGAGGGAACAACCCGGTCTCAGGGACTTGCCGCAGCCGCCGGCTCCGGCAAGCTCAGCACCGGCGCCTGCGAAGCGCCGCTGCCGACCGGATTGCCGCTGCCGTCGTAGTAGTACAGCGGCGTATCCCCCGCCACCATCACATAAGAGAGCGGAATGTCGGTCTCGATCCTGTTCGGCTCCCGGTCGAACGGAATGACGATCGCGATCTCGGTCGCGACGTGGATATACACTTCGACGAGGACATTATTGATGCCCGCGCTCGTCTGGCGGGTCCGCACCTCCGCCTGCACGGTGCTGATCGGATGCAGCCTGACCGCTACGCTCGGACCGAGCGACGACAGGAACGGACTGTCGACGGCATGGCCGAGCGGGATCCGCTCGTGCAGCGCCTCCTGCTCCTTCAATGCGTTCTCGACGACGGCGATCGTCTGCGCGGTAATCCGCATTTGTTCCTTGTAATCGATCTCGATGCCGGCCGTCTTCCCGTCCGCGTTCGTTTTCCACTGCACCATCTTGCTGCCGTCCGCGCCTGCCGCGATGTTCTCGGTAATGGCGGCGTTGATCGCCTGGACGGCCATTTCGGTAATCCTCTGTTTGGCGAGGAACATGAGCGGCTCCCTCAGATAGCGGTCCAGGTACAAAAAGGATTGAACGGCGGCGAAAAGCGCGATCGCGAGCAGCGCGACAAAAAAGTATTTGCGCGGAAGGCGCGGCGTACCTCTCGTGCGGCTGCCGGACATACGAGTCCGAACAGAATACGTTCGGGTCGCCATGGCCGGCTTGCTCTTGGCGGGACGGGCGACGAAGCCTCTGCTTCTGCCGAAGCCGGATGACGTCCTCGGCCGGAAGGACGCGCTTCTCGCGCTTCTCGCGCTCCTCCAGCCCCTTGCGGCGGGCAATCTCAGGCTCCAGCTTTTGCCGGCCAGCGGCCAGCGTCCCCATTTTCTGCGCATCCGGGACTTCACATCCCTTCCCTAAGCATGCCGAATTCAGGACGAACTCTCTTCATGCTTATGTCGGGAAGGCACAAAATAGATCGGCTTGCCTTATCTTCCGGCCAGCGCCGCCGCTTGTTCTCGGATTCGGAGGTATACCTGGTAGCTCCGCTCCGCACAAGCGGAGATCGAGATTGGGTCGAACCCGGTCAGGTCCGCATAAAACGTATCGTTCAGCGGCTCGATCCACGATGCGGGCAAGGCCGAGGCGCCAAGGCTGGCTCCCAGTATCGAACCGACCGTCGCGCCGTTGCAATCCGTATCCCAGCCGCCGAGCACCGCAGTCGTGATTCCTTTTTCAAAGTCGCCGCCCGAATGGATGAGCGCCGCCGCCACCAGGGCCGCGTTGTTGTTCGTATGGACCGCGTCGTAGTGTTTGAACGCCTCCCAGATGCGGCTGACGAGATCTAGCTGATCCTTCGCATCCTTCGCGATGTCCATCGCCTGCGCAATGTCGCGCGCAAGCCGAGAAGTGCTTGGGATCTCGCGCAAACCCGCTTCGACGATACGCTCCGGATCGGTCTCCGTGAAGGCGGCTGCGATCATCGCGGCCACGAACATCTCCCCGTAGATGCCGTTCTTTACGTGGGAAAAGGAAGCGTCCCGCCAAGCCAGCTCGGCCGCCAGCTCTGGATTGCCCGCAGCGCCGTAAGCGAACCCGTCCGCGCGGATTTGCGCGCCGATCCATTCGCGATACGGATTCAGGTGCGTGCGCACCCACTCCTGCTTGACCGCCCAATCCGCCGGCTTGTCCCGCTTCATATGGGATGTCACCTGCGCAAAGTTCAAATAAGCCTGCGTCTCCGCCGTGCATACCTGCTGGTAGGTCAACCTGTTATGCCAGAGCTTGCCGATATCCCAGGCATCCCAATCCAGTCCCTTCTCCTCCAGCATGAGCAGGCCGAGCACCGTGTACCTGACATCGTCGTCGCTTTCCATGAAGCGGATCTGCTCGCGCGTACTTTTCATACACCAGTCAGAAATGACGATGTGTTCGGATTCGGCCCGCGACCGCTGCGGCGTATAGCCGGTGATCGGCCAGGCATCGGCCCCCTCGAACCAGAGCTGCACGTTGCGCCAGCCCGGGTTGCCGTTCGAGCCGCCCATCATCGGCCATGCCTCCAGCGGCTTGCCGAGCGCGCAGCCGCTCAGCCTGCCCGACCATGCGCCGAGAAACTTGTCGCGCCAAGCCGCTTCGCTCAGCTCGGGGACGCTGCCGCCCCCGCTGCGGCTCGCATCGGGACGCAGCGCACGGATGCCCGCCAGATCGGACGGCTCGACAAATGGAAATTCCGGGCTCGGCTCGAGCGCGCTTAACTCCCGGTATAGCGCCATCAGCTTCTCGTCGTCCTCACCGCACTTCGCCAGCCGGCTCTCGAACCCGTCTACGATACAGCCTTCCTCGCCCCTTTGAATGATTTCCCTGCGCATGAGCTCGCTCAATTTTTCCCATCCAGCCATTGTTCGCGCACCCCTTTGGTATCGGTGATTTTTCTATCCTCACCTTAACCCGAACGGATGGCGCTTTCATCTCATTTTGATCCGATTTTATTCTTAAAAACGGCTATCCTTCGACCATGTGTCGCTCTCGGTATTGCTGGGGGTTCAAGCCCACCAGTTGTCCGAACGAACGATAAAACGGAGCCGCGCTCTGAAAGCCGCAGGCGAGATACACGTCCGTCACCGAAAGATCGCTTGTCGCCAGCAGACGCTTCGCTTCTTGCACCCGAACGAACGTCAGGTACGTCTTAAACCGTTTGCCAACGCCTTCGACGAACAGGTGACGCGTGCGGGACTCGCTGAGCGACAGCGCCTCCGCCGCCTCGCGCAGCCCGAACGGCTCCCTGAACCTCGCGGCCACCGCATCCAGCGCAGGTCGCAGACGCTCGAGCGCGTCGCTTCGCTCCCGCCATTCCCTGCGTCCATATCGCGCCTCTTCGGCACGGTATAGCCAGACGACGAGCGTCAGCATCGACGAGCGCAGAAGCGGACCATATGCGGACGGCTTCGATTCGTACTCTGCGAGCATGGCGGCCAACATCGGACCAGGCTGAACGAAATCCGGTGGCCCATAAGAGCGCCATTCAGGCTCGTTCCAGGTCGCCGCCCGTGCGAACGGCCGCAGCAAGTACCGATCCTCGGGGGCAAATAACGACTCGCTGAAATAAACGAACGCGAACCGGCACCCCTCTGCCTCGGCCATGGCGATATGAGGCTCGTAAGGCGGGAAGAGCATGAACGTGCCCGGCTCGACGGTCACCGCCTCCTCCCCGATAAAAAACGTGCCACGGCCCTCGAGGCAGTAGCCGATCTCGAAGAAGGAATGCCAATGCTGCTCGGTACGCTCTGTCTTCAGACTGTATTCGAACAGGTGAAGCGGCACTGCAGCGTCGAAACTAAACATTTCAAGCATGTCGATTCTCCTTGCTTTCGCGCCGATAACCGCCAGACGCCGTTAGCGCTAATATACCTGCGGACCGGGATATTCGGCAACAAAAAAACGAAGGACCGCCCCTCCGTCATTTTCATGACTAAAGGAACAGTCCTTCGCGTTAATCTTAAGTGCTCGCTTACGCCTTGACGGCTTCCAGTTCGAGCGAGATCGCAACGTCGTCGCCCAGCATGACGCCGCCCGTTTCCAGAGCAGCGTTGTACGTCAGGCCGTAGTCGCTGCGCTTGATCTTGCCCTTTGCGCTGAAGCCTGCGCGTTGGTTGCCCCACGGATCCTTCGAAGCGCCTTCGTACGTCACTTCGAACGTTTCTTGCTTCGTAACGCCGTGCAGCGTGACGTCGCCGGTAACATCGTATTCGCCTTCGCCGGTCTTGACGATGTTGCTCGCTTTGAAGATCAGCTTCGGATGATTCTCGACATCGAAGAAATCGGCGTTGCGCAGGTGCGCGTCGCGATCGGCGTTGCGCGTGTCGATGCTGGACAGGTCGATGGACAGCTCGATGTCGGCCGTCGTCAGGTCGTCCGCATCCGCGTTGACGTTCGCTTCAAACGTGTGGAACGTGCCTTTTACCTTCGAAATCATCAAGTGGCGGATCGAGAAATCGATTGAGCTGTGCGACGCGTCAATACCCCATGCGGATTTTGCCATTTTATTTTCCTCCTCATAATTAACTAACATTTAGGAACATGCTTTATTTAGTTAAGTAACATATCCTAAATATAGAGTAATATCGGGTGGCTGTCAACTGTGTAATTTCATCTTACATTAAAAAAAGCCGCTCCCGTCTATGGCGAGAACGACCTGTCGTACAAGCAGTTTTAATTCAAAAACGGAGCAGCCATCCTAGCAGCTTGTTCGATTCCCGCTCAATTACCGCAACCATCGGCCCGAGCTTGCCATCGTTTTGCGTATGAAAGGTCACCGTGCTCAACCGCTCGCTTCCGGCCTGAGGCAGCTCGATGACGTCTCCCTCGCCGTTAACGGCAGTGAGGCCCGCCGGGTGAAGGCCCGGCACGTCGATCTCGGCCTCCCGCCAATCCCCGACGACGGTTGTCTTGTCGCCTTCCGGCATGGCTTCCCACGCGAGTTTACGAATAGCGGTGTCGGCCTCATCTTTTGCATCTTCTGCAACGTCGGCGCGAAAACCGAAAAAGTATGGCACGGTGCCTTGCGGCCAGGTCGCCGTCACCACGTACAATTGATTTCCTTTGCCGGCTGCGACTCGGAGCTGTCCATCCCGCAGCTCGACGGCCTCGACGGGTCGCTCCGACCCGGGGAAATACGCAATACTTTGGACACTGTCCGGCGGATCCCCCGACCAGGCAAGCGCAATCTCATCGCCTGCATTCGCGAGCGGCTTGACCTTGACGTCCTCGAAGCTCGGCGGCATCGCTGCCGCATCCGCGCACACGCCGGTGCCCTTTTCCTTATCGTTCCAGCAATAGCTGCCCTTTTGTGCCTCGAAGGTTGAGCCGCCGACCGTCACCTCAAGATGCGGCACGACATCCGGCATCTTAAAAGCCTCCGCAGACGGCCCGGGCAACTGTGCGGACGAAGCGGATGCGGAAGGAAAATTCGGCATGCCTCCGCCGCTCTCCGCCATCGTAATACCCTCGCGAACTCCGCACCCCTGCAAGATCAGCAGCGCGCTTATGATCCAGCAGACCGCATATTTTCTCATTCATCATTCCCCCGATCTATAGACGCCTAACATCCAGACGCTTCCAGATCAGGAGAAGTTGCAAGTTGCGCATGAAATACGATGACCTCGGCCATTACACGCCCAATATCGCGATAACCGCCGCCACCGTCACCGTGCTGACCGCAGTCGATGCGAAAACCGTCTGCGAGGCGAACTCGGGCTCGTTGTCGAACTCGACGGCGAGCAGCACGCTGCTGAGCGAGGTGGGCACGGATGACGAGACGATCAGCGATGCAGCAATTAAACCATGCACGCCGATGATTTCACATACTCCCCATGCTAATATAGGACCGGCGACTAGTCGCAGCGCAAGCGACACGCCAATGTTCGATAGCAGTCGGCGACTGATCCGCCATGTCATCCCGCCGAGCTGAATGCCGAGCGTGATGAGCGCCGTACCAATGAACGCATTAGACATGTAGTCCAGGGAAGTAATGGCTGAAGCCGGCAGCGGCACCGAAAGATAACGCATCAAGAGTGCTACGGGAATTACGTAGATGACCGGCATGGAGAGGATTACTCGCCGAATCTGCGCCCAGTTCGCTTTGTGCGCGTTCACGCTGTAAACACCGTATGTATTAGGCAAGAGCGACTGCATCATCATGATAAGCACTTGCACGGAAAACGTATCCGGATTATTGTGAAACGCCAGCTGGTTAAGCGGAATTCCGTAGTTCGCGCTGTTGTAAAATAGCACGCTGCACTGCATTGCGCTACGCATCGACGCATCATATCCGCGAAGACGGACAACCAAGGAGACAAGCGCGTACTGAAGCAGCATGAAGATGGCGAAAAACGCCATGACCTTTCCGATCAGAGCAAGCGAGATCGCGGTATTATAAAGCAGCTTGAACATGATCGCCGGAGAAAATAAATAAAAGTTTAGCTTGGATAACGTCCGAATATCCAGCTTAAAACTTCGTTCGAGTACGATGCCGAGCGCGATCAAAATCGAAATCGGCAGTACGTTGCTCACGAGAATATGCAAAAAAACGGTCATGCAGCGCCCTCCACGGATGAGCTGGGTTCAGGACGGTCCAGGTGCCGCTTTCGGAAAAGCAGGACGGCCGAGCACAGCAGCATAAGTCCATTCAATACAAATATCCAGCGGATCGGAATCCAGCCGGAGAGCAAGCCGCCGAGCACCGGTCCGAGCATCGTGGCCAGCTGCGTGGACGATTGGCTAAGACTGAAGGCGCGGCCCCGGAACTCGGGCGCCGTGACGCGTACGATCATGGCGTTAAGGGCAGGATACACGCCGGCAAAAAACAGGCCGTACACGAAACGAAGCGCACCGAACTCCGCATAATGCCCCACGAAGTACTGGAGCAAATTGCCGATGCCGCCGCCCGCGAGACCGATGACGAGTACCTTAATGAATCCGATCCGCTGTCCGATCTTGCCCCACTGCGGCGCCGCGATCAGCGTCGCGATGCCGACGGCCGAGAACACGATGCCCGCCTGCAATGAAGCGTTCGATTGCTCCCCGCCCAGCTGCGTCATGTAAATCGTGAGCAGCGGCTCCAGGATCATGACCGAAAAGGAGCTGAGGCCGACGAGCAGGAGCAGCGTGATGAACGTGCGGTTGTGAACCGCCTGCGACAGATCCTCGCGGATGCTCGACCGCTTCGCCGAGCGGTTGAATTGATCCTCTTTGACGAAGAAGCTCGCGATGAGCGCCGAGATGAATACGACCGCCGCCGAAAATAAAAAAGCCTCCCGGTTGCTCGTCAGATGGCTCACGACGCCCCCGACGAGCGGCCCGATGATGCCGCCGCTTGCGCCGGCCGTCGCCATGACGCCGAGCGCGTATCCCGTTTTTTCCTCCGGCGTGTTCGTCGCGACCAGCGCGATCGAAGCGGGCACGTAGCCCGCGAGCAAGCCTTGGCACACTCGTACGATGAGGAACACGTAAGGATCGTGGACGAAGTACGTAACGAGGTACAGCGCCGCCAGGCTATAGCCCGATCGAATCAGCATCGGCCTGCGGCCGTATTTGTCGGCCAGCGACCCCCAATAGGGGGCGATCAGTGCGCTTGCGAGAAAGGTGACGCCGAACGCGAACCCCGACCACTGATTGACGTGATGTTCCACGCCCAGATCGTTTTTCAGGAACAAAGGGATGAACGGTATGGCGGCCGAGTAAGCCATGCTGCAGAAAAACACGCCGGTCCAGAGTACGTACAGATTCCTTTTCCACGAAACGTTCAAAGCCATTCACTTCCTCGGGTGAAATAACAAAAGCAGACCCCCCCGCGCTGGGGGAGTCCGTACGCTAATAAGTATACCACGAAGAATCGGATTAGTCCCGCATCAAGAACTGCATCGTCTTGTCCGACGAGCCCGGCAGGCCTTCGTGACCGAAGTCCGGATAGATGACCAGATCCTTCTTCGCCGTAATCTTGTTGTAGGCGGCGAACTGCGTCGAAGGCGGGCAGACCGAGTCCATCAACCCGACGAACATGAGCACCTCGCCCTGAATGCGGTCTGCCAGGTATTGAAGATCGATATATCCGAGCTTGGTGAATACCTCTTCCTCCCGCTCGTGCGTCGGGTCGAAGCGGCGGAAATAGTCGCGCAATTCGGCGTAAGCATCCTTGGCCAGATCCATTTCCCATACCCGCTTGTAGTCGCACAGAAAAGGGAAGACGGGGGCGAGCTTGGATACGCGGGGCTCAAGCGCCGCGCAAGCGATCGTGAGCGCGCCGCCTTGGGAGCCGCCTGCCGCGTAAACGCGGGAAGGGTCGACCTCGGGCAGGCCAAGCGCGATGCCGGCGAGCTGCGCCGTGTCGAGGAAAATATGGCGGAACAGTAGGTTGTCCGGATGATCGTCCAGTCCGCGGATGATATGGCCGTTCAGCGTATTGCCCTTCACGCCGCCGACATCCTCGGATTGGCCGCCTTGACCGCGAGCATCCATCGACAGCACGGAATAGCCGAGCGCGGCGTATGCGAGCTTGTCGTTCCAATCGCCTGCGCTGCCCGAATAGCCGTGGAACTGCACGAGGGCCGGATGCGGCTCCTGCACGTTTTTGGGACGAACGTACTTCGCGTGGATGCGCGCGCCTCTGACGCCGGTGAAGTACAGATCGAAGCACTCCGCCACCGGCGTCTGGAATTCGCTAGGTATAAGCTCGACCTGCGGATCGGTCGCCTTCAGCTCGGCGAGCGCGCGCTCCCAGTACTCGTCGAAGTCGGCCGGGCGCGGATTGCGTCCCCGGTACTCTTTTAACTGCTCTAATGGCATGTCAAGTGCAGGCACAATGATCTTCCCCTTTGACGATTGGTATTACGGGATGGCATTCCCGGCTCCGTCCGTATTGAAGCGTAATCATTGTACCATAGACTGGAAAAACTGTCCCTTTGCTTTTCTTGCGTTTTTTGCGCGCTTTTATGGCTTTATTGCCATTCGATGCGGCGCACATGCTCAAGTCCGTGCAGCGCCGCTAGCAAGTTTCCCTTGTCACAGGAAGCCGGCAGCTTGAGCGACAGATCGACGGCGATCTCTCCTTTGTCGTCCCGGTCCGTCTGAATCGCAATCAGGGACACCTGAAGCTGCTTCAGCTTGGCGAGCAAGTCGTCCATGGCGCCTTCGCGATCCTCCATCCGAATCCCGACATGCTCGGCAGCAGCCTGGCCGAGACGGCCGATGCTGCGCTTCAGCAGCGTCTGCCCGAGCACGATCAGAATGACGGCACCGCCTCCTACGATGTATAAGCCCGCTCCGATCGCCATTCCCATTCCCGCGGTCGACCACACGCCTGCCGCCGTCGTCAGCCCTTTGACCGTCTGCTTCTGCAATATAATCATGCCCGCTCCCAGAAAGCCGACGCCGCTGACGACCTGCGCAGCGATCCGCGAAGGATCCAGCGACAGATTCGGCCAATTGCGTTGGTCCCCAAAGCCATACTTGGAGAGCACCATCATCAGCGCTGCGCCAATGCCGACGATAAAATGCGTCTTGATGCCCGCTTCCTTCATCTTGCTCTTGCGCTCGTAGCCGATGATTGTCCCGCCCAATCCCGCGGCCGCGATTCGGAGCAGCCATTCCCATTCCATCCGGAATCACGCCCTCTTCCTTTATTTTTGTTATGTGAAAAAGTGCCCATAACCGTTTTATTACCCCTGCTGTCGATTTCCCGCAACGCAAAAGCCGGACTCCTATTGGAGTCCGGCCGATATTGCTATATTCGAGGGGCTGTGATTAGAATCCGCCCATGCCGCCCATATCGCCCATGCCGCCAGGCATGCCGGCAGGCGCTTTGTCCTTCTCAGGCTTGTCGGTGATGACCGCTTCGGTCGTCAGGAACAGGCCGGCGACGGATGCCGCGTTCTGCAGCGCGGAGCGGGTCACCTTCACCGGATCGATGATGCCGGCTTCGAACATGTTGACCCATTCGCCGGTAGCGGCATTGTAGCCGACGCCGACTTCTTCCTTTTTCAAACGCTCGACGATGACGGAGCCTTCTTGGCCTGCGTTGGCAGCGATTGTGCGGATCGGCTCTTCGAGCGAACGCAGGATGATGCTGACGCCAGTCTTCTCGTCGCCCGTCGCATCGATTGCTGCGACAGCGTTGTATACGTTAACCAGCGCCGTGCCGCCGCCGGATACGATGCCTTCTTCAACGGCTGCGCGAGTTGCGTTCAGCGCGTCTTCGATGCGGAGCTTGCGCTCTTTCAGTTCGGTCTCGGTAGCTGCGCCGACCTTGATGACGGCTACGCCGCCAGCCAGCTTCGCCAGACGCTCTTGCAGCTTTTCACGATCGAAGTCGGAGGTCGTCTCTTCGATTTGGGCGCGGATTTGGTTCACGCGCGCCTTGATATCGTTAGAGTCGCCGGCACCGTCGACGATGATCGTGTTTTCCTTGTTGACGCGAATTTGACGAGCGGAGCCCAGTTGGTTCACGTTCGTGGATTTCAGCTCAAGACCGAGCTCTTCGGTGATCACTTGACCGCCGGTCAGAGCAGCGATGTCTTGCAGCATCGCCTTGCGGCGGTCGCCGAAGCCAGGCGCCTTGACGGCTACGCAAGTGAAAGTGCCGCGCAGACGGTTGACGATCAGCGTCGCTTGCGCTTCGCCTTCAACGTCCTCGGCGATGATCAGCAGCTGCTTGCCGGATTGTACGACCTTCTCCAGGACTGGCAGGATCTCTTGGATGTTGGAGATCTTCTTGTCCGTGATCAGGATGTAAGGGTTGTCCAGCACCGCTTCCATCTTGTCCGTGTCGGTGATCATGTAAGGGGAAACGTAGCCGCGGTCGAACTGCATGCCTTCGACGACGTCCAGCTCGGTCAGGAAGCCCTTGGACTCTTCGACGGTGATGACGCCGTCTTTGCCGACCTTCTCCATCGCTTCGGCGATCAGCTTGCCGACTTCTTCGTCAGCCGCGGAGATCGATGCGACTTGCGCGATGTCGTTGCTGCCTTCGACTTGCTTGGAGATTGCCTTCAGTTGCTCGACAGCCGCGCGTACGGCCTTGTCGATGCCCTTGCGAACGACCATCGGGTTGGCGCCGGCCGTAACGTTCTTCAGGCCTTCGCGGATGATCGCTTGCGCCAGGACGGTTGCGGTCGTCGTGCCGTCGCCGGCGACGTCGTTCGTCTTGGTCGCGACTTCTTTGACGAGCTGGGCGCCCGCGTTCTCGAACGCGTCCTCGAGCTCGATCTCCTTGGCGATCGTCACGCCGTCGTTCGTGATCAGCGGGGAGCCGAACTTCTTCTCGAGCACGACGTTGCGGCCCTTCGGTCCGAGCGTTACTTTAACGGCGTTGGCCAGTGCGTCCACACCGCGGAGCATCGCGCGGCGCGCGTCTTCGCTAAACTTGATTTCCTTAGCCATTCTTCAATAACCCTCCTCGAAATTGGTTCGCATTATAGGATAGGTACTGCTTGCTTGCGGTTGCTTATGTCAGCGGTTAGCCGCCGGCTTAGCCGACGATCGCGTGAATGTCGCTTTCTTTCATAATCAAATACTCTTTGCCTTCGTACTTGATCTCGGTTCCCGCATATTTGGAGAACAAAACGCGATCGCCTACGCTGACTTCCAGCGCGATGCGCGCGCCGTCTTTGCCGACTGCGCCGGCGCCTACTGCGATAATGGTGCCTTCTTGCGGCTTTTCCTTGGCCGTGTCCGGCAGAACGATACCGCTCAGCGTCTTTTCTTCCTTGGCGCTTGCTTCGACAAGCACGCGATCACCCAAAGGTTTGATCATGAAAATAGCCTCCTTTTTTACTCCGTTACGGAGAAGTTTGCGAAGTTTAGCACTCAATCATGTTAAGTGCTAATAACCACTACCTATAATACTGATTTTGGATAACCATTTCAAGTCCCTTTGCGTTAAAAATATAAAGGCGGACCCGCATCAAGTGCGAATCCGCGCTCTTTCGACATCCTTTTATCGTTTCCGCAAAACGCCCCGGACTATACGCCTACGACGCAGCTTTTCGCGTTTCCTTACGTTCTGAAGTTGCCGACCAGGGTCTTCAAGCGGGCCGCCATCGTGCTGAGCCTGTCGGCCGTACGGGCCATCTCTTCCGTCGAAGACAGCTGCTGCTGGCTCATTGCGGTGACTTGCTCGGTAAAGGACGCGTTCTCTTCCGTGACGCGCGTGATATCGGAGATCGACTGCTGCACCGACTGGCTGCCCGCAGACATCTGTTCGACCGCCGCGGCGACGTCGCCAATGTTGGCGCTTAGCTTGCCGACTTCTCCGACGATCTCTCTGAATGCCGACTCCGCGTGCTGCATGCCGGATACGGCGCCGAATACCTGCTCGGCACTCTGCTCGAACATCGCGGCCACCTTGGTGATGTCGCCGGACATCGCCTCAAGCGTCGTCGCGATCTGCACGGCAGATTGCTGCGTCTGATCGGCCAGCTTGCGGATCTCGCCTGCAACGACGGCGAAGCCGCGTCCGTGCTCTCCTGCGCGCGCGGCCTCGATCGCTGCATTCAAGGCAAGCAGATTTGTCTGGCTCGAAATCTCTGAAATATAACCGATGACTTCGATGACTTTCTCGGACTTGTGATTGAGGCCGCGAACCGTCTCCTGCAGCGAGCGGAACGCCGACTCGACCTGCGCGATATCGCTCGACGTCGTCTGAAGCAGCGTAGAGCCGCCCTCGGCCCGGTCCCGCGTCAGCTGAGCGGCATCCGATACGCCCGTCGTCGTCGTGGCAACCTGCGTTAATCCGCTGATCGTCTCGGTCATCACGGCCGAGATCTGCTGTGACTGCGACACCTGCGTCTCCGAGCCCGCCGCTACGCGTTCGACAGCTCTGGATACTTCGCTGCTTACTCTCGCGTTTTCGTCCGCGCCCGTTTTCAGCTGAATGGCCGAAGCTGCGAGCTCGGCCGTATTTTCCCGCAGCTCCTTCATCATCTTCTGAAGTCCGTCCAGCATGGCGTTCGCAGCATTCGCCAGGTCGCCGACTTCATCCTTCGTATAAACCGGAATCCGCTGAGTCAAATCGCCGCCCGAGCCCGCGATGTTCTTGAGCGTCCCCGTCACGCCTCCGATCGAATGCAGGAGCTTGCGCGAGACGGTCAGCAACGCGGAGCCTCCGCCCACCAGGATGAGCGCGTAGATGACGATTACTTCAATTAGTAATACCGTATGTCCTTTGAACACTGAAGCTGCCGCCAAAAAAATAAAGGACAGCACCAACAGAACGACCATCGAGACGTAGCCGATCAAAAACTTCGTTTGCAAGCTGATACCCGAATTGCGCATGCTTTACCCCTCCGAATTAATGTCGCTTGCCAACTTCTATGTAAGCACTTCCATTTCAATTCTCAGACACATTTTAGCACAAGATCGTTCTGGATAATATCGGAATATGTCGAATTTATGAAAGGATTTTAATTTTTTGTCGGCAAAGTTGAATCGGGCGTCCTAAATCGAACGGTCCTCTTGCCCTATAAGGTCGTTCGCTTCCCGTTTTAACGGTATCCCCTTCGATCAGGAGCCCGTCCAAAACGCCTATATTTTGCCGAGACGAAGATGCCTCTGTGCCTCTGTGCCTCTGCAAGGACATGTCATCGGGAAAATGCGAAAAGCGCGAGATATGCTTCGTCGCGAGGCATCCTTCTGCCTTTCTCGCCTTCCGAACGCTCCGGAACCGTTGTCACTCCTAATATGAAACCTTTCCTGAATCAAAGGGATACTGTTCAAACGCGCTGCATGGTCTCATCTGCCTCCGGGATCGGTGAAATCGACAAAAAAAGCGTCTGCCATGGGGACTGGGATAGCCCTCCATACGACAAACGCTTCTTAGTTTCGTTAATCCTCTTCGTCAAATGCAGCTTCCCGTTCGGCGGCACGTCGCATGCGCTTGTTGTAGGCGCTGGCCGACAACAGCACGCTGATCTCGTACAGCAGAATGAGCGGCACCGCAACGAGCAAGTCCGAAATGACGTCCGGCGGAGTCACGACGACGCCGACCACGGCCATGACGAACCAAGCCAGCTTCCTCAACTTGCGCAATAGATCCGGACTCAGGATGCCGATACGGGTGAGAAACAAAATGACGATCGGCAGCTCGAACAAGAGCGACATCGGGACCAGTATGTTGAAAAGAAAGCTGAAGTATTGATTGGCCCCGTATACTTGCTTCAGCCCCAAGTTTGCCGTGACCTTCTCCGTGAATGAATAGGCCATCGGGAAAATGACGTAGTAGGCGAATGCCAGCCCCGCCAAAAACATGAAGAGCGCTCCGGGTATGTACCGCAGCGTCGCGCGCTGTTCCTTTTTCCCGAGTGCGGGCTTTACGAACGCCCACAGCTGGAACAAGGTGAACGGAATTACGACGATAAACGAGATGATAAAAGCGAACTTCATATATAGGCTGATCGCGTCCCACGGCGAAAAGGCGCTGAGATCGATCTGTCCCGACGGTGCGGCGTCGACGAGATAATCGAACAGTGGCTCTGCGCCGAACAAGCCCCCGACCAGCGCGAGCACCAGCACGATGATGATTAAAATGACCCTTTTGCGCAATTCTCCGATATGCTCCATGAGCGGCATTCCGCCCATTTCCATCGTATCGGCCTTAGCGCCCGAGCGCTCCGCCATATGCGACCTCCGCCCTTCCGGGCATAAAAAATCAGGACGGCTTGCGAAAATCAAGCCGCCCTCCGTATTCATGAGTTCCGTTCGTCCGGGCTACCCTCGTTCATACTTTACGTTGACGGTCTCACGTCCGTTATTCAGGCAGACGACGTTCGGTCTTCGCCGGCTCCGCTTCCGGAGCGGCGGCGACTTCGCGGCGAGCAGGACGCTCGCTGTCGTCCATCAGATCGTTCGCGCCCTTCTTGAACTCGCGCAGCGTGCGGCCGAAAGCCCTTCCCAGCTCAGGCAGCTTGTTCGGTCCGAACAGCAGCAAGGCGATTAGGATCAGCAGGATCAAGCCTGATGCACCAATACCTCCCATGGTTATCCCTCCCTGTCTCGATGTCCTGGAACACAAAAAACAAATAAAAGGAAAACGGTCGCCTGCCACAATCCACAACAAAGCGCCCGCAGCGATCACACATTCATTTAAAGCGCTTCATTCTCTGACCTGCAAAAATCCGCTCCGCTGGAGAAGACTCTTCCGTTCAGCGGTGCAGTCCGCCGTACCCCATTGCGGCGATCTCTTGCCGCGTGATCGTCTCTCCTGCCAACACGCGCGGGAGCAGCACGTCGAACGACGTATAAGGATCATGCATGACGCAGCCCGGCAGCCCGAAGATCGGCACACCCTGCAAATAGCCGAACAGCAGCATCGAACCCGGAAGCATCGGCGTCCCGTAGCTGACGATATCGGCGCCCGCGTCGGCGATGGCGCCCGGCGTCCGATCGTCCGGATCGACGGACATCCCGCCGGATACCAGTATCATATCATATCGCTGTTCGAGGAAGTAGTACAAGTGGTTGACAATTGTTTGTCGATCGTCCGGCGCGAAGCGCTGCTCGGCCAGCTCCGAACCGAGCGCCTCCAGCTTGGCCCGGACAGCGGGTCCGAACTTGTCCGCAATCCGTCCCGTGAACACCTCGGTCCCCGTGGAGATCAGCCCAGCGCGCATCCGGCGAAGCGGCTTGACCGCAACGGCGTCAGCGCCGCCACGCTCTGTCTTGTATCGCGCCACAATCCGTTCCGCTGCCTCAATCTTGGACTTGGGCACGACAAGCGGGATTGCCCTGGACGCGGCGAGCGCCTCCCCGGCTTGTACGAATCGTCCGCCGACGATCGTGGCGAGCGCGATCTCGCCCAGCGCGTTAATCCCGTCCACGACTTCCCGGGCGATGACGGAGAGCCCTGACACTCCAGCTTTAAGCGTCACCTTGCCCTCGTGCGGCTCGCCGTAAACGATCCCTTCTCCGCCGAGCGCGGCAGCCAGCCGCAGCGCGGCGTCGTCCTCATGCAGATCGCCAGGCGCGAGCTCCATGACGTAGATATGCTCCTTGCCGATATCCTTCAGCTTGGGAATATCGTCCGCCGTGACGCGGTGGCCCTTGCTGAACAGCCGCCCCTTAAAGGCGCCGGGCACGATCTGCGTCAGGTCGTGCGCAAGCGTCAATCCGACAGCGTCCTCGACCTTCACCTCGCGAAGGACGGTCTCCTGAGGCCTGGAATTGCCGTTCATCAGTAATCTCGGTCCTTCCCGATGCCGGAGACGAGCAGCAAGGCGTCGGGCAGTTGATCCATGATCGCCATCAGCATGTCGTTGACGCCCTTCGGGTCGCCCGGCAAATTAACGATCAGCGAGCGTCCCCGGATGGCGATGATGCCGCGGTAGAGCATATAGTGCCTGCTTCGCTGCATGACCGCAGCACGCATTGCTTCCGTCATGCCCGGCACCGTCCGCTCGGATACCATCAGGGTCGCCTCCGGCGTCACATCGCGCAGTCCGAGACTGGTTCCGCCCGTGGTAAGCACCAGGTCGGCCTGAAAGTAGTCGCACATCTCGATCAGGGCGGCGCGCAGCTCGTCCTGTTCGTCGGGCACGACGCGATAGTCGACGATCTCCCCGCCAAGCTCCTCTTCGACCAACTCCCGGATTACCTGCGCGCTCGTATCCTCGCGTTCGCCACGGGAGCCTTTGTCGCTGGCTGTCAGCAGCGCTACTTTCCAAATCATGCCCATCCCCCCCGATTCGCGTCTCCTCAAACTTCGCAGGCGGCTTCGACTCGATCGGCCTACCCTTCCGCCCGGTAATCCCCGCTCTTGCCGCCTGTCTTGCTCTGCAACAAGGTCGGCCCGATGACCATGTCCTTCTGCAGCGCCTTGCACATATCGTAGACCGTCAGCGCGGCCGCGGATACCGCCGTCAGCGCCTCCATCTCGACGCCGGTCTTGCCCGTCGTCTTGACCTCGGCCGCGATCGTCAGCGTGTCGTCTCCGCTCGTGCCAAACCGTACGTTAACGCCGGTCAGCGGCAGCGGGTGGCACATCGGAATCCAATCGGACGTCCGCTTGGCCGCTTGAATGGCCGCGATCTGCGCGACCGCCAGCACGTCGCCCTTCTCCACGGTTCGGTCCAATATTCGCGAAAGCGTCGCGGGCGCCATCGTAATCCGGCTCTCCGCGACGGCCGTCCGCGCCGTCACCGCCTTGTCCGATATGTCTACCATGACGGCGCGGCCCTGCTCGTTAAAATGCGTCAATCGCCCATCGCCGCCGGTCATCAAGGCCCCTCCTCCGCAAACCATATCAATCCTTCTTCCGTCGCCACGCCATGGAGCGCCAGATCGTGCGCTTCCTTGGGCAAGGCTTCGTCGGACAGCTGGAGCGCATAGGCAAAGCCGATCCAGTAAGGCAATCTGCCCGGTCCTAACGCCTCGGCCAATCGGTCGTAATAGCCGCCCCCGTAACCGAGCCGGCCGCCCTGCCGATCGAATGCCATGCCCGGAACCAGCACCGCGTCGGGACGCACGTCTGCCGCAAGCGGAACCGTGAGAAGCGGATCCGGGCTGGGCACGCCATAACGCTCCGGACGCCAGTCCGCCTTCGTAGCGACGATCCGCAGCTCCATCCCGCTGCCGTCCTCCCGTATCCGGGGAGCGACCGCTCGATGGCCCGCTGCGGCGCACCATTCCAGCACGCCGGCCGGATCGGCCTCCGATCGGAACGCGCCGTACAAGACCACGGTCAGCGTCCGGCCCAGCCGCAGGCTAAGCGGTTGCAGCGCCTGCGCGACGACGACGTCGCACAGCTTGCGAGAACGCGCTTCGCGCTCATCCGGCGCCAGCGCGTCCCGCTTGGCCGCCATCGACTTGCGCAGTGCGGGCTTTCTGGCGCCGTCCGGTTCCTTTGCGTTCATCCGCCATCCCTCGTTATTGCCATTCATATTCATAGATAGCAACAGTGTATCATTTTTCCGTACGGTACGCCAAAGAGCTTTTTCACATCATCCGGCGGCGCGATACCAGTCCAGCCCGTCATGCGTTTTGGACGTCAAAGCGGTTTTGCGATAAACTTGTTTCAACTACAAAGATCTCGTTCGGAGGGAATCCTCTTGCTTTTACAGGCATCCGGCATCGTCAAGCACTACGGCGTCACCCCTATACTAGAAGGCGTCTCGCTGCAAATCGGCGAACGCGACCGCATCGGCCTCGTCGGTGTGAACGGAGCGGGCAAATCCACCTTCCTTAAGATTCTGGCGGGCGAACTCGACTCCGACCAAGGTTCGGTGTCCAAGCCTCGCGAGCTGCGGATCGGTTACTTGGCGCAAAATAGCGGGCTGGCTCCGCAACTGACCATCCAGGAAGTGATGAACGCCGCATTCGGTCCGCTGCTCGAGCAGGAGCGCGCCTTGGGGCGGCTCGAGGCGCGCATCGCCGATCCGGCGGAGCAAGCCGACGCGGCCCGCTACGAAGCGCTGCTCGCACAGTACGCCGACGCGAACGACCGGTTCCGCGAAGCCGGCGGCTTCGAGATGAACAACCGCATCAAGGCCGTGCTCCACGGCATGGGCTTCGGCGACTTTTCGCGCGATACGATCGTCTCCTCGCTGAGCGGCGGACAGCGGACGCGCCTCGCGCTCGCCAGGCTGCTCGTTGTGCAGCCCGAGCTGCTCCTGCTGGACGAACCGACGAACCACCTCGACATCGACACGCTGACTTGGCTTGAGCAATATTTGCGTACGTATTCGGGCGCGATGGTCATCGTTTCGCATGACCGTTACTTTTTGGACGCAACCGTCTCTTCTATTGTAGAGATCGAGCGCCATGCGGCGACGCGTTATACCGGCAATTATACGCGCTTCATGGAGCTCAAGGCGGCGGACTTCGCCCAGAAGGTCAAGCTGTACGATCAGCAACGCAAAGAAATACAGCGGATGGAGGAGTTCATCCAGAAAAATATCGTTCGCGCCACCACGACGCGCCGCGCGCAGAGCCGGCGGAACGCGTTGGAACGCATCGAACGGCTGGAGCGTCCGGGGACGCTGAAGCAGGCGAGCTTCTCCTTCACGGCCGAACGCCGCACGGGCAAAGACGTGCTGCAGGTATACGACGCTTCGGCCTCGCCGAAAGAGGACATCAGCCCCCTCTTCCGCCACGTGGGTTTCGAGGTGAAGCGCGGCGAACGCATCGCGCTGCTCGGTCCCAACGGCGTCGGCAAGACGACGCTGCTCCGCGCGCTCGTCGGCCAACTTCCCCTGACGGCAGGCACGATCCGTTGGGGGACCGGTGTGCAGCTCGGGTATTACGACCAGGAACAGCGCGGCCTGACTCCATCCAACACGGTGCTGGAGGAAGTCTGGAGCCGTTATCCGACGCTGCCTGAGGCAGAGATCCGCACCGTGCTCGGCAACTTCCTGTTCAGCGGCGAGGATGTCCGCAAGACGGTCGGCTCGCTCAGCGGCGGGGAAAAGGCGCGCGTCGCGCTGTCCAAGCTCATGCTGATGAAAGCCAACGTCCTGGTGCTCGACGAGCCGACGAACCATCTGGATCTATGGAGCCGCGAGGTGCTTGAAGGCGCCTTGGAGGAGTATGACGGCACGCTGTTGTTCGTTTCACACGACCGTTACTTCCTGAACAGGCTCGCGGACCGCGTCGTGGAGCTCGGGCCGGATGGCGCCGCGCATTTCCTGGGAAATTATGACGAAATGGTCTCGAAAAAGCGCGAATTGGAGGAGTGGGCCGCGGCTTCCGCTTCCGGCGGCGCATCTGCAGCAGGCGCAGCCGCCCAGACCTCGCAAACCACGGTTACGGACTATGAGGCGGACAAGCAGGCCAAACGCGAGGAACGGGCCAAGCAGCGCAAGCGCGAGCAAGCCGAGGCCGATATCGCGAAGCTGGAAGCGGAGGTCGCGGCGCTTGAGGAAGAAATGGCGCTGCCGGAGGTGTGCACGGACTTCGTCCGGCTGCGCGAGGTTCAAGCCAAGCTGGAAGAGAAGCAACAATCGCTCGAAACGACATTTGCCTTGTGGGAGTCGTTGATGGAATAAACGCGGACGCCGAAGGCGTTAGCGTTCGGTAACCTTGCCTACGTAAAGCAGGTGCGGCGCCGTGCCGAGGATCGCGGGATCCTCGGCGAGCTCTGCAAGAAGCTCTACAATCCGGCCGTATTCGGCTTCGCCGCGCGTACGCCATGCGTCCATTTTCTCAGCCGTCATCCCCCCGATCGACTCGGAGGCAATCAGCTTGACCGTCTCAAAGCCCATTTTCTCCATAAACGGCACGATCCCCACAAGCGGAAAGGCATACGCCCCCGTAAACCTTCCTTCATCCCGATGATTGAATATGCCAGTATCCAAAAATGCCCGGATACCTGCGTAGTTGTCGCAAGGCGGCCAACGATCGGGATCGAGCAAATACGTCGCCGCTTGCTTTTCCCGGGACATAAAAGCCACGAATACGATGCCGCCCGGCTTTGTCACCCGACGAAGCTCGAGGGCGGCTTTTTCTCGCTGCTCCGCTTGTTGAAGGTGGTACATCGGTCCCATCATCAGCGAGGCATCGAAGCTTGCATCCGCGAACCGGCTCAGATCTCGCGCATCGGCGACGTGACAACCTTCTACGCGATCGCGCCATGCGCTGGCGCCGATGCGGAACTTCGCTTGCTCGATCAGCCTCGCCGACAAATCCGTTATTGTGACCCGATATCCAGCGTGCGCGAGCGCCATCGCATATTTCCCGGAACCCGCTCCGTTGTCGAGTATGCGACCTTTCTCGGGAAGATGCCTTCGGATCATATGCATGTTGATCAAGAACTCGACAGGTTCGCGATCCAGCCTGCCCCATTCGTCGAACTGATCGTAATATCTCAGCATATCGTTCAAGTTAATCTCCCCTTGACGAATTTTTCACAAAAAGTTTGAAAAGTGGGTTGTCCACAACTTTATTCACGTTTAATCATGGCTTTTTGCGCTAGATCCGGCAGGCAATCAGTCAGAAAAAAAGGCCTTATAACGCCATTTTCCCCCATTGATCTCGACGGCCGGCTCATTCGGTTTCCACGTTACCCCCACAATCCCCAATATCGAAGGGAGTGTCATGAAAATATCATCCACGTTTTCAAGATTACATGACGTTTACTCTCCCAACACATTCGACACGCTTATCCCCACTACACACAGGGGGTGTGGATAACTTTGCCCACACCCTCGATGCGCTGATTTGGGAGCCGAATCCATTGACTTCTCGTCAAATCAGCTTCCGGATTCCATTCTTCGCTCCGACGCGGCAGCCATGATCGCGCTATTGCAAGCCGCGACATATGCGCGAGCAGCCGCTAAAATGATATCGCGATGAATGGCCGTTCCCCTGAATCGCTTGTTCCGGTATTGCACGGTCACGACAGCTTCACCTGCGGCATCCTCGCCCGATGACACCGAGTGCAGCTCCAGATCTTCAAAAGCGACATCGGCGGGCATGGCTTCCCTGATGCAACGGATAACGCTCTCTAGCGGCCCTTGCCCCGTTCCCTTGCATGTGCGCTCGCAGCCGTCTTCGGTCCTCAGGATCTTCACCGAGGCGATTCGCTTCTCGTTCGTGCCTGCCGACACCTGCAGCTCTACAAGCGAGTATGGCTCTATTTGGGTCTGCGTCGATTCGCCGATCAGTTGGAGCAGGACGTCGTCGGTTACGATCTTGGTCTCGTCCGCTTTAGCCTTGAAGCGCGCGTAAACATCCTCAAGCTCCTTGTCCGCCAGGCCAACCCCGTACTCCGCAGCGCGGTGCTTGATCGCATGACGTCCGGAATGCTTGCCCAAAATGATCATGCTGCGCGGAATCCCCATCGCTTCGGGATCCATGATTTCATAGGTATTACGATTTTTCAGCAGACCGTCCTGATGGATTCCCGATTCATGCTGAAAAGCATTGCGGCCGACGATCGGTTTGTTGAAGGAGATAGGGAACTGCATCGCCCGGCTGACCATCCGCGACGTCTCGAATATTTCAGCGGAACGAATGCCCGTTTCTATACCCAACGCCTCGCCGCGCGTCTCGATCGCCATCACGAGCTCCTCCAGCGCGCAATTGCCGGCCCGCTCGCCGACGCCGTTGACGCTAACTTCGACATGTGTTGCTCCGTGACGGATCGCGGCCAGGCTGTTGGCCAGCGCCATGCCGAGATCGTTGTGGCAATGCGCGCTATAAGCGACTTTTTCACCGCCCCGGACATGCTGCCTGACCGCACTGAACAGCGGACCGAATTCCTCCGGCAGCGCGTACCCCATCGTATCCGGAATGTTGATGATCGTGGCGCCTTCATCGATCGCCGCTTCGATGATCCGATACAGGAACTCCCGATCGGTCCTGGAGGCGTCCATCGGCGAAAACTCGATCGTCTCGACGAACTGCTTGCCGTAAGCGATCATCTCGCGAACCTGCTTGATCACTTCGTCCTGTGTCTTGCGCAACTGAAAATCCAGATGGATCTGCGACGAGGAAATAAACAAATGCAGACGCCTGAACGCCGCATCGGCCGTCGCCGCCACAGCCGCATCGATATCCCCGCGGACGCAGCGAGCAAATCCGCATATCTCTGTCCGGTGCAGCTCTTGCGAAATCTGGCGGATGGCCTCAAACTCCCCGGGACTCGATACGGCAAACCCGGGTTCGATCGTATCTACGCCAAGACGGGCCAACTGCCGGGCAATGACGACCTTCTGCTCCGGACGCAGCGACGCGCCAGGCGCCTGTTCGCCGTCGCGCAGCGTAGTATCGAATATACGGATTTTCTTTTTTTCGGCGGTTGCTGCGAGGATCGTTGGTTTTGGCTTCATGTTAAAAACCTCCTGTTTTATCCGAATATTCTGAATCTAAAATATCGAGAAAAAGCGGGTGAAGCCCTGCCTCTTGGCACGGTGCCTCCCCAAGAAGGGACTAGCCGAATTTCAAAAATTCACGACAAAGCAAAAAGCCCGCCGTCTCTCCTGTCAGAAGAGACGACGGGCCTCCATGGCCGCCGCGGTACCACTCTCATTGAAGCGCCGCCAGGCGCTCCCTCTCGATATGCCGTCCGAAGGCTCCTTTTCGGAAAAGCCCGGACGGCAGCGCCCTGTAACGGAGGCCAGCCGCATGAACCTACAATCGCCTCGAGGACGAGTTCAGCACATTTGCTCCCAGGCGAGTTCGGATACCCATCGGCTGCGTCGCACCTCCCCGCAACTCTCTGCTTTCCCGGGTCTATCCTACTGCTCCTGTTCATCGCGTTCATTTTATTATTCCGTTGTCCTGAAAAAACACAAAAACCGCCGCCTCCTAAGAGACGGCGGGCTCCAGGGCCTACCGCGGTACCACTCTCGTTGACGATCGTCCCGGCCGCCGAAGCGGGCGAACGAAGGTCCACCTTAGCAGCAGCTTGAATAATCGTGCCGCTGCGCCCTCTGACGGAGGCTAACCGTATGGACCTAACGCCATGCAGGCGCTCAGTCCGTCCGCTCCCGGGCGAGTTCGGGCTGCCGTCCGCTGCGTCGCACCACCCCGCAGCTCTCTGAATCAGGCGAATTCCCTACTGCTCCCGTTCAATGCGTTTCACGCTTTGTTCGATTGTTCATTATTATATGCGGGCGGCAAAGCGGAAGTCAACACGCTCTATACCTTCGCCAATCGATATGCGCCCGACCTCTAAAAGCCGCCTGACCCCTAAATCGGGCGTGAACGGCGGGCAGGACGAAGAAAAGCGCCTGAACGATCGACGGGGTCGGTGTCGATTCGTTCAAACGCTTTTCAAAAGGGGGTATGTCAATACTTTAACATACCGGAATATCCATGTCAATATACATAACATGATTTGATTCATTAATTAACATGGAATCTCGCCTTTAAACGGACCATTCCTCCAGCGACACCTGCGCGGATGCTGCCAGATCAAGCGACGAGAACTGCCCTCTGCGCCATTTAAGATCCGCCGCAGCGCCGATCATGGCGGCATTATCGCTGCATAGCGACATCGGCGGTACGAGCAGCGGCAGCCCGGCTTCCTCGCAAAGCGCGGCCAAGCGCTCGCGAATGCCCCGATTAGCCGCGACGCCGCCGCACAGCAGCAGCTGGCTGGCGCCGAACTCGGCTGCCGCCTTCATCGCCTTCGCCGTCACGACGTCCACGACCGAGTTCTGGAAGCCTCGCGCGAGCGCAGCAAAGTCGGGATTGAGCCCTTTCATCTTGCTCCGGTTAATCTCCGCGAGCACGGCCGACTTCAGCCCGCTGAAGCTGAAGTCGTACGAGCCGTCCTCCAGCCAGGCGCGCGGCAGCACGACTTCTTCTTCGGACTGCTGCGCCAGCTTGTCCACGTGCGGCCCGCCCGGATAAGGGAAGGACAGCGCGCGCGCCACCTTGTCGTAAGCCTCGCCGACCGCGTCGTCCCGCGTGCGGCCGATCATTCGAAAGACGCCTTCTTCCGGAAGCAGCACCAGTTCGGTATGTCCGCCCGACACGACGAGCGCGAGCGCGGGATATACGATATCCCCGACGAGCCGGTTCGCATAAATATGGCCCGCGATATGATGCGTACCGATCAGCGGAACGTCAAGCGCGAGCGCCAGCGCCTTGGCCGCCACGACGCCGACCAGCAGCGCACCGATCAGACCCGGACCTTGCGTAACGGCGACCGCGTCGATGTCCCTGCGCGAAACGCCGGCCTCTGTCAGCGCCTCCTGAACGATCATCGTGATGCTCTCGACGTGCTTGCGCGAAGCGATCTCCGGCACGACGCCGCCGAAGCGCCGATGCGTCTCGATCTGGCTGGAGACGATGTTGGAGAGCACCTCGCGTCCGCCGCGCACGACGGCAGCCGAGGTCTCGTCGCAGCTGGTCTCGATCGCAAGCAGCAGCCCCTCGTCCTTGTTACCCGACGTCTTCGTCGTCATGATGACATCCCTCCGCGCTCCCGGCCAAGCGTCGGGTCCAGGTCCGCCCACATGATGAGCGCGTCCTCGTTGTTGTCCGAGTAATAGCCCGGCCGCAGTCCCGCAGGGCCGAAGCCGAGCTTGCGGTAAAGGCGCTGCGCGCGTTCGTTGGACACCCTCACCTCAAGCGTCATCCGAGCCGCCCCGAGCCAGGCCGCAGTCCGCATCAGCTCCCGCAGCAGGCGCTCGCCCAGCCCTTTGCCGCGGCACGCCTCGCGTACCGCGATGTTCGTTACGTGCGCCTCGTCCACGATGAGCCACATGCCGCCGTAACCGAGCACTTCGTCTCCCTTGGACATCACCATGTATTTGGCGAACAAGTTTTGCGTCAGTTCGTTATGAAAAGCCTCCGGCGTCCATGGCGCGGTAAAAGCCTCCCGCTCGATCTCTACGATGGCATCGATGTCCGCGAGCGTCATCGACCGGAACTCGATCTTGTCGTTCAAGCCTGTCCCTCCGTCCGAGCGCCGTCCCCGAGCTTGGTCTCGGCTTCGGTCAGCTGCGTGTAGTTGGGCGCGAAGCCATGAACGTCGTCAACGAGCCCCTGCGCCAGTCGTGCCGCCGCGAGGCGGCCCATCTCGCCCGCGTCCACCGTCAGCGGCAACGCGACCGCGCCTTCGAGCGCCGCGAGAACGGCGGCGTGCGGACCGATCTCGCCGATGAAAGCAAGCGACGCGCCCGCTTCGGCCGCGCTCGCGGCAAGCGACGGCCCCCAATCGCCGATGAGTCGGATCGCGTCGTCGTCGAGCCGATGCCAGACGGATCCGTCCGTCGTCCCGAAGCGAGCGCCGTAGACTTGCCCCCGCCTGGCGTCCATGATCGGGACGATCCAGACGGACCGGCCCGCACGGATCGATGGGAACGAATCCGTCTCTGTCGCCTGTTTTTCGCCGCGCAAATAAGGCCCGGCCGCCATCGCCAGCGTCTCGAGGCTCGAGAGGCCGACGAGCGGCTTGTCCCAAGCCCAAGCCAGCGTCTTGGCAGCCGATACCCCGATGCGCACGCCCGTATACGAGCCCGGGCCCCGCCCGACCGCAATTGCGTCGACTTCACCCGCGCCCGCCTCTTCCAGCAGCGCCTTCAGATCGGACACGATGCGCACGGCGTGGTTGCGCTCGGCATGCGAATGGCGGCTCGCCAGCACCTCGGCGCCGCGACAGACCGACGCGGCCAACACGGCCGTAGACGTGTCGAAGCACAGCACCAGCGGATTTTCGCCTGCCGTCTTTTTATCCATTGTCGTCATCGCCGCTTCCCTCCTCCTTCGCCGGCCGTAGCCCGAGCTCCCGGCACCAGCCCTCGTATCGGGCGCCGATCGGCTCGCATATCGCCAGCCTGCTCTCGGGGCCGGTCAACTCCAGCCGGATATGCAGGCGCTCCGGGGGCAGCAGCGGCTCGACGAGCGAAGCCCATTCGACGAGCGAGACGCCGTTTCCATCGAAATATTCGTCCAGCCCCAGCTCGTCGGCTTCATCGACCGACAAGCGATACACGTCCATATGGTAGAGCGGCAACCGGCCGCCTTCGTATTCCTTGACGATCGTGAACGTCGGGCTGTTCACCATACCGGGCACGCCCAGTCCGGCCGCGAACGCCTTCGCGAAGCGGGTCTTGCCCGCGCCGAGATCGCCGTCCAGCGCGATCAGCGCGCCAGGAACGCACAGGTCCGCCAGCCGTTCGGCGAAACGCACCGTGTCCGCCTCGGACTGCAGCTCCAGCACGAATCGTCCGGCGCCGGCCGGTCTCCCGCCCTCGCTCCAGTCGTGCATGTCGATCGTTCTCCTTCAATGCGGACAGGCCGCAGGTTGTTCTTAATTATATCGGTGCGGGAGCTAACTTGCAAAGCTAAGGAAGGTGTGGAGGATAGGGAAAAGCGCCCTCCCTGAGTCCATCCCTCGCCCCGTCCGAAGTCGGGAGTCAATTTATACCCAGGGACGTGCCGGCAGACCCGCGCGCCAGGTTATGATGGCGATAGACAATGAACGAACGGATCGGAGGAATGACTCGTGTACAGCGCTTTGAACGGCATGGCTGCGTGCTTCACGCTGCTCATGCTTGCGTTTGCTTGGATGGCTGCCAGCAAGGCCGGCAAACTGAGATGGTTCGGATCGGCCGAGCGGCTCGCCCGCCGGTCCCGCAAGCTGCTCACATGGACCGCGCTCGCTACGCTGTCGGCGACCGGCGCGGCCGCAGCCGTCTGGCAGCTGTCGCAGTCCGCCGACAGCTCGCTATCGATCGGGCGGGCGTCGCTGCAGCTGACGCTGATCGCGCTGCCGATGGCGGCCGTCTGGCTGTCGGCCCTGCCCGGCGTCTGGCGCCTGTGGCAGGGCGCCGCGCGGCTGAACGGCGCTCCCGTGCCCGCGCGGCTCGCGACGAGAGCGGCTTCGGCCGCCCTTGTCGCGCCCTATCGGGCAGCCGCGTACGGAGCCGGCGCCAGCCTCGTATTCAGCGCGCCGGCTGCTTGGGGCACGGCTGCCCCCGCGCTTGCATACGCTGCGCTATTCGCGTCGATGTGGATGCTTCGCCGGCGGCGCGTCAAGCAAGCTGCCGCCCCCGTATCGCGGTAGCCGCAGCCCGCCGGTCCGTTCCTAACCATTCGCGGGACGTCGGAACAATTCGCCGAACGCCCCGCACCGCTCGCGGGTCTCCCGGCACCCGGCCCTCATCTAGCTTCGCAGCAGCGCTTCCTTCAGCCTGATGACGCCGCGCTCGATCTGCCCGGCTTCCGGCTTCGCATAGCACAACCGCAGGCTCGGCTCTTCCGCGCCGAATACTTGCCCCGGCACGTAGGCGACGCCGGCCGACATCGCGCGCTCGAGCGTCCGGAGCTGCCGCGGATCGTTATCTCCAAGCCACTTCAGCCATAGATTCAAGCCGCCGCCCGGCGGCTCGAAGGATACGCTGCCGGGCAGATGATAATCGAGGCTCGCGCGCAGCTCGTCCAGGCGAAGCGCCAGCCCGGCCCGCAAACGTCCGATCTGCCTGTCAAAAGCCTCTCCTTCGATCAGCTTGGCAGCCAGCCATTGCGGGATGACGCTCATCCCGAAGTCCATCTGCTGCCGCGCGTCCGCCAGCCGCGAGACGATCTCCCGGGGCCCGGCCAACCAGCCGACCCGAAGGCCGGACGCCGCGATCTTGGACAACGAGCCGACATATAAAATGCGGCCTCCCGCATCCTCGGCCTTCAGCGGCAGCGGCGGCCGGCCGTCGAACGCGGTCAAGCTGAACGGATCGTCCTCTACGATCGGAATGCCTTCCTTTTCCGCAATCCCAAGCAATGCCGCTCTCCGTTCGGCGGACAGCACCGTACCCGTCGGATTCTGAAAATTGGGATTCAAAAACAGCATCTTGAGCCGGTGCTTGCGATGCAGCCGCTTTACGTCTTCCGGATCGATGCCAACCGGGCCGACCGGCAGCGGATAGACGCGCAGCCCCGCCGATTGAAGCAGCGGCAGCGAGAAACAATACGATGGCGTCTCTACGCCTACGGCATCGCCCTGGTTCAGCAAGCATTGCATGATCAAAAAAAGCGATTGCTGGGACCCGGACGTAATCAGCAGCGATGAAGCCGAAGTCCCGATGTGCAAATGCCGCGACAAAAAATCGGAAAGCGCTTCGCGAAACGGACCGTAGCCCTGCGGATCGTCGTACCCGAGCGGACCGTCGTAGGGCTGTCCGGAAAAAATGCCGCGCACCGTCTCCCCCGGAAAAAGCGCCTCCGACAGCTCTCCGCTCGCAAAATCTACAAGACCGGCCTCCTTGCGCAAGCCGGACCGTATTCGCCGCATCGCATCCGAATTCGGCAGCATCGTTCCGACGTCCAAATATTTTCGCCAATCCGCAGGCCGCAGCGGGGAAGCGTCTCCGCCGGCCACGACAGTGCCGCTGCCGATCTTGCTCACGACCCAGCCGGAAGCCCGCAGCTCCTCGTAAGCTTGAATGACGGTCGTCCGGTTGACTTCCAGCTGCGCGGCAAGCTTGCGCTCTGCGGGCAGCGGACTGCCTGCCGTCAGCTCCCCTGACTTGATCTTCTGTTCGAAATGCTCGGCGATCTGCCGGTAGACCGGCTTGTTCGACGCGCGATCGGGTAGCCACATACGCCGTCCCTCCAATGCTACCATTATCCCCGTACTCGAGGTGCCCGGCAAGCGTGGACAGGGAATTCTATCCGCAATTGGATGGGGAATTGGATGGGTACAAAAACCGGCGGATTGGAGGATGCGGGCAGTCGAAATGCCTCCTATGCTTGTAGCAACGAGAAGGAGGCTGACCGCGAGCCGGTGCCGGCGAATGGAGCCTTCCATAAAGGAGATGCGGTTCTATGAACTTGTTCTACCTGATTGGCTTGGTATTTTTCGTTATGAGCGCCGGATTTGCAGCCACCCTGGCTGTCGGCTGGTCCAAAGCCAACCGCAGCGAGAATGCGGGCTACGGCAGCGGCACAGGCAAGAAATGGACGCGTCTGGGCTCGATTTACGCCCTCTGCATCGCCATCGTGCTTGCCGTCTTTTTCGCCCTGCTCAATCGTTGAACGTCCGGGGAGGTGTTAGCAAAGTATGCTTTATATATGTATCTTGTCCCTCTGCATGATCGCCGGGCTCGCCGTGCTCTTCGCCGCCGGCAAGTCCATCGTCGATTCCGAGGAAGCTTGACCGCTCCACTACAGCCACCGCAAGAAGCTGCCTTGCCTGACGGGCACGCCTTGCTTTTCAGCCCAGCGCAGCAGCAGAAGGCCGGTGCTTCTGTCCTTCAGATCGAGACAAAGTCGCACGGGTACGATCCGTTTGCCGCGCGGCAGCAGGCCGACGAGCCCCCGGTCGATCCGCAGTTCGCGGATTGAATCCCCCGTGATCGTAAGGCCGTTCACGGTCAAGCGGCTGCCGGCCATCGTGAGCTCCGCCTTCAAAGTCTTCCGGCGTATGAGCAAATAGGCGAGACAGCCGCCGCTCAGCGTCATGAGCCCCGCTTGGGTATACAAGAAAAAATGGTCGGCGCCATGGATCACGTTACCCAGCGAGAGCAGGAACAGCAGCACGAATCCCGATATCTGTTTCGTACCTAACGGATATTGCACCGGAATTTTGCGAATCGCCGTTTTCTTTTCCATATTAACCGCCCCTTCAGACCTGCCGGCCTGTCCTTGTCTATCACCGATTGTATGCCTAGCATCGTCTCTCTATTCGCTCGGCTTGCTAGATTATAGCAAAAACGCAGCCTAAAGGCTGCGTTTTTGCGTCCCGCAGGCGCAAGCGCCTCGCAGAACCCTATATAAGGAGGAGCACATCAGTGGTCGGTGCGCGACTTGGTGTTTTCCTTCCACTCACCGATCTCCTCTTGGACCTTGCCCTTGGCTTTATCCCACTTGCCCCTTGCCTGGAGACCCGGATCGTCGGTGAGGTTGCCCCATTGATCCTTGGCCTCGCCCTTCGCCTGGTTGACAGCACCTTTGATTTTGTCGCTCCAGCCTTCCGCATGCCGATCCATATGAATGCTCTCCCTTCTCTTGCATGAGTTGGATATACGGAACTTTACCCGGGAGACAGCGTTTCCAAACATCGGACGGGCGCATATCGGCGATTCTTTAATCGCCGATAATTCCCTATCCGGCTTTTGGCTGCGACAGCTCCCGCCGCAAAGCTGCGTCGCCGATTCCGCATCTAGCGTCGTCACGGCGAAGCGCATCCTCATACCTATTCCTTTCTTTCTTCGCATATGCGGCCAAATAGCGCTTTCGGCCGGGGAGAAGCAACCTTTTGGAAGCAAATCGCGTATCATCTGTAAGCGATATCCAATTATGGACCCGACAAAGGAGGAACAAGCGATGACGCCTATAGAGCGGCTATGTCGGAGGTTTGCGCGGAACGGCTTCGTTGTCGCTGCGCTGGCGCTTGCGATCATGTCTACGGCATGCGCGAGAGCCGTAGACACCGACTGGTCTCGAGGCGCAGCGCTGTCTCGGGGTGCCGTCGTCGAAGCGGACGGACGCATCCTCAACCCCGGGCCGCTCGCAGCGTTCGTGCAGTCGGTCGCGGAGCGGCGGTCCGCAGTCGTTCAAGTCGTGACCTATCCGTCGGAAGCAGAGCCGATCGTGATGACCGCCGAGTTCGACGGGCAGTCAATTAAGTTAACAAGAGAGCAACGGCTCGACGGCGGCAGCGCAAAATCGACCGCCGTTTGCGGCGGCATCGAGAAAAGGAACGGCGCAGCGGCGGACGCCTATATGGTAACAGGATGCGGTGGCGCAGAGATGGTACTGGCCGCCGTGCCTAAGCTGATTGTTGCGTCGCGCATAGAAACAGCCGAGTACGGCGCGGAGCTTCTACTAGAAACGCTGCCCTCCTCGGGGAATAACGAGGATGGGGCGGTTGTCGCCTACCGGGTCGAGATGCGCAACCTTGGCGAGGGGATTCTTGAATGCGGCTCCGACTATTTGATCGAGAAACAGGCATACGGCACATGGATCCCCGTATCTTACAGAGACAATGTCGCCTTCACGGCCAATTTGGTCCATCTTCAAAAAGACGAAAGCTATGAAGCCAGCTTTGGCTTTAAAATGCTTGAATCATGGCCGGAGCCCGGACGCTACCGCGTCGTGAAAGAAGCGACGTTCGGGAAAGAGAAGATTAAACTTGCGGCCGAATTCGATTTACCCGCTAAATAACTGGGACTTGGCGCCCAACCGTGGAGAAGAGACGCCTTTCAGCGTCTCTTGGCGGGACTTCGGCACCAACCATGGCGAAGAAGCGCCGTACAGCGCCTCTTGGCGAGACCTAGGTGCCAACCGCGACAAAGAGACGCTATATTTGACGCAGCTCGGCTACTCCGACAACCGGTCGACAGCGACCGTCTGGACGTCGGTCGGCCTTTGTCCGACCTGCACCGTCGCCATGCCGTTCGCTTCGTCCACCTCCTCGATCCAAACCGGCTGTCCATCCAGCTTGACGGCAATCGTGTCCTTCGAGTTGAAGATTTGCTTTGCGCGCTGCGTATTCATGACGGATCGTCCCCCTCTTTTTCGCGCATCGTATCGGTCGTCGTCTCTTCGATAAGCCCGTTGTCAAAGGTCACCTGACCGCCGCCAAGCCCCTCGTTGATCATCCGGTCGATGTCCATGTCGTAGTTGTCGCGGCCTTCGTAAATGTGGTCCCGACCGTCCGCTGCATGCTCCTCGCTCATGAACGCCGCTCCCTTCGTACCATGTTCTTCGTTTCGAAAATGAAAGATCGTCCGGTAAAGGATGCCCAGCCGGTATGAACTCCATACAGCGATGGGAATCCTAAAGGTATAAGGGATCATGAGGAGGGCTAAGCGTCATGCATACGGTATGGAAAGGCGCCATCAGCTTCGGGCTCGTGCACGTGCCGGTGAAGATGTTCACCGCAACGGAGGACAAGGACGTACATCTGCGGCAAATTCACAAAGCTTGCGGTACGCCGATCTCCTACGCCAAAAGCTGCCCGCATTGCGAACGGGCGGTGGAGTGGGAGGAAATCACCAAGGGCTACGAGTATGAAAAGGGACGGTTCGTTCTGTTTGACGAAGAGGAACTCGAAGCCATCAAGCCGGAAAATACGCGGACGATTCAGATTCTCGACTTCGTCGCGCTCGAAGAGATCGACCCGATGTTCTATCAAAAAACGTACTATTTATCGCCCGATCAGGCTGGCGCCGGCGCTTACGGCTTGCTGCTCGAAGCGATGCGGCAATCCGGCCGGATCGGCATCGCGAAGATCGCGATCCGCAGCAAGAGCAGCCTCGCCGCCATTCGCTGCGTTGACAATTGCATCTGCATGGAGACGATGTTCTATCCCGACGAGATCCGCGCGATCTCTGGCGTGCCCGGCCTGCCGCAAAACCAGAACGTCAACGACCGCGAGCTTGATATGGCCAAGCTGCTGATCGAGCAGCTGTCCGCGCCCTTCGACGCGGCCAAATACACGGACGATTACCGGACGGCGATGCTGGACGCCATCAACCGCAAGGTCGCCGGGCAAGGCGTCGACGTGGTCACCGCGCCGGCGGCGGAACGGACCAACGTCATCGACCTGATGTCCGCGCTGCAGGCCAGCCTTGCCGCCGTCAAGACGGGCGACGCGCCCGCCGCCGGCGCAGGTCGCAAGTCGGCGATCCGCGGCGACACGGGCGCGGCGGATACGGCTGCCGCTGACAAGCCGAAGCGCACGCGCGCAAAGCCCGCGGTGCCGGGGGCAGCTGCAGCCGGGGGCGAAGAAGCAGGCGACGCAAGCCCCAAGGCTGCGCCGTCGCGCAGGCGCAAAGCAAGCGAGCCGCAGTCTTGATCGGTCGCTGATGCGACTACGCTTTAAGCAGCACGTAAAGGCTAACGATGCGGGGGACGTCGGGTTGACAGCCGACTCGCGCAGCCGCACCTCGCGCAGGAACTGCGCGAATTTCAAGACGATGCTTGGCAAGCAAAACGGGACGAAGCAGTGTCAATTCCTGCTTCATCCCGTTTTGCGTTTTTGTCGATGGCTGTTTCGCATGTGCAGCAAGGCAGAGCTGAAGCCACATGGTCGAGCCGCGCCAAGACCGAGGCAAAGAAGCTCCATGTAGAGCTTCTTTGCTTCGATAGCACCATTCCAGGTAGCAAAACTATGTTTAGAAACAGCTCTTTCTCTTCCGCAAAAAACGATGAGAATATTCTAAGAAGCGACGGCTGGCCCTCACGAACTCCGCGCGGGACAAGGGGCGGCCGTATTCATAATTCCCAGCATATGGGCCGTGGTAATATTTATGCCGTGAACTAGCGAGATTCCGCTGATAGAATGTGAGACATCCGAGCCGAAGCCCGACAGGGCACGGGGGAACCAAGTATACGGGGTGAAGCCGCAGCCGCGGCAGGGCGATCTCCGACCTAACCCGTCAGCTAACCTCGCAGGCTTACATTCTAAGGAGGAATTTTCTTATATGAAGAACAATCGTATCGGTCAACTGGCTGTTAGCGGCGCACTCCTGTTGTCGCTCGCCGTTCCGTTCGGCGCTTCCGCAAATGCCGCGACGACTGCCGGCTCCCAGACGACCAAGACTTACACATATAAGTTCGACGCTTCGCAGCTTCAACAGTATCTCGGTTCGTTCGACTGGCAATCGCTGCTGTCGCAGCTGAACGGCGGCACGCTTGGCGGTCTGACGCCATCGACGCCAGTGACGACGCCTACGACTACGCCTGCCGCTCCGGCCAAGCCGACGACGGCCCCTGTGGCTACGCCTAAACCGACGACGACACCGGCTCCGACCGCAACGCCCGCTCCGACTGCTACGCCGGCTCCGACTGCCACGCCGGCGCCAACGACCTCGCCTTCCGTACCGGCGGGTTCCAACAACGGCAGCGGCTCTACGGGCTCCGGCACGAGCACTCAGAAATCCGGCTTCGCCGCTCAAGTCGTCGATCTGGTCAACCAGGAACGCGCCAAAGCCGGCTTGTCCGCATTGCAAACCGATGCCAAGCTGACCACGGTCGCAGACGCGAAGGCGAAGGATATGTACAACAATAATTACTTCGACCACACGTCGCCGACGTACGGCTCGCCGTTCGACATGATGAAGCAGTTCGGCGTAACTTACAGCTATGCAGGCGAAAATATCGCGATGGGCCAACAGTCGCCTACCGAGGTCATGAACGCATGGATGAACAGCGCGGGCCACAAGGCGAATATCTTGAACGCGAACTTCAAGTCCATCGGCGTCGCCTACTATAACGGCGAATGGGTGCAAGAGTTCACGGGCTGATCCGTCTCCTATCCGTCTAAAAAAAGGATGCCTGCCGCAGTCAAGCAGTTGACTGGGGCGGCATCTTTTTTTTGCTTGTGCAGCCAACTTCGGCAGCCAAGCTACATCAGCATCGGCAGCACCAGCAGCAGCAAGCCCGCCAAGCTCATCAAGCCGCCCTGCAGCCGTATTCGCCTCTCGGAGGCCGGCCCGGGATCCCCGGTCCGATGGTCGCGGCCGGCGCGGGCCAGCGCGAGTACGGTCCCGGGATGGAGTACGGCGAACAGCGAGGAACCCGTCCAAAACACCAAAACGAGCGATAGCAGCGCGCCGGCGTGCTGCAGCGGCATCTCCGTAGCGATCCCTCCCCAAGCGCTCTCTTTATTGTTGTATGAGCGTCCGGAGGCAAAAGTGCGGAATTGGCCCGAGTTGCCGCACCATGGGTGCCGACGACCGTTTGCCCCCGGGAATCGCGGCGCCGAGGCGCTTGTAGGAAGTTCGTCAAGGGAATGGGGCAACCGATTACCGGCTACACTAGAAAGACAACGTCTCTTGTCGAAGAGACGGCTTCAGAACGGAGGAACGCGCTATGGCACCGGCCACGATGTCCCCGGTCACGCTGCGGCTCGGCGACCGCGAGCTGCTCATTTCTCACCCCGACAAACTGCTGTGGCCCGATATGGGGATCGACAAGCTTCGCTATGTCCAAACGCTGGCCGAATTGGCGCCCTATCTACTGCCGCACAGCGAAGGCCGCTATTTAACAACGATTCGATTTCCAGAGGGCTATGCAGGCAAATCCTTTTATCAAAAAAATGCCCCGACGCCGGTACCCGACTTCGTCAGAACCGAGACGGAAGGCGGCATCCGTTACGTCGTGCTCGACTCCTTGCCGACCCTGCTCTGGATGGGCAGCTTGTATGCGCTGGAGTTCCACGTATCCTGCGAGCGGATCGCCCAGCCGCTGCCGGACCGCTGGATGCTCGATATCGATCCGAGCCTCGAGGTCGAACCTAGAATCATGGAAGCCGCGGAAAAGGTCGGCGAGCTGCTGCATTCGCTCGGACTCGATGCGGTTCCCAAAACGTCCGGCGCGACGGGCATCCAGGTCGTCATGCGCATCGAGCCCGGTCCGACCTACGACGATCTCCGCCGGTTCGGCAAGTTCGTCTCCGAATATTTGACCGCAAAAAATCCGCGGCTCTTCACCGTCGAACGGCTGAAGAAAAACCGCGGATCGCTCCTCTATCTCGATTACTTGCAATTTTACCCCGGCCGCACGCTGGTATCCGCCTACTCGCCGCGCGCCCGCGCGGGAGCGCCGGTGTCGACCCCGCTCGATTGGAGCGAGGTGCGCGCCAACCCGAGCCCGACCGACTTCAACCTGTTGAACATCGCCGCGCGGCTGCGGGAGCGGGGCGATCTCATCGGCTCGATGAAGCCCCAACGTCTTGCGGACGTACTGAAGCAGCTCAAGCCGAGCTGAATCTACTTCCTCTGCGCGAAGATTAGAGCAGCGGGGACAGCATGCGGCAGAGCGCCTCCGCGGCCTTGCGTCCGCCGGAGCGCTTGCGGAAAGACGACAGCTCCAGCTCCCTGCTGTCCTTCAGATCCTGCCGGAAGTCACGCTCCAGCGCGTCGATCGCATCCCGGTGGAACAGGTAGGCGTTCGTCTCGAAGTTGCTGAAGAAGCTGCGCAGATCCATGTTCGCCGTGCCGACCGATGCAATCAGGTCGTCGACGATGACGACTTTTGCGTGAATGAAGCCGCGCTCGTACTGCCAAAAACGGATGCCGCAGCTCATCATTTCGTCCACATAGGACATCGTCGCCGCATGCACGAGCTTCGTATCGGGAATCAGCGGCACGATCATGCGCACGTCTACGCCGCTCATTGCGGCAGTCTTGAGCGCCATGACAACGCCTGCGCTCGGGATAAAGTAAGGCGTCGTAATCCAGATCCGCCGCTTCGCCATCGCGAGCACCGCGAACAATGTCTCGTGTATTGCATCCGCCCGTCTGTTCGGGCCCCCCGCGACGATTTGCACAACCTCGTTTCCCGTGCAGGCGTGCTCCGGCAAAAAACGGGGATCGCTCGGCCGCTGCTTGGTCGCGAGCTCCCAATCCTTCAGGAACACCTCCTGCAGCCCGTATACCGCATCCCCCTCCAGCTCCAGATGCGTATCGCGCCAAAAGCCGAGCTTCTTGTGCCTGCCCAAATATTCCGCGCCGACGTTAATTCCGCCGACGAAGCCTTTCGTGCCGTCCACGACAAGGATCTTGCGGTGATTACGGTAGTTCATGCGCTTCTTCATAAATGCAGGGCGGAGCGGGAAAAAGCAGGCGTATTCGGCACCGGCTTCCTCGAACGCGGCGAAAAAGGATTTGCTCAGCTTGACGCTGCCGATCCCGTCGTAGATGAGCCGGACCTGGACGCCTTCCTTTGCCTTCTCAATCATGACATCGCGGAACATACGGCCGATCTCGTCGTCGCGGTATATGTATGTAGCGAAATGAATATGGTGCCGGGCGCCGCGGATCGCTTCCATCATCGCGTCATAGGTCATTTGCCCATTGGTCAGCACCCTCGATTTGTTGCAGCCCGTGATCGGAGACGCGCCCGCCTTGCGCAGCGTCCTAAACAACCGCTCCTCGTCCGCGAACCGGCCGCCCGGTATTTCTTCCGGCTCATTGATCAAATGGCTTTTCTTCAAAATCTCGCCTCGGCGCTGCTCGTCCAGACCGCCTCTGCGGCGGACCTTGCGGCGCCTGCCATACTCTCGGGCAAGGAAGTAATAAAGAATAAAGCCGACGATCGGAAATAAAAACAAGATGAACAGCCATGCCATGGCGTTGGCCGGGCGGCGATACTCCAGCACGAGGATCGTGCCGGACTGGAATATGAAGATGAGCAGCGCCAGCAGGAGCCACGTCGTCACCCGTCAACCCTCCTTATGGATCGTTTGTACAATCTATTTTATTTTTACCCACAGTTGGGCCGGGCAATCCAAGTTGCCTTAAGCGGCATAAGAACAACCGTCAGGGCGATCTTCCCTGACGGTCATTTGGGGTGTGGCATATATCCGAAACTTGAGTCGAGCGGAACGCCTAGCGATGGCTCGTCCGAGCCCCGATGAGCCGGCCTACCGTCGCTGCGTTGATTTTCGCGTTACCCTTCCATGCGCTGCATCAAGCCGGCCAGCATCTTGGCGATCTCCTCGCGGGTCGCCGTGTCCTTCGGCGCGTAGTACACGGTGCCGTCGCCGCGCGCCTTGCCGTTCACGATGCCTGCGCGCTGCACGGCCGATACCGCGGTCGCCGCATAAGCCGGGATGGCATTCGCATCCGTGAACGCGACTGCGGCCTGCTGCGAAGGCAGCGCGTAATTCATCGCCGCCGCGTACTTGACGAGCATCACCGCGAGCTGATCGCGCGTCACTTCCGCCCGCGGCTCGAACTTGCCGGCGGCCGTGCCTGCGACGATATTCTCGGATGCGGCCCAGGCGACGGCGCTGCCGAAGTAATCGGCGCTGCGCACATCCCCGAAGCCTGCGTCGGCGGCGTTATACTTGCTCAGATCGACGCCGGCCATGCGGGCCAGCATGAGCGCGAGATCTCCGCGGGTGACGCTGCGCTTCGGCGCGAAGCTATCCGAGCCGACGCCGGCAATGATCCCGCGGGCTGCGAGATAGTTGATGGCGGTTTTGGCGAAGCTGTTTTGCGCATCGCCGAAATTTTTCAGGCTGTAGCCGATGCCGTACATGGACAAGTGCGGCGTGCTGAAGCTCAGCGTGCCCGCAGCTTCATCGTATACGCCGCCTGGCAGCGTCTCGATATGCCCGTCTTCCGCAATGTAGTGTACGATCAGCGCTTCGGAGGTCTCGCCGGCCTTGATCGTATACGGAACTTCAATTTTCAGCTTGCCGCCGCCGAAGGTGGACAGCTTGCCGGAAGCGGTCGTCACGGTCAGATCGAATATCGGACGATCGCCGATCGCGTCCTTCACCGCCTGCTGCTGCGCAGCCGGCAGCTTCGCTGCGGCCGATGCGCCGTCAAGCCGCTCGATGCCAAGCTTCACTTCTCCGCCGCCCGCCGCCGCGGAGAGCGCCTTGATGGCAGCCGCGTCAAGCGTGAGCGAGCCGGTGCCCGTATCGACGGTGAGCGAATTTACCGTGCCGTCCGCGATCTTCGCGAGGGCCGCCGACGGAATCGCGAGCTCCGCCTTCGCGGAACCGTCCGTTCCGGTCGTGGTCGTTGCTTTCAGCACGGCCTTGCTGCCTGTCGTCTCGAGCGTCACGTCGCCGAATTGCTCGACCTGCGTGCCCGGCGCCGCTGTCGGCGTCGCGCTTGGCGTCGGAGAAGGCGTCGCGCTCGGCGCTGGCGTGGACGTGGACGGGCCGCCGGCCGCTACAACCGTCACCGCCGCTTCGGCGATCGCATAGCCGTCCGCCGTAGTTGCCGTTACGGTCGCGGATCCCGCATTCAGCGGGGTAACCGTGCCATCGGCGCTTACAGTCGCGATGCCAGGGCTGGAGCTTTTCCATGTGACGGCGACCGTTTGGCCGTCAGGACCGACAGCCGTCGCCGCCAGCTTGCCGGCGGAACCGCCTGCGGTCAGCGACAACGAAGAACGATCCAGCGACACCTTCGATACTTTTAACTGAAGCACCGACACGGTGCCGCCCACTTCGTTGGCGACCAGCAGCAGCGGATACCCCGTCGGGCTGTCGGACGCCTGGATGAATTCCAGTCCTTCCGGCCCGCTGTCGGTGTTCTCGCCTTTGCCGGCGCTGAAGTCGCGCGCATTCACGTAATTCAGGAACTGCGGGCTTTCCGGATTCGTTACGTCATAGGTGATTACGCCGCCGATACGTTCGAATCCTGCAAACGCCAAGGTGCGCGTGCCGACGACGCCCGTCTTGACGTCCTCGGGCTCCGGTCCCTTCTTCGTGCTGCGTTCGTCGACGCCCGCTTTGCTGCTGCTGTGGCTTGCGTTGAAGTGCTCCGGCAGCCGCTGCGCCGTGACGCGCTCAAAATCGTTGCCGCTGTCCCATACGAGACCCAGCGTATCCGCATCGCGAATGGAGATCGAACGGCCGCCGTACATATAGAGGCTGTCGGTGCCCATATCGCTCATGACCTCGACGCTGTCATAGCGCGTCGTATTCTTGAGGAATTCGGCCGCGGCCGAGCCCGGGGTCAGGCTGCCCTTCATTTTCTTGACCGTGCTCGAATTGATCCGTCCGTCCCACTCGGTCGCATCGCCTTCGTTGCCGGTGACGAGATACGTCTTGTCTCCGACGCGGAACGATGCGATGCCGTCCGGCATGTATACGCCATAGAAAGGTACGTTTTCAAGCTGAATCAAGCCGTCCTTGACCAGATCGAGCTTGTTGTTCGGATCGTTCAGATCCTTCAGGCCAAGCCCCTTTACCGAAAGTACCTTGCCGGACGCGACATCGATCGCCGCTACCGCGTTGTTTTCCTGAAGAGATACATAAGCCGTCTTCTCGTCGATCGAAAGCGCGATGTATTCAGGCTCCAGATCGCGTACTGCGTCCGCCTTCGTCCCGCTGCCCGTGATTTGTCCGGTCACAGCGTCGCTGGCGCCGCGGATGTGCACGTCGTCGCCGATCACCGTCGGATCGTCAAACTTCACATGCTTCACCGCATTCGTCGACGTATCGACGATCGTGACGCTGCCTTCCGGATCGAGGCCCTTCGTGCGCGGCTCACCTTCGTCGGCCGTCAGAATGTATCTGCCGTCGGCCGTCGATTTGATCATATCCGGCTGCACGCCCGCCTCATATTCGCGGATCAGCTTGCCGTCGTAGTCCAGGACCAGAATTTTGCCGGCCTTCATCGAATCCTTCTCCTGTACGGAGATCGCCACCCGCTTCGCCGTCGTATTGATATCGACGCTCGTCAGGTCGCCGTAAATGAAGCCGTCCTTCTCCGCCAGATCCTTCACATGTACCGTTGCCACCAGTTCGGGAGAAGCTCCGTTGCCCAGCGCGACGATCTTGAGCGTCGGCGGGTTCCCTGCGCCGTCTACCAGATAGAAGCGGCCGTTGTCCTTGTTGTACTTCACGATCTCCGCAACGCCGCCGTCGTCATTCGGACTGTCGGCAATAAACGAGCCCAGTTTCTCGACGACGATCTTGTCCGTCATCGTCGGCCCCGTCGTGGAGCCCGCCACGTTCACGACCTGCGTCACGGTGAACGTCACCGGCGTCATGTTGTCCGCCGTCACGGTTACGGTCGCCGCATACGTTCCGGCGATCAACCCGTCATTGGCTTTTATGTTAAATGAGGTCGTAGCCGCCGTGTCGGTAAGCGTCGTTAAAGTCGGCTGCGAAATCGTGAAGCTGCCGGCGTTCGTGCCGCTCAGCTGTGCTGCCAGGTTGGTCAGGTCACCCGTACCCGTCCGAGTCACGGTTACCGTTTTGGTCTCTTGCGCAGCTGTCGCGTAGCCCACCGTCAACGGCTTCATGGTCAGATTGGACAATTCGCCGATCGTATACGTCGGACTTTCCGGTTCTGCCGGAAGTTTGACCGCCAGCGAATACGTCATGGTCGAACCGTCTCGGGCCGTTACTTTCACATCGATCGGGGACATGCCGGCGACGACTTCTATCGTTTTCGAAGCCGTGCCCGTTCCGCTAGTTCCTGCTACATCCACGCCCGCCAGGCTGTCCGCCGCCGCAGCTTGAACGGAAATCGAAGCGGTGCCTTCCGCAACGGAAACGGAATAGCTGCGCACCGGAGCCGTATCGCTGTATGCGCCGCGGGCATCGAATGCGCCGAATGCCGGGGACAACGTTCCGCCGTTGACCGTAAGAGCTTGCAGATGCTTGACGTCTAACAGCGCCCCGCCGCTCATGTCGGATTTTACCGAGCCGTAATCCGCAACGACTTGACGATAGTAGGTCTCAGCAGCATTCATCAGCGCTTGCTTAAAGGCGCTCCATGCCGCGTCATCCGCGAGCGTTGCCGCAAAGCTGCCGACAAACCCCGTCGTGGCACGGGCATGACCCAGGGCCAAAGCTTGAGCCGAGAACTTCAAGTAGTTATCCAGATCGTTGCCCGAAGCGAATGCCCCGCTCATATCCGTATAGTCGCCCTTGCTGACTGCGATCGGGCGCACGACGAACGAGCTGCCGCCAATTTGCATCCAGCCCGCAAACGGATCGGGATTTTGCGTCAATTTCTGATAGGCTTCCGTCGCGCGCTTCCCGTGATTGTCGCCGAATTGCGTTTGATATTCGGTCAGGCCCATACCCGTCGATTGCAGGTAGACCGGCAGCGCTTCTTGCTTGACATCCATCAGAATGTCGTCGTCCGGGCCGCTGCCCGGCCCTTCGATCACCGCATTGTAGCGGATCGAACCGATGCTCGCGTTGCCTTGATTGATACGGAAAACAACGTCCTTCACCTTAAAATAATCCGGATTCTCCGCCAGCTTGTTAGCCGCAAAGCTTTGAATGCTCTTCAAGTATTCCTGCCAGGATGCCAGGAAAGCATTCTTCTCCGCTTCGGTCATCACCACATACTTGGCGTCGGATTTAAATGCGCGTTCTCCGTTGCCGCCGGACGGAGCGGCTTTGTCGAGCTGCTGTTTCCTGGTTGTGGCCGCCATTTTATCGAGCATCGTTTTCGTAAATCCGTCCAGATGCTCCGAAGTTAGCGTATACGTCGTATCGATGACGCCATTCTTAATGTCAAGCAACGTGTCTCGATACGCATTCAGGAAATCCGCTGCGATTTTGGCGATGTCATCGTCGGACAAGTTTCGTTCCGCCGCGCTTGCCCCCTGGTCGCGTTCAAGGTAAATGCTCGGAACCATCCGCAGCAGATCCAGGTAAAAGGGTCCGACGTACGAAGCATCGAAATCGTTCAGAGAAAATTGCGCGGCTTCGCCCACATTTTCGAAGGTCCCGACATTTTGCAAGTGGGTGTCGCCTTGAATCCAAGTGTTCAAATCCCATTGCTTCCACGTTTCCGGAACGGTAATTAAGGCATCCAGATCGTTGAAGAACAAGTTGGGATTGCCCCGATAAAAGTTAAAGCCGCTGGCTGCTTGCAGGACGTATTTCCCTGCCTTCATGCTCGCATCGTTGAAGTTCGTATTGTTTTCCTTAATGGACTGCCTCAATAAAGCTGCTCGTTCGGCGCCTGTCACGGCTGCTGCCCGAATCGCGAGCGGCAGCGTCGTCGAAACCGAAGCCGCAGGCTGTGCGTTGTCCTGCACCGTCAGCGTGACCGACGCCGCTCCTTCGGTTCCTGCTGCCGGCGTACCGGAGATGACGCCTGTAGAGGAATTCAGCGTCAATCCGGACGGCAATCCGGTTGCCGCGAACGTATAGGGCTTAACCCCGCCGTAAGCCGCCAACGATACAGAGTAAGGCGTACCTGCCGCCGCAGTCGGTAAAGAGGCGATCGCGAGCCCGAGCGGCTCTACGCCCCAAACACCGTCGCTGCCGTCGCGCGGACCTTTGGCCGCGCGCTCTGGCGCAGTGGCATTTTCGTAATCGATAATGCCGAAGTCCTTGGCGGTGTCGTCCGTGTCGCTCAGACTGATCCGAATAGCCGCTTTTTTCTTCGAAGTTCCCGTTGTATAGGTCAGGGAAGTCGTCTCGTATCCGTCGATTTTCGAGCCCGAATCGTTGCCGACCGTGCCTACCATGTCCACGTAGCCTTCCGGTTTCGTGGCGAACGGATTTTTGTTGCTCTCCTCAAGCAGCGTACGGTTGCTCATCAGAACAACTTTTACGCCCTTGCTGTGAATGCTGCGGCTCCATACCTGGTCGCCCTTGTTCGTGAGATCCAGGTTGTAGGTCGTATCTCCGGTCGGGTTGGCCTTGATCAAGAAAGAAGAATGCGCCTTGATCGTGCCCTGAAGATCGAGCTTGTCCCAAGCGCCGCTTGCCCCCGTCGTTTTGCAGACATCCGTCGGCTTCGCGCAATCCGCATACTGCAGCGACCAGCTGCCGAGATTCACGTCGCTATCCGTCGGATTGTAGAGCTCGATAAACCCGTTCGAAACGAATGTGCCCGATGCGCTCGTCAATCCGCTGCCGTAAACCTGATTAATGATAATGTGAGGGACGGTTACATCATAGCTTCCGTCCGCCTTGTACGGCGTACCCGTCGTCGCGGCCGCGAAGGCCGGTACGCCCGCAAACATTAAGCCGAACACCATTTCCACGACGATCAGCGCGGAAACGATTTTACTGAACGTTCTTTTGATCATATGTACACCTCAATGTGGAGATAGTCGTATACCCTTTCACATTATAGTTATTCTATTAACTAGATATTTTGGCCGCGTTATCATAGGGTTAATTATACGAATGCAACACAAAAAAGCGCGGCCCCTGCAGCAATCGCAGAGACCGCGCCTTCGCGCATCGAAATACAGTTGACGTTTTGCCGGACCGAATCTTGTCAGGCCGATACGTCGCGCTTGGTGAACACCGTCCAAGAGATGACGTTGAAGATAATAAAGTAAACCGCCAGCACGCCCAGCGAGAACGCGTAGGTCGTCGGATGATCGGGTACCGGCGTGCCGCCGTTCACGTAGGTCGTCAGTCCCAGGTGCGGGAACAGCACGTATTTGACCCAGTCCTTGTCCGTAAGCGACAGCAGACCCGAGATCATACTGCCGGAGAACAGCAGGAACAGCGACAGTCCGATCGCCAGGCCGCTGCTGCGGAACGCCGAGGACAGCATGAAGCCGAAGGTGACGACGACGATCAGGGTAATGAATTCATCCAGATAATACCGAAGCGCGTAAGCCCAGGGCGAGCTGCCCGCGAGCGGCGACTGCTCGGAGATCAGGTTGGCCGGATTGGCCGTATAGCCGAATGCGATGACATTGGCCAGCCAAGTTACGGCAAAGCTGACGACGGTGAACAGCAGCGCGAACAAGACGATGGAGATGAACTTCGACAGCAAAATCGAAGAACGGCTCCACGGACGAATCAGCAGCAGCTTGATCGTCCCCCGGGAAAACTCGCCCGCGACGGACTCCGAAGACTTGACGACCGCGAAGATCGTGATCAGGAGGAACAGGATCTGAGATTCCAGCATCATCGCTTCCCAGTTGTTCGCGTTTTCCTTGTCCGAGAGCAGCACGAATGCGACCGTGAACAATAGCGGAATGACGACCGTAATGCCCAGCATGACCCACGTGCTGACCCGACGGTAAATTTTCATATTCTCGTTTTGCACGAGACTCCAGAAGCTAGCCAATCGTCTCACCCCCGGTCACCTCGAGGAATTGATCCTCGAGCGACTTGATCTTGACGCGGATGCCGTAGACCCGGATCCCCGCCTCGACCAGCCGGGCGTTCATGTCGGCGATCGTCTCGCGGTCGGCCGTCACGCTGAAGCCGCCTTCGGAGAAGCGTGCGGAGCCGCGGCCCTCCAATACGGTCACGGCCTCGTTCGGACGGTCGACCTCGAACAGCACTTCTTCCAGTCCTGCGACAGCCCCCGCCGACTCGGCGCGCAGCGACCGGATGTCGATGAGCTCGCCCTTCTGGATGATGGCGACGCGGTCGCACATGAGCTCCATCTCCGAGAGCAGGTGGCTCGATACGAACACGGCCGTACCTTCTTCTCTGGACAGCTTGCGCAAATAGTCGCGCAGCTCGCGGATGCCCGCCGGGTCTAGGCCGTTGGTCGGCTCGTCCAGGATCAGCAGCGCTGGACGGTGAAGGATCGCTTGTGCGACGCCGAGCCGCTGGCGCATGCCGAGCGAATACTTTTTGACTTTGTCATGAATACGGTCCTGAAGGCCGACCAATGCGACCACCTCGTCGATGCGCGCCTTGGTAATGCCGGGGTTCATGCGTCCGAAGTGAATCAGATTCTGATAACCCGTCAGGTATTTGTACATCTCCGGGTTCTCGACGATTGCGCCGACACGGGCGATCGCTTGGGGAAAAGATGTCTTGACGCTATGGCCGGCGATCGAGATATCGCCGCCCGACATCGTGATCAATCCGACCATCATGCGGATGGTCGTCGTCTTGCCTGAACCGTTGGGGCCGAGGAATCCGAACACTTCGCCGGGATTCACTTCTAGCGTGAGACGATCGATGATCGTCCGGCCGCCAATGCGCTTCGATACGTTCTGCAGGCTGACGACGGGCGCTTGGGACATGATTTCTCCTCCGTATGTAGATTTGTAAATCTTCACCATTATAGCAAATGTCGACAGGTACGGCCATGAAGGATATCGGGCCGTAGACAGGCGGAGCTTGGCGCAGCGGAGAATGGGTCTTAAGGCGGGGATTCAAAACTGGCGTGCGTATGCTTGCAAGCGACCGGCCGTCAGTCTGTCGAGAAAAGACGCATCGCCGCGAACGAGCCGAGGATCGCGCAGCATTGCGAAAGAAGAAGGATCGTGTAGCACCGGGCAAGAATGAGGATCGTGTAGAATCGTGGAGAATGAAGAAAATTTGCGAATCCGGGCGAATGTGCTTACCCCCGTTCAGCCCGCGCCGCCTTTTCATTCATTGCCGAAAATGAACCGTTCGATCTCGTCCGCGGCACGGTCGGGAGACGCCGTCGAATTGTCGACGTACAAGACGGCATTCGACGGGAGCCGCCAGGCGACCGTCTTGCGACCCAGGCTTAAGCTGAATCGCTCCCAGTGCTCGAGCTTCCATTGGTCCAGCATGCCGCCTCTGCCCGCGATACGTTCCTTGTACCGCGACTCGTCGGCGAGAAAGACCGATACGACTTTGACCTGGACGGCATCCGAATTCAGGCCGGCATGGCCGAGCTCGCAGCGCAGCCAGTCCGGATCGTTCAATTCACGCGAAAAAGGACCGATCACGATCGCATCCGTGCCGAGCGCCACGTTCTCGAGGGCGGCATCCATCGTGATCCGATAACCGAGATCCCGGCATAACGACTTGTACGCTGCCGAATCCCTGTCCGTCGGATCGAGTCCGGCTTGGGTCATTAGCGCTTCGGCCGCAGGACGCAGCAGCGTGTCCATGTCGAAAAGGGGGACATGGCGACGAACCGCCACCCGCTTGGCCAATGTCGTCTTGCCAGCTCCAGCGCCGCCTACCACGAATACCAAGTTTGCCATCGCCTTCGATCCCCCGCCCGTTACCGTTTCATTTCATTATCGGGCCGCGGCTGCGGAGGGTCAAGCGGAAGGACCAAAGGCCGAGGCTTCGCCGGTTGCTGCGGCTAGATGGCGATCATAATGGAGGACGGCGAGCGCCAATCCTCGCTTTTCTGCAACCTGAGCAGCTCCGCGGAACTTCCGGCCTCGCTTAGTCCGTGCTTGGCGCAACAGCTCCGGCAGCAGCCCAGCGGGTAAATAACCGTGTAATATCCCGACTTAAAAAGCAATCTCGCTTCTTTCAATCCTATCAGCTCATTGCATGCCACGCAGTAGAATTGACCTTGATTCATCGCGAGCCGCCTCCTATCCTATACTCAGGATCGCCTTCTATTACACACTCTGTAACATTTTGATACGTACTGTATCTTATTACTTGATCTTACTTACCCAATTCTAGCTTGTCAAGCACGAATTGTTCTATTTACATGGAACTTCATTTCATTGGTAACGCTTCCATAAACAAAAAAAGAAAAACTACCGCCGCAACAGTTTATCCAGTTGCGAGCGGTAGAGACGGTGAATGCGGCTTTGGTGCGGGCAAGTTTTTAAAATCAGGGCATTCAACAGGCGAACGAGCAGGATGGTCTCCACCGCGCCGGATGCAAACCTGACGCCGTACCGGAACCCGTATTCATCCTCGCGGCACCAGACTATCTGCCCTTTTATCTTCATGTTCATGCCTTCGAGCTGCCAATCCATCAGGTAAAACGCATCGTCTCTTAACGGAAACCGAAGCCCTGTGCGGAAAGAGCAGCCTCCCGGGCTCAAGTCGAGCATTTCGACCAGCGCGGGGGGAAGCGCCGGACGAACGTGGCCGATCCGGACGATATGAATGCGTGCCGAAGTCCGGCCGTTCAATCGCAAGCGAATCTGTCGGCGTTGCTCCCTCTTGTTGTCCGGCAGCGTCGCTATGCGGCTCATTTTCTCCGGCTCGAATGAATCGAGTTGCATGATACGCCCTCCATCAATAGAGAATTTCGGCCATCGCCGCTCGTGCTCGATACGCCATCTCGTTGCGCCTTCCACGCGACGTCAACGGGGCGAGGATCTGTTCCGCAGACGCACCGCTTTGATTGAACTCGCTGCAGCCAGGCCTATCGCGGTCACCAGCAGCCCGCCGACAACGTCCAGCAGCACGTCGATCGGTTGACCGGTTCTGCCGGCCACGCGCGCCTGATTCCACTCGTCGAGGCATGCGGCCGCCCCCACAAATGCCGACGCCATACCCAGTCGAAGAAAGGCGCGCGGCACGAGACGCGGAAGCGACTTCAGCGCAACATACAGACTGCCGCAAAGCATCGCGTACCAAAAGACGTGCGCGCCCTTGCGAAACATAAACTCGATGAATTGATACGGAGCCTGCTTGGCCGAAACCAGCGAATGACCGTACCGGAACGAGACGTCTGGCAGCAAGCCGGACAAGCGGTACTCCGAGATATGGCGCCGCAGCAGCGGGATAATCGTCTGCTCGCCGTACGTTTGGGACGAGAAAAAAAAGATCAGCGCCAGGCAGGCGACAGCCGGCAGCGCCTGAGCGAACCGCGCGACTGAAACGCGGCTCACGCTTCCCGCCCTCCCTCGCCGTTTTCCTGGTAAGAGGCCGACGCCCTCCGGCGAGTGCCCATCGGAACGACCGACAAGCCGTTGACGCAATAGCTTAGTCGATACAGCATGTCATGCGCTTTTTTCTTGCCGTAAATCGGGCAGTACGTACCGCCGTTGTATTGCAAGCCCCATTTGACGAACTTGTTCTTGCCAATCGGATATCACTCCCCTCCGCCGATAGAAGCCCGGTCTTTCCCGTCCCAGGCCGTCTCCCTGACATCGTCGGCGGACAGGTCCGCCCCGATCTGCACCTCGACCAGCGACATATCCGTCAACGCGAGTATGCCGTGCTTGACCGCTGCGGGGATATGTACGGCATCGCCCGCCCGCATTTTACGCCAGATTCCGTCCATCAGCAGCTCGCCTTCGCCCGAGGCGACCGTCCACGTCTCGCTGCGAAGCCGATGCGCATGGTACGGCAGCTGCTTGCCGGCATGCATCTGAATCAAACCGACCTTTGTGAGCTTGTCCGCCCCGGATACGCTGCAATCGAGCACTCTGTAGGAACCCCACAAGCGTTCCTCGAACATCGGCTCGTCGTCCCTGCTCCCGACCATTTCCTTCACCTTGGGGCTTTTTTGCTTGTCGGCCACCAATATGCCGTCCGGACTGGCGGATACAATTACGTTCTGCAGACCGAGCAGCACGATCGGCAACCCCAGCTCGTTAACGATATGCGACCCCGCCGATTCCTCGCACTTCGTCCCGTTGCCGATGACGCCTGTCTTGATCTCTTCGGTGAGCGTGTTCCACGTCCCGAGATCCTTCCAGTAGCCGTCGTACTCCGAGACCGCGATCGTGTCGGCTTGCTCGACGACCTCGTAATCGAAGCTGATCTTTGGCATCTTTTCATAGCTGCGGACCAGCTCTTCGTAGTTGATGGGCAGCTGTTTATCGATCAGCAGATCGATCAGCATGCCGAGGCGGAAAGCGAAAACGCCGCAGTTCCACAGCGCTCCCTCCGCGATCAGCCGCTTGGCTTCTTCCTCGGACGGCTTCTCCGTAAACCTCCCGACGAGCTGCCAGTCAGACGAAGCTCCGGCGTTCGCGGGTCTCGGAACGATGTAGCCGTATTTCTCGGACGGATGCAGCGGCTTCACGCCCATTAACGCGAGAGGCGCCCCGGACGCTTGGAGCACGCCATCCAGCTCCGCGACGCGGTCGAAAAAGCGATCCTCGACGAACGGATCGACCGGAAGCACGGCGACCGTCTCCTGCAGCGAGACGCCTTCGATCGCGTACAGGTAGACGGCGGCCAGCGAGATCGCCGGAAACGTATCCCGGCGATTCGGCTCGAGCACCATCGGCACTTCTCCGAGCTGTGAGCGGATCATCTCCGCCTGATTGCTGCCGGTCGCGATATAAGCGTCCCCCGCGAGCCCGGAAGCGCCGAGCTGGCGCCATACGCGCTGAACCATCGATTCCATTGTGCCGTCCTCGCGCTCGAGCACCTTTAAAAACTGCTTGGACCGGGTCTCGTTGGAGAGCGGCCACAGCCGCTTCCCCGATCCTCCAGACAGTAAAACCAGCTTCATACGACCGCTTCCTTTCTTTGTCCTGCCGGACTTGCCGCCGGCTGCTCTCTGGCGGACAGCGCCGCGGATACGGCAGCCCGGATCTCGCGCTCGAACCGTTCCTCGCCGAAGCCTGCCGCATAGGCGCGGATGCGCGCCGAGTCCCACGTCCACGACTGGAATCCAAGCAGCGTCCTCGCGAGCGATTCACGCGTCTGCTTATCAAAAAACAAGCCGTTAAGGCCCTGACGGATCGTGTCCTGCGCGCCGCCTTCCCTGTAGGCGATAACCGGCCTTCCGCAAGCGTTGACTTCAAGCGGCGTAATGCCGAAATCCTCTACGCCCGGAAAAAGAAGCGCGCGGCAGCCCCTCATAAGGCGCTCGACTTCGTGGTCCGGCAGACGTCCGCGAAAAGAGACGTTCGGTCCCGCCAGCCGCGCCAGCCGCTCTCGGTCCGGACCGTCGCCGACGACGATCAGCCGCTCGCCGAGCAAGGAACAGGCCTCGACGGCCACGTCGATCCGCTTGTAGGAGACGAGCCGGGAGACGACAAGGTAATAGTCGCCGGCCGCGCGCTCCTCCGCGCCTCCAAGATCGAACCGCTCCGTGTCGACCGGCGGATGAATGATCGTCGCCTGCCTGCCGTAGTGCTCGCGAATCCGCTCTTGCACGATGCTTGAATTGGCGATCAGTTCGTCCACCCCGGCGGTGTTGGCCGCATCCCAGCGGCGCAGCGGGACGATCATGAGACCCGACAGCTTCTTCACCGGTGCGGACAGCTCCATGTCCTTCACATAATTCTCGAAGTCCCAGGCGAATCGCATCGGCGTATGGCAATAGCACAAGTGCACGGCGCCTTCGGGCACGCGCACCCCCTTGGCGTATGCGCTGCTCGAGCTGACGATCAGATCGTAGCCGCTCAGGTCCATGGACCGCACCGCGAGCGGATACAGCCAGAAAAACAGCTTGAAGCGCTTGTTGATGCCCGGTATGCGCTGCATCCAAGTCGTCCGGATATCCGCCGCTCGCAGATCGGCGGGCAGCCTCGACCTGTCCGCGATCGTCGTAAAAACGGGGGCGTCCGGATACATGCGCAGCAGCGAAGCGACGACGCGCTCCGCGCCGCCCATCTGGTTCAGGTAGTCGTGAACGATCGCTACCCGCGGTCCCGCGCCCCGGACGGGGCGAAGCTCGCGATAGAGCGTTTCGATCTGGGAGACCGTCGAGGCGATGCCGAAGTTCTCCCGGATTCGGGCGCATGCAGCACGCCCCATCCGTTGCCTGCGCTCCGTATCGGTCGCGAGGGCGCCGATACCGTCGGCCAGCGCCGGAACGTCGCCGATATCGTAGAGCATCCCGGTCTCGCCTTCCGTCACGATCTCAAGAACACCGCCCGCCCGCGTGCCCACGACCGGTATTCCTTCTCCCATCGCTTCGATGAGCACGCGGCCGAAGGGCTCGTTGTCCGAACATAAGACAAGGAGATCCGCCGCCCGGCAGATCTCCTTGATATCGCTTCTGAATCCAGTGAATACGACACGGCCCGCCAGGTCCGATGAAGCGGCCAGCGTCTTCAGCCGTTCCGCGTACGCCATGTTTTCCTCGCGGAACTTCGGCTCGCCCACGATCCATAGATGAACGTCCAGACCGCGCGTCAATAACAGCTTGATCGCTTCGATCGCGTCCTCCTGCCGTTTCCAAGGCGCGATCTGGCCGATGATCGTGACGACGACCGTCCCCGGCGAAGCGCCGAGCTCGTGCCGGATCCGGACGCGGTCCGCGACACGTTCGACGTCGTCGACATGATCGAGTGCGACGCCGTTGTGAATGACCGACACAAGCTCGCGGGGTGCGCCCCGCTTCGCGCTCGCATCCGCCCTGCGCGCCGACTTGCCGGCGAGCTCGCCCGTTCCTTGCCTGACCGCCTCGGAGATGCATACGAGAGAAGAAGCGCTGCGTGCGGCTACGGCTCTCACGAGCTTCCCTACCAAGCCCTGCGGCATATGGTCCCGGATGTGCCAGACGACCGGAAGCTTCTTGGGCCTCGCGAACAAAGAAACGATAAGACCCGCGCGGATCGAGTTGGCATGGACGACATCCAGTTCAAGCTCGTGGATGAGCTTCGCCAGGCGCCTGCCTTCCGCGGCCATGCCGACTGCGTGGCGCAGCAGCTTCAGCGGATTGCGCGTCATGCGCGCCCGATAGCCGGGTACGACTGCGTATTGGATACCGGCTGCCCGGGATCGATCGGCCAAGTCGCCCGAAGGCCCTAGCATGACCGCTTCGGCATTCTGAAGATGGCTTGCCATCGTGAGCAAACTGATCTCCGCTCCGCTAATGTCTGAGGTATGGTTATAGTAGCCGACTCTCATTGGGCCGCCTTCCTTCCCCGATCGTGAATGGCCTGCAAAAACAAAGCTTCGACTCGCTCCGCGACGCGCTGCCAAGTGTACCGTTCCATCACGTATTTGCGGCAATCCGCCCTGTCGGGCAGCGGCGTCTCACGTCCCAGTACCCGGCGCAGCAAATCCGCCATCGCTTCCGGCGAATCGTCCTTAAACATCAGGCGGTCGTCGAAGCTGCCAAGGATCTCCTTCGTTCCGCCATTCGGCGTGCCGAGTACCGGCGTACCACAGGCGAGTGCCTCTACGGTCACGAGCCCGAAGCCTTCAAGCGTTACCGTCGGCACGACGGCGACGTCGGCGGCCTGATACCAGTTCACGAGCTGCTCGTTGCTTACTCTGCCAACAAATACGATACGGTTCTGAAGCCCCAGGGTAAAAGCCAGCTCCTGAAGCTCGTCTCTCATCGCGCCGTCGCCGGCGATGACCAGTACGGCCTCGGCCCGCTCCGCAGCGATCTCGGCGAATGCACGTATAAGCCTGTCGACCCCCATCCGTCTGACCAATCGCCTCACGCAAAAAAGAACCCGGTCGCTATTGGCGAATCCGAGTTCCCTCCTTACGCTTGCCCTGTCACCCGCTGGCCTGAAGCGCTCCGTGTCTACCGCTCCGGGGACGATATGAATCCGATCGCGCCGGATGCCGTATTCCTCCGAGAGGATAGAAGCGAAATAACCGCTAAGTACAATAAACTGATCGGAGCGGTTATAAGTCAGCGTTTCAAGCGATTTTTTCAAACGGTATTTAATTTGCTTCGCCGAAGATCCGCTCCGGTCCTCAACTCGCGATTCGCTGGCCCAGGGGCCGTGGAAATGCGTTACGATCGGAATGTCCTTAGGCAACTGGCCTCTGCCGATCAAAGCGGCATATAGCGCAAAATGTGGGTTATAAACTTGCGGCTGCCAATGCCGGCTTTGCTGACCGACCGCTTGGCGAAACGCGCGCATGCGCTCCCACGTCCCGAAACTTCGCTTTTCCGGGAGCACCTCTGCGATATAAGAAGGTGCAGCCACAATCTCACCGCCGGCCGTGACGAAGGCGCGTATATCGTGGCCTCTATCCCGCATGGCATGCGAATAATCCGCAAAGTATCGATTCAGTCCGCCGGGCGTATGGTCGATCCAACCCATGCCGGTCGTTAAGATATTCATTAGACTCCCGCCCTCCAACACCATTTGCCGGTCTTCTATACGAATGCCACGCAGGGGCATCTGGATCCTCACGCTAGCCGTTCCCGCACAGCAGTTTAAGTTCGTCGACGATGTCTGCACGGTTGGCGATACCGGCTTTGGCATCCCCCTGCGCGCCTTCACTCATATTCGCAATCGCGTCGGCCAACTTGGTGATTTCGCCCCGTGGCACGACCGTGATCCCGTCCATATACCGCCGCCATTCTCCGAGCCCGCCAGAATCGTAAACGATTACGGGCTTGCCGCGACGTCTCGCTTCAGGCACGACGAGCCCCGCCGGCTCGGGCCAGATTGAAGGCACGACGACGACATCCGCCCGGTCGTACCAACCATCGACTTCGTTGCCGGCTACCCTGCCTGCAAAGCGAACACGATGGTTCACGGCCAGTTTATCCGTCAACTGCTTCAATTCGCGCTCATACCATCCGTCTCCGACGATTGTGACTTGAACGTCGCAACCGCGAACGTCGAGATTGTGAACAGCCTTGATGAGATCCTGTACGCCTTTGTAATGAACGAGTCTGCCAACGTACAATACCTGCAGAGACTCGTCACGATGAACCCGTTGTAAAGGAGGCATCGGCACCATCGCGCTTCCGAGCGTATTATCAATAATCCGGATCGCCTCTCCCGGAAGGCCGTCGTATACGAGCATATCTCGCATAGCGTCGCTGACTGCATAAATGACCTTCGAATGGCGCGCCGTACGGGCTATTCTGCGTGACAAGCCCATTTTACGGAGCATGACCCATGGCTCGATATTGGACCCGCATCGTCTAGAATACCAGTTCACCATGCAACCCGCCCCGAACGACTTGCAGCAGATTTCGTCCGTGTCCCTGAACAATCGAGTGCCGGCCGGACATAAAGGCGCATGAAACATGGTCGCAAGCGGATAATACGAAGATAAGCATTCGGCCGCTTGCAAGGTCTGTCTGCCGCCGTGCCACAGCACGATGTCTGGCTGAAACTCGGCAGCGAGCCGGATCCATGCCGACTCCCCGTCTCCGAGCGGTTGGACGTCGGCGATATAGTCATCCCAGGTTTGCCCCGTCTCCTCGACGATCGGTGACGCGATCACGACTTGATGACCCTCTTTTTCCAGTCTGGCGGACAGATCATAAACGAATCTTTCCGTGCCTCCGAGTCCCGGAAACTTGTCAATCAACTGAATGATCCTCATGCCTTGTCCAGCCTGCTCGCTTTTGACGTTCGGAAAAGTTGCAGCAGCCCTTGCCATAATCCTGCCTGTGCCGGCCAGAACGATTTCAGCACTTCGCGTTCTCCCCGTACGAGCCCGTAGCCCGTACGCAGCACCCCCGGTGCCTTGCGATCTCCTACCAACATGGCGTATACAATGCGCGCGGGTGTCCGGATCGGGCCGCCTCCTTGTCTCAGTATGCCGGTATGGAGGTTATGGGCGGCGTTACGGACGGCTTCAGGAACAACTTTCCCACGTTGATCCGAATCAAAGCGGACTGCGGGGAAGTGATCGACTTCGATGTTCGGATCGTAAATCAAATAATAGCCTTGCTTACGAACATAAAGACAAATATGAACCTCGATATGAACTTGCGCTCCCTTTCCTTGCAGGCGATCCGGAAATAACAGTAAGTGCCTCCGAAACGACATATTCACGCCCTTCAACACATCGACTTTTCGAGGGCTGCCGGCTCCGATGTGATGATTGCCGTGCAGCTTACCATACCAGGTCACGATGCCGACAACTGTATCTGGAGTGGCTTGCTCTTGTCCACGCTGAATATCTCGGCCGCCTACGCCTCCAACGCGTTCGTCTTTATAGGCGGCGATCATGCGTTCGATCCATTTCGGACGCGGTACCGCATCGTCGTCGGTAAACGCGATTACGTCGCCCGTCGCCTCGGCAGCCCCCGCCTTCATCGCCGCGAGCATGCCCGCATCTCTTACGATCGCTCTCTTTTTGCAATATAAGCTCGTCTTCAATAACCATTCATCCACTGTCGCGAGCGAGATTTCATCCGTGTCTCGGCAAACGACGACGACCTCCGAAGGATTGTGCGTCTGATTATGGATTCCTTCCAGGCATTTCACTAAATCCGCAATTCGCCGATAGGTCGGGATTACGATTGATACGGTTACCATTGGACGTCTCCTTCCTTTACTGTTTAGATGCAACGGCGCTTCGCCTTCGGGCAAAGGCGGATTTATAGCGATTCAACAAATAGGGCAAACGACTAAAATCGCTCTTCTGCACTACAAATAACATGCGGATCCGTAAGCCTTCCCGCCGAAGGACGGCGATATAAATAATCCACTTTACGAGAGAAGCGATTACGATTCCTAAGGCTGCCGCTGTCGCGCCAGCGACAGGCATCAACAGTATTAAGCCGATCAACCCTCCTCCGACGCTGACCGCTTCGGAAATGCTGACCGTATTAAATCTGCCTACCGTATTCAAGTAATACATCATCATCTGGCAACAGATACGAATCGGCGCTATGTAGAGAAGAATCGCAGCCATCACTATCGCTGATCTGTACTCCTCCCCGTAAAGCAAAGGCAAGGCAAAGGGCAGTAGCGCAGATACGAAAATCGCAAAAGCGGCCGTACCGTATAGAAACAAACCGTGCATCCGCTCCACCGTAAGCTGCCGGCGTTCCTTGTTCATATCCATAAGCTTCGGCGTCAGAAATACGTTCAAGGCGCCGAACAGTACGGAGGGAAGGATGCCCCCGATACTGCTCGCCACCGTGTACAAACCTAGCGCATAGGGAGACAAGGCCAACGATAGAATTAACTGATCGAAGTTGCCTCCGAAGATGGAGACGAGTGAGCCGCCATAGATTTTAACTCCGCTGCCCATCAGCGCCTTGCCGCTTGCCATGAATCCGCGAAGCGTCGGCTTCAAGCTCTTCATCACCCAAATAGTCGCTAGCATCATGAGTAAAAAGCTCCAAAGCACGATAAAACCGAGAATAAGGTTTCTCGGATTCAAGTTACCCATCGCTTCCAATACGACGATAACGAGAAGCGATCCGATTGGACTTAGTGCGCGAAGCGCCATGACGCGTTTAAACTGGTTCAAGCTTTGCAAGGTGCCGATCAGACCATCCGCGAGCACGGCGAACGGCACGCTTAACATCGCGATTCGGGCATGGTTTAATCCCTCGTTCTCTCCGTTCATAAGCAGCGGCAAGATAGATTCGCCGACGATTAGCCCAAACAGTCCGAACGATACGCCGAGAATCAAGTAAGAGCCAAAAAGCTCTCTTTGCTTCTCCGCCTGCCTTTTACCCAAGTAAATGACCGCCCCTGGAAGTCCCAAAGCCGACAATCCCGTGAGCAAGCTTGCCCAGCGCGTCGCTGCGGCGAATTCGCCTCGGCCGTAGGAACCTAACCAGCGGGCCATCATGATACCCGTAACCAAATTTAAAATGAGAACGCCGATATTTAATGCAAAGCTGGACAGAAACAATTTTTTCATTTGTTATGTTTCCTCTCTCGCCGGCAATGCCATGCCCGTAAAAAGCCAGAAAATAACTGCTCCGATGCCATTGATCTCTCCTCCGAACAGGAAAGACGCAAAAAGATTGACGATCATGAGAAGACCGAGCACTCTTGGGCCGTTCGAACGAATACCGCCGGCGATTAGCCTCCAGTGCTTAAATACGGCCCTAAAAAACAAGACGCCTCCTAAAAGGCCGAATGTCGCGAAGATACCCAGATATCCGTTATCCACCGAACCGAGGCCGCTGAATGCCGACCCTCCGTCCAGCATTGCGCTTCTGCCGATACCTCCGAATCCGGCGCCAAACGGATGGACGGCCAGCTCAGGCAACGTATGGAGAACGATCCCGATCCGAGCATTTGCGGAAGTATCCTCCCCCAAGCTGCCGAACGAGGAAACTCGATCCGCCATGCTAGAGCCGCCCGGCAGATAAGGAAAAACAAAATAGGCGGCGCACGACAAAAATACGATCGCCGCAAGCATGCGCATCCGGCTGGCCCCATTTGCCAGCAATACGTATGCTACGAGACATACGATTAACGTGACCCATGAAGCACGTACGAGCGTGACGGAAAGCGCGGATATGATCAAGACGATGCCTAGCCAGCCGAACGGCTTGCGGTAGGACTTGGATATAATCGCTGGCACGAGAGCGGAAACCAGGAAGATGGCCAACGTCGCCGTAGAATTCAAAGTAGAGAACGGACGAAAGCTAAGCGGCTCAGGAATGCCAAGCGAGGCCATTCTCGCGCCTTCCATCCAAAAACGATCCCAAGTAGGGAGCAAAAGATATTGAATCCAAGCATATACGGAGAGCAATACGGCCATCGCTACAAATGACCTAATCCATCTGGTCTTGCGTTCCTCCGACGGTGGCTTGACCAGCAGATACAACAGAATAGCAAGAGGCAATACGTAATTACCTACGCCGTAAATGCCGGCCATCTTGTTGAGCAGTATACCTACACCCGCCGCATAAATATAAGGAACCAAATATGCCTTGAAAATTAGCGCTGACGGCTTGGCAAGCACGACCTTATCTCTGAAGATCGTAAAAATGAGCAAGCCCGTAGTCAGCAACGGCGTTAATGTAAGTATAGATAAGGTTGAATAATGTCCGTTCATCCAATCGTAAAGCCTTCGAAGCTCCGGGGATATCACCCAGACAAATACGATATAAGGAATTAGCCTCGGCGAATCGCTGGAAGCTAGAATAAATCCGGGGAGCAGTACGGCAAACATGATCGTTGCCTGCAGCATGAATTCAAAGTGAGAAATGACCAAACGCCCTAACCATATTGAGATTAGGACGCCTAGCATCGTTAAGGCAAGGGTACGGAGCCATAATGGAAAAAAAGACAGCGTCATTTTAGAATTTCCCATCATGACCTCACCTTGTGGAGAGCGTGATTCGACTCCCGTTTATCGTCAGCCAGTCCTACGAATTCATCCAGCAGAATTTCCCAGTCGTGTAGCCTCGCCCACTCCAAGGCAGGGATCGTCCAGCGCTCCAATTCTCCCGTTTGATCGGCGCCGCTTTTTAACGCCCGGATCAACGTATCCGCCAACTCCGCATCCTTGACGATCTGGCCGTAGCATCCGTCTCCCAACACTTCTTCGGCCCCCGGATTGGCCGTCGTGACGACGTGCGTCCCACTAGCCATCGCTTCCAAATACGGAATGCCGAATCCCTCGTATGTCGAAGGCATGCAAAAGACATGGGATTGCCTATAGAGGGAAGCGAGCTGCTCCTGTGACGGCATCTGTACGTATTCGACGCCGTCCTCCGGTTGAACGGGATCGCAAACCATCCATAGTTGCGCATTCGGCAGCGCGGGCTTGATTTTAGAAACGAATAGATTTAGAAGCCATCTGCCGCGTTTACGGCTGTCGAGCGCCCCCACGAATAGCAGCGTCGGACGGTCAGCCTTCGTGCCCGGGTAATAAACGCGCGTATCCACCGGCAAATGAACGATGCGATCTTTTTTGCGATGAAAATATAACTTCCGAGAATCTGCCGAGTTAAAGAGCGTCACATCCGAACGCGCTGCCGCAATAAGCTCAAGTCCGTATAGCGCGGCCAAATTTATTTTCCTCAGCCATCGCTTGTTGAATTTTAATTCACGCCTCGCGCTTCCGTGCATAATGCGGAACCAAGGGGTACCGGCATGCCTCATCGCCCAGTCGTCCCCGTTCGCCAGTACAAGATCAAATTCGCTGAAATCAATCGATTTCGCACGCCAGGGAGCTTGATAATATCGGTGAAATCTCCCTTTGCCCGCCTGTGCGCCAGGCACCTGTACGACTCGGTAACGAGCTTCCGGTAAAGGCTGCCTAACGGTGAGCGCAGTTACGTCATGCCCTCGCTCCGCCAGCATATTGCAAAGCCGGTGATTGAAATGGCTTACGCCGCCTGTCCGCTCCGTAAGGGCAGGCAGTTCGAAAGCGACCACAGCCAGTTTCAAGCTTTTGTTTGCGATCATGATCATCATCCTTTAGGAGATCAGGGCCGGCTGTCTGGTCCCCGTCCCGATGCCTATGTACTCCACTTCTCGAATAAAGGACGCCGGCATCGCGTTGCGGCCGTCAATAAATAGCGGACGCCTCATTTTCCCGGCTATTGTCGCACCGTCAAGCATTGTGTACTCGGACCACTCGGTCACAAGAATCGCTGCGTCCGCTCCTTCAATCGCTTCTTCTGCGCTGGCTGCGGCATGGACCCTTTGAGATAGCTTCGGCAGCGCAGCGGGCAATGCAACCGGATCGTGAACAATAACGTTTGCCCCTTCAAGAAGAAGAGACTCGATAATCCCCAAGCTCGGCGACTCTCTCAGGTCATCCGTTCCCGGTTTAAACGAGAGACCCAGCACGGCAATTCTTTTCCCGCTCAGATCGGGATATTCTCGCTTTATCTTCTCGATCACGACGTCCTGTTGGAGCCGGTTCACTTCAATGACAGCCGATAGCAGTTTAAAATCGTAGCCGCTCTCTCCCGCTATATGGCGAAGTGCCCGCGTATCCTTAGGAAAGCAACTCCCCCCGTACCCTATTCCTGCCTGGAGAAACGAAGGGCCGATACGCGAATCGCTGCCGACAATGTCCGCTACCTTTTTAATATCCGCACCGATGCGATCGCTTAGATTAGCCAGCTCGTTAATAAAGCTAATTTTCATCGCCAAGTATGCGTTCGCTGCGTACTTGCCGATCTCAGCGCTACGAATGTCTACGGCGATAATCGTCGAAGCCGTTTTGGCTTCCGGCCGCGGCAGGAACTCGGGAGCATGAAAGTTTTGCTCAACTAAAGGGGCATACATCCGTTCCAGGACGTTCACCGCGACGTCGCTTCCTCCGATCACGATTCTTTCCGGATACAACGTATCGTGAACCGCTCTGCCCTGTCGAAGAAATTCAGGATTCGAAGCCACGATCACCTTGCCGGCCAATCCTCTATCGGCCGCACGCGCTGCAATGCGATCGCAGGTACCGACAGGTGCCGTGCTTTTATTCACGAGCAGCGTAACGGTCTGCTTGGATGTTAAGCCGTTGAGAACGGATTCGACCGCAGATTCGAGATACGCCAGCTCGGGAGATCCGTCCGCACGTTGCGGCGTTCCTACGGCAAGGATAACGACATCCGCATCCCGAACCGCCTCTTCGCAGTCGCATATGAACGTGATTCGGTCTTGCGCATCGCGGATTAAGCCATGCAGATGCTCTTCATGAAAGGGCATGCGGCCTTCGCGGATGCCTTGGATTTTCTTTTCGTCCACATCCACGCATACGACCTGATGGCCGATATAAGCGAAACAGGCTCCGGTGGTTAAGCCGACGTAGCCCGTTCCGAGTATTGCTACTTTCATAAGGAACTTTCTCCTTTCTCGATACAAGGATGAATAGGCGAAGCCGATTTAATAGGCATCGTTGGGCAAAACCATAATTTTGACTGTCCGCAGCATGAGCTTCATGTCCATGCCTAGACTTCGATGCCGAATATAATGCAGATCAAGTTCAACCATTTGCTCAAAGCTTAAAGCATTTCTGCCGCTTACTTGCCAAAGTCCCGTGCATCCCGGCGTTACAGCGAGACGCAGTTTGTCGATCGAACTGTAATTTTTCGCTTCGCGGGGCAGGCATGGCCTCGGCCCGACCAGGCTCATCTCTCCCCTCAGCACGTTCCACAGCTGCGGCAGTTCGTCAACGCTGGTCTTGCGCAGTAAACGGCCAATGCGCGTCACGCGCGGATCGTTTTTCATTTTGAACATATTCCCTTTAATCTCATTGCGCACGAGCAGATCCTGAAGCATATTCTCCGCATCGACAATCATCGTTCTAAACTTTACCATTCGGAACAATCGTCCGTCTTTTCCTACCCTTTCTTGAAAAAAGAAAAATCCGCCTTTAGGATCGTCCCATTTGATCAGAATGGCGACGATAAATAATAGCGGAAAAAGAACGAATAACCCAGTCGATGCCAACAGGATATCCATTCCGCGTTTCGTTTTATCATACTGTAAACGATCCGCTCCCAGCTTAACCCGGGCGTTCGCCCCTCCATAATAGGGAATGCCCGAATAGCTCCGTTTAATATCATTTGACGGCTCAATCACCCTTGCCGCCTCCTTAACCGCTGACCGGGATGGCATAGGATTCGCGCACAATGCGTTCCATCGCTTGCAACAGCGGCTTGCGGAGCTCTTCGTTATGCAGAGCGAATTCCATCGTCGTCAGGATAAACCCAAGCTTTTCGCCAACGTCGTAACGTGTGCCGTTGAAATGATAACCGTATACAGATTCGCTTTCGTTCAATCGCTCGATCGCATCCGTTAGTTGAATTTCTCCTCCTGCTCCGATCTCCTGTTTTTCAAGATACGCGAACAGCCCCGGCGTAAATACGTACCTGCCCATAATAGCCAAATTGGAAGGCGCTTGACCTGATGGCGGCTTTTCCACGAAACGCCTCGCCTGATACAAGCGTCCTTCTTTGCTGACAGGATCCAAAATGCCGTAGCGGTCCGTCTCATGGTCGGCTACCGGCTGGACGCCGATAATCGAGGAACCCGTCCGTTCGTATTGCTCGATCAATTGTTTAAGGCAGGGAACCTCTGCGGTAACGATGTCGTCTCCGAGCAGCACCGCAAACGGCTCTTCTCCGATGAACCTTCTAGCGCACCATACGGCATGCCCCAAGCCTTTAGGTTCTTTTTGCCGAATGTAGTGGATGTCGACTTTGGAGGACCGCCGCACCTCTTCCAGCAGCTTGTGCTTGCCTTTCTCGGCCAGGTTGCTTTCGAGCTCGAATGCATGATCGAAGTGGTCTTCTATGGCACGTTTGCCCTTTCCCGTCACGATAATAATATCCTCGATGCCGGCTTCGACAGCTTCCTCGACGATATATTGAATGGTGGGCTTATCAATAATCGGCAGCATCTCTTTGGGCATGGCCTTGGTCGCAGGCAAAAATCTCGTTCCTAAACCCGCAGCCGGTATAATGGCCTTACGTATTTTTTGCATCGGATCCACCTCCGAAAATAAAAGCTGTGTTCAAAAAAAGAATGCGGGGCATTCAACCCCTCCTCACGCCATACCATCGACGATTCACGTCTAAGGTCATGCGACCCACAGCATAGCCGAGTGTCTACAGTGATAAAGGTGCAGTAGACTTTACCTGGAGCGAGACAGCCCCGAATGTTTAAGCTTTGTTAATCACGGTGCCAATTACAGGTTTGCCGATTTGTTCGATCAGACCGACCGCCCTTTGAAGCTGATTGCGGGTCGTTCTGGCATGCTCGGCTATGAGCAGGACGCCGTCCGTGTTCGAGACGACGATTTGCGCGTCAGCCGATGCGAAAAGAGGCGACATATCGACGACAACCCGATCGTAATGCTCTTTCGCGAGCGCGATGAGCTGGTCGAAACGTTCGGAAGATAATAGCTCGGTCGGATTGGGGGGCAATGAACCGGAGGTAATAATCTGCATGTTCGGATAGTCGGTTTCTTTAATAATCTGAGTCGTTGGAATCGATCTGCTCAGATATTCGCTCAAACCATCCCGGCGGGACACTTGCAAAATGTCGTGAAGAGATGGCTTACGAAGATCCGAATCGATAAGCAGCACTTTTTTGCCCGCGCGGGCATAAGCGAGCGCCAAGTTAATCGCCGTAGCAGATCTACCTTCGCCTTGCCACCCGGAGGAGATCGACAACGCTCGCGCTCCGACCCGAGCTGCCGCAAAGTCAACCTGCGCCCGAAGCGTATGGTAGTAGCCGGCTAAGTGCGAGGTAGGATCCAGATCCACGATTTTTAAGTATTCCGGCCTCAGTTTACTCATAAAGCTTGCTCTCCTGCCTTTATTCCTGATTGGCTTGCCGCATAGCTCTTAGAGGACGGAATCTTGATGTCCCGCTTCTTCATCTTGGGAACGACCGCCAATGTTTTCGATCCGATCGCCTGCAACACATCTTCTTCCTTTTTGATCGATTGATCGAAGTACTCGATTAGTATGATGGCGCCCGTCGACAACAGCAGTGCTGCGAACAATGCGATGGTTACGTTCGCTTTCGTATTTTGACCAAAGGGCTGTGTGGGCTGATCTTCCCTGGCACTTGTTAATATCGTGACATTGTTGATTTTCATGATTTTCGGAATTTCCATTTGGAACACTTCGGACACGGCGTTTACCGTCCGTGCCGCCCGCGCGTAATTCGTATCCGTTACCGTCAATGACATGACTTGCGTTTCGTTTAAGGAATTCACTCGGACTCTTGAGATTAGTTGCATGGAGGAGAGCTTCAATTCGGGGTAGAGTTCGACGACTTTGTCCATAATGGCCGGCGTTAAAATGATTTCCTTATAAGTATCGATAAGTTTGATGTTGGAAGCGATTGAAGAGAAATCCATCATCTCTCCGCTCACCGATTCAACGGTTTTATTGACGATGATTTTAGCGTTGGCCGAGTAAAAGTTCGGCTCCATTTGCTTGGAGTACATGTAAGCCGAACCCGACGCCGCAAGCGACAGAATCAGAATGATCCAAAAGCGTTTACGAATTGCGGTCATATACTTTTTCAGATCCATTTCCATGCAGATCACTCCATCTCGATTGTAGATACAAAATGTATCCTTAATACATTTATCTTATGATACGATTTGTATCCTGTCAATTGAATTTTAGACTTTTGTCGGAACTCTCTCAGCATGGAATTTTCAGAAAAGTCCCGTAGCTACGGGGATCTAGGGTTGAAGCGCTTACACGAAATATCCCGTTTATTCTCGGAATTGTCGAAAATAAAAGAGGAACCTGCCCCTAGTAAATGGACAGGTTCCTCGATGCGCTTATTATTATGTTTAAGCGTTGCCCGCACTCTGCCAATCAAAAGCCTGGTTTTCGAGCAAGTGCCTGAATAGACTTTTTCTCTCCCCTGCCAGCTCTCCGAATTTGCCCCGCTGGATAATACGTCCCTCGTCCACCACCACGACTTGGTCGGCACCTTTGATCGTCGAGAGCCGATGCGCAATGACAATCAATGTCATGCGTCCTTTCAGACGTTCTAAAGCTTCTTGAATTTTAATTTCATTGTCCGTATCCAGTGCGCTGGTCGCCTCGTCCAACACGAGAAGCGAAGGCTTTCTTAAGATGGCTCGAGCCAGCACGATACGTTGACGTTCTCCGCCCGACAGCCGGATGCCCCGATCCCCGATCTGCGTGTCCAGGCCATCCGGGAGCCCCCGTACGAACGCTCCCGCGGCCGCAAAGTCGAGCGCTTCCCAAAGCTCCGCCTCAGATGCTTCCGGCTTGACGAGCATCATATTTCCTCGTATCGTATCGTTAAATAAGAAAGGGTCCTGGGGGACGTAACCGATCGATTTGCGAAGCGACAGCAGATCGTTTTTGGACAAAGGATTACCGTCCAGCACAAGCTTGCCCTGTTCAGGAACGATCAGCCCCATCAGCATATCGATCAACGTACTTTTGCCCGCTCCCGATCTGCCTACGATAGCCGTCATCTTGCAAGCAGGTACGGTCAGATCGATCTCGCGAAGCGCATAGCGGTCCTCGCCCTTATCGTATCTGAAGCTCACGCTACGGCATTCAAGCGACGAGTTTAACGAAAGCGGCAGGACGTTATCCTTACCATCCTCGGCAATTTGAAGCTCCGCAGCCACAGTGCACTCCTCCTGGAGAAGGTCCAAGCTTTTAAAGGCAGGATAAAACGAAGCGATTTGTTCGATATTGCCCTGCAGGCCGGAGAAACGGGGCCAAAGCCGCGTGAAGACGATAATAATAAGCAGAAGCTGCTCCATTTTCGTATGAAACATTTGAACGGACATATAAATGAACAACGCAATCAAAGCTGCAGAAACGGCTTGAAAATAAAATTGCGTCGACGATTTCAAGCGGACGAATTCGACTTGTTCTCTATGAATTTTTAGACTCGCTCCGATCAGCCATCTTAATCGGGAAGCTTCCAATCCATTCGTTTTAATATCCTTTATGCCACTCAGTTGATCCGTAATTCCTGCTAAAAAGGCTCTTGACGATTCGGTTGACTTGACGCCGAGGCTTTTAGCCCTACCAACAAAGCGTTTGGCTGCATACGTAATCGCCAATCCGCAAACGAGGATGCAAGCGGTAATCGAAGGCGACAGCCAAAAAGCAAGCGCGATCTGAATAACCGTAAAGATGACGGATGCCAGCAACTGCAAGCTGAGGTTAATGCCCCCATTCACGCGACCGATCTCGCTGGTTAGCGCGCTAACCATGTCGGACTTTCTTTTTTTCAGGAAAAAGGTCCAATTCGACTGCAAAATGCCCCGATAAATTTCTGTCTTAAGATACAGATCAAAGCCTTGGTTAATCTTAATATTCTGCAGGGCAACTACACGCTTGAGCAGGCTCTGAGAGAGCATAATAACCAAAAACAGGGTCAAAATGAGTGGCAAAACGGCCTCTCCGGGAATGGCGTCGAATAATCCGGACAGAGGTGTAGAGCCGGTGCCGAAATCGGCAATGCCTCCGGCCTTCAACATCGGAATGAGCAGCAAGATACCGATCCCCTCGAGAAAGCTCACGAACACCATGCCCGCCAGGTTAATGTAAAGCCTTTTTCCCGCATACCGTCGAAGGCGTTTGACAAAGTAGAAAATCGGTTCCATAGGCGGCTCCCCTCAAGTTACGGCCGTTCTTCTGGTCTTGCGCCATGCCCATAACAGAGGACGCAGTGGGAAATACAGAAAATGCACGTGCTTCGGCAACGGTAGCGTTTCAACGTCGGTGGGATAAGGGTGCAACAGGCTCAGCAGAAACAAGAGCTTATGCATCGGCGGCCTGATTGCGAACAAGTACCGCTTATATGCACGATGGAGATGTTCCGGCGGGTCTCCTAAGATGTCGATGCTTTTCTCAACGTAGAAAATCGGATTTTGAGCCAATCTTGCCCCCTTAGAGTTCGGTAGCATACCTCCTGCGATCCCTGGCGGCACCGGCGTACCGAGCAATTTCGATGCCAGCGTCATGGCCTGGTCGCCGAGATGGGTAGCACCGTATTTTCGAAGCAGGCGCATGACTTGCTGCCAATCCTCGTCTCTTCTCGCGAGTACGTCGATGTCTGTCAGCCAGCGAAGACGGAACCAACCGTGCCTGGCACCATGCATGACTAAATAATAAAATAGATGCTTGCTGCCCATATACCGGACTGTTCCTCCGCCCCAAGCGCTAATCCGGCTGTCCGCCCATAGTTCTTCGAATCCAGGCTCCTTTAACGGCCCCGGACTCAAACGCCAATGAATCTCGACATGTACACCTAGCTTGGAGTTCCAATAAGACTTGTGATGCTGCCGCCACCTCCACTCGTTCAGCACTGTAGGCGTGAAGGCTTCGGCCGTGTAACCGAGATCAGCCATCAAATGGTCTACGGCTAAGCGATTTCCTCCGAACGGCTTCCAATCTAAAAGGATGTCTAGGTCCGATGAGGTCCGCAGACTCATGTCCCCGTATAGTTCATGGGCGAGCGTCGGTCCTTTTAAAAACAAGGAGCGAACGCCTTTATCCGCCAATTCCTTGCCGATTCGAGCTGATTCTCCGGCAAGACCCAGCATCCGCACTGCATTGTGACGATATTTTTCCTGCAATTGCCGCATCACATGTTCGGGAACGAAAGTGGACGCTTCTTTTTTAAGCCGATGATATACGGAAGGATACACGCGGTGATGCCCTGCCAACCGTAAAAAGTTCTCCCAATCCACTTCCAAACTTGCAATTCTGTCGATGGCATTCCCTTCGGTACTGCCGTCGTTTCTAAGCAAAGCAAACAGCAAACTTTGCGCGTTATCCATGAGACCATCCCTTCGTTTTACGAACCGTCTGCGCGCTTTGCCCAAAGACGGCAACCGGCGTGTAGCCTTTCATTTCATCCGCGCCGGTCAAGTAAAAGTTTCCGCTGCGAAGCCATGCATGCGCCGCTAGTTCTCCCTGCTCGCCGCGGCCTGTACCTAGGTACAACGTGCTCTCTATGCCTCTTCTCTTCAGCATCTTTAAGGCGGCAATCGCCCGTACTAAGCAACGGCAATCCCAAGGCGCATGCTTGGCGGCTCGATGGATCGCTCCGGATACCCGCCGAAGCGTCGCTTTATCTGCGGAAGGGGTTTCCGGCAGTTCTCTCATCGCTTCTCCTAGCGTTGGAGCTACCTTGGCAAAGGGAACAGAAATTAAGATTCTCGCCCATGCCAAATAACAGAACGCTTCCATCAGCAGCAATCTGTCGGTTCGGCCAGGCGCCAGGAACTTGGCCATATGGGTCAAGTAGTTCTTGCTCATGACGCTTGTCGGCTCACCGTGATTAACTCTTCGGCAGTCAGCTGACTTAAAAAATGCATAACCTGCTTCTCGCACTCTTCTGCTCCAATTGCGTATTCTTGCGTAAGAAGGTTCACGAGCTTGCCAATCGATACCGGGACCGAGATCAGATCCCAAATCCGGCCGCCGATCTCGCCGAGATTGTAATATTTTCCGCGTTCAATGCTAAGCATGACCTTCTCGCCGTCCATATCGCTCACGATGCAGCCGGCACGCTGAGAAACCATTTGCTCCGTGGACCATTCCATCGTTTCCGCCATTCTTAACCCCCCTTTGAAATCAAGCTCAAAACACGATCCGCCATCTCGTTGGCCGTGAACCCAAGGCTCTCCAAGGGTCTACCAAGTTTTCTCAAGGGCACTCGCCCAGCAAGCGCGACTGCGCTTCGAAAATGCCATTCGTTTAAACCGAATCCGTCGATTAACGATCTACGAAAAGTGTGATATTGCAAAATGGCCATTCCCAAAAAGCGCGGCACCTCAGAGATCTCTACCTCCTTGCTTTCGGAGCGCGACAAAACAAATATTCCTCCTATCGGCACGGGACTGCCGCTAAAAGCATCAGGGACGGGCACGGCGAATTTCTCGACTCGCTCAATGATGGGCTTAAAGGAGCTATCTTGCAGACCGAGTCCATCCAGACTCGTCTGCCACAACTTCTGCTGCGGGTACGCAGGCATAACATACGGTGCGGCTTCATTTGGCCCCGCGATCGCAATCACATCGTCCGATATGAGCGGATAACCGCGTTGAACCAAGCAGGAAGCCATCGTTGATTTTCCTGCGCCAGAATCGCCGATAAAAGCATAAACTTTACCGTTAATAAGGACGGCGCTGCCATGCAGCGGCAAGATTCTTCTTTGTTGCAGGAGAGCTCCCATACAGGTTCCGAGTACGTACAATCGGACTTTGTCGGATTGCGCCTTTTCCTCCGGCGACACGATGATCTCTCTTCCACAGCGCACTTCATAAATCGCGGTTCCTTCAATTCGAAATAACAGTCTGTCTTCGGTCACGCTAGACGTTCTTCCAGGCTCGGCAAATGTTTGCCATGTTTCCGATAAATCTTCTATCCGGATCGTGACATCCGTATCATTATTTTCAGTTGATGCTTCGGGGAGTTCCGGAAGGGCCAGTTCGCTCGAAATCGTAAGACCGAACGCGCGGCGTTTAACTTGCTGCAAGGTCGATGCCATTATTCATCTCACTCCACGCTGAGGATAATAAGAGAGAGGTCCCTTATAAGGGAATTTATAAGGGACGCTCAGGGGATTAGCTGTGGTGCTGCGTTTCCTCGTCGGGATCGAAGGAGTCCGGAATCGTTCTGCCCGGGCCGGCCATCGTCAGCTTCACGTCAAGCACCTCCAGAGAAGGTACGCTCCACTCTTTGTTCATTGATATCACCTCCTTTCAAGCGATTCAAAAAGCGGTACAGCACGACACTGCGCATCAATTTGACGAACTCGCCGTCGAATACGGTTTTAGGAGACGGCTCTCGATTATTCAGCAGTGCCTTGTTTAAGAAAGTCGTGTTAACAAGTCCTTGCATTCGGGAGTCGTTGCACAATTGCCTCAGCTCAGCTACGAACTCCGGCCAATGCGGCATCATGCGATAGATGCCGTCGGCGCCTTGGACGCCGCGTACTTTATAATTTAATCGAACACGATCCGGAAGCATTCCTTCCGTAGCCCGCCGCACCATAGCACGGTCCATGCCCTTTCGGACAAATTGCTCGATCGGCAGACCCAAGCAGAATCTGGCCAGTCTCAGATCATTAGTCGGATCGCGATACCAAAGGCCATGCCTTATTGAGAGCTTCGTACCGCTAACTCCACTGTTGGTCCAATTTCCAACCTCTTCGAATTGCCGTCTCCTGGCATCGATCATGGTCATTGCCGGTATGCCCGGCACATAGACGCCTGTCTCTGCCATTCGATCGTAAATGCGGGTCCTGGCGGCAAAATCCGGATGAATCAACTGATCCGTTAGCATGTCGTTAACAGAAGGGGGGGCAGCCGATGGGAATGCGCGTTGTCTGACGAGCTCGAGCAGTCTGCGTCTGCCGATTCCGCGATTGCTTCCGTATTGCTTAAGTTCACTGTAGAGCTTAACGAATCTCATCCGTTTGAGAAGCAGCGCATAATAATCTAATGCCGGCCCCCAAGAAATCGTATAGTTGCCGCGTCCTCCGTTTAACAATACGCCGATGTTCTCTTTTTCCGCGTGCTCGTAAATGCCCGATAGCCAAAATGCGTTTTCGATGAATTTAAACGGCATTTCCATAATATCCAGCCACTTGTCCAGTTCACTATAAGGACTTAGCCCAGGGAAGCTTAAGTATCGATCCTTAATGTTTCCAACTGCCTGTACGGTAGATTTTATGTAGGGACGTTCGTCAGCAAGACGATTGGCCGGCGTCCAATCTTCAAATCCGTCCGCAGGGATATAACTGAAGGTATGCAGCGGTTTATGCTCAACCGCCAGCGCTCGCGCCGCGAATCCGACCACCGTACCCGAATCGAGACCGCCGCTTAAATAGGATCCAACCTGTTTGAACGTACGCAGTCTCGATACGACTGACTTTTGTAAAATATCTGAGAATGCCTCGACATAATCTCGATCATGTCGAAGGTGGTTGAGAGATTGGGCTTCGACCTCCGCATATCTGCGAATTCGAATCTTCCCATTTTCTACTGTGATGCAATGGTGCGGAGGAAGCTGACGAACTTTCCGATATACAGTAGATCCCACATCCATCGTTTCGATCCGCCCCGGATTGGCCAGGTACTCCGCCACCCATTGTTCGTCCAGCGAAATAGCATGCTGATCTTCACTCGTCAGCAGAGGTTGGATGAGCGTACAGAAGGCGAACATATCTAAGCTTTGGGTGTAATATAAAGTGCGAGTGCCTGAATAATCCCTGGCGCCGAACAGCCGTTTGTTGCGCTCATCCCAGACCATGTAAGCGAAGTCGCCAACCAGGTACTTTGGAGATTCCTCGCCCCACTTGTCGTACGCCAGCAATATTAACTCACTGTCTGTTACGATTCTTCGAAGCGGAGAAGCAAGGTGCAGAAGATCGAATAGCTCCTCGCGATTGTCCAAGATCGCATCCGCTGTGATTGCTAACTTTCTTTCTTCATCAAATAGCGGCATTTTTTCACCGATCGATTCTGGCGTTATCCACTGAGCATGACACCCCAAGTAGATACCGTCCATATACCAGAAGCCTCGATTATCGGATGGATAGAGAGCCAAGGCATTCATTAACGTTCCGCCAATATTCTCGATGGGACGATAACCGTTTAGCCTGCAGCATCCTAAGATCGCGCTCATGTTCAGCCTCCATCCATCCACTTCTTTGATACAGATTGTATCTTTATTGCTCTTAATTTATCCTACAAAAAGCGAAATGTCAACGATTATTTTGTACGAGTAACTCTTAAAAGTTGGCATAATCTACCTTGGTTTGATACAATTCGTATAATGAAAAAAGCTTATTATATTCACCTTTATGGTGGAGGAGGCAAGGTAAGATATGAATTCACCATCCAGCCAGGCAAAGTGGCTGCGGATGACACGTTGGCTTTTATTTCCGATAGCGATCTTGTTGTTGCTCAGCTTTAAAGAAGGGAAACAAGCCTTAAGTTATTCATTCCTCCAAGCCGTTCCCTCTAATGAAGCAAGCCGCCTTGACCGTCCCTATGAAGATTGGCGGCAGCAAGAGCTGCCATTCGGTCTCGCCTCCTTTGATCTGGCACCATGGCGTTCTTATATGGATACCTGGGGATCTGATAAATATTTAGAAACCGCCGGAATTGTTTTTAACGTAAATGAAAAAGAAGCGGATGCAACCGCTCAGTTACTATCCGAGACCGGAATTCGATCGGCGCGTATCGAGATCAATTGGAGCAATATAGACTTCAATGACGAATCTAAATTTACTGCCCTTGAGGAATCCCGAATCAGAGCTACCCTTCACGCCCTCCATAAATACGGAATACGCCCGCTCATTTTGCTGAATGCAAATTCAGGCATTCCTGTTCCTAATAAGTTCGTTGACGTCCATTTAACAAAGAACGCCAAAGCAGGCAGCAGAGAGATCTACGTAAAATCCACCGCGGGCATTGTAGTGGGCTATACCGGCCTAAGCGGACAAGCTTACCAGACGATGTATCCGATTATTACGTCGGTAGATGCGAAGTCAGGACGGCTCACGCTGTCAGCACCCTTGACCAAGGAATTGAAAGCAGGCTCTCTTCGTCTGACCAGACTTAAATACAGACCCTTTTCTGGCACTGTCTATTCCGGAGGAAAAGCTAATCCTGCAGGGCAAGCGACGATGGACGGATGGACGCGGTATGTGAAAACCGTAACCATGCAGGTCAAAAAAATGCTCGGAACAAACGGTTCAGCAGATGCCGGCTTCGATCTGGAGGTATGGAACGAAGTTACATTCGGAAGCCAATTTCTTGATATCAACAATTATTATGAGAAAAAACAAGCGTTTCAGACCTATCCTTCCGTTATGATCGACGGCCAAAAAAAGCAGGGCATTCAAGCTTTACTGCCATTAACGCTTAGTTTTGTGCGAAATCCCGCAAACGGATTGCCCGGCGTAAATGTCATTGACGGATTTTCGAATCAGCATCCCTGGGAAAACGGAACGGAGATTTATACGGGACAAAGTGGATTCAGCCGTCATTACTACACTGGTTATAATGGCACTGCTTCTACTGTGCAGTTAAATGACACGACCTCAGCGAGAAATTACCAATCAGCCGACGGGAGCATCGTTGCAGGGAGTAAAGCTTATTTTCCGAAGCATGTAGCTGCTTTTCCCGAGTACTGGTACTACGCCTACCAGACGGAGTTTGTCGTGAGAGATCTCCAGCCTATACCGGGTCCTTGGTCCTTGCACGGCCGATATACCAATAACGGAGACGGTCAAGCAGCGCAAGTTTGGATGACCGAGAGCAATTGGTGGCGAGGAAAGTTCGCTGAAGAGCTGATGTCTAAAAAAAACATCAAAGCAAACGACGCCAGGTTAAGAACGCTGATGCAGCAGGTCGGGGCAAAAGCTTCAATCAGGCTGATGACATTCTCCAGTCACAAAGGCTTGCATACATTAAATCTTTTTTCCGCCAAGAGCGACGATCTTCATTACAGCGTTATCGCAGACGCTTTCTATACCGCTCTTGCAAAGAACCGTTATGTATTGAACGATCAAGTGCGGGCCGCCGCCGGCCCGCAGATGAAGGCATTAGAGGCGGTAGCGGGCTTAATGAAAGGCGGTTCGCCGATCGAGGTTGCCAGGCCATTGCGCGTCGAAAAAGTGGCGGAACCCGAACCTCGGTTGGTGCTAAAAGGCGACGGCACGGCAGCGCATCCCGATCAATTTAATCGAGACGATCTGGCCATATTGCCTTATCAACTAAATGAAAATAAATTCGCGATTGCCTATTACGTCATCACGCGGGATTTGACCCATGCTTGGCAGACCGCCTACGATCCGCTGGATGCCAGAAGGTATGATATGAAGCCAGAAACATTTTACGTTACACTCTCCAATATACTCGGAGATGGAGCGGAGGTGTACAGCTACGACCCGATCACCCGATCCAAGATAAAAGCAGCTGTATTGGATAGCAGTTCAAATACCATTACTGTCGAATTGGAGACCGTCGATTACCCGCGTTTTCTCGTCATAGAGGAGAAGAACGAAATCTCCGGGCCTTTGATTACAAATACGAAATTGATCAAAAGCGCCTCGGAAGCCGCATTTCAGTTTCAAACGAATGTAGTAGGTACCGCCACAATCACTTGGGGGCCTTACCCGGCTCGTACCGGAGGAACTTTTTCCGGCGCGCGATACGCGTCGGATACGGACATCGTCCCTTTGCAGTCCTATAAAGCGCCATTGTTGACGCCGGAGCGCTTGCCTCCCCTGACAAAGGGAACTTGGAAATGGGAGGGAACAATCTCCCCCGCTTATTCGGAAGCTTATACGTTCATTTTGGACACCAAACATTGCAATGTACAATTAAAGCTAGACGAGCAGCTCCTGATCGATGGATGTCAAAAACCTCAGAAGCAAGCTGCAGTATCGCTTGTAACGGGGCAAACTTATCAATTGGAATTAACGCTAAAAAACAACGGCAGCGGTCTGCCGACGATGTTTCTTTATTGGGCGAGCGATCACCAGGCGAAAACGCCAGTCCCTCCGGGTCCTGACGGAACGAATCGCATCGAACTAAATGCCTTACCCGGAGAGCCGCTAACCGTACCGCTTCCCGGATTTAAATCAGGAGACGGCGTTCGCTTACAATTTTCGGCTAGCGGCAGCGCGTTGACAACCCGCTATCCATTATGGGATTATGACGTCGCCGGCGTTTGGTGGCCTAAAAGCAGCGCTGTCCCGAAATAACGCCGTTTATACGGACAGCAGGATACAAGCCCTCACCTCCGATTCTCCGAGTCATATAATAGAAGACACCCGTCTCGGACAAGACGGCGACTTCTATAGTGAGGTGAGACTTCGTGGCGGATAGTCTGTCTGCTCAAAGCTTTGGCGCATCGGGTAACGGCACGAAAGACGATTCGGAGGCCTTAAGTCAAGCCGTCCAAACCGCAATTGTCTCAAGCGATACCGGAGGAGGCAACACGGTCACCCTCGGACCTGGTGTCTATCGGATTTCTTCCGACATTGTATTGCCAGCTTCGCTGACTTATCGATTTGCTGACGGCGCGATGCTGGCTCCCGACGCAGGCGTGACCGTCACCGTCCTCGGCAGCATCGAAGCCGGCATGTCGGCCGTATTCGGAGGTTCCGGAAGCTACAAAGGGCCTATGGCAGCTCCTGTTGTTTTACCGCAATGGTTTGGAGCGTCAGGCAGCCGGAATAGCGTTAACGGGAAAATCTCCAAAGGCTCCAACAAACTGATGCTGTCGAGTCCGCTCGATTTTCGCAACGGCCAGTTCGTTTCAATTCCCAGCGGCACGCCCTGCCTATTGAGTGCTCCCGCAGGCCTGAAGACTGTACTCACAAGCACTGGCGGCTCCTCATCGTACACTTATACAGTGCTCGCCGTCGACGTATACGGCGGCTTATCACCTGCTTCCTCCGTAACCGTACAACGAGGACCCGATCTTATTGCACCGGATAACGCCGTTGTCGTCTCTTGGAATGCGGTTGCAGGCGCCGCCGGCTATTACATTTATGGCCGTACTGTCGGTTCATCTGTCAGAATCGCCAGGGTGCAGGAAACTTCTTGGAGGGACAACGGAGCCGCTCTCCGTTCCACGGAACCGGCGCTCCCTAAATCATTGCCGTCACCAGGTATCTGGATCACTCGCATATTGAACGGAGCCGGCAGCAATGTGCTTACCTTAGAATCCAATTCCGCCTACACGTTGAACCAGCCGGTTAGCCATGATGATACGCTGCCCATTCGTCAGGCAATCAAGATGGCCGGATCCGGCGGAAAAGTAACTTTCCCGCCAGGTTCCTACCGTATTTACGATACGATTCAATGCGATGTGGCAGCGCTGACCGGGAATGGCAGACCATTGCTTATGTTTGTCCCCGAGTTTATTTACGACCTCAAACCATGTATCGACATCAATGCCGATACGGTTGTCAATGGACTTCAAATCGGAAGCGGCAAAGAATCTTATTACCTGGACAACGCGGTGTGGGCGGATCCGAAGCTATTTTCCATGCAGTATTATGACATGTTCGTTGTCGGCTGCTCCGGCTTTCGGGTATCGGGCGCTGCCAAACCGACATTTCGCGACGTTCGTACGGCCACGATCAAAGTCGGCCTGCTGTTAGACAGTACGGCCGGTCATATTTATGTATTTGAATCCAAGCTAAACGGACTTATCGGCGTCTATTGCCGTGTAAATACCGAAGACTATTATTTCGAGAGCTCTGATATTACCGGTGTGTTTTGCGGCTTGCTATTCGGCGTCAGATTAATATCCAATCACTACGGGGGATTCAGCGGTTACTTGAACCGCGTTCATATGGGTTTTTCCCCATACTCGATTTACCAGGCTATTGACGATCCCGATGTATATGCCTCCAGCGTATCCGTTTTAGGACTCATGGCGACTTTGGATTGGGTTAGTCAAGAGCAAATCGGGGAAGCGACGATTAAGCTGCTGCCCAAGTCCGATTCTCGTATCCGCGTGACCTGCGGGTTCGGACATAGCTGGAGCGATTATAAATACTCGACTCCAAGACAAGGATGGCAGTATGCGCTACCGGACAGCCTAATGCCCGCGAATCAGCGTCAGCAATACGCAGCTTGGTTCGGAACGCTGAGAGATAGCGACATTCCCAGAGGTTCTGTGACAGGCAATCTTACAGTGTCCAGCGCGCCTGGCGCGATCGGCTCTGCTCGAATTGAGAAGCTGTCGACGACATCGAATCTGGAAGGATTATATTTAGATCGCGTTACGATCGTAGCCAAGGAATCTTATTCCGAAGTATCCGTCAGTTCCTTTTCGCTTTTGCAGGATCGCACTAAGCAGGTCTACAACGCTGTCACGCGTGGAAATTTATTGCTTAATCCCGAGGCACCCGCGTCCTATAAAATTGTGGGAGGGACGCTGACGGTTGCCTCTAGTACGGATCTGTCCTTGCCGCGCTTGATGAGAGCTGAATTGGGAGCTACGCCAGTTACTCTTCTTTTTACGCCCGCATCTAATGCAACATTGAGCCAGATTCAGCTTAAGCTTGCCTCCGCGCCATATACGCCCGCTTCAAATCCTTTATCGATGAGCTTGTGGGCATACACGGCTTCGCAGAACGGAATGAACGTCAAGCTTAACGGGACTGGCAAGTCTTCTAACGATAATCGGTACTACTACAATCAAACCGTATACCCCAAGGGGGTCTGGTCAAAAATAACCGGCGTTGACGGAACGCCAATGGATGGTAGCGTTGCGTTTCAACAGGTTTCCATTGAGCTCCCCCGCGACCGCCCGACCTATTTCGCCGGCCTGATGCTCTCCGAAGGGCCGTTAGCCGCCTTTTCGCCGCGCTATCATATCGCCGCCGACGACGATGTCGAGCTTGTACGGCCTGGCGACGGCGTCATATTGACATCACCCGGAGGCAAGCGCTTTCGGCTTACGATTAACGATCAAGGTCAGATAACTATTTCGCCGGTGACTTGAACGGCCAAACGATGAAGCAGGGCCCTTACCCGCAATCGGCGTAAGGGCCCTTCCTTGGGCGCACGTATATCAATCAGATACAATACGTATACTGATAATAAAAGCGCTTAACTTATCTTTATGTGACGTTTCGTATCAACTAATGCAAATGTATCGGTAAACGTTTATCATTAAGTGACGGGATAAAAGGAGGGAATTCGTATGAATATTGGCAGCCGCATCGCCTATCTTCGTGATCAATCCGGCTGGACACAAGAAGAATTGTCCTCTTCCCTTGGCATTACCCGGGCCGCCCTCTCGCATTACGAGAAAAACAGGCGAGAACCTGATACGGAAATGCTGACCAAGTTGGCCGATCTATTCCAAGTATCGATCGACTATCTTGTGGGAAGAACACACCAGCCCCAGATGACGTTGGATGCTGAGGTGCGCCAGTTCACCGATCAATTAGAGCTTTCCGATGCAGACCAGCTGCTGGAGAGCTTTGCCTTAACGATCGACGGCCGGCGGCTGTCCAAGGAAGAAGCCAAGCGCTTTATCGCTTTTATCAGAGCCGAGAGGTCGTTGGGCTGAACGCATGCTGTGCACCATATGCAAGATACCCCGATGCCGCTTGGGGCGGTCGGGGTATTTTCTTTTAATACACGATATTCTGTTGTTCTTTCCTCTTTTCTTCCTCTTCAAACGCTTCCCATTTGCTGACGTCGATGCCAAGCTGGGTAAGAATGGTATGAATGCTAATCTCGACGGGGCTATTCCCGGACGATTCTAAGCCTGGATCCCTCTCCCTCTCCATCTCCGCACCTAAATCCCCTCTCTGGAAAATGAAACCTAATTCAACTAATCCTTATTATAAGGGACAAGGAATGCGGAGGGTGTCGAGTGATGTATGTCGCCAAATTTTTTTTATCGACTTGTCGAGTCGAGGGATGAAAAACGCTGCCTGATCCTACCAGAGTCATGCATTCGGACAAACGACAGATCCGTTCTATGCGCCAGGAGAGCTTCTCTAACATAAGAACGGAAAGTCCGCAAAACCCGCTTATCACGCGGGATTCAAGGATCAGACCGACTTCTCGTGCGGGATTTGAAATGCACATTCCCGCAATGGATATGACTGCATTTCCGGTATAAAAAAAATACGGAATGGAGCGGGAATCACCTCGCTTCATTCCGTATTTTAATGCCTTAAAAGTCTGTTTTATTCCCGTTCTTCCCTCTTTTTCCGCAGTCGAACAATTGTAACGATTGTCGTCATACCGCGAAAATCGTCAATTGCCGCCGACGCGCGACAGATCGCGCATATTGGCTTCGAAGGCGGCCAGGAGCGCTTGCTCGCCGCTAAGACCTTGCGCCTGCACCTTTTCAATCTGCTCCATCATCCGCTTGTAGTCCTTCGGAATAACCTTGACGATCTTCGGCAGGATGGCTTCCCAATCGCTCAGGACGCGCTCGCCAAGCTCGCTGTCGGTATAGCGGACATGATTTTCGATGAGGCGGCGCACTTCGGCGATCTCGTGCTCTTCCTCGAGAGACTCCAGGCTGACCATCTCGAAGTTGCAGCGCTTGACGAAGTCTCCGTTCCAATCGACAACGTATGCGATGCCCCCGGACATGCCGGCCGCGAAGTTGCGCCCCGTACGTCCCAGGATAACCACGCGCCCGCCGGTCATGTATTCGCAGCCGTGGTCGCCCACGCCTTCGACGACGACGTTCGCGCCGCTGTTGCGGACTGCGAACCGCTCGCCCGCGACGCCGCGGATATACGCTTCGCCGCCGGTCGCACCGTACAGCGCCGTGTTGCCGGCGATGATGTTGTCCTCGGCCTTAAAGGTCGCGGACTGCGAAGGGAACACGGCGAGCTTGCCGCCCGACAGGCCCTTGCCGATGTAGTCGTTGGCGTCACCCTCGAGCGTCAGCGTCATGCCCTTCGGAATGAACGCGCCGAAGCTCTGTCCGGCCGTGCCGACGAAGTGGAACGCAATCGTGTCTTCGGGCAATCCGGCTTTGCCGTGACGGCTCGTCACTTCGTGGCCGACAATCGTGCCTACGACACGGTTCGTGTTCTTGATCGGGAACGTGCCGCGCACGCGCTCGCCGCTCTCAATCGCCGGAAGCGCCGCTTGCAGCAGGTGCTGCATGTCGAGCGACTCCTCGAGACCATGGTTCTGCGACTTGCGGTTGTAGCGGAACGAGCCTTCCGGCAGCTCCGGCATGTACAGCAGATCGGTCAGATCCACGCCGTTTGCCTTGAAGTGCGAGATCGCCTTCTTCGTATCGAGGCGGTCCGTACGTCCGACCATCTCTTCGATCGTGCGGAAGCCCATCTGCGCCATGATCTCGCGAAGATCTTCGGCGAGGAAGCGCATGTAGTTGACGACGTACTCCGGATCGCCCATGAACTTCTTGCGAAGCTCGGGGTTCTGCGTCGCGACGCCGACCGGACAGGTGTCGAGCTGGCACACGCGCATCATGATGCAGCCCAGTACGACGAGCGGCGCGGTCGAGAAGCCGTACTCTTCGGCGCCGAGCAGCGCGGCGATCGCGATGTCGCGGCCGGTCATCATCTTGCCGTCCGTCTCCACGACGACGCGGTCGCGCAGATTGTTCAAGATCAGCGTCTGATGGGTCTCGGCGAGGCCGAGCTCCCATGGCAGACCCGCATGGCGGATCGAGCCGATCGGCGATGCGCCGGTGCCGCCATCGTAGCCGCTGACGAGGATGACGTCCGCGCGCCCCTTGGCTACGCCTGCCGCGATCGTGCCTACGCCGACCTCGGAGACGAGCTTGACGTTGATCCGCGCCTTCGGATTGGCGTTCTTCAGATCATGGATGAGCTCTGCCAGATCCTCGATCGAATAGATATCGTGATGCGGCGGCGGCGAGATCAGGCCGACGCCCGGCGTCGTGCCGCGCACTTCGGCGACCCAAGGATAGACCTTGCGGCCCATCAGCTGTCCGCCTTCGCCCGGCTTCGCGCCTTGCGCCATCTTGATCTGGATCTCGTCGGCGTTGGACAGGTAGTAGCTCGTGACGCCGAAGCGTCCGGAAGCGACCTGCTTGATCGCGCTGCGGCGGGAATCGCCGTTGGCGTCCGGGATGAAGCGCGCCGGATCTTCGCCGCCCTCGCCCGAGTTGGACTTGCCGCCGATGCGGTTCATCGCGATCGCGAGCGACTCATGCGCTTCCTTCGAGATCGAGCCGAACGACATTGCGCCGGACTTGAACCGCTTGAAGATCGACTCGGCCGGTTCGACCTCCTCGATCGGCACCGGCGGCTGGTCGAGCTTGAAGTCGAGCAGCGAGCGCAGCGTACGGATCTCCTCGTATTCGCCCTGGACGAGCGAGGCGAACTTTTTGTACAGCTTATAGTCGTTGGACCGCGTCGCCATCTGGAGCGTGTGGATCGTCTTCGGATTGAAGAGGTGATCCTCGCCGTCCTTGCGCCACTGATAATCGCCGCCGGAATCCAGCTCGCGCTCCGCGCCTTCTTGCGTTGCATAAGCGCGGGCATGCGCCTTCAGCGTGTCGCTTGCGATCGTCTCGAGACCGACGCCGCCGATTCGGGACGGCGTCCAGGTGAAGTGGCTGTCGATCAGATCGCCGCGCAGGCCGATCGCTTCGAAGATCTGCGCGCCGCGGTACGATTGGATCGTGGAGATGCCCATTTTGGACAACACCTTCACAACGCCCTTATTTGCGGCCTTCAGATAGTTCTTAACGGCCTTCTCGTGCGAGATATTGCGCATCATGCCCTGGCGGATCAGATCGTCGAGCGTCTCGAACGCCAGGTACGGATTGACCGCGCTGACGCCGTAGCCGATCAGCAGCGCAAAGTGATGCACCTCGCGCGGCTCGCCGGATTCGAGCAGGATGCTGACCTTCGTCCGCGTGCCTTGACGGATCAGATGGTGATGAACCGTCGATACGGCGAGCAGCGAAGGAATGGCCGCATTGTCCGCATCGATGCCGCGGTCCGACAAGATCAAAATGTTGTGGCCGTGCTTCATGACGCGATCGACCGCCGCGCACAGCTCTTCGAGCGCCTGCTTCAGGCCCGCTTCGCCTTCGCCTGCCGGGAAGTAGATCGGCAGCGTGATCGACTTGAAGCCCGGACGATGGACATGGCGCAGCTTGGCGAAGTCCTCGTTGGACAGAATCGGCGAGACGAGACGAATATGGCGGCAGCTCTCCGGTTCAGGATTGAGCAGATTGCGCTCCGGTCCGACCGTCGTGTAGGTGGACGTGACGATCTCTTCGCGAATCGCGTCGATCGGCGGGTTCGTCACCTGCGCGAACAGCTGCTTGAAGTAGTTGAAAAGACGCTGCGGACGATCGGACAACACCGCGAGCGGCGCGTCGTAGCCCATCGATGCGAGCGGCTCGACGCCTGCGGTCGCCATCGGCTCGATAATCTTGCGCACGTCCTCGAACGAGTAACCGAACGCCTGCTGGCGCTGCTGTACCGTAGCGTGGTCGAGCTCGGGCAATTCGAGCGCCTCGGGCAGTTCCTCAAGGTCGACGAGGTGCTCGCTGAGCCATTCGCGGTAAGGATGCTCGGATACGATCGCCTTCTTGAGCTCCTCGTCGGCGATGATCCGGCCTTCTTTGGTATCGACCATCAGCATGCGGCCCGGACGCAGACGGTCCTTGAGCACGATCTCTTCCTGCGGAATCTCGATGACGCCGGCTTCGGAAGCCATGATGATGATGTCGTCCTTGGTTACGCAGTAGCGCGCAGGGCGCAGGCCGTTGCGGTCGAGGACGGCCCCGATCTGAACGCCGTCGGTGAAGCCCATCGCGGCCGGACCGTCCCACGGCTCCATCAAGGTGCTGTGGTATTCGTAAAAGGCGCGCTTGTCGTCGTCCATTTGCTCGTCGTTCTGCCAAGGCTCAGGAACCATCATCATCGCGCAGTGCGCGAGCGGACGGCCTGCAAGGTACATGAACTCGAACGTGTTGTCGAACTTGCCCGTGTCGGAGCCGTCATGGTTGATAACCGGCTTGACCTTCTCCAGATCGTCCCCGAACAGTTCGGATTCGAACAGCGTCTGGCGGGCATGCATCCAGTTCTCGTTGCCGCGGAGCGTATTGATCTCCCCGTTGTGAATCAGATAGTGGAACGGATGCGCGCGCTCCCAGCTCGGGAACGTGTTGGTCGAGAAACGGGAGTGGACGAGTGCGATCGCCGATACGAGCGCGGGGTCGTGAAGCTCCGTATAGAAATGCCCGACTTGCTCGGTGGTGAGCATGCCTTTGTAAATGATCTTCTTGGAAGACAAGCTCGGCACATAGAAAATCTCGCCGTCCGGAATGCCGGAATAACGGATTGCCTTCTCGGCGCGCTTGCGCAGCACGTACAGCTTGCGCTCGTAAGCCAGATCGTCGGCGAGCGCCGCCGGACGGCCGATGAACACCTGGCGCACGAACGGCTTGACGCGCTTCGCGGAGATGCCCAGCGTGCTGTCGTCGGTCGGAACCGTACGCCATCCGATTACGGACAAGCCTTCTTCCGCAGCGATGCCTTCGAGCAGCGCCTCGTGTTCGGCGCGGCGCGAATCGTCCTGCGTCAGGAACACCATGCCGACCGCATACTGCTCGGGCTCCGGCAGGGAAAACGCGGTCTCGCGCACGAAGAAATCGTGCGGGATCTGCAGCAGGATGCCAGCCCCGTCCCCGGAATTCGGCTCGGCGCCTTGGCCGCCGCGATGCTCCATGTTAATAAGAAGACTTAGCGCCTGCTCGACGATCTCATGCGACTTCCGGCCTTTGATATGGGCGACGAATCCCATTCCGCAAGCATCCCGCTCATATTGCGGATCGTACAACCCCTGCTTCGGGGGCAATCCGTTCACGAATTGTGTCATGATGAAGCGCAACCTTTCTATAGAAAAAATAGGGTGTCGAGAGCCAACGGTTCGACGGCGTCCGGCCGGTCAAATAAAGTTCGACGAACGGCAGGCGGGATGCGGCGCGGAATAATATGATCTGCTACAATATTATTGGCAACGCATAAACGCCCGAATAATCGAAGGAAAACGGCGAGGTAACGGGAAATCGTTCGGGATTTGCTTCGAAAATTCGTGCAAAACTAATAAATATTCATTTTTATTGTTATGCTATTTTAACATTACAGCGTCAGCAAAGGCAATTTAATATTTTTATGAAGGCGATAATCAATGTTTGGCTGATCCCGCAGCCCGCCTTCGAGAGGAGAACTCAATGTCGATCCAAGCAAGGCGCCGCTCCGCGGCCCTGCTCGTCGCCCTCGCCGTATGCGCAGTGCCTGCCGCCGCTTATGCCGCCGGCGAGCAGTCCTCGCCGTCCGCCTCCGCGCACGTCGCGTTTAAGATCGTGTCGCTCGGCGACTCCATTTCGCTGGGCTACGAGCCTGGCGTGACCCGCGCCACGGACATCTACGGTTATGCAGACAGGTTATATGTCAACGCGCTGCTTCACGGACGCGCGGAGCTTGCCAATTATGGCGCGCTCGGCTTGCAAAGTGCCGGCCTGACCCGACTGCTCGCCGGCGCCGTCGAAGGCCGGAAGCTGACGGCGAACGAGCTGCAGGACTACTCGGCCTACGATCCCGCCGCCAAGGCGCAAGCGGACGCGGTAGCCGCCAGCGCTCCGGCGCTTCGGGACAGTCTGGCGGATGCCGATCTGGTGACGCTTACGATCGGAGGCAACGATTTTGCCGCTATCGTCCGCGACATCGTCGGCAAGACCGATACCGACGCCACGTCTTCCTTTGAGAAAACGTTCGACGAAAAACTGAATAATTATGCAGAGCAATTGCAAGCAAATCTTCGGACGCTTCGCAGCCTGGCGCCCCAGGCGCGCATTGAAATCGCCGATCAGTATTCGCCCGTGTCCAAGATCGTCGGCGATACGCTGTATGCCGAGTTGAATGCCTCGATCGCCAAGCTGAGCGCCAAACTCGACGAGCTCAAGACTTCGCTCGCTGCCGAAGGCATCGCAGTCGACATCGTACATATCGGCGCTGCGTTTCAGGGCAAAGAAGTCCTGTACACGCACTTCAGCCCGATTTTCGGCGTGACGGACATTCATCCGACCCAGGCCGGCTACGAAACGATTGCACGGGCATTCGCAGCGCCCGTCTGGCCGGAATATACCGAGGTCGCCCCTTCGGACAAGGCGGCGAATCCGGCACCGACCGTCTACATCAGAGGCAAGCTGCTCACAACGCAGAACAAGCCTCAACTGAAGAGCAACACGACCTTCCTCGCCCTGAGCGACATCGCCGCAGCGACCGGCGCCGAGCTGCAGTGGGACAACAAGACCAAGACCGCCACGTTTAAGCAAAACGGGCGCGAAGTGAAGCTCACCATCGGCGCGAAGACGATCGTCGTGGGCGGTGTGAAGCAGGCGCTGAACGTACCTGCCTATTTGCAGACGGTCGGCAAAGTAAGCAAAACGTACGTGCCGCTCGCGGCAATCACGCAAGGCCTGGACTACCAGGTCGTCTACCAAGCCAAGCTGCATACGGCATTCATTAATTCCTGATAGCTTTCGTTAAACGTCCGTGATTCATTCGCGGACGTTTTTAATGCGTTCAAAGTCATCGTAATTAATCCAACAAACCGAAAAAATAAAAAAGCCGCTTGTTCAAGCGACCTATCACTCCTATTTTAGGCGCTAAATAGAAGATTCGGATTTCTAATATGTCAAACATTTTTTTACATTACTTCCACGCCGGGAAGCCCCACTCCTCCTCGACCTTTCTCTCTACTATTTTTTTAAATTTAACCTTCTTTCGCCACTGCGCATAGACCCTGCTCTTTTTGAATAGATCCCAAAATTATTGCAACCAACTGATTCGCAATCTTTTCATGGCCTGTTTTGTTCGGATGAAAATGATCTTCAAAATAATCGCTCCACTTTTCGCAAACCGAACTTACGTCGGCCCATATCAATCTGGGGTTTTTTAATTGTTCAACGACTTCCTTGGAACGTTTAGAAAACGTTTCGAAGGACGCAAACGAACCCGGAAAAAAACGGTCGTCTATACCGAAGTGAGAAAGGACGATAATTTTCGAATGTGTCCGATTTAGCAAACTGGACAGAATGAATCGAAGATCCGCAGCATAATCACTTTCAGTAGATATTGTTGCCCCCCGGAACAAACGAATTAACATATTCTTGGTCCGCCAACGAACATTGGACTCCATTTTTTGTGGCAATCTTTTCATAAACTTTTTTGAAAAATAAGGCCGAGGATCCATCCACCCCGTTTTCCTCCAGCGAGCGGGCATGTACTTCAGCGCTGATGCCTTCGGCCTTATAACGGCTTCTACGGTAACATGAGAAAAGACAATGTAATCGGCGGAACACGCAATAATTTCGTCCAGCGTTCCTTTTACTTCTGCAATCGGCATGGCGCTTTTGGCGAAATTAAAAACACTTGCGTCCATTAATGTACCTACAAGATCGGAATATTTGTGGCCTTCGACGCCTAACCCGTGCGTAATCGAATCCCCGGTAAAAGCAATTACGGTTTGGTTTGAAAAAGACGCCATCCGGAGATCACCCTCGCATGTATACAATTTGTATCATTTTAAATCTAAAATGCTATTAGCGTCAATGCAGAAAGAGAAATATCAAGCACAAAGGCCGCCTCGCGTCAAGACGGACCCGAGACGGCCTTTAAAAGCCGGCGCTTATTTCACTTTAACACGCACGTTAACCGTTTTCCCGCCGTAAGCCGCCTTGACGGTCACGCTGCCTTTCCCGACCGCCGTCACGACGCCCCCGGTCACCTTGGCGACCTTGGTGGACGAAGCCGTCCAGGCGGAGTATGCGGTAACGTCAAGCGTTCTCCCGTTTTCGTAAACCGCCGTCACCTTGACCGAGTCGGTCGCGCCGACCGCCAGATCCAGCGACGCATCCGAGACGGTCAGCTTGGTCAGCTTCGCCTTTACGGTTACCGGCACGGACAACGCCTTGCCCTGGTACGTAGCCGTCAGCTTGGTCGATCCTTCCGCCAGCAGCGACTTCGCCGAGCTGCCCTTCACCGTAGCGATCGTCTCGTCTTCGGACGCCCACACCATGCGGGAGCTCAGGTTGATGAGCTTGCCGGACTTGGTCTTGCCGGTCACCTTGACGCTCTGCGACTTGTTCAGCGTGAGCGACACGGCGGACGGCTCGATCGTATAGCTCACATACTCTTCCTCGACGGTAGCGGTCACCTTCACCGTCTTGTTCAGGTACGTGCCGGTCAGCGTCGTCTTGACCGCCAGCAATCCCTTCAAGCTCGCGTCCTTGACGAGAACGCTGGTGGAAGCCGACTTCCAGACGACGTCCGCGCTGACGTCGGCCTCGTCGCCATCTTCATAAACGGCGGTTACCTTGGGAAGCGATACCGTTTGCCCGATAATCAGGCTGACGTTGTCTTGCTCCGACAGCAGCGTGAGCAGCTTTTTGCTCACAGTTACTTCGATTGTGTCCGTGTAGGTGGAGCCCGATGTCACCGTTGCTGTCAACGTTGCCTTGCCGGCCTTCAGCGCGGTCCACTTGCCGTCATCTCCGATGCTGACAACCGAGCTGTCCGAGGAAGTCCACTTGGCCAGCTTGGTGACGTCGGCCGAGCTCTCGTCCAGCGCCGTGCCCTTGACCTGAGGCAGATCGGCAGTGTCGTCTACGTACACTTCGAGCTTGTCCTTGGCGATCTCGATCTTGCTGACCGTCGGATAGACCGTCACGGTCAGTTCCTTAACCACGCTCTTATAGGTCAGTTTAACGGTTGCCGTGCCCTTGCCTCGCGGCACAACGGTCGCCGTGGCGCCGGTGCCGCTGACGGAGATAACGTTCAAATTGGTGGATTCCCATTGGGCGCCCTCAAGCACCGGATCGATAACCGATCCGTTAACCGTCTTTGCCGTAATCGTCACCGGCGCGCCGGACAGCGCGAGATGCTGCGCCGCGCTTGGCGTAAAGATGATCGCCTCGAACGGCGTACGGACAGCTACCGTGGCGGTAGCCGTCACGCCCAGATAGGTCGCGGTGATCGTCGCCGTACCTGCGGCCACCGGCGTGAGCTTGCCGTCTTCGTCTACGGTCGCCACGGCTTCGTTGCTGCTTTTCCATGTGGCTTTGCCGGTTACCGAATCAGTCGGTCCGGAAGCGCTCAGGGCCTTCGCGACAAGCGATTTGGCAGCTTCGCCGACCTGCATTTCGAAAGGTCCTTTGGCGCCTTCGGAATCGGTAATCGACATCGACTTATAAGGCGAACTCACCGTCAGGTCGATCGTATCGGTACGGCCCTGGTACTTGGCCGTGATTGTCGTCTTGCCCGCTACGTTGATCGTAAGCTTGCCTGCGCTGACGCTGACGACGGACGTATCCGATGACGTCCATGTCGCTTTGTCGGTCAGATCGTCCAGCGCGCTGCCGTTAACGCCGAATGCTTGAAGGGAGATTTCGTCTCCTACCTTCACATCCATCTTGTCTCCGGCGTCGGTGGAAGACCCTTTTGTCCGAAGCTTCAGCTCGGAGTAATGATATTTGGCGTTAAGCGTCACGCTCGCCGAGTAGCCTTGATATTTGCCGGTGATGACGACATTGTTCGCTTCGCCCGTCGCGGTCACGATGCCCTTGGAGACGGAGACGGCCGAATTAGAGGATACCCATGTTGCGTCGTTCGTTACGTTGCTCGTCGAACTCCCGCCGGTCGTGCTATCCGTGGTCGTAGCCCATAACAGCAGGACCAGCGTCCCGTCGTCGACGTATATCGTTTTTTCGTTGTCGCTCAACTCGTCCAGCTTGACGGAAGTAATCGTCGTAGCAGCCTTGACAGCTCCCGTGGTGCCAAGCACTCCCGAAAACAATAGCGCGGCCAGAAGCGCCGCCGTCAGCCGTCCCAGTCTTCCGATCCGGCTTCGCGGCGGTCTTTGGGTCATCATCATCTTGTGTTCGTGCCTCCTAATCTTGAATTCCCGGTATTGGCAAAATGGACAGTCTTATTTTCATTAACGGCTTGCACGCGGCAAAAATGAATAAAAACGTCGAAAATCGGGACATAAGTCTCAAAAATCGAGCGTAATCAGAAAATAAAAAATACAACTCTTGGACGGCTAAAAAGAAACCGTCAGGGGAGATCGCCCTGACGGTCATTTTAGATTGGGCCGATATTCCAAACTTGATTCGTGCGGAACGCCTGTCGTTGACTCATCCGTCAGCCTGTACGACAGGTTGGGCTATCGGCGCCCGCGTTGTTCTTTTGCCGCCGCGTTGTTCTTTCGTCGTAATGCCTGCAAATATACATCTTTTCCCACCGATGTCGGCCCTGTTAACCAGAATAACTGCAAAACCGCAGTTATTTTCCTCTATCAGTCCCATCTCCGACTCGCGCCTTGAATTTACCTGCACATTTGCATGTATTTAATTAAGTGTCGTTCGCAGACCGAAAACACATGTACATATGCAGGTTTTTCAATCCGCAAAACGTCCTTCGACACCCCCGGCACTAAGCCTGCAGCGTCCCAAGCTCGGCTTGCACCGGCCGGATCTTACGGCTGCGAAGCGCGAACAAACCGAGCGTCAGCGCGACGAACACCGCGGCAAACGCCGCCAGATCGAGCAGCTGCTCGCCGATCAGCGAGGCCGAACGGCCCGCGAGCGCAAGGCGCAGCGCTTCGATCGCATGCGTCATCGGCATCCATTCGCCGATCGCTTGCAGCCAGTGCGGCAGCAGCTCCTTCGGATACGTACCCTCGCTCGCAGCCAGCTGCAAGGTCAGCAGAACGACGGCGACGAAGCGACCGACCGTATCTGCAAGCGAGACGAGAAATTGCACGATCGTCATGTAGGTTAAGGCGATGACCGCGCTGATGGCGTAGAAGATTGCGACGTTCGGCACCTTTAATCCAATGCCGTAGATCAGCACCGTATCCGCCAGCGCCACCTGCAGCAGCACAACCGGCGCGAACAGCAGCAGCTTGGACGCGTACCAGGTCCACCCGTTCTTCACCTTGCCCGCAGCGTCGCGCAGCGGCAAAATGACGGTGGACATAAGCACGCCTACGTAGAGGCCCAGCGCCAGGAAGTACGGCGCCATCCCCGTGCCGTAGTTCGGCACGTCCGTCAGCTTGTGCTCGGAGACGGCGACCGGATCGGCGAACATCGCCGCCTGATTGTCCCCGCTCTTCACGCTGCCCGCTTCGGCGGAAGCATCCTGCAGCTTGGCGCCAAGCTCGCTCGAGCCGCTCTCCAGCTTCTGCAGCCCGTCCTCGAGCGACGCCGTGCCGTCCGCCAGCTGCGCCGCGCCGCTCTTCACCGTGCCGGCGCCCGAGCCGGCGCTCTCGATGCCGCTCGCGAGCGTGCCCGCGCCTGCGGCCAGCTTGCTCGCGCCATCGGTCAGGCGCGCCGCGCCAGACTCCGCCTCGCCAAGCTTGGCGCCGAACTGCCCCAGCCCCTCGCTAAGCGTAGCCGTGCCCGCCTGCAGCTGATTCGCGCCTTCAACCAGCTGTCGCTGCCCCGCCGACAACTGCTCGGCGCCCGCAGCCGCAGACGCCGCCCCCTGCTGCGCCTGCGTCGCGCCATCCGCCACGCGCTGCGAGGCGGCGACCAGCTGCTGCAGCGCTTCGTCGTCGGGATGCGCCGCCGCGTACTGCTTCAGCCCGTCGGCGAGCTGGCCCGCGCCGTCGGCGACCTGGGCGACGCCTTTCTCAACCTGTCCGGCGCCAGTCGCCAGCTTGGCACTGCTGTCGGCAAGCTTGCCGGCGCCCGCAGCCAGCTTGCCCGCAGCCGAATCCGCCTGCGAAGCGCCCGCAGCCAGCTTGCCTTGCGCCGCGGCCAACTGCTTGAGGCCGCCGTCCAGCTCCGCGGAGCCGCTTGCCAGCGTGCCCGCACCGCTCTGGAGGCTCGCCGCGCCGCCGGCCAGCTTGCCGAATCCTTGCTGCAGCTTGATCGTGCCGTCCGCCAGCTTCGCCAGATTATCGCGCAGCGTCTTCGCGCCGCCCGCCGCGTCCTTGGCGCCGTCCGCGAGCTTCTGCGCGCCTTCGGCCGCGTCGCCGAACCCGGTCGCCGCCTGGCCTACGGACTCGAGCGTCGCCTTGGCATAAGCCTTCGTCACCTCGCGGCCGACGTCGGTCTTGAGCTTCTCCGCCGCGGATTCGCCGATCCGGCTCGTCAGGTAGTTCCAGCCGTCGTCGACGAAATATTGAACGTTCGCCTGCTGCGGGGCTTCATCCTGCAGCGTCGCGGTTTTCGCCGAGAAGTCCGCCGGCACGACGAACGCCAGCGAGTAACGGTGGTCCGCCAGTCCGTCCATGGCGTCCTTCTCGTCCGTGAATACCCACTTGAACGACGTACTCCCCTTTAACTCCCCGACCAAATCGTTGCCGACCGTCAGCTTCTCGCCATTCAGCTCGGCACCGCGATCTTCGTTAACGACCGCGACCGGCATGGCATCCAGCTTGCCGTAAGGGTCCCAGAAAGCGCCGATCAGCATGCCGCTGTACATCAATGGAATCAGCGCAAGGCCCAGAATCGAGATCATGGCCATTTTGCTGCCCGTCAGCCTCTTGAATTCGCCGGCGATAACGCCGCCGGCCGCTTTGAATTTTCCCACGACACATCTCTCCCGATCTTAAATTAACACGTTCATACAAAATGACCATTTTACCCATTCGGTCACTATTGACCAAAAAAAGAAGCGATCAATCGACCGCCAATCCTTCCAGACAGTAAAAACGAAAATTCGCCAGCACCTGCTCCGCGTTAAGCGGCTCATGCAAATGGTCGCCCTCGGCAGCCAGCGCCAGGTACATTTTCAGCATCATGTACGCCGTCAGCGCCGGATCCGAACGACGTACTTCTCCTTTGGCGATCGCGTCCTTCACATGACCGGCAATATAATCGACGATCGAGCGCTCTACGGACTCGAGACCGCCGCTGGCCATCGGCGTGCCGAACTCCTTGACCTCTTGCGAGAGCTTGACGACCAGCCCGTGCCGATCGCGATAAGCCAGCACCTGCTGAAGAATGCGCAGCAAGTTGTCCTCGAAAAGGAGCGCGGGATCGAGCGTCCGCTCCGCGACCGCCTTGAGCTCGGCGATCAGTTCCTTCACGATCTGCTCGAACAGCTCTTCTTTGTTGGCGAAAAAGGTATAAATCGTCCCTTTGCCCACGCCGGCGGCCTTTGCGACCTGGTCCATCGTCGTCGCCTTGTAGCCGAATGCTGCAAACGAACGCGAAGCCGCCTCGAGCACTTGCTTGCGCCGGTCCGTCGGCTTGCGGTCGATCGTTTCCACAGCGCTCCCTCCTTTTCACGTTTCCAAATTGACCAATTTAACAATCCGGTCAGTTCGTTCTGCACCTACAATAACATACTCGGCGCAAGGTTTCAATCCCACATTCCAGACTACTGTTCCCCTTACGCCTTGTCCTTCAGGCCATAATCCGTCCCAAGCGTATCCAGGCATTGCAGACACTGCTCCGACCAGCGCCGCATCCGGTCGATCCTGCGAATCTCGGCCTCCCATGCGGCAGCGAGCGATCTCCGATAAGGCGGCACCTCTCCGGCGAAAGGGACGGCGTCCCGCAGCATGACCCACACCTTTTCCCGCTCCGCCGAAGCTCTCCGCTCGTGAAACAGCGCCGCGTCCGGATTGTAGGCGCTATGCAGGTCCCCCTGCTGCGGATGCCGCAGCACCGCCATGATCTCCACCAGCACCCGTCGCTCGTCTGCGCTCGCAACCTTTCCTATATATTGTCCCGTCTTGTGCTCCGCCTTTACGATTTGTCCGACGTCCAGCATCTCATCCAGCCTCCCGTATCCTTATTGCCACCATTGTACAGGAGAAGCCTCCGGAATGCATGGCAGGCGCTGTCTATTTTTGTCTGAAGCACGTAATTGTTGTAAACGTTATCCCACGGACTTGTACGAGAGCTTCCATTTCGCGTAATATGGTAGTAGGTAAAGTGGGGGATCTCTTCCGATGCGCAAAAAACGAATTCTACTGCTCTCCGAAGGCTTCGGCACCGGACATACGCAGGCGGCTTACGCTCTATCCGTAGGGCTCAGACAATTGTCGCCTCGCGTGCAGACGAGGGTCATCGAGCTGGGGACGTTTCTGAACCCCGTCATCGGACCGCTCATCCTGTCCGCCTACCGCAAGACCGTCAGCAAGCAGCCCAAGCTGGTCGGCAAGCTGTATCGCGGCCACTATCACAAATCGCTGAACAGACTGACCCGCTTCGCATTGCATCGCCTGTTCTACAATCATGTTTCGGACGTCGTACGGCAGTTGAAGCCCGATATGATCGTATGCACGCATCCATTTCCAAACGCGGTCGTCAGCCGGCTCAAGCGCCTAGGTCTCGATGTGCCGCTCTATACATTAATTACGGACTACGACGCGCACGCCACCTGGACCAATCCCGAGGTGACCGCCTATCTCGTCAGTTCTCCGACCGTGCGCAGCCGGCTGATCTCGCAGGGCGTGGCGCCTTCGCAGGTGGTGGTCACCGGCATTCCGGTGCACCCGAACTTCTGGCATCCGCACGACCGCGCGGAGATTCTGTCCCAATTCAAGCTGTCGGACATGCCGACGGTGATGGTGATGGGCGGCGGCTGGGGACTGATGGCGGAGGAACAGAGTGTCGAATACATGACCTCGTTCGCCGATCGGGTACAACTGATCATCTGCATGGGGAGCAACGACAAGGCCAGGGAAAAGCTGCTCGCGGACCCCAGGTTCCAGCATCCGAACATCAAGCTGCTTGGCTTTACCAAAGAAGTATCCAAGCTGATGGACGTATCGGACCTGCTCGTTACGAAGCCGGGCGGCATGACCTGCACCGAAGGCATGTCGAAGGGCATCCCGATGCTGTTCTACGAACCGATCCCGGGCCAGGAGGAAGAAAACCTGGAATACTTCGTGACGCACGGTTTCGGCGAACCGCTCACGTCCACGGATACGATCGACCGCTGGTTCCGCCTGATTCAGGAGCCCTACGCTTCCGATCAGCACAGAGGCAACCTGCTTGCGCTTCGCAACGCGGAGTACAACCCCGCCAAGTGCTCCGAGGCCGTCCTGTCCTTGCTGCTGGAGGACGTCGCGCCGGCGGCGGAATGATATACCGGCACTTACGACAAACAGCCCGACGTCCATTGGACGCAGGCTGTTTTTGTTTTGGTTCTAGAGGGCGCTGCCGCCGAAAAGGAAGCGGTACTCCCAGTGCTTGCCCGCGATGCTGTCAATGCGTACGCCGCCCGACTCGACGGAGTACGTCTGCAGCACCTGTCCGTTCCCGAGATAGATGCCCGTATGGGTAACGGTCTCGCCGAACGGCTGCTTGCCGTCGTAGAGCGAAGCTTTGGAGCCCTTGTAGCTCATGAAAAACATAATGTCCCCACGCTTCAGTTGATGCCAATCGGTCGTGACGCCTTTCGCGTTGTCCCTTACATAGGCCGCCTGCTTGCGGGAGTCGGCCGGCAGCACGAGACCGAGCGCGTCCTTGAACGCCTGTCTGACGAAGTCGGAGCAGTCGAACGTCAGCGTGTTGTTCCTGTCCGAGCCGTATTCGTAAGGCGTGCCGAGGTACTTCAGCCCGGCTGCGATCACCGCTTCGACCTTCGCCGAATTGGAAGGCGTCGGTGTCGGTGTCGGTGTCGGTGTTGGCGTTGGCGTTGGCGTTGGCGTCGGCGTCGGTGTCGGTGTCGGTGTCGGTGTCGGCGTCGGTGTCGGCGTCGGTGTCGGCGTCGGTGTCGGCGTCGGTGTCGGCGCGTTCAAACGAATGTACGCATCGGAGGAGCTGACATAACCGGACACGCTGCCGGCGTCGCGGACTGCGTACCAGTAGCTGTTGGGCTGTCCAGTCACGACAACGGTCTCGCCCGCCTTCAGCATGCGGATCTTATCTCCGGAGGTGGACGGCTGCGTCCGGAACGTAACCGCTGCCACGATCGTGGCCGTCCGCGTAGCAGCAGTCGTCGGCGACGGTGTCGGCGATGGTGTCGGTGTCGGTGTCGGCGTTGGTGTCGGTGTCGGTGTCGGTGTCGGTGTCGGCGTTGGTGTCGGTGTCGTTCCAGCGCCGTTCAAGCTTATGTATTCTTCGGAGGAGCTGACGTAACCCTCGACGCCGCTTGCGTCGCGGACCGCGAACCAGTAGCTGTTCGGCACGCCGGTTACGACCATGGTTTCGCCCGCCTTCAACATGCGGATCTTGTCGCCGGAAGTGGAGGGCTGCGTCCGGAACGTTACGGACGCCTTAACGTTTGCCGTCTGCGCGGAGGCAGCAGGCACGTTCGAGGTTTTCACGTACTTTTCGTTCGACGATACGTACCCGATCTTGCCGCTGGCATCCTTCACCTGCAGCCAATAATCGTTGACTGCCTGAAGCAGCGTTACGGATTCTCCCGCCTTCAGATACCTTACCAGATCGCCGCTCGTGCTCGGCGCATCCCGCAGGCTGACCGTTGCTACGACATCGATCGTCGCCTTCGAAGATGCAGCCGAAGCCATCCCCGGCACGGCCGTCGTCAGCATCGTCGCCAACATCAACCCTGCGGCCCAACGTTTTCTGCTCATGCCAACGCCTCCCATGTTGCTTTTTGGAGAAAGATGTCGAATCTCCCTCCGCTTCATTATAGAAGGCGTCCCGATTCCCTCCCATCATGCGTAATGCTCAGGCCGGACCGGATTCATAGGAAGACAGCTTCATGGGTGCATAGGAAAAAAGATGCAAGGCCTAGGCCGCCCAACAACTCCCGATTTTTAATTTCATTAATTTACCAGGTTTAAAATCAGTCGAATTGGGTAATTGCGCATTTGTATTCGGTTGCAAACGCGAAAAGACGCTCCCGCTCGATGCGAAAGCGCCTATCACGCTCTCTCCGGCCTAACCGTTCAACGGCTGGCCGATCTTGATCGTCCCCTCGTATTCCGTCAGCTCCAGAAATAAAGGCCGTTCCTCGGGCGTCCGGTTGGGCGCATGGATCGCAAGCGCGCGCCGTCCATCGAACAGGCAGAACACCATCCCATGCCCGCCGTCGTTACGATAGAGCGCCTCCGGCTGATGTGTCCACGGGCCCAGGACGCCGCCGCTCTCCGACCTGGCGACGCCGAGGGCGTACTTGTTGTCGATAAAGCTGGCCCAGAGCATGAACAAGCCGCCTTCATCCCCGCGGAACAAATACGGTCCGTCGGTCACGTAGTTAGCCGTATCCGGATAACGCGGCGACACATACGGTGTCGTCCACGGCGCCTCCGAAGCGCGGAACAGCGTGACAGGATCGCCTGCCGCACGCGACAGGTCGGCGGTCAACCGAACCGCGCACACTTCCCCGTCCCCGATCTGCTGCCATTCGTGGCAGAATACCATCCACGGATCGCCCGCGTCATCGACGAACAGGCTGCCGTCCAGCGAGCTCCAGGCTTCCGGCGTGACGGGGCCTGCGCTCACCGGCTCGAACGGTCCCAGCGGGCGCTCCGCGGCGAGCGTCGCCGTGCCGAGCTTGCCGTTGTCCTCGCGTCGAAACGTCGCAAACATATAGTAGCGTCCGGCATACGCATAGACCTCGGGCGCCCAGAAGTTCGTGTCGGCAAAGAAGTCCGCGGACGGACGAAACACCGGATGCGGCCCCTCCCAGCTCGACAGATCTTCACTGACATACGCGTCAAAGCCGGTTCCCGGTCCCCAGATGTTTTTGTCGGTACTGCCGAATAAATAATAGCGGCCTTCGTCCCTCAAGGGGAGCACAAAAGGATCGCGAATTTGAATGTCCCTGCCGTTAAGCACCGCCACGCCTCCTTAATCGTAAGTCGGATAAACGAGCCCGATATCGAGCACGCGCTCGAAGCTCCCATCCGCAAAAGCGAGCAGCTCGTTGCCCTTAACGCTGAAGGGCACAGCCTGCCCGTCCCACATCAGCTCGCCCGCGACCGTGCGCGCGCTCATGCCAAGCAAGCCGGTCAGCCGGCCCGTGCGGTCCGTGATCGCGCGAACGCCGGAAGGGAAGGTCATCCACGGAAGCTCGTCGCGGTATACATAGGAGGCTTCCCGCGTGTTGACCAATTCATAGACAATGCCGTCCACCGTCCGGCTGTAAGCCGTTTCCCCCGTCGTCTCTTCCCCGTGGTCTCTGGCGTCGGGCAGCAGACCCGTGAACCAGAGCTCGCCTTCGGGCGTCGGCAGGATGCCGCACAGCCTCTCTACATAGTCGAGCAGGCACAGGATCGATGGCGAATAGGCTTCGGTGAAGCCCGCCTCCCCGGTCCAGGGGCTCACCGTCTGCGCAAAGCGCGGCGCCCGGGCGAACGACGACAGAATCGGCTGCAGCGCCCAAGTCAACTCCGTATGGCGGCCATGATGCTCGAACGCATGCGGTGCACGGATCAGGCTGAGATAGTTGGACGGTCCGGCCCAGCTGTTGTAATTGGAAAAGGGATCGAAGCGCGGGTCGTCCATCGCAAGCGAGGTGAACGGGTATTTGGCGAAAAACTTCCTCGTATTCAGCAAATACCGCTTCAGCATCTCGTCGAAGAATGCCCGGTCGCCGACCTCGCACGCCATGACGCGGAGCAGAATGTCGGACTGCACGCGCACCAGTCGCCCATGCCGGTCGCGGTCGTAGAAGAAGTGGTCCGCTTCGTCGAAGCACGACCGGAACAAGCTTTGCAAGCTAGCGACGGCCTTCTCGCGCCATTCGTCGCCCGACTCGCCCAGCTCCTCCGCGATCCTCGCCAGGTACAGGCGCTGGCAGTAGACGTTGGCCGTCAAGTCCGGCGCAAGAAACGGCAGCACCGGCGAATCCGGATCCCACCGGGAGGCGTCGCCCCGGTAAGGCGCATCCGGCGCGTGCCAAAAGCGCGGCGACAGATCGTGCCCCGTATCGAAAGCGCTGAACGCCTCCACGCAGCCGGTCCCGCGCGTGTCGCGGTTCTCGGCGAGCCAGCCGTCATACCGGGCCATCGCGTCGTACATTTCCCGCAAAAACGTCTTGTTCTCACCTCTGCTTCCGCCGTGGAGCGTATAATGGTTCCATACGCTGCGGGCAAGCGGCGTGACCAGCTGGATCTGCCTGAAGGACGGGCCGTTGTCCGTCAGCTTGTATGGGAACAAGCCGTCGGCGCGCTGATGCCGTGCGAACGACAGGTAGGTCGCCTCCGACACCTCCGGCAGAAAACGGGAAAGCAGCTCCGCGTTGATCGTCCCCGTGCTCTCCAGCCAGCAGCCGAAGTAGATGCCGCCCTCCTGCAGGATCTGATCGCCGCCTCCCGTCGGCTTGATGCATTCCATGAGCTGACGCATCGCCCGATAGTAGACGCCTTCGAGCCGTCCCTCCGAAGCCGCGAACCCGACGCCGGACCGCCGCAGCGCTTCGGGAATGAGGCGCTCCCGCCCGTCGTCGTTCTCCTGGCGCAATCTCCTCAACTTGTCGAGCAGCCGTTCCGATTGTTTAACCATCCTCCCAGCACCCCGCTTTCATTAGAATTTAAATCCCCCGCGACCACGGAGCCGGCGGCAAAGACCGGTCCCGCAATAGCGGGGGATTGTTCGCGCACCTTGGCCCGCATTGTTGCAGTGGCGGCCCGCTGTTTTTCCGCGATCAAGAATTGTTGTTGCTGTTAAAAATCTTGACCGTGCCGCTGTAGAACTCGGCGACCGCCTTCTCCACGCTTTCCTTGCCGAAGCCGATCTTCTGAACCGTGTTGTCCGACAGCTTGATGAATTCGGCATTGCCCGGCGGGTTGTAGCTGATCGCGAAAGGCTCCTTCTTGTTCGCCTCGGAGACGCGGCTCGTGAAGTCGTACACGATCTTGTCCGCAGCGGTCGCGTCCGCTTCCAGCGCCGCGCGGCTCGAGGCCGTAACCGGCACGCCGCGGTTGCTGCCCAGGATTTTCGCCGCCTCGGGATCGTTGATCCAGAAGTTCATGAACTTGGCGACTTCGGCCGGATGCTCCGTCTTGCCGTAGCCCGAGATGCCCTGGCTCGATTCGAAGACGACGCCCGTTCCCTTGGGACCGCGAGGCACCTGCACCATCGTCAGCTCGTCCTTCGTCGTGCTCTGGAACGAAGCCAGCATGTTGGACGGTAGCAGCGTCATCGCGACCTTGCCGGTGATGATGAGCGATTTGCTGGCATCCGTCGGCGGATTGGACACTTGCAGGTCCGGCGTCACGACGCCGCCGGCCTTGGACGCTTGATCCCAGAATTGGAACCACGGCAGCAGGTCGGCTTCCTCGAAGCCCAGCTTGTTGTTCGCCATGTCGTAAAGCTGCTTGCCGTTTTGCTTCAGATAGATGTCCAGGCTGTCGGTCGTAAAGTTGTAGGTGCCGTAGTAGCCCTTGCCCAGCTTATCCGAGATTTCTTTGCTGATGCGGGCGTAGTCGTCCCAGTTCCAGCCGTCCTGCGGCACCTCGATGCCGGCCTTTTCGAACATCGTCTTGTTGATGACGATGCCGCGCGCGTTCGCGCCGGCCGAGATGTGCACCAGCTTGCCGTCAAGCGTGCCGTACTGCACCATCGTCGTGTCCATGTCGGACAGATTCAATTCCTTGTCCTTGTAAGGTCCCAGATCGAGGAGCACGCCCTTGCTGGCATAATCGACCACGTTGCCGCCCAGGAAGAAAATGTCGGGCGCGGTGCCGGAAGCGAGCTGGGTGTTCAGCTTGTCGAAGTAGCCGTCCGCAGGACCGAATTCGCCGGTAATCGTAATGCCCGGATTTTTCTGCTCGAACAGCTCGATCGCCTTGTTCGTCAGATCGGCGCGTTTCTGATCGCCCCACCACATCATGCGGAGCTCGACCTGCTTTTGCTCTCCGCTTGCGCCGCCCGCATTCGTCGAGCCTGCCGTCGAACCGGAACCTGCCGCGTTTTTACCTGCCCCTCCCGAATTGCCGCAAGCGCTGAGCGCGACCGCCATGGCTGTCACTGCGATCGGAAGCCATCTTTTTTTCATCGTGAGCTCTCCCCTAATCGTATTGAGATGAGAAGCGTTTACAATGCTCATCCTACTTGGAATCGCATGCCGCTTGAATGTCATTCCTTCGGCTGTTCGCTATCAATTTTTTCAGGCGGCCGCCAATCGCGAGCCTCTTTCACTTCAGCCCCGTCGTCGCGATGCCTTCCAGGAAGTAGCGCTGGAAGATCAGGAAGATGAGCGTGATCGGGACAAGCGACAGCACCGAGATGGCCATCAGCGCCCCCCAGTCCGAGGTGCCCGACGGATCGAACAGCGCCCGAATGCCGAGCTGCACCGTGAACAGCTTGATATCGCTCAGGTAGATCATTTGGCTGAAAAAGTCGTCCCACGTCCAGATGAAGGTGAAGATCGCGGTCGTGATGAGCGCGGGCGCCAGGAGCGGCATGATGATGCGGAAGTACAGCTTTTGCTGGCTGCAGCCGTCGATCGTCGCGCTCTCGTCGAGCTCCTTCGGGATGCCGCGGATAAACTGGACCATGAGCAGGATAAAAAACGAATCGTGCGCCAGCCACTTCGGCAGAAACAGCGGCAGGTACGTGTTGATCCAGTGCAGCTCGCTGAAAATGATGTATTGCGGCACGAGCGTGACGTGGTACGGCAGCATGATCGTCACCAGCATCATGGCGAACCAGATCTTCTTGAACCGGAACGCCAGCCGTGCGAACGCGTAGGCCGCGAACGAACACGTAACGATGTTGCCAAGTACGGCCAGCACGGACATCAGCGCCGAATTGCCGAAGAAGCGGGCGAACGTGATGCCCTGGAAGCCTTTCCACCCGTTGCGGTAGTTATCCAGCGTCCATGTGCTCGGCCAGAGACCGGTATTCGTAAAAATATCCTGGTTGGGCTTGAACGAGCTCGCGAGCAGCCACAGCACCGGGTAGAGCATCGCCAGACCGATCAGAATGATGAGCAGATGCCGCAGGCTGCGGCCGGAGTAGCGTCTAAGCGTCAGCATGCCCGATTACCTCCCTTCCTTGCCGTCGCCGTAGAACACCCAGAACCGGGACGTGGCGAAGACAATGCCCGTGAAGGCGGCGATAATGACGAGCATGATCCAGGCCAAGGCGCTGGCATAGCCCATATCGAAGTAGGAGAAGCCCTTCAGGTACAGATACAGCGTGTAGAACATCGACGCGTCGAGCGGTCCGCCGTGTCCGTCGCCGATGACGTAAGCCGGCGTGAACGCCTGGAAGGAATTGATGATGCTCATGATCAGGTTAAAAAAAAGGACGGGCGTCAGCATCGGCAGCGAGATTTTGAAAAACTGGCGGACCTTGCCCGCGCCGTCCACCTGCGAGGCTTCGTACAAGTCGGCCGGAATCTGCTTGAGTCCCGCCAGGAAGATGACCATCGCGGAGCCGAACTGCCAGATCGACAGCGACACGATCGGGTAGATCAGGTAATCGGGGTGAGCGATCCAGGCGGGTCCGTGGATACCGAACCAGCCGAGGAAGCCGTTGATCAGACCGTCGGTGTCGAAGATCTGGCGCCAGACGATCGAGATGGCGACGCTGCCTCCGAGCAGAGACGGAATGTAGTAGATGGTGCGGTAGATGCCGAGCGCCCGGATCCCCTTGTTCAGCGCCATAGCTACGAGCAGCGCGAAGATCAGGCGCAGCGGCACGGACAGGATGACGTATTTGAACGTCAGCTTCAGCGAGCCCGTGAAGGTAGAGTCGTCGGTAAAAATGGTTTTGTAATTGGCGAAGCCGATCCACTCCGGCGCGCTGAGCAGATTGTACTTCGTCAGCGACAGATACAGCGAGCCGAGCATCGGCCCGAGCGTCAGGCAGAATAGGCCGATCAGCCAGGGCAGCAAAAATAAATAGGCCGTACGGTTGTGGGGATAAAGCCGTTGCCGGCGCGCAGTCCGCATATCGCGACGCCTCCTTTGCGATGATGATACATTCATCATAAGCATCGGAGGCGGCAGGCTGAATTCTATTTCTTCGGCAATTCGCTATCAATTTTTCCGGATGCGGACGCCCGCTGCCTGTAGTCGGACGGCGTAACGCCGTACATGCGTTTGAACTTCGAGCTAAAGTAGCTGGCGTTGGAGAAGCCGGTCAGCTCCGCGATATCCCACAGGCTTAGCGCCGTCCCTTCCAGCAGCCGGATCGCCTGCGCCATCCGGGCGTCGGTGACGTATTGGATAAACGTCTTGCCGACCTTGCTCTTGAACATCTCCGAGAAATAGGACGGATTGTAATTGAACCGTTCGGCCAGGTCGGTCAGGTTCAAATCCGTCATATAGTTCTCGTCGATATAATGCAGCACCGCATCGATGAGCGCGTGGTCGTTTTCTTCGGCTTCGTGCCGATGCTGACGTGCCACTTTATCGGCGATCCGCGTTAAAAACTCGATGGCCTTGTCCGCCGAGTCCAGCGCGAGCGCCATCTCGGGGCGCAGCCACAGCTGCTCCGCATGGCCCAGCGCGATATGCGACTCGAACGCCTGCGACTCCAGCGCCAGGTACAGCTGAAAAATGACCTTGACGAAGCCGGCCTGCGAAGCCGCGAACGCTTCGTCCAAAGGCTGCCGGATCGTGCGCTCGAACGCATCGAGCTCGCCGCGCGCCAGATAGCGCGCGAGCACCTTAAGCTCCTCGCCGGTCAGCGCGGTCCGGCCGGCCGGCGTCCGGCGGTCCTCCTCCGCGATCCCGCTCTCGGACAGGTTCCAGGCGAGCAGCGCGGAGAGATAGCCCTCCTTCCACTGCCCGAAGCCGATCGCGGGCCTGCCGAATCCGGCGGCCAGCTCGAAGCCGAGCAGCTCGGCCGCTTGCTTCGCGAGTTCGGCGGCGAAGTCCCGCAGCCAAGCTTCGCTCTCCGCGGCCGCGAAGTGCACGAGACCGGGATAGCTCGCATCGCGGAACGTCTCGCAAGCCCCGCCGCTCTCGAGCGCCCGCTCCCTGCAGATCAGCTCGAGCGCCAGGCGGAACTGGTCCGGGCTGCGCTCCGAATAACGGCCCGCCGTCCCTTTGCCATCTTCGTACCGTCCGCCAAAGCGATGCGCCGCCCCGTCCTCGCCGGCTGATGACGGTGCCGGCCGACGAGCCGAGGACGCCGATCGTTCGCGTAGGCCCACGGTCAGGAAGCGAACCTCCGTCCCGGACCACGCATCCAGCCCGAATCTGCGCGCCCGCTCCAAGGCCGCAGCCTCCCGGTCCACCTCGCCTTTGATCAGACGGACGATGAAGTGCTCTTTCATCTCTTTGTAGTATTGCGAGAGCTCCCACTTGGTCCGTTCCTCGCGCGCCGTTTCCTGCCGTTCGCCGTCCAGCTCGCCCGTCACCTTCGCGAGTACGTCGGCCAACTCGTCCGCAGCGACGGGCTTGAGCAAATAATCGCTGGCCTGATGCCGGAGCGCAGCTCTGGCATACTGGAAATCCTCGTAGCCGGTAATAACGACGAGACGGATGTCCGGGTGGCGCTCGCGGCACGCCTCGAGGAACGATACGCCGTCCATGACCGGCATGTTCATATCCGTAATGACGATGTCGAAGGCTTCGTCCTCCAGGCGCTCCAGCGCCTCGACGCCGTTCGAAGCTTCCCCGTCCAGCTCGAGCCTGAGCTTGTCCGCATCGATTTTAAGCCTTAGGCCTTGCCGGATCTCCGGCTCGTCATCCACGATCAATACTCGGTACATCGCTGGACGCCTCCTGTACGGGAATGATGAGTTCGATGCGCGTGCCGGTTCCGTCCGCGGCATTGATACGAACTTCGAATAGCGAGCCGTAATACAAACGGCAGCGCGCGAGCACGTTGCCCAGGCCGATCTGTCGCTCCCGGCTGCTCAGGATCTCGTCGAGCCTGGACGAGGCGGTACCCTCGATCAACTGCTGGCGCAGCTGCTCCGGCATGCCGGGGCCGTTGTCGGATACGCACAGATGCAGACGTCCGTTCGACCGCAGCACCCGAACTTCAACGATCGCCTCAGGATGCTGCCTGAAGCCGTACTTCACGGCATTTTCGATGAGCGGCTGCAAAATGAATTTTACGACGGTAAGCGACGCCAGCTCGCCCTCTTCCACGATCGTCAGCCGAAGCTTGTCCCCGAAGCGCACCTGCAGGATGGACGCATAATCCCGCACATACTTCATCTCTTCCTTCAGACCGACGAGGTCGTCGCTCAGGCGAAGCGAGAAGCGCAGCATTTTGCCCAGCGACACGATGACCTTGACCGTGTCGTCCGTCCGCTTCTGCATGGCCAGGCTGCTCAGCAGCTCGAGCGTGTTGAACAGAAAATGCGGATTGATCTGCATGAGCAGGGCCTTATATTCGGCTTGCTGACGCAGCAGCTTCAGCTCGAATTCGCTCTGGATATGCTGGCGGAGGCGTACGATCATGTTGCGGAACGTTGCGGTGGCGAAGTCGACTTCGCCTCGGATGCGCCTCGCAGGCGGCAGCCGGCTCTCGGCGCTGTCGAAGTCGCCCCGCTGCACGTGGCGCATCGCGGACACAAGCCGCGAGAGCGGCTTGGTGACGCCGTGCGACAGCCAGAAGGCGAGGAATAGCGAGACGGCCAGCAGCAGCGCGAACAGGAATACGATGCTGTTGCGCAGCTTGAGCAGTTGCGCGTACAGGTCTTTCTCGGATACGAAGCCGACCAGCATCCAGTCCGTCAGCGCCAGCTTTTTGTACACGAGGATTTGGGGCTGCCCCTGTTCGTTTTTGAAGTAGAGGACGCCTTGCTTGCGCCAGCCTTCACGTGCGGCTTCGACCTGACTTTGCGCTTCGCCGTGCGAGCCGTACTCGCGCTGGGAGAGCATCGGGCTGCCGCCGCGGTCGAGCAGGTAGATCGTGCCGCTCTCTCCGAGGTGAATCCGGTTCAGCGGCTCGAGAAAATAGTCTGCGCTTACATTTACCTTCAGCACGTTGCGCGCCTGCGAAGGCTCGAATACCCCGAGCGGCATCAGCATGCTGACGACCGGAAGCGAGCTGCCGCGGATCTGCAGTTCGACGTCGTCGGTGTGCGCCGGCAGCCAGCGTTCGTTTGCGGTCTTGAAGCTGCGGTACCATTCCTGGTCGAGAAACGCTTTGTCGCGGACGACCTGGTTGCTCATGCTGACCCATAAGCCTTCCTGGCGGTAAATGGCTACGGAAGAGACGCTCGAGTAGCTGTTGTTCGTCTGCGACAGATATTTGCTCATCTGCAGATGCGCCAGCATCTTCTCGCCTTCCGGCAGATTCGGGTCCGACGCAGCCTCGTCCCACTCGTCCGTCAGGTCGCTGTTGAAGATGAGCGATGCGAGGTCGTAAATCTGCGTCTGAACCATATCGACATACGAGCCGTACTCGTCCATTTTCTCCAGCGCCGACGATTCGATGTAAGAGCGGATAATCGCGCGGGACTCGTTAAAGATCAGCACGGACAGCGCGCCGAACGACAGAACGAACAGCAGGACGAAAAAAGCGATCAGCCGGTTTCTGAGCGAATAGAACATAGGCGTCCCCTTCATCGCGGTATAAGTTTAAACATCATACCACAAAAAAAGAGAGCCTCCGGTATCGGACCGGAAGGCTCTTAAGAAAGATATATTGAAAAGGGGGGTCACTCATACATTGTACAAAACGACCGGCATTGAAACGGAAACGCACATTACAATTGTATTACAGAAATGTCGAAGCGTTTAAAGCGTCCCAGACTATATCCCGGAAGACGCTTCGCTCCCGCGATCAGGCCGGCAGCATGCGCGCGCGCAGCGCAGCGATCTCCGGATTCTCCAGATACTCGTCGTACGTCGTCATCCGGTCGATCAAGCCGTTCGGCGTAATCTCGATGATGCGGTTGGCGATCGTCTGAATGAACTGATGGTCATGCGATGTGAAAATCATCGTCTCGTCGGTGTCGACGAGCGCGTTGTTCAGCGCCGTGATGGACTCGAGGTCCAAGTGGTTGGTCGGCTCGTCGAGCAGCAGCGTGTTGGCGCTGGTCAGCATCATCTTGGACAGCATGCAGCGGACCTTCTCGCCCCCCGACAGTACGGAAGCCTTCTTCAGCGCTTCGTCGCCGGAGAACAGCATGCGGCCGAGGAAGCCGCGGATGAACGATTCGTCCTGGTCCTTGGAGTACTGGCGCAGCCAGTCGACAAGCGAGTCGTCGTTGCCCTCGAAGTAAGCCGAGTTATCCTTGGGAAAATACGCCGGCGTGATCGTAACGCCCCATTGCACGGAACCTTCGTCCGGCTGGATCTCGTTCATCATCACTTGGAACAGCGCGGACTTCGCTTGGCCGTAAGGACCGACCAGCGCGATCTTGTCGCCCTTGTTCACGACGAAGGACACGCCGTCGAGCAGCTTCTCGCCGTCGACCGTCAGGCTGACGTTGTCGATCGTGACGATCTGCTTGCCCGCTTCGCGCTCCGGCTTGAATTGAATGAACGGATATTTGCGGCTCGACGGACGGATGTCGTCCAGCGAGATCTTGTCGAGCATCTTGCGGCGGCTGGTCGCTTGCTTGGCCTTGGACTTGTTCGCCGAGAAGCGCTGGATGAACGCCTGCAGCTCCTTGATCTTGTCTTCCTTTTTCTTGTTCTGGTCGCGCATCAGCTGCGTGGCGAGTTGGCTCGACTCGTACCAGAAGTCGTAGTTGCCCACGTACATCTGGATCTTGGCGAAGTCGATGTCCGCGATATTCGTGCAGACCTGGTTCAGGAAGTGCCGGTCATGCGATACGACGATGACGGTACCTGTGTAACGAGACAGGAACTCTTCGAGCCAGTTGATCGACTCGAGGTCCAAGTGGTTGGTAGGCTCGTCGAGCAGCAGAATGTTCGGCTGGCCGAACAAAGCCTGCGCCAGCAGGACGCGAACCTTTTCGTTGCCGCCCAGTTCGGACATTTGCTTGTCGTGCAGGTCGGTCGTGATGCCGAGGCCGTTCAGCATCTCAGCTGCATCGCTCTCGGCTTCCCAGCCGTTCATTTCTGCGAACTCGGCCTCGAGCTCGCCCGCGCGCATGCCGTCCTCGTCGGTGAAGTCGGCCTTCGCGTAGATGGCGTCCTTCTCCTTCATGACTTGGTACAAGCGCTCGTAGCCCATAATAACGGTATCGAGCACCTTGAATTCGTCGTACTCGAAGTGGTTCTGCTTGAGCACCGCGAGGCGCTCGCCCGGCGTGATGAATACCTCGCCGCTCGAGGGCTCCACTTCGCCCGACAGAATCTTAAGGAACGTCGACTTGCCCGCTCCGTTTGCGCCGATCAGGCCGTAGCAGTTGCCCGGCGTGAACTTGATGTTGACATCCTCAAAAAGCGGACGCTTGCCGAATCTGAGGCTGACGTTATTAACTGTGATCAATCCAATCCATCCTTTGCTTCGTTATCGATGACATGGCTCTGCGAGAAGCGCATGGTCTCTCCGTGCTGGAGCAGGAAGATCTTCTCCTGCGGAATGCCGAGGCGCGCGCGCTCCGCCTCGAGCCTCTCCAGCGCCTCCATCGGCGTGTCGTCCGACAGCTTGAAGGCGCCGTAATGCATAGGGACGAAAATGTCTGCTTTGAGGTCCTGATAGGCCCTGAGCGCCTCTTCGGGGCTCACGTGCTGCGCTGCCATGAACCACTCGGGATCATAGGCGCCGATCGGCATCAGCGCCACGTCGATCTTGAAGCGGCGGCCGATCTCCTCGAAGCCCCTGAAGTAGCCGCTGTCCCCGGCGAAGTAGATCGTCGGACCGTGATGCGTCTCCATCACCCAGCCGCCCCAGTGGGAGTTGTTCATGTCCCAGGGATTGCGCCGGGTCCAGTGCTGGGCCGGCACAAAGGTAAACTTCACGCCGTGCACGGTGCAATTCTCCCACCAATGCATCTCGTGAACCTCGCCGAATCCCCTGATCGCCATCTTGCGCTTCAGGCCGGCCGGTACATAAAGCCGCTTGGGTCCCCGCAAGCGACGCAGCGATCCGAAGTGCAGGTGATCGTAGTGGGAATGGGAGACGAGCACGAGGTCGACGGACGGCATGTCGTGCAGCTCGACGCCGGGCGGCGCCAGCCGCTTCTGAAGCGCCATGCGGCGCGCCCATACCGGGTCGGTGACGATATTAAGTCCGCCCATCTGCAGCAAAAACGTAGAATGCCCGATCCAGGTAACAGACGGCTCTTGACGGTTATGATGAAGGAACGGGAGATCCGGCTTCACGTTCGGGACGCATTCCAGATAACCTTTGTTCCTCATCTTCTGCAGGCGTTCCTGACGCCATCGCGCGAACTGGTCCTTTCCCGCGGCGCCCGCGCGAATGGCATCCAGGTTGCCGAAGCGGCTCTTAGGCATGGTACCCCTCCGTTGACGTACTAATCTTACTATAGCAGGAATCAGGCCAATGTACCAAGGCCGATATGTCACTTAAATACCCCTCCTTTGGCAATACGGAACGCGGTGCGGTATTGTATAGAGAGAGATTGGCGAGATCACCATATGCAAAGCGAGGTCGTGTGTACATGAAGCTGCTGTCAATTGAGCCGACGCCCAGCCCGAATTCAATGAAGCTGAACGTGGACGAAAAGCTGCCCGCCGGCGAACGCCATACCTATACGATGGACAAAAAAGACCAGCTGCCGCCATTCGTGGCGAAGCTGCTGGAGATTCCCGGCGTGAAGTCGGCGTTCAGGACGGCCGATTTCTTCGCGCTGGACCGCCGCCCGAGCGCGGACTGGGCCGGCATTCTCGCGGCCGTGCGCGAGCTGTTCGGCGCCGCCGCGGACGGCGGAGGCGCCGGTGCGGACGACGACGCGCTGGCCTACAGCTTCGGCGAAGCCCGCGTGCTCGTGCAGATGTACCGCGGCATCCCGATGCAGATCCGCGTGCAGAGCGGCGGCCAGGAATCGCGGGCCGCGCTCGGCCAGCGGTTCACGGACGCCGTGAACGAAGCCGCGGCCGGCACGTTCATCCGCGAGCGGCGGCTCGCGGAATTCGGCGTGCGCTACGGCGAGCCGCAGGAGATTTTGGAGGAGGTCGCGCGCGAGCTGGACGCGGCCTACCCGGACGAGCGGCTGCGCGAGCTGATCGCGGCCGCGCAGGCGGCCGGCGCGGGCGAAGGCACAGCCGCGGCGGACGGGCCCGAGGGCGTCGCTGCGGCGAGCCGGGCGACGACGCCGGAAGAGCTCGAGACGGCGCTGCGCGCGCCGGACTGGCAGACGCGCTATGCGGCGCTGTCGCGGGCCAAGCCCGACGCGGAGCTGCTCCCGCTGCTCGCGCTGGCCGCGCGCGACCCGCAGGTATCGGTGCGCCGGCTCGCCGTGGTTTACCTCGGCGACCTGCGCATTCCCGAAGCGCTGCCGCCGCTGCTGGCCGCGCTGAAGGATTCGTCGGCGGCCGTGCGCCGCACGGCGGGGGACACGCTCTCGGACATCGGCGATCCCGCCGCAGGTCCGGCGATGGCGGAGTCGCTCGGCGACGCCAACAAGCTCGTGCGCTGGCGCGCGGCGCGCTTCCTGTACGAGGCCGGCGACGAGTCCGTGCTTGAGGCGCTGGAGCGCGTGGCCGCGGCCGAGCCGGAGTTCGAGGTGAAGCTGCAGGCTGAGATCGCCATCGCGCGCATTCGCAGCGGCGAGGAAGCCGCCGGCTCGGTCTGGCAACAGATGACGCGCATGCGCGAGCAGCGTCAAGGCGAGGACGAAGCGCAAAGCTAGAGCCGGTCACCCTTGCTGCGGCCGGTGCTCGACGACAGGCGTGGCGGGATGATTTCAACCGACGGAACCGGTTCTTCAAGGCTTTTTAACAATATCCCCTTCCGTCAGGAACAGGATTGTAGGTAGGCGCCAGCTCGGTGCCGTATGAAGTTTGGACAGTTAATAGGCCTGGCCGTTACAGGTTCGGCAATCAAAGAGAGCGAATGCGGACGATCCCGCGTTCGCTTTCCTGTTTGAAGGGGATACTGTTAAAACGAAAAAACAAGTTGCAGCCGCGTAGGCGAATCTTCCGCTTGACAAGAAACCATTTGGTTTCGTATCATAATTACATGAAACCAAATGGTTTCCTATATTTTAAGGAGGTTCACCGCCATGACGAATTCCCGCAAACTCCCCGATATCGTACGTACCCTGGAGCTGAACGCGCCAATCGAGAAGGTCTGGAAAATGGTATCCACAGCCGAAGGCATCTCCGCCTGGTTCATGCCGCCGATTGGCTTCGAGCCGGTCGTCGGTCATGAGTTCACGCTCAACGCCGGTCAGTTCGGCATGTCGCCATGCAAGGTGACTGCGTTCGATCCGCCCGCGCGGTTCTCTATGAATTGGGGCAAGGACTGGACGCTGTCCTTTGAGCTGAAGGAATTGTCCGACTCTCAAACGGGCTTCACACTTACGCATGGAGGCTGGGATGAGGACACGCTGACCGAGTTCGGCCAACCGCACGGCGTTATCCGCGAGCATATGTCAGGCGGCTGGGACGGCATCGTCGCCAAGCTGCAGCGGGTGGTCGAAGCCTGATGGGACAATCGCTGCCGCAGCACGACGTCTACCAGGCGATCGCGGACCCGAGCCGGCGGCGCCTGCTGCGCCTGCTGACGCAGGGCGAGCAGCCGCTGTCGGCGCTCAGCGGGCAGTTCGATATGAGCCGGACCGCCGTCTCCAAGCATCTGCGAGTTCTGCGGGAAGCGGGGCTCGTCACCGAGCGGCGGGCCGGACGCGAGACGCGTTACGCCTTTCGACCCGAGCCGCTGACGGAGCTTAAGGATTGGCTCTCTTACTTCGAGCAGTTCTGGGACAACAAGCTTGCGATGCTGAAGCATCTGGTAGAGGTTCAAGGCGAAGACGCATAATGAACTGCGAAAAATCCCCCCGCGTACGAGCAAGCGCGGAGGGATTTTTGACTTGCACAACGGTTCGTCGTACATGCTGCGGCTTCGAATAATAGCATTATGCCTTCCAATGCTCGAGCAGAATTTTCCGGATCAGCTCCGCCGGCTGCGGACGATAGAACAGGAAGCCCTGAATATCGTCGCACTCGTGTTCGGCGAGGAAGCGGTATTGCGCCTCCGTCTCGACGCCCTCGGCCACGACGGACAGCTTCAGCCGCCGGGCCACGAGCATCATCGCGTGAATGATCGCCTCGTCCCGCTCGTCTTTGCCGATGCCGCTGACGAAGGAACGGTCGATTTTGATGCGGCTGATCGGCAGCGTCTTCAGGTAGCCGAGCGACGAATGTTGGGTGCCGAAGTCGTCGATCGACAGCGTGATGCCCATATCCCGCAGCAGTTCGAGCGTCGGAAGATTCTCGTTTTTCATGGCCATGTTCTCCGTGATCTCGAGCTCCAGATATTGCGGATCGAGTCCCGACGATTCCAATGCGCTGCGGACGGACGCAGCCACGTCTCCGGAAGCGAACTGGCGTGCGGAAAGGTTAACCGCTATGCGCAGCTCGGGAAAACCCGCTTCCTGCCAAGCTTTGTTCTGCGCGCAGGCGACGCGGAGCACCCACTCCCCGATCTCGACGATAAGACCGGTCTCCTCTGCGAGCGGGATAAATTGCTGGGGTGAGACCGGTCCCAATTTGGGATGATTCCAGCGCAGCAGCGCCTCCATCCCGACAAGGCTGCCGCTACCTGCTTGAATCTGCGGCTGATAATACAGCTCGAGCTCGCCACGCGACAGCGCCTTACGCAGGTAGCTCCGCAGCTCCATCAGCTCGCCGGCACCCGACTGATCCGCGCCGTCATAGCATTTATAGCGGTTTTTCCCGGCTTCCTTGGCCGCGTACATCGCTTTGTCGGCGTTCTTGATAAGCGTGGGCGCGTCGGTGCCATGTTCGGGATAGATCGCAATACCGACGCTCGCGGTCAAGTAATATTCGGCTCCCTTGAGGAAAAAGGGTTGGCGGAACAGCTCGATCACCTGCTCCGCAAGCTGCTTGCCGGCTTCCGGATCCTCGATGAGCGGAAGAATGATCGTGAACTCATCCCCGCCTATCCTGTAAAAGGCCAGCCCGTGGTAAGCTTCGTTCTGGATGCCCTGCAGACGCATCGCGGCTTCCTTCAGCAGGATGTCTCCAAAAGTATGGCCGAGCGTATCGTTAACCAGTTTAAACTGATCGAGATCCAGGAACAGGAGCGCAAGCTTGCGCGCCATCCGCTCGGCTGCGGACCGTTGTTCCTCGAGGTGCTGGTTGAAATACGTCCGGTTGTACGCGCCCGTCACCGCATCGTGATAGGCCATGTAACGCAGCGCCTGCTCCTTGCTCTCGAGCACCCGGTTCTGCTCGCGCAGCTCCTCTTCAATCGCGATCAATTCCTCGTTCGAGGCTTCAATCATCTCGTTCGCCCGCTGGAGCTCGCTCGTCCGCTCGCGAACCTTGATGTCCAGCTTGGCTTTGCCGGTCAGTTGCACGTAGAGCAAATACAGGATGAGCGCCACGCAAATCATGCTGATGACACGGATCAGAAGCACCTTGTTCTCAATCTCGCGCAGTTGGCTCTCCTTCAGTTTTCCGGCGAGCGACCACTCGCCCTCGGGAAGCCTGACCATCTCCCTCAAGCCTTCCTCATCGAACAACTCCTCATCGCCCAGCAGGAGCCTGCCGTTGGCTCGGAGAGCGATTTCCAGCTCGCCGGTATCCGTAGACTGAATACCTTCCCGGATCAGCGCCGGCACGTCCAGCACGACCGAGGCAAAGCCCCAAAAGCGGCCATCGACGAAGATGGATTGCCGCGTTAACAATCCGAGGCCGCCCTGCGTTAATTCCAGAGGCCCCATAAGCGTAACGTCTTCGATCTTCATCGTTCGCTTCGCATTATCCCGGACTGCCTGGTCCTTGTGCTTGAACAGATTGAGCCCGAACAGCGCTTCGTTTCCCTTTGCAGGATACACGTAGCGTGCGATGCCGTCCGGATACAAGGATATATTGCGAACGTCCGGAATTTTAGGCACGAAATGAGACGCGAATTCATTGAAGCGCACGTCGTCGATATCTTTGCCGTTCATGAGTTCTGTGTCCGCAAACGCCATGAGGCTCTCCGCCAGGAGCAGCCGTCGTTCCACTGCGAGCCTGAGCGAGTTGGCGTGCGAGGCAAGCTCCGCTTCGGCATCCTGGTCGGCCTTGCGCACGATTCTGTCCTCGTAGAGGGACGTGCTCCAGGCGATCGGAACGGAGAGTAGAACAAAAATGACAAGAAGCAGCGCCCAAACGCCCAGCGCTGCTTTTCTGGCGGATGTATGATGGATCGGTTCAGCTGAATGCATAGAATGGCTTTCCCCCGGAGTCGGACTGTACATAGCTATTTCAACATAAAACGACATAATCCTGCACGAGCATCGAACGTCGTCTTGATTCGTTTCGAAATAGCGTTTCCAGCGGAGGAGGCGTGCTTAGCCGGTAGAGCGCGCGACTTGCAGGAGGCTCTTGGCGCGCTCGTAGTCGGCTTCGCCCCGGATCTCGAATGAGAACGCAGGCGTGTCTTGACCCGCTTCTCCCTCCCACGGCACGCCAAGCCAGGGCACCCGCCCAAGCAAGCTCTCCAAGCTCTCGCCTCCGGCTGTCAGCAGCGCAGCGACCGTCTCCGAGCAGCGGCTGTCATACAGCCCATGCAGCGGGACCGGCCGCTCGCAGGCGATCGGGATGACCGCTTGAACGCCGTCCGAGAAGCCTGTCATCAGCCGGCGGGCTTCCTCGGCCGAGACAAATGGCATGTCCGAGCCGACGATCCATACCAACGGATTGCGCGCGAGGCGCAGTGCCGAGTGCATGCCGCCAAGCGGTCCCCGACCCGGATAATAATCCGTAATGATGCGGACGGACGAATCCAGCACGTCAAAAAAAGGCTTCGGCGTATCGGTGACGACAATGATTTCCTTGCACAGCTTGCGCATCTCGCGCACTTGCCTGACGATCATGGCTTCTTCCTGTATAGGCAGAAGCGCTTTCAGGGTTCCTCCAAACATTGCCTTGGTGCCGCCTGCGAGAATCGCGCCGGTAACGGATGTAGTGGACATGTCATGGTCTCCTTTCTCGATGGAACGCACGAGGACGCACCTTCCCGAGCCTCGCCGGGAAGAAGCGTCCGTCCGCGTTACTTTGCAGCCTTTGCAGCCTTTGCAGCTTGCATGCTTTGCTCGATCAGCCGATAAGCCCGCATGACCTCTTCAGGCGACGGCTCCGGCACGCCCTCCAGCCTGTAGGCTCTGCCCAGCTGCTCCCATTTGTACACGCCCATCCGGTGATAAGGCAGCACTTCGATCTTGTCGACGCCGTTCAGCTCGCCGATAAACTCGCCTAGCGCCAGCAGCTCCGTCATCCCGTCGGTCCAGTACGGCAAGAGCACGCGTCGGATCCACATCTTGATGCCGGCCTCCGACAGATGCCTAGCGAAGGCCAGAATTCGATCGTTAGGCTGCGAGGTAAGCTGCTCGTGGCCGGCGCGATCGATCATTTTCAGATCGAGCAGCACAAGGTCCGTAGCGTCGAGCAGCCGCTTCGCATGGTGCGGATCGCAGAAGCCCGACGAATCGAGTGCCGTATGCAAGCCCCACCGTTCCTTGCATTTCTCGAACAACTCGGCGACGAACGGCGCCTGCAGCGTCGGTTCCCCACCCGTGACGGTGATGCCTCCGCCCGACCTTTTGTAGAAAGGAACGTACGGTTCGATCTCGGCCAATATGTCGTCGACCGTTCGCAGCTGTCCGGCCTTGGTATCCCAGGAATCCGGATTGTGGCAATATGCGCATTGGAGCGCGCAGCCCTGCATGAAGAGCACGAAGCGAATGCCGGGACCGTCGACCGTCCCGAACGTCTCCAGAGAATGTATCCTTCCTGCATGATGCATCGCCGAGTCCTCCTCTGAAGTATCGATTTATCGACGCTAGGTCGAACGCATCCGGGCTCGCCGCCGTCCGGTCAGATCGAGCCGTGGAACGTCCGGTTGATGACGTCGAGCTGCTGCTCCCGGGACAGCTTGATGAAGTTGACGGCATAGCCCGAGACGCGGATCGTCAGCTGCGGGTATTGCTCCGGATGCTCCATCGCGTCAAGCAGTTGCTCCCGGTTGAACACGTTGATGTTCAGATGGTGCCCGCCCTTGTCGGCGTAGCCGTCGAGCAGCGACACGAGATTGCCGATGCGCGTATCCTCTTCGCGGCCAAGCGCCTTCGGCACGATCGAGAACGTGTTGGAGATGCCGTCGAGGCAGTTGTGATACGGCAGCTTGGCGACCGAGCTGAGCGAAGCGAGCGCGCCTTTGCGGTCGCGGCCGTGCATCGGATTGGCCCCGGGCGCGAACGGCTCGCCGGCCTTGCGGCCGTCGGGCGTGCTGCCGGTTTTCTTGCCGTAGACGACGTTCGAAGTGATCGTCAGCACCGACAACGTCGGCATCGAGCCGCGGTACGTCTCGCGCTTGCGCAGCTTCGACATGAACGCGTCGGTCAGGTCGACCGCAATATCGTCGACGCACGAATCGTTGTTGCCGAACTGAGGATATTCGCCTTCGATCTCAAAGTCGACCGCAAGGCCCTTGTCGTTGCGGATCGGCTTCACCTTGGCGTACTTGATCGCGGACAGCGAATCCGCGACGACCGAAAGGCCGGCGATGCCGGTGGCCATCGTGCGCAGGATCTCCGTATCGTGCAAGGCCATCTCGATGCGTTCGTAACTGTATTTATCATGCATGTAATGAATGACGTTCAGCGTGTTGATATACAACTTCGACAGCCATTCAAACACCTCGTCGTACCTCGCCATAACCTGGTCGTAGTCAAGATACTCGCTTGTGAGCGGCGCGAGCTCGGGACCGACCTGCACGCCCAGCTTTTCGTCCTTGCCGCCGTTGATTGCGTACAGCAGCGCCTTGGCGAGGTTGGCGCGGGCGCCGAAAAATTGCATTTGCTTGCCGATCCGCATGGCCGAGACGCAACAGGCGATACCGTAGTCGTCGCCGTAGATCGGACGCATGAGGTCATCGTTTTCATACTGGATCGAGCTCGTGTCGACGGAAACTTTGGCGCAGTAGTCCTTGAAGCCTTCGGGCAGTCCGGTCGACCAGAGCACCGTCAGATTCGGCTCCGGCGCCGGACCCAGATTGTACAGCGTGTGCAGGAACCGGAAGGAGTTTTTCGTGACGCGCGTCGTCCCGTCCTTAGCCATACCGCCGATCGACTCGGTCACCCAGGTCGGGTCGCCGCTGAAGAGCTCGTTGTAGTCCGGCGTGCGCAGGAACTTGACCAGCCGAAGCTTCATGACGAGGTGGTCAATCAGCTCCTGAGCTTGCTTCTCGGTCAGAGCGCCTTCCCGAATGTCCCGTTCGATATATACGTCGAGGAAGCTGGATACGCGTCCAAGGCTCATCGCGGCGCCGTTCTGCTCCTTGATCGCGGCCAGGTAGGCAAAGTAGAGCCACTGCACCGCTTCCGCCGCGTTCGTCGCAGGTCCCGAGATGTCGTAGCCGTAGGAGGCCGCCATCGCTTTGAGCTCGCCGAGCGCCCGGATCTGCTCGGACACTTCCTCGCGAAGACGAATGAGGTCTTCGCCCATAACGTCCTTTTCCAGCGCGGTCAGGTCGGCCTGCTTGGCCGCGATCAGCTTGTCGACGCCGTACAGCGCCGTCCTGCGGTAATCCCCGATGATCCGGCCGCGGCCGTAGGCGTCCGGCAGGCCGGTGATGATGGCGGCCTTGCGGGCAAGACGCATCTCGGCGGTGTAAGCGTCGAACACGCCCTGGTTGTGCGTCTTGCGGACGTCCGTAAAGATGCGGACCATTTCGTCCGGCAGCTTGTAGCCGTAAGCCTCGCATGCGTCCTGCGCCATCCGGATGCCACCGAACGGCTGGATCGAGCGTTTCAGCGGCGCGTCGGTCTGCAGGCCGACGATCTTCTCCAGTGCCTTGTCGATGTAGCCCGGACGATGCGAAACGATCGTGGACACCGTCTCGGTGTCGACGTCCAGCACGCCCCCGTTTTCCCGTTCCCGTTTCATCAACGCCAGCACTTGCGTCCACAACTCGCGGGTCGCATCCGTCGGTTCGGCCAAGAACGCAGCGGAGCCTTCATATGGCGTAAGGTTGCGCGCCAGGAAGTCGTTCACGTCTACGGCCGTTTGCCAGGCGCCCGCTTGAAAGCCTCTCCAGCCGTCCACCCGGCCGGCGGATTCGCCGATCGTTTTGTTCAAAATGCTCATAAGCGTTGCCTCCTAATGATCGATGTCCGCTTAGAACTTGCCGTAAAAAGCGTTGCGGTACACGTCGGCCAGCTCGACGACGAGCGGCATGCGCGGATTCGCGGTCGTGCATTGGTCTTCGAACGCCCGGTCTGCAAGCTGATCGACCCGCAATTCGAAGTCGGCGGCGTCGAATCCGAGCGCCTGGAACGACTCCGGAATCTGCAGCGACAGGTTGAGCTGACGTATCGCGTTGATCAAGCTGGTGACGCCTTCTTCCGTCGTTCTGGCCTGCAGCCCAAGCAGCCGGGAGATATCGGCGTAACGCTTGTCGGCGATGAAGTGGCTGTATTTCGGAAACGAAGCGAACTTCGTCGGCTGCTGTGCATTGTAGCGGATGACATGCGGCAACAGGATCGCATTGGTGCGGCCGTGGGCCGTATGGTACTGTCCGCCCCACTTGTGCGCCAGGCTGTGGTTGATGCCCAGAAACGCATTGGCGAACGCCATGCCCGCTATGGTCGACGCATTGTGCATCTTTTCCCGCGCGACCGGGTCCGCCTTATGGAACGACGCTTCCAGATTGTCGAACACGAGCTGGATGGCTTTAAGCGCGAGGCCGTCGGTAAAGTCGTTCGCCATCACCGAGACATAGGCTTCGATGGCATGCGTCAGCACGTCCATGCCCGTGTCAGCGACCGCCGTTTTCGGCAAGCTGTACACATAGTCCGGATCGACGATGGCGACGTCCGGCGTAAGTTCGTAATCGGCGAGCGGGTACTTGGTGTTGCCTTTGTTTTTGTCGGTGATAACGGCGAACGACGTTACTTCCGAGCCTGTGCCCGACGTCGTCGGAATCGCGACGAACTTGGCGTTTTTGCCGAGCCGCGGATACTTGTAGATGCGTTTGCGGATATCCATGAACTTCTGCTTGAGCGAGTCGAAGCTCGTGTCCGGATACTCGTAGAACAGCCACATCGCCTTCGCAGCGTCCATCGGCGAGCCGCCTCCGAGCGCGATGATGCAATCCGGCTTGAACTGCGCCATCATGCGGGTGCCTCGCTCGACCGTGTCGACCGAAGGATCGGGCTCGACGTCGCTGAAGATCTCGACCGACACCGGATCCTTGCGCTTGCGGAGATAGTACGCCACCTTCTCCACGTAACCGAGCTTCACCATCGCCTCGTCGGTCACGATCATGACGCGGCTGATGTCCGGCATCTTCTCGAGATACTGCGTAGCGCCTTTTTCGAAGTAAATTTTCGGCGGCACCTTGAACCATTGCATATTAACCGTGCGATACGCCACGCGCTTAACGTTAATGAGGTTGACGGCGGTCACGTTCGAGGTCGTCGAGTTATGGCCGTACGAGCCGCAGCCGAGCGTGAGCGAAGGCAGGTTCGTGTTGTAAATGTCGCCGATCGCACCGTGCGTCGAAGGCGCGTTAACGATGATGCGTCCCGTCTGCAGCCGCGCCGAGAAAGCCGCGATGACCGCTTGGTCGTTCGAATGGATGACCGACGAGTGGCCCATGCCGCCGAACGCGATGACTTGCGCGGCGCGTTCGATGCCTTGTTCTGCCGTCTTGACTTTGTAGCAGGCGAGCACCGGGCTGAGCTTCTCGGCGGACAGTGGATATTTCTCGCCGACGCCGGCCAGCTCTGCTACAAGCAGCTTCGTCGACGGCGGCACTTGAATGCCTGCCATTTCCGCGATTTTGACGGCCGGCTGTCCGACGATGACGGCATTGACCGCGCATTTCTCGGGGTTGATGACGAGCCGCGATACCGCCTCGATCTCCTCTTTATTGAGGAAATAACAGCCTTGACGCGACATGAGCGCCTTCGCTTGCTCGTATATCGGCTCCTCCAGAATGACAGCTTGCTCGGAGGCGCAAATCATGCCGTTATCGAACGTCTTGGAAAGGATCAGGTCGGTTACCGCTTGCTCAAGATCCGCCGTGCGTTCGATGAAGCAAGGAACGTTGCCCGGGCCTACGCCGAGCGCCGGTTTGCCCGTGCTGTAGGCCGCCTTTACCATTGCGGAGCCGCCGGTCGCCAGGACGAGCGCAATGTCCTTGTGATTGATCAGCAAGCCCGTCGCCTCGACGGAAGGGTGCTCGATCCACTGAATGCAGTGCTCCGGCGCGCCGGCGGCGACTGCCGCCTCAAGCAGCGTCCTCGCTGCAGCCGCACTTGATTTCTGCGCAGAAGGGTGGAAGGCGAAGACGATCGGATTGCGCGTCTTGGCGGCGATCAGCGACTTGAACATCGTCGTCGAAGTCGGATTCGTAACCGGCGTGATGCCGGCGATGACGCCGACCGGTTCGGCGACCATCCGGTAATTCTCGTAGACGTTCTCTTCGATCACGCCAACCGTTTTCTCCGCCTTGATGCTGTGGTAGATATATTCCGTCGCAAAAATGTTTTTCGTAATCTTGTCTTCATATACGCCGCGTCCGGTCTCTTCGACTGCGAGCTTCGCGAGCGGCATGTGCTGGTCGAGTCCCGCAAGCGCCATTGCCTGCACGATCCGGTCCACCTGCTCCTGATTCAACCGCATGTACGCCTCGAGCGCCTTGTTGGCGCGCTCCGCCAGCAAATTTACCTCGTCATGCGCGGAAATGAATTCGGTTTGCGCTTTTTCCTTCGTCGCCATCCTCGTGGCCTCCCGTCAAGTATCGCTTCTCTCATCCGGTCTCGGCGCCGGACGATATGGACGGCGGCCGGAGAACTCCGGCCGCCGTGTCAACCAGTCGATGCGATGAATTAATGCGCAACGGGCTTGCCGTGCGTACCGTCGTTATTCTTCTTATCCGCGATAGCGTGCTTGATCTTGCCAAAGCCCTTGCGGATAAGCGGAAGCAGGTAGTAGTCGAGTCCGAAGCGCCCGGCATTGGCGCCTGCCGTGAAGACGATGAAGCCGAGGACCAGCAGCCAAGGGTTCGTGCTTACAGTACCTGCGAAGAGGAACAGCGTGTTGAGCAGCATTCCGAAGAAGGCGGCCGTGACTGTGAGTCCCCCTACGATCAGACCTACGCCGATCAGAAACTCGCCCAGCGGGATCAATACGTCGATCAGCTTGATGTTCGGCAGTGCGAAGTGCTGGATGAAGTACGTGTAGTTAGGGAAGATGACTTCGTTCGTCGCGTGGTCGGCTACCGGCTTGGCGACCGCCCCTTGCAAGAATCCTTTAGCCGTAAATCCGCCCGTCAACTTGTGCCAGCCCGCATCGATCCATTGCCAGCCGACATAGATGCGAAGAAGCGTGACTGCGACTGCCGCCCATACGTTTTCTCTAAACCATTTGGTGACCATAATGGCCATCTCCCTTTTCGCCTTTACGGCGTTTATTAGTGGGTGTCGATTGTGTTGCTTGCCTTACACCCTCATTATGAGGGATGCGAGGAATGCCGCATGTGATGGAAATCACATTTTCGAGCATTTTCTTGTGAAAAGTTTCACTTTATGAGGCAGCGCTTAGAAGCTGTAAACATTCGAGTGATCCTCCAGCGTGTCGATGATTTCCTGTTCCTCGTTCAGCCGATTTTTCAAGCAGGCATAAGCTTGCAGCAGACGGGACGACAGTGCCTTCGCCTCCTCCGGAGAGATCGGGAGTACCGCCTGTTCCAGCGTGTTGAGGAACGAGCCGATAAACCGCTCCGCAAGTCCGTAGTCCAGCTCCATTAAAGCGAACAAGTCGGGCTCGGTCTCCAGATACCATGTCGCGTATGGGAAGAGCTCCGTCTTCTCCCACGCGATATGCGCGCTCCATTCCGTCATGAAATGTTTCACGCGTTCATTCAAGATCCGGACATTCGCGTTCAGATGAACGATGTTCTCATCCTTGCGAACCGTGCAAGCCTGCGCATACAAGTCTGCCAGTTCCGCCTCCAGTGCGTCGTGCTCCTGTTGGGCTCTGACGACCGCTTCGCTAAGCAGCGTGTAACGTTCGTCGCCTCCGGCGATCGGCTGCGATGCGCGATTATCTTCGTGGTTTGTTTTCATCGTGTTGTGCCTCCTCTTCATTGTTCGGGGCGTTGCTTCTTTTGATGCTTTTAATATACAGCGTATAACGAACCATTAATGTGAAAAAAATCACATATTGATCGCGGACAAAATATCGACACATTTACACGCGGGACGTTGTAGGCACACTACTTTTACTCGTTTTAACAGTATCCCCTTCCGTAAGGAAGAGGGACGAATCCGAACGTGAACCGCATCCCTATTTCGCATTCGCTAATTCGTATTCCTATCTCTAGTTCCCTATTTCGCAATCCTATTTCTTATTCGCTGTTTCGTATCCCTAATTCGCATTTTCCAGTCCGCCCTTCTTACCGCCCGCTCTCATCTATTAATCCAACCAAGAGACCTGCCTAGCCCAACACATCAACCTAGTTAATGACTCGCCGCTATCCCCTTCGACAAGGAAAAATTTATTTTCCAATAAGCGGGACTTCCTGTCGAAACTATGATAAAATAAGAACAAATGTTCTATTTGGAGGAATTAATATGCCGAGCCGCTTTTCGATTCGGGACGCCGTGCCTGCCTTCAACACCGCCGACTGCGAGCATGCTCTTTTCGCCGCCAAGTGGCCGGACGGCTTCCGCTGTCCTCGTTGTTCGCATCCGCATTATTATGAAGTCTCGTCGCGCGGACGCCGGCTTTTTGAGTGCCGTTCCTGTTCCCATCAGGCTTCCCTGACGGCCGGTACGGTGCTCGAGGGTTCGCGCACGCCGCTGACAAAGTGGTTCCAGGCGATGTTTTTGATGCAGATCGGCATTAGCGCCCGGCTGCTGGCCGAGTTCATCGAGGTAACCTACAAGACCGCCTGGCTGATCAACCACAAGCTTCGACATGCCATCGGCGAGTGGGACCTCGAACGGCCGCTCCATGGCGATCTGCAGCTGCTGGGCGAATATTACGGCTATGAGTATCATCGCTATATCGGCAGCCTCATCATGCAGGGAGCGCTAAGACCGCAGCCTATCGTCGTCGGTGCCTCTCTTGATGGCGCAGGCGATATCGTTCATCTCAAAATGAAAGCTGTCGACGGGCCGGAAGGCGACGATGCGACGCGGCATGGCGTGGGCGGAGAGGAGGCAGCGGAGCATTTTGTGCGAAAACACGTCGCCGGCGGAGTTGCGGACGATCGCGTAGAACGGCTGGAGCGCGGCCACCGGGGGCTTACCGCGCTGCATGTTGCCTGGCGGGATGCCGTGCGCTGGCTGAACTGGACGTTCGGCGGAATCGGTCCGAAGCATCTGCAGGCGTACCTGAACGAATTCTGCTTTCGCCGCCTCCTTTGCCGCAACGACATGCTCGCCGAGCTTATCGCCTGCTGCGGGATGACGGAGACGGTTACCTATCGCCGGCTGGTAGGCGCCCGCTCTGGCATCCGGCCAATCCCTTGGGCCTATAGGCGTCCTGCGCGAAGCGGCCGACGTGCAGGTTAGTGGTGCCATTTCGTTCGCAGCGGAGGATGGGACATGGGATTGTGTGAATGCTCGGATAATGGCCGGGAATTTGAAGCTTCCGACCAAAATGCGGTTCCGAGGAGACGGGCATTTTTCGTGTTAAGAGTGGAGTTGGATTGTTTTGTTCGACCCACTCGTCACTGCCCAGAGCTGCAGCCATGCAGCGGTCGCGCGCTTTTTCCTGACACAACGGGATATTGTTAAAACGTGCGAAACAGGCGTATGGCGTGCCTTCCCCTGTTTCGCATGTTTAACGCACCGCTAAGCGAGTGGGATGTTTAACGTTACTGTCGTGCCGCGACCGAGCTCGGATCGCAGCTTCAGCTCGCCCAGCACCGCCCGTGCGCGTTCTTCCATACTGAAGAGGCCGACGCCGGATCCGGCCGTTGCACGGATGAAGCCGATTCCCTCGTCACGGATGACCGCGCGCACCAGCTCGTCCTCCTCCCTCAAGGAGACGAATGCCTCGGAGACGTTTGCATACTTGCCGACATTCGTCAGCGCCTCCTGGACGACGCGGTAGATCGTCGTCTCCGCAAGCAGCGCAGGACGGCGCTTCAAGTCGCATTCAAAGTGTACCTTGATTCCGTAATGGCTCTCGAAGTGCTCGATATAGGTTCGGAGCGCCGGCACGATGCCGAGGTCGTCCAGCACGGAAGGACGCATTTCCCACGCGAGTCCTCTAACCTCGGACATAAGCTGAGACACCTGCTGCCCCAGCATCGCGAGCCCCTCGTCTTCCCGCTCTGCAAGCAGGCGGTCGATCGTGATTTTGAAGAAAAAGAGACTCTGGCCGATTCCGTCGTGCAAATCCCGCGAGAAGCGCCGGCGCTCTTCCTCTTGGATCTGCATCATCTGGCCCAGCATCGACTGCAGCTCGGCCTCGGTCTCCTTGAGGCGCGTCACCTCATGACGGATCGCCAAATATTGATAAGGGGCGCCGTCACCGTCCACGAATGGAACGATCGTCGTATCCACCCAATATTCGCGACCGTTATTCGCCCGATTTTTGATTTCTCCGCGCCAGACCTTGCCTGACGAGATTGTCGTCCACAGCTCTTTCATGAAGGCTTTGCCGTGATAACCCGAATTGACGAGGCGGTGGTCCTGCCCGAGCAGCTCGTCTCTGCTATAGCCGGATATCTCGCAAAACTTGTCGTTGACATAGCGGATCTTGCCCCTGCGGTCGGTAATGGCGACGATCGCGGACTCGTCCAGGGCAAACTTGACGTCCGCGAGCTGCTCGAGCGAGCGGCGCAGCTCCTCCCGATACTCGGCGTCAGCCACGCCTGCGTCAAGCCCGGCGAGTAGTCCTGTCACCTGGGCCGCCAGCATCTCCGCGTGATACTCCGGCCTGCCTTTGTTTGCCGGTTCACTCAAAAGTCAGCAGCCCCTTCTTCATCGCGAATTTAACCAGATCCGGTCTCGTGCGCAACTCCAGCTTCTCCATCAGATTGCTTTTGTGCGACTCAACGGTCTTGACGCTGATGACGAGCTGCTCCGCGATTTCCTTGTTGGAATAGCCTTGTGCGACCTTGGCCAGAATCTCTTTTTCCCGCTCGGATAAGGATTCGTAGGTCCCTGCGTGCTCGCCGTTTTTCAGCTTGTCCAGGTAATCGCTCATCAGCCGCTTGGTCGCGGTCGGATACAAATAGGCCTGCCCTTCGGCCACATGCCGGATGGCGGTGAGCAGCTCCTCATGGGGCGCGCTCTTCAAGATATAACCCGACGCGCCGGATTGGATCGCCCGGAACAGGTACCCTTCGTCGTCGTGCATCGTCAAGATCAGTACTGCCGTCTCCGGAAGCGAGCGCTTGAGCTCGGCCGCAGCCGTGAGGCCGTCTTTGCCATGCGGCATGCTGAGGTCCATCAGCACGACGTCCGGACGAAGCGCCTGCGCTTGGGCGATTGCTTCGTCTCCGTCCGCGGCTTCTCCCACAACCTCCATGCCCTGTCTGCCGTTCAGCAGCATCATAAGCCCTGAACGCACGATGGCATGATCGTCGACAACCAGAATCCGAACCATCTCTACGCCTCCCAACAGCATTGCAGCTCCGCTTTTTTACTCATTCTACCATAGGAGGCGTTGGAAGGAGCATCCGCCTGTGAAGTCTTACACGGACTTCGCAGAGGGCATGGCCGCCAGTCTGGCTGCGATTCGATCGGCTGCCGCCGCGACGAGACGTCGCTCCTCTGTGCGATAGATTCTCTTTTTCCGATCTCCCACGAGAAGGACGCCCGACGTCGCAGCGCCCCAGCCCAGCGGAACGGCATAGGCGGCACGCAGGTTCTCCGCAAGAAACACCGGGTATTCTTGCAGCTGGCGCGAGCACACCAGCTCGGTCATGCTGAGCGGCATCGCCCTGCCTATTTTCATAACCGTAGCGGACAAGCCGCGACCGGGCTTTTCTGCGATTCCCTCGATTCTTTCGTTCGTATGACCGGAAGCCATCGGCCACCTTAACAGGAGCGACGGCATTTCCTTCAAGCCGACCGCGCTGAAGTCGCATCCGATCTCTTCGCGCAGCATCTCCAGACTGCCCAAAATCGCTGAGCGGCTGCTTTGTTCGTCCATCCCCGCATCCCTCCAAGCTATGCGTATCGCATGCTGCTCCCTCCAGTTTACCGGAGCGGCGGCTGTCCGTAATTCGGGGAATTCCCGGAATTACGCTTAGGGAAACTCCTGATTCGATGGGCCGCTGTGATCATTCTCACAAAAAGATAAGGGAATTCCCGCTCCATAATCAGGAGGTTCCCCGATAAAAGACGAATGCGAGTTACGGTATGATTAAGTCATCAAAGGGATTCGGATGGGGGACGCGGTCATGGGCGAAGCGCTGAAGAACAGGACGGCCAAGGAACGGCAGCAGGACAACGGGCTCGGCATTCATCGCTTCTTTTCGGAGGATCAGTTCGCTCGTCTCGAAGAGCTGATGTATCCCAAACGCGCAGAGAAGGGAAGCTATCTGTTCTGGGAAGGCGACGCGACAGGTAAGCTATACTATTTGCGCTCGGGCAAAGTGAAGCTGCGGAAATCGACGGATGAAGGCAAGGACTTCACGCTGTCGGTCATGCAGGCGGGCGACCTGATCTGGGAGCCGGAGAACGGCCTCACGACGGTCCATTCGTTCAGCGCCGAAGTGCTCGAGGACGCGGAGCTTGGCGTCGTGCAGTGGAAGGATCTTGAAATTCTGCTGTACCGCTACGGAGACTTCGCGGTCCGGTTCATGAACTGGATGGCGGTCGGACAGCGCGTAAGCGAATCGAAGTTCCGCGACCTGCTGCTGTTCGGCAAGCCCGGCGCGCTCGCTTCGACCTTGATTCGGATGGCGAACACCTATGGCGTCGCCTTGCCGGAGGGCATCAAGATCACGCTGAAGCTGACCAATACGGAGATGGCGGACCTTATCGGCACATCGCGGGAGAGCGTGAACCGCATGCTGAACGACCTGAAGGTCGAGGGCATCATCGATATCCGTCAGGGCCGGATCATCATTCTGCGCTTGAACGCGCTGCGTGAAATCTGTCATTGTCCGACGTGTCCCGGTTGTCCCAAGGAGATTTGCAGACTATAAATTTGGAATTCGGGCGGTTCAAAGCGTTTGTAACGCAATCGTAATATAGCTTTCATCTTACCTTCATCTTCGGCAGTTACAATACAGACATGACCCCCCTTTTCAATAATATATCTTTTGGGCTTGCAGCTTCCGCTGCAGGCCCGCTTTTTTTGTCCGGGATTCCTCCGCACCTTCTTCTGGGCAGGTGCATATCGTACCTTAGCGACATTCGCCCAGCCGAGGAGGAATACGTGCATGACAAATAAACGGCAGAACCGCAGGCAGCCGGCAGCCAAGCAAGCGGCGAAGCGCGAAGCGACGCTTCATGCCAAGGCACCCGTGAAAAAAAAGACGGGCATCGCCGTTAAGCAAAGCCCGCATTCGGCGTCTTTCGAGCCGGACATTCCGGTTAGGCAAATCCCGTGGTGGTTCACGCCCGAGCATCAGCGCGCTCACGGACCGGGAAGCGGCGCCCACATAGGGGGCTTGTTGCCGCCGCGGCCGCCTGGACACGGCTTGCACCCGGGACCCGGACCTGGTCCGCACCCCGGGCCTGGTCCGCACCCGGGGCCTGGTCCGCACCCGGGGCCTGGTCCGCATCCGGGACCAGGTCCGTTTCCGGGACCAGGTCCGTTTCCGCCCGGTCCAGGACCGTTCCCCCCAGGACCCGGACCGTTCCCGCCAGGACCGTTCCCGCCAGGACCGTTCCCGGTTCCGATTCCAATCCCGCTGCCGATTCCTGTTCCCGGACCTGTGCCCGTTCCGCTCCCGGAGCCGACCAGCTTTGTTGCCGTGACAGTCGAAGGCGGCCTCGGTTTCCCGAACATATCCGGTACCAGCTATGTAACGTTCTACCCCGGCATGACGCTGCGCCAAGCGCTTTTTGCGACCGGCAGGGTACAGTTCGGGCCGAACGGCTTCATCGTCAGCGTCGCCGGCATTCCGGTCGGCGGACAGATTGGATTGACGGTTCGCTATAACGGTCGCGTGATTCCGCAGACGCTGCTGGATCAGCCGATTACGCCGGGCAGTACGATCACCCTTAGCCTGTTTTACTTTTAATAAATAACTAAGCCAACGCAAAAGGAACCGCACCTTAACGGGTACGGTTCCTTTTTTGGGTTGTATGTTAGCGTCGACGCTGCTCGCGCTAACCTACCTCTCGTCTCACTCGCCGCTTCAGCAGCAGCGGGACCAGCATGGCGGCGCCGAATACAGCGATCGCCAGCGCGATCTCGCGCCAGTCGCCTCGCGTCAGGCTTGCGCCGAGAAAACAGAAGGCGAACGTGCCCGGCAGCGTGCCGATCACCGTCGCGGGCACATACGCGCGCAGCGGCACCCGCGCGGCTCCGGCCGCGTAGCTGACGAGATCGAACGGCACGAACGGCGCGATCCGCAGCATGAGCACCATCGGAAAGCCACGGCGCTGCATGGCACCCTCAAGCTTGCGCAGCCGCGGATCGTCGCGTCCCTTGAAGAAGCCGAGCCCGACCTGGCGCGCCAGCAGAAACGACAACACCGCGCCGGGAATCTCGCCCAAAAACGTATAAAGCATACCGTACCACGTGCCGAATGCCAGTCCGCCCGCCAGCGTCAGCACCGACGCGGGGAACAGCACGAACGGCCTGGCGACAAATAGGCCGATGTAGACGGCGGGCGCGATCCAGCCGAAAGACAGCATCCAGTCGCGCAGCTTGTTCGGCGTAATTTTCAGGTAGTGAAAGTTGACCCACAGCAGCGCGCACGCGACCGCGGCGATGGCTAGCGACAGCAGAACGACCTTGCGGCTCACATGAACACTCCCATCTTGAGTCCCATGCAAGCATCATACAAGATTTGTAAGCCTTTTTCCAAATCGGGCGAAGCTACTGACGGAGCTTGAACTTCACGGTCAGCATGCTGTCTCCGTCCTCTCCGCCCGCGAGCGACTCCATCGTATAGCTGACCGACGACAGCTCGGGCATCAGCTTGAGCAACGCGTCGAGGTCGGGCTTGGTCTCGGACGTATAACGCATCTTGGCCGTCGTCTGGCCGGCCGCGGCAGCCGCGCGAATCTTCGCCGCGATCTCCTTGACCGTGGACACCGAGCGGGAAGGATCCAGGTAGTCGAGCCCCATGTCCTCGCGCAGGTCTTCGTAAAATGCCGTGCGCGTCTTATCCTTCGCCATCAGCGCGTCCAGTGTATTCTTGTACGAGGTGACGGCCTGCGGATAAACGGCCTTCCAGGTGTGATCCTTTTTCAAAGCGCTGTCCGTCACCAGATAGTAGCCGTACGTCGTCCTTCCCTTGACGTCCGGCACCGGGTCGTCGAACGTCGTGTCCAGCTGATACCAGACGCCGTCCAGCTTGACGAGATTCCACGTGTGCGCGCCGGTGCTCACGGTGCCTTCGACGATGCGGGCGGGAATGCCGGCATCCGTCAGCAGCCTGTAGGTGAGCGAGGCATAGCCCTGGCAGACGGTCAGCCCGTTCTTCAGCGCATCGTAAGCCGAGTGGCGAACGAGCGAACGGTCGTAAGCGACATGAAGCAGCACCCAGTCGTGGATGGCTTTGACCTTCTGATGGGCGTTCATGCTCTTGGTGACGATGGACGCGAGGATCTGCTTTGAGCGCGTATTCACGTACGCGGTTTGTTCCGCGTTTTCCCAATATTTCATATTCACGCTTAAGGTGGAGGTGGAGCCGTTGGAGCTGACGGTATATCGATAGGAGCGGATCGCGTACTTGAGGTAATCGTCTGCGGCGAAGACATTGTCAAACGCCTTGGTTACGTCGGCGGTGGCCAGCTTGCCCTTGAGCACGACGCTGAAGGATTCGCTGCGCGCGCCAAGCTTCTGCTTGAGATTGCTCTGGAGCGTCGTCGCTTCCTCCGCCGAGACGGCAGCGACAGCCGTGTCGCGGTACGGCCACACCGAGGAAGCCAGCAGCAGCGCGGAAGACAATAAAAATCCGGTAATGGCTCTCAGCTTTCGTTTGGACGCGGTCATCTCTCGCACTCCCCCCGGTCTGCATGCTTTATGTAGCGATTCGCGGCGCTTCGTAACCTTTGCACCCTTACTTAGCACCCTTACATGGTATAATCTATCATGAATGCGGAGACGGGGGGATGGGCCGTTTGAATCGAATTATGACGTTGAACCTGGGTCCGGACGCTTTTTTTTCTTCCTATAGGCAGACGACCGGCGATCAGGACTGGCTGGCCTATCACGCCCATCAAGGCATCGAACTGCTGTATGTCCACCAGGGGCTCGGAGAAGCGATGACCGAGGACGCCCGCTACCCGATCCGCGCCGGCACCCTGCTGCTGTTTTTGCCCTACCAGCTCCACAAGGTCGAAGTTCCGTCCATGCCAGGCGCGCCTTATATCCGGTCGCTGGTGAAGTTCGATCCGCGGATCGTCGAGCCTTATCTGGCGCCCTACCCAGGGCTTGCCCGCTGGTTTGTGATGCTGAAGCGCGGCCTGCTATCCCGCTCCTTCTGCGATCTCGGGACGTCGGAGCGTCTGCCCGGCCTGCTGCGAGACTTCCACGAGCTCTGTGGCGCGTCCGGCCCGGACAAAGAGGAGGAGCGTTCGCTGTTCCTCGTCTCGCTACTCCACGAGCTGCGGCATCGGGCGTTCCCGGAAAGCAGCCGCGACGTTTCGCCCGAAGCCGAAGGACGCTCTCTTCATATCGATCGGATCATGGATTGGATCGAGGCCAGATATGCGCGTCCGTTCGATCTTCAGTCGCTCTCGAGCGAGCTGCATCTGTCGCCTTATTACCTGTCGCACCTGTTCAAGGAGCACACGGGCAGCAGCATCCGGGACTACATCACCGCCCGCCGCATCCGCGAGGCATGCAGGCTGCTCAGCTCGACCTCGGATTCGATCCGTTCGATCGCGGATCAGGTCGGGGGTTTCGGGGCCTCGCACTTTTGCCAATTATTCAAGAAGTGCAAGGGAATGAGTCCCGAGACGTTCCGTCGAACCGTGCAACAAGGCTTCTCCGCCGCACCCTGACCTTGCCGCCGACCGCAACTTAGCCATATACTCCCGCAACCCGCCCGAAGGACTCCTCTATATAATGGGGGTGAAAAGAACTTCGGATCAGGGAGGCAATACGATATGTGGCAGCAAGCGATCAATGACGCGCTCGGCATCACCGCCCGCAACCTCGAGCGGTTCGGGGACCGATTTCCCCATGTCAGCGACGGCTCCAACAAGTACGTGCTTAACGACAACACCGACTGGACCGACGGCTTCTGGTCCGGCATTTTGTGGCTCTGCTACGAATATACGGGAGACGAGCAATACCGCGAAGGCGCCGTCCGGACGGTCGATAGCTTCCGCAACCGGCTGGCGCAGTTCGGCAATCTGGATCACCACGATATCGGCTTCCTCTACTCGCTGTCGGCCAAGGCCCAATGGATTGTGGAAAAGGACGAGGCCGCCCGCAAGCTGGCGCTCGAAGCCGCAGACGTGCTCATGCGCCGCTGGCGCGCGGATGCCGGCATCATTCAGGCCTGGGGACCGAAGGGCGATCCGGAAAACGGCGGCCGCATCATTATCGACTGCCTGTTGAACCTGCCGCTCCTGCTCTGGGCCGGCGAACAGACGGGCGATCCCGAATACCGCCGCGTCGCCGAAGCGCACGCGCTGAAGAGCCGCCGGTTCCTCGTGCGCGGCGACGATTCGAGCTATCATACGTTCTACTTCGATCCGGAAAACGGAAACGCCATTCGCGGCGGCACGCACCAGGGCGACACGGACGGCAGCACGTGGACGCGCGGCCAAGCATGGGGCATCTACGGCTTCGCGCTGAACAGCCGTTATCTCGGCAATGCCGACCTGCTGAAGACTGCGAAGCGCATGGCCCGGCACTTCCTCGCCCGCGTGCCGGAGGACGGCGTCGTCTACTGGGACTTCGAGGTGCCGCAGGTGCCGTCCTCGTACCGCGACAGCTCCGCCTCCGCCATCACGGCATGCGGCCTGCTGGAGATCGCGAGCCAGCTCGACGAGAGCGATCCCGAGCGCCAACGCTTCATCGACGCGGCGAAGGCGACCGTCTCCGCGCTGCGCGACGGCTACGCCGAGCGCGACGACGGCGAAGCCGAAGGCTTCATCCGACGCGGCTCCTATCACGTGCGCGGCGGCATCTCGCCCGACGATTACACGATCTGGGGCGACTATTATTACCTGGAGGCGCTCCTGCGTCTGGAGCGCGGCGTAACGGGGTATTGGTACGAGCGCGGGCGTTAAGCGCCCGTCAAAGGCAAAGCGCAAGAAGCCGGCAGGATCAAGGAGATCCTGCCGGCTTCTTGCGTTTTATCGAATAGCCAAAATGCTGCGTTGAACGACGTCAAGCCACTCGTTCGCGATCAAACGGTTGCCCGCCGCCGTCGGGTGAACGCCGTCGAATATCCAATCCGAAGCTTTGGTGCGCGCAGCCGCCCGGTCGAACGGTTCCTGAAGCGGAACAAATTGCGCTTGGAACTCCCGCGTCAGCTGCCGGACGACGGCACCGTAATGGTCGATTCGGGTCCGCCACTCGCCCCAATTCTCCTCGGTGGCGCCGCCTTTAAGAATAAAGGGCTCGCAAAGCACCAGCCCGATGTCGGGCAATACTTCCCGCGTTTCCTCCAGCAGGTGGCGGTACGCCCGCTCGAAGCGGTCCGTCGCCCCGCTCGGCTCGCCCGCCATGATCCGCCATGCGTCGTTAACGCCGATCAGAATGCTGATCAGATCCGGCTTCAAATGAAAAGCATCCTCGTTCCATCTCGCATACAGATCGGACACGCGGTTGCCGCCCACGCCCCGATTGATAAACCGATGGCCGCTTTCCGGGTACTCGCAGCCGAGCTGCGCCGCGATCAAGTACGCATAGCTGTGCCCGAGCGCCGCATTCGGGTCGTTGCCGTCGCGCCTCCAGCTGCCGTCCGTAATCGAATCGCCTTGAAACAATATCGTCTTTCCCTTTCCGCCGCTCACGCGCTCCACCCCGTTTCGTTGTCCTTATCGTCAATGAGAGAAAGATTGCCGCCTTCCCGCGCGGCCCGACGAAAGCAAATGACCAAGCGAGCCCTCGTCAAGGGAGCAATACTTGAAACGCCAAACTCGCGGTTACCGTACCGTACGGCGCCAGACGCACGGCCGTCCCGGCGGCGATGCTGTCCTCCAGCGCTGCCGCCGGCGGCGAGGAAAACACCTCCAGGCCCACGTTGTAGTGGCTGCCGTAGTACGGCGGACTCGTCTCGCCCCCGTGGTCCCGCCAAAACCAGAGATGCGGCCATATTTCGGCGTCCCAGCTCACCTCGGCGCCGATGCCGTCCGGCCGCCTCAGCGCGTAGCGGCCGGCCCCGGCCGGAAGCACGCCGAAACCTCCCGGGCTTCCTTTCGCGGGCAGCTCGTACGGAGCCTCCTCGTCCGGCAAGGAGATGCTCGTACCCGGGACGAGAAACGGCTCGCCGAACGTGATGTGATGTCCCCAATCGGCATGGATGACCGCCCGCGACACGTTCGTCAGCCGCTCTTCCAACCGAAAGCCAGCTTCGCCGCTCGTCATCCCGATGCTTTTCTCGATCGCCAGCGGCAGCGACCGCAGCTCCAGCCGGAAGACGACGCGGATGCGCGCCGGGCCGTCTTCCTCAACTTCATAACGCCAGGACGACAATGCCGCCTCCCCGTATGCCGGCATCTCCGCGTCCCGGTGCATGTGTCGCCCACCGAGATTGGGGAGAATCTCCTGCCATCCGCCCTCGTATTGGCTCTGAAAATCGCTGAAGGCCGCTTCCTTCGGGCGAAGCCCGAGCCGCGTGAACCACGCGAAGTCAGTATCGGTCGGCTTGTGCAGCAGCTCGATCAGATCCGTTCCCTTGCCGGGCAGCACGGTCAGGCGGAACGCCTCGTTTTCCATGACCACGGCTTCGTAGCCCTTGTAGACCAGATCGCGCTTGATCCGGCACCCGAAATTGCGATCGTCCGCTCTCACGCCGCGTTACGTCCCGCTCTGCTGCGCCAGGAACGCCTCGACCTGCTTCTTCAGCTCCGCCTTGATCGCCGCGATATCGGTTTGCAGCGCTTTGTTGCGTTCCCACTTCGCTTGCAGCTTCTGCAGGCCCGCTTCAGGCGTCTCGACCATGCCGAGCTGGTAAGCCAGCGTTTCCGTGGAGATCTTGGCGAAATCGGGGTTGGCCAATTGGTTCTTCACCGGCTCCTGGTTGAAGGCAAAGCCGGCAAGCGCGGAGCGCACGTAGGACTTCTCGTCGGCCACGTACCGGTAGTACGCGACCAGATCGTCCGGAACGTTGGCCGAGAGACGGATATAATTCGGATTCCAAGTCAGCATGTAGCCCGGGAACGTGTAATTTTGTAGTGTATCGATGCCGTCGGGGTACTTGAACTTGTCGTCGCCGACCGCCTCCCAGTTCTTTCCTTTAATGCCGAGCTCGAACAGATCGTGGTTGTCCTGGTTTTCGAAAATCCAGTTGATGAATGCCATGGCGCGATCGGCGTTGGCCGAGGTTTTCGGAATACAGAGGAAGTTCCAGACGCGGAAATCCGAGATGAGCGTCGGATTCGGCTGAACCATATCACGCACGGTCTTCTGCACGACGAACATGCCGAGCTCCGCCGACGGAACGCCCGCTTTGAGCTGCGCGTTGACGGCGTCCAGGTTGGCGACGCCCTCCATCATCGAAGCTGCCTTGCCGGCCGTGAACGTGCCGCGCGCATCCTTGCGGACGATCGGCTCCTTTTCGATGTACCCTTTGTCGTGCCATTCTCGGATGGTCTGATACGTCGTATAGTCCGGCTGATTGAAAGGCGCGGGAAACGCCGCGGCGCTATCCTGCTTGTCGCCCGTCAGCTTGACGCCCTTGACCGTCTTGCCGTCCAGTTGCAGCGTCGCGACGACGTTCGGCGCCAGGTTCAGGTCCCACAGTCCCGCCTCGTACTTCACGGGCAAGTCCTTGTTGAAGTCGATCGCGGCCGTCGCGCCGTAGTTCCCGTCGTTGCGGATGACGAACGGAATCATGTTTTTGTCGTTCGCCAGCACTTGGTCGAAGTAGGTCGTCAGCTCCTCGTAGGACTTGATGTCGCTCATCCCGTACTTGGCGGCCAGGTCCTTGCGGTAGTAGATGACCGCCATATCGCTCAGGTACTGGCCCAGCGGCACGCCGTACGTATGCAGTTGCCCGTCCGCGCCGGTGAACTTGTTGTTGTCCAGGTAGCCGCTGCCGAACGCCTTCTTTAGCCCGGGATATTGGTCGTTGTTGAAATAGCCGTCGAGATTCGTATAGTTGTCCTTGGCGATGAACGCGTTCATGTTCATCCAGGGCGCGTCGAACGCGATGTCGACCTGCTCGCCCGCCGCCAGCTTCAGCTTGAGCTTGTTGACGTAATCCGCCTGCGGGGTGAACGTAACCTTCAGCTTTAGGTTCAGCGTATCCTTCGTCCGGCGCTCGAACTCGGCCACCACCTCGTCGAACTGCTTCGGCTTGTCGCCCCACAGCATAATGTTAAGCGTCAGCGGTTCCGGCGTCTTTTCCCCGGCCGCGCCCGCCGTCTGCGTCGCCGCCGCGCTGCCGGACGCGCTTGCTTCGCTACTGGTTCCGCTTGCGGCATTGCCGCCGTTTCCGCCGCTGCTGCATGCCGCAAGCAGGCTCAGCGCCAGCGCGGATGCCAGCATCGGCGCCAGCTTTGCTTTTACGTTTCTCTTCATGTCTAGCCCTCCCGGTTATGAATGATGCGAATGAAGCGGTATCGAATTGCGGTGCTGAAGCTATGTTAACCGGCCTTGCGGCCGCGCTCAGCCTTTAATAGCGCCGACCTTTAATCCCCCGACGAAATAACGCTGCAGGAACGGATAGAGGAAAATGATCGGTCCCACCGTGACCATCGCAGTCGCCAGCCGCACCGTGTAAGCCGGAACCGCCTGGACCGTTGACGGCGTGCCGGACACGGCGATGTTTTGCGCCATATCGATGTTTCGGATAATCTGCATAATGATATATTGCAGCGAATAAAGCTTCGGGTTTTCAATGTACAGCATAGCCGGCGCCCAGGAGGACCAGTAGGCGAGCGCATAGAACAGCCCGATCGTGGCCAGCGCCGGCAGCGACAGCGGGAGTACGATGGACCGCAAGATCCGCAGCTCCCCCGCGCCGTCCAGCTTCACGGATTCGAACAGCTCCTTCGGAATGTCGTTGAAAAAGTTTCGCATCAAAAACAGATTCCATGGCGAGAGCACGGCAGGAAGGATGTAAACCCAGATCGTATCCTGCAGATGGAGATACCGTGTCGTCAGAATGTAGCTGGACACCATGCCGCCGCTGAACAGCATCGTAAAGTAGAAAAACAGGGCGAGCTGCGGCGCATAACGGAGCCGGTTTCCGGACAGGGAATACGCGGCAAGGCTAGTGACCAGAAGACTGAGCGCCGTGCCGGCGACCGTGATAAAAATGGTGACGAGGTATGCGTCCGGTATCGTATTCGTGCTGAAGATCGCTTTGTAGGCGTTAAGCGAAACGGCCTCCGGCAGCAGCCGGTATCCGTTACGCAGCAGCGTCGCTTCCTCCGTAAAGGAGCTGGCGATCACGAGCAGGAACGGATACAGGCACAAGGCGGCGAAAACAATCGTAAAGGCATAGAATAGGACCGCCAGCCATTTGTCGTTGCGGGAATTTTGCATTGCGGACGTGTCGCCTCCTTGCTGTTTAGAATAGAGCGGATTCGCGATCGAGCTTGGCTGCGATCTTGTTGGCCGTGATGACGAGCAGGAAGCCGACCACGGATTGGTACAGCGCGATGGCCTGCGTCATGCCCAGCGAGCCGGACGTTCTCAGCGCTCTGAACACGTAGGTGTCGATCGTGTCCGTACTTCCGAAGAGGAACGAGTTGTCGCCGACGAGGGAGTAGATCATCTCCAGATTGCCTCCGAAAATGTTGCCCAGACTGAGCAGGAACAGCATGACGATCGTGCTCTTCAGCAGCGGCAGCGTAATGCGGAAGATGCACTGGAAGCGGGTAGCGCCGTCGATCCGCGCCGCCTCGTACAGCTCCCGGTCGATGCCGACGATCGCGGCCATGTAGACGATCGCGCCGAAGCCCGCCGTTTTCCACAGATTAACGAGTACGAGGATCGGCGGCCATACGCCGGGCCTGGTGTAGAAATCGATAGGCGCAAATCCCGCCGCATGCAGGAACTGATTGATCGCCCCGGTATCCGCCGTGAAGAAGGTGACGGAGAATAGGCCGATGATCGGCCACGAGATAAAGTTCGGCAGGATCATGACGGACTGCACGGTCCGAACGACCGCATTGCGCCCGAGCTCGGTCAGCATGACGGCAAGCGCCAGCGCCAGCGCGGTGCCGGTGATAATGAACATCAGGTTGAAGAACACCGTGTGAAACGTAATGATCAGCCAATCGCTGCCCCGGAAGAAGAACCGGAAGTTGTCGAGGCCGACCCACTTGCTGCCGAACAAGCCGGCGAGCGGATTAAAATCCTGGAACGCGATCGCGACGCCCGCCATGGGCAAGTACGAGAATACGACGCTGAACAGGACGGCCGGAACGGCCAGCAGGTAAAGGGAACGATTATGAACGATTTCCCGGATGCCTCTATGTTTGTTCGTTATGCGGCTCATCTGCCCGCCCCCTTTCGCTTCTTATTGTAACCCCTTTCAGGGAAAGCCCGGGACGGAACGGTTTGCTGCAATCGGCAGGTTTTTTTGCGCTGATTCGCCGCAAAAAGCAAAAAAACCGGCCATTTCGGCGATAAGATTCGCCGTAAATGGCCGGATGGGACCGGGCTGCACCGAATGGCACCGGACTGCACCTGAGGGCCCTGAGGGCACCTGGTCGTAGTCGTACCGGGTGGTACTGGGGGGCACTGGATGTCATTGGATGTCATTGGATGGCCCGGATGGCTATTCGTCTTCCTGTGCCTTGATTTCGTTCCGGCTGCGGAGACGGTACTCGCCCGGCGTAAGACCGGTCTTGAGCCTGAAGATTTTGCCGAAATACTTTTCGTCCTCGAAGCCCGACAGCTCCGCGATCCGGTACACCGGCTCGTTCGTGTTGCGCAGCAGCTGCTCCGCCTCGCGGAGGGACATGCGCTGCGCTGCCGCAACGTAGGACTGCCCGGTAATCTCCTTGAAGCATTTGCTGAAGTAGCCGACGCTCATCGTCACCGCCTTGCACACGTCAGCCTGGCTCGGCCGCTCGCCCGGCCGCTCGTGCAGCAGGTCCACCGCCCGAATGACGGACCGGATCACCTCTTCGGAGTACATGGTGCCGCGAAGCAGGCGGCGGGCGGCTGTCCGGAACGCTTCCGCCTCCTCGGCAAGCTCGGATACCGAAGTGCCGGCCGGCCATTCCGCTGCGGGACGTGCCTGCTCCAGAGACGGGCATTTGCCCAGCCATAGATCAAGCGATTCCACGAGCTTGCCTCGCCAGACGGCCGCCGGCAAGGCGCGCGCCGTGTCGTCCAGCATCTGCATGTACCGGCGGTCGTCGACCAACCAGCTGAGCGTCTCCCATGCGGCGGCGATGTCCTCCCCTTGGATTCCGGTTCCGACAGCGCCGACAGAAGGCTCGCCTTGCTGTTCCTGCAGCCGCCTGGCCACGCGTCCCAGCAGCTCCTGGACCGAATCGTCGTCGAGCTGCGTTTTGACCATATAATCGACCGCCCCGAGCCTCATCGCCTGCTGCAAATAATGAAAGTCCTGGTGGCAGGTCAGCATAACGGGCAGCACGCGGGGATAACGCTCCTTTACGATGGCGAGCAGCTCGAGCCCGCTCATGCCCGGCATCGAGATATCGGCCAGCAGCACGTCGGCTTGCAGCCGCTTCAGCACCTCCAGTGCCTCTTCGCCGCTCGAGGCTTCGCCGACGAGCGTCATGCCGAACCGTTCGAACGGCATCATGCTCGCGATGCCCCGGCGAACGAGCGGCTCGTCCTCCACCATAAGCACTTTAATCATCGAGGACGCCTCCTTCCGGCCGGATCGGCACCAGGATTCGAATGCGCGTGCCTTTGTCCGGCTCGCTGTCGATCTCGAGCCGCGCCGCGCCGCCGTAGTGCACGTCCAGCATTTTTTTGACGTATTGAAGGCCGATGCCGAGACCCTGTCCGCGTCCGCCACCCTCGAGCAGCTCGTTCATCCGTGCCTCGGTCATGCCTTTGCCGTCGTCGGCGACGGTAATGGCCAGGCGTTCGCCGCCTTCCTCCCGGATCGTCACGCGGATGTCGCCCTGCTCGCTCAGCAGCCCGTGGTACAGCGAATTCTCGACGAGCGGCTGGAGCACGAACCGCGGGATCGGCGTCTCGCCCAACCGGGGATCGCAATCGATCGAGACGTTGAACCGGTGATCGTACCGGACGTTCTGCAGCTCGATATAATCGCGGAGGGCGACGATCTCGTCGCGGACCGTCACGACCATGCTGCCCTTGCCCAGGTTGTAATGCAGCACGCGCGTGAACACCTTGACGAGATTGTAAATCTCGTCCTGGCCGTTCGCCTTGGCAAGCCATTGGATCGTATTGAGCGAGTTGTGCAGAAAATGCGGATTGATCTGGCTCATCAGCTTCTCGACTTCGAGCTCGCTCCTGCGCTTCTCCTTGCGCTCGACCTCCAAGATCAGATCGATGATCCGCTCCCGCATCGACTGGAAGCTGGCGAAGAGCATATCGAACTCCTGCAGCTTCGTTGCGATCGCCGTTTTTGCCGACGGATCGTGACTGAAGCGCCTGATCGCGCGGTTCATGCGCTGAATCGGATGATACACCATGCGCCATATATAAGAAGCGGCCAAAATGGTCACCAGAATGGACAAGGCGGCTACGAGCAAAAATTGGCGCTGCCACTGGCGCAGCTCCCGGCGGAAGTCGTCGAGCCCAACGAGCGAATAGAGCCTCCAGCCCCCGCCGCCGGCCGACTCGAAACGCTTGAATGTGCTCAAGCCTTCGCTATGCGGATCCAGACGCTGTCCGACCTCGGCTCCCGCCGGCCAGTCGCTGTACATCACGGTGCCGTCTTCCTGCGTCAGCACGTTAAGCGGGGCCCCTGCCGCCACCGTTCCCGCCGGCCGCAGCAGCTCGCCGAATTCGGCTTCGAGATACATGTAATAAGAACGGCCCGCGCCGTATTCGACGAGCCGCGTCAGGGAAATGACCTGCTCGTCATGCCCCGCCAGCGCCGACGGATGCGGTCCGAGAAAGACGAGCTGGTTCGCCCGGTACAGCACGTCCTGCGGCCGCGGCCGCAGCACCGTGTCGGGCAGGTCGGGCTTGATCGGCGCGGATTCGAACTGGTAAGCGGTCGGATAGTCCGGCATGAAAAAGAACAGTCCGTTCAAGATCAGATTCGAGTAAGCGATATTGATGAGCGACTTGTCGATGCTGCGGAACAGCTCCGTCTTCTCCACCGGGTCCGCGGCCGTCAGATAGGCGATGATATCGTCGCCAAGGCCGCCGTCCACGACGAGCAGCTGCGATACGCTGCCCAGCGTGGCGGCGGCCTTCTCGATGGCGGCCCGCTGTCCGTCGACCATGGATTGATAGTTCGCGACGATTTTCTCGCTCTGGCCTTTGTACATCCAGTAATAAGAGGTGAATCCGATCAGCATGATCGGCGTAATGGTCACGACGATCAGCAAAATGCTGAGCCGGCCCCGCAGCGTGTCCAGACGGATCGCGCGCCAGAGGCTCGAACCAACGGCACGGCTCATGGCGCTGCTCCTTCCCGTCTACGGCTTAAGTTCCTACAGTATAGAACAGCTCGCCATGCCGAGTCATCCATCCCTTTGAATCAGGCATCGGCCTTCACGCGACTGTCACCCGACAACCTTCACCCGAACCGTCACCCGCTCGTTCGGCGCGAGCCGCACGGCAACCCGGCCGGCAGCGTCCGGCAGGATGCGTTCCTCCGCCGCGGCCCCGCCGCGCAGCACCTCTAAGACGGCGCCGGCGGAAGGCAAGCCCGTCTCCAGCGCGCAGCTCTTTTCCGTTTCCTCAAGGTTTGCGACCAGGAAGGTTCGCACTTCGCGGACGTCGGAGCGGCGCACCAGCTCGTAGCCGTCCAGGTTCATGACGTAGATGTCCGGCTCGCTGCAGGACAGCCATTGATCCCACAGCATCGCCGCCCGGAAGGTCTGCCCGGCGCCGTAGATTTCCTGGCCCGCGTAGCCGGTCTTGTCGTCCTCGAGCGTCCCCAGATTTTCCAACGGAATATATTCGAGCTCCGACAGACGGAATTTGTCGGGCAGGCAGCGCGGGAAGCAATAGTAATTGTTGGTCCTCGCCTGGTTAAACGCCAGCAGCAACCCGTGCGATGCGTCTCTGTCCTTCAGCGTGGCGGCAATCCGGGCCGAACATTCGATATTTTCGAAAAACGCGGGATACAGCATCGGCGTGCATGCCTGGAACATGCCCCAAATCCGGTAATCGGCAAAGGAAGGATCGTCGTACCAATACATCATGCGGAGGTTCTGCGCGAGCAGATAGCGGTAGGCCTCCCCGTAGGACGCGTCCCCGGTCTCTCTCTCCAGTCCGTCCGCCGCCTGCACCGCCATCGACAGGAGGAACGATTCCTGGTGCAGGCTATTCACCGGCAGCTGCAGCAGCACCTGGAGCGAGCGCTCGGCTTCCGCCAGATATTCCGCGTCTTTCCTTGCCTTGTACAGCAGCAGCATAAAGTAAGCGTAGGCGCCGGCCACCGGATAGTTGTCGCCGTTGCCGTGCTTGCGAAGCTCGGGCGCGCGGAACGACAGCGGAAACAGATAGCCCGTCTTCCGGGCCAGCGGAATGACGATCCGGTTCACGGCTTCCTCGATGCGCGCGCAGGTTGCCTCGTCCTCTCTGAACCAGGCGGCCCTCCACCATTCGTGCAGCAGGTAAACGTACTGCCAGGTGCCCCAGATCCGCGGCTGTTCGCCAAGAAACTCGCCTCCCGCGTGGTTGATATATTGCCAGACCTTATCCCGCAGCAGCGTGTATTCGGACGAGGGGGCCGCTTCCGCGAGCTCCGTAAGCGGATGGATCATCATCAGCGCCGCGTCGAGTCCGGGCTGGTTGCGGAAGTCGATCGTCAGCCCCTTCGCCTTGAACGATTCCTCCCACGCCGGCGATACGCCGTTGACGTAAGGAATCAGCATGTCGCAGTTGCCGTCGCTGCTCCAGCAGGCGTTCGTATCCAGCAGGTCCGCCGCGCACTTCAAGCCGAACTCGCGCCAGCTCGCGCGGTTGGGGGGCGAAGCCGTCGCCTTCGGGACGAAATGGAGGCAGGCTTCTACCAGATCGACCACGGCGCTCTGCTCGGTCGGCGGCGCGTCCAGCGAGAAGCAGCGAATGCCGTAGGAGAAACGCGTGCCCGCCACCGGGATGTCGGCCGAGAACGCGCGGTCTCCGATCAGACCGACCGCCAGCTCGCCCGGGCCGTAGCCGTAGGTTCTGCGCAAGCCGCACCGATAATGGAGGAAGCGCTCGATGCCCGCCTCCGCCATCCACCCCATGGCGGACATATCGAAGAAAAGCATGACGCCGAATTTTTTGTACGAATCGTAATAATAGCAAGCCGGAAAATCGTTGCCTCTCGCTTCGTCGTTCCACTTGGTCGGATTGTCGATGTTCGTCTTGAACCAGACGTGGTCGCCGCGCTCGTAAGGCGGCAATTCGCCCAGGTTGACGGCGATCTCCGGCTCGAGCGGACCGCTCCCGATCGCCACCTTCCCTTCACCCTGGAGCGCGATCTCGATTCGCACCCAGCCGGTCGCCGGATCGGCTTCGGCCGTGCCGGTCCAATCGTACAGCGGGCGTCCGTCTTCGAATACGGCGCCTTCGAACGCCAGCGCGTGCGGCGAACGCCGCTCGATTCGCGCCGGGTACAGATTAAACCGCGCTCCCCGCACGAGCGGCTGCAGCGCCGGCGTCATCGCCCTGGCCTGTTCGCCCTCCTGCGCCGCCAGCGTGTAGCCGTAACCGCCGACAGCCTCATCGTATTGCCAGATCAGCTTCGTCTGCCCGCCGCTTGCCAGTTCGTAGTCCTGACGGACCGTTTGAATGTCGTTCAACATGGTTTCCCCTCTCGTTTCCCCTCGCCGTCGTACGGCTTTTTTTATGAATGGTCCCAGCGGTATTCGGCTCTTGCGTTGAAGCCCTCCGCGCGAAGCGAAGACAATCTTCCGTTCCCGCCGTACCAGCCGACCGTCCGGCATTCGCCGGGCAGCAGCGTCAATCCGTTGTCCGCGAAGCGAACCGGGCGTCCCTCGTCGTCCTCCGCCTCCATCCACAGCTCGACCGCCGCGACGCTTGATGGGTTGGATACAAGAACATCGCGGTCGCTTCCAAAGGCGGGCAGGACCGTCACGGCTCCCGCCTCGGGCAGCGACCGCAGCGCCTCCCAATCGCAACCGACGTCCGACGTCGTGAACAAGTACGTCGTCTCCGCGAGCGTCCGGCCGTCCAGAGCCGCGGCTTCAAGCCGCAGCAGGAAAACCGGCTCCTCCAGCTCGGGCACGGCAAACGCGACCGCGCCGAGCTCCGCCGACCCGGACGGCAGCGGAAAAGCGGCAAACTCCCGCTCCGCCAGCAGCGCGCCGCCGAGATCGAAGGCAGCCGCGCGGACGACGGCACCGACCGCCGGATGCAAAGCTTCGGCATATTCGGCGTAAAGATGGATCTCCGCGCGGAACGTCTCGCCGGTCGGGTATCGCGCCCGGTCGTACCGGGCAGACACGTGAATCGGCGCGAACGCTTTTTTTAAGCCGTAATAAGCGGGCTTCGGCATGCCGTCGTACTCCAGAACCGACGTGTTGGCGTTATTCGGGAACGGCTCGTTCCCCATCCACACGAGAAATCCAGATGCTTGCGGCGCGCGCCTGCGCGTAGCTTCGGCCGAATAACGAAGCGACTCCTTCTGCAAAAATCGGCTGCAGCGCGCGAATTCCTCCAGTTCGTCCTTGTCGCGGCGCCACGGCCCGAACGACTCGCTGACCGCTTCCCACGGCACCCACCAGCTGCCGCGATGCGTCCAGTACGGATTGTCCGCGGTCGGCGGCCACGCGTCGCACGTGCCGCGCAGCGCGCGGAGCAGTCCTGCGCGGGAGGCACCCGGCGTGCCGGTCTCCGAGCGGAAAAGCGCGTCGTCTCCGTTGAAGAAGGCGTAGTGTCCCGAACTCCCGGCATAAAGCCACGGGCCGTGCACGTCGTGATGGACGCCGCGTCCGAAATCCCTCGCATCCGCGCAGAACGCGGGCCCCGACGCGCTGGCCGGCAGGAAACGCCGGCCCGGATCGAGCTCGCGGATCAGTCCGGCCAGCATGGCGATGTTCGCGTGACGCTCATCGACCGGGCGGAAGCCTTCCCACATCAATTCGTTGCCCCCGCACCAGAGCAGCAGGCTCGGATGCGCCCGCTTCTCGCGCACGGCGGCCGTCGTGACGGCCGCCAGCGCCTGAAGCAGCCCGGGATCGTCCGGCGGGCAGTTGTCGAGCGCGCTGGACGATTGGAGAAGCTCCTGCCAGACGAGCAGGCCGCGGCGATCGCAATAATCGTAGAACGCGGGCGTTTCGATGATGCCCCCGCCCCAGACGCGCAGCACGTTGACGTTCATCTCCGCGAGCGGGTCGAGCCGGGCCTGGTAGTCCGCCTCCGTGACCGCGCCGTAATAGGGAGAAACGGGCACCCAGTTCACGCCCCGGAGAAAAACGGGAATGCCGTTGACGACGGCCGTGTAAGGCAGCGCGTCAGCCGGCGATCCCGGATTGGCCCGCCACTCGATGCGGCGGAAGCCGATCGTCCGGGCCGCGGCGGCGAGGATGCGATCATCGCCGCCCCGCAGCGCGATGCGCGCCCGGTATAGCGGCTGCGCGCCCATGCCGGCAGGCCACCACAGGTCGATGCCGTCTACTTCCGCCGCAAGCGTCAGCCTTACGGGGCCGGCACGCAGCGCTTCCCGCCGGCTCGCTTGCCAGATCGTGCGGCCCTCTTCGTCCTCAAGCGCGTACAGGCAATCGTACGTGCCGGACCGCATAACTTCGAGTTCCGTCCGGAAGCTCACCGCGCCCTGACCGGCAGCTGCCGCAGGCACGGCCTCCGGGTAGAAGTCCCGGACGGCCAAGCCTTCGCGCGTGCGAAGCCGGACGTCCCGCCAGATGCCGACGGCGACCATCCGCGGGATCCAGTCCCACCCATAGCCGAAGCGCGCCTTCAGGTGGCGAATCCGCGACGAGTAGCCGACCTGGCCGTCCAGCTCCGGCGGTTGCCGGAACATGACCTGCAGCAGGTTCGCGCCGCCCGGCGCCAGGCTGCCTGTCACGTCGACGACGACCGGCAGGAACGTCCCCTCGAAGTCCGCCACCTTCCGTCCGTTCCAGAACACGCTGCCGGCGAAATCCAACCCCTCGAACACGAGCTCGGAGCGTTCCCGTTCCCAGCCGTCCGGAATTTGTACGGTCTTCGAATAGATCCATTCCCGCTGCGTCACCCACTCGCCTTGCAGACTGTCCAGGCCGACGAACGGATCCGCCATTCGCCCGGCTGCGAGCAGATCCGTCTGCACGGAGCCCGGCACCGTAGCCGGAAGCTCCGCGACGGCCGGCAGGATGGAGACGCCGAGCTCCATGGACAGCCGGGGCTGCCATTGATTCGGGTACCAGCCCGTCAGCCGCCAGTCCGCGCCGCTGAGCAACAGCTCCGAGACGGCTTCGCGGGCCATCTCGAAGGCAGCCCCCGAAGCGAGGCCGGAGACCGGCTCCGAAGCCGGCGCCGAGGCCGGCTCCTCCCTTTCGCACAAATCGACGCCTTCAACCGTTCCTGCATCGCTTGCCATCTTTCCTCATCCCTTCTTCTTGTCGCCCGCCAGCGCGATCCGCCCGGTGCCCGAGCCGGTCGCCGTCGAGGCTTCCACCCGGTACAGGCCCGCCTGCCAGCCCTTCGTGAGATGAAGCATCGCCTTGAAGCGGCCGTTCGCATCCGTACGTACCCGCTCCACTTGCGCGATGCCGCCGATCGTGACGCGAACGTCGGTCTTGCTTGCCGCCTTGCCGCCGGCCGTCTTGACCGTTCCTTCCACCCGAAGGATCCGGCCATCGCCTTCGATCTCGACCGACGAGATGACGACGCGGTCGCGTGCGGCGACCGCCGCCGGCGTACCGGCGGTCAGACTGCGGCTGCGGCTGTCCCGGACAATCGTGTGGAGGCTGCCGCCGAGGGCGCGATACGTGGCATAGGTTTCGACCGGGTACAGGTACACGGCATCCAGCTCCGCATCGGCGCCGGCGCTTTGCAGGACAAGCGTGCCTGTGCCCTGTGCCAGATTGGCGGACCCCAGATGGAGGATAGCGATCCGGCCGTCGGTCCCGGCCAGCGTCGTTTTCATCGAAGCGGAACCGTTCAGGGAAGCCGACAGCTTCGCAGCCTGGCCCGGCGCGCGCTGAATGACGCTCGCGTAGACGTCGTATTCGCCCGCTCCCTGCACCTCGACGTCGAAGCTGCGGCTCGCGCCTTCCGTCATCCGCACGTAGCTGCCCTGCGACAGCGACGGGCTGCCGTACCGGATCTCCGGCACGCTCATCCGATAGAGCTTGGTCAGCGTGACCGTCGCATAGCCTTCATGCGGCAGCGGATTCGTCGACCGATTGGAGAAGCGGATGCGCAGCTTGGCCGTCCCTTCCGGAATTTTTGGCGTCGTCTTGACCGTCGATTGTCCCGAGTACCACATCCGGCTGGCGTACGTCATCTCGCTGTCGTCGGCGAGGAGCGTCGTTTGGCCTTGCGCGTCGACTGCCAGCACCTCCGCCGCAAGGTCGGTGTCGAACTGCAGCAGCGCCGCAAAATCCAGCTTGACGGAGTCCCCCGGCCGTAATCCGTCCGGGCCGCCGAACGGCACATCGCGGTACAAATAGCCGTCGCCGAAGATCCGCACGTTGTTGTGGCCCGTCGCCTCCACGAAGATCGCCCGCTTGCCGAACCAGCCGGCGTATACTTCCTCTTCAGCATCCGAGGATGTCGCATCCGCATAAACGGCGGCTTCGTCCGCGCTCGGAATGTTGCTTTGCTTGCGGAGCGCCCTGGCAGGATCGTTCAAACCGAGATCCGCCACGGCAATCTCTTCGTCATCTCCGGCGCCTTGCCTGTAGAGCTGCTCGGCCTCGAACGTCTGAACGCCACGGCTCTCCACCTTCGTTGCCGTCATCAGGCGCGCAGCGGCCGGCACCCGCTTGATCCGAAGAATCGCCCGCAGCGCTTCGTCGACCGACTCGGCGCCGCTGTTCGTATTCACGCCGCTATCGGTGACGCCGTCGAAGGCCGCGCCTGTCGCCTGGTCGAACATGGCGACGCCGTCGCGCGTATCGCCGGTCCACCAGGCGGCGGCGATCCCGGCCATTTCGGCGTATTTCGTTTTGCCGGTGATTCTGTACAAGGCCAGCAGATTTTCCACAAAACTGGCCGTGCCGTAATTAATCTGCGGATAAGACGCCTTGTTCGGCGACAGCCGATAAGCTCTGCCCGAGATGAGCAGATCGCTCAGGAAGCTGTCCGCCGCCTGCTCGGCCGCCTGAATCCAATCGCTTCTCCCGCTCAGTTGCCCGGCGATCGCCATCGCTTTTACCTGGATGCTGCCCCATTCGTACCAGGTGCCGTCGCTATGCAGGAACGCGGAGAGCGGATACGTCATGAAGTCGCCTTCCTGAGACATTGCCAGGCCTTCCCCGAGCATCCGGATGAGCGCAAGCGAAGTGTTTTTCTGCGCGCCGGCCGGCAGCGCCTCCTGATGCTGCGCCAACGCAGAGATCGCGGCCGCGCTGAGCCAATTGTCGCTTTGCAGCAGCCATGCGGGCACTTTTTTGCCGCCGACGGCGTTGTACTTGCCGTACAACGGCTTCACCAGCTGCCGGACGCGCTCGAGGCAGAGCGTAGCCCGCGTCCGCACCTTCGCCGCGAATGCCGCGTCCTTGGCTTCTAGCACGGGCAGCGCCGCCGCCATCGCCTCGTAGGCGCGGACCGCCCAGAAGCTGAAGCCGGTGAACGACGAGTGGCTGTCTTTTTTATACAGCTTCCCCTGGGCATCCTGGGCCACGAAGTTGTCGAAGTCGCCTTCCGGCGACTGCATCCACATGGCGAACGACAGCCCGCGCTTGATCATGTCGTAGCTGTACGCGTCTCCGTACGTCTTGTAGTGCTCGACATAGACGAGAACGGCGCGGGCGACGTCGTCGAGCGCGGCCACCCCCTCCTGCGGATCGCCGACCCATTTGTAGCCTTTGCCCAGATCGCTCCGGTCGACGGGTTCCGCGTACAGATGGGAGATGAACATCGGAACCCCGTCTATCGCGATCTTCTCGTTCATGAACCGGAAGTGATCGAAGTTAGCATATATTTCTGCCGGATCCTTTAAGGCGAATTTTCGGAAAAAGGAGGCGTCCTTGCCCGTCAGTTGGCCGTCCCCGTCGTAGTCCAAATCCCCAATAAACGTGCCGCGTTTTATTTTCGCTTGCAGAAAGGAGAGGTCCGCCGCGTCCACGCTGCCGCTGCCGTCCAGATCGTAGCTGCGGTCCTCCCGCATGGCCGTCACCTGGACGTCCGTCACGCGGATGGGCGCGCCATTGTCGTTGTGCAGCTCCAGCCAGAGCTGGGCCGCGCCATCCGGGACGGGCGGTCCCGATTCGTCGCTGACGGTGCGCCAGGCGCCGCGCTTAACGGCGGACAGATCCGAGATCTCGAGCAGCGTGTTCGCGCCGTCGTTCACGCTGGCCGTCACGGAGGACGTCAGCCTCGCGTCCGGATGAAGCATCAGCCGGAGCGAGACGGACGGCTTGTCGCCGGCGTGCGGCTGACGCTCGCCGCTGCCGACCGGGAGGCTTCTCCATACGGCCGAGCCCGGCTGCATGACCAGCGCCGACCTTAGCGAGACGGCGCCGGCGCTCGACCAGTCCGTGGCACCGGCGAGCGGCGCAGCGAAATCCGCATTGGCGACCGGGTATGTCACCTGCGTGCCGTCCTCCCTCACGCCCCACAGCTTGACGCGATGCACGTCGATCTCGCCCTTCGTATCGTTGTGCAGCTCCACGTAGATGAACGGCTTGCCCGCACCGATTTTGCCGCCGGCATGGATCGTTTTCGTCGTCAGCTTGACGGCTTCGCCTCTCGCGGCATCCGAGAGATCGTTGACCTCCGCGAGCGCCGGTCCGCCGTCGTTAATCCGCAGCATGACGTTCGCATCGTCGCCCGCGTCGGCGCTCAAGGTCACTTCCAGCTCGCCGTAGACGACATCGCCGGCCGAAGGGCCCTTGCCGTCGTTCGTCACCGGAATGCCCTGCCAGACGGCGCTGCCGGGTTCCATGGCGAGATAATGCTCCGTATCCGTGACGCCCGCGCTGTCCCAAGTACCCGCCAGCGGCGATTCAAAGCTTCCGTTCGGCATGTCGTAAACGACGGACTTCTCCGCCGCCGATGCGCGGGAAGCGTTCCAGGCTCCCGACGGTAATGCCAATGCGGCCGCGATTGCGATGGCCAACGTTCCGGACGTCCATTTGCGCAGCACAAAATACCCTCCTTCGTATGGTTGCATGGCTAGGCAAGGCATGAATCCGCTTACAGTCAGGAACGGAAAACGAAATCAGATGCGTGGGGCAGCGAACATCGCAAGCCATTCTTATAACTTTCTGTAAGTATTACACATTTACTTACATTTTGATTATAGATTCATTCACTTGCGGCTGTCAACCGATCCGTTCGCTTGGAAAAAGCCGAAAACGCCAATTAACCTGCCGATTAGCGTAAAAGCTGCGCAGCCCGCGGACGATGTTTTCTTTATTTCCGCTCGCGCTCACAGGTCCGCGCCCCTCCAGGATGTCGTTCGTGCGGCCTCCGCTTGTCCGGATATCGCTCCAAATCTACAACGGTCGCCAATCAACCGTCCTTGACAAACTAGCTATCTAATCTCGCGCAAACGGACACAGTTGGCGCTAATACGTACCGTCCGACTAACTTGCCTTTCGCTGCTGTCCTCCGCGATTGCGTCTTCGTTTGCTGTGCCTGCTGCTTTCGAACCCGCTCTAACCGAAATTCGACGTGCAGGTGCATCGGCAGCGGCCTTGAGGGAACGGTGCTGATCCGCGCGCCTTTTATCTGTGTGCGGTTGGCGGGCGGGAAGTGGCGGTGGTAGTTGGCCGATTTGTCTTTGTGCGGTGTGTGGCTGGGCGGTGCGTGGCTGGGCGATCACAGGAGGTTTGCAAGCAGATTGGAGGCTGGGCTAGAAAACGGCGGCAACGAACAGTTGTTAGAAGGCAGTTATTTTTCCGCGAGACTGCGAGTTGTCATCCGATAGTTGCTGAAAAGCAGTTATTTTCCGGATTTTTGCTCCTGGGGAAGTCCAACGGCCCAGATAGATGCCTTTAAACACCTATTTGCGCCGTGTAACCCCCGGAGTCAAAATTAACTGCTTTCTGGCAACTATTTGCTTCAAAAAAAATAGCCGGACCTCGCGGCCCGGCTGCTCGTGCTTCAGTGATTCGATTTTCCGGAGAGCGTGCCGCCTAATCACGCGCTTCCCTATCCAGCATCCGGGTGGAGGCCCGGACGACGAGCTGCACGTCGTATACCTCGTCAAGCGGCTCCGTCGCATGCACGGCGCCTTGCATGCGGTCGATCAGATACCGGGCGGCGGCCATGCTCATCTGCTTCACGGGTTGACGGATCGTCGTCAGCGGCGGGAACAGGTCGGCGCTGCCCGGCACGTCATCGGCGCCGACGATCGAGAGCGCTTCGGGAATCCGCACGCCTTTGATGCGAAAATGTCTGTAGAGCGTCGGCACGAAATGATCGTTCGCCACGAACAGCGCCGTCGTAGACGGATAGCGGGACAGGTAGTGATCGATCTGCGCGCAACGGTCCGCGTCTTCGAGATCCCGCACGCGAATGAGATGCTCTTCGCCGAAGTCCCGCAGCCCGCAATCTGCCGCCGCCTCTCTTGCTCCAGCCAGCCGCTCGTAATGATCCGGCGACGTGAACTCGTCGACGATCGCAATATGGGCATGTCCCATGGCGGCCAAATGCTGGATGGCGGCATAGCCGCCCTTGCGATGATCGGCTCGAATGCTGGGCACCTTGGCCGATTGCAACCGGTTGAATATGAGTACGGCCGGAATGGCCGATGCCAGCTCGGCAAAATGCTCCTCCGTATAGGGAACGGTCGTAAAGATCGCGCCACCGATCCCTTTCTCCGCAAAGTACGCTTGTAGATCTTCCTTTTTCTTCGGCACATCCTCGAGCGCGCACAGCTTCACGCTCATCCGCTCGGCGAACGCAACCTCGCCGATGCCGGAAATGATGCTGGTCTCCACGGGAAGCGACCGCGTCGAAGTGAAAAATGCCAGCTCCTTGGGCCGCTGCACGGAAGCGCCGAGCTTGGGCGAGAAGTCATGCCGGTCCATGATCTGGAGCACGCGATCGCGGGTCTTGACGTTGACGGCCTCCGGCTTATTCATAACGCGGGATACGGTGGCGATGGAGACGCCCGCTTCCTTTGCGATATCGTAAATATTCATCGATTCGTTGCTCCCGTTTTTAATTCAGTATAGCACCGATCATGAAAGACTTACAAACATCTGTACCACCCAAATCGTTTTTACTTGCTGTAGGGCGTTCTAGAACTAGACGCTTGACGATCTCACATGACAAACTTTATGATGAATTAAGAAAACATAAATGAAACTCTTTCAGAAATAAGAAAGGAGAATGTCATTGCCTGTGGTATAAGACGCTGCGGACTCCAAAAATTGAAAGCGCAAACAAAGGAGGAATCCGATCATGAAGCATTTGAACAAGGCGCTCGCCGTCACCTTGGCAGGTTCGCTGCTCGCAGGCTATGCCCCTTCCGCTTACGCAGCCACCAAGACCGTCGACTTCGCCAACTTTCCCGTCAACTTCGCGCACCTCAACTGGCAAGCGGTGACTTCGCACTCGGCCACTACCGGCTTTTCCTATGCGCTCGGTACGGGAAACGGCCAACGAACCAATCAGCATGGCGTATCTTGGCCGGACAGCGCCTATTACGACACGGTGCTCGGCAGCGGCGGTTACGCTGCCGTCAACGGCTGGCCCATGAAGTCCCTTGTCCTCTATGCGACGGAGAAAAACGGCAACTGGCTGGCGAACGGCTGGAACTACACGCAGGATATGGCGGAAGGCGCCAGCGCCGTCGACGATTCCGCCCGGGCGGCCATCGCGCTGGCCGACGATTACTTGCTGAACGGCAACCTGACGTCCTATCAAAGCGCGCGGGATTTGCTCACGTTTACGGCCTATATGACGACTTTAAGCGGCAAGGTATACAATTTTGCCTGGCTGGATGCGCCGGCGCTGTTCGGCTGGGATCCGGTGCAGCAGGGCATCGACAAGCATTTCATGTACCGCTCCGAGTTCGTCAAACGCACGCAGTATCCGTCCGCGCTGCCGAACGGCGACTGGATGGACGCCGCCTCGGACCCTTCTCACATTTTGAAGAACGCCTCAAACCAACCTGTCGCCGCCCCGCCCTTTATCTCGCATCCGAAATACTCGATCTACATGGACGACCTGCGAGATCCGACAGGCGCCGATATCGCCCCCGTCTACGACGGTCCGCTCTATACGACCGCATCGGGCGGCGTCACCGGCTACAAGACCGGCATCAAGAAAACCTGGACCACCAGCACGCATGAGATCGGGCTCGACGACGCGCGTAATTTGTGGGCGATGGTCAAAGGGCTGCACATGCTGCAAAAACTCAAATACACGAACGGTTCGCTAACCGCCGACCAGCTCTATTTCGCCAAATTCCTCGAAAATCATATTCAGCGCATGATGAACAACGTGCTCGCCTACAACTTGTCGGGCTTCGACTCGAAAATGGCCAGCAACCTGCTCATCGCCTTTACCGATTATTACAGGCTGCTGTACGGCACGACGGACTGCGGCACCTATACACCCGTTCTTCCGGCCAACAGCAACACGACCGCGACTTATGACGACCGTCCGTCACAGAGTAGCCTTTACGCGCAGATCGACGTGCTGCTGAACAGCATTACCGCCAAGCAGCTTCACACGACCGATTGGAGAAACGGCATCTTCGTCGACGACGCGACCGCCGGCAACTGGTACGCTTGGGGCGAACTTCAAATTTATGCCCTCTCCAACTTGTATGCGATGAAACGCTCGATCGGCCAGACCCCTGCCCAATTGAACGGCCTGCTGGATATCATTACGTATTCGGCGGACAATTTTTACGGCCTCGAAGCCTATCATTACATCAACGGCGTCAACAACTTCAGCCGCACCAAGGAGCGGATCACGCAGATCATCGACTGGAACGCGCAGTTTCATACGAATTCCGGGCAGTTCGCCTACCAGAACTCCTCGCTTGTCGTCGGGCTTAAGGCGCTTGCCGAAGCTTATTACCTGTCGGGGCGGTCGGACGCGGCGGCCAAGCGGACGCAGTATCTTGAGTATGCGAAAAGAGTGGCGACCTGGTTCATCGGCAATAACAACGCGCTGGCGGATATGTATGACGGGGCTCCCGGCACGGGGACGTATAAAGGTCAGGGGGCCGTGTTCGACGGCATCACCGTCAACAGCGGCGTGCCGACGGTCAACCGCGGAGCCGGCGGCGAATCGTCCGCGGAAGGCCTGTGGGCGATGATCCATATCAAAAAGGCCATCTCGCAGTATGGCCTCTCTTCAAGCTTCTCGTTCGATTATTAAGCGGCGGGTCACATTGCGATAGTCGCTCTGCAACGGCAGCCCTTCGCACAAAATAAGAAGATCGCCTTCGCCCGGCCGGAAAGGTTCAGGGGGAGGCGATCTTTTTTGGAGCGGCAGCCATCATTGCTTCACCGCTTTTTCGTCTTCAGGACGCGGATACGCCTGCCGATCGAACGCTTGCCGCCTTGACCAGACTCCCGCAAGTCGCCAGATGCATCGACTCGTGCATGAGACCGAAGTTGAACAGCTCGCCCGCAAGGCGGAACGTAAGCGGTCCGAACTGCAGCGGCGATGGCAGCGGCTCGTTCAGCCTGGCCGGCGCGATCTCGTCGAAGGACGCAAGCTGGCGCGCCATCATCTCGAGGAGCTCCTCTTTGTCCGGCGGCGTCGCGGTCCAATCCGCGGGCTTCGTGCCGGAGTTAAAGAAGGCGGCATAAGAGGACGGAATAGCCGACTCGGCGGAAAAGCAGAGCGACCGGTAAGCGTCCATCCAGTAGATGAGATGGCCGACGTTCCAACGTATCGTGTTGTTGAAGCCTTCGGGACGGACGTCGAACAGCGATTCGGGAATCGCCTCGATCGCATCCATGGACAAGCGGCGGACGGTTTTGGCGGAATCCACAATGATCTGAGACATGAATCATACCTCCTCGGCGAATGGGCGGAATCTGAAACTGACCTCAGTTTACGTCCGTTCACATGTACCATCAATGCAGCCGCCCTTATCGAATCGTTAAGCAAAACTTAACGATCGGACGTTGACATAAACGAAGCCCGCGTTTGAAAATAAAGGGACAGGCAGATGAATACGGAAGGTTCGCGTACGGAAAGGGGATGCAAAATGGAGTTCAAGCAGCTTCAATATTTTATGGCTGTCTGCGAGGAGCTTCACTTCTCGCGGGCTGCCGAGCGAATGGGCGTGAGCGCGCCGAATATCAGCCAGCAAATCCGGGCGTTGGAGGAGGAGCTCGGCGTGCTGCTGTTCGACCGCATCGGCCGAAAAATCGTGCTCACCGACGCCGGCACGATTTTGCGGGAGCACGGCTCCGCCGCCCTCGGGCAGCTGCGTCAGGCGGGCGACGCCATCGCGGATCTCAAGCACAAGCAAGGCGGGGCGCTCTCCATCGGCGTCCTGCCCGGAGACGCGGACCTGTTGTTCGACGCGCTGCCGCTCGATTTTCACCGTGCCTACCCGCAGGTGTCGGTATCGCTGCTGGAAACGATGAAAGTGACGGAGCAGGTGCTCGACCGCAGCATCGATATCGGCGTGACGATCGGTCCCGTCGCCGACGAACGTCTCACGACGATCCCGTTGTTCCGCGAGGAGTTCGCGCTGGCCGTGAACAGTCAGCATCCGCTCGCGGCCGAGAGCGCCGTGCCCCTGGCCAAGCTGGCGTCGCTCAAGCTCGTCCTGTTCCCGGGCGATCATCAATGCCGCAAGCTGCTCGAGCAATACTGCCTGGAGCAGGGGTTTCGCGTACAGCCCGATTTGGAAACGACGACGCTGGCCTCCCTGTTGCGAATGGTCGAACAGGGCTTCGGCGCCTGCGTGCTTCCCCGCTTGCTGCTGGAAAACCTGGATGGCGCCAACATTCGAACCTTGCGCCTGATCCAGCCTACGCCGAGCCAGGACATCTGCCTTGTCTACCGAAGCGACAGATACGTCGGCTATGCGATGCGGACCTTCATCAAGACGCTGCGCCATTATATCGAGGCCGCGATCCGGCACGCTAATATTTCGTAAATGAAAATTCCCTAAATAAAACAACCGTATTCGCGTGCCCGGCAGGGCCGTGAATACGGTTGTTTGAGTTGAAGCCGCGCTTACCTTGCTGCCTCCTCCTTCAACGCCTTCAGGCGTTTCATGACGTCGTTCGCCCCGCGGCCGAAGTAGTCGTGCAGCGTCCGGTACTCCGCGTACAGCCGCTCGTATATCGCCACGTTTTCGGGGATCGGCTTAAACGTCTCTTCCCGCACGCGCGCCATCGCCTTCGCCGCGTCGACGACGCTGTCGTAGCCGCCCTTCGCCGCGCCCGCCGCCACCGCGCCGAACATCGCCGCGCCGACCGCCGGCGTCTGCTTGGAATCCGCCACCTTGATCTCGCGGTTCGTTACGTCCGCGTAGATCTGCATGAGCAGCGCGTTCTTCTGCGGCAATCCGCCGCACGCGTACACTTCGTGAACCGGCACGCCGTTATTGTGGAACGCGTCGATAATCGTCCGCGTCCCGAACGCCGTCGCTTCGAGCAGCGTACGGTACAGCTCCTCCGGCTTGGTCAGCAGCGTGTAGCCGACCACGACGCCCGTCAGGTTCGTGTCCACGAGCACCGAGCGATTGCCGTTCCACCAGTCCAGCACTACAAGGCCCGTCTCGCCCGGCTTGTACTGCGCCGCGCGTTCCGTCAGCCATTGGTGCACGCCGACGCCGTCTTTTTCCGCCGCTTCCTTCACATACGCCGGTACCGCTTCCTCGACGAACCATTCGAAGATATCGCCGACCGCCGATTGCCCGGCCTCGTAGCCCATGTAGCCTTCGATGATGCCGTCCTCGACGACGCCGCACATGCCCTCGACTTCGACTTCTTCCTTGCCGAGCACCATATGGCAGATCGACGTGCCCATCGCCATGACCAGCTTGCCCTCGTCCACGACGCCGACCGCAGGCACCGCCGCGTGCGCGTCCACGTTGCCGACCGCGATCGCCGTGCCTGCCTTAAGGCCCGTAAGCTCCGCCATCTTCTCCGTCAGCTCGCCCGCCTTCGAGCCAAGCGGCTTAATGTCGCCGCGCAGCTTGGTCGCCGTCAGGTTCTCCAGCCGCGGATCGAGCGCCTTGAAGAAGTCCCGGCTTGGGTAACTTTCCTGCTTGTGCCAGATCGACTTGTAGCCGGCCGTGCAGCTGTTGCGCACGAACTGTCCCGTCAGCTGCGAGATGACCCAGTCGGTCGCCTCCGTGAACAGGTCGGTCGCTTCGTACACCTCGGGCGCTTCGTTCAGAATTTGCCACACCTTGGCGACCATCCACTCCGACGAGATCTTGCCGCCGTAGCGCGGCAGGAACCTCTCGCCCCGCTCCGCCGCGATCGCGTTCAGGCGGTCCGCCTCGTCCTGCGCGGCGTGGTGCTTCCACAGCTTGACCCAGCCGTGCGGATTATCCCGCCATTCGGGCAGGAAGCAAAGCGGCGTGCCGCTCTCGTCCACGGGCAGCATCGTGCAGGCGGTGAAGTCGATGCCAAGGCCGATGACGTCCGCCGCCGCGACGCCGGAAGCCTTCAGTACGGCCGGCACCGAACGGCGCAGCACCTCCAGGTAGTCGTCCGGGTGCTGCAGCGCCCAGTCGTGGCCGAGTTCGATGCCGGAGACCGGCAGTTTCTCGTCGATGACGCCGTGCGGGTAAGGCGTGACGTGATCCGCGATCTCATGGCCGTTCGACAGATCGACCAGCACCGCGCGTCCCGATTGCGTGCCGTAGTCGACGCCGATGGCGTATTTTTGCGTACTCATGCGTGCGCTCCTTTGTCGGCGGCTGTCGTCCCGGCGTTCAGCATCGCGGTGAATTCGGCCAGCGACGCGGACGCCGCGCCGCAGCCCCAGTCGAATATCGTAAACTCCCCCAGGCCGTCAACCGGCGTGCCGTCGTGATGGTTGAAGTTTTCCATATGGAAGCCGTATTCCCGCGTCCCGAAGCCGGGATGCACCCACTCGTACAGGCGCTTCACGACGCCGTTTTCCGGGCAGTACATCATGTAAAAGGAGGCTTCCATCGCCCGAAGCGCCCGTATGCGATAACGCTCGTCGCCGGTCAAATTCGCATAAGAGAGATAAGTGAGCGCGAACAGGCTCTGCCTTGCGTCATTCCACTCGTCGTCCGTATTCATGACGCCGAAGCCGCCTATGGTCGGCACCGGAATATACGGCGGCTGCCAGATTTGCTGGTAAAGCGAGGCCTCTGCCAGCACCTGCTCGCCAAGCGCCAGCCAGCTCTCTTCGCCGGTCGCCTCGTGCAAGTCCTTGAACGCCTCGGCCGTCCAGTACATGCCGAAGTTGCATTGGTTGTACAGGCCGCTGCGCGCGTCCCGTTCGCCGTACAGCTTGCCCGCCCATTGCCCGGAGCAGGACCAGTACGTCTCGAAGTCCTCCCAGCGGCCTTCGGGCAAAATATGCGCCGCGACGAACCCGCCACCCCGCGCGGCCGCTTCGATGCTTCGTGAGTCGCCTGTCAATTTCCCGTACAGACAGAGCAGCATGACATGCGCGCTCGTCTCCGGGCTGACGGCCAGGAAAGGCGATGCCTCACGCGTATCGGGCCGCACCCAGGAGGGAAAGCCGCCGTCCTCCCGCTGCAGCGCCAGCAGCGCGTCGACGTAGGCGCCGACGTACGGCAGGATGCGGGCGTCGGGTCCGATGTCCCGGTACCACTTGAGCAGCCAATAGCAGGTCCAGGATGAATCCAGCAGATGGACGAAGTCTTCGTGTCCGTGCGGCCTGCGCGGTCCGGACATGTACCAGCGTCCCGTCACCCAGCTCCCGTCTTCGCCGGCCTGATAGTAGCCCGGGAACAGCCCCTGCGTCTGCGGCGCGGTAAGCGCGAAGTTCAGCGCGAGTCCCGCCTTGGCGAGCCAGTCGTCTCGATCCAGCCGTTTGCCCCAGCTGGCGTAGCCATAAGCGCTGCGCAGACCGCAGAACCAGGCCTGGTTCCACAGGCTTTTGGGCTCGCGCCAGCTGTCCTCGCGGCCGCCGCCCGGCTGCTGCCGCGCCGTAACGAGGAAGGCGACGCCGCCCACCTCCGAGCCGCCCAGCCGGAACTGCTGCCAGCTCACGGCGCCCCAGCGCTCGAACGCCCAGCCGTAGGCATGGTCGACATAGGGCTGCAGTGCGGCGACCTTTGCCTCGAAAAGCGCGGCATCTCGCGCAGGCAAAGCACCTGTCCGAGCGCGAGCAGCCGTCCATGAGGCGTCGTCCGCGGCTGTGTCAACGGCCGTTGCCTTTTCGGCAGCCAAATCCGGCTCGACGGCCGTTCCCGTACCTGGTTCCGCACCAGGCGCCATTCGCCGCCCCGCCTCCAGCGTCCACAGCAGACGCTCGACGCGCCTTAAGTCCCGCGGCGCCGCGCCTGCCTCTTTGCGCCAGAAGGCGAGGCGCAGCCGCACGCGCAGCGCGCGGTCCAGCGTTCGAACCCTGGGCGTCAGCCGGTAATAGACATGCCCTTCTTCCTCGTAATCGCAGCCGCCGTACATCAGCATCCTATCGTCCGCCGTAAAGTCGCAAATATGCGGCAGCAGCCGCTCGCCGCCGACGCTGTCCAGCTCTGGCAGCAGCGCCGTCATCCGCGTCTCGTCTTCAAAAATAATCGCCGGCGAGCGAAACGCCTTGTCTCCGATCGCCATGCCGTCTTCGGGCGACAGATGCGGCTTCCAGACGCAGGCGAGCGGCGCGGCGACCGGCAGCATCAGCTGCCAGCCCGCGAACCGCAGCGTCCCGCCCGCAGGGGGTGCGAGCTCGATGTCCAGCGTCGCGAGCTCCAGCGATTCCGTGCCGGCATCCGCATCCGGGACGCCCCGCGTGTCGCGGCGGACCGTCAGCGTCGCGGTCGCGCCGCCCGCGAGCCCCGCCTGCAGAGCGCCGGGCGATCCCTTCGCCTCGCGCCATACGATGGGCGGCACCTCGCCGCCCGCGCCCGAATCCCGGTCGCCGCCGGCAGCCTCCCGGGCCGCCGAACCAACCGCCGACTCCGCCCACTTGAACGTCCACTCTCCCGTCAGCCAGTCCGGAAGTTCCGTTAACATCGCCGTCATCCTTTCACCCCGGACATCGTAATGCCCTGAACGTAATAGCGCTGCAGCAGCACGAACACCGCCAGGATCGGCACCGAGCTGATCGTCGTCGCCGCCATGATCTTGCCCCACGAGATGCCGCGCAGCGACTGGTACGAGGAGATCGCCACCTGAATCACCTGCCGCTTCTCTTCGTTGATAACGACGAGCGGCCAGAGGAACGAATCCCACTGGTTCAGGAACGTCATGATGCCGAGCGTGATGAGCGCGGGCACTGCTGCGGGAAGCACGATCACACCGAAGATTCGCGGCCAGCGGGCGCCGTCCATTCGAGCTGCGTCGAGAATGTCGCGCGGGATGTCGGCGAAAAACTGGATGAGCATAAAGATGCCGAACACCCAGACGATCTGCGGAAAAATGAGCGCTTTGTAGCTGTTGATCCAGCCCAGGTCCCGCATGAGCAGATACTGCGGGATCATGATCACCTCGTACGGAATGACGAGCGAGGAGAGGAACAGCGCCAGCAAGCCTTTTTTAAAAGGGAACCTCAGCTTGGCGAAGGAGAAAGCCGCCATCGCGTTGATCAGCAGCCCGGCCCCGGTGACGACAACGGCGACGGACAGCGTGTTGAGCAGGTATCTTCCGAACGGCTTGGCGGGGTCGAGGAAGATGTCGCGGTAATTTTGCAGCGTCCAGTCGACCGGCAGGAACAGGCCGCGGCCGAGCTCGGTATAGCGGAAGATTTCTTCGTGCGTGCGAAACGAGCTCATGACCATCCAGTAAATCGGGAACAGGGAAACGGCCGCCACGAGCAGCAGCGTCGCCCACCGGAGCGTGAAGCCGATCGGTTTTCTCATGTCGCGCCTCCTTCTAGTACTCGACGTCGCTGCGGAACAGGCGCAGCTGCACGGCGGAGATCGCCAGCACGAGCAGGAAAAACAGGAACGCGGCCGCTGCGGCGTAGCCCATGTTCATCTGCTTGAAGGCCGTCTCGTAGATGAAATGCACGACCGTGCTCGTGGAGCCCGCGGGCCCGCCGCTGGTCGTGATGTAGATCGGAATGAAAATTTTGAGCGCGTCCATCGTGGTGATGATGACGACGAAGGCGAGCGTGCGCTTCAGCAGCGGAATCGTTACGTAGTAAAAGCGCTGCAGCGGCCCGGCCCCGTCGACGTGCGCGGCCTCGTACAGGTAGTCCGGGATGTTGTTCAGCCCCGCCAGGAAAATGACCATGACGAAGCCCATCGCGCGCCAGATGCAGAGGATGATGATGCCCAGCATCGAGATGTCGGGGTTGGACAGGAAGTCGAGGACGGGCAGCCCGAGCCCCTTGAGCACGATGTTCAGCATGCCGTAATCCTTGTTGTAGATGAGCCTGAAGATTGTCGAGGCGATCGCGAACGAGACGGCGACGGGCAGGAAGTACACGGTGCGGAAAAAGCCGACGCCCCTGAACTTGCGCTGGATGAGCAGCGCGAGGCCGAGCGAGATCGCGGTCTGCACCGGCAGCACGACGACCGTAAAGTAGAACGAGTGGCGCAGGCTTGCAAGGAAGGCGTCGTCGCCGAGCAGCTTGCCGTAGTTGCCGAAGCCGGCGAAGGCCGACTCTGCCGAGATGAGATTGTAGTGGCGGAAGCTGATCCACAGCGCCTGGAGCATCGGGTAAAAAATGAAGACGGCGAGCAGCGCGAAGGCCGGCAGGATAAACAGCAGCGCGGCCTTGGCCTCCTGGCGTTCGTAGGATGCGGAGGGGCGCTTGGACGGTTTGGCGGATCGCATGGCGTTTGCGGACGCAGAAGCGTCGGCCGATCCGGCCGTGCTTGAGGCTCCAGGAATGCTTGAGGCGACAGCGGCGATTGTGGAGCTTGGCGTTCTTGCGGAGCTTGCGGGCGTTGGCATTCAGTATCCCTCCTTCTTCGGAAGACCGCGGGCGGACATGGCAAGGGCAGGGTCGGTCCTGCCCCCTGCCCCCATACGGATTATTCCTTGCCGAGCGTGGCGATGCCGTCTTCGATTTTCTTGACGGCCTTGGCGAGCGATTCGTCGACGTCGGCATTGCCGAGTCCGACGTCCTCGAACAGCTGGCGGATCGCCTCGCTGATCGCCGGATAGGCCGGCGTGACCGGACGCGGGTGGCCGTACTTCGCGAGCTGCTCCGCGTAAATGTTCATCGGGTACGCCTTCAGCTCGTCGAACGCGTCGAACGTCGACTGGCGAGCCGGCAAGTTTTTGGTCTCCTGATACCACACCTTCGAGCCTTCGACGCCAGTCACCCAGTTAACGAATTCCCATGCCTCGTCCGGATGCTCAGACTTGGACGTGATCGCCATGCCCCAGCTGCCCGTCGTGCCGATCATCTTCTTATCCTTCCAGAGCGGCGCGACGTCGTAGTCTTCGCCGAGCTTGAAGTTCGGGAAGTTCTGCTCCTGGTACTGGAACGCGAACGGTCCGTCCACGTGGATGGCGACTTTGCCGTTCCAGAACGCGTCCTGCGGCAGCTCCTTCGGCGACACCTTGTCCGTATTGAACAGTCCCTTCCAGAACGTCAGCGCCCGCTTCGATTCGGCGGAATCAAGGTAGCCCTTAGCCGTCTTGCCGTCGGGGCTCAGAATTTCCGCGCCGGCCTGCCAGAGGAACGCCATTTCCGAGTAAGGCGCGCCTTCATGACCGACGAAGCCCCACGGCGTCGGGTTCCAGCCGTAGACGCCTTTGGCGGGATCGTTCAGCTTCTTGGCGGCGTCCAGCACCTGATCCCATGTCCACGCCTCGTCCACATTTTTGGACGGAAGAGGGATGCCCTTCGCCTCGAACATCTTCTTGTTGTAGAACATGACGATCGTGCCCTCGTTGTTCGGAGCGGCGTACATTTTGCCGTCGTAAGTGAGACCCTCGATGACCGGCTTCAGCAGGTCGTCCTTGTTCCCGTCCTTGGCGAAATAATCGTCGAGCGGGATGATCGCCTTCTGCGCGGCGTACGAGGCGAGCGTCGGCGCGTCGAGCGCCATGATGTCGGGCGGGTTGCCGCCGGCGAGCGCCGTGCGGATCTTGGTCTCGTACTGGTCGTTCGGGATCATCTGAAAATCGATCTTGATGTTTTTGTGGCTCTCCTCGAACGAGGCGATCAGCTTCTTCAGCGCTTCAGCCTCGGGCGCGTAGTCGTGGCGCCAGAACGACAGTTCGACGACTTCGCCGTCCGCGCCTTGCGAACCGGATGCGCCGGATTCGGCTTTGTTTCCGTTGGTATCGCCGCATGCGGACAATCCGCCAACGGCCAGCAGCATGCCGAGCGCCAGCGGCCATTTCTTTTTCATGCGTACCCCTCGCCCTTCGATAGTTTGGCTTGCAAGTTCATGCTACCATCAGCCGGACGGCGCCTGAATCCGCTGAGCTCGGTTGTTGGCATGCGATTTGTTCGGGTATGGGCACACCTCATCCAACATATATTGCGGCAATTTAGCGGTAATACTATAATTATAGTGAGGTGAAAACAATGTTCAAACCGAGATTCTCAACCACGATGAAGATGGTTCACCATCTGTTGGAAATCCAACGTGCCAGTACGATTATCGATCAACTGCCTTTGCCGGCCGACATTCTAAAGGAATTGCAAAAAGAAGCCAAAGAAACGACTGTCTTGCTGTCCACCAGAATGGAAGGCAATGAGCTTGACGACGATCAAAAACGCAAATCGTTGTACAGGAACAGCGACAACGATCTCGAACAAGAAGTGTTCAATCTCATGAAGGCGATTGACTTCCTGGACGATTCAGAACGCAGAAACCTCCCGATTACGGAAGAATGGATTAAAAAAATTCATGCGATCATTCGAGTCTCGCACGGCCGAAAGCCCCGTTTAAGCGAATATCGTACGGAACAAAATCGGGTGGGCAGCCGCAATCAGTCAGGCTTTTATATGCCTCCGGAACATACGGACGTCCCCGCCTTAATGGAAGACTACGTCGCCTGGTTAAATGCACCGGAGTCGCTCGAAATACCTGCACCCATTCGAGCAGGAGTCGCAATGTGGCAATTTTTAACCATCCATCCTTATATGGACGGTAACGGACGAACGTCGCGAATGATCGCCACCTATATCCTGAGACGCCACCGGTTCGGTTTAAAGGGTCTGTTTATTCTCGAAAATTTCTACGACCGCAATCTGAATGCCTACTACAAGAACCTGCAAATGGGCTTGTCACATAACTATTATTTCGGCAGACACGATGCCGATCTCACCGTTTGGCTCGACTATTTCCTTGAGGGCCTTGCCGAAGTCTATGCGCAAGCCGCACAAATCGCGTTGGAAAAAAACGCGGAGCTTCTTCGTGCCGAGCCCGAGATGATTCGCAAGCTAGACGTGCACCAAAGACAAGTTTTTCGGCAATTTGTTTTTAAGCAAGAAGAGATGAGCATTACCGAAATCATGCTGCTGTTGGGCATGGGCGACCGTACTGCGCGTGCTAAAATCAAACAATGGACTGAATCCGGCTTTTTGAGACCGAAGGACCCGAACGCCCAACGCGTCCGAACTGTCATACTATCCGAGGAATACGTTAATTTAGGCGATGCGATCCGCCAGCATCCGCAGCAATACGGCTACTTGTTAAACGGCGAAGACCTCTAGGGCCTGTCGCCCCGCAGCCGCGCCCTGTAATCCGCCGGACTGAGGCCATAGCGCTTCTTGAACGCGGCGCTCAGATAGCTCGCGGTGGAAAATCCGGTCCACTCGGCGATATCGGCGAGCCGCATGGCCGTGTCACGCAGCAGCAGCTCCGCCCGGCCAAGCCGGACCTCGGCGACGTAATCGCTGAACGTGGAGCCGGTCTGCTTTTTGAACAGCTCCGACAGGTAGGTGACGTTCATGTGGAAGCGTTCGGCCATCATCGCAAGGCTGATCTCATCCTTGTAGGCGTCCTCGATGTGACGCCGGATCTCCTCGATCGTCTCGGTGCCGGCGCTCGGCCTGGAGGCGCGTCCTTCTGCATCATCTGCCCGGACGATGCGGGACGCCGGTCCGGCCGGCGCGCGGCTTAAAGCCGTCACGGCGGAAAGGTAGGCGCGCCGCAGCGCGGTGCTCCCCGCCTTTGGGGAACTGGCGGCGCCGATTCCCGCGACCGCGGCGAGGCGCAGGCTGCCTTCGGCCGCGGCAAGCAGCGCTGCCGCCAGCTCAGCGAGCAGCGCCTCGCTCTCCGCTTCGTCCGCGGCGGCGGACGCGAAGAATTGAAAGCGCGGATACGCCTTGTCGGCGAACGGCGTCACGCGACGCGACCAGCGCACGTCCGCCGCGATCTCGCGGCAGACGAGCCGAAAAGCCAAGGCAAGGCGCGCATCATCTTCCTCGCCAGACGGCAAGCGGCCCGGCGGCACCCGGTACTCGGCGCCCATGAAGCGCAGCGCGGTCGCCTCGCCGTCCGCGCCGCCAAAGCCGGCCAGCTCGAGCCGCTGCGCCTCTTCGCGTTCGCCGATACCTGGCGCCTCGCCGCCGCCATAGATCCGGCCGAGCACGTACTGCTCCTGCAGCATCGGCAGCCGCTGCCGCCACTGCAGGCCGATTGCTTCGCGCGCCCGCGCGTCTTCTCGCTCCGCGTCCAGCTCGCCGCGGATCGTCTCGAGCAGCTCGGTCAGATCCCTGCGGACGACCGGCTTGAGCACATAGTCTCTCGCTCCGCAGCGCAGCGCCGTCTGGACGTATTGGAAGTCGTCGTGCCCGGACAGCACGACGATACGCAGCTCGGGATGCAGGCGCTTGCAAGCCTGCAGCAGCTCGAGCCCGTCCATGACCGGCATGCGGATGTCGGTCAGCAGCAGCTGCGGCCGCTCGCTCGCGACGGCGGCCAGCGCTTCCTTGCCGTTGCGCGCTTCGCCCACGATCTCGAAGCCCAGCCGCTCCCATGCGATCTTCAGCCGCAGTCCCTTGCAAATCTCCGGCTCGTCGTCCGCCAGGATTACGCGATACATCGTTCATTCCTCCTTTGCCGGTATGAGCAGCTTGATCGAAGCGCCGCCGTGCGCCGAGCGCCCGATCTCCGCGTCGAACGCCCTGCCGTAATACAGCCCGCAGCGCGCCAGCACATTGCGCAGCCCGATGCTACTTCCGCCCGCGCTCAGCACGTCCGCCAGGTCGCTGCGCGCGATGCCCCGCGCCAACTCCTCGGCCATCTCGGGCGATATGCCCGGCCCATTGTCCGCGACTTCGATCTCAAGCCGGCGTCCCCGCCGGCCCGCCCGAACCGTCACGACCGCTTCGCCGCCGCTCTCTGCGCCGAACTTGATCGCATTCTCCACGAGCGGCTGCAAAATAAACTTTACGATATGCTGCTCCCCGAGCCCCTCTTCCTCCTCGATGGACACCTGGAGCCGATCGCCGAACCGGACGCTCATGATCGACACGTAATGCCGGATATAACGAAGCTCCTCCTTGAGCGCCACCAAATCGCTGTCCGCGCGCAGGGAGTAACGCAGCATCTGTCCGAGCCATTCGGTCACGTCGATAACCTCGTCGCTGCGCTCTTGCGCCGACAGGCTGCCGATTGCCTCGAGCGTGTTGTACAGAAAATGAGGATTGATCTGCATGAGCAGCGCCTTGTACTCGGCGTCCTGCCGCCGCAGGTTCGCCTTGAACTCCGTCTCGATCAGCTCGCCGAGCCTGCCCATCATGCTGCTGAACACCTGGGTCACGTAGCCGACCTCGTTGGCCGGCACCGGCAGCGCTGCCGGCGGACCGTGCACCGTCGTCGTCTTGAAGCCGCTGCGCTCCGCGCTTCGCATGGCGCCGGCCAGCCGGCTGAGCGGCCGCGCGATGCCCGACGACAGCCAGAAGGCCGCGCCGGTCGTCGCGACGAGCAGCAGCGCGCCGACCCACAGCATCGTATGGCGGACCCAGCTCATTTTCTGGAACAGCTCGTATTTGGGCACCTCGCCGACCAGCAGCCAGTCCGCGTTTTTGATTTTGCGGTAAAGGACGATATGCTTGCCGCCTTTGCCGTCCAGCGTGAGCTTGCCCCCTGACCGCTTGTCTGCAGCGATCTGCGGCAGCGCGCGCTTGAATAAGGACATGTCCGCCGGAATTTGCTGGCGCAGCACGGGCTCGCCGTCGCGGTCGACCAGGTAGACACCGCCCTGCTCGCCGAACGCGATCTTGTCGAGCGGGTCCTGAATCGAGGAGGTGAGGACGTTGACCTTGAGCACGCCGAGCTTGCGGAACGAGCTGAGCTGCACGAGGTTGAACAACAGGCTGTTCACGCTCTCGCCTATTAAATAGGCGGGCTGGTAAGGATCCAGGTGGGCGGTCACCCAACGCGTGCCCTGCCGCATGAAGTCCCGGTACCAGTCGGTCTGCAGGAACGAAGGATCGCGGAAGCTCTGGTCGCGGATGCCGACCGCAGTGCCGTTTTTGTTGAAGATGGTTATGGAGGAAATCGAGGAATGGTTGAGCGCGATGGAGGACAAATATTTGCGGAGCTCGGCGTCGAGCGACAGGCTGCGTTCGGTCGACAGCTGCGCGTCCATGCGGGCGGAGATCCACTGCTGCGTGATCTCGTTGCTCAGCACCTGGTTGGCGACGCCCTCCGCCTGCGTCGTCAGCGTCGTGACGAGCGATGCGTACTGGTCCATCGTCTGCGAGGTCGACCCCTCGATCGAACGGCCGATGACGCTGTTGGAGATTTGGGTGACTACCGCCACAAGGATCATGAACGGAACGACCAGCAGCACGACGAACGTCAGCGTCAGTCTGGATCGCAAGCTGTAGAACAAGGTGCATCGCCTCCGGGTACGTCAACGGCTCCCGCCGACGCCGTTTCGAAGGGAGTATGCTTCTACTCTATCAGGAATGCGTGGCGGGCGGAATCGGATAATTTCGGTATGCGACATGCGATATGCTCGGCTGAAACGGAAAAAAAGGCCCGCATCCAAGTTCTCCCTGAGGGAAAACGGACGCGAGCCGCTCTTATTAAGATGCTTCTTACTTTTACTTCGAAGCCTCTTCCTTCGAAGCCTCTTCCTTCAACGCCTTCAGGCGTTTCATGACGTCGTTCGCCCCGCGGCCGAAGTAGTCGTGAAGCGTCCGGTACTCCGCGTACAGCCGCTCGTATACCGCCACGTTCTCGGCAATCGGCTTGAACGTCTCTTCGCGCACGCGCGCCATCGCCTTCGCCGCGTCGACGACGCTGTCGTAGCCGCCCTTCGCCGCGCCCGCCGCCACCGCGCCGAACATCGCCGCGCCGACCGCCGGCGTCTGCTTCGAATCCGCCACCTTGATCTCGCGGTTCGTTACGTCCGCGTAGATCTGCATGAGCAGCGCGTTCTTCTGCGGCAGTCCGCCGCAGGCGTACACTTCGTTGACCGACACGCCGTTGTGATGGAACGCGTCGATGATCGTCCGCGTCCCGAACGCCGTCGCCTCGAGCAGCGTACGGTACATTTCCTCCGGCTTGGTCAGCAGCGTGTAGCCGACGACGACGCCCGTCAGGTTTGTGTCCACCAGCACCGAGCGGTTGCCGTTCCACCAGTCCAGCGCTACAAGGCCCGTCTCGCCCGGCTTGTAGTGCGCCGCGCGCTCCGTCAGCCACTGGTGTACGCCGACGCCGTCTTTTTCCGCCGCTTCCTTCACATATGCCGGTACCGCTTCCTCGACGAACCATTCGAAGATGTCGCCGACCGCCGATTGCCCGGCCTCGTAGCCCATATAGCCTTCAATAATGCCGTCCTCGACGACGCCGCACATGCCTTCGACTTCGACCTCCTCCTTGCCGAGCACCATATGGCAGATCGACGTGCCCATCGCCATGACCAGCTTGCCCTCGTCCACGACGCCGACCGCAGGCACCGCCGCATGCGCGTCCACGTTGCCGACCGCGATCGCCGTGCCGGCGACAAGGCCCGTCAGCTCGGCCATTTTAGCCGTCAATTCGCCGGCCTTCGAGCCGAGCGGCTTGATGTCGCCGCGCAGCTTGGTCGCCGTCAGGTTCTCGAGCCGCGGATCGAGCGCCTTGAAGAAGTCCGGGCTCGGGTAGCCCTCCTGCTTGTGCCAGATCGACTTGTAGCCGGCCGTGCAGCTGTTGCGTACGAACTGTCCCGTCAGCTGCGAGATGACCCAGTCGGTCGCCTCCGTGAACAGGTCAGTCGCCTCGTACACTTCAGGCGCTTCGTTCAGAATCTGCCACACCTTGGCGACCATCCACTCCGAGGAGATTTTGCCGCCGTAGCGCGGCAGGAACTTCTCGCCCCGCTCCGCCGCGATGGCATTCAAGCGGTCGGCCTCGTCCTGGGCGGCGTGGTGCTTCCACAGCTTGACCCAACCGTGCGGGTTATCCTTCCAATCGGGCAGGAAGCAGAGCGGCGTGCCGCTCTCGTCCACGGGCAGCATCGTGCAGGCCGTGAAGTCGATGCCAAGGCCGATGACGTCCGCCGCCGCGACGCCGGATGCCTGCAGCACGGCCGGCACCGAACGGCGCAGCACCTCCAGGTAGTCGTCCGGATGCTGCAGCGCCCAGTCGTGGCCGAGTTCGATGCCGGAGACCGGCAGCTTCTCGTCGATGACGCCGTGCGGGTATGGCGTGACGTGATCCGCGATCTCGTGGCCGTTCGACAGGTCGACCAGTACCGCGCGTCCCGATTGCGTACCGTAGTCGACGCCGATGGCGTATTTTGCGCTCATGTTATTGCCTCCTCGTATGATGGTTCAGCTTAGGTTTGTAGATCCGTCTTACGAATGATCGCGTCGATTATCGATTTCGATGAATCAATGCTCGTCGCCCGGCTGGCCGTAATACGCGTTCGCGCCGTGCTTGCGCAGATAGTGCTTGTCGAGCAGCTCCTGCTGCATCGACGGAATGCCGGCGTTCAGCTGCCGCGTATGGTACGCCATCTTGGCGACCTCCTCCAGCACGACGGCATTGTGCAGCGCGTTCATGGCGTTCTTGCCCCAGGCAAACGGCGCATGGCTGTACACCAGCACGCCCGGCACCTGCTGCGGGTCGATCCCGCGGAACGCCTCGACGATGACGTTGCCCGTCTCATGCTCGTAGGCGCCTTCGATCTCCGCCGGCGTCATCGCCCGCGTGCAGGGGATCGTTCCGTAAAAGTAGTCCGCCTGCGTCGTGCCGAGCGCCGGTATGCCCTGGCCGGCCTGCGACCAGATCGTCGCCCACGGCGAATGCGTATGCACGATCCCGCCGATGCCGGGAAACGAGCGGTACAGCACGAGATGCGTCGGCGTATCCGAGGACGGGCGCAGATCGCCTTCGACGACGTTGCCTTCCAGATCGAGCACGACCATCTGCTCGGGCCGCAGCTCCTCGTACGGCACGCCGCTCGGCTTGATGACCATCAGGCCGGATTCGCGGTCGAAGCCGCTGACATTGCCCCAGGTGAACGTGACGAGTCCGTATTTGGGCAGCTCGGCGTTCGCCTGGCATACTTCCGCTTTTAATCGCTCCAGCATGTACGCACATCCTTTATTTAAAAAAATGGCAGTCGATAAATGGTTGTTCTACGGGTCGCCACGCATAAATGTCTACACAGGCGCATCCCTGACGTCGCTTACATTATATACTTGTACGTACATGCTGTCGAGCAAGAAAACCCTCAGGGGTTATCCCCCGAGGGTCCATAACGTAATTCCGCCTCATCCGGGCGCCGTGTCTCGCACGTCAACTCACGCGTGAAGCTCGAACAGCACCCTACGCCGATTTTCCATCGCGTCGGATTCGCTCATGCCGGTCAGTTCGGTCAACGGGGCAAACACGGCGCCGTCTTCCTCAGACTTATAAACGGCCGGGCCGATCGGGCGGAGCGCCGCAAGATGCGCCTGTGCGCCGCCCCCGGCCGCACCGAGCACCAGCACGCCGTGCCGGATGACCTGCCCATAGCCGTCATGGCGGTCGTTGCGCGGAGCCTCGGCCCGCAGCGTCACGGGAAATCGAAATTCGATCGTATCGCCGGCAAGCCATACGCGTTCCAACTCGGCGAAGCCGTTCGCGATGGAATAAGCAACGGGCTTGCCGTTAAGCAGTAGCTCCGCTTCCCGTTCCCCGCACCAGGAGGGCACGTATAGCCGAAGACGCACGGCCGCCGCCCCGCAGGCCTCGTTCACGCGAAGACGCACGTTTCCCTCAAACGGATAAGCCGTCTTCTGTTCGAGGGAGAGCCGCCCCCCGTCCGCCCAGTCTGCCGAGAACGCGCTATCGTTGTAAAACGGGAGCGTGACCGTACGATCTTCCGCTGCGTACAGAGACAGCACCGCCTGCGCCAGGCCGTCGCCGCCCCGCATCGAACAGCACCAATACGCTTCGAACAAATCCCGGCGCGGCGACAGATACGCGTCCTTCGCCCCTGCGCAGCAATCGCAGCCGAACCCGCCGTTCGGACGCTGACCGTAGCTTAGCCCGTTGTAAAGGATCGACTGCGCATCCTCCAAATATCGGAGCTTTCCGGTATGCTTCCACAGCGCTTTGGCCAATAAGAACGAGTCGACGACCGCGCACGGCTCGGTCCATTCCGGACGTCCGAACCAGTTGTAGTTGGCGTAATTTTCCGTCATCCCCTCCCGGACGTACAGCCCGTAGATGCGGAGCGCCAGGCGCAGCAATGCAGGCTCTTCCGTCGATTCGTAGTGCCGGAGTATGCCTCTGGCAGCAGATAACGTCGCATGGGTCTGAAACGACTGTCCGGTCCAATCGATCGTTTGGAACACATCGACCATTTCATCGATCAACTCGCGGAGCTCCGGCCAACGGAGCACCCGGTACGCATGGGTAGCGCCATCAAGCAAAATGAAGGCGCAGCCGACATCCGTAGACGGATACCAGTTGCCGATCCGCTCGCCGGTCGGCTCTCCGATCGCTTCTCCTTCGAGGATGCGCCCGTTGCGTTCGACGGGATAGGTTCGGTAATACCCCGCTGCGGGCAGCAGCAATTCCCGCACGATATTTTGGATGTGATGCAGCGCCCGCCCGTCGCCATTCGTCTCGTAAATCTCGCACATCGCGCGCAAAAACCAGCTATGTCCGGACAGCTGCTGTTCATCCAGCTCGCCCGCGGGGTACATGTTTCCGAAATAGCCCTTGTCGTTCAAATGGCCGCCGACAGCGTCCAGCATCTCCTCCAAATAAAGCGGCTGCCGGCCCGTCGCCCGCTCCAGCATCGCCAAAGCCAGCATGATTCGGCCTTCCCAGTCTCCCGGCCAGCTGTACGCCTTCTTAAAGATCGTAGCCGGCCGGTACTCCTCTTGCTCCAGCCTGTCATAGCTCAATGCGGATCGCGAGCCCAAATAGCCGGCGGCTTTGATCGATACATTGATCGTCGCTTCCTTGCTCGTCATTTTCTAACGTCCTTCCTTGTCGGCCAGCCTTAATAAGCGATCGTCGGGTTCCAGATCGTCGTATCGTAGCTGTTGGTGCCGTTCTTGTTCACGATAAAGTAGAGGACGTCCCCTGCGGCAACGGATACCGTGAAGCTGTGCGCCATGCCTGTCGTGGTCGTCACCGTCTGAGGCCCCCATACTGTTGTGCCGTTTTTCTTGACGGCAGCGACGATGCCGTCGCCGCCGGTCGACTCAAGCCGCACCGTACCGCTCACCGTGACGGTGCCCGCATACGGGGCGGTCCAGGCGCGCACCGCGTCGTACGTATCCGGGTGCTGCCGATCGGCCAGAATCAGCACGTATGGCTGCGTCCCTTGCCATCTGCCCGCCGCCGAATTCCAGGTCATGTCGCTGTAGGCGCTGCCGTTCCACTGCTTGTAGGACCAGCCGTACCAGCCCTGTCCCTTGGAAAACAGCGCGGATGCTTGATAGCTCGACGTATGGAGCAATCCGATATAATTTTTCGTCATATTCCAGTACATCGCATTGTCAATTAGTCCGCTCTTGTCGTACCACTTCTCGGAAGGAGACAGCAGGTTACCGGTATCCGCATCCGCAACCGCCGTCTCTTCGCCGTACTCGTTAAAGGAATTCAAGATGACGACCTGCGGCTTCGGCGATTTGCGAAGCACTTTCTCCCAGCCGGACAGCGCATAGTAGTCCCCGTTCGCGCGGGAGACCGGCGTCGCTCCCTTGTTGTTGTTCCAGCCCGGCATGACCACCATGACCTCGTCGTCGTCGAGCGTGCCGCTCCGAACCTCCCAGCCGTACGTACCCGCCGTGCTCGGACTGTGCGCCCAGCGTACGGTGAAGCGATTCGTATTCGTTTTCGAGCCGGTCCAGCTCTCCCAGGCGGAACGGTCGGCAGGCGTACAGTAAATGACGAGCAGCGGCTTGCCGTTCAAATAAAAGGCGTTGGCGGGCCCGCCCGACGGCGTATCGTTGAATTGCGACCAAATCTCGCCCGCTTCCCATTCGATATGGGCCGGATCGTGCGACCATTGAACGCCGCCGATCGCGTTGGCGTACTTGATCGTCCGGTGACTCCCCGCGGCATTCCAGGCCGCGATGCGGCCGGCCACCTTGACCGATCGCTTGAAAATATAGCCGTCGTCCACGTAAATATTGTTGGTCTGGTCGAGCAGCAGGAAATCGACCTTGGCGTCGGCGAGCGTCGCCAGATGCTCGTCGATGACCGCCGTCGTGCCGCTGTCGTATTGCTGGTAAGCGCCGAGCGTAAGCGGTTTGTAACGGATGTTCCAGGCGGACCACGTGTCCTGCTCGTTCGCCTTGGTTGCGTGATAGGGCTGGACTTTCCAGGTTCCGGTCGATGCTTCGAAAGCGACAGAAGCCTTGAAGCCGTCCGGATCGCCGTTGACGTTGCCCTGCATGACCGCGGTTGCGCCGCTCCCGAAGCCGGTGTTCATCACAAAGTCGTAGCCGTCGAGCGCGCCCGCGTACTTGCTGTACAAACGCGCGTACCAATCGCCGGGCAGTGCATCGCCATTCACGTCTGCGTTGAATACGACGAACGGGTCCGCGTAGCCGTCCGCATTACCGTCGCCGACGAGCTGATGTTGGGAGCCGACGCCATGTCCGGCCGTCCATAGCGAGGAGGCGCCGAAGGAAGCGCCTCCGGACAGCGCCCGGTACCAGTTGCCGGTGGTGCCGTCAAAAGCGATCGCGTCCGCTTTGCCGTCTCCGTTCGCGTCGCCGAGGAACTGCCGGCTTGTGCTAGCGCCGAAGCTTGAAGCCCATACGGCCGGCGTCCCGAATGCGCTGCCGGTCGAGAGCGCTGCCGACCATGCGCCCGTGCCGCTCTGATAAGCGACGGCATCGGCCTTGCCGTCGCCGTTCACGTCGCCCGCGAGCTGCGTCGTCGAGCCGGCGCCGAGTCCCGACACCCACAGCGAATAGCCGCCGAAGCCCGTGCCGTTCGACAGTGCCGCGTACCAGTTCCCGCTCGAGCCGAAGAACGCGAGCGCATCCTGCTTGCCGTCCCCGTTCACGTCGGCGAGCAGCTGGCTGCTCGAGCCGGCGCCGTGCCCCGTCGTCCATACGGACGGCGTATTGAAGCCGTTGCCGTTCGAGACCGCGACCTGCCAGCTGCCGTCGCTGTTGAATATGACGGCGTCGGCTTTGCCGTCGCCGGTGACGTCGCCGACGAACCGGTTCGCGCTCGCGCCGCCGAAGCCCGTGATCCACGTCGCGTTCGGCGTCGTCTTCTTGGCGTACCAGGTGCTGTACCAGGCACCTACGGAAGGCGCGGAAGCGCTTGCATATCCAACCGGCGCAACGATTCCCGACGCCAGTAATATCGACGAGGCGCCCAGCGCCGCGATGAACCTTCTTTTCATCCGAAACACCGCCTTTAAGAAGTAGCGGGACGCTCTGCCAGCCGGCGAAAACGCCCCGCCCCGATAACAGATCCGGCAAAAACCGTGCGAATCCCCTTCAAGCCGGCACCGATCGTTCGCGCGTTTTTAAGATTTGCCCAGCGCCCGGTCGAACAGCGGCTTCATCTCCGCGATCGCCGCGTCGTAGCCGCCCTTCTCCTCGAACGTCTTCTTGAGTTCCTCCCACTTCTTGTCGAACTCCGCTTCGCTCTTCGTAGACAGCAATTTCGCCGTATCCGACGTTCGGAACGTGTTCCAGTAATAATTGGACAGCGCGTTCGACTTTTCGCCGCTCGGCGACAGCACGGTGCCGTCCTTGCTCAGCTTGATGGTGGAGACGAACGCCCACATGTCGTTCCAGGCGTCGAATTTGGCCGGATAGCTGTGCTCGAATGTTTTGTTGTTGTAGAACGGCGCCGGCGCCGTCAGGAACGCCTTGCTCGTGTAGGTCGATACGGTGTTGTTTTTGTCGTAGATGCCGTAGTACTCCGCGTTTTTGCCGTCCGCCGTTTTTTTGCCGTCGCGAATCGCTTCGTACAGCGCCTGATCCTTGAACACTTTGACGCCGTCCTTTAATTCGTACAATCCGGCGCTCTCCGGCCCCCAGACGGACAGATCCATCGCCTCCTCGGTTTGGAACCAGTCGAAGTACTTCAAGAGACGCGGGATGTCCTTCACGTTTTTGTTGATCATGATGTTGTAAAAACCGGCCGGGTAAGAGGGGTCTACATAGGAAGCGTGCCCCGTATCGATCTCGTACTGCGATTTGGGCCACGGGATCGGGCGAAGCTCCGCTTCGGGATCGAGCTGCTTCAGACTCGTGCGGGCGCCGTTCGTATCCGGCACGCTGAACATGGCGGCCACGCGCCCGGAGGCGATCTTCTGCTGAAGCTGCTCCGGCTTCTGCAGCAGATAATCCTTGTCGAGCACGCCGTCCTTGAACCATTGGCGGAGCTTGGCGTAATAGGTCTTCATGTTCGGATTGTCGATGAACCCGGCGACCTCTCCCGTATCCGGATTGGCGTAATAGCCGCCCGTAGGCGCATAAAGGGAGCTAATGTGATAAGCGCCCCAATCGGGAATCGACAGCGGGATGACCGGCTTGCCGTCTACCTTGAAATCCAGCTTCTGAATGTCGTAGAGCAGCTTCTCAAAGTCCTCCGGCGTCTTGATCGGCGGATCGAGCTGCAGATCGGCGTCGGTCAACTGCCGCGGATTTTGATCGAGCTCGGCTTGAATCTCCTTGACCGTCTTGAACTTGTAGCCGAGCTTCTTCAGAATGTCTTCGCGAAGCATGAACGCCCAGTTCACCGGATCGCGGTGGAAAATATCGGCTTGCATGGCTGCGGCGACTTCGGGGTTGCCCGCATCCGGCATGGCACTGGTCGGCAGGGCGACCAGCTTGCCGGCGACCTTGAGCGAATTCCAGCCCGTATCCGACACATACTTGTCGGTATTGACCATGAGATTCTGATACTCGCTCAGATCGGCGAACGCGCCGGTCGAATACAGCAGCGACAGGTTGGGATTGTCCACGAGCACGACGTCGGGCAGATTGTTGGCGGCGACCAGCATGTTCACCCGCTCGACCGGGCTTTGACCTGCCGAAAACACGATGTCCGACACTTTGACGTTGAATTTTTGCTCGACGACTGGCGTGACGACATCGTTCGGATTGTTGTACCCGAACAGCGCCGTCGGGTGCACCGTGTCAAGGAACGTGTAAGAAAAAGGCGCTTCTGCCGAAGACTGCGCGGAAGCGGCTCCCGAGGCCGCCGGACTGCCCGAGGCGGGGTTTGCGTTGTTGTTGCCGCCGTCGGAGCAGCCGGCCAATGCGGTTAAAGCCAGCGCAGCTGCGAGCGCAAGCGGTAGTGCTTTTTTCTCTGCCATATGTGTGACCCTCCAGTGATTGATCTGAACGCTATTAACGCACGACATGTCGTACGCTAATAACGCGTTAGCCTTTGACCGCCCCGATCATCATGCCTTTGACGAAGTAGCGCTGCATGAACGGGTAAATGCATAGGATCGGAAGCGTGGATACCATGAGCGTCGTCATCTTGATCGCCTCGGAAGTGACCTGCGTCTTGCTCTGAGACATTCGCAAGATCTGTTCGACCGTCGTCGCCTGCGATTCCAGAATGATCTTGTAAAGCAGCGTCTGGATCGGCAGCAGATTCTGCTTCGTTACGAACAGCAGCGCGTCGAACCAGGCGTTCCACTGGGCGACTCCGGCGAATATCGACAGCGTCGCCAGCAGCGGCAGGCTCGAAGGCAGCACGATCCGGAAGAAGACGATCGCGTCGCCTGCCCCGTCGATGCGCGCCGATTCCTCGAGCGAAGCCGGAATCTGATCGAAAAACACTTTGGCGAGCAGCATGTTAAAGGCGCTGAAGAGCATCGGCAAAATGTACACGAGAAAGTGGTTGGACAGTCCCAGCTTCACGATGATGACATAGAAGGGAAGCAGCCCGCCGCTGACGAACATCGGAATCATAAAAAACACGATGATGGGCTTGCGCCACAGCAGCTGCTTTTTGGTGATGGCGTAGGCGACCAAGCAGACGACGAGCACATGCAGCACCGTGCCGAGAACCGTGCGGGCCGCGGATATAAAGAATGCATTCATGATGCCGGCATTGCCGAGCACCGCTTTGTAGTTGTCCAGCGTGGGCTTGACGGGTGCGAACGTAATCGTCGTCGCTCCGGCGGCGACGCCGTCGCTGATCGAATAGAAAAGCACATAAAGAAACGGATAAGCCATGACGGCGGACAACAAAATCAGCAAGACGACGTTCAGGATGGAGAAAAGCCGTTCCCCGCCGGTCGCTCGGATGTTCAACGTCTTCTCCTCCTTACAGCAGCTTGGTGCCGTTCATTTTGTTGCTGAACTTGAAGCCCGCGAATACGAGAATCGAGGCGATGACCGATTGGGTCAGCCCGATCGCGGTCGCGTAGGAAAACTTGATCATTTGGACGCCGTTGCGGTACACGAACGTGTCGATGACGTCGGCCTTTTCCTGCACGAATCCGTTCATGAGGTTGAACACCGCTTCGAAGTTCACGGATACGAGCGAGCCGAGCGACAAGACGAACATGAGCGCGATCGTCGGCACGATCGACGGCAGCGTGATGTACATCATGCGCTGGAACCGGCTCGCCCCGTCCACCATGCCCGCATTGTGAAGCTCCGGATCGATGCCGGAGATCGCCGCCAGATAGATGATCGAATTCCAGCCGATGCTCTTCCACACGGACGCCAGCACGAGGATGAACCAGAAGTACCCCGGCGACTGCATGAAGCTGACGGGCTCGAAGCCCAGCTTGACCAGCGCCAGATTGACGATGCCGCTCTCGGTGTCGAGCAGCCGGTAGACGAGACTGGCGATGAATACCCAGGTGATGAAATGAGGCAGGTACGTCACGGACTGCACGACCTTGCGGAACCTGGACGAGGCGACGGCATCGATCATCAGCGCCAGCGCGACCGGCGCGGGAAATCCGATCAGCAAGGTAAGGCCGCTGATCGCCAGCGTGTTGCGGAGCGCCGCATAGAAGTCGGGGTCCGTCAGGAACGCCCTGAATTGATCCAGGCCGACGAATTCGCCGCGCAGAAATCCGTCGGATACCCGGTAATCCTGGAACGCCATCACGAGACCCGCCATGGGCGCGTAAGAAAAGACCAGCACGGCTGCCGCGCCCGGCAGCAAAAACAGGAACAGGACACGCTGCCTCCACAGCGTCAAACCAATTGATTTCACAGTTGTCTCCCTCCGTCGGTATGTCGTTCTGTGTCTGTGAAGTCATTGTAGCCCGCCCATGAAAGCGAATACAGAACGTAAAACACCTATTGGGAGATGCAGAAGAACGACAAGCGCTTAGCTGTCTTCGCCCCCGCCGGCGGCAGGCAGCGTGACGATAACGGACGTTCCGCTCTCTCCGCTGTTCACGCTTACGCCGCAGCCTTCGCCATAGACGAGCGCGATCCGCTTTTTCACGTTGGACAATCCGTAACCCGGCTTCAGTCGGCCCAGCTCCTCGTTCCGGTTGATTTTCGCTACGATATCCGCCTGGATGCCGATCCCGTTGTCGGAGACGACAAATACGACCTTGCCGTCCGCCGTGCCATATCCTTCGATTCGCAGCAGCCCTTGCCGCTTCGACGGCCTGATGCCGTGCACGACGGCGTTCTCGACGATCGGCTGCAGCAGCAAATGAAGTGCGGGAACGTCCAAAAGCTCGGGCACTACGTCGATCTCGACCGCAAAGGACATGTTATAGGTGAACTGCAAAATTTGCGTATATTCCCGGATCATCTCCAGCTCCTGGCCGAACGTCGTCTCGCCGCCGCCTTTGTTCAAAAAGCGCTTGAAAAAGCGAATCAGGCTTTCCGTCACGCGCTGGATATCCGCCGTCCCGGCCTGCTTCGCCCTCCATTGAATGGTCGCCAGCGTATTGTAGAGCAGGTGCGGGTTGATCTGAAGCTGCAGCAGGTCGATCTGAAGCGTCGTCTTCTGCCGCTCCAACCGGACCCGCTCCTCCGTCATCCCGTTCAGCGAAGTGATCAGCCTGTTAAAGGCGCCGTCGAGCTGCCCGATCTCGTCCTTGCCCGCGATGACGGAGAGCGGCTCCAGTCCGTACTCCTTCACGCGATTCATCTTGTTCGTAATCTTGATCAGTCTGCGCGTCGTCAGATGGGAGATGAACACCGTCGCGCCCAGACAGAGCAGCACGCTGACGATCAGTATCGTCGCCGTCGTCAGCGCGATTCCCCGCAGCGAGTCGGTCACGACATGATAGGGCACGACCGAGGTAAGCTGCCAGCCCGTGATGCGGGATTCCGAAGCGGCGACCAAATAGTCGCCATCCTGCAGACGGATCCTTCCGACCTCGCTGCCTGCCGTCCGCATGCGTTGCAGAACCGCTTCGATCTCCCCCGCGGGCAGATCCGGGCGACTGGCGCCGATGCTGTTTCCGTCCGCATCGAACAGCAGCAGCGCAGCCTCCGAATTTTCGTTGTTTTCCTCCAGCAGCTTTTTCAGCTTGACCTCGGGAATCATAATGGTCAGAATGCCCAGCTCCTCAAGCGTCCGGAACGACTTCAGCGTATGGCTGACCGAGATATAACGCTCCCCGTTCTCCTCGTACAATCCCCGCCATATAATCTGGCTCGGCGCGGCACGCAGCGCTTGAACCCAGGATTCGCCATGGACGGCGGTCAAATCGCGAATGATGCCCGTGTCCCTCGGCAGCGACGGGTTGTCGGAATAAATAATGACATTGATCAGCTCGTTGCCCTCGGTGAAAATCTCCGTGGACGAATAGGTCATGTCCAGCAGCACCGGCTCGAGCACGCTGTATATTCGGTTGCGGTAAGCGTCGTACAGCGACGAGAAATCGTCGTACCTGGACGCCAGCGTCTCTTGAAAGCTGGAATTGGCAAATACGATCTCCGTCTTGCGCTGATAGGAATCGAGATTGTAATCGACAAGGGCTGCCGTCTGCTTCAAGTTTTGCAGGAGAAGCATCGTCTCCGTCCGTTCGATCCGGCTCTCCGCGATTCGGTAGTTGATCCACCCGCCGAGCAGCACGACAACCGCGATCAGCAGCGTAAAGGTGAGGACAAGCTTGCTCCTCAGCGTCAAATCCCTAAACCAGGCCTTCATAGGCTTCCCGGCCCCCGTGTCTTTTCCCGGTATTCCTTGGGCGTCAGCCCGGTAAGCTGCTTGAACACGCTGCGAAAATACGTTTCCTGCCCGTAGCCGACCATGCGGGCGATCTCGTACATTTTGGCGGCCGATTCCCGAAGCAGCTTCTGTGCCGCCTTGATGCGTACGTGCGTCAAGTATTCCAGGATCGTCTGTCCCGTCTCCTGCTTGAATACGTAGTTCAAATAATTCGGGCTGTAGTGAAGGCTGTCGGATATCGTCCTCACTGTCAGCGGCTCGACGTAGCGGGACGCCATCAGTCGCTTGGCTTCTCGAACGACGGCGCCGGACTTGTGCTCGGACTGCGCCTCCATCCACCGGGCCGACGCGTCCAGAAAGGCGATCAGCCACTGCCGGATATCCGCGATCGTCTCCAGCTTCAGCAGCCGCTCCCACTGGAACTCGGGCGCTGCGCCGCTCTGCGCCAAATCCAGATTGCGTTCGCTGAGCAGCAGCTGGACGCAAGAGACGATGCCGAGACATAGCCCGCGAACGGCATGCGCGCCGCGCACGCCGCCATCGGCAAGCAGCCTGTCGGCGAATCGCTCCGCCTCTCCGCTTAGCAGCGCCCGGTTCACCTCGTCCATCATCCCTTGGGACAGGCGTCCGCCGCTTTCGTCCGTTTCGCCGCTTCGTTCGACCTCGTCCGCGCTGATCAGCTGCCCGTGACCAAGCCGGAACTTGTGCGACAGCGCCTGTGAAGCCTGCCGGTAGCCTTCCGCCAGCCGGGCCAGTCCGCATACCGGACTGCCGATGCCGATCGTCAGGCTGAGCCCCGCCTCGGCCGCCTCCTGCCAGATCAACTCGGCCGCGGCGAATGCCCGATCCGACGTCGAGACTGCGTCCTCTTCCGCCAAGCTGCCGAACAGGCTAACGCCCCAGCGCAAACCCTCCGCTTTGCAGATCAGACAGCCCGGACGATCGGCCAGCGCTCTTCTCAAGATGTCGGATACGCGCAGCAGCAGCAGCTCCCGCTCCGCCACAGGCGCTTCGTCGAAGCGGGCGCCCGGATCGTCCAGCTCTACTGCCAGCACCGCATAGGGGCCAGCCGGCACGGGCAAGGAGAAGAAGCGCAGCTGCGCTTCGATCTTCTCGTCATCGCCGCCAAGCCCCGCGAGCCAGCTGCGCATAAAGCGTTCCTTTAACAAAGGCATGCTGGCCTGCAAGGCCTCCTCCAGCCGGGCACGCTCGTCCATTTCACTCATTTTGCGCTTCTTGTCGTCGACGATACGCTGCAGGGCGCCTACGAGCTCTTCGTCGACAATCGGCTTCAACACAAATGAAAACGCATTCAAATCTATCGCTTTTTTGGCGTATTCGAACTTCTCGTAGTAGGTGAAAAAAATAATGTCGACCTCGGGCCGACGGCGGCGCAGCTCCTCGGCGAACGCGATGCCGTTCATAAAAGGCATCTCGATGTCCGTCAGCACGAAATCGGGCGCTTCCCTCTCGATCATCGCGAGCGCCTCCAGCCCGTCGCATGCTTCTCCGGCAACCTCCAATTCGAGTCCCGACGCCGAGATCAGCTCTTTGACCGTCTCCCGCTCGACGAAGAAGTCGTCGACGATAAGCAGCTTGAACTTCATCTTTTATCATCTCGCAATCCTGGTAGTCTAAAAAAGCCGCCCGGTCCCGAAGGACCGAGACGGCTCCATTTTTTATCCTAAGGAAGCATCACCTGACACAGACGTCCGTGCCGTTGCTCTCCGTGAGCAGGCGGAACGACCGGCCGGTGTCCTGGATCCGGCCGAACGTATCCGTATCGCAGACGGTAACCCATTTCAAAATTGTAAGCGATTGCGCAAATCATCGTCAGATCGTCCGCGCAAGTGCCCGTCATGTTCACCCCTGCGCCTCCTTTCCTGTGCTCTTTTCATTTTAGAGAAGCGCACAACGGTCCGCCCAGCATGCAATGCAACGATCGGGGATCGTGAAAGAACGAAGCTTGAAGAAGGCCCGCAGCCGAGCCGCACTAACGAACCGAAGGCCCGGCCGTTGATTCGCGCACGATCAGCTGAGGCTTGTAGATGTGGCCGCCGCGGCCGACCGCGTCCTTATCCAGCATCGTCACGAGCAGATTCGCGGCAAGCTCGCCGAGCTCGGCCTTCGGATGGGAGACCGTCGTCAGCTTCACCTCGGTGGCGGTCGCAAGGAACGAGTCGTCGTAGCCGACGATGGACAGATCCTCGGGGACCCGCAGCCCCGCCTCGCGGATGACATCCAGCAGCGATACGGCCAGCTGGTCGTTGTAGCAGACGATCGCGGTCGGCGGCTCCGGCCGCGAGAGCAGCTCGCGCAGCGCCTCGTGCGGCCGCGATGCGCGGTTTTCCGTCCGGTAGCGCACGAGCAGGTCGGGCGGTACGGACAAGCGGCGTTCGCGATTCGCCTGGACGAAGCCCTTCATCCGCTGCACGCCCTGCAGGTCGTCCGTCTTGAACAGTCCGGCGATCGCGCGGTGTCCCGCCGCGAGCAGATGCTCCGTGGCCAGGAAGCCGCCGGCTTCGTCGTCCACCTTCACGCAGGGCCAGTCCAGATCCGGATACTGCTCGTTGATCATCAGCATCGGAATGCCATGGTATTCCAGCGCCATAAACGTCTCGTAATTCGGGTTGCCCTCCGCGCTTTTCGTCGGCTCTACGATGAGTCCGCACACGCCCTGCGTCAGCATCGTCTCCAGGCTCTCCCGCTCCTTCTCCTTGCTGCCCTCCGTGCTTGACAGCAACAGCCGGTAGCCTTTCTCCTTAAGCGCGGCCTCGACGCCACGCACGATGGACGGGAAAATGTAATCGGAAATATGCGTCGTGATCAAGCCGACCATCCGGCTGGCGCCGGGCCCTCTGCGATCGCCCTGGAGCTTCGCCACGAACGTGCCCTTGCCCTGTTCGCGGGACAGCCAGCCTTCGCTGACCAGCTCGCCGATCGACTGCCTGACCGTCTGGCGGCTTAAGCCGAACTGCTCGGCCAGCTCGTTCTCGGACGGCAGCTTGTCTCCCGGACGGTATTTGCCCCCGGCGATCCAGGAGACGATCTCTTCCTTTAACCGCTGATACTTGGGGTATTGCGGATTCAACTCGTTCACCTCGCGCAAAACGTATAGCAGCTATTATAACACAGCGACGCACTTGTACGTACAATCAAAGTCGCAGCCGCTTATGGTTGGCCGTTCAGCCGTTCCACCGCGCGACGAGCATCTCGAGCTTTTGCCCGTCCAGCGTCGGCACGACGAGATCCGCTTCGGCAAAGTCGAGCCCCGCCGTCATGGCATTCGGTACGGCGATGCCGTACAAGCCGGCGGCCTTGGCGGCTCTCAGCCCGTTCAGCGAATCCTCGATGGCGACCGCTTCGCCCGGCTCCACGCCTAGCGAACGAACGGCCAGCCGGTACAGCGCCGGATCCGGCTTCACCTTTTCCACGTCGTCCGCCGTATGGATCGCGTCAAAATGCCTGCGAAGATCGAGTCGCTCCAGATGCGGTTCGATCCATGCGCGGTAAGAGCTCGTAGCGAGCCCAACCGCGAGCCCGAGCCGCTTCGCTTCTTCGAGCGCGTCGAGGATACCCGGCAGCAGCGGCACCTGGTGCACCATCCCGGCGTACAGCTCTCCGAACCGGGCGTCGAGCCATCCGCGATCGATGGTCTCTCCCGTAAATGCGGACAGCTCCGCGCATGCGTCAAAGCCGTGAAGCGTGCCGATCGCGCCTGCCCATTTATCCATCGGCAGCTCGTGTCCCCGCTCTCTGAATACGCCGTTCATCGCTTCGTAGGTTACGGTTTCCGTATCCAGTATCGTTCCGTCAAAATCGAACACGACCGCCTTGATCATCGTTATCTCCAGCTCCTCTTCTAATCCCTTAGACGGCTCCGCCTGCGACAAAGCGCTCCGGCCAATGCCGGAGCGCTCCGCGGTTTCCTGTCGGAATGGATGAGTCGGCTCGAACCGCCGTTCGTCTGCAGTCTCGGCAAATCTCCTCAGCCTGCGTTTTCCCGCATGAAAAAGGCTCCGATGACCAGCGCGCCGAGAATGCCCCACACCGCATTGATCTTGAGATACTGTACCATGATAAAGTAAATCCCAGCAAGCGCGAACGGCAGAAAGACGACCGGTCCGCCGCTGCGCTGAAACGCGAACTTGGCGAAGTCGTAGGCGAGCATCGCGAGCATGACGAAGATGACCGGCTGCACGCCTTTGATCATTCCTTTGATATACGGATTGCCTTGCAGCCTGTGCATCAGGCCGACAAGCAGCACCATAAGCAAAGCCGTCGGCAGGACGACGGCCGTCACGGCCATGAGCGCGCCGAGCCAGCCTGCGACCTTGAATCCGATATAAGCCGCCAGCTTGGTGGCGATCGGACCGGGCAGCGCGTTGCCGAAGGCGAGCGCCTTGCCGAAGTCCTCGTTTCCCATCCATTGATACCGGTTCACGACTTCGTTCTGATACAAAGGAATTATCGAAGGTCCTCCGCCGTAGCCAAGCATCGTCGATCTCCCGAATGCGACAAACAAATCCACCAGCTGCTTGATCATGCCGCTCCTCCGTTCTTCCTCCCAGATGCCGGCTTGACCGGCTATCTTAAGGCGCTCATTTGGCCTCTATTGTAGTAAACGGCAAGCGAGCGGCGCTACGTCTTGAGGACATCGTTGTTCGCAGGGCTGAAACGAGCGCCGGAATTCGGAACGCGATACAATGATCGGGCTGCAGACGTCTTCGTACAATGTGCGCACCCCTCCCTTCATCCCCGCATACTTTGCCTATAGCGGGCGAATTGACGCCTTAATGCCAAAAGGTGTATCGTGACCGTAGAGAAGAGAGGAGCCTGTAAGCCATGGTGACGCTGAAATCTCCTCAGGAGATCGAGCATATCAGAGCGGCGGGAGCGGTCGTAGCCGCCTGTCACAAGGAAATCCGCAAGATGATCCGTCCGGGCGTGACGACATGGCAGATCGAGGAGCTTGTCGAGGACGTCATGGCCAGCTACGGCGCCAGGCCGTTCACGAAAACGTACAAAGACTATAAATTCGCCACCTGCGCCTCCGTCAACGACGTGATCGCGCACGGCTTTCCCAATCATACCCCGCTTCAAAACGGAGATATTGTGACCATCGATACAGTCGCGGAGCTGAACGGCTGGCTCGGAGACTCGGCATGGACATACGCGGTCGGCGACGTGTCGCCGACCGCCGAGAAGCTCATGCGCGTGACGAAGGAATGTCTCGATATCGGCATCCGGCACGCCGTCATCGGCAACCGGATCGGCGACGCGATGTACCCGCTGCACAAGCATGCGCAAGCGAACGGCTTTTCCTGTGTCCGGGAATTGGCCGCGCATGGCATCGGAAGAGAACTGCACGAAGAGCCGAACTTCATTCACGTCGGCATCCCCGGCAGAGGCTTCCGCTTCAAAGAAGGCATGGTCATCACGATCGAACCGATGATCAACGAGGGAACCTGGCGCATGACGATCGACGAAGACGGCTGGACCGCGCGCACGATGGACGGCAAGCTGTCCGCGCAGTTCGAGCACACGATCGCGATCACCAAGGACGGCCCCGTGATCTTGACCTCGCAAGACGACTAATATCGGCATCCTGATAAAAAAGCCTTCGGCTACCGGGTTCGGTAGAGCCGAAGGCTTTTTATTATTGGAGCCGCGTTAGGCGCGCACCGTCAGCAGCACGCGATTCGACGAAGGATCGGCGACGAGGTAGCCGTCCTCGAACTGCTCCGACGGAAGGCCCTGCTCGCCAAGCGCAGTCAGGATGCGCGCAAGCTCTGCGGCGTCCGGCAGCCGGACCGTGAAGAAAATCAGCCCTGGCGCGTTCGCGGGAGGCGGCGGTGCGCCCACGCCCGCCCATGTATTCAGGCCGACATGGTGATGATAGCCGCCTGCGGACACGAACAACGCCTGGCCGCCGTAGTTGGCCACAATATCGAAGCCGAGCGTATCGACGTAAAATCGCTTGGCCTCCTGCAGGTCCCTGACATGCAGATGCACATGCCCCATCACGGTACCGGCGGGCAGTCCCGTCCATGGCTTGTCGCCGGCCAGGGCAAGCAGACCCTCGATATCGACCGGATCCGTCGCCATCGCGACTTTGCCTTGCTGGGTATAAGTCCAGGTTTCCCGCGGACGGTCGGCGTATACTTCGATGCCGTTGTCGTCCGGATCGTTCAGGTAGATCGCCTCGCTGACGAGGTGATCCCCTTGCCCGATCGGGACCCGGCGTTGGAGGAAGTTGCGCACCGCAAGTCCGAGTGTCTCCCGCGTCGGCACGAGGATCGCGAAGTGGTAGAGGCCCGTGCGCCTGCGAGGCGCCGGAACCGCGCCTTCGGACAACTGTTCAAGCTGGAGCAGCGCGGCTGGCCCGCCAACGCCCATCCGAGCCGTCTCGCCCTCGCGAGAGATCAGCTGGAGGCCGATGATTTCTTCATAGAACCGGATCGATCGATCAAGCTCGGAAACTTTTAAATGTACGGTGCCGAGGTCCGTATCGGGATGGATGGAACGTGTCATAAGGACCGTCCTCTCTATCATTTATATAAAGTAAATTACTTTTGGTAAGTTACACTTTATCCGATTCGGCAACTGCTGTCAAGAAAAGCTGAACTTAGCCGCGCCTCTGCCACGTTTTAACGGTATCCCCTTGCGTGAGGAGCGGTGACATATGAGGTTTCACTACGTTTTAACAGTATCCCCTTGCGTCAGGACATTTGCGCACAGGTCCTCGTCGCGTTTTAACGATATCCCCTTTAGTCAGGAACAGTCGAGCATGGGTCTCGCTGCGTTTTAACAGTATCCCCTCGAGTCAGGGACGGCTTCGGTATCCCCGGGGACCCCGGGGACTCTTATGCTGGAGCGACATAGGCGGTTACGCGAAAAGCCGATAAGATCCATGGGTACGGGCGCCTTGGAGCAGCTGTCCTGTTCGAAGGGGATATCGTTAAAACGGTAAAAAGAGGCCTTTGTTACCGGACCTGTCCCTCACCCCTTTGGCCTCGGCGCGTTCGCCTAGAAGCCCGTCTCTCCCTGCTCGCTGAGGGATTTGACGCCGGCAATAAACGTATCTACCAGCAAGCGAAAAGTAACATCCAAATCGAGAGGCATGCCGAAGCCTCCCTGGCGCTCGATCGAGACGAAGCCGTGCAGGACGCTGCGGATGCCGCGCACGGCGTGGATGGCTTCGTCCCCGCGCAGGCCGTAAGTCTCTATGACGCGGACAACGAGTCCAACGACGGCAGCCCCGGCTTCGCTCAAATCGCGGTCTTCGGGATCGGGCGCGCGCTGAACCGCTTCGTACAGGCCCGGATGCCGACGGGCGAAATCGAGGTAGGCGCGGCTGAATGTGCGCAAGGCTTCGTCTCCCGAGACGTCGGGCAAAACGGCTTCAAAGCGCGCGGCCATTTTGGCGAGGCCCGACAGCGCCAGCTCCCGACGCAAGTCGGGCAAGCCGTTGACGTGATTGTAGAGCGAAGGCGAGCGGATCTTCAGCTTTTGCGCGAGGGACGACAGCGTCACGGACTCCAGGCCGTGCTCGTCGGCCATCTCCGTGGCAGCCTGCAGCAGCGTCGCCCGGTCAAGGCCGATTCGCGGTGACATGGCTGGCCCCTCCTGTTCCTTGCGCTCCAAGGCTGCGCTCCGCGGCGTGCACCGCAGCGGTCATCGCCTCAAGCGGATCCGCGACCATCCGGCCGTGTCCGACCGCGAGCAGCGTCGGCTTCAGTCCGACGAGCCGCTTGGCCGAACGGAGCGCTTCGACGGGGCTCCATGTCGCCATCGCCGGAAAAGGGAACAGCGGCTGTATCTTCCCGGACACGGCCATGCCGCCGCGCACCTGAAGGGCGTCTCCCGCGATCAAGGCGCCCGTGCGCGTATCCAGAAAAGACATCGAACCGGGCGTATGGCCGGGCGTCGCTACCGCGAGCAGCGAGCCTACGCGGTCGCCGTCGGCGAGAAGCGTATCGGGCCGGGTACGAATGGCCCCCGGCTTCGGCACGCCGCCTCGGATGGGAGATTGGATCTCGCTCGCATCCAGCGTCTTGTCTCCGGCGAGCAGTCTGGCATCCCGCACGGAGATCAGCACCTCGGCATCGGGCAGCGCCGATTTCAGCCGATCGAGCGCGCCGATATGGTCGCCGTGCGCATGCGTCAGCAGAATGCGGCGGATGGGCTTGCCGATGCGGGCTGCCGCGTCGATAATGCCTTTGGCGCTGTAAGGGAGCGCCGCGTCGATCAACGTCAGGCCGTCCCGCTCCTGCACGAAGTAAGCATTAACCGGGAAAAAGCGGGGCATAAAAGATAACTGGTGTACATTAGCGATGGTCGTCAGTTGCATTTTCCTAACCTCCGTTTTCGAAAACTAATCTTATTAGTTTTAATATAGCTAATGCCATTAGTTTTTGCAAGCCCATTTTTGCGCCCCCTCGACGAGGAGGACGACGCCAACGACAACAAAAGAAACGAAAACACCATCCGCCCGTTTTTCCCAGGTTGGATGGCGCTTCAAAATACTTAGCGTCTTGCAGGGATAAAGACTCGCGAAGGCGTTTGATGTCGCTTAAGGGAGGCCGACCGAACATCCGGGCATATTCGCGGCTGAACTGGGAGGGACTATCGTAGCCCACTTGGAATCCGGCATTCGCGGCTTCCGGAATATCCGATAGCAATAAACGGCGAGCCTCCTGCAGCCTCACTTGTTTTTGATACTGCAAGGGGCTCATAGCGGTGACTTCCTTGAAATGAGCGTGCAAGGAAGACGCGCTCATGCTTGCAGCTTTGGCCAGCTCGTCAATACGCAAAGGCTTGGCAAAATCGCGGTTGATAAGATGAATGACCTTCGCGATCCGCCCGGCATTGCTGCCGGCCACGGCGAACTGCAGGACGGCAGCGCCCTGCTCGTTCTGTAAAATCCGATAAAGAATTTCACGAATGACCAAAGGGGCAAACGCAGGGATATCCCGCGGCGTGTCTAACAGACGGACTAACCTCAATACGGCCTCGAGCAGGGACGGGCTCGTTTGACTTACCACCAGGCCGCGTCTGGAAACTTCCTTAAGATCCCGCTCCGAGTTGAATTCCTTGATCATATCTACGATCTGATCCGTACTAAAATCCAGTTGAAGACTAAGGTAAGGATGCTGTGGCGTGGCCTGGACGATCTGTCCGGTAATCGGCAAATGGACGGAGGCGACCAGGTAGGATGCCGGATCGTATCGATAACTCTCTTGTCCCAGCATAATCAACTTGGATCCTTGTGCAACGATACACATGGACGGATTATAGATCGAATAGATCGGTTGGGACGCTCCGTCGGAGCGAATGAACTTCAAGGAAGGAATGGCGGTAGCATGCGTTCCCTCAGGATACCGGTCGATAACAAAAGCCAATTCCTTCTGCTTTTTAACGATCTCGTCAGCCCATGTCATCGTTCTCCCCACAAGCTCCTTCCTCGCCCCTTTTGCGAACTATTTTATTCCGATTTGGAGTATTATGCAATAACTCGACTGGATTCGTCTACCGGGCAGCCTCTTATTTATTACATACTGAAGTCACCGAAATGCTTACTGGCGCCACCGTTCATTAAAAGCAGGCGTTCGTAAGCAATCCCCATTCATCAAAGGAGGAAATCAAAATGGAGAACCATAGGGGCGAACAACAATCTTATGTCGGCATGTGGGTTACCCGGGACGGTTACGTTCGTCAAGCGCTTCTGCCAAACGGTCGCTATGACGAGGCTCGCGGCAATCGGAAAAGCGCTTATCAGGGCAGCTATACCATTAAGGGAGATCATATCGACTATGTGGACGATACCGGCTTCACTGCCGACGGAGCGTTTCGAGACGGCGTTCTCTACCACGGCGGCATGATTTTTTATCGGGAAAAATAAACGTTCCTATATCGAGCCGAGAACCGAAAAAACATGTCCAACTGACCGGCCAGCAATCGTTTTAATACAGGAGGATTTTATCGATGAAGCATCCCCATGTTTGGTTCGTAACAGGAAACTGCAAGGAACGTTCGAATCGCTGACCGACCAAGAGATACGCGACCACTTTGACATAAACATATTTAGCATGATGAACGTACTCCGTCATATAATTCCTCATCTTCGAAAGGCGGGCCAGGGTCACATTTTTAATATGTCCTCCATCGGCGGGTTCGCAGGCGGTTATACCGGTTGGGGCAGCTACTCCGCCACCAAATTCGCCGTATCCGGCCTTACGGAGGCTTTGGCTGCCGAGATGAAGCCGTTCGGCGTATCGGCCACCGTTGTTTATCCCGGCGCTTTCCGCACCAGCTTCCTGACCGAACAATCGTTGTCCGTCTCGCCGAATCCAATTCTTGCGTATACGGAAGCACAGGCTTCAATCGATCGTTATCTTGAAATGTCGGGCAAACAGCAGGGAGATCCCGCTAAGGCCGCTGAAGTTATGATGCGAGTCGCCTCAACCTCCGCGCCTCCGCCGCATCTGTTTTTAGGACCCGACGCTTATAAAGCGGCGAATGAAAAAATACAGCGTGTGCTGCGCGACTTGGACAGCAATAAGCATTTGACCCTATCTACTTCATTTCAAGATCGTAGGGGAGATTAATTCCCTCAAACTCCAAATTGCCACCTTTTACGCAATCTTGCCCTCCCCATGGACGTTTGGGATTCCTCCCCTTGCAACCTTATAATAGATAATAGGATTACGATCCGCATTAGGGAGAATAATAGGGAGTAAAGATAGCGTTGAAAGGAAGAGATTGATGAAATTGGAACCCTCGGGCGCATCGCTGGCGAGAAGGCGGGCTGCCTCAACCCGCAGGCGCGGTCGCCTGCTGCTGGCCGCATGCGTCGCCGCCGCGCTGATCGTGGCCGCGAATTTGCCAGCCGTCAAATTGCTGCTGCCCGCCGAGCTGTGGCGCGAAGTACCGCCGGTCGTCTCCTTGCACCCGATCGTCGCCGAAAAAATGAAAACGTTGAAGGCCGAATCCGAAGCGCTGGGCATACGCATTGCGATTACGGACGGATTTCGCAGCGAGGCCGAGCAGAACGCGCTTTATCGCAAGGGACGGAGCGCTCCAGGCGACATCGTGACCAACGCCAGAGGCGGCCAATCGTATCATAACTACGGCCTTGCCATCGACTTCGCCATCCGCACGAAGAAGGGCAAAGTCCTATGGGATACGGCGTACGACGGCAATCGCAACGGAAAAGCCGACTGGATGGAAGTCGTCGGGATCGCCAAGCGGCTTGGCTTCTCCTGGGGCGGCGACTGGGAGAGCTTCCCGGATTACCCGCACCTGCAAATGGACTTCGGGTTATCCATTGAGGAGCTCCAGCGCGGGCACCGGCCGCCCGAGGATCTTCGGCTTGCGGAGGAATGGACGCAGCACGCCGGCAGCGAGGCTTGAAGCGAGGCTTGAAGCGAGGCTTGAAGCGAGGCTTGAAGCGAGGCTTGAAGCAAGGCTTGAAGCAAGGCTTGAAGCAAGGCTTGAAGCGAGGCTTGAAGCAAGGCTTGAAGCAAGGCTTGATAAGAAAAGCCGCCAGGTTTCTTTCGCCGCAATGCCTGCAAATATACATCTTTTTAGGCCGATCTCGCCCCTTTTGGTCAGAAAAGATGCAAATACGCAGGCATTTTCCTCCATCAGCCCGATTTTAGGCTTGTGCTTTGCATTTACCTGCACATTTGCAGGTATTTCATCAGGTGGCGCGAGTCGGTAGAGAATACCTGTACACATGCAGGTATTTGGCTCGTCAAACATCTATAAAGCGCCGGCACGCGGAGAGAATGGGCGCAGCAGGCCGGCAGCGTTGCTTGTTAAAAAAAAGATGTCCGCGCCCCGATGGGCCGGACACCTTTTTTTATTTGTTGCCCGCGGCGCAAGCCGGGCAGATGCAGGCTCGTCCCCGAAGCGGCGGCGGCACGTTTGCCAGGACGTCCTCGCCGATCGTCGTGCGCATGCACCAGCAGGATTCGGCCTGCAGCCCCGCTTCGATCGCGCAGCCGTTCGGTCCGCTGCAGAGCGGGCAGCGGTCGCGATCAGCCCTTTCCGCCGATATCCGTTCCGCAGCCGGGCCCGCGGCATTTGTTTTGTCCGTCGTCATTTTCTTCCGCGCCTCCTCAACCATTAAAGATCCAGGAATTGAACCAACGGAGCGCGTGAACGACATACGATTTGTCCACCGTCATGCCGGACATAATCGGATAGAACAGGACGAACAGCAGCAGCGTCGCGCCGAGGTAGCCGTAGACGTGACCGCGCGAGAGCCGCCCGCTCTCTCTGCCTTCCTTCAATAAGTACACGATCAGTAGAATGATAAATGGCACGCTCGCGAAAAAGTGATAGATAAAGGTCAGGCGGGACACCCCGACCCACGGGAGATACTCGGCAGCCAGTCCGATCAGCAGGAAGACAAGCCGCGGGTCGCGCGCCCGGCCCTTGAAGAGCAGGAAAATCGCGCCTGCGACTGCCGGGATGCCGATCCACCATACGGCCGGATTGCCCATCGCCACGATGCTCGACACCTGGTCCGCCGCAACGGTGCCGCCGTAATACCAGATCGGCTTGATCATCAGCGGCCACTCCCACCAGCTCGACGCGAACGGATGGGTCGCCACCAGATGCGCGTGGTAGTTGTACATGAATTTCTGGTAGGTCAGCATGTCGTGGAAGCCATGTCCCGGACCCGGTACGAGGAAAAACGGAATGTAGCTCGCCGTGTAGATCAACGCGGGCACGACCAGGAAAAACGGCACGCACCAGAGCACGGCGCGCAGCAGGAAAGCATGCTCCGCCCGCCGCCGCCACAGCGTGATCGCGAACAACACCGCAAGTCCGCCCCCCGCGTAAATATCGATCCATTTGCTCGCTGCCCCAAGACCGAAGAACAGGCCCGCCAGCGCAAGCGGCACGGCGACGCGGCGGAAGCTTTCTCCCGCGAGCGCCCGTTCGTAATATTTGTACATGTACAGATACATGAGCAGAATGAAGAAAACGCCGTAGACGTCGACCGTCGCGATGCGCGTCTGCGTGAAGTGCATGAAGTCGAACGTCAGCAGAAATGCCGCCGCGAAGGCCAGCTCGGTACGGCCGAACATCCGCTTGGCTAGCAAATACATGAGCGGGATCATCGCGATGCCGAGCAGCGTGCCCATAATCCGCCAGCCGAACGGGTTCATGCCGAACAGGGAGACGCCGAGCGCCATCAGCCCCTTGCCGAGCGGCGGGTGCGTCGTCTCGTACGGCTCGATCTGGTGCAGGAACTCGTATGCCGTGCGGCCGTGGTAGATCTCGTCGAAATACATGCTGTTGAGATAAGACGGCTTCTTGGGCACGTCGCCCGGCTCGTCGAGCAGCGCGGTACCGCCTTCGCTTGTCTTGACCGGCGTCAAGGCGCCGCCCTCCGCGTCGCGGAAGGACAGCTCGTACAGCGTCCAGCCCGGATTCGAAGCCGATACGCGTACGTACCGCTGATTGATGGCGACAGGCTGTTCCTTCCATTGGAAGACGGATCCGCCGTTCAGCACGAACGACAGGGCGCTCGTCCAGTTATTGCCGTCCGCCGATTGCGACAGCTCGATCGTGCTGTCTTCCGCGCGTCCCTCGTCGCGCGTACCGCCGAACCAGATGGCGGAGGCGATCGCCTGCGGCTCGCCGAAGTCGTACACGATGGCGCTGGCCGGCGCGGCAGGCGTCCAGCCGGACTCGGGCGCACGCATCGAGCCGAGGTTGACGAGCGCGATGATGCCGTAGACGAGCGTCAAGCCGACGACGAGCAAGCGATCGAGTCGGGAGAACTTGGCGTCGGATGCCGATATGGCGATCGCGAACGCAGGTTTGGCGGGCGTCGATTTGGACAGCGCGCTTTTGGCTGACGCCGATTTGGACGAAGCGCCGCCTTTGCCGCCTTTAGCGGAGTCGGCTGTTGCAACCGGCGTGGCTGCCAGCGCCTTGCCCTTGTCCAGCGTCCAGCCGACGTAGACGGCATAAGCCGATATCGCCAGGTTGACGAGCGACAGGAAGCGGAAAAAGCCGTCCGTGCCCGACAGGTAATAGTTTTTATCGAGTCCGAAGTACAGTACGTAAGCCGCGTCCGCGAAATGCGTGAACGTCAGGCCGAGGAACATCCATAGCAATCGACGGTCCTTAAGCAGGATAAATGCGAGCAGCGCAAGCGCGACGGCCGGGTAACCGTAACGCTCGTGCATGCTGGTCTTGAGCGCGAACACGAGCAGAAAGGTCAAGTAAGCCAGGTACGTCCAGCGCGGCGCAGCCGCAAGCTTGCGATGCCGCCAAGCCAGCCAGACGACGTAAGCGACGATGAGCACGACGGACAGGTTGCTCCAGAACGCCATCGCAGCAGATACATTGACGCCGTTCAGGCCAAGCAGGCCATACAGGTTGGCGGCATTCAGCGTGGCGTAGGGGTAGCTGTCGAACATCGCCTTGTAGCGCTCGACGATCCAGTCCGGGGACTGATGGATGGAGAACGGCAGTACGAGCAGGACAAATACGGCTGCGCCATACAGCAGCGATTCGCCCCAGGCCCTGCGGCTGCGCCGGACGGCCAGGGCGAGCAGCAGCACCGGGATGACGACGATCGCCTGCGGCTTGATCAGTACGGCGACGACGACGGCTGCCGTCGCATAAGGAAGCTTGCCCGCCGCGATCGCCCACACGGCAAGAAGGATAAAGAGAGCGAGGAACGAGTCGATCTGGCCCCACACGACCGAATTGTGGAATACCATCGGGTTGAACAGATACAGGGAGGCGATCGCGGCACCTGCGGCAGCGCCGAAGCGCGGACGCGCGATGCGCAGCAGGACGTACGAGGCCGCAAGATCGGCCGCGATCGACGGCAGCTTGAGCAGCAGCGCCGAACCGGCGGACGGGTAGCCGATATGCATCAGCTTCTGCAGCAGGCCGACGACGTACAGCACATAGATGTAGCCGGGGGGATAGTCCACGAAAATGTCGGCCGTGTAAAAGCCGTGAAGGCCCGCTTCGTAGACATGATTCGCCCAGAAGTAGAAGTCCAGGGCATCAATCGGATGTCCCTGCATAATCGGCGCGCAGGCAGCGCGGATAAGCAAGGCGCCTGCAAAAAGCAACAGGAGGACACCTTTGCCTGCGCGCTCTTTGTTCCTGCCCGGCAGACGCGTATCTCCCGCGCGGCGCAAGTAGGAGACGATTCCCCAGGTCAGGGCGGCATAAGCGGCGGCCAGCAAAAACATCATGGCCGTATACGTGCCGTGCCCACCGCCCGTGCCTTCACCGCCGGACGTTGCTCCTGCGTAGGCTTCCGGCCACAACGGAATGACGACGGCGCCTGCCGGAGCTTCCGCCAGCTTTTCGAGCAAGATGTCGTCGAAGTCCGCCTTGCCGCTGTTCAGGCTGCCGTAGCTGCCGAGGCGAGCCGCGACGATGACGCTCTTCTGGTCGGCGCCGGTCTTGCCGTACCATTCGACCTGGCGCCATTCGCCCTGGGAATCGCCGACCGACGGGAATGGAGCCGCGATGCCGAGCACGGAGAGGTTGCCGCCGGTTCGGTCGGCGAGCCCGCCCGCGACCCGAATCCAGCCGGACAGCCTGTAGACCGTATCGGCCTCGACCGGTACCTCCTGGATCCAGCGCGCATCGTTCTCGCTCGCGCTGGAGACGCTCAAATAGGCTTGCCCGCTATGGCCGCCGTCCTGTCCGACCGTCAGCGTGCTGACCGCAGCGCCGCCCGCGTCCGACGTATATACGTCTTGCGCCCAGCCATCGGGCTGACCGCCGCTTGCGACGGGCGTTTCCACGCCGCCGTTGCGAATCAACCCGGCCGTTTCTTCCGCATGAACGGCGGAGACGCCTCCCGCAAGCAGCGCGCCGATCAACAGCGCCAACAACCATACCCCTATCGTTCTCCTCATGCTTCCCCCCGACGATCCCTTCGTTCTCGCGCAGCGACGCGGCGCCCGGGCTGCCGGCGGCATCCGTGAAGGCGCCGCCTGCCGCTAACCGGCAGAAATGCGCATCCCCGCTTCGAAGCGAAGACGCGCATTCCCGTGTTTAAAGCTTATTGACGATGCGATTCCTGTTTTTGTTACGGTTCATCTGGCATTGACGCATAATTGCGCGACGGTTACTCGGCTGCGTCGGCTGCGTTCGACAGGCCCGCTGCCTGCAGCGCACGGCCGAGCATCGCGACGGCCTCCGCCCGGGTTGCCGTGGCGCGCGGCGCGAAGCGTCCGTTCGGCAGACCCTTGACGATGCCGAGCGCCGAAGCGGTCCGGACCGCGTCCGCCGCCCAGGCATGGACGTCCCCCGCATCCGCGAATGCCGCCGGCGTACCCGCGCCCGCGCCGGTTAAGTCAGATGCGCCGGCCAGCTTCAGCGCCTGCGCCGTCATGACCGCAATCTCTTCGCGGGTGACCGTCGCCTGCGGACGGAAGCTGCCGTCCTCGAAGCCGCGGACGAGACCGTAACCGGCCGCCGTGCGCACCTCCGCCGCGTACCAGGCGCTGCCGGCCACGTCTTTGAAGCCGGCGTCGCCGCCCGGATCCCGGAGGCCGAGCCCCCGGACGAGCAGCGCCGCGAACTCGGCCCGCGTAATGCTGCGCGCAGGTCCGAACGCGTCTTCTCCAACGCCTTTGACGATTAGTTTCGACGCCAGCCGTTCGATTTCCTGCTTGGCCCAATGATTCGCCAGATCCGCAAACGCAGCGGTATGCGACACGACGGCGTACACGCTGTTGCCGGGACTGCGGATCGTAACGACCGTGCCGCCGTCCTTGCTTGCTTCGAACAGCGCCGGCACATAGACGAACGTTCCCGTTCCGTTCTCTTCCTGCCGATAAACAACCGCCGTGACCGAGGCTTCATCGAGGCGCTTCGCGGTTTTCAACGTGCGCTCGACGTAAACGCCGCCGAAGTCGGCAATCGACTCGGTCTTGGCGTCGCTGCGGAGCGTTATGGCGAATTCGACCGGCGCGGCGACCAGCTCGAGATGCTGACGCTTCGCCGCCTCCCGGAGCGGTGCCAGGGATGTATCTTCGAGCGGCTTGATCTCGAAAATCCACAATGCCTTCGGGTCCTGATCGTAGCCGCGATCCTTGATGAGCTTGGCGGCCAGCGACAGCGGGAACCGGTAAGTGCTGTCGCCGCTTGCGATCGTCAGGACGGCGTCCGGCTGGTTGGCGGCAGCCGCGAGCAGTGCCTGCGCGGTAAACGGCGCGGTGCCGTCCGCCGACGCGGCTATCGCGATCGCCTCTCCTGTCGCCACCTTCAGCTTGGCGTCGTTAGCCGCAGCCGCGGATTCGAGCGCGCTGCCGGCCGTTCCGCCGTTGCCGCCGCCGGTTGTCGGCGGGTTCCCGGCCTGCGCGGACGCGACTTTGACCGTATACGTCCGCTCGGCCCCGTCATAGGCGATGCGCAGACGCGTCTCGCCCGCCGCGATGCCCTTCAGTACGCCCGCGGCATCTACCGCCGCGGTCGAAGCTTGCTCCGTCGTGAAGGTCGACTGCGCCGTAACGTCCTTGCCCGCCGCGTCGGTCACCTTGATCGCAAGCGTTGCGCCGGCAGTCAGGGCGAAGCCGTTCAGCGAGCCGCCCTCAGCCGTCGCAGCAAACCGTTTGGCCGCGGACGCGAAGCCCTCGTTGACCTCGCGAAGAACGAAGCCCATCGAGGCGTTCGTTACGTCTGCGATTTTCGCGCCGCGAACGATGACATTATCGATCTCGGCCGCCCCCGTGACGGCCTGTGCGACCTGCACGCCCGCCGTGCCGGCGCCGTCGAGCACAAGGTTTTGCAGCAGCAGCCTGCCGCCCGACACCGCTTGCGTCCCATTGACCACGACGCCCGCATAGGTGCTGTCCAATGCCGTATTGTCGCGCAGTACGATTTCGCCGGTCATATTTTTCGTGTCGGCAAAAAGCCAGAACGCGCCCAGATTGGTCTGCAGCCCCGTATCGTAGCTGCCCGTGCGGATGAGCGTATTGCGCTCAACGACCGTCGTCCCCGCGAACGGGAGCGGGTTGAACCGCGTGGACACCGTAATGCCGGAGCCGTTGGTGATCGTGTCCTTGGCTACATTGTCCTGAATCCGGTTGTCCGTGCCGCCGAAGACGGCGATGTTGTTGGCGAGCCACGGCAGGCTCACCGTGTTGAAGCGCGCCGTGTTGCCCACGCTCGAGCGGCCGTCGGTCGACCACATCGCGATGCCGTCGTCGCCCGGATAGCGCACGTCGCTCTGCTCCAGCATGCTGTCCGTCGTGCCGACGCTGAAGTTGATGCCGTCCGCCATCAGGTTGCGCATGCGCAGGCCGACCATATGCAGGCCGTGCGTATACGACTCGCCGTCCTTCACTTTGGTGAGCCACAGGCCCGCCTTCGTATGCTCGATCCAGACGTTCTGCAGCACGGAGCCCGGACCGAAGCCGCCGTGGAACGCATTCGTGATCGCCTCGTCGTCCCGCACGTTGATATCCCCGTCGATCAGCAGGTCGTAGACGCCGATATCGTCTCCCTTGCCCACAAACTTGGCGCCCGTCAACTGCGTGTGCCACATGCCCGCACCCCGGATCTGGATGCGGTCCAGGTCGAGCAGGCCGTCCCGCAGCTCGTATTCGCCCGCAGGGAACCAGACGCCCTTGCCTTCGGTTTTAGCGGCATCCATCGCCCGCTTGAAGGCCGCGGTATCGTCGATGCCGTCGTTCGCAGCCGCGCCGTAATCGTCCACGGACAGGAAGCCTTCGGGCATTCGCAGCGGAGCCGCCGCCTGCTCGAAGTCCGCCAGATCGATCGTGTAAAAAGGCGAGTTGCTGTCGGCATCCTTCTTAAGAGAGATCTTTGCGCCCGCAGGCACGTCGCCGATCAGCGCATGCACCTCATCGAAAAAGCGGTGCCCGCTGCCTTGCGTCGGATCGTTGGACCACGGATAGCTGCCGTATTCCCAGGCGTACTTGGACGTCAGCGTCAGCTTTTGCCTGAATTGACCGTTGACGTACAGTCCCAGCGTCTCCGTACGGCCCGCCCCGTCCGCGCTGTCGGGAATCGAGTAGCGCAGCACAATCGAATTGGCCGGATGCGCCAGCGTAAACGCGACATAGTCGCCGGTCTCGCTCAGCTTCACGGCCTCGCGGCCGGACGCCTCGGAGGCGGGATCGTAGTACGATCGGGAAGCGCGAAGCAGCTGGCCGTTCGTCTCGGCGTCCTCCGCCTCATAGCTCGCGTAAGGCGTGGTGGCGCCCCGGTATGCCGGTGCGACGCTGTTCTTGAGCGTGAGCGAGTCGACGGCAAGAGCGGCGGCCGTCTGACCGGCGGCGCCCGCTCCGGCATTTGCCGGCTGCAGCGCGATCGTGTTTAGCCCTTGGCGCAGCGTCAGGCGCAACGTTGCCGTCGACCAGCCGGCGCCGGTCGGCGGGAGACTGAGCGCGGCGGCGGACAGGCCGTTGACGGCGACGCCAAGCGTCGACGAGACGGATGCGCCCGGCGCAGCGTAACGGACGACCGCGTCGTAGTCTCCTGCGGCCTGCGCGTTGACGGTAAAGGTCAGCTTGGCGTGCGCGCTGCCCGGGTCGCTTGCGCCGGTTGCGCCATTAGCGCTCTCCGTGCCCGCAGTCCACCCGGAAGCATACCCGTCGCCGGTATAGCCGGACAGGTCTCGATTCGACGCAACGCCTCCGCCCATAAATGCATTTTCCGCTTCATAGACGACATCGCCCGGCAAACGTTCGTAGATCCAACGCCCTTGCGCGACGTCGTCCACGGCGTCGCCGTATTTGGCGGCTCCGCCTGCATGCAGAAGTAAGCCTCCGCGATCGGCTGCGCTCCGAATCTCCAGCAGCCCCTGCGTCTCGACGACTTCCCATTGCGAGGTCGTCTGGCCGCGCGCACCTTCAACCGCAGCGATCGGCTGTCCCGCCTGATCCAACGCCAGCAGACGTCCGCTTGCCCGGTTCTTGATCAGCTTGCGGCCGTTGAAATCCTGCAGCAGCCATTGCGCGGCCGCGCCGCTCTCAGTCGCAAGCGCGATCGTCCCGCCGCGGTCCGCGAGCCAGACGCCGCCGCTGCCGATCCGCATATAGGCGGTATCGTCGAATACCGGCGTTGCCGTATCCGTATTCGCAGCGCCGCCGTCTTCCGGCGTCTCGTAATCCGCCGGCGCAGCTGCGAAGCTCCACCTGGCGGTTCCGAAGGAAACCGGCACGAGCCCGCGCTCCGCATAACCGGCTGCGTTGTCCGTATGGACATATTCGTCGTCGTAGCCGTCTGCCATATTGCGGATTAGCCAATGGCCGGCGGACGAAGACGAAGCTTGGATCGACCAGTCTGCAGCCGGATTCGCAACGTCCGAGGCCGGCAAACTCTCGATGTACCGGTAATCCGGGGTCAGCGTCATGAGGTGGCCGGTCGCCCGATTCTCGATACGGGTCGCGCCATCCTGCTGGACGAGCCGCCAATGGCCGTACCCGTTATTCTCGGCAATGCTGCCGTACAGGACGACGCCGCCGCGGTTTTCATAAAGGTATTGGCCGTTCGCTTCGTTTTGTATGCGGATGTAGCCTTCGGGTACCTCGGGCTTCATCTCGACGGGCTCCGCCTTGAACAGCGCGTCGTCCGAGAAATCTCCGCCGCCCGACTTGACGGTCTTGCTCACCTTCGTGCCGCCTGCGCCGTCCGCATAAATATAATGGCCGGCCCAGCCGCTGCGGATCGCGGTATACCCGTTCTCGGACGCGGCCTCCAGATACCACTTGGCGCTTCCCCACGATTCGTACACGACCGCTTCCGTGCCGAGCGGCAGATTCGGCGCATCCTCCGCCTCGTGTCCCGCCATGTTTTCCATCGCGATGTAGTGGCCGGTCTTCACGTTCTTCAGACGCTTGGCCCCGCTGCCCGCATCCTCGACATACCACACGGCCCGCATGTCGGAGGCCGGCAGATTGTCGTAGCGCACCTTGCCTGCGGCATCGCCTTCCGTTTCCTCATAAAGCGATTGCCCTTGCTTGTTCGTAAAACGCAGGTGCGACGGTCCCGCGTCGTCCACCGGAATCAGCGTCCAGTGCGGACTGCCCCAGTTTCGGTTGATCTCGGCGTACTCGGCATACTTGTTCAGGTTTTGCAGGTTGATCAGCTTCTGGACCTCCTGATTTTTCACCCGATCCGCCACGTTATAGATCAGCTTGGAACCGCCTGCGAGCGATTCGACGACCCAAATGGCGCTCGCCCAGTCGTCCGAGACGTCGGTGACGCGGATATGGCCGTCTGTCATGTTCTGCATATTGACATAGTGGCCGGTGGCGCGGTTCTGGATCCGCTTGCGGCCCTGATATTTCTCAATGAGCCATTGATCCCGGCCGTCCGTGCGCGGATTGCCGTACTTCAAATCCCCGCTGTCGTCTTCGTACCAGACATAAGGCTTCCACTCGTTCTGGATACGCACGTAATGCGGCGACCCGTCCGTCCGCGCGGCCGGATCCTCAAGCAGCCACTGTGCGGCGTCTGTGTCCGGATCGGACGCGCCCGTGCGCAGGACGCCGCCCTGGAGCAGCAGCAGACCGGAGCCGTCCGCCGCGGCGATGTTCACGTAGTCGTCGTACATCTCGGAAGGCGAGAGCTGCCATTGATAAACCGCCGATGTCACCGATCCGGCAGCGCTGACCGCGAGCGGGTCGCCGGATGCCAGATAGCTGCCCGTCGCCGCATTGCGGATGCGCTTCTTGCCGTCCTGGTCCTCGACGATCCATTGGTAAGCCGGATCGTTCTCCCCGCCGGCCGCCAACGCGCCGTGCTTCAGCAAGCCGCCGTCCCCTTCATAGAGATAGTCCGTACCTACGTCCGCAGCCGTGTAATTCACGATACGCACCGGCTTGACGTCGTAGGCGGGCGCGATTTTCCAATGCGCGTTGCTTCTTCCCGCGTTCGACCAATCGTTGGACCGCGCGTACGTATCCTCGAATTGCGTATTGAGCACATAGGCGGGATGGTCCGCGCTCGAAATGGAGATGTAGCCCGGCACGGGATCGCCGTTCTCCGCAGCGGCGGGCGCGATCGTCCATCGCTGCGCCCCGGCCGCGGACGCCGGGGCCGTCTCGATCCTGCGCCAATAATTGTCCGCGTCGAACTGCTCGATATAGTCGCCCGTCGCCCGGTTGCGGAGGCGCACGGTCTGCGCCGCGCCGGCTTCGCCCGACTCGACCTCCACGTACCAGTGCGCCTTCGGATCCGTCGGATCGATCTTGCCGAAGGCGACTACATTGCTCGTGCGCCCATCCTCCGGATTGGCCGTCTCGTACAGGAACTGTCCCGCCCTGAACTCGTTCGCGATGAGCACCGGCTGCAGCGTCTCCGCCGGCTCGAACATCCATTGCGGACTCTCGAACGTAATATTGATGTCACTGCTGGCTTCGGCATAGCCAAGCTGGTCCTCTTCGTGAATGACGAGGTTCGCGCTCGCCTCCAAGGTCGCGCTCTTAATGACCTTGTAGCCCGGCCGGCTCGCATCCTCGATGAGCCATTGATCGGCGGCGGTGCTTACGCCGATCTCGCGGGCGACGAGCGCATCCCGGCGCTTCGCCGTCTCGGCGATCGTGATATAGTGGCCGGTGGCGCGATTTTGGATGCGAGTTCCGCCCGCTGCCGACTCCAGCCGCCACTGCGACGAGGCGTCGTCCAGCGCCGTCCGCCCGTAGCGCACCGTGCCGTCCGAGCCTTCGTACAGGTAATTGCTCTGCCATTTATTCTTGATGCGTATGTAGGCCGGCGCCGCGATGCCTGCGCCTCCCGCATCCGCCTCCTGCAAGCGCTGCGGCTCCTGCTGCGCGTTTTCCGCCGCGAATGCCGGCATCGACGTCAGCATCAGCAGCGCTGTCATGCACGCCGCAAGCCATTTTCTCCAACTGGACATGGTCTGGTGGCCTCCCCATAATATGGAATCCTTCTCATCGTAAAATGAAAACGATTCCATGACGATGTGCGTTTATGGGCGTTCTAGGCGCAATATTACGAAGTTGGAGATCAGGCACTATCGCTCGATATAGAGAAAGTTTGTAAAGCTAAACATGCTCATCTTCGGCACATAGATCGACTTTGGCACTCCGTTAACCGGAAAAATCGTTTATTTCCGACACATTGACACGCTCGAGTGCTCCGTTAGCCCGAAAAACCGTTCATCTCCCGCACATTGACCCGCTTGGACGCTCCGTTAGCCCGAATAACCGTTATCTCCGACACATTGACCCGCATGGGCGCTCCGTTAGTCCGAAAAACCGTTTATCTCCGACACATTGACCCGCATGGGCCGCGTACCATTGCCCGCGTATCGTCACCCACGTACCTTCGCCCGCATATCGTCGCCCTTGTCTCGCCACCCGCGTACCACCGCCCGCGTACCACCGCCCGCGTACCGTCGCCCGCGTACCGTCGCCAACGCCGTTCCTTCGCTGAAAAGCCAGCAAATATACATCTTTTTCACCAATATCGGCTCTTTTGTTCAAAATGCATGCCAAAGTGCAGGTATTTTCCTTCATCAGCCGGATTTCCGGCTTGTGCTTTGCATTTGCCTGCATATTTGCAGGCATTTCGTCCAGCGTCACGCGCCGACAGAAAATACATGTATAAATGCAGGTTTTTGGGCCTGCCCCGCCAAAATTCCGAAAAGCTTAAACACGTCGATAGCGCGCTTGCCTGTCCCCGCCTCGCCGCCGCCCGAATCAGGAAGGAATCCCAAAAGAGCCGTCGGAAAAGAGCCGCCGGGAACTCCCCGGCAGCCCTCGCTCCAACCTCCCGCCAAACCGCAACGGCCTACAAATTTTTAGCGCTAAACGTGTCCCCGCCCTCGATCGTGCCGCTGTCAAAGCCCTTCTTAAACCACCGCATTCGCTGCTCGGACGTGCCGTGCGTGAAGCTCTCGGGCACGACGTAGCCTTGCGCCTTCTTCTGCAGCGTATCGTCGCCGACCGCGCTGGCCGCCGTGATGGCCTCCTCCAGGTCTCCCTGGTCCAGCACATTCATATCCTGCGCATGGTGCGCCCACACGCCCGCAAAGTAATCCGCCTGCAGCTCGGTTCGCACGGATTGGGCATTGGTCTGCTTGGCGCCCATGTTCGTCGTGCCGAGCAGCGTCTGCACGTGATGGCCGACCTCGTGCGCGATGACGTAAGCCATGGCGAAGTCGCCCGGTGCCTGGAACTTTGTCTTCAGCTCGTCATAGAAGCTGAGATCGATATACAGCTTATGGTCTCCCGGGCAATAGAAGGGGCCGACGGACGCCCCCGCCGTGCCGCACGCGGACTGTACGCTGTCATTATAGAGCACCAGCTTCGGGTCTTCGTACGTGAGTCCTTTTTCCGCAAACAGCTGCGACCAGACGTCCTCCGTATCCGCGAGCACCACCGACACGAATTGGGCGAGCTCGTCTTCCTCCTGGCTGCCCTGGAACGGCGTATCGCTGACGGAGCTCGTCGTCGTGCCCGTCATATTGTTCAAAATGCTTCCCAAGTCCCCGCCGCCGAACAGCAGCGCGATCACCAGCACGATAATTCCGCCGATGCCGCCGCCAACCAGCTTGCCGCCGCCGCTCATCCCGCGCCGGTCCTCTACGTTTGCGCTGCCCCTTCTTCCCTGCCATTGCATATCGGGTTCCTCCTGCCTTAATCGGTCGTCTGTTTCAGTAAGATCGCGTGTCTGTCTCCAAAACCATTGCTGACCGCTTATTGGTCTATACCCGGCGAACCGGCCTTTCGCAACTGAGAACTCGTACCATGTCTATGGAACGAGGGCCGAATCTCTTATGTTTCAATCTTCCTAATTTTGTATACATTCAGATAGGATTAAAGTTTTATCATTTAAAAACGGGTCGTGCGACCTAATCAGACGGACAGGAGTGTTGTGAAGTTGAAAAAGATCGGAGCTCTCTTTCTATCTCTTCTCCTGGCAGTAAGTGTGTTCTCCGGCGCGGCTTCAGCCGCAGCCAAGCCTGTCAGCGTCTGGATGGACGGCTCGGCCGTGCAGTTCAAACAGGGCGAGCCGACGGTAGAAAACGGCACGACGCTTGTTCCGATGCGCCCGCTGCTGGAAAAACTGGGCGTCGCGTTGAACTGGGACGCCAAGAGCCAGACGGTCATGGGAACGAAAAGCGGATTGTCCTTCGCGCTCCAAGCGGGCAATCGCACCGCGGTCGTCAACGGCGCGGTCGTGACGCTCGACGTACCTCCGCGCATCGTTCGCGGCACGACTTACGTCCCGCTGCGCTTCGTCGCCGAAGCAATCGGCTACAAGGTGACTTGGGACGCGAAAAACAATGCGGTCTCCCTGACGCCGCTTGGCCAGCCAGGCGGAAGCACGGGCTTCCTGTGGAAAGCAGAGAAAAACGGCAACACAGTCTACCTGCTTGGCTCCATCCATGTCGCACAGGCACAGATGTATCCGCTGCGCGCCGAGATCGAGGCCGCATACAAGGCATCTCAGTATCTGGGCGTGGAAGTCGATCTGACCAAGACCGACGACGAATCGATCGATAAGCTGATCGCAGACAAAGGCATGTACAAGGACGGCACGACGCTGAAGGATCACGTATCCGCAGAAACGTATCAGGCGCTCGTGGACATTCTCAAGGCGAACGATATGCCGACAGATACATTCGATCCGTACGAGCCGTGGGTTGTCGCCCAATCGATCCCGACCGCGCAGGAAGGATACCAGGCCAACCTCGGCATCGACGCTTACTTCATGGGAAAAGCCGTCTCGGACAATAAGCTGATCGTGCCGCTTGAATCTGCCGAGAGCCAGCTGGAGCTGTTCGACCGTTTCTCCCCGGCTCTCCAGGAAGAGCAGCTCCAGGAAGCGATCAACGCTTATAGTGCCAGCAGCGGCAACGGGATGGACGCACTCACGCGTATGTGGGTCACGGGCGACGAGGACGCGCTCCGCGCGCTCGTCAAGGCTTCCGCCGAAGACCAGGAGTATTATAAAGCACTGGTTCTGGACCGCAACCTGACGATGTCGAGCAAGATCGAAGCTTACCTGAACGACGACCAGAACGTCACCCGCATGATCATCGTCGGCGCGCTTCACATGCTTGGCGATGACGGCATCATTACGCGGCTGAAGAACGACGGCTATACGGTCACGAAGCTCTAACGGTACAGCCATACGCAAAAAACAGGGACCGGGCGAACGCCCGGTCCCTGTTTTTTTCTATCGCGTTAGCCGCTCACGGCCGGCTCATGCTCAGCTCCGCGAGCTTGGAATCCCAAGCGACCGCTACGCCCATTTGTTTCAGCAAAGCGGCCGGCACCACAACCGCGCCGAGCCTTGTATACGGCTGCTGCGCCAGCGTGAACTTCTGCCCGTCCACCTGTGCCTCCGGCGAGCGAAGACTGATGACGGCCGCGGAACGGCCGACTGTCAGTTCGAAGGTGGCGTCCGCGTTGACCTTCAGGGTGCCGCCCAGCGCCTTCACGGTGTCCTTGAGCGGGACAAGGAGGCGTTCGTTCTCCATCACCGCAGGAAAGGCCGTCGAGAGCGGCTTGCCGTCGACCAGCATGCCGATCGCCGGCAGCACGGGCGCGGGCCTGTACAGCATCCGCGCGTCGTTCACGTTCGCGGATCCCGCTTCATACCACTGATTCCCGCCGACGCCCCACAGTTTGCCCTGGGCATCGATCCCGAGAGCGTGATGGTAGCCCGCCGCGATCTCGCGAATACCGGACCAGCCGCCGATCTTGCCGGCCGTGCCGGTCAGCCATTTGTTCGTCGACCATACGTCGCCTGCCGTCGTGCGGATCAGCACGGCGTCGAAGTTCGCAATCTCCGCCTCCTCGGCCTTGAGCGAGGTCGCGATCCTCGCCGGCTTGCCCTTTACTTTGACCGGCCCGGGGTTAGCCTGCTGGTACAGCGCTTCGAAGTCCAACTGCGCCTGCCAGGCTCTGCCGGAAGTATCGACGCCGACGATCCGATCCTGGTAAGCGGACAGCTGCTTCATCGCCGGGAAGCCTGCAAGTCGCGCGGGGGCCACGAGCGCGAGCCCGCTGCCGTCGAGCTTCCGGATCGATCCGAAGCCCCAGACCGCGCCTGCGCCGTCGATGGCGTAGACGAGATCGCCCTTGGCGATCATGCGCGAGAAGCGATAGGTGCCCGCAATCTGCGCGACGATAATCTTGGGCTTGTCCCCCGCCTGCGGCTCGTAGGTCCATCTCCATAGCGTGCCGTCTTTCTTGAGCGCGAATCCCGGAACGGCAGCCTTGACGTCCTGCAGGCCGGGGATTTGCGTCGGCAGCGTCGTGCCGCCCTGCACCGCGCCTCTCGATCCCCACTCCCAGACCGTTCCGTCTGTCGCGACGCCTGCCTGCGTGCCGACGCCGTTCGTCGAGATCGCGGCAATCGTCGGCAGCCCGGAGAGACGGACCGGCCGGTCGATCTCGCTCGTGACGCGGGATTCCAGGACGCCGAGCTCGCCGAACAGCGTCCGTCCCCAAGCCCATACCGTCCCGTCCGCGCGCAGAGCGGTCGAATAATACTCGCCGGCGACGACTTGGACGAAAGCGGTCGAAGCGACGGCGCGAACCTCGGACGACGATGCTGCGGCTGCTGCGGATACGGTCCTGCCCGGGCTCGCCGCGGACGCGCCGGCCGGCAGCAGCATGGCGGCCGTCAGCAGTGCCATCAGTCCTTTATTTAAAATAGGCAATTGCATTCATCCTTTCGTCGATGACGTTCACTCTTGATTAGACGCCATGCAAGCTTCAAAGGTTTCCTGGAATGTAAAAAAACGCCCGCCTCGATATCGGCGGCGGGCGGTAGCGGTCACTAGCAGGCGACAGCGGGCGGCAGCAGACACGCTCTACAGACTGGATATCTGTTCTTCGACCCGTTGAAGCGCCTCGATCACGAGGCGGCAGTTCAGCGTTTTTTCCCGTAAATCCTGAACCGTATAATAGTAATGATTGCTGGCCTCGAACCCGATCCGGGAATCCCGGACGACAAGGTCGTGCAGCTGCCTCGCATTGCCGGCCTCCGCTTGCGCGATGCCGATCAGCTTGCGGCAAGCCTTCAGCCGGACGGACGGGCTTCTCGCGGCGGCCAGCTTGTCGCGCGTCCTTACGAAATCAATCTGCAGAAAAGTGCTGTAGAAATGAAGATAGGCAGCCGACGCCGCCGTCCTTAATTCGCCGTACGCTCCCTCCGATCCGGGAGACAACTTCTTCTCAGCCGCTTCCAGCAGACGCAGCCCCTTCTTCCATCCGGCCGCCAATTTATTGAACTGGCCGGCGAATTCGGCCGGCGAATAAATGCCGCGCCAGCTCTTCAGATCGTCGTAAGGATAGCCGATCATCGTCGCATCGTAACCAGTCGGGCGCAAGTGGAGCAGGTTGGCCGGTCCGAAATTCTGCGACGCATAATAAAGCACGCTCAGATCGAACGGGAACTGCCGGAACGCGCTGCCGAAGGCAGCCGAGGCGTCGGCGATCGCTTGCCCCGCCGCGCTGCCGAACTTGTCTTCCATTCGATTGCGAATGCTCGGCTTGGCAAGCGAACCGGTGTCCCAGTAATAGTCGGCCGCGAGCGCAAGATTCAGGGAGGGATAGCCGCCCAACGTCCAGCTTAGCATGAGGCCCGTGACGCCGGATTCGTTCAAGCGGACCAGATGCTCCTCGATCAGTTGAAATACGGGCAGGAACGGCACGGCCGAGCATTCCCACGTATTGTTGAATTGGACTTTCGCCGCCGTGCGCAGCCCCCGGGCCTGCGCCGCTTGCCAGCTTCGCAGCGACTTCTCGCCGGGACCGACGACGGACATCGAATAGTCGGCGACCTGTCCCCGAACGCCGGCGACGCTCGTCGGAATCGCTTCCTCGCTCGTGGCCATCACGATCACGTTATCCGGAAGCTTTTTGATGGCGGATTCAATCTCTTCTTCCGTCCATCCCCAGCTAGGCGCCCATCCCCATGTCCAGCAGAGAATGCGCGCCTCGGGCTTGACCTGGAATGCGCCTTCGGCAATGATGCCGTTCACTTCCGCCGCCACCTCGCCAGGTCTCCTCAGCGCGCAGCGCGGGCAATTGGTGATCACGTTCACCGCGCGGGAATAGCAATGCGTCCAATTTTCCGACATCGTGATCGTGAACAAGCCGGCCAATTCGGGAGCTTCGCGGAATAGCCGGGATATTCCGTCGCGCAGTATAGCCTGCACCTCGGGGTGAGACGTGCACATTGTCGCGGCGCCGTCTTCCGTATGTCCCTGCCAATCGGGCTTGTCGGCAAAAAAAGAGAGAGGCATCGAACGCGGTTCGTTGCAGTACAAGAAAACGCCGATGCCGTACTTCGCCGCACGCGCTGCCAGAAGACGCAAGCCGACGATCCGTTTCTCCCAATCCGCGGACATCTCCTCCGGCAAGCCGTCAAGCGGAACGAGGTTGTAAAGTACGTTCTGCAGCCAAATGCCGTTAACGCCCGCCTCGGACAGCCGTTCCAGCAAGTCTTCCGGGTAAGGGTCCGATTCCGGCGTCAGGAGCGGGTCTCCATACACGGCGCTGTACGAGTAGATGATGCGCAAATCGAATTTGGTCGTCCTTGCGTACGTTCCCGCCATGAGATAAGGAACCTTGCCTTGACCGGTTTGCCCGGCAATCCATTGCAGCCCCCGCATAATACCGGTCTCCGCCGCAGCTCGGATCGTGATCCGATCCGCCTCCACGATTACCGCGTGATCCTCTGCGCGTCCGGACGCATCCGCCGCGATCTCGATTCGCATGACCGGTTGCGAAGTTTCTCCGGACGGGGGCGCCGATTTCTTCTGAACGCTCCACTTCGTCTCCCAAATCCGTTCATGCTTCGCCACGAACCTTTCCAATGCCGAATCGAGTACGAGGGTTCCGTCCGGCGCCTCGATCTTCCATGGGATATCCAGCCGAACTTCCCCTGGAGCGGGTTTCCGGAGCTTAGCGCGATGCGGCGTATCCGGTGTTCGACCGTAATCGAGAAAGGCAAACGGCTTTTCAAGTCTCGCTTCCGGTGTCGTTCCGGCCAGCGTCATGTCCGGCAGCCCTGCGGCCGTCTCCCGAATTTGCCGCGTCCGCTCCCGTTCCTCCGCAGTCAATGGCCGGTATCGTACGGGCTCCGTCCAAGGCTTGAAGCTGCCTAGCTTGATCCAGAGGAAATCGTCCTCTTTGAGCGTAAAAGCCAGCTGCGCCTCCGTCCAGTCAAGCAGCTCGAGCAGCTGTCCGAACGGCAGCAGGTGCCAGTTGGCGCGAATGATCGTAATGTAGCCTCTCTTGAGCCATATCTCTTCGTTCCCGGTCGCCGACATCTCAAGTCCCAAGCCGGAAGCGACTTCCTTCATCTGCTCTTCGGAAGCGCCGAGCACCGAGGCCAGCCGCTTAATCGGAACCAAACCCCAGTTCCGCCAGACGACAGCCTGCATACGCGTTGGAAAATGAGGCGTCGGGAGCGCTTGCCGATCCGGATCCGTCCGCAGCTCCAGCAACATGGCAGCTCACTCCCCCATTTTGGCGCGCATCCGATTTTCCAGTCTGCCCAGCTTGTCGATCGCGAGCACCATCTTGTCCCCGTCCTTCAGCCACTCGCGCTTCTCCGGCGGATAGCCGAAAATGACGCCTTGGGGCGTTCCCGTAAGAATGACGTCTCCCGGGTTCAGCGTCATATACTTGCTAATGTAACTGACCAATTCGTCGCAATAAAAGATCATGTCCGACGTATTGGAGCGCTGCCTGACTTCGCCGTTCAAGCTGCAGCTCAGTTCGAGATCATTCGGATTCCCGACCTCGTCGGCCGTCACCAGGTAGGGACCGATCGGACAGAAATGGTCCAGGCTCTTGCCGAGCAGCCATTGATTCGTCCTGAACTGCAAATCCCTGGAAGACAGGTCGTTGGCGATGCAGTACCCGAAAACGTAATCCAGCGCCTCTTCTTTGGAAACCCCGCTTGCTGTCCGACCGATCACGATGGCCAGCTCGACTTCGTAATCGCCTTCTTTTACGTAAGCGGGCAATGGGATCGTCTGTCCGTGGGCGGCGACGGCATTGTTGAATTTGTTGAACAGCACGGGAAATTCGGGAATGCTCATGTTCGATTCCGCAGCATGCTCGCGGTAATTCAACCCGACGCAAATGATTTCCCCCGGAATCGGCACGCAAGGGCCGAACGTCAGGTCTTCCTCGCGCATGAGGGCGCCCGTCTCAACCGCGGTGCGCACATGCGCCTCGATCCGTGCGACGACCGGTTCGCCTCCGGCAATCAGCGCCTCCATCGTCCGCGGCCAGTCGCCCGTCGCGGGAATGGCCGCCACGCCGTCCCCGGTGCGGACGCCCAGCCTCAGTCCTTCATCCGTCGCATACGTCATCAACTTCATTTTTCGCCTGTACCCCCTTCTCTATCATTCATGAACGACGGAATCGCCTAGCGACACTTCTTGTCCCGACTTGCAGGAGGCCACGATCGCGTCGGCGACCTCGACGCCATGAACGGCATCGCTAAAAGAAATGACGGCCGGCTCTTCGCCCCGTCCGATACAACGGCATATATACGTCAGCTGCTCACGCAGGCAGCCGACCGATTGCCCGTGCAGCCTGGCATGAATATCCGTATCGGGCGTCAGTCTTCCCGCGCCGTTCCAGAACTGCAATCCCCCGTCGCTCGTCTCGAAACGGGCGGTCCCGTTCCGTCCGGTCACTTCGATCGCGTCCGCGATCTCGACGCCCGCCTGGTCGGGCGTCGTCCAGTTGCTATTCAGCACGGCCAGCGTCCCGTTCTCGAATTCGAGGTTCGCCCACAGCACTTCCGGAGCCGCGGCGTCGGGATGGCGGACGGATCTTCCGTAAGCCTTCACGCTTCTGACCCGGCATCCGGCGTACCAGATCGCCAGATCGATATCGTGGATCATTAACTCGAAGACGGTGTGCACGCGCTGAAACGTCTGGAACAAAAATTGCTCCCGCGAACGCTTCATGTACATGCTCACCGGCGCGCCGATCTGTTCGGACTGCAAGGCTTCCTTGATCGCGGCATAGCGCGGATCGAACCGGAGCAGGTGCCCCGGGAACAGCAGCTTGCCGCTCGCGGCGGCAGCTTCCTGCATCGCCCTCGCCTCGTCCGGCCGGGTCGTTACCGGCTTTTCCACGATCACATGTTTGCCCGACTTCAGCGCTTTCACAGTCGGTTCCAAATGCTGGCTTTCGAATGTGACGACGCTGATGAGATCGATATCGTCGCGCCGGATCAGGTCATCGGCATCCTGGTATAGGTTCGCAATTCCATAGGCCTTTCCGGCTTGCTCCAAGCGTTCCGGGGAGCTGTCGCATATCGCGACGACTTCCGCCGTTCCCAGCGAGCTGAACGCTTCCAGATGGCACATGCCCCATCGGCCCAAACCAAGAATCCCCACTCTCACTTTTTCCATCCCGTTCTTCCTCTCCTCGCTATAAATTCGGCGGTACGTCGAGCCGCCCGAAGCAGGCTTGCGCCTCGGCGACGGCTCTCCATGCTTCTGTCAGCAAGATGACGCCATGCCCGGGGAACAAACTGTCGATGCGGAGACCGTGCAGCTTTTCCACCGTAGCCGCGTATTCGGAAATGACGCAGTCCCAGACGTTTTGAATGACGACCTTGCCGCCCGCGAATACCGAGTCGCCTCCGAACAACAGCTTCCTTCCGTCCCGTTCGAGCAGAAAGGAAAGATGCCCTCGCGCATGACCCGGCGTATCGATCGCCTTCAGCACGAGATCGCCGATCGCGATCTCGTCGTTCTCCCGCAAGCCTCTGGCTACCGGACAAGGCGGAAATTCATAATCCGCCGGATATACGCCCGCCCTGACCGCAGCGTCGATGCTCGTCTTCTCCCGGTCTCCGCGTTCGATCCAGGGCAGGATTTCCTCGGAAGCCATCACCTGTATGCCGTATTTCCGTTGAAAATAAGCGGCGCCGGCCGCATGGTCGCCATGTCCGTGCGTAAGCAGCAAAGCCTGTATTTGAGTCGGCGAGACGCCTAAGCGTTCGATATTCGCCGCGATCCGCCCGGGCTCCAAGCCTCCGCCGGCATCGACCATCGCATATTGGCCGTTTCCCCCGTCCAGCAAGAAGACGTTGCAATCCATCGGATCGCTGAGCCGAAAACCGAATTTGCCGCTGCCGACCAGATAGATGCCTTCATCGACTTGAATCATGACGGGATATAGGCGATGCACGCGATCTCGACGCGCATACCGGGCGGAAATTTAACGACTTCGACCGTGCTGCGCGCGGGAGGATCCGCTTGGAAAAACCGCGCGTACGCTTCGTTGTATGCCGCAAAATCATTCAGCTCGTCGATGAAGGAAGTGACTTTGACGACGTTGTCCATTGAAGTGCCCGCCGCCAACAGAATTTGTTCCATATACTCGAGCACGATTTGCGTTTGCCGCGCCATGTCTCCGGGAAACAGCACTTCGCCGGTAACGAGATCGAACGGACACGTGCCCGCTACGTATACCATGTCGCCCAGCTTGACGGCCTGCGAATAAGATCCGCTGGGCTTCGGCGCCTTGTCGGTGCGTATGATTTCTTTCTTCATCGTCGCATGCTCTCCTCTTGTTTGAACTTGTAGCTGCAAGCCAGCAGATAATAGAATTCGACCGCCTGCACGACCTCCGCGACGGAAACCCATTCCTGCGCGGAGTGGAGCCTGCGCGATCGATCCCTGACCCAACATCCTCCATTCGTTAAGTTTAAAACATAATAAATTATATATAATATTTAATATGTATCTGTCAACTATTTAAACGAATTCTCTAGAATTTGTGGAATCGCTTACAAAAACACGGAAACTGCGAAGCGACAAGCCAAAAAACTTGCCGCTACAAGCCCCTGCTTTATCCATCCATTTTTTCTTCGGGCCACAATTCCAAAGTGTTCGTACGATCTGCGGAACCGTTGTTCTGCAGCGTTTGGATGCACTCTTTGAAGGAACGGTGAATATGCCTTCTCATTACCTTTTCCGCCTCGTCCGGATCCCCTTTTTGGAGCGCGTCGATCAGCTCTTTATGCTCGTCGTATTCCTTTTGCTTCGTCGACTTCATCCCGATGATTCGGTTGGCCAGCTCGATCTGGAAAGAAATCGAATCGTATATTTGGATCAGTCTGGAATGACGCGAGAATTGAATGATGCTTTGGTGGAGATTCAACGATTCCTTCAGCAGTGAGTCTACTTCCGGATCGTTTAGCTTTTCGCCCATCTCGTCGTACAAATCGACAAGAAGCTGGAGCTGCTCTTGGGTCACGTTTAACGTCGTCAGCCGCATCGCCAAACCCTCCAGGGAAGCGCGAAGCGAATAAATCTCAAAAATATCCTTTTCTTCCATGTCCTTTACGATCGGTCCCCGGTTCGGAACGATGTTGATGATGCCCTCTCCCGATAGCAGCCGCACGGCCTCGCGGACCGGCGTTTGACTGATGCCCAGTTCCTTGGCGACCTTCGTTTCGACGATTCTGTCTCCCGGATTAAGCTCTCCGTTCAAAATTTGCTGCTTAAGGAGCGTAGCTAGATCTTGGCTCATGCTCTTCTTTTCCAGAAAAGACTGCTTCGTTATATTGTTCATTCTTGTCCCGCTCTCTACAATATAAATTTTACATTATATATTATATCACATCGACTTGTGCCTAAATGGCTAAGCGAGCTACTCGGGGGCAGCAGATGCGTGCTTCGCCGGAGACCCTCGAGCTTACGGAAAACGGTCTCCGACTTGAGTGCCGGAGACCGCCTGTTCTGTAACGCGTATTCGTCGGACCGAGCGAACGTGCCGCCAGTCTAATTGTCCAGCTCCACGATTCTTTAGAAAAACCGCAGATCGAAGCTGTCCGTCGCGCCTTCGACGACAGCGTGAAGCTGCCGGGCTTCGGCGTCATAGGTCCATTCGCGCAGCGATGCGCCCGAAGCGATCGCCTCCGTAGGCGCCGAAGGCATCTGCCGCACGACGATCCGGAGTGTCTGCGAAGCCTCGGCCGTCCCTGTCTCCTCCGCCTCCCGGTCGTGCGGCAAGCCGTCGTGCGCCAGTTCGCAGCGCAGCGTGGTGCCCGCGCCGGTTTGCTCCGACCAGTTGAACTCGCGAAGCCGATAAGCCCCTTGCTCGTATGCGTATGTCCTGCCGTCGTCTTCATACAGACGAAATTGGCCTTCTTCTCCCGCATATACGGTCAGCGTGACCGGCTCCGATTGCGCGGCTGCATCGTCCGCATACATCGCAAGCGGCTGCTCTGCAAGGATTCCGCCCGCGCGGACGTACATTGGCATCGTCGCAAGCGGTGCGGCAGCGAGAATCCAGCGCCCGCCCTCATGACGCTCGCCCGTCCAGTAGTCGTACCAAATGCCGGCCGGCAGATAAACCGCGCGCGAGAACGTACCGGGCCGCAAAATTGGCGCGACCAGCAGATCCGGACCGAAGAGGAACTGGTCGCATAGATTGTAGACGGTCTCGTCGTCCGGATACTCCATGAGCAGCGGCCGCACGATCGGCAAGCCCGATACGGACGTTTCGTAGAACAATGCGTAAAGCGTCGGCATGAGCCGATACCGCAGACCGATATAAGCGCGGCAGATGTCTTCCACCTTTTCCCCGAACAGCCAGGGCTCCTGCCGGATCGTATCGATGGCGCTGTGATTGCGGCAGAACGGAGTGAACGCGCCTACTTGCGTCCAGCGCGCCAGCAGCTCGCCCGTCGTATGATGCGAAAAGCCGCCGATATCGGGTCCCGCGAACGCGACGCCGGACAAGCCCAGGTTAAGCACCATCGGAATGCTCATCGCCAGGTGCTCCCAGTAAGCCCGGTTGTCGCCCGTCCATACGGTCGCGTATCGCTGAATGCCTGTGTAACCCGCGCGCGTCAGAACGAAGGGGCGCTCGCCGTTCAGGTGGCGCTTCATGCCTTCCTGCGTCGCCTTCGACATGAGCATGCCGTACAAATTGTGCAGCTCGCCGTGCGTCCTGGGATTGCCGTTGTTGGCGTGAACGACGTCGAGATCCATCGTTTTGGAATCGTTGAAGACGGACGGCTCGTTCATATCGTTCCAGATGCCTTTGATGCCGTGGCTCGTGTAATGAACGTGAAGATTGCCCCACCAAGCTGCAGCGCTGTCGTCCGTAAAGTCCGGAAACGCGCTCGGTCCCGGCCACACCGGGCCAATGAAGATCTCTCCTTCGAGCTTGCGGCAAAAATACTCGTTGCGGACGCCCTGCTGATAAACGGGATACGAAGGGTCCTTCTTTACGCCCGGATCGACGATCGGGACGAGCTGGAAGCCGAGCGCCTCAAGCTCGCTCATCATTTCCAGCGGACGGGGGAACGCCACAGGATCCCAGGTGAACACGCGATACTCGTCCATATAATGAATGTCCAGGTACAGCACGTCGCAGGGGATCTTCTTTTTCCTGAAGGTCCGCGCCACTTGCAGCACTTCATCCTGGCTCATATAGCTGTAGCGGGACTGCTGATAGCCGATCGACCACTTCGGCGGCAGCGGCGTGCGCCCGGTGAGCGCCGTGAGATTGCGAACGACGTCCTTGAGCGTCGGTCCCTGAACGACATACAGATCCAGCGCCCCCTTCTCCGCCGAGATCTGATAGCGATCCGCGCGGGTGCGCATGTCGAATGCGGTGCGGCCCGGGTTGTCGAGCAGGACGCCATAAGCAGGACGGCCGTAGCGGAAATGAATGCTCCACGGGATCGACTGGTAAAGCGCCTCGATATCCGGCACATGCGGCGCGTAGACGTCGCTGTTCCACATCTCGTAGCGCTCGCCCTTTTTATCGAGGAAGCCCGTCTTCTCGCCAAGGCCGTAAAAATGAGATTGGTCGTCCATCGCCAGCAGCGCCGTCTGCGCCCGCTTCTCGTTCCATTCGAGGCCGAGCAGGTTGGCCAACAGCCCGCCGCGGTCGTCATGGATCTTGAGGCCGAAAGGAGACTTAACGGCGACCGCCCGCAGGCCAGGCGAAGCGATCGTATATGCGTCCTCGTCTTCGGACAATACGATATCTCCAGATTTTGTTAGCGGTAAAATGGCGGGCGTCGTGCCAAGATCCGGTGCATTTTCGCCAAAAAAGACTTTGATTCTCAGGATGCCCGACGCCAAGGGAACGATCGCCAGGTTTGCGTTGTCGCCGTAGAGAATGACGCCGACGCCTTCCCATCGTACAGCGCCGGTCAGGCGGCCAATTCGGCTGAGCGAGTGCTTAAACGGGTCTTTGCCCGGACCCTGATGATCGGGATGAATTTCTTCGCTAGTCAACATGCGCTGCGACACCTCTGCCTATTAAGATTGCTCCATCATAGCAAACGCCTTGCGGGCGCGTAATAAGCGGGGCTACGCATTGTATGCGCAGGATTACGGATGTTAACCGGACGAATTATTGCCGTTTATTCGTTTGGGGCAAGACATGGTAGCTCGTAGAGCGCCCGTTTGGGGAAAGCTTCGCCTGCAAAAAACCTTTCGACGCCAAAGACCGCAAGGCGTGCGCGACCGTGTAATATCCGATTTTTAGTGCCGTTTGCGCTTCGATCGGCTTGAAGAAAGCTTTCCGTTTTCCGCACCAGTGAAGAATGGCATGCTCGTACAAGTTCAAGGAAACAGACTGAGCTGCGTCGCCATAGCCCCAAGCCGCCAGGGCTGTTAACAAAGTTTGTTGGCACCGCTTGGGTCTCTCGAGCATATCGTCTCTGTTAAAACGAAGGAGATGCCATCCGTCAATGAGAAGATGGTTCTGACGCTCCAGGTTATCTCCGTATCGATATCGGCTCACGTCGCGCAAATGCGTCCCGTAAGCGTCCGCTTCCAGAAGCAGCCCTCGATAAAAGCCCGGCAATATATAAGCGAAATCCGCAAATCGCTGGCCGTCTTTATAATCGGTCAACTCGTATTCGGGGTGCAGGTCGTTCAAATTGCCCTTGGCCGGCCACCACACGCTTTTTAACAACAACTTTTCATTCGTAAAGCTGCCCTCAATCAATCTTCTCCTCCTCTCCCCGCTGCTCGTCTGAACGGCTCGCGACATCATCTCGTCATAGGCCGCTTCGAATACCCGATCGACAACCATTCTATCGCCCCTCGCCAAGTAATAGAAAAGGCCGCCCGTCCGGTAAAACCCGGTACGAACGGCCTGTGCTTCAGGCTTTGTTTTATGCTTTATTGAAAGAATAAAGCAGTTTGCGAAAGAGTTCAAGTCGTTTTTTTAAAGTGACGCTGTAGAACGTTACTTGGGCCGCGGTACCGTGGTGTGGAGCGGATGTGACGCTGTGGAACGTTACTTGGGTCGCGGGACCGTGGTGTGGAGCGGATGTGACGCTGTGGAACGTTACTTGGGCCGCGGGACCGTGGTGTGGAGCGGATGTGACGCTGTGGAACGTTACTTGGGCCGCGGGACCGTGGTGTGGAGCGGATGTGACGCTGTGGAACGTTACTTGGGCCGCGGAAACGTCACTTCTGCCGTGGAACTGACACGCGCAAAAACGCCGCGCGAGCCAGGCCCGCACGGCGCTTCATCCAACGAATTATTCAGGCTTGATGCTGTCATAGAACTTAGTTTGCATCGTCTTGGCAGCGGCGTCAAGTTGGCCTTTGACGTCGGTGCCCTTCTTGGAGAACACTTCCTGGATGACGTTGGTCATCGTGGCGTAGTAGTCCTGCGTGTTGTACTGCGCTTCCGGCTTGCCGTCGAGCAGCGCCTGGGAGTCGGCGTTGTACTGGTACACGTTGTCGTACTTGGCGTAGACGTCCTTGACCTTCTGGCCGTACTCGGAGTCGTCCTTGAAGTACTGGATGACCGGCGGAATGAAGTACTTGTTGTCTTTCTTGCGCGCCTGGATGTTCTCTTCGACGGAAGCGAGGCCTTTGTCGGAGAAGTAGTCGAACACGGCGTATTGGAACGCGATCGCCTGCTCATCCTTGGTGGCGTTCGGGTTGATGACGAGGAAGTCGCCGCCGAGTACGCCGGTGTGCTTGCCGCCTGCTTGAGCTGCCGGCATCGGGTACACGAGCACATCTTCCGGCTTCATGCCGCCTTGGTTCAACGCCTGGTCGACAGGGCCGTCCGGACCGGCGATAACCATGGCGGAGCGTCCTTGCGCAAATGCGCCTACGGCGTCGCCCCATCCGAGCGCCCAATCTTTCGGAATCGCCTTGGCTTCCCATGCCAGCTTGTTGTAGAAGTCCATCGCTTTGACGCCTGCGTCGCTGTTGAACGCCGAAGTGACCTTGCCGTCCGCGACGTTCTGAATCTCGCCGCCCGCTTCGAACAGGAAGTTGGTCCAGTTCCAGCCGGCCTCGTTGCCCTTGCCCATCGGCGCGATGCCCGCGATGCCTTTGGCCGGATCGGCGACGCCCTGCGCCGTCTTCAGCATGTCGTCCCACGTCCAATCATAGGACGGTACGGCGACGCCCTTGTCGTCGAGCAGCTTCTTGTTGACGACGGTGCCGGTCACGTAGCCTTGCTGCGCGATGCCGTATACTTTGTCGCCGAGAATGAATTGATCCTGCAAGATCGGATTCATCTGGTCCTTGTATTGATAGGCGTTGAAAAGGTCGGTGATGTCGGCCGCCCAGCCCTTCTCGGCCAGGAACTTGCCCTCTGTGGCGTACGTGTTGAACAGCGTCGGCGCTTCGCCCGCGCCCATTTTCATGCCGATTTCGTTGGGGTTGTACTGCCAGTCGCTCTTGACGATCGTGACGTTCGGGTACACTTCGTTAAACCGCTTGATCTTGTCGTCTTCGAGCGCGCGCTTCTCCACGAGGTCCGGCGTCGGGTAGTAGATGCTGATCGTCACTTTCTTTTGCGTAAGGTCGTCGGAAGGTGCGGCGCTCTCGGTGCCGCTGGCTTCGGCGGTCGGCGCGGCCGAGGAAGAAGCCGGAGCGGCGGACGAGGAACTCGAAGCGTTGTTGTTGTTATTGCCGCCGCAGGCGGACAGCAGCAGTGCCGAGGCGGCCAGCGTGGCCAGGGTTATTGAAGTCTTGCGCATGGTAACTCCCCTTTTCGATAGGTATAAAATGGTTACACGCTCATCATAATGGAGGCGTTTGCAGCAGGGCGATGTGCAATCCTACTTCGATCGTGTGCAGGTTTACGATCCGGCGAGGTGCGTAATATCGCACATTCCAGGTTCGTAGAACCGCACACTTTCCGACAAAACGCACCCTGCCCCTTCGTCACCCCTTGACTCCGCCCAGATGCAGGCCACGCACGATAAAGCGCTGAAATACCAGGAAGATAACGATCGGCGGGATCATGATCATCGTCAGGATGGCGAACCGGATGTTGAGATCAAGCCGCCGCGCATCGATGACGAACTTCTTGATCGCGGTCGCGAGCGGGTAATGCTCTCCGCCCATAACCATGCTTGGCCAGAACCAGTCGTTCCAGGACGTGGCGAAGACGAAAATGGCCAGCGTCGCGAAAATCGGCACGGACAGCGGGAAGGCGAGCTGCCAGAAAACGCGCGGCTCGGATGCGCCGTCGACGCGGAACGCCTCGAACAGCTCCTGGTTGATGCCGTCGAAAAAGCTTTTGAGCAGCAGCAGGTAAAACGCATTCGCCCCGGCCGGCAGCCAGAACGCCCAAAACGTGTTCATCAGATGCAAATCGCGCAGGTTGATGAAATTCGGGATGATGTACGTCGTCGGCGGGATGAATAGCGTCGCCAGGAAGAAATAGTAGACGGCCTTGCGGTACGGCCAATCCAGCCGCGACAGGCTGAACGCCGCGAACCCGATGACGACGACGGTGACGACCATGTTGCCGACGAAGATGAGCATCGTATTTCTCAGATACAGCGGGAGGTCGATAAAACTCCAGCCCTTTTTGTAATTATCGAAATGCCATTCCTGCGGCAGGAAGTGCGGCGGAAAGGAGTTGACCTCGACGTTCGCCTTGAGTCCGTTAAACAAAGCCGTCGCGATCGGGTACAGCATGCTGACGCACATGACGGCGACGACGATGCACATCAGAATGTATACCGTCCTGTTCAGCGGTTTTTTCATGTCGTAGCTGGAGACGATGCCGCGTTCTGCGTTTTTCATGCCGCATTCCCTCCTCTGGCGGACAGCCGGTGCTGGATGACGGCCAGCACGCCGAGGACGAGGAACATCAGTACCCCAAGCGCGGAAGCGACGCCGTAATTAAAGCTGTTGAACGCATACTTGACGATGTAGAGCGCATAGGTCAGCGTGGCGTTGTTCGGGCCGCCGTCCAGCATGGCGAGCTGGGACTGGTAGCCCTGGGAGGTGCCGATCAGCTGCAGGAGGAGCAGCAGGCCGATCTGATTGCGGATCGCCGGCAGCGTGATATGCCATATTCGGCGCCAGACGCCGGCACCGTCGATCTCGGCGGCCTCGTACCAGTCGCGGGGAATGCTGAGGATGGCGGCGAGGTAGATGAGCATCGCGGATCCGAATTGCTGCCACGTCTCCATGATGACGATCGAGATCATCGACCAGCTCTTGTCGGTCATGAAGCTGATCGGTTCGATGCCGACTTTCTCGAGCGCCGCGTTGAACGGGCCAACCGGATCGTACAGCCAGCGCCACAGGCCGTAGAGCACGACAACCGGCACGACATAAGGCAGATATGCCGCGATGCGCGCAAACCCCTGGAAACGGCGCAGCTCGGAGATCGAGATGGCGAACAGGATCGGCACCCAAAAGCCGATAACGATACACAAAAACATATAATACAAGGTGTTCTTCACGGCGGTCCCGACGTCCGGGTCCTTGAAGATCAGCTTGTAATTGTCGAGTCCGACGTAGGAATTGCCCTTTACGAAGTCGATGTGGTAGAAGCTGAACACGATCCCCTTGACGATCGGCAGCCACAGGAACAGCAGGAAAATCGCGACGGCCGGCAGCACGAAGGCATAGCCCCAGAAGTGCTTCCTCCATCGGCCCCGCGGCTTGGTCGCTTCCGCGCCAAGCGGTCTGGCTACGGCGGTTGTCTGATTCATACGGTCTCCCTCTTTCTTTGTGTGCCTCCTCCTTATTGTAGAAAAAGGGTCTCCCGCTGAATATGTGCGTATCTATTCGGATCGTGAGTGATCTTACTTCTTCAGCTCGCTCGGCGAGATTCCGTAGTATTTCTTGAATATTTTGCTAAAATGTTCCGGCGATTCGTAGCCTACCCGCTCGGCGATCTCGTAGCGGCGCAGGTCGGTCTGCTGCAGCAGTCGCTTGCTCTCCTCCATGCGGAGCTTGATGACGTACTCCCACAGGTTAAAGCCGGTGTTTTTCTTGAAAAGATAGCTTAAATAGTTCGGACTGACGTGATTCCGCTGCGCCACCTCATGAAGCGTCAAGCCTTTTTGCGCAAAATTTTGCTGGATGTAGGCCATCGCTTTTTCCACGATCTGATTGTTCTGCTCGGTCCACTCTTCCTCGGTCGGTTCCTTGCCGAACAGGCTCCACTTGAAGTCTCCGTAGTAAAACACATGATGGTCCTTGTGCTCGCGGTTCCACAAGATCGCCTTGCGGGCTTGCTCGCCGAGCGCGGGCAGGAAGGCCGCTCCCTTGAGAATCTGGCTGATGCCGACGACGCAGGGCAGGTTCAGATACTTGGAAATGTTGTGGTGCAGGCTGCGGCCGATCAGCTCGAGCTGGTTGATCTTGTCGACGCTGGAGTCGCCGAAGCTCTCGTCGTCCCACTGGAGAAGTACGGATACTTCTAATCCCGGGGTATAAAAGGCGTCGTAGCGCCAGTCCTTGCCCAGCAGCTCACTGACGATGTTGAGCGCGGCGTATTGAAGCAGCGCTTCGTCTCCATCGCCGTAACGGCTCCCGGATCGTTCGCGATCGGGATCGAGATTGACCTTGACGACGGCGAAGTAGGGACCCAAGAGCCCTAGCTGTCCGAGCTCCGCTTCTTCGGGCACTTCGGCGGCGCCGGACAAGACGGCGTTCAGGCGATCCGTTCGCGGCTGCCCCGGCGTCTCCATGCGGAAATGCTCGCGCAGCTGGGACAGCAGATCGTTCTCCGTCGGCACCGGCTTATCCATATGAAGCAGCACCTCGCGCACGGAATCGAGGAACTGCTCGCTTTTGATCGGCTTGATGATATAATCCTTGGCGCCCAGCTTGATCGCGAGCTGCGCGTACTGAAACGTCTCGTGCGCGGAAATGACGATCGCCTGCACCCAAGGCTTGATGATCTTCGCCTGGTGCATGAGCTCGATGCCGTTCATCGCGCCCATCTGAATGTCCGTAATCAGAAGATCGATATCTTCCATCCGCAAATAATCGAGCGCCTCGTGACCGCTGCCAGCCGTAAAAATTTCCTTAATGTTCAATCCCGACGATTGCAGCAGGTTGCAGAGACCTTTGCAGATGAGCGGTTCGTCGTCGACGATCAATATGTTGTACATCATGGATCCCCCTTTATGGTTCATGCTTGACCGGCAGCACGATGCGCGCGACCGTCCCCCCGCCCTTGCGGGGCTCGTAAGTCAAGCCGTAGTCGGCGCCGAACTGCAAGCGAATGCGCTGCTGCACGTTTCGGATACCGTAGCCCGCCACCTCGCTCCCGTTCTCGTCTTCGAGCATACGTCCGATCGCTTCGTAGTCGGTTTCCTTGTAGCCATTGTCCTCGACGATGATCTCGACGTTGCTCTCTATGCCGTCCGTGGACAATCTGGCGCTAATTACGATCTCTCCGTCCTCGCCCATATAACGCACCCCATGGAGAATCGCGTTCTCGATCAGCGGCTGAATAACGATTTTCGGAATCGGATTGATCAGCGTCCGCTCGTCAATATCCCACGATACGGAAAAGCCGTACTCGTAGCGTTTCTGCTGCAGGCTCGTGTAGGCCTTCGCGTGCGCCAGCTCCTCCTCGAGCGTGATCAGGTCGCGTCCGCGGCTCAGCCCGATCCGCATCAATTGGGCCAGCTCCTTGATCATCTCCCCGGACTCGGATTGCCCCTCCAGCGTGCTTTTCCAGTAAATGCTCTCGAGCGTATTGTACAGCAAGTGCGGATTGATCTGCTGGTACAGCAGCTGCAGCTGCGCCTCCTTCTGCTTAATCTCCATCAGGTAACGGTCCTCGATGAGCGAGTTGAGCCTTCCTGCCATCCCGTAAACCGAGTGCATGAGCACGCCCACCTCGTCGTTGCGGTCGATGGCCGCCTGCTCCGGTACCTTTTTGCCCGGCACGTACGACCGCGTAAATACGGCGAGCCGCTGCAGCGGAGTCAGGAGAGAGCGCCAGAAATACGCCATGACCACGATGCAAAAGACGAAGTAGACGATAGAGATCAGCTGGATGACGAACTTCAGCTCGTTCTGCTGCTGGAGCAGCGAGCGGGTCGGAATCTTGTAGATGAGCTTCTGCTGGGTGAGGTACTGATAGCTCTGCACGTAAATATAGCCGTCCGTAATGACATTGGACTGCCCTTCGACGTCATCCCCGGCTCGCAGCTCGGCGGGCAACGCGAGCCGGTCCCCGATGGGGCCGGCCGAAGAAGCCAGCACTCTGTCTTCGTAGTCGGTTAAGTAAATCTCGCCTTTGTCAGGCAGCGAGACCGTCCGCATCGACTCGACCAGCTTGCGGTTGATGTTCGTGGCGACCAGCACGCCTACGACCTGATTGCCCTGGCTCGTACTGTACACGGCACGCACGTAAGCGAGCGTATCCGGCCTGGAGGAAGAACCCAGATCATTCATGATGCGAAGATAGCCTTTGCCCCGCTTGCTCAGAATCTCGTCAATCCATTCGGGCTTCTGCTTATCGTTATAAAAGTATACGCCACCCACTGCCTTGAACTTGGAGGAAGGCGTCGGCGCGAATTCGTACCGGTTGCTCGGATCGTAGGCATATAAGTAGTAATAGACGGCCTCGCCGCCATTCATCCCCATCGAATAGGAAGAAAGCAGCTTATCGGCGTCGGCATATTGCCGCACCCGGTCAGTGGTCTCGCTGCTCATCGGGTTCAGCGATTGAATGAGCGAATGCTGAATCAGCGTCGTCATCACGCGGCTGACCGTGTCCATGTCGCGGTTCATGAGCGCGAGATTCTGCTTGTTCAGCTCTGCGTACGCGCTCGTCACATGCTGCTTGAGAATGTCTTCGGCCCTCGCATTAGCGTACCAGTTGAGCGCGAATACGGGACTGACCAGCAGCAGAAACAGCAGGATCAGCTGCTGCTTGACCTTCATTCTCGTCAGCGGATTCGTCAGATGAAGCTTCAATGCGGAACCTCCAATCGTTTGTCGGCTCCTCCAGTATGGGGGATCGGCCTCGTCCCCGTGTATGCGTTTGCGAGAACTCCGTGGGACGTCGCACGATTTGCGTAATAACGCACATGCAGATGGCCTGATGCCATTGTATATGGTGGCTTGGCTGGACGTCTATGGCTTAGGGGCGAGGTTACCAGCGGACCGAATATTACGCTAACAGGTACGTATCCCTCTACTGGGTTGCGAGTGGACAGAGGAGCCGCTATTCTCGTCGGATGCGGGCAAATGACAGTCATGGCAACGGGTACGCAGTGATTGAAACAGAAAAATAGCCGCCACGCAGCGCAGCAAAAAGGCTGCCTAAGCAGCCTGTCGAATGACCCTATGACAAAAGATCGTGACGAATTATGCTTCCAGCTCGTCCGGCGACAAGCCTGTCAAGCGCGCAACCTCCGCTGCATCCATGCCGTTAAGCAGCAGCGTACGGCCCGTTTCGAGCAACCTGGCATGCATTTGTGTATTTTCCGATTTCAGGTTCTCAGCTTCCGATTTCAGGCTCTCAGTTTCCGATTTCAGGCTCTCAGTTTCCGATTTCAGGCTCTCGGCTTCAGCCGTCAGACTCGCCGTCTTTGCCGATAACAGCTCCATCTCCGCCTTATAGGCTGCGTCATCCATCATCGCCTTGTGCCACATCTCGTACTTGGCCCATACCTTCGGGTCGCGGCTCATGTCCTCCCATCGCCCGAACGCCTCCAGCAGTTCCAAATCCCCGCCCATCGCGATCGCCTCCAATTTTTCCATCAGCTTCGATTGAACTTCCCCGCCCTGCACTGCACCAAGCAGCAGCAGCCATCGTATCTCCGGTTCGGTCCACGGATCCGCTTCGCTTTTCGCAGCCCGTCGAAGCAGCTTCTGCAGTTCGATGACGTGCAGCTCGATTACGTCGGTGAGCGGGAAATGCTCCTGTTTTTCGTAAAGTCCGAACACGCTGTGATATCGCTCGGTCTGAGGAAGCACGTCCACATTCGAAATAAGAATGGATATTGTGCGGCGCAAATCCGAATATGGCCTTCCTTTTTCCATCTGCTTAGCATAGATCCGGCTCCAGTAATAGAGCTGCCGCCTAGCCAGATGCGGACTGCCCGTTACTTGTATCTCGACGTGGGTTAAGTCGCCCCGATCCGTCCGCGCCAAAAGATCAAGCACAGCCTTTTTATCCCCTTCGTGCTCCCGCTCCAGATCCGTGTTCAAAATGCTCGCCGATGTAATTTTCGTCTCCGTATTCGCCACGCCCAGAAGAGCATTCAGAAAGGCAACCAACACAGCTTCGCCGTCCGGCTGTCCGAACATGCGCTTAAACGCAAAATCCGCCTTTAAATCTACATAAGTCCGAGGCGAATAAATTTCCTTGTCTTCTCTCAGTATAACCGTTTGCCGCATTCCGTCCATCCCCTTTTCCGACTTAAATCGAACACACGGATGAAGCAATCCTTCCAGAAATAGAACTGGTGTTCTTATTTAAGATTGCCATTCAGGAGAAAAAAAGGAAACAAAAAACACGGAATTCATCCGCCGAAAGGCGGTGATTCCGTGTCCCATCCTAATGCTCGGCGGATCGAAGCCTACCCGCCAGCCTCAATCTCAGTATCCTTCGCCCGTGCCGCCGGATACGATCGCGACGCTCGCGCTTGCGCCGATGCGCGTGGCGCCGGCCACGATCATCGCACGCGCCGTCTCGGCATCGCGAACGCCGCCGGACGCTTTGACGCCGATATTAGGCCCTACGGTACGCCGCATCAGGGCGATATCGTCCGCCGTCGCGCCGCCCGGGCCGAAGCCCGTCGACGTCTTGACGAAGTCCGCGCCGGCGGCGACGCACAGCTCGCATGCCTTTACCTTTTCTTCATCGGTCAGCAGGCCTGTCTCAAGAATAACCTTAAGCGTCGCCGCGCCTTCGCAAGCCTCTGCTACGCGTGCGACGTCCCGTTCGACCTCTTCGTAAAGTCCGGACTTCAGCGCACCGACATTGAGCACCATGTCGATCTCGGTCGCACCTGCGGCGATCGCGTCCCGGGCTTCCGCGACCTTCGCAAACGTGCTGGTCGCCCCCAGCGGAAAGCCGATAACCGTCGTAATCCCTACGCCGGATCCGGCCAGCAGACCCGCTGCTGTCTTTACCCAATAGGGGTTCACGCAGACGGTCGCGAACAGGTGCTGCTTCGCTTCCTCGCACAGTCGAACGATATCGTCACGGCTCGTTTCTGGCTTGAGCGCGGTATGGTCGATATAGGCGGCTAGCGAATCGGAGGATGGGTTCGTCCAGCTTGTCCGGTTCGTCGTCATGTCAGTCCATCTCCTTCCTATTATCTCTCCAACAAGTATTGGGCCGTATATTGATCCGTAATCAGCACGTTGGCATATTCCCCTCGCAAAGCGCCGTAAATGCCCTCCGCTTTTTTGCGTCCGCCCGCGACGAGCACCGAGCGCTCCTTGTGCCTCAGATCCTCGAGCTCGATCCCGATCGTCCGCTGGTTCAACTCCTCCGAGCAGAGATAGCCTTCGCGATCGATATAACGGGAACACAGGTCCCCGGCCCCCCGTTCCCTGATTACGGCCAGATCGTTCCCTGAAAAGTAATTCGCCTTGATCAGCACCGAGTCGTCGGTCGGCGCCCCTACGGTGATGACGGCGATATTCGCTTGCTTGCCCAGCGCCAGGATGCGGCCGATGTGCCGGTCCGCCTCGATCGTGTGGCGTACGATCGCATGGTCGACGATGGCGGGCAGATGGATAAAATACGGCACCGTGTGAAAAGCCTTGCCGAACAGCTGGACGATCTCGTAAGCATACGTGTTCGTCTCCGAATGGCTGACGCCGCCGTTAAGCTGCACGACCCGAACATCCTTAAGCTGCCGGTCCCGCAGCCGACAAGCGACCTCATAGAGCGTCGTGCCCCAGGTGACGCCGATCGTGTCGCCGTCCTCCAGCGTTTCGTGCAAGTACGCGGCGGCCGCTTCGCCGATGTACTTTTTAACGATATTATCCTCGTATTGAGGCACGGGCACGATGACCGCTTTGCGCAGCTTGAACTTGCGCTCCAGACCTACCGCCAGCGAATCGTTGCTCTCGCGCGGGTCGACGATCTGGATACGGACGTAGCCCTCGTCCTTCGCCTGCTGCAAAAAGCGGGACACGGTCGGCCGCGAGATGCCGAGCCGCTCGGCGATTTCCTGCTGGCTGTAATTCAACTCATAATACATCTTCGCCGTGTCGATCATGCGGGCCAGTCGGTCGCCGCCTGTCTCTGGGTTCATGCGCAACACTCCGTCCGGGATTTGGAACCATCATAATCCATTCCCGGCCTTCAGTTCAACCGTCAATGCCAGGCTCGTCCGCTCCGGACCCTACAGAAAACGTTCCCGCATGACTTCCGGCATTGAATTCGAAGGTGCCCGGCTTCGGGTTTTTCAGAAGGAAAACGTTGTCTCCCTTATGCAAAGCAGCCCGCAAGTCAAGCGCATCGCACTCAAAAAAGAGACCGGATGCCGCGACGCCGTCGCTTACCGACACGACGAGCTTAATCATGACGTTCGGCCGAAAATCGATTTGACGCGGATTAAAGCCGGCGGCATTTAATTCCACGACCGCCGTCTGAAGATCGTTCGCTTCGTCGTACACGGCTTCCGCGCGATCGGCTTGGCCGATTCGCCCCGCCTCGGCGGGATCCAGGCGGACCAGCAGAGCCGCGCCGATGGCGACGAGCAGCGTCAGCGCGGCGAGCGCCGGTATTCGCCGGCGGTCGGCGCGACGGGAAGGGGCGTTTACGGCGGGCGCCGGCTTTCTGCCGGACATCGGCTGGCGGCTTGCCGCCGGCTGGCGACCAGATGCCGGCTTACCATCGGCTGACGCTTCCGCTTGCCCGCGGCCCCTTTCCGACAGGCGCTGCATCGCATAGAGCAGCGCGACGTAAGCCAGATCCGCAGCGAATACGAGGCCTGTCGATACGTAGAGCCTGTAACCGAGCGCCATTCCCGCTTCCGCAAAAATGACGGCAACCAACGCCGTGATCGCCGCCTCCCACGAAGCGCCGCGGCGGTACGCTGCCGCCCCCAGTACTGCGGCAGCCAGCAGCGAGGCAGCCGACGCGCTCTGCAGCGAATAGTCCAGCGCCAATATGGCGAGGCATCCCGCGACCGCGCCGGCTAGCGCAGCCGTCGAACAGGCCAGCTTTTTGCCGTTACGGGAGGATCGGATCACCCATGCGGAAGATAGCACGACGAACAAGTAGCTTCCTATATATAAGATCATTCGTTCACCTCATGAAGTCATGCGATTCTGTCATGCTCACAGTTTGGACGCAAAGTCTCGGTCGGGATAAACGTAAGGGATCGAAGCGGGCTTCGCCTCCGTGACGGAATCCGCAACCACCTTCATCACTTCGCGGTCTCCCAGGCTCTGTCGGCCGATCGTCCCCCTCACGGTGACCCATTGGTCGTCCTTAAAGCTTGACGCCTGGGGCGCCTCGACGATCATGCCGTACGGCGCGATATCGGCGATGCAGTGCGTCATGGCCATTCGGCCTACGATAAAAAGGCCTTCCGCAAGTCCTTCCTGGCGATAAACGAAGCCGGTAATTTCGATGGATTTGCCCTGGAACGGATCGAGAAATTTATTGATCGTCTCCAGCTTTTCGAGGAACCAATCGTCCTTCATCTCGATGGTCTCCTGCTGATAGAGCAGCATGCCGAGCTTCGCGAAGTCGCGGTCATACGCTCTCGAACGGAACAACGCGCGCAGCTCCGGGCTCTCGTCTCCCTCGAGCTCGATCAGTTCCGCGTCTTCTTTGCCGTTGTTGAAGGCCGTCGTCGTTCCGACGCCCAGATTCATGCCTTTGCTGTCCGCGATCGTGCCCGCGAACGCGGAGCTCGGCATCGCCAGACACAACGCCAGCGGCAAAACGAACAAGCCGTATAAGCCGGTGATCCGCATCGGCCCCGCCGGCATCGGATGCGAATGCCCTTCATGATCGTGGCCGCAGGCACAAGCAGGCGAATGTCCGCGCATCGAACGTACGGCAAAATAAAACTGGTAAACGCCCAGCGCGAGCAGACCGACCGCCGCGATTTGCGCGTAGACGGCCAGATGCGGGGCGATGTACAACAGAATGTCGCCCGTCTGAGACAATCGAATCACGAGCAGAGCCAAGCCCGTCACGATCGCTCCTCTCGCCAGATGGTGCAGCGCTTCGGCATTTTGTTTCATTTTCACGGAATAACGCCTCACTTCAAGCCCGCATAGGGGAGCAGAATCGAACCAAGCAGCACAAGAACGGTGACGCAGCTTGCGATCAGAACGACGAAGCGGGCTTTAAAGACCGCCAGCATCATAATCAGCCCCTTCAGGTTCATCATCGGACCGAAGACCATGAAGGCCACGAGCGATCCGGCGGAAAAAGAAGCGGAAAACGACTGAGCGACGAACGCGTCGGAGGTCGAACAGAGCGACAACGCAAAGCCGAGGGCCATCATGAGCAGGTGGGAGCCCAGATCCCCCTGGCCCAGCCGCACGAGCGTCGCGTTGGACACGAAGGCTTGCAGCAGCCCGACCAGCGCGGCGCCGATCAGCAAGTATTTGCCCATATCGAAAAACTCGTTGGCGGCATGTCCCATGACGTCCTTCGTCCGTCCTGCCAACCGCGTTCGGAGGGAACGCAAGCCGTGAGCGCGATGTTCGTGTTCGTGATGCGAATGGCCGTGATGTTCATGGACGTGATGCTCGTTGCCGTGATGCTCATGTCCATGATGCGTATGGCCGCGTGCCTGCGTTTGCCCGACGGAAGGCGCCCGCTCTCGCAGCGGATCGGCCTTATAGCCGCGGTAGACGATCAGGCCGACGACGAGCGCGACTACAAACGCCAGACCCATCCGGGCATACGCGATCTCGGGATAGGTTCTAAACGCCATCAGCGTCGACCAGAACACGATCGGATTCATGATCGGTCCGACCAGGATGAAGGTCGAAGCGACATATGCGGGCATGCCTTTGCGCATCAGATTACGGATCGCGGGCACCATACCACACTCACAGATCGGAAACACGATGCCAAGCACGGTTGCGGTCAAGATGCCGAGCAGCGGATTTCTAGGGATGACCCTGCGGATCATCTCGTCTGTCACAAACACGTGCAGCAGCGCGGCGATCAGCACGCCGATCAATATAAACGGCAGCGCCTCGAGCAAAATGCCGACGAACAGCGTTTTGAAAAGCTGGAGCTTCTCATGAAGCATCTGTCGCTCGCTCGTTTCGGCCGTGAACAGGTAAAGCAGCGCGATGCAAGCAAGTCCCAGCAAGGCGTTACGATTGGAGCGGAGAGGCGTTGGTTTGCGTTCTGCTGCTGTCGTTACATTCATGTTCGTTCCCCTTCTATCGCGATTCGCCGATCAACCGAAAGTACGCTCAAACAGCCAGATGCCGCCGAGCAGCAGCGCCAGACTGGACGCCGCGTAAACGATTCTTTTTTCGTGTCTATACCGATGCAGCGCGTACAGCAGCGGCAAACAGACGGCGATCAGGCCCAGCTGCACCGCTTCGATGCCGATATTGAAGCTTGCCAGATCGACGCCCAGGCTGGCTCGCGGCAGATTCATTTCGACGAGAATGTCCGCAAATCCCATGCCGTGAACCAAGCCGAAAAGAAAAGTCAGCACCCAGCGGTAGCGCACGTTGGCGCGGAGCATATTGTCGACGGCCACATAGCAGATGCTGAGCGCGATCAGCGGCTCAACGATGCTGCCCGGCACGGAGATCCATCCGAGCACCGTCAGCGTGAGCGTAATGCTATGCGCAACGGTGAAGGCCGTGATCATGGCCGCATACTGCTTAAAGGTTTGCCGGGCAATGATAAGCGAGAATAGGAAGAGGAGATGATCGTATCCGCCTAAAATATGATTCATGCCCAGTTTGAAAAAGCTGAACCAGCCCGATGTAACGCTGCCCGTGCCATGCGCTGCCGCGTCTTCCTCCGGCGCCGGGTCATTAGCGGCCGCATCCGAATCCGCCTGTTCGGGGCTCTGCGTTGTCTGCTGTTGCAGATCCGAGGGGAGCGACGCATACTCCTCGTCCGTCATTCGCAGCGACCAGGCGCGGTCCTTGCCCGACAGCGCCGCCGTACTTTGGTTCGATCCGTAGTTGACCGTCAGCAGGTCGACGTAATTGGTTTTCTGGTCGTCGACGTACAGCTTGTCCGACAGCGAGATCGTGCCGTCTTCGGACAGCGCGGGGTATACGAGATCCAGGATGACGTCGGACGCGTCCCCCTTCCGCTCGAGCCGATAATTTTCAATGCTCGACCACGGCAGCTCGGTGCCGCCGGTCTTGAGCGTGAGATGCTTCTCCAATATGGCCGCAAAGGAATCCTTCACCGCTTCGAATTCCGCCTGATCGAGCATCTTGTCGTCATTCGCGTCTCCGCCCGCCCACTCGATCACGGACAGCTCGTCGATGGCATACTCCAATCGAATCTCCGACTTCGCGATCGTCAGCGTCGAATAGCCCGCGCTGTAGGCATGCGCGGAGGCTGCGCCGCCGAACGGCAGCATCGCGAATAAAGCGATCGCGGCAATCCAGGCGCTTCTCCGGCCTGCTCTTCGTTTGCTCATCTGTTGGGCCTCCTCGGCGTCGGTTCATCGTGCGTCCTACCAACGTCCAAAAATAGGTTCATAGCGCCGCGTTCCTCCATGAACCTATTGTTCGAAGTTCGTACGGCCCGGAGCAGGACGCCACTCCTCGGAGTGGCATCCGGTCCCGAAGCGCATTTGCTTTATTTCATTTCAATCAGATTAAAGATCGCTTGTGCGGCTTCTGCGCGCGTTGCCGTGCCTTTCGGCGCGAACGTGCCCGCTGCCCGTCCCTTGAGCAATCCGAGCGCGTTCGCCGTATCGACATCGGCCTTTGCCCAGACGGCGATGCTGCCGCCGTCGGAGAATACGGCCGCGGCAACGCCAGATGTTGCTGCATTTGCGTGGAGCGTCTTGTATGCCTTCACGAGCATCACGGCCATTTCTTCGCGTGTGATGCGTCCGTTCGGGTCAAAGATGTCCGCGCTTTTGCCGGATACGAGACCCGCTTTCGCTGCGATCGCGACATATTGGGCGTACCAGGCATTCGAAGCGACGTCCTTGAAGGAAATCGCGCCTTGGTCCGTCAGCCCGAGCGTCTCGACGAGCAGCTTGGTGAACTCGGCCCGGGTGACGGTGCGGCCCGGTTCGAACTTCGTATCCGTCACGCCGGAGACGATCTGCTTGGCCGCGAGCGAAGCGATCGCGCGGGACGCCCAGAACGTAGCGGTCACGTCGGCGAACGAACGCTTGACCTCCAGCACCGCGTATTTGCTGAAGTGGCGGACATTGACGGTCCATACGCCGTTCTCGAGCGTCCCCCCGACGTACGCAAGCTTACCGTCGTCGCCGATATAATATACGCCCGTCAAATCCGGATCCGTGGCGGCATTCGCTGCCAGGCTCAGCGTGATCGGCGTACTGAATTGGCTCATCGCGGTCGTCGTGCCGTCAGAACCGTTTGCTTTTAAGCTGAATTCGTACACTTCTCCCGCTAGCCTGATCGTGCTTCTGCCGTTTTGAGCGTTCTTCCCGATCGCCGCTTCCGTATCGGATGCGCTGACCGGAGTCATTTGCAGCTCAATGCTCGCATCCGCGCGCGCGCCGGCCGGCAGTTGGGCCAGGAGCTGCGTCAGCAAGACGGACGGCAGCTGTACCGACAAGCTGCCTTTGTTAAGCACAAGCGCGCGATCCCCGATCGCCGCCAGTGCGTCGGCGTTCAGCTTAACATCGGTCGTTCCGGCAGCCAGTTCCACGCTTGCCCGGCCGCTGTCCAGCTTGATGCTGTCTTTCGAAATCGTTGCCGTACCGGCTGGCGTCGGTGTCGGCGTTGGCGACGGTGTCGGCGTCGATGACGACGGCGGCGGAGTGGATGTCGATGGCGGAGGCGTCGACGAGGTTTCCGTCTTCGCCGGCACGACCACAAGGATTGCAGCCGTGTCGCCAGTCGTCGCATCCGATGTACGCGTGACCGTCAGGATCAGCTTCACCGTCGTTTCGGCAGTTGGCGGCACGATCTTGCCGTCCGTGCCTATCACCGTGGAGTCGCTGCTCTTGATTGCGATCATGTAGCCGCTTGGCACCGTCGGCAGTACAAGCTGCGTCGCATCCTTTTCAGGTGCAGCGATGCTCGCGATGCCGGCTGCAATCTCCGCCGCCGTCGCGTCTACCTTTTTAAGCTCCGTCGTATTCCTCACGCGAATCCGCAAGCCGCCGGAGTAGCCGCCGGACACACCGACCGCTTCCAGCCGATCGCCGATTTGCAGAACCGGGATCGGTCCGCTTTGATTGATGATGTAACCGTCCGCGAACACGAGCACCGGTCCCGATCCGTCGTCGATGACATAAGAGGTATTGTCCGGAATTTCCGTTACCGCACCTGTCACTTTTACCAATCGTCCCTGGTTATCCGAAGACACTGAAGCTGCCGTCGACACCTGGGTCGGCTCCTTCGGCGCGCCTGCGCTCACCTTGACGACGCTCTTGTCAAAGCCGTCAAATTCGAGTTCGAAGTTGTTCTCGAACACTTTGACGTGACCGTATACACGAACGACGTCTCCAAGCTTCAGCGCATTTTCCGGCACCTCATTAAACGCCATGATGCCGCCGGTCGCGTCCTCCAGATAGAAGGCGTCGAAGAATACGCCGGCCGCGCTGGTTACGGTCCCTTGGACGACCACTTCCGAGCCTTCGGCAAGCTTGCGCGCATCGCCGATCGAAGTGACGACCGTATCGCGGTGAGCAAGCCAGTTCATCGCGTTCATGGCGAGCTCGTTGTTGCCTTTATCGTTATAGCTCTCGTCCATCTGCTTGTCGTTAAATACGTTCATGCCCGAAACGATGACCCGTCCGGCCCCCAGCTGCTCGCTCGCGATTGCCGGGATGACGGCGCCGCCGGTCAGATTCGCCGGTGCCGGCGAGGTCGACACGTTGTAAGTCGCCGTATCGGCTTTCATCTGCGACGAGATTTGGAACGTCGAGTCGTTGCCTCTCGCCAAAATCGTGACGGTATCGCTGTTCGCAAGCGGAACCTTGTTGCCTGCGCCGTCATTTCTGGCCAAGCTCGAGCCGCTATAATACTCCAGCGTCGATACGAAGTCTGTCACGTAGCTTGCGACAGGCGACGGATGCAGCCGCACGGAATAGTTGGAGGTCAGCGGCGTGCCCCAGAAGTTGCCGTACGCAGTTTCGTCCGCGATGCCGTCGTTGTTGATCAGGATCGACGAGCCGACCGCCGACAGGAGCGGGTTCAGGTTCTGGTTTGAGCCGCTGAAATTACTCTTATCCGCGAGCCAGAGCGAGCCGCCGGCTGCGACGAACGCTTTGATCGCGTCGATCTCCGACGATCCGTAGGCTGAAGACGGATGCGAGATGTAGAGAATCGAGACGCCGCCGAGCGCCGCGCTCGTAATCGCGTTCCCATTTTCAACGACGGTATAGCCTTCCAGCCTCATTTGTTTGGTGAAGGATTTCAAGTTGTCCTTGTACGTGCCCGTATCCTTCGTCGTATTTTCATTGTTTTTGGAAGCGTCGATCAGAATGGTTTTCCCGAGCGGCGCCTTGATGGACAAGGCTTTCTCGTAGGTGCTCAGCTCCTGATCCGCCGTCTTCAGCGTGACGATCAGCTTGTGCTCGCCGACCGGCGGCGTTGCCCAGACGACGCTTGCCGTCGCGGACTGGCTGCTCGCGAGCGCCTCGATCGAAGCCGTGCCGATGAGATGCTCGGCATCCTGCTTGTCCACGTAGAACGTTGCCGTAATCCCCGAGACGTCCTCCGTGCCCTGATTGCTGAGGATCGCGTTCAGCGTGGCCGCATTGCCGCCGACGATCGCGCCGTCAGCCGCTTCTACGCTGCTCACCTTGACGGCGACCGGCACTTCTTCGGACCAGAACGGCGCCGAGTAAATCTGATCGCCATCGGCCTGCGTTACCCGCACGATGAACCATTGCTGCCCGCCCGCCACCGTCACGGTCGGCTTCCAGTTGAACGAAGTCGAGGCCGAAGACGGCTTGTAGGTCTCGGCGATGGTGCCGCCGTTGGTAATCAAGTCGACCTTGGCGACATTGTCGTTCGTCGCCGCCGGCAGGTAAGCGTAATGCGGGTCCGATTTGTCTTCCCACACGTCGTCGCTGCCCGAGATGTTGAACGACAGCGTCTTGCTGTCTACGGTCGATCCCATATACCAGCCGTTTGCGGATGCGTCCAGCTTGGCGTTCGGATCCTCCGTCATGTACACGCGCATTTTTTTCATGGCGTCCATAAGCGAGTCCATCGATAGGTCCTTCGCGACGATAACCGTACGCCGCTTGGTTTTGCCCCAGGTCGCATCATGATTGTCCTCGCCGTAGGTCGGCGCGATATGCCAGCCCTTGTCGAGCGCACTGAAGTAGATGTCCTCCATGTTCGTGTAGGAGTACTTGCCCGAACCGTTGCCCACTTCGAACATCGTGAACAGCTTGTCCACTTTTTTGTCGTATGGCAGGAAGCTGTTGAATGCGCCCGTCGGCGCGTTCGCATGGTTGAACTGCGCGACCACGTCGTCGTAGGTCAGCACCCAAGCATAATATTGGTTCAGATTCTGATACTTGCCGCCGTCCTGTATCCGGTCGATGAAGTTCTCCGTTCCGAATACGTTGGAATGCCCCCAAGTCGTTGAGGTCATCTCGAACGCCGGGAAAACGACGAATTCTCCGTCTTTCGTGTTATCCGCCGAGATCTGCTTCGTCAGCGCCCAGTCGGAGCCGCCCTTGCGCTCCGGCATGCCGCCGTGCGAGGCCGTATCCGCGTCCGTGCCGCGGATCGAAGCGTCGATGTCGTGCGAGTGGTCGGAAAAGGCGAACCAGTCGTAGCCGTAATACTTGGCATCGTCCAGTGCCTGCTGCGGCGTGCCCGCGGCATCATGGGAAATATTCGTATGGTTGTGCGTCGTGCCGTAATAATGATTGCCGCCGGTGAACCGCGCCTCGATGGTGAAGGTCCACTTTTTTACCGAGGCATTGCCGAGATTGTCCTTGACCGCGATCGCGACCTCGTGATCGCCGATCGCCAGGTCCTGTGCCGAAGTCAGCGTCAGCTCGACGCTGCCGGGATTAACGACCGCCGAAGACGTAAAATTCGTTCCATCGATCTTCAGGCTGACGGTACCGGTCGCGATGCCGTTCGGATCGGAGAGCGTAGCCGAGATAACGGGATGCTGGGTCTCGATCCTATCGCCTTCGGCCGGCTTCAGGTTTGTGACCGCAGGTCCGTCGAGGTCCTCGACGATATCGACGACGTAAGGCTCTGCCGCAGATCCGGAAGTGACGCTGTCGGCGCCGGATACCGCCTTGACGTAGAAGTACAGCTTGCCCGACTGTGGCACGTTCGCTTGCGCGATCTTGCCGTTGTAGCTCAGTTGGTCGGCCGACGTCAGGGATATGGACGTATAAGCGTCTCCCGCCGCTCCCTTGTAGAAGAGCGTGACGGAATCGGCGAACTTGGCCTTCGCTTCGAAGGACAAGTCCATCCCCGTGTAAAGCTTGGCGGGTGGCGTATACGCCAGCTGCAGCTCGCCCTTGATGTCACTTGCGGAACGAGGCAGCACCTTATAGCCGCTGTCGTACGGCGAGACCAGATCCGATTGTGCCAAAATGCCCGTGAACGTGAAGGTCTCGTTCAGCGTGACGGCGGCAGCCGCGGAAATGCCCGTCGACTTGAGAAGCTGTACGACCGCCGTATTGCCCGCCGCATCCGCCACGGTCAGGCTGACGTCGGAATCCGAGGTCGGGATGTTCGTGACTTTGCCTTTAAACGAGACGAGCTTGCCTTCAAGCGGCTCGGCCGTCGTGGCGGCATTAATTTTCGCCGCGTCGACGGCGACCGGCGCCGGGAGAACGTCGGCGCCGAGCTCTGCGGCACTGTCGGCCAGCAGCTTCGTCGCGCCTCCGGCGAACGCGATCGTGCCGGTTACCTTGACCTTCGTGCCGAGCGCGACCGGTGCGGCGGGAGCGGCTGCGGCGATTATATTTACTGCGCCCGTCTCGTCCTGGATGTAATAATGCGTCGGAGAGGTGCCGAGCACGCCGTTGCCGACCGTGACGACGCCCGTCAGCTCGGCATGCTCGCCTGTATGCACCGGAAGGCCGCGGCTGTCGACGATCTTCGCGTCGGCGATCGTCAGCGGCTCAGGCGTGTAGCCCGCGGCGTTGACCCGCGTATAGACGCTTTCGTTGCCGGCATAAGAATGCGTAACATACACGCTTTTCTCGCCGCCCGGATTCGTGACGGACAGGCTGAAAGCGCCGTCCGGGCCGGCAGTGGCGCTGCCCGCGGACGACAGCACGCCGCCGCTTAACGTATACGCGCGAACTGTGGAGCCGGCTACTGCCGCGCCTGCTGCACCCGTCAGCCCGGTCGTGCCGTTGAAGACGATTTTATCGGCTGCGGGTTGGCCTTTGTAGGCGCTGTTCTTGACGACAATCTCGGCCGGATTGGCCGCCGCCTTGGGCACCCAGGTCGTGAAGTCTTTGGAAGCGTCCTTGGTGTAGCAGACGCCTGCGGTGCCGAACGCCGCGCGCGGGTCCGTGCATGCCGCCGTCTTGCGGATAATGACGCCGCCCGCGATATCCGTGGCGATAAACGGCGCGCCCCAGAACATCGTCTTGCCCGCGAAGACCGTATCCGCGTTGGCATACGCGAGCAGGTCGACCAGGTTGGCGTCCGTCGGGCTCGAGACCGCGACGCCGCTTTTCTGGATCAGGCCGATGATGCCGCCCGTGCCTGCGGAGCTTGCGCCGGAAGTGTTGAGCGTCGACCCTGCCGTCGTGTCGGAGTCTGCGGCGACCGGCAGTGCCGGTGCCGTCGAAGTCGCGCTGGTCAAAGGCGATCCCATCACGAGGAAGTAGCTGTGCGCCTTGATCACGCCGCCGATCGGCATCTGATTGCTGGTAGCCGAGAAGCTCGAGGTGCCGGAAGAGGAATAAGCTACGACCCAACCGGAGAGGTCGATGTCGCTGTCCGTACGGTTATATAGCTCGAAGAAACGGTTTTTGAAAATGCCCGCTGCGCCGCCGTTCACCATTACCTGGCTGAACACGACATCGCCGGCGTTAACCATGGTCGAAGTCGAGCTGGTGCGGTTGACTGTAACGGATGCGCTGATGAGCTTGCCCGCTGACTTGGCTACGATCGTCAGCTTCTCCGCGGTAAGTACGGGCGAGAACGTCAGCCCGAAGGAACCGTCCGAAGCGGCTGTCGTTTCACCGACCGGCGTCGTGCCGTCTGCCAGCAGCGCGTAGACGGCGGCGCCTGCGGATACGGCACCCGGAAGTCCCGTCACGGTCTTGTAATCCTTATAAGTAATCTTGGAGGAAACGGGAGTGGTCGTAACAGGAGCAGAAACGCTAACCTTAGCGCTCTCTGCTTTGCCTGCTTCTACGGCGGATACGAGCAGCGACGTCTTCCCCGACGGATTGTTCACCGTCATGCTGAACGCACCGCTGCCGTCGGCCACCGCCCGGTCGATCAGCGTCGTAGCGTCGGCGTATACGTATACCGAAGCATTCACGGACACAGCGCCCGCTGCGCCCGAGAGTGTCTGCAGATCTTCAGCGAGCGAGAGCTTGCCGGCAATAGGCGCGGCCGTCGTTTCGACCGGCGTTTCGCCGCCGCCCGAGATCGGGGTGCCGGAGACGACGATGTCGTCGAGCCGATTCGTGCCGCTGCTTGCAACAGCACTGGCACTGCTGATTGCTACGGTCGATGTATTCAGCCATTTAAGGTACAACTTGCTTTGGTTAGAGGCATCGGCAGGCAGCGTAATATTCGAAAGGCTGGACCACGCGCCAGGAGCAAGAGAGACGGCTGCTCCGTTCACGTCCGTGTAATCGATGCCGTTCGTGCTGTACTGCAGCTTGAATTCTTTGGGGCCGGTATTCGAACCGTATTGCTTCCATGACAACACGATATTCGAGTAATCGTCAGTATCGATGATCGTGGTCCAATAGCCGGTTCCGGCTTGCCAGTTGGTCGTACTGATCGCTTTTCCGGCAACCCCCGTCACATAACTTAAGGTGCTGGAAGGTCCGCCACCAACATCCATCTTGGCGATTCCTGCATTTGCCGGAGTACCGCCCGTCGCCAACGGGGAAGAACCATCGAAATCCCAGCTTGCGATCGTAGTTGGGCTAGCGGCCGCGGCCGGCTGAACGCCGACCATTTGAACCAGCAGCGAGAACAGCATGATAAAGGCCATCGCGGCTGCCGGCCACTTTTTCGTATATCTGATGCGATTGGTCATGGGAGACCTCCTGAAAAATTACGATTAATTGCGACTTCATTCGCGGGGATCAACTTGAAATAAATTCCTTTATCCGGTAAATTAAAAAAGACTTTGCGCGCAACAGGAAATAAACCCTGTCCAAGTGCGGGTCGACGAACCGTTATCCGAGCGCCTCGCCAAAAGCCATCGGGTAACGGTTTTATTTACGATAAGTTGCGGTCATCGCAGCGCCCCTTTCAGCGACCAGCCACCATCGCTGATCAGATGCTTAAGTAAAGAAGCCAAGGCGTGAACAAATGTAAAAAACCAAATGTTACATATGTGTTCCTTTCTTCAATATAGTTTATATACCTCTCACTTGTAAATAAGAGAACGGCAAAACAGGGCGAAATTTATCATTATACGTCATTATAATTTACATAGAGTTTACAAATGGTTTGAGGGCGTGCATTTCTATAAAAGGAATGGCGAAGCCCCTACCTAATATTTTCCAATGAAGTTGCGGTTGGCAAGCATAAGGTCGGTCATTCACGCCGGGTCGAGCAGGCACGCCAATTTCAGCAGTTTGGCGGATAATCGAAACTGGAGTCGCGCGGAACGCTGTCGATGGCTCATGCCTGTCATTGGCTATCCGCCAGCCGTGCCGATGGGCTCGCGTATCGTCGACAGCGTGATTCCTTTGCCGCAAAACCTGCAAATATGCAAATATGCATCTATTTCCGCCGAAGTCGGCCCTTTTAAACAGGATAGATGCAAATGCGCAGTTAATTTACTCCATCGTTTGAAATTCCGGCTTGTGCTTTGGATTTCCCTGCACTTTTGCAGGCATTTCATCAGGTACCGTCGGTCGGCAGAAATACATGTATAAAAAGTCAATTTCATAATTCAAAAAGTCGCTAGCTTAAACAAACTTAATCAAAGATTTGACGAATAACGTTCGGTTTTGGGCTTATTTCCGAATCTCAGAGGTTCTATTTTGTATTAAAAGTTCGGATTTATTCTGGTAAAAAATGTTTATGAAATTGACTTTAAATGCAGGTTTTGGGGCCTGCAAGCCACCACCGAATAGCTACGCATGCCGAACGTGCGCTTACCTGCCCACGAATCGCCGCCCATTTCTCTAACAGATAAAAAAAAAGACGCGATCCTTGCGGATTCGCGTCTCCTTCTATTTCTCGGCTTGCTCAGCGTCCGCCTCCAGCGGCGACGGCCCGTTCGAACCAATCCCAGTCCGCGCCGACTTCGGCCGGCTTGTGCGTATCCGAGCCGTAAACCAGCTCGATGCCTTCGGCAATGCAGCGCGCGATGAGCCACTCGGGCACATAGGCTTCGCCGCAGGTCGGCTTGCGGAACCCCGCCACGTTCACGTCCAGGCCGAGACCGGCCGCCTTGAGCTTCGGCAGCAGCGCCTCAAGCCGCACTCGCGCCCGCTCCTCGTCCATCGGCGGCAGCTCGCGCCGAAACTTGCGGATCAGGTTGACGTGCCCGATGCGCCTGCGGATCGACTTGGGCAGCGTCGACGCCCAGACGATCGCGCCCTCCACCGCATCGTAATAGGCTTCCACGACGGCGTCCATCGAACCGTAATGATCCAGGAACGCGTCGGCGAAATCTTCGGGCGTAAAGTCGATGCAGCGCATGCCGCCCTTGCCCGGCAAGTAGTGCACGGACACGACGATATCCTCCAGCTCGCCAAGCCAAGGCGCGAGCAGCCGGTCGGAATAATCCGTCATGCCGGGCAGGTAGTCCATCTCGAGACCGACGGCAACCTCGATGCGATCGGCGTAACGCGCCTTGACAGCCGCGGCGTAAGCCATGTATTCAGGCAGCTCGCGCTCGGGCATCGCGAGCTCCGCCATCAGCTTCGGATCGTCCACGTACCGGTCCGGCAGCGGCGGATGCTCGCTCAGCGTATATCTGGCGAAGCCCAGATCGATCGCGCGGTCCAGGTAGGCTTCCGATTCCGCAGAGCTGCCATGATAACAAAATTTCGTATGCGTATGTCCGTCCCACTTCAACGCCATGCCGCAGCCCCCTACAGACTCATCTCGAGAATTCGCTTTACGTCCGCCTTCTCGAGCTTCTTGAAGGAGCCGATCGGTCCGAACTGTACGGCTTCGTCCGCCATGCGGTCGAGCTGTTCGGCGCCGATACCGAGCTCGCCGAGCGTAGCCGGAGCGCCGATGCGCGTGAAGTAGTCGCGGGTTGCCTGGATGCCGGCGAGCGCGAGCTCCTCGGCGGATTTGCCAGCGGGATCGATGCCCCATACCCGCTCGGCGAATTGGGCGAACCGCTCGGGCTTGGCCGCATAAACGTACTTCATCCAATTCGGGAAAATGATCGCGAGACCCGCACCGTGCGCGATGTCGTAGATGGCGCTGACCTCGTGCTCGATGCCGTGGGTCGCCCAGTCGGTGACGACGCCGTTCGGCAGCGTGCCGTTCAGCGCGTACGTGCCTGCCAGGAGCAGGTTGGCCCGCGCCTCGTAGTCTTCGCCGTTCGCGAGCGCCTTCTCTCCGTTTTCGATGACCGTCAGCAGCACGGACTCCGCGAAGCGCGATTGAAGCGGCACGCCTTCCGTCAGCGTGAAGTACTGCTCGAATACGTGCGATATAATATCGACGATCCCATTCACCGTCTGGTCGCGCGGCACCGAGTAGGTCAACTGCGGGTCCAGGATGGAAAAGCGGGGATAGACCAGCTTGCTCCCCAGTCCGCGCTTCTGCTTGGTCTCCCAGTTGGAGATGACGGCGTTGCCGTTCATCTCGGAACCGGTCGCCGCCAGCGTCAGTACCGTGCCGAGCGGCACCGCGTCCTCGATCCGGGCTTTGCCGATCGTGAAGTCCCACGGATCGCCCGCGTACTTCGCGCCCGCCGCCACCGCCTTGGCCGCATCGATGACGCTGCCGCCGCCGACGGCCAGGATGAACTCGATTCCCTCTGCACGAACGATGTCGACGCCTTTATGTACCGTGGACAGGCGCGGATTGGGCTCGACGCCCGGCAGCTCATGCACCGTCGCGCCGATCGTCGCAAGCTCGGCCAGCACGCGGTCGTAGAGCCCCGACTTCTTGATGCTGCCGCCGCCGTAAACGAGCAGGATCTTTTTCCCGTAAGGTTCGACCAGCGATCCCAGCTTCGAGACCGTATCCTTGCCGAACACCAGCTTCGTGGGGTTGTACAATTCAAAATTGTTCATGGAGCGGCAAACCTCCGATAGCGATTGGATTAAGGGCGAAGCCTGAACGCGTCAAGCTGCGCCAACATCCTTATTATACAGCGCGCGCACGCTGCGAATCCAACGCTGCCGAACCGCTTAAAACTTGAACCTTCCGAGCGACGCCGAGAGCGATCCGGAGCGCGTCTCCAGCCGCTCGGACAGCTCGACCAGGCTGCGGCTTGTCCGCCGTCTCGCCGATCGTCTGGGACGCCGACTTTTTGATCGACGCCTCCATCATATTGCTGGACATGGCGTAAGAAATCCAGTCCGCCGCCAACACCTTCAGTACCGCACATAAAAAACGATGACGATACCCTGAAGCCGACGCTCTTCCACATGCGCTTCCCATCGATGCTATTTCTGGCCGCGGTCCGTTGCCACATCTCCATCGCTCCTGCATATGCCGTGAAAGCGTTACCTTTATCGCTATGTTTTTCATTCAAGCAATCTTAAGCAATCCTTAAACTTTCGTTTCATCCTTTTTAAAAGTTGGCGGTTATCTTGTAGATATCGACGCGAAACGCGAACCGGAGGTCATCTGATGAAAACCAAATTGTACGTCGTGTATGGCGGTAAGTCCGTCGAACACGAAATATCGCTCAAAACGGCCCGCACCGTCCTCAGTGCCGTCGACGAATCCAAGTTCGAGCTGTTCCCGATTTACATCGCCCGGGATGGTCGTTGGTGCGCGCCCGAATCGCTTGAACGCTCCGGGACCGACGCGCAACGTCTCGTTGCAGAGCCGGCGCATGACAACGTGGCCGCTTCCATCGGCGATGTTCTGCTCCGCAAGCTGGCACTGCCCGGCAAAAAAGTCGTTCTGCCTCTGATCCACGGCTCCTATGGCGAGGACGGAACGCTGCAAGGGCTGCTGGAAATGCTGAACGTCCCGTACGTCGGCAACGGCGTGCTGTCCGCGGCGCTCACGCTAGACAAGGCCATGTCGAAGCAGGTGCTCGCGCAGGCCGGCATCCGTCAGGTCGAGCATCAGGTCATTTTACGCGGGCAATGGCTGGCGGACGAGCCCCGATGCCTGGCCCTGCTGGAAGACGGGATCGGCTATCCCTGCTACGTCAAGCCTTCCTCGCTCGGCTCGAGCATCGGCATCAGTCGCTGCGAAAATCGGAGCGAGCTGCTCGCCGGCATCGCAGAGGCTCTGCAATACGACGCCAAGCTGGTCGTCGAACGCGAGCTGACCGGGCGGGAGATTCAGGTGGCGGTCATGGGAAACGAAGAACCGATCGCTTCGCTGCCGGGCGAGTTCATCCACGAGCATCGCTTTTTCGACTTCGCGTCCAAATATTCGGACCCGCGGCTGCGCATGTCGATTCCGGCAGAGCTGAGCGAAGCGCTGACCGGACAAGTCCGGTCACTGGCGCTGCAGGCTTACCGGGCCCATGGCTGCGAAGGACTTGCACGCGTGGACTTTTTCCTGGATCGCGACGGGCTGCTGTATCTGAACGAAATTAACGCGCTGCCCGGCTTTACGTCCGCCAGCATGTATCCGGTCATGTGGGAGCGGACGGACGGTACGACGTATGCCCGGCTGATTGAACGGCTGATCGACTATGCTTTCGTCCGTCATGAGGCCAGACAGGCGCTCCGATACGAGAGGCAAACCACATGCTGAGGGAGACCTGGGCGGAAATCGATCCGGGCCGCATCGCGGACAACCTGCGCGCCATTCGCAGCACGCTCCCCGCGGGGACCAAGCTGATGGCCGTCGTCAAGGCGAACGGCTACGGCCACGGCGACTATGAGGCCGTCGATGCCGCCAGACAGGCGGGAGCGGATTATTTGGGGGTGGCCTTTCTCGAGGAAGGGCTGCGGCTGCGAGCCGGAGGCGTGAAGCTCCCGATCCTGATCCTGACGCCGATCCGACCGGAACAGGTCGAGCTGGCGCTGGCGCAGGATCTCATGCTCACGGTTACGGGCGCGGAGTGGTTCCGGGAGCTGCGAAGGCATACGCCCTCGTTGGCCGGCCGCAAGCTGCGCGTCCACGTCAAGGCGGACACCGGGCTTGGCCGGATCGGCTTCCGGACGGAGGCGGAATGGGATGCGCTCGTTCCGTGGCTCGCTGCTCCGGATATCGACGTCGACGGCTTCTATACGCACTTCGCAACGGCTGGGCAGGCGGATACGGCCTACCTCGAGCGGCAAGCCCGCCGATTCGCGGCGCTGATGGAGCGGAGCAAAGCGAGCGGCATCGCCGTCCGTCACTACCACTGTGCGGGCAGCGCCGCGGCGCTTCGCTTCCCGGGCCTGGCGCTCGACATGGTACGGATCGGCGCCGCGATGTACGGCTTTTATCCGGCGCGGCTCGCGCCGCCCGTCGATCTGGCGCCCGCGCTCAGCCTGCACAGCTCGCTCATGCAGGTCAAGCGCGTCCGCCGGGGCGAACATATCGGCTACGACAACGCCTACCGCGCCGACGCAGATGAATGGATCGGAACGGTCCCGATCGGCTACGCGGACGGCTGGTCGCAGCGGATGCGAGGCGCCCCGGCTTTGGTCCGCGGACAGCGCGCCGAGATCGTAGGCAAGATCTCCATGGATCAGCTGATGCTTCGGCTGCCCGGGCCCTGTGCGCCGGGCGACCGGGTGACACTGATCGGGCGCCAGGGGAACGAGCGCATCTCGTTCGCCGAGCTGGCGGCCCATATCGACGGTCCTGCGCAAGAGATCACGACCGCACTGACGGCGCGCGTCGCCAAAATATACGCAAGCGCGAAGGAGGCTCCTCATTCATGGAACAACGCATATGGTCAACCGCAGCGGCGGGAGCCGACCGTCATCTGAACGAGTCGAAAGATCAGGATCATCGTATGATTAGCGTGGACGCCACGGCCGTCTTTGAAGGACATCTCCTCCTTGTTAACCGCAAGCATCCGGTACGCGAACAGATTACAGCGGACAAGCTGTCGGATCTTCATCCATATCCCGCGATACGTGCGCTCGCGCCGGGGATTCAATTGGAACAGAAGGCGCTCGCTCGTCTGAACGAGCTGCTGGCGGCCTGCCGCGGCGCGGCGGACATCGTGGCGGTCAGCGGGTACCGGACGTCGGCCGAGCAAACGGAGATTTACGAATCCTCGCTTCGGGATAACGGCCCGCAGTACACGGCCGCTTATGTCGCCTGGCCCGGCTGCAGCGAGCACCAGACCGGACTCGCCGTGGACGTCGGCTTGGCGGGCGACGGCGAGCTCGACTTCATCGCGCCGGACTTCCCCGACAGCGGCGTCTGCCTTGCCTTCAAGCGACTCGCCGCGCAGTATGGCTTCATCCAGCGCTACCGCGCGGGCAAGGAAGACGTCACCGGCATCGCCTGCGAGCCGTGGCATTTCCGCTATGTCGGAGAGCCGCATGCCGAGATCATGGAGCGGGAGGATCTGTGCCTGGAGCAATATGTGGAACGGCTTCGCCGCTCTTCGTTCGAAGGCGAACGGCTTGTCATCGAAGACGGGCGCCGGCGTATCGAGATCTATTACGTTCCTGTCGGCGGCGGCAGCGCTGTCGAGGTGCCGATTCCGGATTGCGATTATTACCGCCTGTCGGGCGACAACGTCGGCGGCATGATCGTGACGGCTTTCAGCGGCAAAAGGCGGCGGTCCTTTGACGGCTAGATCAACTAAATCGGCCGGATCGACCGGATCGACCGGATCAGCGGATTCAGCTAACTCAGCTTATTCGGCCAAAACAGATTACCGCGGCTTGTCCTGGCTGAAGCTTATCGCCGCCTTGCTCGTTGTCGCCAATCATACGGGACCGCTTGCCCTATTCGGCCCTAAAGCCGACTTTTTGGCCGACAACGCCCTCACCCGAATTGCCGTTCCGATCTTCTTCATGACCTCCGGCTTTTTCTACTTCCGCAAGCTCACGGGCGACCCGCTCGCCGACCGGCGCCGCCTTGGCCGCTATATCGGCAGCATCGCGAAGCTGTACGCCATCGCCATCCTGCTGTACCTGCCGCTCAACCTGTACAACGGCTACTTCACCTCCTCGCCCGGCGCGCTTTCCCTGCTGCGGGATCTGGCTTTCGACGGCACGTTCTATCACCTCTGGTACTTGCCGGCGCTGATGATCGGCATCTCGATTCTGCATGGGCTGTACCGCGTCCTGAACACGGCTTCTGTCATGGCCATCGCCTTCGCGCTGTTTGCCGTCGGACTGCTCGGCGACAGCTACTATGGCTTCATAACGAACAGCGACGTCCTGACAGGATGGTATAAAGGAATGTTCCACGCGTTCGACTATACGCGCAACGGGCTGTTTTTCGCGCCGATCTACCTGGCGCTCGGCGCGCTCGTCGCCAGGCGCCCGCAAACGGCGAGCCGTCCGGTCGTGAACGCAGTTTTATTTGCAATCTCCTTGTCCGCCATGCTTGCTGAGGCATCCTGGCTGCACGACGGTTTGATTCCGCGGCATGACAGCATGTATGTGTTCGCGGTACCGGCCGCTTACTTCCTGTTCCTGTTGGCGCTCCCCTACAAGGGTCCGGCGAAGCGCGGGCTACGGGAGGCCCGTGCGTGGATCTACGTCCTGCATCCCCTCGCCATCGTGCTCGTGCGCGGCGCGGCCAAAGCGGCGGGGCTGCAGCCGTGGCTGATCGGCAATAGCCTCATTCACTTCGCCGCTGTTTGCTTGTTCTCCATCGCAATGGCTGCCGCCGTGGTTCGCCTGCCCGCCCTAAAGGCGAGTCAGCCCGTCGTCTGGCGTGGAACGCGCAAAAAAACCATCAGGGAAGATCATAGATCCTCCTGACGGTCCTTTGGGGTTTGAAGAATGTCCGGTGTTCCCGGCCAAGGCTCCTATCGATAGCTCATCAGAGAGCAGTTTCGAACGGTTTGTTCGCCAACCCATTTCCTAGCCTAGCGGGGCAAACTTTTCTGATTAATCAATAAGACCGGTCAGTTCCAGCCAAGCAGCTCGATTGCCGGCTCGTTTCTTGAATCGCTTCCGGGACCGTGTCTCGGGTCGTTTCTCGTGTCAATTCCCGATTCGATTCCCGAACCCATTGCCGGCTCGCCCTCAGCTTCGGTACCCGTCATCGCATCCAAGCTGCGGTATTCGATCGTTTTACGCTCTCCCGGCAGCAGATCGAAGTAATTGTCCGAAAACACGAACGCGCCGTGCAGGAGAACGGCTTTGGCGTAGCGGTCCGCCGTGACGGTCACGCTGCCGGCTCCAGGCCCGCCAGTACGGGACGCGATCCGCAATCCGGAAGGCGCGAGCTTCATCTCCGCCGGAAGTCCGGCGAAATAGATGCAGCGATCGCTGTCGAAGCCGCCGGCGATATCCATGACCAGCACGTGGCGATGATCTAGCAGCGTATCCAGCTCCGCCGCCGGTATCCCCGCCGCTACAGCCGAAGCGCCCGCCCCGGTCGCGAAGTCGAACGTCCCGGACCAGACCTCGGCGTCTTCGGCCGAGCCGTCAAGCTTCAGCACGCGCAGCGTCCCCGTTCCCCGGATCTCCTCGGGCTTGTCGCTGCACACCCAGCATTCGTACGTCCCGGTCTCCGCGTTTTTTTCAATCGATGCGATCACCGGCCGCCCCGCCTTTTGGAATCCGTAATACCCGCCCTTCGGGTATCCGTAATAATCGACCAGGCTCCAGCCGCTCGCCGGCCAGCAATCGTTGTACATCCAGAACAGGAGACCGCCCGTATAATGCCGGTTGCGCCTGTACGCCTCCACGGTCAGACGGGTAAGCTCACGTTGGACGAACGACATGTGCCGGATATGCTCGACTGTCGACGAGGCGGTCGGCGCGAGCTTGTCGGCCAGCGTCCGCAGCGCCCGGAAAAGCGAGAAGTCCTTCAACCCCGGGTGGTTCTTCGTGTGGTATTCGATCATGTCATAAGTCGGATCGGCCAGATCCTCGTCGTTCATCATTCGCCGCAGGGTATGAATCTCCGGCGTGCCGAACAGCGGAAATTCCGGACAGAACCGACTCAGCAGGCCTGCAAAGTAGGACCGGTAATCGCGTAAATTCGTGTTGCGGAAAACGTCGAACATCTCGAACAACGCCGCCGTATAGTGCGCGGTGCCGATCGTAAACGAATTGTTGGTGCTGCCGCCGTATGGACTCGTGGGCTGAAAAGGCCGGGAGGGATCCAGCGCCGCGCACAGCCGGCCCGTGATCCGCTCGGCGATGCCCCGTCCCGGATAATCCGGGTCCTCCTCGCCTGCGAACATCCCGTTTTCGTTGTCCCCGTTCCACCAGACGAGACTGGGGTGATTCCGCAGCGCGCGAATCGCGCCCTCGACCTCGGCGGTCAGCGATGCCGTCCAATCCCGATCCGACTCGGGATAGGTTCCGCATGCCATCATGAAGTCCTGAACGACGACGATGCCGAGCCGGTCGCACCAATCCCAGAACGGCTCCGGCTCGTAGATGCCGCCGCCCCAGCAGCGGAGCATCGTCATTCCGGCATCTCTGGCGAGCCGGAGCAGGTGCTCGTAGCGCGAGTCCGGAATGCGCGACGGGAAGGGATCGCACGGCACCCAGTTGGCCCCTTTGCAAAAGACGGGAACGCCGTTGACCAGCAGCCGGAAGCCGCTGCCCGGCCGCTCGCCGTTCGCCTCCCACACCATCCCGTCCGGATTGTCGGCAACCGTATCCCCTGTCGTTCCTTCCAAGCGAATCTTCGCGGTCATCCGCTCTTCTGCGCTTCCCGCCCGGTCTTCGAGCTGCTCGATGCGCACCGTCCGGATCCCGAACGCGCGCGAACGCTCGTCAAGCAGTCCCGACTTGCCGTACAGCTTCGCGACGAGCGTATACAGCGGCTGGCCGCCATATCCCGCAGGCCACCACAGCTCCGGCTCCGTCAAATCGGCTGTCAGCTCCAGCTTGCCGCCGTTCAGCCGCCGCTCGGCCTGCCAGACGATTCCGCCGGACGGACTCTCTATGGCAAGCGATAGCCGCAGCGGCTCTTCGGTACGGCCGGTCGTCTCGACCGCGACGGCCAGGGAAGCACCGCGCGCGTCCAAAGCCTTCGTGTAAACAAAGAGATCTTCGATCGCCGCCACGTCTTCGAATACGAGACGGACAGGCCGCCATATGCCGTAGCTGACGAGGCGCCCCACCCAGTCCCAGCCGAACGTGCACTGCATGCGCCTGACGAACAGCCGCTCGCTCGTGAAGGCTGCGCCGAGACCGGCGTACGACTTGCCGGCGAGTCCCTCCGCGACCGTGCGGAACCGGACGGTCAGCTCGTTCGTCCCTTCCCGCAGCAGCCCCGACACGTCGAAGCGGTAGCGAACGAACATGTTGTCGGTCCGGGCAAGCCGGATGCCGTTCAACTCGATTTCCGCGTACGTATCCAGCCCTTCGAATTCCAGCAGCGGACGTCCCGGCTCCAATCGCTCGAACTCGAACGTCCGGCGGTACGTCCACCGCCAATGCTCCACCCACTGGCAATCGTCCGCCTGCTTGCGGTAACCCGGATCCGCGATCAGACCCGCCGCGAGCAGATCCTGGTGCACATGACCGGGGACCTGCGCGCCGATCTCGATTTTCGCTTCCTTTCCCGACGCGTCTATGCCTTCGCCTTCCAATTTCCAAGCGCCTGTAAGCATCAATGTACTGATCATTCGCAACCTGCCTCCGGTATCTAATTTCAATATTCATTTGAATGGAATCTTCAAAAGAAAGATGCTCGCCGACGCGGACCGACGCGTAAAGTCATGGTCCGGCGGGAGCATCCTCTTGCGTTCTTATACGATTAAGGCAGTTGGAACACGACGGTCGGATCCGCTCCGATATCCTTCGCGATGTTCGCGAGCGCCGTTCCGTACGTCATGCCGAAAGTGTAGGAGCCGGGCAGCAGTTCCACGCGGATCTGGCCGCCCGCCGTGCTGCCGATCGTCCGCCAGCTGCCGCCCGCATACACCTTGGCCGTGCCGCCGTTCACCGGGTTGCCGCCGGCATCCTTCAGTTGGATAAGAACGCTCGCCGTCTGGAATACCACGGCCGGATCGTCGCCGACGTTCTGGCTCTTTTCCTTGTACACGCCGTCATAAGTAATGCCGAACGTATACGTGCCCGGCAGCAGCTCCTTCGTCGCTTCGCCGCCTGCAGTCGTACCGATCGTCTGCCAGCTGCCTCCCGCATACACCTTCGCGTCGGCGCCGTTCAGCGGATTATTCTGGCTGTCTTTCAACTGAACCTTCGCCTTTACCGTCTGGAAGACGACGGATGCGGGACCCGTCGACGTATTTTGCGTCAGCTGCTTGGTCGTGCCCAGATAAGTCACGGAGAAAATATAGCTCCGCTCCGGCAGCGACTTCGTCACCCGCCCCGAGGCGTCCGTCGTCCCCATGTCCTTCCAGCTGCCGTCGTAATATTTGACCGTGCCGCCGGCGAGCGGCTGTCCCACGCTATCCTGCAGGGAGACCGTGGTCACCGTGGCGGCCAGGCTGAAGCTTACGCTTTGCTGCGTCTCGGCGTTACCCGCCAGGTCGGTCGACTTGTAAAGTACCGTATACGAGCCCTGTTTGCCGAACGTCAGCGGCGCCGTGTAAGGCATCCAGGTCGTCCCGTTATCGACGCTGTATACGGTTTGCGCGACGCTGGACACGCTGTCCGATGCCGCAAGTGTCAGCGTAACCGGGCCGTTATACGCGCCGCCAGGACCATCGGGCACAGACGGATTCAGCGCGGCCGTCGTGACCGGCGGGGTAATGTCTGCTATGACCGGACGAACCTCGATATCGTCCACGTAGAAGGTTTGCACCGGACCGCTTTGTTCCGTATACAGGTATACCCGGACATCGCTGACCGTCCCCGGCTCATCGATCTTCCAAAAGCCCGATGCCTGCGTCCAGCCCCCCCTGAGCAGCGGCGCGCTGGTGAATATATATATCTGCTTCCCGACGCCATCCACCTTGTATTGCAGGCAGATCCGGAACAGCGCAGGCTGCGCGGGCGCTGCAGCCAGTTTGGCCCAGGCCGAATAATAATACGTCTTCCCCTGTTCGATCGATGTGGGCATGAAGAACGACGCGAATCTGTTGTCGTTCAGCTTCGTCACCTGCAGAGATTGCGCCCCCAGGCGTTTCTCTGCCGTTGTCAGAGCTACGCCGGCGCTGGAGCCGTAATAAGCCGAAGGAATCGCGGCGCCCTCCATGTCGGGGTTGAGAATGAGATTGCTTCCCAGCACCGCGCCGGCGGGCTGCCCGGAACCGAGCGCCACCGTCACGGTCGTCGTCGCCGTGAATCCGCCGTCGATGGCCGTTGCCGTAATATGCGCAATGCCCGCTTTCTTCGCGAACACCGTGCCGCCGATGTCCACGACGGCTACGTCCGGATTGTCGGAGTTCCAGATCAGCGCTTGGTTATTGACGCTGCTCGAGGGCTGGAACGTCGGGACGAGTGTCTTCGTCTCGCCCATGTTCATCGCAGTCGTCGGGTCGATGCTCAGTCCCGTCGCATAAGTCCACGCCGGACTGGGCGAATACGTCACAAGCCTCGCTTCGACATCGTCGAGATAGTAGTCGTGGTTGGTGCCGTCGATCTCCGTGTAAAAGTAAAGCAGCACATTGGAAATGGGACTGGTCTCCGCGATCGTGTAGTTGCCCTGCAGCTGCGTCCATTGATCGGCGGAGAGCCCGGCACTGGTGTAAATGATCATCTGTTTGACATTGCCGTCAACCGTATACTGCAAGCAAAGCCGCAGCGGCTCGGTGAGCGTCGGCGCCTTCGCGAGCTTCGCCCAGACCGAATAATGGTATTCCTGGCCTTGCGTGACGGTGATCGGAAAGGAAGCGCTGCCGTAACGGCTGTCCTTGACGACCTTGAGCGACTGATGGCCGCTGTGATACTGCGTGACGTCCAATCCCAGCGCGCCGTTCTGCACGCGCGCCTGAATCGTGCTTCCTTCCATGCCTGGATCCGTCACAAGGTTGGCGCCCAGCATCGGCAGCGAGGTTGCCGTATCCAGCTGCACGGCATCGATGCTGAAGCTGCCGGCCGCAAGCGTTGGCACCACCCGAATTTGCTTGATCGTCCCTGTCCAGGCAGCCGCGGAACTCGTATCGAATACGTACTCGCGGAGCGTCGAATCGCTTGGCAGGATATAGGTCGAGAACGACTTGGCCGCATTCCATACGGGATCGGCGTCCGTCGTATAATAAAGCTTCGCTTGCGAGCCCGTCGTCTGGTTGCCGAGCTGCACGCGAACCCGCTTGATCGTGGAAGCGTCCAGCCCCAACTGATCCGGCGATTCGACCGCAGGTTCCGCCCCGCCGGATGCGCCCAGGGAGGTGCCGCTGAATCGGCCGCCCAGCGCCTGCCCGCCGGCGATGCGTCCGTTCGCCGTCCAGCCGTCTCCGAATTCAAAGTCCCAGACGGCACCTGCCGGATAGATCTGGATTTTCTGCGCGGCCGCGTCCCACTTCAAGGTCGCTCCGAAGGCTTGCTTGAGGTACGAGAGCGGCGCGAGCACCGTCCCGTTAGCCAATTTCGTCGGCGCGTGTTCGAGCGTGATGGACTGATTGTCCTTGAGCGCCGTCGTACTGCCGACCGTTAATTCGTAGACGCTGCCGCCCTTGACTGCGATGAACTTCTGATTGGCCGCGTCCCACTCGGACCGGACGCCGAGCTGCAGCCAGATGTCCTTGATCGGCACCATGACGACGCCGTCCTGCACGAGCGCCGGCTGGCTGAAGTTTTTCCGTTTGCCGTCGATGTACAGCTTGATGTCCGTAGAATCGTCGGCGACCGCCCGGATATAGTCGATGCTGATCGTGCCGATCGCCGAGATCGGATCGATCCGGATCTGTCGGATATTGCCGGTCCAGCTCTTGTTCCGCCACATTTCCACGTAATAATCCGTGTACCCGTCGTCTTGCGGGATTACGTAGAAGCCCATCGCCTTCGTCTCGTTCCAGTCCCCGTCCAGCTCGGTCGTGAAAAATACTCTGCCGTCGATATCGTTCGCGCTGTTTTTCATCCGGATCTTGAGGTAAGGCGCGTCCTCCGCCTTAATCCCCAGATGGTCCGCCGAGATGATGCCCGGGTCGGTGTTGTTGGTGGTGCCGGTGAAGGTGCCGCCCGCGACGCTCACCGCGTCGATCTGCTTCAGCACGCTCCAGCCCTCGCTGTCGCCCGGCGTGTTGAATTCCCACGAGGCGACCGAATTGCTCGATATCGCCGGAGGCGTCAAGGTACGGTTCTGCACGACGCGTCCTTCCGGATACAGGACGTTGATTCGCGCCTTCTGGGTTGCGGTCGGCACGGCATCCGTATGGGTACTGACGCCCGCGAACACATCGCGGATCGCATCCACGTAGCCGAAGCCCGCGAGCCCTGCCGGCATGATGAAATGGCCTTCCCCGAATTCGTTCCAGTTGTCCAGCATGACGAGCTTCTTGCCCAGATTGCCCGCCGACAGCGACGGAATATAGGTGTCCTTCGTCCACTGCGCCAGCGACTTGAATTCGGCCGGGGTCGCATAATATCCCGCGCTCAGCCCCCAGGCGGTATCGTCCCTGCCCATGCTGAGGCCTGGAATGACGTCCAGCACCCCGGCGTTGTTTTCTTGCGTCAGCTTGAGCTTCTGAAAATCGGGATGCCCGCCGAAGGAGCCCCACGAATAGGCGTAGACACCGTCGAAGCCCGCGGCCTTCCGGTTCTGCAGATCCTGGGCGCTCGTGCCGTTATACACGTTCAGAATGGTTAGCTCGCCGACGCCGGCATCGCGTGCCGCGTCTCGCAGATCATCCATCAAATCCTTTGCGAGCTCTTTGGTGCCGCCTGCCAGCTTGACGAATTGATCGTAGTTGTAGATGGTGAACACCGGCTTGCCGTCAACCTTAAGGTACCGGGGGTCCTTGAAATAATATTCAATCCAGTAGGGGACCAGATTGTCGCGGAAATCGGCGATGTCCTTCGCCGCCGAGTTCAGGTTCTCCCACATGATGGCAAAATGGGCCAGATTGCTGTACTTGGCATTGAAGTAGCCGTCGTCGAGCGCATCGGACAGGTAGGAATCCTTGATCGGCGCGCCTTCTCCCCCGATCGGCCTGAACCAGCAGGACATCTGGAAGTCGATGCCGTGCTCGAGCATCCACTTGATCTCCCAATCGGCCGTCTCCGGATTGCCTTCGTCGTAGAAGCCCAGGTAAGGCGTCCGGTCCGGGAACGGATTGATCACGTCCCAGCCCAGATGATGCCCCTCCCGCCACATCGGGCAGCTCTGTACGCCGACGAGCTGATCGCCGGTACTGACGGCGGCAGGCGCGGGCACATAGTCCGTCGGCTCCGTTGTATTCGCATACACAAGGATATCGTCGAGCCACATCAGGCCCTTGTTCGCGGCGGAGGTGGAGAACCGGATACCGTCGACGGAAGCGATGCCGGAAGCGATATCGACGTCCGCTTTCTGCAGCTTGCCGTTGACGTAGAGGTCGGCCTTGTGCGTGGCCGGCTTCAAGACCACTTTAAGGCGGTACCACAAGTTTGCCTTGTAATCGTCGTAAAACTTCACGGGCTGTCCGGTCGTGTCTTCGTAAACAAGCTTCCCGCCTGCGGTGAACAGCTTGAGGGCCGTCGTACTGCCGCTTCTCAATTCGGCTGCGAGTCCGTCGGTCTTCACCGGGATGAAAATCTTGTATTCCGCGGTCAGATTGCCCGAGATCGCGGCGAAGCTCTTCGCCAGCGACATGCTGCCGGTCGAGGCGGACGCGTCGATCTTCAGGCTGTTGACGTCCGGCTTCGGGGCGCTGAGCATCTCGGCGACCTTGATCGAGCCTCCGTTAAGGACAGCCGTCCAATCCTGGGGCAGATTACCCGAAGCCGGCATGACCGACAGCAGCCTTTCGTTGACCGCATAGTCTTTATAGATATGAAGCGGCGTAAAGTAAAAGTCGCCCGTAGAAGCGACGCCCGTCGTCAGCTGGAAACGGTTCAGCGCGGACACCGGGTTGGCGAAATTTTGGGCGCTCGCCCGCAGGATGCCGTTGACGTACACATCGACCTTTTGCGCGGACAGATCCGCAATGACCTTGACGCCATATTCGACATTGGCCGAATACGCCTGCAAGGTCACCGTGGCGCCTCCCGACGTTTCCAGCACGAGATTGCTCCCGGTGGCGCTGGTCGCGATGCTGACGCCGGGCGTATTGTCGCCGAGCAGTTGCCAATGCAAACCGCCTATGACGCTGAAGGGCTTGAATCGAAACTCCATCGTCAGCTTCCCTTCGCTCTGGGCCGCGAACTTACGGCTCATCGATACGGGAAGCTTCGTACTGGCATCGCTGATTTTTAACGTGTTGTTGTAGATGCTCGTCAGCGCGCCGCCCGCGGCCCGAACGTCCCAGCCGGACGGCTGGCTCTCGCCCGGCACCAGGTTGGAGAGAAACGCAAAATCCTCGTCCACCAAATATCCGGCTCCCGCCGGCAAACTGTCGGCCGAGGCGGAGCGCGGCGCGGCCGCCAAAAAGAAAACGCATACAAACGCAATCGCACAAAAAGCAGTCCAGCCGTTCTTCATTGCGCGCATAAATGAAGATTCCCCTTTGCTTGGTTATTAGAGGCAGACGCTTATTCATAAAAAGCGGCCCGACTTGCTCTCAAGCTGGGCCGCCTTGCCGAACCGTTTCTTTTAGCTGTTTTCCGCCTTCCACGCGTCGAACTGCTTTTGCGCTTCGGCCATGATCTTGTCCATACCCGCCGCATCCAATCGTTTCTGAAGATCGGCATAGTAGCTCTCGAAGTCCGGCATCGAGCCGGTCGTCAGAATCGGATTCGATTCCTTCTGGATGGCGCTCACCTGCGCGATCTCCGTCTTGACGGGCTCCGGATTGAAGATGAAGCCGAGGATGCCCGACGCCTTGCCGTTGTCGTTGTTTTTCTTCATCTCCTGAAGCGCTGCGGTGGAGTTCCAGTTCGAATCCCATTGATCCCACAGCGGGCCGAGCCAGTTGTGCCAGATCGCCCAAGTCTGATCCGCGCCGGTCGTCGCTTCGATCGTCGGATTGTCATCCTTCACCGTGCCGGACTTGACCGTATAGTTTTTGCCTTCGACGCCGTAGGCCAGCGTATTCAGCAAATACTTGTCGCCCCAGATCTCGTTGAGCAGCATCATCGCCCGCTCCGGATTTTTCGAGGTGGCGCTGATCGCCGTCGCGGCGGAAGTCATCGAGTTGGTCGAGATCGTCGGATAGCCGGCCAGCGTCTCTACCGTCGGGAAGCCGTAAGTCGCCGTCGACTTCGAGCCGTCCTCCGTATAGCCGCCCGAATCGCGCATGACCGCGTACTTGCCCGACTTGGCTTCGGCCAGATAGTCCGTCTTGATGGCCGCATCCTTGGCGATATAGCCTTTTTTGTAAAAGTCGTTGATCGTCTTGTAGTTCTCTTTGTTCTCGGGCACGCCCAAAATCTTGACGATCTTTCCGTCCTTCTCGCTATAGGAGATGCCCGGCGTGATCGTCGTATAGTCGTACAAGCTGACGCCCGCCGCGGTACCGTTGGCCGTAGCCAGGAGCGGGATCATGTTCGGCTCGTTTTTCTTGATCTCGGCCAGGAACGGCTCCAGGTCCTTGATGCTTTTGACGCTCTTGTAGTCGAATTTGTACTTCTCCACCATATCCTTCTTGAAAACGTGCGCGCCGGCTGGCGCATAGGGCGTCTGCGCAGGGATCGCCATGATCTTCCCTTTGTAGGTCACCGCTTTCCACGCGCGAGGGTCGACCTTCGCCAGGATGTTTTGGCCGTACTTTTGCAGCAGCTCATCCAGGGGCAGGAAAGCGCCCTTTTGGACATTGTCGCTGATGCGATTGGAGGAAAACGTGGAAAATACGATGTCGTAAGGCTCGCCCGCCGCGGAGATCAGCTTCATCTTGTCTTCCCAGCCGGCATTGTCGATCAGATTGAGATGCAGCTCCGCGTTCAGCTTTTCCTTGATGATCTTGTTCGCTTCCGCTTCGACGGCGGCTTGATCCTTCATATTGTCGATCGGCTTCGGCATATACCAGCTGAGCTTGACGAAGTCCTTGGTATCGCCTCCGGTATCCGCCGGCTGCGAAGCAGGCGCGCTGCCGCTCGGGCTGGCGCTTGGACTGGCGCTCGGACTGGCGTCTGAGCTTGCGGACGGGCTGGGGGATGCCTCGTTATTCGAACTGCAACCGCTTACGATTATTGCCGCCGCCAGCATGGCGGATGTACTGGTTCCAAGCCATTTTGCTTTCTTCAATTTTGTCGGACTCACTCGGATTGCCTCCCTTGTATATGCCTTTCATTTATAATCAGCAGCCGTAAGATCAAAAGACTCACGGCTGTAATTATCACCCTTTAACCGAGCCTACCGTCAAGCCCTGCACGAAATATTTCTGAAAAAGCGGGAACACGAGCAGCATCGGACCTGCCGCCAAAATACACATGGCCATTCTGGCGCTTAAGGAGGGCACGAGCATGCCCGGTTTGACCAGTCCGTATTGAATGGCTTCCGCCGAATTCAGGTACTCCATGTTTTTCAGCACGCGAATGAGCAAGTATTGCAGCTTCATCAAGTTGTCGTGCTCGACGTAAAGGAGCGTCAGCCACCAGTCGTTCCAATATTGGAGGGCGAAGAACAAGCCCAGTGTCGCCAAAGCCGGCTTGGAGATCGGGATGACGATCTGCGCGAAGATGCGCAGCTCGCCGGCGCCGTCGATCTTCGCCGATTCGATGACCGCCTCCGGTATGGTCTGGAGGAAGCCTTTCATCAGCAGCACGAACCAGCCGCTGATCAGATAGGGCAAGATGAGCGCAAGGATGTTGTTCTTTAGCCCCAGCCACTTGACCATCAGAATGTAAGAAGGAACCATCCCGCCGTGGAAGAGCATCGTAAAAAAGATGAAGAAGGCGAGAAACGACCGGAAACGGTAGTCCTTGCGGGATATCGCGTAAGCGTAAGTCGTCGTGACCCACATCCCGACGAGGGAGCCGATGACGGTCGTCGCAATCGTGACGAAATAAGATTGGAACAGCACCTTGGGTTCGTGCAGGATGACGCGGTAGGCGTCAAAAGTAAAGTTTCTCGGGATAATGGAATATCCGAACTTGACGATATCGTTCTCGCTCTGGAACGACGTGCCGATAATGACGAGAAACGGAAACAGGCTGGCCACGCACAACAGGATAAAGACGAGATGAATAAACATTTTCCCGGCGGTCGGTTGACTCCGCTTGAGGGCCGTTACGGAACCGTTCATGTCTGCACTCCTTAGAAAAGAGAATTTTCCGGATTGATTTTTTTGACGATGGCATTGGTCGCGAGCACGAGGCAGAAGCCGACGATGGATTGGAAAAAGCCCGCTGCCGAAGCCATCCCGATGTCGCCCATGTCGATCAACGACCGGTAGACGAACGTGTCGATGACATCCGTCGTCTTGTAGAGCAGGGACGAATTGAGCGTCACGTTGTAGAACAGCCCGAAGTCGCTGTAGCAGATGCTGCCGATTTGCAGGATGACCATCATGATGACGATCGGCTTGATCATCGGCACCGAGATCGAGATCGCCTGCCTGATCTTGCTTGCCCCGTCGATCTTGGCCGCGTCGTAATACTCCGAATCGATGCCCATCAGCGCTGCGTAGTAGATGACCGAACCATATCCGAGTCCCTTCCATACGGCAGCCGCCACCAGAATGTAAGGCCAGTACTTGGGATCGCTGTACCAGAGGATCGGCTCTTTGCCCAAGGTGACCAGCAGCCGGTTGATGACGCCGTAATCCATATCGAACAGCGAGCGGAAGGCGAAGCCCGCCACGACCCAGGAGATAAAGTAAGGAATAAACAGGATGGTCTGATACGCTTTGACGAACCGGCGGCTGAGCTCGTACAGCAGCAGCGCGATCGTCACCGAGAGCGTGGTGCCCAGAACGATAAAGGTCATATTGTAGAGGAGCGTATTTCTCAGCACCCGGAAGAGCACATCCCCGTTGAACAGGAAGCCGAAGTTGTCGAAGCCGACCCAGGGACTGTTCCAGATGCCCAGATTGTAGCGATAGCTCTTAAAGGGCAGCAGCATGCCGTACAGCGGCACGTAGTTAAAAAGAATAATGAGCAGAAATCCCGGCAGCGCCAACATCGATAATCCGAAGTTTCTTTTGATCGTCCTGATCATGTGACCGCACTTCCTTTTCGCATTGCTTGTCGTGATAAGCCAACTTTAAGGCGCGGAAGGCGGGAATGTATATTTTAAAAACGGTATTTTCCTATAAAAAGCCGCAAATGCGCGTTCGATCGGAGCAATATGCGTATTCCCGAAGCCGCAAACAAAAGGGAGGCGGTGCAAAAAGGGGGCGCGGACGTGCAGCGGGCGCATTAGAACCGCGCGGGGAATGCCTATTCGATGGCTCCTCCCACTGCCGTTCCCACGGACCAGCGTGCGTATCGCTGCCGGCGTCGCTCTTTCGCCACAATGCCTGCAAATATACATCCTTTTTCGCCAATTTCGCCCCATTTGTATAGGATAGATGCTAAAAAGCAGTTATTTCCTTCCACCATCCGGATTTATGGCTTGCGCTTTGCATTTACCTGCACATTTGCAGGCATTTCTTGGGGTGGCGCGAGCCGTTAGAAAATACATGTACAGATGCAGGTTTTTAGCCCGTCCCTCCATAAAGCCGCGGTAAGCCGAAAGCGCATTTAACTTTCCGCATACCTCCTCCCAAATTCATCCTTTCTGGTCCTCCCAAAATAAACATCTTGTCGGATGTCCTTTAAAGAGGCGGTGGCATCGGCCGGTCTCGCAAGCTTTAATGCCATGCACAAAAAAGGTACGGTCCCTGAGCTTCCTCAGAGACTGTACCTTGCTTTTCAAGCAGACTTGTTCAGCGGGACTCCGACGAATGACTCCGCGGTCCTAAGACGACGGCAAGGACAACGCTAGTTGATCTGGTTCGCGTTGCGCTGCAGGGCGTATTCCTTGGGCGTCATCTTGTATTTCTTCTTGAACAGGCTGAAAAAATACGTCTCGTTCGTAATGCCGACCTTCTGCACAATCTCGTAGACGCTCAAGTCTTCCTGAATGAGCAGCTCCGCCGCTTTCGTCAGGCGCACGCCATTGATCAGATCCGCGATCGACAGCTGCGTCGCTTCCTTGTAGATCTTGCTCAAGCTTCGCGAAGAGATCTTCATCATCGACGCGATCGAGGACAGGCTCAGGGAGGGATCCTGATAATTGCGGTGGACGTATTCCGTCACCGCGTCCACGACAAAGTAGTTGAGCGCTTCAGTCTCCTCGGACGTTTCCTTATTGAACGAATCCTGCAAGCCGCTCCAGACGATACGCTCGATCTCGGCCATCGTCTCCTTCTCCAGAATATGCCTGCCGATCGAAGCCTTCTGCAGGGAAGGCGCCGCCGTGACCTTTGCTTTGTCCAGCCCTTCGATCACGGCATCCGCCAAGCGAAGAATCGAGATCAGGGCGTTGTGATAGTTGAGCGCCGCCATCTCCTCGAACAGGTTTGAGAGCACATCCCGCATCGCTGCGACGTTGCCCGATTTGATCGTCTCCATGAGCCAATCTTCCAATTCCTTGGAATAGCCCGTTTTTTTGTTGTCGGCGCATCCCCGGAGGCGCTCCTGCGTGATGACGGAGCCATGGCCCAGCTGCAGACGGTACATCGACTGGTCCATCGCTTGCGTGTACTGCGCGTGCAAGCCGCTGAGCGTCTCGGCCTTGCCGCTGATCGAAGCGGTGAAGGTTACCTTGAAAAAACGGGAGAAATTGTCCAGCGCCTCGGCGATCAGCACCGCGAGCCCGTCTTGCCAGGCCGCGTTTTCCTCCGGTACGCTCACGATCAGCAGAACATGATCTTCTTTCATGTCGATGCCCTCGTTCGCATACTTGCCGGCCACAATCTCGGAGGCGATATTGATCAGGGCGAACCGGATCGTTTCTTTATCCCGGGCGGAGAAGCGCTGCTGGAATTCCTTGTAGTTGTCGATTTTCATTAAGCAGACCGCATACGCGCCGGACGGCGGCAAGGAGATCCGCATCTCTCTGAACAACGATGCCAGCTCGGGCTCCGGGATGGAAAAGCGCTCGTCAAGCAGCCGGCTCAACCAATAATGCTTCATGACATCCTTGTACTGATCTTTTTCCTTGTAAAAAAGATTCAGCTCCTCCATCGACTGCCGATAAACGGTATTCAAATAAGAGATCTCGTCGCCGACCTCGCCCTCTGCCTCCACCGCTCTGCCCGGCCTGTTCTGCTTCACCGCGTTCACCAGATTGCCGATCGGACGGTAAATGGTCCGTGAGATCAGGATGGAAACGACGAACGCCAACAGCAAAGCGATCAGCGTAATGAGCAGAATGCTGGTCCGGAGTCTGTCGATCGATCGATACACTTCCAGGACAGGCTGCGTCTTGAGCAGCGTCATGCCGGCGCCGTCGACGTTCGAATACGTGATCAAATACGGCTTGCCCCCGTGCTTGCGCTGAAAAAAACCTTCCGAATCCGCCTCGGGATGCGCGGCCTGGTAGGCCGAAAAATCGCTTTTCAGCCACGTCATGATCTCCCGGTCGCCCGTGCCGTCGTCCAGGTACTCGCCGGCCTGGTCCAGAATAAAAATGTTGTCTCCTTTGCGCTTGTCGATCATGTTGATCTCGCCGATGTTGTCGAGCAGCCATTCGGACCGGACATTGACCACGATGACGCCGTCCGGCTTCTGGTCGTCTGCCGAAGTCTCGTACATCATATAGGAGAATACGTACTCAGGCTCGGTCTTGCCGTTTACGAGCTTCTGAATGTTGCGGAAAATCGGCTTCATCTTGGGCAGCAGCCGGTCCGAATCGTACAGCTCGCCAAGCAGCCGGTCTTCAAAAAACAGCGGCCTGCCCGCATTGTACGTCTGATCCAGATTCCGGTTATAGATCGTGAGCGAATGAATATACGGATTGGCCGAGGTGACGGAGCTGGTCACCTTGTTCAGCCTGTTGGCCACGTCGACCATATTCTCCTGTCTGGCGTACATGACCGCGGCTACGTCGCTGTTCAGATAAAGCGACTGGCAAAGGCTCGCGATCGTCTGGTCCATGAATTCCATATTGTATTTGACTTGGTAAAGTATTTTCTGGTTGGAGGCGTATTCGTTTTTGACGAGCAGCTTCTGGGCGTTGATATAGACGACGCCGGACAGCACGACGACGATGAGCAGAATCGCCATGCTGATCCATAGCAGCATTTTAATATAGTAAGCCTTGGCCCCGAATCGCTTCATGCGGGAATCTCCTCTCCTTCTTCGAGGCAGGGGTGACGGTCTTCGCTGCCTTGCGTGCCAAATGCCGAAGAGGACCGGCATCCGCCAGCCCCTTGCTTTGGTCCAATATAACGGTCTAGACGTCCAGCCTGTCGGCCAGCGCATGCAGGTTGTCCAGGCTGATCCGCACGCTGTCCAGCGCGTCGCCCTCGCAGATATCCTGCTCGACGACATACCATTCCACGCCGCTGCGCTCCCCCCATAGAAGCAAGGGCGCGAAGTCGATCACGCCCGTTCCGATCTCGGCGTACGTTCTGCGTTCGTCGGCGGTCATGTCCTTCAGGTGCATCGTCGGCATGCGGCCGCGATACGGCGCCACGAATGCGGCCGGGTCTTTTCCGGCTTTGCTCACCCAGTATACATCAATCTCGGCCAATATGGCGTTGTCGGACGCAGGATCGAGCAGATAAGACAGGGCGTCCGTCGTGCCGACGCGCGTCTCGAATTCGAAGGCGTGGTTGTGAAAAGCGACCGTGAACCCGTCGTCCCGCAGCTCGCGCGCCGCCGCGTTCAATTCCTCGCGCAGCCGGATATATCCCTGCTCGTTGCGCCACTCATGCGGCACGGACGGACAAATCAACCGGTTGGTGCCAAGCTGTCTCGCCTCCGCCTTGACGCTCTTTGGCTCGGCGCGCAGACGCTCGACGGAAATATGCATGCCCGCCGTTTTCAGTCCCGCTTCGCGCAGCACCTCCGCGATCTCCGCTGCCGGATGGCCGTGCAACCCGGCCGTTTCGACGCCGGCCCAGCCCATCCGTCCAAGCGTTCGGAGCGTGGCCGGAAAGTCCAGCTCGCATTCCTTGCGCAGCGTGTACAGCTGCACCGCAAACTTGTGCTTCACTCTGTTTCCCCTTTCTCTGCCGGCTCTATCATTTCTGCCGGCTCTACCATGTGATCTCGATCGCGCCGCTGATATCCGACAACACGAGCCGATCGCCCCGGATGCAGTCCGCAAGATCCAGATACGCAGTCTCGCCCCGCACTTCTACACGACCCGCATGCAGGCTTGCCAGCGGCGGGTAGATCGTCACCTCGGCTTCACGCAGTCCGGCGACGAAGAGCATCCGCTCCGAGTCCTTCCTCGGCGTCGGTCCGGGCGCGAGTTCCCGGCAGGAGACGGACGTCGTCTTGTGCTGCTTGACGAAGACGCGGCATTCGTCATGGAAGGTGCGGTCCGGCGCATACGGCGCGGCATCTTCGCCCGCCCTCGTCGTCCGGCCGATGATCGCGGGCACCCCTTCGGGAAAGCGCAGACGGAGGGCGACCGACGTGTCCTGACGGCAGCCCGTCAACCAAAAGCCGTTGTCGCTGCGCGTCACGAAAAGGAGGGCCGGCTTATCCGCTTCCGCCTGCTTGACCTGCTGCAGCTCGTACCCGAACTCGGCAAGCAGCTGGCGTGCCAGCACCGAGAGGTCCTTGAACCGCTCGGGCTGCCGGTTCGGCAGATGGGATACGGCGCCCGATTCGAACGGCAAGGAACCGCGAACCCATCCGATCTTGCCGCCGTTCCATGCCGGCAGCTCCCGCGTCAGCGCCAACACGCGCACCTGATCGCCTTGGCTGCCCGTCGCGCATACCTTCGTGCCGGAATCGTCCGCATGGTCCAGCACTTCGCTCAGCGCGCCTCCGCCGATCAGCGGATCGTGCAGGAAGACGGCGGAGGAAGCGGAAGCCTCGGACAATCGATCCTGCGGCAGCGTGCTGGAGAGCTGAAGCTCTCCCTGAAGCCCTTCATCCTGCCGAAGGTTCAGCAGCTGCTGCAGCTCCGGATCCAGGGCACTGCCGTATACAATCGCCCTGCCGCCTTCTCGGACAAAGGACGCAAGCCTTGCGGCATTCGCCCCCGTCAGCCAGGAGGCCGGCGTCCATAGGATCGTATCCCGCAGCTTGCCCTGCGCTCCCCCTTGCATCGCTGCGAAGTCGTCCGTGCTGAGCACCGTATTGAGCGGCAGCCCCTCGTTCACCGCGTTGCGTACGAACCATTCCTCGAAGAAGATCGCCTTGGCGGCTTCCGCCGATCGTTCAACGGCGGCGTGGTACTCGCCGAACGGATACAGCCAGGTAAGAATGCCGGCTTGGTCGGGAAAGTCCTTGATCGCCCTGCGCAGGTGCGGGATGACCTCCGCCGGACAATCCGCGTTCAGTTCGCCTTTCTCCGTATCGATCGTCAGCAGCTCGATAATGCCCGGATTCTCAAGCTCGCCGTCGCCATTCATCCTTGCGACCGACAGCGGGCAATAAATATCGTGCGGCTCCCGGTCGTACAGATCCCACCAGGGATTTTGCCAGAACCAGGGATCGTTCGGATAGAAGCGATAGGGGTACGTCTCGCCCGGCAATACCGCGATGCGGGACATATAAGACGCGATCTCCAGGCCGAAGTCGAAGTTGAGCGCGCCCCACGGCGAGTTCGGAGGCGGCAGCTCAATATATTTTCTGCGGTACATCTCCTGCAGCGGAATGAAATCCTTGGCCAGATCCATTCCCGTCCCGAAGTTGGTGCCGCGCACTTCCGTGCGATAAACGGGGCATTCTCTTTTGAAATGTTCCCAGAACGACAGCGTCTGGTCCGCCAGCTCCCGGTAGTCCGCCGTCGGCATCGAGGTGCCGTCGTAATTCGCTCCCAGGTACGTCCAAGGAAAATAGGAGAAGCCGAAGCCGTTCGAGAACCAAATATAATCGAAGCCGAGCGCGGGGAGGAAGCTGGCGCACTGGCGGCCGAGAAATTCGCCGAACGGGGTGCCCTCGGGAATGCCGTCCGGATAGGCCGCATAGGCGACCGAATCCCCGCAAAGCTCCGACCACGTGCAGACGACCGTATAATCAGCCTTCAGCGCGACCTCCTTGTCCCCCAGCTTCGCGCGGTTGATCTCCGGATGCCGCGTATACTTAAAGTCGGAATAGGCGAATTCGGGTCCGGCATCGAAGGTGGCGCCCACTTCCATCGGGACGCCGAACCGGTCGCGGGCGATTCGTTTAAATGCCGCGACGATCGTGCGCAGATTGTCGTACGAAATCTCGCAGGCGTCGGGACGGTAAAGCTTGGCGATGCGGGGATCGTTCGGCTGGATATGCCCGAACCGATCCTCGTTCGCAAAGCCGATATAGCGCCCCCACTCGATCGCGCGCTCCACGTTGCCGTCCCACTCCAAAATCTCGCTGCCGTCGGCCACCCACAGCAGCATCGAGCAGCCGTCAGCCATGTCGATCAACGGCAGCCATTGCCGGATCGCCTCTTCGCATACCGCTTCGATCGCAGGCAGCGCCATGCTCGTAAAAGGCTTCAAACTCATTTCCAGCGTGACCCGCCTGAGTGTTTTTTTCGTTTCCGGCCGTCCTGTCGGCACCATCTCTACGCCCCCCGCCTGACCGCATCCATAATCATTTTGATAATCGCCAGATCCTGAACATAATCCTCCGGCGTCGTCTTGGGAGACAAGCCGTTCGCGACTACCTCATAGAAATATTCCAGCTCGCATGTATACGCGTCCTTATAGGTCGGACGAATGACCGTTTCTTGCAGCGCGTCCCCGATCGTATCCCGAATCCGGAGCGTCGTGGGCAATTGCCGTAAATAAGGCGTATCGTATTGAACAAGAATCGATCTTTGCTCGCCGAACACCTCGATATGGGCGTCGAACCGTCCCTGCCCGTCGACGCCCGTCTCGAACATGACATCGTAGCCGTCGTACTCCAAAATGGCGTTTTTGAATCTGCCGCCTTGCCGGGACGCGGCCGCCTTTACGCGCAGGGGCATGCCGAGCATCTCCCTCATTGCGGATATATCGTGGCTGTTCAAGCCCAGCAGCAGACCGTAAGCGGCATATTCTTCGCCGGAGGCTTCGCCGATCGCTTCCTTCATCAGTCTTGCGTTTCTCTCCTTGCGGTCCTGGACGGCTTCGGCCGGAAGATCGGCGAACCGGTGCACATAGATGCCCGACTGGCCGGTGAAGTACGCGTTGGGCCCGATCATGTCGCGTACACGCGCATAATTGATCGGCCCCAGCGCCCGCACTTCCTCCAGCGCACGCAGGTAAGCCGGCGCGAATCTGCGCATGTAGCCGACCATCACCTGCGCTTGTGAAGCGTCGCGAGCCTGAATAATGTCCCGGGCCTCCGCCTCTGTCGCGCACATCGGTTTTTCCACGAATACATGAATATTCCTTTGCAGCGCCGCAATCGCGCATTCGGCGTGGTATTCCATGTTGTTCAGCACGAATACGGCATCCATGGCGGTCCGATCGAGCATATCCGAAGCGTTTGCGTATAAGTTTTTGACGCCGTACTTCTCCCCCATTACGTTCAGCAGCCGTGGAGAGATGTCGCACAAGGCGACGATCTCGTAGAGCTCCGGCAGCGATTGCAGAATCGGCAAATGAATGATTTGCGCGATTTCTCCCACGCCGACGATCCCGACCTTCAGTTTCTTCATTCTGCGCACTCCTTTAACTGAACCGATGCTGCGTGCTTAGCGGCCGGCAACGTTTGCTCCGCGCTTCGCGTCCGGGACGCTCTTCGCGATGCAGTTTGCACGACCGTTGCAGCCTAAATCTAGCTCGCTACTGCGTTCCTGTATACTTCAAATTGCGTCGATTCGTTCAATTCGGCGCATATCGGGAAGGAATAGAAGCAAACGGCCGAAAATAAACCGGTGCAGATCGCATCTCGGGAAGAATAAGCGAACGCCAAAGAAGCCGGATCGGCATCGATCCGGCTCATTAAGCTAAAACCAATTTTGTTTGCGCGATCTATCTCGCGAGCGGCAATCGCACCCGGAACGTCGTACCCGACTCGCCGCTCGTCGCCACAATCGTGCCGACGTGCAGCTCGACGATGTTTTTGGCGATAGCAAGTCCGAGGCCCGAACCGCCGGTATGCCGCGAGCGGGACTGCTCAAGCCGGTAGAAGCGGTCGAACAGCAGCGGGATCGCAGACGGCGGCAGCGGCTCCCCGTAGTTCACGATCTCCGCCACCGCTTCCGTTCCTTCTCGCCGCGCCTTGATCTCGATTCTGCGGCCGTCCTTGCCGTACCGGATGGCATTGTCGATGAGATTTTCGAACACGCGCACCAGCTTGTCGCCGTCCGCCGACACGATCAGCTCTTTCTCCGCAAGCATCGTTACGGCTTCGACGCCGGCCTGCTCGAACTGAAGCCGGAACTGAACGGCGAGCTGACCCAGCATCTCGACCAGGTTGAGCCGGGAGAGACGAAGCGGCAGCCCGCCGCTCGTGCGGGTATACTCGAAAAGGTCGTTGATCAGTCCTTGCAGCCGCAGCGCTTTGTCGTAAGCGATGCCGGTGTAGTGGCGCAGCTCGACCTCGTCGCGGTAGCGGTCCTGCTCGATCAGTCCCAGATAACCGACGATCGAGGTCAGCGGCGTGCGCAGGTCATGGGATACGTTCGTGACGAGCTCCGTCTTGGCCCGTTCCGTGCGCCGTTCATCTTCGATGGAGCGCTTCAACTGCTCGCTCATGCGATTGAGCCGGTCCGCCAGCACGCCGAGCTCGTCGCCCGTCCGTACGGGGATGCGGCTGTCGAATTTTCCTTCGGCAATCTCGCCCACCCCTTGCGTGATCCGCAGCAGATAACGGATGGTGCCATGGCTGAAGACGAACAAATAGACGATAAATAGCGCGAGAATCGCGAACGCGAGCGTGATCGACCTGCCAAAACGGTCGTAAAACCACCAGACCGCCGCATTCAGGATCGAAATGTCGTATCTAACGGCCAGGACATACAGCACCGCTGCCGTGCCGCCCGCGAACCCGAGACTGAGCACGACCAGGATCAGCAGCTTGAAGCGCAATCCGAGCAGCGGATTAAGGTTCAATTTTATAACCCACTCCCCACACCGTCTGGATCGGCTTGGCGCCGTCCATCGCGTGCTCAAGCTTGTCCCTCAGATTGCTGATATGGACCATGACCGTGTTGTTGGACTCCAGGTACTTGTCCTTCCAGACCGCCTCGAAGATCGCTTCGGCACTGAATACCTGCCCCGGATGGCTGGCCAGCAAATGCAAAATATCGAACTCCGTCGAGGTCAGGTTGATATGCTTGTCCTCCGCCATGACGGTGTGCGTCTTTTTGTTGATCCGCAGCGATTGGATTTGAATATCGTCTTCTTCGCGATTCGACTTGAGCTTGGCGTTCAAGCCGTACGAACGGCGGAGCAGCGACTTAATCCGGGCGACGAGCTCCAGCGGGTTGAACGGCTTGACCATATAGTCGTCCGCGCCGGTCATGAGTCCCATGATCTTGTCCATGTCCTCGGCCTTGGCGCTGAGCATCAGGATCGGCACCGCATCGTCGGCGCGCACCGCGCGGCACACCTCGAGCCCGTCCATCTCGGGCATCATCACATCGAGAATGACGAGCTGGACCGATTCCGACCGGATCAGCGACAGCGCTTCGCGGCCGTCCGCCGCCTTCAGCACGCGATAGCCCTCGTTCAGCAGGTAGATGGCGATCAGGTCCGCGATCTCCCGGTCGTCGTCCGCGATCAGGATCTGAGCAGCGTTCATCCGGTTCCCCCCTTTTGTCCGTTTGCTTTTCCTTTCAGTATAAAAAAAGGCCCTTCCATCAAGCTTGTGATAAAGCTGAAGGATTTATAAAGATTTTCTAAATAAAAGAACCGTTAGGCAGTTGAGAACTGCTTAACGGTCCGCTGAAAGGTGGGCGGTGGGTTATGCCAGGCCGAACTGACTCTTGTACCGCCCGTAACCCTCTTGCTCCAGGTCCTCGACGGGGATGAAACGCAGCGCGGCGGAATTGATGCAGTAGCGCAGGCCGCCGAGCTCGCGCGGGCCGTCGTTGAACACATGGCCGAGATGCGAATCGGCCTCGCGGCTGCGCACCTCCGTGCGGATCATGCCGTGCGTGAGATCCTCTTCCTCGCGGACGCCGCCCGACTCGAGCGGCTTCGTGAAGCTGGGCCAGCCGCAGCCGGAGTCGAACTTGTCCTTCGAGCTGAACAGCGGTACGCCGGATACGATGTCCACGTACAGCCCTTCGCGGTGATTGTCCCAGAACTCGTTGCGGAACGGATGCTCGGTCGCGCTGTTCTGCGTCACTTCGAACTGCAGCGGCGTGAGCCGCGAGCGCAGCGCTTCCTTATCCTTGTCCGTGTTCCAGTGCCGCTTGATGTACGCGTCCCGGCCGGAGCCCTTGCGGTACATTTTGTAGCGAAGCGGATTTTTCTTATGATAATCCTGATGATAGTCTTCGGCCGGGTAAAATTCGGAGACGGGCTCGATCGTCACCGCGATCGGCTTGTCGAAGCGTCCGCTGGCGTCCAGCTCCGCCTTCGTCTCCTCGGCGGCTTGCCGTTGCTCTTCGTTATGGTAGAAGATGACCGGGCGATACGACTCCCCGCGGTCGAAAAACTGGCCGCCGCCGTCCGTCGGGTCCACCGATTGCCAGTAGATACCGAGCAGCTTGCGATACGGGAACAGGTCCGGATCGAACGTGATTTGCACGGCTTCCTGATGTCCCGTCGTTTCCGAGCAAACCTGCTCGTAGGTCGGATTCGGCACATGACCGCCCGTATAGCCGGATACGATCCCGTGAATGCCCGGCAGCTCGTCGAACGGCGTCACCATGCACCAGAAGCAGCCTCCTGCGAACGTCGCTTTTTCGAATGTTTGGCTCATTTTCCCCATCGCTCCTTCCGCGTCGCTACGCTTCTTATACCCAATGGTTTACTTTTTGTGCATTTTAAATTCGAGGAACAGCTCGTTGTAGTGCGCGAGCATCCGCTTGCCCAAATTATCGTATACTTCAAGCTTATCCGTCAACGCGGGCTCCGGATAAAATCGCTTGTCCTCCGCGATCTCGGCCGGCAGGAACGGAATCGCCTTGGCGTTCGGGGTCGCGTAGCCGACATATTCGGCGTTCTGCGCCGCGTTTTCCGGATCGAGCATGAAGTTCATGAACTTGAGCGCGCCGTCCAGGTTGCGGGCCGTCTTGGGGATGACCATGTTGTCGAACCAAAGGTTCGAGCCGTCCTTCGGAATGACGTAGTCGAGCTTGTCGTTCTCGTCCATGATCTCCGAGGCGTCGCCGGACCAGACAAGACCGACCGCAGCCTCTTCCCCCGCAAGCAGCATCTTGATCTCGTCGCCGACAAGCGCCTTGACGTTCGGCGTCAGCTTCTTGAGCTTGGCGAGCGCCTCCTGCAGATGCGTCTCGTCGGTGTCGTTAAGCGAATAGCCGAGACTGTTGAGCCCCATTCCGATGACCTCGCGCGCGCTGTCGACGAGCAGGATGTTGTTGCGCAGCGACGGATCCCACAGATCGTCCCAGCTGTCGAACTTCAGGTTGCCGACCAGCTCCGGGTTGTAGACAATGCCGACCGTTCCCCAGAAGTAAGGGATCGAATAGACGTTGCCAGGATCGAACGACTGGTTCAGGAAACGTGCGTCTATATTCGCAAGGTTCGGCAGCCTGGCGTGGTCGATCGGCAGCAGCAGGTTCTCCTCGCGCATCTTGCCGATGGCGTAGTCGGACGGGACGGCGATGTCGAACGTCGTGCCGCCCTGCTCGATCTTGGTCATCATCGCCTCGTTCGAGTCGAACGTCTGGTAGATGACCTTGATGCCGGTCTCTTTCTTGAATTTGTCCAGCAGGTCGGGATCGATGTAATCGCCCCAATTGTACACGGTCAGCGTGTCCGCGCCCGAGTAGCCCTGCGAGGAATTAAGCCTGTTGATGGCGAAAAGCAGGCCGCCCGCGATGACGAGGACGGCGATGAAGGTCCGGACCAGGCTGTTCATCGCGGCACCCCCGTTCCGAGGCGCTTCGCGCTGCGCCGGTTCAGCACGTAGTAGCCGAGCACGATGAGCAGCGTGAACAGGAAGATCAGCGCCGACAGCGCGTTGATCGACAGAGAGACGCCCTGCCGCGCACGCGAGTAGATCTCGACGGACAGCGTAGAGAAGCCGTTGCCGGTGACGAAAAAGGTGACGGCGAAGTCGTCGAGCGAGTAGGTCAGCGCCATGAAAAAACCGGCGAAAATACCCGGCTTGATAAACGGCACGATAACCCGCGACAATACCTGCCAGCCGCTCGCGCCAAGGTCGCGCGCCGCGTCGATGAGCGTCGGGCTCATCTCCTGCAGCTTGGGCAGCACCATGAGCACGACGATCGGCACGCTGAACGCGATATGCGACAGCAGCACGGACGTGAAGCCGAGACGGATGCCGGCCATCGTGAACATGACGAGCAGCGACGCACCGATGATAACGTCGGGGCTGACGATCAGCACGTTGTTCATTGACAGCAGCGCATTGCGCGAGCGCCGGGTCCGCGTCCGCATGATCGCGAGCGCGCCGACCACGCCGAGCATCGTCGAGATGGTCGACGACAGCAGTGCAACGACGACCGTATTCAGCAAGATGATGAGCAAGCGCGTATCTTGGAAGACTTCGCCGTAATACGACAGCGTGAAGCCCTCGAAGCCGTGCATCGTGCCGCCGCTGTTGAACGAGTAAAAAATCATGTAGGCGATCGGCGCGTACAGAACCGCGAACACGATGATTAGATAGACCGACTGCCAGCGTCCTGCCGCCCTCATCGTCTCACCCTCCCCGCCTGGCCGGTCCCGGTCAGCAGCATGATGACGACCATGGCGATGATCAGGAACACCGCGATGGCCGCGCCCATTCCCCAGTCCTGCGTGACCAGAAAGTGCTGCTCGATCGCGGTGCCAAGCGTGATGACCCGGTTGCCCGCGACGAGCCGCGTGATCATGAACAGCGACAGCGCGGGAATGAACACCGCTTGGCAACCCGCCTTGACGCCGTCGAGTGTCAGCGGGAAGACGACCTTGCGGAACGTCGTCCAGCCGGACGCCCCGAGATCCCGCGCCGCGAAGACGAGCGAAGGATTGAGGTCCTCGAGCGCATTGTAGACCGGCAGGATCATGAACGGGATAAAGATGTACACCGACACGAACACGAAGCTGAAGTCGGTGAACAGGATCTGTTGGCGGCCGATCCCCAGCGCCTCGAGCGCGCCGTTGACGAAGCCATACGTGCCGAAGATGCCGAGGAAGGCGTACACCTTCAGCAGCAGATTGACCCAGCTCGGCAGGATGAGCAGCAGCAGCCACAGCTGCTTGTGCTTCATCTTAGTCAGCGCGTAGGCGGCCGGGTAGGCGATCAGCAGCGAGAACACCGTGATCAGGAAGGCGTACCAGATCGAGCTGACCGTCATCTTGAGGTAGATCGGCGTCAGAAACTTCTCATAGTTGCCGAACGTGAAGCCGCCGTCGATGTCGAAGAAGGAATCGTAGACGATGAGTGCGATCGGAATGACGATGAACAGCGCCATCCAGGCCAGGTACGGCGCCAGGTAGACGTTGCGCTTAGCGTTCATTGGCGCTCTCCTCGTACGCGAGCAGCCGCCGGTCGAACTCCTCCTCGGTCTCGCCGAAGCGCATGACGTGAATCGCCTCCGGATCGAAGCCGAGACCGACCCGGTCGCCGACCGTCGCGCGCTTCGTCGAGTGAACCATCCACTCGTTGCCCGCGTCGTCGTAACCGATGATCTCGTAGTGGACCCCGCGGAACAGCTGCGAGTCGACCTTCACGACCAGCTTGCCGGCCTCGAGCGGCGTGATCTCGAGGTCCTCGGGACGGATGACGATCTCGACCGGCTCGTCCGGCCGGAAGCCGCCGTCCACGCATTCGAACGTATGCCCCGCGATGCGGACCTCGTAGTCGCGGACCATCTGCCCCGCCACGATGTTGGACTCCCCGATGAAGTCCGCCACGAAGCGGTTGATCGGCTCGTCGTAAATGTCCGTCGGCGAGCCGCTCTGCTGGATCGTGCCTTCCTTCATGACGAAGATCTCGTCCGACATCGCCAGCGCTTCCTCCTGGTCGTGCGTGACGAATATAAACGTGATGCCCAGCCGCCGCTGCAGCTCGCGCAGCTCGTACTGCATCTCCGTGCGCAGCTTGAGATCAAGCGCGGACAGCGGCTCGTCGAGCAGCAGCACCTGCGGCTCGTTCACGATCGCCCGCGCGATCGCCACCCGCTGCCGCTGGCCGCCGGACAGCTCGGTGATCTGCCGCTTCTCGTAGCCCTTCAGGTTGACGAAGCGCAGCGCCTCGAGCACCTTCGCCTCAACGTCCGCCTGCTTCATGCGCTTGATGCGCAGGCCGAAGGCGACGTTCTCGAATACGTCGAGATGCGGGAACAGCGCGTAGTCCTGGAACACCGTGTTCACCTGGCGCTCGTTGGCGGGCACGCGGTTGATCACTTTCCCGTCAAAATAAATCTCGCCGGACGACGGCTCCTGAAACCCCGCGATCAGCCGCAAAATCGTCGTCTTGCCGCAGCCCGACGGACCGAGCAGCGTATAAAACTGCCCGCGCCGAATCTCGAAGCTTACTTCCTTCAGGACGGTCTCCCCGTCATCGTAACTTTTGGTCACCCGCTCGAAGCGGATGATCGGCTGCTCTGCGCTTGCGTCCATTCCGACTCTCCCATCTATGCGAACCCTGTCGATTCTCTTATTATCTCCTATTACCCCGATATCGCAACCGCCGTCCGCGTTCGCGAGCCCAGAAGGCGATTATGCTCGCGCACCGCGCTTGCGGCCCAAGTTTCAGGTCCATCGCCTTCTCTGCAGCCTGCGATCACGTTCGCACGCCGCGTTTACGGCCAATCGCCTTCTCTACAGAAGGCGTCATGCTCGCATGCCGCGTATTCGCCCCATTGCCTTCTCTACAGAAGGCGATCATGCTCGCGCCCAACGTTTTCGCCCCATCGCCTTCTCTACAGAAGGCGATCATGCTCGCATGCCGCGTTTTCGCCCCATTGCCTTCTCTACAGAAGGCGATCATGCTCGCGCCCAACGTTTCCGGCCCATCGCCTTCTCCACAGCAGGCAACCACACGAAAAGCCGGCAAGGCGCCCAAGCATGCGCCATGTCGGCTGGACAGCTTATCGTCCGCTTCTTATCTAGTCTCGGCGCGCAGCCGTTCGATCTCGTCGATCGGCAAGCCGGTCAGATCCTGGATGAGCTCCGGCGCCATTCCTTTGCCGAGCATACGGACGGCGATAGTGCGCTGGCTCTCGGCCATCCCTGCTTCACGACCTTCTTCCCGGCCTTCCTCCCGACCTTCCTCCCGGCCGTCCGCCCTGCCCTGCTTCCACCAGCTGTTTTCCCATTCCATGATCTTGGCCACTTGACTCGCCTCCCCTTGCTTCATTCGGTCGACTTCAAGTTTCAACAGCTCTTCCTCGTCCGGACCGAGCCTGATGTACGATTCAAAAAAGACGGCCAACAGCTCCATCCGCGCCGGATCGAGCTCCAACCGGATCAGCATCCGCAAAAATGCCAGCTTGACCTGCAGCGATTCGCTTTTATTATAGCCCAAACTGCTGAGCAGCGCAGCAGCGACGGGATTGGCAGACCCGACGAACTCCCGCCAGTTGCGATGTTTGAGCTGCAGCCGCAGATAACGGAAGCGCATGACGTCAAGGAACGGAAACGACCAGCCGAACCGGTCCGGCTCGGCACGCTTGCGCCCGTGGCTGAACACCGCGATCGGCAAGATGCGCCTGCGGTGCGTCTCGTACAGCTTCGATGCGTACAAAAACATCCGCTCCGCGAATGCCGGCTCATAATAGGATTGCGGTTCGACGTGGATGATGATCAGCGTCTCCTCGCCCCTCAGCCTCGTCTCGATCAGCAAATCCACGCGCCCTTTCCGCCCGCCCGCCAAGTCTGTCGCGACCTCCTCCGACAGAAACACCGTATGGGAAAAATCGATTTCCTTCGCGACGTCGGGAAAAAACAGCTCCATGAATTCCTTGAAAAACGTTCGAATGAGCGTCTTGAACAACTGATCGTGATCCAGCTTCAATCTCCGCGCCTCCTCGCCCGAACGCAAAAACGCCGCCCGGGCTCCCGTAGGGGCCGAGCGACGCATGCTTTGCGTCCGTATCGCATCTATGCGATCATCTTACCATCGCGGCACGACCGCGGCAACTTCCCTTCCGATTACCTGAACCCGCGAAGAAAATCGACGGCCAGCTTGATATCCCGCTCCGGGCTCTCGCCGACCTCGCGCTCGATCGTCAGGAAGCCCTCATAGCCGATGTCCCGCAGCGCTTGCAGGTAAGCGGGCCAATCCACGCCGCCCTCGCCGAGCGGCACCTCGCGGTAGTATTCGCCGGACTCGCCCTGCTCCGCCAGCTTCTCGTGCGACATCGCCTCGTAGCCGAGCGCGCCGTAAATGTTGCGGGGATCCGTCTCCTGCAGCCGAATGCCGTCCTTGGCGTGCGTATGCACGATGTAATCGCGCAAATTGTAGACGCCCTGCACCGGGTCGTCGCCCGTCACCATGACCATGTTGGCCGGATCGAAGTTGACCGACACGCCCTTGGTGCTCATCTTGTCGAGGAAGCCCTTCAGACGCGCCGATGTCTCGGGACCGGTCTCGATCGCGAAAAAGGCGCCCCGCTCGCTCGCGTAACGGCCGAGTTCCTCGACCGCATCGTGCATCGCGGCATACACGTCGCTCGACGCGTCCTCGGGCACGATGCCGATATGCGTCGTGACCACGGTCGTGCCGAGATCCAGCGCCAGATCGAGAATGCGCTTGGACTTTTCGACCTTCCAACCGTTCTCGCGACGGTCCTGGAAGCCGTGTCCTGCGAGATCCCCGACGAGCGCGGAGATGCGCAGGCCGAGCGAGTCTACGTATGTACGCAGCTCCGCTCTGGCAGCCGCATCCAGCTTGTCCGGATCCATCTCGCCTTCCACCGCGTAGATCTGCACGCCCTCGGCGCCGATCTCCTTCGCCTTCAGCAGCCCGTCGCGCACGCCGACCCGGAAGCTGTCGACGATGACGCCGATCGGATTCGCGATTTGCACCATACGTGTGTATCCCCTTCCTCGTTCAAATTGCCCTTACCTTCCAACCTGCACTTCCAGCCTACACTTCCAAATTATACTTCAGACCAGATGCGTCGCGCGTTATCTAGGCCGATGCGCGAGCCCTGCTTGCACTCTTCCATGCCTTCAAACTCCAGCGACAGATAGCCGTCGTAGCCGGATGCCTTCAAGGCGCGCAGCACCTCGCGCACGTCGATGTCGCCTTGGCCGAAGATCGAGCCGCGCAGGTAATTGCCGGCCGCCGTCTTGAACCAGCCCTCGCCGGGATCCTGGTCGCCGCGCCGCAAATAAAAATCCTTCAAATGCACGATAGACGCCTCGCCGATCGACCGCTTCACGGCGGCCGCCGGATCTTCGTCCAGGCACATATAGTTGCCGATGTCGAGCGTGAGGCGGAAGTTCGGATGATTCGTCTCCGCCAGCAGTCCCAGCACGCGCTCGCTGGATTGCATGTAGTAGCCGTGATTTTCCACGCTGGTCACGACGCCGACCGATGCCGCATATTCCGCGATGCGGCGGCATGCATCCGCCAATCTCGGCAGCTCGCGCCAAAATTGTCCGACCGACGCGCCTTGGCGGGATGCGACGTCGTGCCTCATCTTCTTCACGCCGAGCGCGCGCGCGATGTCGACTTCGCCCTTGACGCGTTCGATCTCCGCTTCGTATGCCGCGTCGTCTTCGACCGCAAAGTTCGCGCCAACCGCGTAGTTCGAGATTTCGAGCCCCGCCGCAGCCGCGCGGGCCACGATCTCTTCAATCAGTCCCGGCGTCCGGATATCGAAGCCGATCGGCACGATCTCGACGTGCTCGCAGCCTTGCTCCGCCATCCAGTCGATCGCGCCCGTCACCGTCATCTCGCCCGATTCAATCGCGCGGTACAAGCTATATGTGCTCAATCCCAGCTTCATGATCCGTTCACTCCTCTATATGGCCTTGCCGCGATGGCCTTGCCGCGATAGCTCTGCCGCGCGATAACATCCGCTTACAGTTCGATCTCTTTGCCCTGCTCCGCCGACTCGTAGATCGCGCGCAGAATCCGCATCATGGTCAGGCCGTCCTCGACAGGACTCAGCGGCTCCGTGCCGGCGGTCGCCGAAGCGATGAAGCTGTCGATCTCCGACTGGAACGCTTGTTGGAAATTGAACTTCAGGCTGTCGACCTGCGGCGTCACGTTCAGGATCGTGTCATGCCGCTCCGAGACGATCGTCAGCTCCGGATCGATCTCGAAGCCGCCCTTGGTGCCGTACAGCCGGACCGCGGACTCGTCGCTCTTGGCATGCAGCGCGTAGCTGACTTCGACGAGCAGGGACGCGCCGTTCTCGAACCGGATAAGCGCGTTCGCCAGATCCTCGACTGTGTTGCGCGAAGCGTCGTAGTCGGCCGCCTGGTAGAAGGACAGCCCCTTGACGTTCGAGCGGTTGCCGAGCTTGTTGTATACGTTGCCGCTGACCGACTTCACCTTGGGACGCCCCATCAGGTACCAGGACAGATCGATGACGTGCACGCCGATATCGATCAGCGGGCCGCCGCCCGAACGGTCCTTGTCCGCGAACCAGCCGCCCGGATTGCCCAGACGCCGGATCAGGGACGCTTTTGCATAATAAAGCTCGCCGAACTCGCCTTGCTCCGTGAAGCGCTTGGCCAACTGAGCGTTCGCGTCGTAGCGGCGGACGAAGCCCACCTGCAGAATGCGGTCGCTCGAACGAACCGCGTCGCGTACGGCTTCGGCTTCTTCCACCGTCATGCTGAGCGGCTTTTCCACGAGTACGTGTTTGCCCGCCTTGACCGCGGCGATCGCGATCTCCGCGTGCGTATGATTCCATGTGCAAATGCTGACCGCTTCCACTTCCGGATTCGCCAGCAGGTCTTGGTAATTCGTGTAGACGCTCGAAGCGCCGTATTTCGCCGCCGCCTTGTCCGCGCGCTCCTTGTTCAGGTCGCAGACCGCGACGATCGTTGCGTCCTTGTTGGCCGCGTATGCATTCAAGTGCGATTCGGAGATCGAGCCCGTGCCGATAACGCCGATGCCCAGCTTTTTCACAGGTATTGCCTCCCTCTACTCATTTGTCTACCTGTACTATAAAATGAATAGAGCAGACCAGCCATGAATAGCTATGCTGGCAATTTGTAATATTGTGCGATATGGAGGTGCCGCGTCATGGACCGCAATCCCGCGCTGCTGGAGCCCATGGATATGCCCGATCCCCAATTTCCGCTCAAGATCCATCAATGCCGCATCGAGCGGATCGGGACCACCGCTTTTCCTTCGCATTGGCACGAGCATATGGAGTTTCTATATATCGTCGAAGGCCGGGCGCGGATTTTCTGCAACGCGGACAGCTTTGACGTCGGTCCCGGAGACTTGATCGTCGTCAACTGTGCCGATCTTCATCATGGCGTGAGCCTTTCGGATCATTTGTTTTATTATGCGGTCATCTTCGATCCCGATCTGCTGCACAGTCATCGGATGGACTCGGCCGAGACGAAGTTCATCACGCCGATCGTCCGTTCCCGCATCCGCTTCGCCAACCGGGTTACCGGCGATGCCGCCATCAAGGACAGTCTCGACGAGTTGATCCGCGAGTACGAAAAAAAAGAGTTCGCCTACGAGCTCTCCGTGAAGTCCTGCCTGTACCGCCTGCTTACCGCCATGCTGCGCGGCCACGTCGCCGAGAGCATGCCCGAGGGCGAGCTGGCTTCCCGCATCAGACGGTTGACCCGCATCGAGCCCGTGCTGGCGCATATCGAAGCGAACTATGCCAAGCGTCTCGACGTCGAGACGCTGGCCGGCATCGCCGGCATGAGCCGCTATCACTTCAGCCGCGTTTTTAAGGAGCTCACCAGCCGCTCGGTCACCGATTACGTGAACTTCGTGCGGATCGGCCGCTGCGAACAGGACCTGCGCTATACGAGCAAGACGATTTCGGAGATCGCGCTCGAGCACGGTTTTAGCGATATCTACTATTTCAGCAGACTGTTCAAAAGCTATCGCGGCGTCTCTCCTTCGTCCCTGCGAGGTCAGACCGCACCTGCCTGACTAATCGCCTCCTATCCCAAGCCGGATTCGAACCGTTGCCAAACGGACGTCCGGCTTTTTGTCGTTATCGCACCGTTCGACGGAGATTTCGTCGGATGTCGGCGTTTCTTCATTTTCTTATATCAACAGTTTGTAACGTTATGTATACTAATCGTATCACAAACAATGAGGAGGACGCCCTATGAAAGACAGGGCATGGGCGGCGCCGCGCGACACGGTTCCCGAACTTCTGCGAGACCGCGCCAGACGATCGCCGAACGACATCGCATTCAGCTTTCCGGGCTTCGATCAGCATTACAACTGGCGGACGATCTGGGAGGAAGTCCAACAGTTGTCCGAGGGCATGCTCGCGCTCGGCATACGTTCCGGAGACAGAGTCGCCCTGCTCATGCAGGGGCGCATGGAGCTCGTACTCCTCATCTTTGCCTCCGCCTGCATCGGGGCCGTCGCGGTCCCGCTCAATACATACAGCAAAAAAGAAGAGCTGCGCGCGCTGCTGGCGGACTGCAAGCCAGCTGCCTTGTTGTTGGACAAAGAGGGCCAGCGGCAATCCTATGTGACCATGGTCGCCGAGCTGCTCGAGGAGACGGGAGGCGCGCAAGGCCATCAAGCCGAATGCCCGGTGCCGCGTCATCTGTTCGTGCTCGCTGGCCGCTCCGAACTCCGCGCGCCTTTCCGCGCCTATGCGGAGTTGGCCGAAGAAGCGGCCAAGGCCGGACCGCATGCATTCAGACATGCCGCCGCCGGGCGCGATCTCCGCGATCCGCTCGTGCTCTTGTATACATCCGGCACCTCCGGCAAACCGAAAGGCGTGCTCCGCTCCACCGCGTCCTTTTTGACTGCCGGATCGCCCAAGCGGACGGGCTTTGCTTCCGCCGCACTGATGAGACTGACGGACCGGCTGACGAGCAAGCTGTCCGTCATGAGCCTGTTGCCCCTCTACCATATGGGCGGGTTCGGTACGGTCTTCACGACCTTAAAAGCCTGCTCGATTCGCGTCGTCATGCTTAGCCACTACAGCCCAAGCAACGCACTCGCCTTCATCGAACGATACAAATGCCGCGTCCTTATCGGCACCCCTTTCATGATCGAGCAGATGCTCTCGTCCGATGCGAAGGACAAGCACGACCTGCGCAGCCTGCTGGGACTCGTATTTACGTCTTCCGCCGTCGACCGACGCACGCTCGAACGCATCACGAGGGAGCTGCACATCTACTTTTTCATGGTCAGCTACGGATCGACCGAAGCCGGCGCGGTCGCCAACGGCGTCTGCATAACGGACCGCAATCCGCATCCGGTGCTGTCGCCGCTGTACGGCTTGTTCATGCAATCGAAGCTCGTGAGCGGGTTCATCGGATTGCAGCAATTCATGACCTGCGAGTACAGCCTAGCCGGCAAGGTGGACAAAAATGTCGAGGTGGCGATCGTAGATGCCGCGACAGGCGACCGAATGCCATTAGGAGAACAGGGCGAGATCCGCATCCGCAGCCATCGTGTCATGCGGTATGCCGGACAGTCGGATGCCGAAGACATCGGTCCGTCGGCGGCCGGGTGGTTCCGCTCCGGCGATCTCGGATATCTGGACGCGAGCGGCCATCTGGTCATCACCGGCCGAATCAAGCGTATCATCTCCCGCGGCGGGGAAAAGATCTCGCCGGTCGAGATCGAGCAGGCGCTGCTCAAGCTCCCCGGCATCGAATCGGCATTCGTCGTAGGCGTGCCTGACGATAAATACGGCGAGCAAATTTGCGCCTGCATCGTCCCCCGCCGCGACGCCGCGCTCATGACCGAGAAGATCAGACATGACCTCGCCGGCATGCTGTCCGCCTTCAAGATTCCCGCGTACTTCCTTTACGTGCCGTACCTGCCGATGTCCCCTACAGGCAAGATCGCGGTGGCGGACGTGCGCGGACTGGCGCTCGCCCAGCTGGGAGAACCAGCGGAGAGCAGGCGCAATGCGTAGCTATTATCCCGGCATCACGCTGTTCAAGGTGCTCGGCTGCATCCTCGTCGTCTTTTCCCACGAGCTGTTTCTTCCGATCCTGTCGACATTGGACAACCGCCAATTGTCTTTTGCCGGCCTGTCGTTCAGTACCGTCGTGCCTGGCTTTTACCTGATCGCCGGGTTTCTCGCGTATCAAGGCTGGACGCACGCGGCTCATGCGAGGATCTACGTGCGAAGGTATGTATCGCGGATCGCGATCGTGTATGGGCTGTTGTGCCTGCTCAACACGGGTCGTCAGATCGGGGGTGCGATCCTGCACGGCAATACGAGCGCGAGCGGACTGCTGGCATTGGGAAAACGAGTCGCGCTCCGCATTTTCCTCGAAGGCGCTTACCAGCAGCTGTGGTTTATCCCTCCGCTGATCTTTGGCATCCTCGTATCGTATGCCCTCGTCTCGGCCGGACGCGAGCGGCAGTTGGTCGGATGCGCCGCGCTCGCGCTCGCAATAGCGGAATGCCTCGCCGGCACGCCGAGCGGACCGGTCAGAGCCGCTTGGCCCGACCTGTTCGAATCCGAAGGCGCGCAGATGGCGGCGAAGGCGCTCGTCAACTACGGCGGCTTCGGACTCGTCTTCGTCGGCGCGGGCGTGCTGCTGGCACGGCATGAGGAAGCGTTCAAAAGGCTGCCGATTCTTCCGCTGCTTGCGCTCACCGGCCTGCTGGCCGCCGCCGAGACCGCCTTTCTATGGAGAACGGCGGACTGGAGCGACGATTACAGACTTGCCTTTTCGACGCTGCCGGCTTCGGTATTGATGTTCTATGGCATCGTACGCATACGCTGGGATGCGGTCCGGCGGCATCATCGGCTGTTCAACCGGTTCAGCCTCGTGACTTTTTTCGGCCATACGCTGCTGATCAAGCTCGACCTGCTCGCGATCGGACGGACCCATGTGAATCCTAGCGTACTGCAGGAGATCTTGATATCCTTCCTCACGCTGGCGCAATGCGCAGCGCTGACCTACGCATGGATGCGCTTGGTCAAGCTGCGCGGCGAGCGCCCGCCGGCCCCCCGGTTAACCGAGGGACAGGCCGAAGTCTCCAGGGCGGGATAGGCGCTCTCCTCGCTCAGGCTTCGCCGCCAGGCACTGAACGGCTCCGCTGTCACGAACGTTGCGAGGCCGGATGATTTGCCAGACGCAGCCGGATCATATGCCAGGACAGCGGACCGAGCGTGGCCGCGAGCCGCCCGCCGTCTACCGTGGCATCCCCAAGGCGATGAGGAACCACGCGGTAAGGCTCTCGCGCCGTGTTGGTCGCCTTCGGATCGTCGCTCTCCAGCGTCTGATGCTCGATGACCGCAAGGTCGCCAAAGCTGCGAATATCCGCCGCCAGCCGCATCGGCTCCCGCTGATCCTTGTTGACGAGGAACACGGCGAGCTCTCCCGCCGCCTCGTCGTATACGGCCGCGACATCCAGGTACGGCACGTCCGTATAGTCTTTGCTGTCGTACTTGGGCGACGCGATCAGCGGATGCAAGGATACGCCGCGACCGTACAGCGAAGCCTGCATGAACGGATAAAAGATCGTCTGCCGCCAAGCGGGACCGCCGGTCTCGGTCATAATCGGCGCAATCACGTTGACCAGTTGGGCCAGGCATGCAATCTTTACCCGGTCCGCATGGCGCAGCAGGGTGATCAGCATGCTGCCTACGAGAAGCGCGTCCTCGTGCGTATAGACGTCCTCGAGCAGCGGCGGCGCAGTCTGCCAGGGCCGCTGCTTGGCGTCCGCGTCGTTCGAATGAAACCAGACGTTCCACTCGTCGAACGACAGCCGCATCGTTTTTTTGCTCCGCTTCTTGGCTTTGATATAATCGCAGATCGCCGTCACCTCGCGGATAAAAGCATCCATGTCCAGCGAGGCGGCCAAGTAGTTGCCCGTATCGCCGTCCAGATTGCCGTAATAAGTATGGAGCGACAAATAGTCGACCTCGTCGTACGCGTGATCGAGCACGGTCGCCTCCCATTCGGCGTAGGTCGCCATCTTGCGGGCCGAGCTGCCGCAGACGACCAGCTCGATCGAGTCGTCCACCCACTTCATCGCCTTCGCCGTCTCGGACGCCAGCCTGCCGTATTCCGTCGCCGTTTTGCGTCCGATCTGCCAGGGACCGTCCATCTCGTTGCCCAGACACCATGTCTTGAAGCCGTGCGGCTCCGAATAACCGTGAGCGATGCGCAGGTCGCTCCAGTACGTGCCGGAGGGATGATTGCAATACTCGACCAGGCTGCGGGCAGCGTCCATACCTCTCGTCCCCAGATTGACGGCCATATTCACCTCAGCGCCGACCGACTTCGCCCAGGCGGCGAATTCGTTGGTCCCGACGGCGTTCGGCTCGACCGTGCGCCAGGCCAGATCGAGCCTGCGGGGCCGCGCCGCGACAGGGCCTACCCCGTCCTCCCAATTATAACCCGACAAGAAATTGCCCCCGGGATACCGAAGGAGCGGGACGCGCAGCTCGCGGACGAGCGCCGTCACGTCGCGGCGGAAGCCGCCCTCGTCGGCTTCGGGATGCCCCGGCTCGTAGATGCCGCCGTATACGGCCCTTCCCAGGTGCTCGACGAAGGAGCCGAATAGTCTTTTGTCAACCTCACCCGCGGTATAATCTTTATCGAGTATGAGCTTGCTCTGTTTGGCTTCCAATACGCTCTCTCCCTCATCTTCAGCTCGTTTATCCGTTTTATTTTAAAAATATTTAAAATATTTTATGTGTTTATATTAATTTGTATGATTTTCCCTGTCAATAAGATTGAATGCGCTTTCCGCAAAGCGGTTATAAATTAATTTAAAATTAAAGCTTTGCCCTCTTTCGCTAAATGAACTGAATTTTTATTGTCCTGCGGCCTTTTTCGACAAACCTCCGCCCTTTTCAAATAGAATCATTATTTTAAATATTTATTTGACCCGTCGGATGAAATATAATTAAAAAAAACGCTAAAACGCGTCTTCGCCGGACGACTATCCGCAAGCAGAGGAGAACGCCGTTCATGATCCATATCAAGGAACTCAAATCGGGAATAAACATATTCAAGGCACTTAGCTCCGAGATCCGCATCCAGATCCTCGACCTGCTGGTCAAGCACCATAACCTGAATCTGAACGATCTGGCGCAGAAGCTCAACTTGACCAACGGGGCCATCACGATGCATATCAAAAAGCTGGAGGAAAGCGGGCTCATTCACATCGTCACGAACGTGGGCAAGCACGGGCTGCAAAAGATGTGCCATCTGAACGAGGACAAGCTGCTGGTGGAATTGCGGGGCAAAGAAGAGGACAACTTCTACGAGACGGAGCTGCGGGTCGGCCACTACAGCAACTATGCCGCCGTCCCTACCTGCGGACTGGCAACCAAGGACAGCCTGATCGGCACGTTCGACGATCCGCGCTATTTCGCCGATCCGAGCCGCGTGGATGCGGGCATCGTATGGCTCACCGAGGGCTTCCTCGAATACCGGGTTCCCAACTATTTGAAGCCGACCCAGAGCTTCAAGGAACTTCAGTTCATGATGGAAATCGGCTCTGAAGCGCCGGGCACCTCCGAGAATTGGCCGTCGGATATCACCTTCTCCCTGAACGGCATGAAGCTTGGCACCTGGACTTGCCCGGGCGACTTCGGCGACGTACGCGGCACCTACAATCCCGATTGGTGGCCGCAGAACTGCAATCAATACGGCCTGCTCAAGATCGTCCGCATCAACGACGAGGGCAGCTTCATCGACGGTTACCGGATCGGCCAATTGACGCTGCCGGAGCTGGGGCTGGACTACAAAAGCGATCTGATGTTCCGGATCGAGGTCGATCCGGAATCGGCGAACCAAAAAGGGCTGACCGTGTTCGGCCGCAACTTCGGCAACTACGATCACGACATTCTGATCCGCGTGCTGTATCTGGAAGAATAACGACGGTCCCGCCAGCCTCCGCCTCCTGAATTGGCCCCGTTCCTTGCAACGGGCCGGTCCGGAGGCATTTTTTTTAAGAGACGTCGCCTTCACGCCGCCAAACCTCCGGATTTTCGAACGGCTTTCGTCCCTTCCGGGCGAATGTCCCCCCTTCTTTTCAGAATATTTGCCTGTCAGCATTTAATTTAGATAAGTCAAAAGCATTTCAAGTATTTCTCAATACTGATTTTAGCCAAACCAATAAGAAATGCAAGATAAATATCCAAAAAATAGTTTATATAACGCTTACAATACAGGATTGACAATTCGTTTTACTGGAAATATGATGATATCGAAAAACAGTTTTAGGTTTTTTTAAAACGTTTTAAAAAAGGACGGTGATGCTAGGCAAGCTTGGCGCATTTTTCAGGAGCGGAGTCGAGAGAGATGGTCCTGTGCATCGAGCCTCACACTAAAGGAGGAATAAGATAATGATCGAGTCTGGGTTAAAGCCACGCAGAAAGGCGCTCTACTACTCGGCGATCCTGGCGGCGGCAGCTGCAGTATGGCTGGCTTCACCCAAGGACGCTTCGGCCTACACGCTAAGCAGCGGCAGCTTCAACGTCACGACCGGCACGAACGGCGAGATCAGCAGCCTGACGATTGCCGGCGATTCGTTTGCCACAAACTATGTGATGAACGGCACTAACGCACCCAACCAAAATACGTCGGATCACCAATGGCTAGGCGAGCTGATGTTCACCTACCGGCTCGGCAGCGGCGCATGGACCAAGGCCTGGACGAGTAAATCGGCGGATGTGCGGACGCAAAACCAGTCCGGCAGCACGGTCAACGTTTCCTACCAGAACTCCGCTAATGCCGAAGGCATCCGCAACTTCAAGGTGGACCAATCCTACTCCCTCGCAAGCGACTATCTGCGCTGGCAGATCACGGTCACGAATACGAGCACGCAGACGCTGGAGATCGGCGACTTCGGACTGCCGCTCCCGTTCAATGAATTCTGGTCGGGCGGCAACAACGAAGAGATCTACGAGACCCGCGTCGTCACGCATTCGTTCGTCGGCAACAACAACTCCTACATTACCGCGCAGCGTCCGAGCGGCATCGGACCGTCGCTGCTGATGATCCCGGACGCGACGACCGGCGCCGGATTCGAATACATGGACAACTGGCGAATCGAGGAGCATCCGGGCAGCAAATGGGCTGCCGATCAGGGCGGCTGGCCCGAGGGCTTGACCGTTTTCTACATCCACTCCAACGTCATCAAGAGCACGAACCGCGGCTACCTGCCCAATACGAGCCTCACGCTCGCGCCGGGCGCCAGCAAAACGTACGCCTTTAAGTTTTTCAAAGCGAACGGCGAACAGGGCGTCAAAGACCGGCTGTACAGCGAAGGGCTTATCGACGTCAACGTCGTGCCCGGCATGATCGTCCCTACCAACCAGACGGCGAAGTTCGATCTCCATACGTCCAAAACGATTGTATCCGTGACTTCGGACGCCCCTTCGCAGACGACGATCGCCTCGCTCGGCACGACCGGCACCGACCACAAGCTCTACTCGCTCTCGATGGGCAAGCTCGGACCGAACAATGTCACCGTTACCTACGGCAGCGGCGAGAAGACGGTCCTGCAGTTTTACGCGATCGAACCGATCGACCTCGCCTTGCAGCGCCATGCGACCTTCATGGTGAACAATCAGCAGTGGAACGCCCCCGGCACGATCAAGGACAAAGTTTACGACGACTGGATGATGCAGACCAAAGCCAAGCGCAACAACTTTGCGGGCTACTGGGGCTGGGGCGACGACTGGGGCCTGACCCACGGGCAATTCCTCGCAGAGAAAAACGTGCAGACGCCGGTCGCCTCAGAGGTCACTTCCCTCGATCAATACTTGGAGACGGCGGTCTGGACCAATCTGATGAACGGCCACCACACCGACTATCTCGTACCGGACTTCCTGATGGCCTCTCCCAATACGACGCCTACTTACCGCGGCTATGCATACCCTCACATTTACAACACCTACTTCAGCATGTATAAGATCGCCAAGCTGTATCCCGGACTGATCACCTATATCCAGCCGCGGACGACCTATCTGCTCCGCGCCTACAATATCATGAAGGCACTATACGACGGTCCCGTCGCGTACAACTGGAACACCGGCCTGATGGGCGAGCTGACGACGCCCGAGATCATCAAGGCGCTGCAGGACGAAGGCTACACGACGCAGGCGAACGACATCATTGCCAAGATGGCGACCAAGTACAACAACTTCAGCGGCGCCGCCTATCCGTACGGCTCCGAGTACAACTACGACAACACGGGAGAGGAAGCCGTCTACACCCTGGCCAAGATGAACAACAACAGCACGATCAAGAGCAAGATCAATACGAAAACGCGGGCCACGCGCGGCCAGATGCCGCTGTGGTACCTCTACTCTGTGCCGGTCACAATCACCGGAGAGCCCTGGTGGAACTTCCAGTACACCGTCTCGCTGGCAGGCTACGCGATGGACGATTGGGTGCGCACCGGCTCGGCGAGCCCCGAGGTCGAAGAACGGCTGACCTACGCAGCCAAGATCGCCAACGTGAGCGCGATTAACTCCGGCCAGATCAGCGCCGACGCCGCCAACATTGGCGCCGTCTCGTGGACCTATCAGATGACCAAAGGCAACGCAGGCGCGCTCGGTCTGGACGGCGGACCGCTGTTCAACGGCTGGCGCGGCATGTCCGGCGAAGCCGATCTCGGCCTGTTCGGCGCGATCAAGATTCTGAGCGCCGACATCGCCGTCGATCCCATCTTCGGCCTGTACGGCTATGGCGCGGACGTCGCGCTTACCGGCGGCAATTACGTCATCACGCCGAAGGACGGCGTCGGACAGCGGTTGAACCTGATCACCGAAAAGCTCGGCATGACGCTCGAGCGCGACAAATATACGGCAGCGACCGTCGCCCAAGCAAAAAATTACGTGAACTTCACGCTTCAAAACGTGACGAGCGGCACGGCGCACACGACAAAAGTCGCCTTCACGGGATTGGCCGCCGGCTCGTACAACGTACTCGTGAACAACGCCGTCGTCGGCAACGTCACGGCCGTGAACGGACAGACGACCACCGTTTCGCTCAGCATCGGCACGGCTGCAACCTACGACATCAAGCTGCAGGCCGGCACGCCGCCCGTTCAGCCCGAGATCATCGCCTCCTACAACATGAACCAGACATCCGGCACGACGGCGACCGACGGTTCGGGAAACGGCAAACATGCCACGTTGTCCGGCGGCACCTCGTGGGTAGCCGGCAAAGCCGGCAACGGACTCGCGCTGAACGGCACGAACGCTTATGCCAGCCTCCCTACTGGCATCGTAAGCTCGCTTAACGACTTTACGATCTCGACCTGGGTCAAGGTGACCGCCAATAGCGACTGGGCCCGCATCTTCGACTTCGGAACAGGGACGAACAACTATATGTTCCTAGCACCGCAGTCCGGCGGCACGGGCGGATTACGGTTCGCGATCACGACCTCGGGCAATGGCAGCGAGCAAACGATGACAGCCTCGACGCCGCTCGCGACCGGCGCCTGGAAGCATGTCGCCGTCACGCTGTCCGGCACGACGGCCCGGCTGTACGTGGACGGTGCCCAAGTCGCAACGAATGCATCCATGACGCTGAAGCCGTCAAGTCTCGGCAGCACGAATCTGAACTACATCGGCAAGTCCCAATACGCCGATCCTTATCTGAACGGCGCGATCGACGACTTCCGCATTTACTCGCGGGCGCTCTCGGCGACGGAGATCTCCGCGCTGTTCTCGGGCGGCGCATCCCTGGTCGCACAGCCGGCTAATGCGCAGGAATCCGGCGCGGCAGACGGCGGCGCCGATAGCTAACGACGAAGCAGCGTATCCTTCGATACGCATAGGCTTAAGCAGATCTTTTTAATGCATGCCCCTTCGAAAGGAGCTGCCCCATAAGTCATGAAAATGACTGAGGGCGGCTTCTTTGCTTTTCCGGCTATCGACTTGCCGAACCTGCGCTGGGAGGCATGTCATGCGTATGAGGATAGCGCAATTTTGCGCTATTCTGGCGCACCCCGATGACGGCGGGCGGTTGACGGCGGCTGAGCATGCGATCATAGCGCAATTTTGCGCTATTCTGGCGCACCCCGTTAGTGGCGGGCGGCCGACGGCGGCTGAGCATGCGATCATAGCGCAATTTTGCGCTATTCTAACGCATCCCGTTAAATGGCGGCGAGTCGACGGCGGCTGAGCATGCAATCATAGCGCAATTTTGCGCTATTCTGGCGCATCCCACTGGTGGCGGGCGGTCAACGGCGGCTGAGCACGCGGGCGGGCGAGTCGACGTTGGACACAATCCCGCACGACTCCCAGGCCGCTTTCTTCCCGGTCATGCGTCGGCATATAATAGAAGAAAAGCATCGACGACTATCGCGCGAAGGAGTTATTTCCCGTGGCCTACCAACCCTTCTCATGGACATTGTCCGACGGAACCGTCATGGCAGCCGGCGAATGGACAGTCTGCGGCGAAAACGAACGCGCCTCCTTGGCCGCGCCCTCGGCCGTCGTGCTGATCGTGCACGGCATGGGCGAGCATATGGGGCGCTACGAGCATGTCGCGTCCATGCTGAACGATGCCGGCTACGCGGCGCTCGGCTTCGACCAGCGCGGACACGGCCGAACGACCGGCAAGCGCGGCCACACGCCCAGCTACGAAGGGCTGCTCGAAGGCGTGGACCTGCTGTTCGCGGAGGCGGCGCGCCGCTATCCGGGCCTGCCCGTCATTTTGTACGGGCACAGTATGGGCGGCAATGTCGCGCTGAACTACCTGCTGCGGCGCAAGCCGGACGTCGCCGGCGCGGTCATCAGCAGCCCGTGGTTCAAGCTGGCGTTCGCGCCGCCGCAGGCGCAGGTCGCCATCGGCCGGCTGGTCGAGCGGTTCTATCCGGGCTTCACGAACACGCGGCCCATGAAAGTCGACCATCTGACGACCGATCCCGAGATGGCCGAGCGTTATCGCAACGACCCGCTCGGCCACGGGCACATCACGGTTCGCTTCTTTTTCGGCGTGCAGCGGGCGGGGCTGTGGGCGATCCAGCACGCCGACGAATTAAGCGCACCGGTCCTGCTTATGCACGGGGACGACGATCGGGTCACCTCGGTCGCGGCCAGCAGGCAGTTCGCGGAGCGGGCCGGTCCCCTCTGCGATTACCGGGAATGGCACGGCTACATGCACGAGCTGCACAACGAGCTGGGACGCGAGCCGGTGCTGGCGGCGATTCGGGAGTGGATCGCGGAGCGGTTAACGGACGAGAGACGGAAAAAGCGCTAAAACTTTTGCGGCGAGGAGGGTCTTCCAGTGGCCAAAACGTTTTTCATATCCGATCATCACTTCGGACATCGTAATATTATCGACTTCGAATCCAGGCCCTTCGCGGACGCCGAGGAGATGACGGAAGTTATGATCGAGCGGTGGAATGCCGTCGTGGACAAGGAAGACGAGGTCTTTCACTTGGGGGATTTTTCGTTTTTGAATATGGAGCGGACGCGGGGAATCGTATCCCGGCTGAACGGACGCAAGACGCTGATCCTGGGCAACCACGACCGGGGCCGCTCGCGGAGTTGGTGGCTGGAGGCCGGTTTCGAGCAGGTAAGCGAATATCCGATCATCTACAAGGACTTCTTCTTCCTCTCGCACGAGCCCATGTACATGAACAAGCACATGCCGTACGTCAACGTCCACGGGCATATCCACGGCCAGAAGTACGAGGGTAAAAATTACTTCAACGTCTGCGTCGAGCATTGGGATTATACGCCGCTCACGTTCGAGCAGATCCGGGACGCGGTGGTCGCAAGCGAGGAGCAGGACTGAGCAGGGCGCCTTGCGCCTCTCGTCTCGCGGCGGCCGAGTCACTTGAACCAGCCCTTCTCCCTGAAGCGCTTGATGGCCTCGATCCGGTTGCTGACGTCCAGCTTGTCGAGGATGACGGAGATATAGTTGCGTACGGTTCCGTTCGACAGGAACAGCTCGCTCGCGATTTCCTTCGTATTTTTACCGTCCGCCATCAATCCGATGACTTCCTTTTCCCGCTCCGTGAGCGGGTTTTCCTCGTTGTACGCCTCGTCGACCAGCTCGGCGGCGTAGATCCGGCGGCCGGACATGATCGTCCGCAGCGAATCGGCCAGCTCGTCGCTCGGGCTGTCTTTGAGCAGGTAGCCGTGCACGCCCGCCTTCACCGCGCGCTCGAAGTAGCCCGCCCGGGCGAAGGTCGTCAGAATGACGACCTTGCATCCGGAACCCCTGATCTCTTCGGCAGCGTCCAATCCGCTCTTGAGCGGCATCTCGATGTCCATGACGCACAGGTCCGGCTGATAGAGCTTGACGAGCCGCAGCGCTTCCACGCCGTTCTCCGCCTTGCCGACCACCTCCATGTCCTCCTCGAGGTCGAGCACGGACGCCAGCGCACCGAGCAGCAGCCGCTGGTCTTCGGCGATGACGATTCGAATCATGGCTGCGCCTCCCCTTTCGCCTGAATCAAGATGTTCGGCACCTTGACGACGATCTCCGTACCTTCCCGCGACGCGATCTCCAGAGACCCGTTCACGAATTCAAGCCTTTCCTTCATTCCCCGAAGCCCGTTTCCTCTATGAAAGGATGCGCCGGCGCCCAGGCCTACGCCATTGTCCCGCACCCGAATGCGCAGCTCGGCCGCGGTCTGCTCGATCTCGATGGCGCAGGCGGTAGCCCCGCTATGCTTGACGATGTTCGTCACGGCTTCCTTGAGGCACATGCACGCCACGTTCTCGTTGAGCAGCGAGGTGTTCGCCAGCTTCGGATCGCCCGTCAGCGTGAACTCGATGTCCGCCGCCACTAGAATCTGCCGCAGGCGATAAATCTCGTCCTCGACGTGCGTGCCGCGCATCTGCGTTACCAGTTCCCGCAGCTCCTTAAGCACGTTGCGGGCCGTGTGCCGGACGTCGTCGATCTCGGCTTCCGCCCGGTCAGGGTTTTTGCGGATCAGTTTGGCGACCAGATCGCTCTTGAGCCCGATCAGGGCGAGCTTCTGTCCGAGCGTGTCATGCAGGTCCCTCGCGATGCGCTGGCGCTCCTCAAGCTTCACGAGCTCGGAGATCCGCTTGTTCGCGTCGTTGAGCTCCCCCTGCAGAAGCTCGCTTTTGTTGCGGTTATAGGTCGTGACCGGCAGCAACGTCACCGCGATGAGGCAGACGAACACAAAGGGCGCCTGCTCGATCAGCACCGAATTGGCGTGCATGTAGCCGACGTAGACTGACAGCAGCGTCATCGCCAGATGGACCGTGTACAACGTAATGAAGCCGGCCTTCCGCTGCATATTGCCGATAAAGAAGGCGGTAAAAATGGAAAAATAGACGTATCCGAACATCATCGTCATCGCGATCGAAAACAAAATTTGCACGGAGGTCCAAAAATAAACGAGCCAACCCTTCGAACTGAACGATAACAAATAACAAACAAAAAACGCGACGATCATAAAGATGCCGATCAGCGCGTGGTACATCGTCGAGGAGCGAAACACGAAATAAAAAGGGAGGATGTAAAAGACGACCCATATATACGGGCTTAGCCCCGTGCTCCGCTGGAAAATGTGATACCACTTTTGCACGGACCCCGTACCTCCCTCGTTTCTCGTCGTCCTCTCATTGTAGCCTAAAGCGGCCGGATGGAAAAATTATTTGCCCGCGGCTCTGGCCGGCTTCTTTAATACGGCGCCGGAAGCATGCACGCCGAGTTCAGGCCGCTTGATCTTGCGATAGCCGACGAACGTTTTGTTCTTCTCGTCCCACAGGCGGAACCGCAACGATTCCAGGCTCGTCGAAAGCGTCAGCGTAGCGGCGCGCTGAAGCGGCGGCGTGGCAAGATGCGCCTTTTCGAGATTGTAGTTGGGCACCTTGGGATTCAGGTGATGCACGTGATGAAACCCGATGCTGCCCGTGATCCATTGCAGGACGCGGGGAAGCTTGTAATACGAGCTGCCTTCGACGGCGGCTTGCACGTAGCTCCAGTCCGGATCGTTTTCAAAGTAAGAATCCTCGAACTGATGCTGCACGTAGAAGAGCCAGATACCGAGCAGTCCCGAAACGAAGAAGATCGGCCCCTGCACGAGGACGAACGCTTCCCAGCCGATCGCCCAGATCATTCCCGCATAAAGCGAAACGATGAGCACGTTGGTCAGATAGGTGTTCAAGCGTTCCTTGCGCCGCGCGCCTTTCACATTAAAGCGATATTGGAGCATGAAGACGAAGATCGGGCCGAGCCCGAACATGACGACAGGATTGCGGTAAAAACGGTAGGCCATGCGCTTCCACAAGGGAGCCGCCGCATATTCGTCCACGGTGAGGATCCAGATATCGCCGTCCCCTCTTTTATCGAGGTTGCCGCTTGTGGCGTGATGCTTCGCATGGCTGTTTTTCCACTGCCGGTAAGGGACCAGCGTCAGCACGCCCAGCAACGTGCCCAGGACGTCGTTCGCCCGCTTGCTCTTAAAAAACGAGCCGTGGCAGCAGTCGTGGAACAAAATAAAGGTACGTATGACAAATCCCGATGCGACGACCAGGATCGGAAGGGCGAGCCAATAAGATACGGAGAGACTGGCGTAGCCGGCGTACCATAACAGAAGCAGCGGTCCCAGCGTGTTGATCAGCTGCCGGATGCTGGACTTCGCGTCCGTTTTCTCAAAAGGAAGCATGCTTTTTTTAAGTTCGGCGATCTCGCTTGCGTGTTTCATATGCACGATTCCCCCTCGATGAACGTCCGACGGACAGTAGTGCCGCGACGTTATATTCATTGTAAACGCAGAGGGGAGGCGCTATAAGTCACAAGCGTCATGACGCGACGTGACAAATGTCATGTCGACGGTGCTGCGGCGCCCGAAAATTGACAGATGCACTTTCCAGTGCTATTGTTGATAGGAGAACAATTTTCCAAAATATTTTATATTATCATGCCGCTCGTGGAAAATCAACCACTCCCCTGAACCCCTTTCCCTCAATTTTATATTTTGTTTTTGTCGAGAAATGAAGGCCATCTTTATTTCTTTTTTTGTTGTTTATTTTTGGAATAAATTATTAATTCAGGAGGTAATTGCTTGAAAAATGAAACGAACAAATTAATAAACGTGGCTTTTCTGGGTACTTATCTTCCGCGGGAATGCGGCCTGGCGACCTTCACCCACGACCTTGCGCACGAACTCGGAATGCTTGCCGACTTTAATCCGCCGCGCGTCATTGCGGTCAATAACAATGCCGTCTATGCGTACGGCAAAGACGTCGCGAGGAGCTTCGAACAAGAAAATAAAAGCGAATACGCCCGCATCGCATACGAACTCAATCGGTCGGATATCGACCTGCTCGTCATCCAGCATGAGTTCGGCATCTATGGCGGCGAGTGCGGAGAATACGTGCTGGAGCTCGCGAAGCGGTTGACGATTCCGTTCATCGTCATCTTCCATACCGTGCTGACCGCGCCGAACCCCGCTCAGCTCCGCATCGTCTCCCTGCTGGGCGAGTGGAGCGATCGCTCGGTCACGATGGCGCAGAGCACGGTGGCCGACCTTCATCATATATACGGCATTCCTGCAGACAAGATCCGCATGCATCACCACGGCGTGCCTCGTCTGTCCGCCGAATCGCGGGATACGCTCAAAAGCCGGTACGGCTACGCCGGAAGGCAGATCGTATCCACGTTCGGCTTCCTGAGTCCGGGCAAAGGAATCGAATACGCCATCGAGGCGATGAGCGGCGTCGCGTCCCGCCATCCGGACGCGCTGTACGTCGTATGGGGCAAGACGCATCCGGTCGTCAAGCAGGAGGTCGGCGAGGTGTACCGCCGTCAGCTCGCCGAGCAAGTGGACCGGTTGGGTCTGAACGAACATGTACGATTCGTCGACAAGCTGCTGACGCAAGAGGAAGTCGTCCATTCACTCGTGCTGTCGGATATTTATATGACGCCCTATCTGGGCCGCGAACAAGCGGTCAGCGGCACGCTCGCTTATGGCGTCGGCTACGGACGGGTCATCGTATCGACCCCGTATCGCTATGCGACGGAGATGCTGGGGGACGGCCGGGGGCTGCTCGCCGACTTCCGCGACGCCAAATCGCTGGAGACGCAGCTGCTGGACGTACTGGACCATCCGGATAAAAAGCTGCAAATGGAGCGGAAAACGGCAGAGCTGGGGCGGCAGATGATGTGGGACCAGATCGCCAAGGAATATGCCGCGCTTGTCCGCGATGTCGTCGGCTCGTCCTATCCCGTCCAAGGGAGCGTGGTCTAATGAAGTTATCCCCAACCAAGCCGCTGCAGGCAGACTACTTGCGCAGCCTGACGGACGATACAGGCATCTTTCAGCATACAAAGTTCGGCGTGCCCGACCGCGGCCATGGCTACACCTCGGACGACAACGGGCGTGCGCTCATCGCAGCCGTTTTGCTGCACCGCAACCATCCGGGCGAAGACTGGCTCCGCCTGGCAGGCACCTATCTATCCTTTATCCACCATGCGCAAAACGAGGACGGCAGCTTTCGCAACTTCATGAACTACAACCGCAGCTTCGCCGAGTCGGTCGGATCGGAAGACTGCCTCGGGCGCTGCATATGGGCGCTCGGCTTCACGCTTTCCGAGCCGACCGTACCGGACAATATGCAAAATACGTGCAGATTCATGATCGACAGGGCGCTCCCGCGCATCGCAGAGCTGCGCTCCCCCCGAGCGATCGCCTATGCGACGGTGGGACTTGCCTATATGCTCGAGACCAAAGGTTCTCTCCGTTATGCTTTCCCTTATGATTATGTGGACAAGAGCGAAGAGGCAAGGTCCTTCCTGCCGCACTGGGAGATTCGCGATCTGATTGAGCAGATGACGGATCGCCTGCTGACGCAATTCGAGCAGTATTCGACTGTAGACTGGCAATGGTTCGAGGACAGCGTCACCTACGGCAACGCGATGCTGCCATGGGCGCTGTTCAAAGCGGCACGGCTAAGCGGCAGGGCAGACCTGCGGTATACGGCGAAGGCGAGCCTCGCTTTCCTGACGTCGCATACCTTCTCGAAGGAAGGCTATTTCAAGCCCGTCGGCAGCCATGGCTGGCTCGTTCGCGGCGAGACGGCGGCTCCGTACGACGAGCAGCCGATCGAGGCCTGCGAGACGCTGCTCGCCCTGTACGAAGCCTACGACATGCTCGGCACCCCCTCCTATCTGGATCAAGCCCGCATTTGCATGGACTGGTTCCATGGACGGAATTCCGCCAGGCTGTCCCTGATCGACCCGCAGACGGGCGGCTGCTACGACGGCATCCACGCCAGCGGGCTCAATCTCAATCAAGGCTCGGAAAACATCGTCTCCTACTGCATCGCGCATTCGGTGATTCATCATGCATAGGTTCGCGACGATTCTGGCCGGCGGCGGAGGGACTCGATTCTGGCCGCTGTCCCGCCAGGAGATGCCTAAGCAGCTGATTAATCTGAGCGGCAACGACATTATGCTGAACGACACGATTGACCGGTTCAAGCACGTCATGCCGTTGGAGAACACGATTATCGTGACGAACTCTTCGCAAGCGGTCCAGTTGGAGAGCATCATGCATTTAAGCGTGCCGGCCGGCAACGTACTTGTCGAACCCGTCGCGCGCAATACGGCAGCCAGCATCCTATTCGCAGCCATGCATATCGACCGGCAATTCGGCGATTCCCTGATGGTCGTCTCCCCTTCCGATCACCATATTACAGACGTGGACGAATTCAAGAAGACGCTAACCGAAGCGTGCATGGTCGCGGAAGAGACGGACAAGATGATTACGATCGGGATCAAGCCGACCTTCCCGTCTACAGGCTACGGGTATATCTCCCATGCTCCGGATACGCTTCGAACCGAGCCCTGCCGCGTGTACGAAGTATCTGAATTCGTCGAGAAGCCCAGCTTCGCGGTTGCCCAAGGCTATTTAAACTCAGGCAATTATCTGTGGAACAGCGGCATATTCGTCTGGAAAACGTCGGTCATCATCGATAATTTCAAGCGCTATCTGCCCCGATTGCACAACGCGATGCTACCCTTCGCGGCATGCGAAGACCCGGAGCGGCGCATGGACTTGATCCAAGCGGTCTACCCCACTCTTCAAAGTACCTCGATCGACTATGGCATACTGGAGCGCAGCGTCGACGTGGCCGTCATCCCGGGCAATTTTGGCTGGAACGATATCGGCAGCTGGGACGCGCTCGGCGCCATCATCCCGCCGGACGAAAACGGCAACATCGTCAAGGCAGAGCATCTGGGCATCCAGACGCGCGATTCGATCGTCTACGGGGACGAGCGGCTGATCGCTACCATCGGCATCGAAGGTCTCATCATCGCCGACACCAAGGACGCGCTGCTGATCTGCGCCAAGGACCGCGCCCAGGACGTGAAGGACATCGTCGTGCTGCTTAAAAACAAAGGCATGACTGCGTATGTATAAAGCTCGAGGCTGATCGGCAGTCAGCTGCGCGAACAGGACGAAGCCCGAATTTCCGCTTCGTCCTGTTTTTTCGTTGCGACCCGCTCACGCTTCAATGCGACAATGACATCCCTACCGCTGACGCGGAATCCGGCCGCGCACTTCAGGACCGGCTCTTCAAGCCGTTCCCCAAACGACGCCGCGCTCGCGCAGCCATTTGCGATAGGCGATGCTCAGCCGGTCGGCCTTCAGATGCAGCTCCGCTTGCAGGTCCAGGGGCAATAGCTCCGGGCGCTGGCTCTCCAGCACGGCCTGGTCCTGCTGCAGGATGAAGGTCTGGAAGTCGGCGAACTGCGCATCCGGCAGCTCGAAGGCATAGTTGCGCGCCAGCGCGACGAAGACGACGGATTCCGTCTGCGCGATCGGACTGACCGCGAACAGAATGGAAAAGACATGGCCGGTCAGCGGATCCGTCTTGCTAAGGCGGGCGGCCGTCGGACTCAGCACCTCGTAAACGTATCGTGCGATGCCCGAATTGCCGGTACTGTCCGGGTCCGGCTGATAGATGTCGATCTCGGAGGAGCGGATGCCGCCCTCGGAAATATCGACGCGATAATCCGCGATCTCGGGATAAGCCGAATCGCCCAGATGCCCTTCATGGAGAAAAGCCAGGTGGCCGACGTCGAGAAAGTTCTCGATGACGCGTGGCGCCGAGGCTTGAAGCGGATAAGGACCGCAGTAGACGGTCTTGTAGGCGGGATCGTCCCATTCGGGGAAAGGCGGCAGATCCGTCTCCTCCCGATCGGCACCCAGCCGCACCCAGACGATCTTCTTTTCTTCCCTGCATTCGTATACGACCGCGCGCGCCTGCTTCGTAATCGCCTGCTCCGGCGGCTGCTGCGGAATGAGCACGCAGCTTCCCGTCCCGTCGTAGCGCCAGCCGTGATACGGACAGACGAGCGTGCCGTCCTTCACGCATCCGAGCGAGAGCGCGGCGCCGCGGTGGATGCATAGATCCTTCCAGGCGTGGACGCCCGAGGAGGTGCGGAACAAGACGAGCCGCTCCCCCATGAGCACCCGCGAGACCGGCTTTTCGCCGATCTCGTGCGCGTAGGCGACGGGATGCCACTGCCGCATCAGCACCTTGTCATGCTCCGCCATCTCGTTCGCCTCCCGTTCAGCTTTCGATTTTGCCCTGGATGCCCTGCACGAACCAATTCATCGCCAGAATCTCCTCGTCGGTCAAGGCTTTGCCTTGCGCGGCGCGCTCCGTGCCGGCCTGGTCCTTGATCGGGCCCGCGAAGACGTCGAACGTCCCCGCCAGTACCTCTTGCTTCTTCGCCTCCACGGCGTCCTTCACGTCCTGCGGCACGTTTTTACCCAGCGGCGCGATATCGGTCACGCCTTCCTTCATGCCGCCATAGTAAGCCCCTGCCTGCCAGGTCCCTTCCTGGATCGCGCGGACGGTCTCCACGAAGTACGGCGTCCAATTCCACACGAAGTTGGTCAAATACGTGTCCGGCGCGTACTTGCTCATGTCGGAATCCTTGCCGCTGCCCCATACGCCGCGCTCGGCGGATGCCTGCAGGATCGTCGGCGCGTCATGGTAAGCGGCCAGCACGTCGACGCCCGTATCCAGCAGCGAGTCCGCCGCCTGCTTCTCGGTCGTCGGATCGAACCACGTGTTGCTCCACACGACGGACACTTGGGCGTCCGGGTTCACACTCTGCGCGCCTAGCGCGAACGCGTTGATCGCGGAGATCACTTCGGGAATCGGGAACGTTCCGACGTAGCCAAGCTTGCCGTTCTTCGAGACCATCCCCGCCGCCATACCGACGAGGTAGTTGCTCTGATATTCGCGCCCGGCATATACGCCCAGATTAGGCAGCGTCTTATAGCCCGTCGCGTGCAGGAACTTGACGTCCGGATGCTTCGCCGCGGCCGCATTCATCGCATCCATATAGCCGAAGGTCGTGCCGAAAATAACGTCGTATTGCTGAGCCAGATCCTCGAACACCCGTCCCGCATCCGATTCCGCGACGTTGTCCATCGCCATCGTTTCCACGCCGAGCTCTTTTTCCAGCGCCAGTCTGCCTCTATCCATCTCATAGTTCCAGCCGGTCTCCCCGATCGGCGTCGCGTATACGAACGCAACTTTCAATTTCTTCCCGCCTGTCGTTTCGGACGGCGAGCCGGGCGCGGCAGCCGTGCCTCCTGCCGAAGACGAAGACGCACCTGCGGCTTTACCGGTGTTTTCCTTGCCGTCGCAGGCAGCCAGAACGGAAATGACGGAAATGACGAATACGATTAATTTTAGAGCTTTCTTCATGCGAACGCCTCCCCATTATCGAAAACCGATGTCACATTTTCTCCGAATCCATGTTTGAAACCCAAGAAGACACCCCTACCCTCCTTGCGATTCGATAATATTTTCTCTTTATTATTGCCATTAGAAAGAATAAAATCATTATAAGAGCACTCCAGAATTCCCGTCAATCCACAAGAGTTATGTTTATGTTATATAAATTAACATATATAAGTCATGTTTAAGCGACGACTTTTACGATTCGCAAGAAGCGCAGCGCAAAATTGTCGGCTTCACTGTCAAAACGGCAGAACCCGCCCATCATTCAAGTGAGGAGCTTGCGAAATGCAAATAAAAACGCTGCACGATCGTCCTTACGTAACTTTAGATTCCGTCGACCGCAAAATCATCGACCTGCTGAACGATAACGCCAGAATGTCCTACACCGACATCGGCAAGGAGGTCGGCTTGACGCGCGTCGCGGTCCAGCTGCGGCTGCAGTCGCTCGTGGATAACGGAGTGGTCGAGCGCTTCACGCTGGCGGTCAATCCGGAGCCGGCCGGCTTTTACCTCACCGCGTTTTTCGAGATCAGCGTCGAGCCCCGGGAGCTGGAGAAGCTCGCCAAGGAAATGATGGATCATCCGCCGGTTACGCTCCTTTACCAACTTAGCGGCCCGAGCAAACTGCATATGTACGGCCAGTTCATCGACCAGGTCGAGATGGAAGGTTATTTGAAGACGAAGCTGTACGTGCTTCCGGGTATTACGAACGTCGATTTTCAGATCGTCATCCACATGTACAAAAACAGAATGGCGCTGAGACCGCTCGGCGATGCAGTTAGGCTGTACCAGCCTTGATGGGGCGACAATCGATCGGGCAGACGTGGAAAGCGGCGGAAAATACAAATAGCCGGCAGATGCACCTGTCGGCTTCGTAGTGATATTGATATTGATTCGGAGCTGTCATGGTTGTTACCGATTCTTTTGAACCACACCGTGTAGTTCGGGTCGGTATCCAGTTGGCCATGTCGTTGCGCTGTCAAAAAGCGCGCCTTCTAAATTAGCTTCTTCTAACCCGGCGCTCCCCCAAAAATTAGCACCCATCAATGAAGCGCCTTGGAAGTTCGCATGATGCAATTGAGCGCCATTAAATATCGAGCCGCTTAAATCCGAATTTATAAATGATGCGTGATAACAAAGCGCGTTCGACAAGTTCGCGTGCGTTAAAATAGCGCCATCTAGTTTGCACAATACTACTGAAGCTTCTGAAAGGTCTGCTCGCTCTAATTGAGAACGAGATAAGTCTGCGTTCCTTAAATTCGCCTTTTTTAGATTGCTTTTCATCATTTCTCTATCGCTCAAAAGCGCTCGATGCAAATCGATTCCTTCAAGAGAAATCCCAACAAGCGATTCTGCATCGATCGTTATCGGCACATCTCTTGCTGAGGTTTGAATCATTATTGTATAAATCACCTCGTTCACTTTACTCGCTAATACTCCTGCTGATTTTTATAAAACTGCCCTTTTTCCACATACTCCCTCACGATTCGCCGCATATCCGATTCGTCCGCTTCGTTCAGCTCGCGCATCGGCTTGGCCGGTGAACCGACAACCAGCGTGCGCGGCGGTATCTTCTTGCCCGGAGGCACCAACGCACCTGCGCCGACCATCGCGCCTTCCCCGATCTCCGCGCCGTCAAGTATGATCGCGCCCATTCCCACCATTGCCCCGCGTCTGACGATACAGCTATGCAGCACCGCATTATGCCCGACAATGACCTCGTCTTCAATGATCAGCGGCTTGCCCGGACTTTGATGCAGCGTCGAATTATCCTGTATGCTCGTCCGTTCGCCGATGACGGTCGGCGCGACATCTCCCCGAATCACGGCGTTGTACCAGATGCTTGTGTCCTTGCCGATCTTCACGTCGCCCGTCACGACGCTGCCCTCCGCCAGGAAGACCGAATCATGAATGTCCGGCCGCTTGCCGCCGAAGGATTGAATAGTCGCCATGAATGCCGTCTCCTTTTATGCAATTGGAAGTTACTCCTATCAAACCGGATTGCGTGAATCAGCTTCCTCTCCACCGTTCAGACAAGAGGAAAGCAGCGACTTTTCAAACCGGACGTGGAGCAAATGCTGTCGGCGATCGCATTCCACCGCATGCACCGCTTGCACGATCTCCTCGACTGTCACCATCGAATATTTTGCCCCATTCTTGTATGTAAAGTCCAGCATCGCTTTCAAATAAGCTTCGCAGGTTTCGATTTCAGCAGTTAACTGCCCTGATTTACGGGCAAGCTGTTCGTAGCGGACGGCTAATTCGCTCAAGCTTAGCCCCTCCATATCCATCGTCTTATTAAAACGGGCCTGAGCCAGGAAGAGCTTGCCTTTCGCAGCAATCTGGATCGAACCTACATATCCATGCTGGAACGAGGCGTTCATCAGCCCAGCCTTAATTCCTTGATGGCAATCGCTAAAGCGACGAATATGAAAGCTTCAGAACTAGTTCGGTTGTACGAAATCGAAGTCGATAAAAATTAAAGATCTTTTTCATTAAAATTGACTCCCCACATTTTTGCCCCCGCTAGCCACGCCCTAAAATCCCCCGTTCCAACGGTCCGAAAATCGCTTCAATCCAGACGGCAATCTGAAATCGATCCTTCATGGCGAATAAAAATTCGCTCAGCAACAGCAGGAACGAAGTCGACCCGAACACGAAAAAAAATGTGCTCATTTTCCTCTTCTTGTTGCGAAGATATCGCCACTCGACGAAGGCCACCGATGCATAAGCCAGTAAAATCGCGATCACTCGGACGCAGCCTCCTCCCTTTGACTCCATGAACGACGAACGGTATCGACGAGATAATAAACGATCGGTATCAGCTCGGAAATCCAAAACACGGTCAGGATGCCGCCGCCGAGCATGCTTCTGAACTGGGTGTTGGACTTGACGATCACAAGCGAACAGACCGCGATGAATACGGTAATCGGAAACACGAACGGCTTCGTATCCTTCAAACGAAATGAACGCGCCAATATCAGCGCGATGACGTAAACGATAAAAGCGAGCTTGACGAAGATGCTGATCAGCCATAAAGCAATTAGCGCAGGGTCCAGCGTCTCCAGAAAGGAACCGCTCCGCATAAAGCGAAGCAGCTCCAGTTCGGGATAATTGAGGTTGGAGCTGAGCTCCGGGCCGAATATGAGCAGCAGGGGAATAATATGAAGCAGCACGACGGCCGCGGCGACCGACGTCGAGGCTACGAGCGTCCGAAACGTCTTGCCAGGTGAATGCAAGTAAGGAAAAACAAGCAGCGTGAAAGACATCTCCCCGAAGACGGAGGACGTATAATAAGCGGACGGCCACGCCTCCTGCATGTTAAAATAGGTCGCGATTCCCCGCACGGAGAACCAATGAAAATTTTCGCTAACAAGGAATGGAATCAGCAGAAACGAAAGCAGGCTGATAAAGAAGAGGCCTTCTGCCGCCCTAAAAACCGATTTGATGCCAAAACGGACGGTATAAGCGACGCAGAGGCCGCAGAGCGCGGCAATCGCCCAAGGCGGCGTGCTGATCAGATAAAACTGGATCATCACATCCTGCAGTTCCCAAAAATTAATGATCGCGATAAGCAAATTGGACAACGCGATGAACAACAGGAGCGGATAGTGCAGCCACCTTCCGACAATGTCTTGACCGTACTCGATAAAAAAGCGATCGGGGCGTCGCAAACCAAGCTTGTATGCGAAGTAGGAATACGCAAGTCCGAGCATTGCGCCGGACAGAACGCCGAGCGGAGCGTTGTACCCGCTCGACTGCAGCATAATCCCCAGCATGAAGGCGACCATCGTTGAGAACAAATGCAGCGCAAAAAGCTTGAACAATTGACTTTGCGTTACGGATTGAAGTCCCATGCTTCATTCCCTCCTTTCTTCTCTCCCCCCGTTTGTCCGCGGTCGATGAATCCGCTTCGGAAGGAATCCGTCGAAGAGCCGACCCTCCTCAGCGAGATGACGGATTCGACCCGGATGCGCAAACGATTTTTGTAGTACGCTCTCCATCCGTCTTTGAGCTTGTCCCAATCCTTCGGGTATTGTACGGAGATATAGCGTCCGAAGTTAAATACATCCGCTCCCGCCTTTTGGGTTCTGGCAATTACGGACGCTATGGTGGAGTCCGCGAATTTTTTAATTTCTTTTTCCAACCGCTCGATATTTTCCTGCTTGCTCAGATCGATGTCGGAGTCCGAAGCGATTAATCCTGCATTGGAATAGGAGCGTACGACGATGCCCAGGCCGTCCCTGGCTTTAAAGGGCCTGATCTGCGTCGTCAACGAAGTGGTATAAAAGCCCATCTCCTTGTCGTCCGTAGGCGACTGTACGCTGTAGATATACTGTTTCAGCTGCCCGATCACCGCGCGCGCCGAGGAAGTTTCTTCGGGAGACAATGTCGGAGCCACCATTTTTCCTTCGCGCAGAATCGCCGAGCCGGCCGTGCCGACATTGGCGGACGTATCCGCCTTGAGCGAAGGCTCTTTGCGCTCGAATCTCAGAATGGGGATGAGCCCGTCTCCGCCGTTCGCCTTGGAGAACATCAAATCTTTGACCGTCGTGTTTAAAATCTGATGGTTACGCACGTAGCCGTTCAACACCGAAATAAAAAAACGTTCAAATGTCGCGGGCATCTCGGCCACCTTCTCGCGCGCGTAACCTTCGACTAGGAACAAATTCGTGTTCAGCTTCAAAAACGGGTTGCGGGAAACAAACTCCAGAAGCGGCCCCACTCCCTTTTGCGCGAAGCGGCTTCCCATGATAATGCTGTGCGTCTGGCCGAACGCGACTCTGCGTGGAATGTCGCCCTGGATTTTTTGCAGCGCCTCCTCCAGGGTGCGACCGCTGCGAGTCACATAAGCGACCGGCCGCTGACTCCCGTCGCCGCCCGTTCCCCCGGTCTGTCCCGGAATAAGCCGATTCGTCAGGGGAATGCCGAGCGTGAGTTCAACTTCGTCGTCTTTTAAATCTACGATCATGACGCTCACGAATGCGCGATTTTTAAGCTCGGTTGCCGACCAGCAGCCTGCAAGCATAACGATGGCAGCGCCAACCGCTACCATCTTCCACAGCCGGAGAAGAACACTCAATCTTCTCCCTCCCCCTTGGACTGCGCCCAGGCTCGAGCTCCTGCGGTTTGTCTGATCCGGTTGGCGCCGATCGCCGTCGGCGGACGTTTTCGCATTTTCCACCAAGGCGCCCGGATGAACGTATCTTTGATCGCATTCGTAATCTGAGGCGCCAACGGAGACAGATACGGCATGCCGAACGATTCCAGATTGAGCATATGGACGTAAATAATGATAAGGCCGCACGCGATTCCAAAAATGCCGAATGCGCCGGCGAGCAGCATCATCGGAAAACGAAGCAGCCGAAAGGAAAGACCCAGATCAAAGTTCGGAATAATGAACGAGGCGATGCCCGTCAATGACACGATAATAACCATGGCAGCAGACACGATACCCGCCTGAACCGCAGCCGTGCCGATGATGAGGGCGCCGATAATGGATACGGCTTGACCGATCGATTTGGGGATGCGAACCGACGCCTCGCGCAGCGCTTCGAACGCCACTTCCATCATCAACGCCTCCATTAGCGCGGGGAAGGGAACTACTTCTCGCGAGGAGGAGACGGAGATCAGCAGATCGAAGGGAATCATCTCCGGATGAAATGTCGTAATCGCAATGTAAAAGGAGGGCAGCAGCAGCGAGGTGATCAGAAAGGCGAAACGAATCCAACGGATCCACGACGCCGCGATAAAAGGTTGGTAGTAGTCCTCCGCGGATTGAAGCATCATAAAAAAGTTGACGGGCGCCAGCAGCACGATCGGCGTATTGTCCACGACCACCGCGACTCTGCCTTCCAGAATAGACGCGGATACGGTGTCGGGACGTTCCGTATATTGCAGCTGAGGGAATGGAGAGGACGGGCTGTCCTCGATCGCTTCCTCAATATAGTTTGAGCCCAGGATGCCGTCGATATCGATGCAGGAAATTCTCCGCTTCATTTCTTGCACCAACGCAGCCGGACAAACGTGATCTAAATATACGATGACGACGGAAGTCCTCGTGTTCCGTCCGAGCAGAAGCTGCTCCGTCTTGAGGTGGCTGCTGCGAATACGACGCCGCAGCAGCGTCAGGTTCGTATCCAGACTTTCTACAAAAGCTTCCCGCGGGCCGCGAATGACCGATTCGTTCGGCGCTTCCTCCAGCGCTCTTTTCTCGAACTTCGAGAATGGAAGACCAAGCATCTGAAGATTTCCGTCGAAGAGTAGGACCCCGAAGCCTTCCAGAATCCAGTTGACGCTTTCGGCCGGATCGGCCAACGCCATGCAGCCTGCCATCGGAATCCGACGCTCCGAGATCAGCCGCGCGATGTCGCCATCCCACTCCCCATCCAACGCCATGAGCGGTTTTAACAAATGTTGCTCAACATCGCGGTAATCGAACATCTCCCGTACATATATAAGCGCGCAAGCAACGCCTCCGCTCAAGGTAAAGCAATAAAACACCACGTCCGAACATCCGTCAAACCGAGACTTGAACCAGTCCAGCCTCGGCTCCAGCCGCAACGTCTCCGGGCAATCGCCATCCGCTTCCGGAGCTGCCGGCAAAGCCATGGTTTTTGCATTCACAGAGACGCCTCCCCTCGGTTTCCATCATTTGCTTAGCTTTTTCCGGGGAGAAGGAAAATATTCGAAATCAAGGTCTTGCAGTGGCGAACTGACAGGCGATTAAGTAAACATAAAGAAGCCCCTGCGGCATTCTTCATCGCTTCAGGTCATATTTTCATCATAGAAAACATATTTTTCGCCGATTCATAAAAATTTTCGCCTTTACTTTTAACCGTTAATTTCTCCATAAGGTCTTGTACGTTCACCTCAAACGAGGAACTCCATACGCATCCGTTATCAAGAATAACAGATAACTGTGTGGATGATAGCGCAACAGCCGCCGCCGCGGCAATTGCGAACTCTGCCGGTGATTTTGAAGCTCCTACTGAAATTAAGCCCCATATCCCCACTTCTTCTGGCGTAACGTGAGGCGGATGATCTTCAACTTCATAAAACATCATTATTACCGCATCGGGCATATCTCGAATTCCGATCAAAATATATTGGCCTTTTAACCCTATAACCGTGTCGACTTCTATGGCAACCGTTAACTCATCACCATCGTTTTTGAATATCAATTCCGGCAAATTTTCTATTGAGAGCAACTGTTTTAATGAATTATGCATGAGGGATACGAAACTATTTAGAGGAATAGAGTGGATAACCTTTACAGATAAGTCTGATGACAACGATGAAACCTCCCCATTTTAATCTTGGCCGGAAACAAAAAGAACCTCGAAAGGCAATACGCCAATCAAGGAAAGAATAAAACCTTACATTTTACTCGCGACTTTTCTTTCTATGTAATCCAGTGCCTCACGGAGCGATCGGAAGGCCTCATCGTGACCGCTAAATTTAATTTCCTCAATATTTCGCCGATAACTAACGCCTACACCCACATGGGTTACGATCTGAATTTCAAAGAAATCGTTACCGTTGTTCATGCTGACCCACGTAGCTATGCCGGATTCGTCAAAATAAACGTTCCAATGGGAAAAGCGGTCATCAAACAATCTTTTGATTTCCTCCATTTCCATTCAATCGTTCGCCTCCGCTCGCTGCAGCCGCCCTGCACTCACCGTTCTCCTTGAAATGAACCATGCCGCCACAACTAAGGCGAACGCCACTAAGATTCCCGACTCTCCCGTCCACAACAACGCATTGGTGCCGCTAGCAGAAGCATCGAAAACATCTTGAATGACGGCGTTCCAGGACGCATGCAGAAAGATCGCAGGCCATACGCTTCCGGTTGCGAGTCGCAGCCGTCCAATGATCAAGCTGAAGGCGGTGATCGTGATCATAAATAGGATAACGGAAAGCGCCGGATAAGGGCCGGAGTAATAGTTGCCGGCCAGAATCACGGGCATATGCCACAATCCCCAGATGATCCCGCTGGTCAGCAACGGATAAGGAACCCGCGCATCGATCAGCCGGGTAAGCATGTAGCCCCGCCAGCCAAGTTCTTCCCCTGCGCTGCCGATCAGACCCACTAGCGTGCCGACAACCATTTGCATGACGAGCAGCACCGTAAAGGTAACGGCAGGCGAAGCCTTAACGAATGTGTCCGGTGTGACGAATAGCACCAATCCCGCGACCCAGGCAATTCCGTAGGCAAATAGCCCGATACCCACGGGGAACAGCAGAATAAAAGGCAAGGTCTTCAGAATCTGCCGTCCCTTGATCCGCAGGGAGATGTCCGCCATGCCTTCGCGGAGCAGCAAACGGGTGATGATAGAGGACAAACCGGGCGCCCACATCAGGAGCAGAATAAAGAGCTCGATTTGCATCGCAGTCAAATAGCCGATCGTCGTCAGCGGAATGAGTATGGCGAAGTAAACGAGAAGGCCTCGCCTAGCGAAACGAACTTTCCCCCGTTCCTCATTCGTAACATCGGCAGAAACACTTCCTTTTTCTGTTTTCACAGCAATAAATCCTCCTGGTTCCATGCAAATTATTTTTCATTAGAAATATAGCACCGGATCCGCGCTGTCCAGAACAGACGCATGTCCGGACTTGCCCCGACATAAGCCCAGGCGCAGGCCTGGCTTTTTAAGCGCACGCTTGAGCCTCTGTCGAATTTCCCCGGAAATATCTCCAAAAATATAAGCCCTGACGCCTCCTTTTCCCGGCAACAAAACGCCTGTTTAAAACGTCTACTAATTGTCTAAATAATAATGATACATATCACCTGTTCTTAACCGGAGAGAGGGGCTGAACCGATGCGCAAACTGTTGCTGTGTGTCGTATTGTTGGGAATCTGCCTGATTCCGCTCAGCGTGTCGGGCGTGAGCGACAAGCAGGAGACCGCCGTCGCAGAGGAGAATGGCATCGAGGCGATCAACCATGCATCGGCCCCCTCGTATCCCGCTTATATTAGCAAGATCACTTCGATGGACGGCGTCACTTACGTGACCGTCGACTACATTCAGTTCCTGCAGGGCGCGGAGGCCGACCGGGTATTCCGCCAGCAGGAGCCGGATGCCGGCATGGACGAGGCGCCGGACGGCTACTACATCTTGAATGAGGAAAAGAAGACGTACACGCTGCCGGTCGCTTCCGACGTGCAGGTGCTGATGCAGATCTACAATCGTTCCGGCAGTTGGGACGACGCGGATATCGTGGAAAACGAGCCGATCAGCATCGCGAAGCTTCGCTCGTTGTTCAGCGGAGACAATCAGGAGCTGATGGCGAACTTCCCTTATTACATCACAGTGGCCGACGGCAAGATTGTGCGCATCGTGCAGCAGTACATTCCTTGAGTCAGTCTCGGACGCAATATGCATTTTTCCTGAATGAATGCAAAAAGAGCCGGCATCCCCTCGGGTGCCGGTTCTCTTTTTGTGTAACGCTACAGGGATACGGCCGGCTCCAGCAGCGTCAGCGTTCCGGCCCCTGCGTCAAGCCGCGCCTTGGCTCCGATCGGCACCGCCGCTTTGTAGACGTCGTGCCCGCTCGCGAAGCCGGCAATCAGCGGCTTGCCCAGCGGCACGAGCACGTCGCGGATGAGGTCCGCATAGGTCCGGCCGTACGCGTCCGGACAGTCGTGGCAGCCGCCCATCACGATGCCCGCGCAGTCCGCGAGCTTGCCCGCAAGCTTCAGCTGCTCCACGTAGCGGTAAACGGTGTTTACCGGCTCGTGCGTCTCCTCGAGCAGCAATATTTTGCCGCGGGTATCGATCTCGTACGGCGTGCCGAGCGAGCCCGTAAGCGACGTCAGATTGCCGCCTGCGAGCGGTCCCGAGACGACGCCGGGCACAAGCGGCCGGATCGGCATGCCAGGCGGGTTCGCGATGGGCCTGGGGACGACAAGCGACGAGGTCGCGGCGTAGAACTGCTCGAAGTTGTACGCCGGCGTTTCGGGCTTAAAGTCGATGAGCAGCAGGCTGTGCAGCGCGACAAGCTCGGCCAGCTGAGCGAGCGTATTGAGCAGGACCGTAATATCGCTGTAGCCGGACACGATCTTGGGATGCGCACGGATGTATTCGTAGTCCAGGTAAGGCAGTATCCCCTCAACCCCGACGCCGCCGCGCGTCGGCAGGATCAGCCTGACCCGTTCGTCCGCGAACATCGCCATCAGATCCGCCGCCCGATCCCGGTCCGTCCCTGCCAGATAGCCGTCTTCATCGTACACATGGCGCCCGACGACAACGTTTAATCCCATTTGCTCCAGATAACCGATTCCGGCGTCAATCGTCTCCCGCGAGAGCGGGCTCCCGAGCGTGACGATGCCTACCGTATCCCCCTTCACCAGCGCCTGCGGCCGGATAGCCATCCAACCCTCCCCCTCTCCTCCTATCAGCTTATGTCCGATTGCATGGGGGCATTGTATCTATTTCCGTGTAAAAAGGGAATGATGAGGATAACACGTCCATCCGAGGAGGAAAACGCCATGCAGCTGCCCGAATATCCCGAATCCTATTGGCGCCGGACGGCGGAGCTCCCCGCCTTTCCGAAGCTGACGCGCGATCTCGAGACCGAGTTTGCCGTCGTGGGCGGCGGCATTACCGGCCTTACGACCGCTTATCTGCTCGCCAAGGAAGGCCGTCGCGTCACGCTGCTGACGGCAGACAGGCTGCTCGCCGGCACAACCGGCTACACGACCGCCAAGATTACGGCTCAACACGACATCATTTACGATGAATTGATCGCCCACTTCGGCGAGGACAAGGCAAGATTATATTACGAAGCCAACGCAGGCGCGCTCGCATTCATGCGCAGCCTGGTCGCCGAGCACGGCATCGCCTGCGACTTCGTTGACGAGGACGCCGTCGTCTACGCAACGCGCGAGGATGGCCTGCACAAGATCGAAAAGGAATATGCGGCCTATCAGAAACTCGGCATTCCCGGCGAACGCTACGATACGCTGACGCTGCCGTTCGGCGCGACCGCGGCGCTGTCCATGAAAGGGCAGGCGCGGTTTCATCCGACGCCGTATGCCGCTTTTCTAGCCAGTGAGATCGTGCGCCTCGGCGGAGAGATTTTCGAAGAGACGACGATGGACAAATTTCATGACGGAGAACGGGCCAGCGTCACGACGAAGGACGGCTATACGGTGACCTGCGATTCGGTCGCGGCCTGCTCGCATTTCCCGTTTTTCGACAACGGCTTTTACTTTGCGCGGCTCCACGCCGAGAGCTCGTACGTTATCGCGGTCAAGTCTCCGTACGACTATCCGGGCGGGATGTACATTACGGCGAACGAGCCGAAACGCTCGATCCGTGAGGTTACCTACGGCGATGAGAAGCTGCTGCTGATCGGCGGAGAGTCGCACAAAACCGGGCAAGGCGAATGCACGATCGAACACTACGAATCGCTGAAGCGGTTCGCGGAGGATACCTTCGGCGTAGAAGAAATCCGCTACCGCTGGTCGACGCACGATCTGGTGACGACGGACAAGGTGCCCTACATCGGGTTCGCCCGGGAAGGCACCCCAAATCTGCTCGTCGCGACCGGCTACCGTAAATGGGGGATGACAACGAGCGCGGTCGCAGGCCGGCTGCTCGCGGATCTGCTGCTCGGCCGCGACAATCCGTACGCGGAGCTGTTCGGGCCGTCGCGCTTTCGGGCGGATCCGGATATGGGGACGCTTGCGAAGGAGACTGCGGATGTCGCCTATCACTTCGTCAAGGGCAAGCTGGAGTGGCTGAAAAAGGATCCCGAGGAGCTCGGGCTCGACGAAGGCGCCGCAGTCCGCATCCACGGCCGCCGCTGCGGCGCGTACCGCGACCACGAGGGCAAGCTGCACGTCGTCGACACGACCTGCACGCACATGGGCTGCGAAACGGAGTGGAACGCGGGCGACCGGTCCTGGGATTGCCCGTGCCACGGCTCGCGCTTCAGCTTCACCGGCGAAGTGATGCACGGTCCCGCCAAGAAGCCGCTCGAGCGGCTGTAGCGGCAAGCGGCTGTCTAACCGGCCGGCTTCGATTGTTTCAATCGCTCTCCCGAAGGGGAAAAGTCGGCATACGCAAAGGAGGAGATTCGAATGAACGAATTCGAGCGGCCGCCGGATCTGGACAAGCCGGGCGCCGGCCCCCAGACCGACCGCGATCATCCCGAGCAGTATCCGACGGACAAGGAAAGCCTCTTCGACAGCTTCCTGAGCGAACGCAACGTCGACGCGATTCCGGTGGAGGATCTCGGCATCGAGAACCGGGACGAAGCGAACAAGCCCGACAGCAAGGACGACTCGTCGACCGAACGAAAGTTTCGCGAATAACGTCTGCAGGCCGCCCCTTATTTCGGGGCGGCCTGCATCGGTTTAATGAGAGCCTACATGAATTGTCGTTCCATCGCCTCACGAGCCTCCGACAGCGCGGGCAGCTTCGGCGCGAGCATAAGCTCAAGCTTCAGCGCCTCGGCGAGCGGGAGGAGCGCATCTCCGGTAGCCTCGCTGCCCACCCAGATCTCACGGGGAAGCAGCTTCAGCTCCTCGATGAGCGACAGTAGATTGTCAGCTGTCTCCGCGGCTGCTTCCTCGCGCCGGGTCAGGGCGAACTTCAGGATCTGACCACTCGTTTGATCGACAATCAAGCTCATCTTCGGATAGAACGGCTTTTCCCCCTCCTGCACCGGCATCGGCACATGGAAGCTGTCCGCCTCCCAAACCCCTGCGACTCCTTTAGTCCCCCTGAGCGCCTTGGTGACGCGAAGCTCATTCAGCGGGGCAGCCCTCGCGTCCGACCCTTCCTCCTCTGGCAATTCATCCGGCACCAGGCTGACGGTATGCCAAACAAGTGCGGCATCCGTTCCAGAACAAGTCTCGCGGACCAGCATCTTGCCCCCTTCCTCGTATAGCAGATCGTCCAGTTGAGATCGGTAGGCTTGTCCGACGATCATCGCCTGGTCCACCGCATGCCTCATGAAGACAGCCTGCTCCGCGGTGAGCTCCGGCCATGGCAGGTAGCCCGGCTCGTACAGCCGGAACGTCGGCCAGGCTTGGCGACCGCGATATCGCAATCCCAACGCCTTGATCCGCTTATACTCCGAAGGCTTCAGATCCTCTCTGTCGTCGAACGAGAAGAGCAGACAGTGCTGGCTGAACATCGGATCCTCCGCCAACTTCCCGGCGAGCATGTCCGTCAGCGTACGCAATCCTCCGCTCCCCAAGTAGATCGCCATGCCGAACAGTTCGCCGCCATTTCCGAACACACTGCAATATCCGATCTTTCCGCTCGCCTGATCACGGACGCCAAATAAATGGCTATTCGACATCCATCTCCAGATTGCGGCCTGCTTGTACCGTCCGGCAGCTTCGTAAAGATCCTTCCATTGCTGTGTCGTCGGTGCTGTGCTCATGATCACGCCTCCCAGTCTCGTCGCGCCGCGCAGATCGTCAACGCCTCTCTGCTAACATTGTAATAGATCGTGGCCCATCTCTCAATTCGCCGAGTCGGAAGTCGCTTCAACAGTCGATATTCGCATCAAAGAGGCCGCCGTCTCTCTGAAGAGAAACGACGGCCACCCGATTAAGCCAGTAATTCAAGCCACGCGACGCCGACCGGGCGATCAGCCGCCTTGATCACGATATGCCTGGCGGCACCCGGAAGCCCGATGCGCTCCAGCTCCGCCGTTACCGTCTGCCAGCCGCCCTCCGTCCATTCGACCGTCGTCGCAGGCGCGTCCCGCCCAAAGGAAAGGAAAAGCTTGCCTCCGCCTTCGCTCTGTACATGCAGACGAACTGCGCTTCTGCCTGTCGGGCTGCCGTCAGCCGATCCCCCCGCCGCCTCTCGTGCCGTTGCAGCCTCTCGTGCCGTCGCGGCCTCGCATCCGTAAGCCAGCCAATCGCCAGGCTTCAGGGCCACGTACATCCATTCGTCCGCTTGCCATTCCTCGCCGCCGCCATGCTGGAAGTTCGGCGTTGTCCGTCCGGGGACGACGAAGCGGATGTCCGTGCCGTCGGCGGTACGGAAGCCCTCGGCTCTCGCGCCGACGCCCGAGGCGGGCAGCACGCTCCGATTGCCGTCCGCTCCCGTATCCCCTTCGCTCAGGCGGCGCGCCAAGCCAAAGCTCTTGCCCGCCCCCTCGTACCCGTAGAAAACGGCGGGAATGCGCACCGGCGCGCGCACGAACAGCGAACGCACGACGGCGGGCTCGTAGTCGCATCGCGCGAGCGGCAGGTTGTCAAGATACGCCCACAGGATGCGCTCCGCTTCGGCCGGCGACGGTTGCTCCCCGCCCTCCAGATATCGCACAAGCAGCTCCCAGCCCTCGGGGCGGCGAATCGAGCAAGGCGAGTTGCCGGTGTCCATCTTTTTCCACGTCCAGAAGTTCCAAGAGATATCGTGATCCTCGAAAAGACGGAAGGCCCCCGCGTACCAGTCCTTGTTGTTCTCGCCGCCCTCGCCCATGAACAGCGGCGCGTTCAGCCGCTCGCGATGATCGAGATAGACCTGAATGCTGGCGGTGTCCGGCACGTTCCAGTACTTGTGGAACTGCAGCAGCACGTTGTCGTCCGGCAGCGCATCGAAAATCGACCAGTCGGTCGCCCAGTGGACGCCCTCTAGGATGATCATGTGCCGGTCGTCCACCTCGCGGATGGCGGCGATGACTTCTTCATAGAATGGCATCACGCTGCCGTTGTGCGCGGCGAACCATTCCGGCAGCGGCTCGTTCAGCAGATCGTAGCCGGCGACGATCCATTCGTCGCGATACCGCTCCGCCAGCAAGCGCCACAGCTCCACCGTGCGCACGCGGTTCGCCGCGTCCAGGAACAGCTCCGGCAGATCGCGCTCCGAGTCGTCGATATTCGTACCCGTCTGCCCGCCCGGCGCGCCGTGCAGGTCCAGAACGACATAGAGACCGTACTGCTCGCACCATCGGACGACCCGGTCGATGCGCGCGATCATGTCCGGCTCAAACCGTACCGGCTCGCCTTCCTCCAGCAGCGTGCGCGCCAGAATCGGAACCCGTACGGAGTTGAAGCCTTCCGACGCAATCCGCGCGATATCGGCTTCGGCGACATAACGATCGTAGTACAGCGCCCAGAATTGCGCCGCCTTCTTCTCGCCGACCAGCTTGCGGATCATCCGCTCGATCCGGCGCGGGCGGTCGCCCCCCTCCGGGAAGCGCCACATGTAGCCCTCCGGCAGCAGCCAGCTGCCGAACCCGACGCCGCGCAGGAGAATTTCCTCGCCGCGGCCATTGCGCAATAGTTTGCCGTCCGCGCGCACATAACCGCAGACATCGCATTTACCGCCGTGCAAAGCACTTTCCGTTATGTTTTCGCTCATCCTTTAATCGCTCCGTCCGCAATTCCGTTCAGAATGTATTTTTGAAGCAGCAAATACAGCAAGACGACCGGCAGCAGCGCCAGCACGAGCGAGGCGAGAATCGCCGACCAGTCGTTGTTGCCGTACTGGCCGAACAGCATGTTCGTCGACAGCAGCAGCGTATAGCTCGAGGCGTCGGTCAGCATGAGCAGCGGCAGCAGGAAGTCGTTCCACATCCAGAGCGCGTTCAGAATCGCGACGGTTGCGGTGACGGGCAGCAGCAGCGGCAGGATCACGGAGAAAAACAGCCGAAATTCGCCGCAGCCGTCGATGACCGCCGCCTCGTCGAGATCGCGCGGAATCGACTTGACGAAGCCGTGGTAGAGAAAGATCGCCATCGATACGCCGAGGCCGATATAGATGAGCCCCAAGCCAACGGTCGACCCTTGGACCGTCAGATTCCTGGCGATGCGAACGAGCGTGATCATGATGGAATGGAACGGGATCAGCATCGACAGCACGAACAGGCTGAACAAAAAGCCGCTCAGCTTGCCCGGCGTGCGAGACAGCTTGTAGCCCGCCATCGCGGCGAACAGCACGATGCCCGCGAGCCCGACCGCCGTCACGGCAGCCGTATTGCCCAAGCTGCGCAAAAAGTCTATTTTCCGATATGCGTCCGCGTAGTTGCTCCAAGCGAAGTGCCGCGGCCAAGAGAGGATGCCGTTCAGCATCTCGCCCTCCGTCTTGACCGAATTCAGCACGCCCATGTAGACGGGCAGCAGCGTGAACGCCGCGCCTACGATCAGCGTCAGCAGCGCAAGCAGCCCAGGCAGCGGGCTCGAACTGCGGCGCCTGCCTGCTCCCGCTGTATCGATGCCGCGAGAAGCCCCGCGCCCCGCTTCTCTTCTTTCATAGCGATGCGCGTTCATGCTTCCACCTCCCGCCGCTTCATCAACTGCAGCTGGACGACCGTGATGACGAGGACGATCAGGAACAGGATCATCGCCTTCGCGCTTGCGTAGCCGTATCGGTTGCTGAAGCCGAACGCTTCCTCAAAAATGTTAAGCGCGATGACCTGCGTCTCCCGCCCCGGGCCGCCGCCCGTCAGCGCGAAGACGGCGTCGAATACCTTGAACGAAGAATTCAACGTGAGGAAAATGCCGATCGTGAGCGCCGGGTAGATCATCGGCAGCGTAATATAGCGGAATGTCTGCCAGACGCCGGCGCCATCGATGGCCGCGGCCTCCTTGAGCGAGGAGGGAACGCCCTGGAGCGCGGCGATGTAGATGACCATCAGATAGCCGACGCCGCCCCACAGCGAGACGATCAGAATCGCGTAGAAGGAAAAGGACGGGTCGCCAATCCAGGAGCGATCGAGAAAGCCCAGGCCGGTTCGCACCGCCAGGTCGGGCAGCACGCGCGTGAAGACGAACATCCACATGAAGCCGCCGATGATCATGCTGAGCATGTTGGGCATGAAGAAGATCGTGCGGAAAAAGGCTTTGGTCCTGGCGCGCGATTCGATCAGCACGGCGACCAGAATGGCCAGCGCATTTTGCAGCACGACCATGAAGAGCACGTATTTGAGCGTAAAAAAGACGGCATGCCCGAACGACGGATCCTCCGTCAGCGCCTCGACGTAATTGGCCAGCCCGACGAACGCGTACCGCGGGTTCAGGCCGTTCCAGTCGGTCAGGCTGTACCAGATGCCGCCGAACGCCGGCGCGAGCAGAAACGTCGCGTAGAACAGCAGCGCCGGGAGCACGAACGCGAGCAAGGTGCCGTGCCGTTTGAGTCTGAGCCTGTCGATCATGTCGTAGATCCCTCCTTCGCCTGTGAAGCCGATCCGGCCCCGCGCCGCGGAAGAAGCCGCGGGACGGAGCCGGAAGGGATCACTTGCTGTTCTTGACGGCGTTCGCCCACGTGCGGTCCAGCGTCTTGATGATCTGCTCCTTGGTCACGCTCTTGGCGTAGTAGCTCTGCAGCAGCTTCGCCGTCTCGTCGGTCACGCCGTTCGGCAGCGACAGGTCGAGGTAAGCTTTGCCCTGTGCGACGTACGAGCTCGCCTCGGTGATCCATGGGAACGTGTCGTACTTGTGCATTTCCGCGACAGGGTTGAACTTCAACTCCTCGAACAAGGCGGAGGATGCGTTGTCGTCCAGCATGTAATTGAGCAGGTCGAGCGCGACATCCTTATTCTTGCTCGTCGGCGATACGGCGAGCGAAGTGGAGGTGGCGAGGTTGATCATCGTGCCGGCCGGATCGTTGCTCACCGGCAGCGGCGCGACGCCGAACGCCATGTCGGGATTCGCCTTCAGGATCGTCTCGGCCTGCCACGGCCCCATGACCCACATCGCGGCCTTGCCGTTCGCGAAGTCCGTCGAGCCGGCTGCGCTGCCGACCTCGAACGGCTTGGCCGTCCCGTTCGCCATGATCAGATCGATGATGTTGAACACGTCCTGCACGTCCGCATAGGACGCTTCGCCCTTGTTCATCTTCTCGATCCAGTCCGGATGGGCCGAGGTCACGACACCGCCAAGCGACAGGGCCATCATGAGCTGCGGAATCCACGACTCCTGGAAGCTAAGCTCGAACGGCGCCGCTTTTGTCGTCTTGATTTTCTCCACGGCGGCCTTCATTTCGTCGAGCGTTTGCGGCGGCGCAATGCCGAGCTCGGCGAACATTTTTTTGTTGTACAGGTAGCCCCAAGACAGGCTTTCGAGCGGCAGCGCGACTACCTTGCCGTCGTACGTCACCGTCTTGCGCACGCTTTCGTATACCTTTGGCACGAACGGCTGGTCGGACAGATCGCTCAAGTAACCTGCCTTGTAAAAAGTAGGGATATCGGCAATCGCATGCAGCGTGAACAGGTCGGGCGCGTCGTTGGAGGAAAGGCGGGTCTTGAGAATCTGCCCGGCCTGGTCGGAGTTCGGCATCTCGAGTTTGATCGTGACGTCGACGTTTTTGTCCGCCAGCTCCTTGGCTTTGAATTGCTCGAAGTACTTGTCGAACTGGTCCTTGAAGCGCGGCAGGCTCATGAAAACCTTAAGCTCGACCTTGCGTGCCGGCTCCTGCGCGGACGCGGACGGCGAAGCCTGGGCTTCCGATGCGGATGCGGATGCCGAGCCGGACGGCGCGGCGGACGGCGAAGCATTGTCGTTGCCGTTGCCGCCGCAGCCGGCCAGCATCGCAGCCGCGAGCGTCATCGAGGACGCGGCATAGAGCGCTTTTTTCATCTGGTGTTACCCCCTCTATCGAATTACTGCAAGCTCAGTATAGAGAGAAGTGTAAGCGGAAACATTCGAGAAAATTAGCGTAGCGATTTGGACGATATTGATATGGGGCTGACAACAGGCGCCTTTCCCGCTATTCTCCGCCCCTCAGCTCGCCGGGGGAGATGCCGAAGCGTTTCTTGAACACGCGGTAGAAATAAGCCAGGTCCTCGTAGCCCGCGAGCTTGGCCGCCTGCTTGATCGAGACCTTGCCTTCGCGCAGCAGCGCCTCCGCATAAACCATGCGCCGCATGGTAACGTAGTCGGTGACGCCTGTGCCGACATGCGCCTTAAAGGCGCGGCTGAGGTGCTCTTTGCTGACGAAAAAGCGATGCGACAGCGACTCCAGCGTCAGCTCCTCGGCAAAATGCGCGTCGATATGGGCGCGGATCTCGTCCAGGTCGAGCCGAGTCCGACCGCGAATCGCCTTCGCCGCCGCATCGGCAGCCTCTCCGAGCCGCTCCGCCAGCGCCAACGCCGCCTCCTCGGGTGAGGAGCCGGGACCCAGCCGTCCCTCGATCCCGCTCCAGATCGGGACGATATCGATCCCTTGCTCGGACGCGAACTTCTCCAGCATCGCCAGCGCGTCCTGCGCCAGTCGGCCCGGCAGCCCCTGCAGCTCCTCCGGGGACAGCGCCCGCGTCAAGTACCTGCCGAGTGCGGCATAAGCCTCTGCGATGCCCGCCCGGTCCAGCTCCTGCAGGCTGGCATAGATACGGCGCTTTTCCAGGGCGTAGCGCTCCAGTACGGCCAAGTCGGCGAATGCAGTCGGGAGCCGCCAGTCGCCTGCAGGCGCGCCGCTCCCCAGCGCAAGCTTGTCCGATGCGGCGTTTAATTCAACGTCCGCTGCCGCGCCGGTTCCCGAGCTTGGTGCGGACGCCGCATCCAGCTCCCGAACGCAAGACGCCAGCGCGGCGTTCAACTCGGCCGGATCGAGCGGCTTCAGCAAGTAATCCACCGCTTTGGAACGGATCGCCTGCTTCAGATAAGCGAAGTCGTCGTAACCGCTCATGACAACGATCTTGGCCGCCGGAAAGCGCGCCCCAAGCTCGTTGAGCAGCTCCGTCCCGGACAGGCCCGGCATCCGCATATCGGTTACGACGATATCCGGCGCGAGTTCTCCGATGCGGCGCAGCCCTTCCGCCCCGTCCTCGGCTTCGCCGACGACCGCGAGTCCCAATCCTTCCCAATCCGCGAGATCCTTTACGATCTCGCGAGACCACGGCTCGTCGTCAACGATCAGAACGTTATATGTCATTCCCGTATCCTCCCTCGCCAGCCGCCGGCACTATGATCGCTACCAGCGTTCCCTGTCCCGCGCAGCTCCAGACGCGTATTCCGTATTGCGCGCCGAACTGCAGCTTAAGCCTGGCGTCGACGTTGCGAATCCCGATGCCGCGTCCCCGCTTCGGCTCGGCTGTCGACGCAGCGTCCGGCGCCGCTCCTGCGCCTCCGCCGGCGCCTTCGCCCAGGCGCCTGGCGCCTCCGGCGCGCAGCTCCGCCCTGATGCGGCGCAGCTCGTCCGCCTGCATGCCTGCCCCCTCGTCCTGCACGAGCATGACGATCCGTCCGCCGATACGCCGGACACGGATCGCAAGCCGCCAACTGCCGGGCTTGCGTTGAAGACCATGCTCGAACGCATTCTCAACGATCGGCTGCAGCGTGAACTTCGGCAGCCGCCCCTCGAGCGCTTCCGGGTCCGTCTGCAGCGAGATCGTGCATCGGCCCGCAAACCTCCGCTCTTGAATGAACAAATAGTTGCGGGTATGCGTCAGTTCGTCGGCGACGGGCACGGTCCGGTCCTCGGAGCCGATCGCATAGCGCAGCAGCTCCCCGATGACCCTCGTGACCTCATAAATCTCGGGCGCCTTCTTCTTGAGCGCCATGCCGCCGATCATATGAAGCGTATTGTTCAGGAAATGCGGGTTGATCTGTGCTTGAAGCGCCAAGAGCTGCGCATCCTTTACCTCGATCTCCCGCTCGTACTCGTCCTCGATCAACTGCCTGATCCGTTCCATCATCGAGTTATATCCGCGTTCGAGCAGGCCGATCTCATCCCGGCTACGGACGGACATTGACTCGAAGCCCTGAACGGGCGTCGTCCGCATCAGCCGGGCGAGCCGGACGATCGGGCGGCTGATGCCGAGCGAGACGAGAACCGACAGCAGCGCGGACGCCGCGGCGAACAGCGCGCCCGTCCAGATGCCCGCCTCAATCGTTGGCCGCGCGCTGCGGCTGACCGACGAGATCGGGACCGCTTTGAGTACCGCGAGCTGCCCGTCCCCGATTCTTTTCTGAAAGACGAAGTAGCGGTCCGTCCGCTGAAATTCCAAGGCCGCGAACGCAGGCGCCGGACCACGGAGCAGTTCCGCCAGGCGGGCATCGTCCGGCGGCTCGGAGGAACCCGACAACAGCTCGCCTTCGTCGTTCAGCACATAAACCAGGCTGTCGGGTTCCGAACGCAGGATCCGGCCGACCTCCTGCCACACCTCCCGGTCGATGCGGACGGAGATGCCCCCGATCAGGGCTTGGTCCTCGAACCGGTTAATGCCGTGATAGGCATACGTACCGTCCGGCGTCTGCTTGAAGTACATATTGACCGGCCCCTGCGAGATTCGCGCCCAAGGCGCATTGGCGGTTATATCGAATGTTCGAATCAGCCCGCTGGTCGTATAGTTGACCGTAAACGCTTTCCGATAAGCCTGCATGTACAGCGTCAGATCGTCGACCTTGCGCGAATTGGCGTGAAACGCCGAAGTCAGCTTGTCCCGCAGCAGCTCTTGCGTCTTATACTGGACGACAGGGTCGGGGTTGTCGATGTCGCCGAGTCCCCGCATCAGCTCCTGATCGATTTGCAGCGTATAAAAAAGAATATCGATCTGCTCAATCAGCTCGTTCATGTACTGATCCGCCCACAGCATGCGCGAAGTGTCGGCGCCCACGATTTCCTTTTCGACCGAGCTTCGCGTATTGTTCGCTGCCAGCCAAGTCACCGTGACGACGGGCAGCGCCGTCAGGCAGATCATCAAAATGGTCAGCCGCATGCGCAGGCTCGTTCGTTTCAGCATGCAGCGTCCCCCTCTCCGTCGTCCGTCCTTGATGCCAAGCTTATCGGAAGCTTGCCTGAGGCGCAAGACGCGAACACGGTACCTTTTTTCGCATAAGCTGGCTTTAGAACGGGAGGGATCCGCATGGCATACCGGATTATCGTCGATCTGTCGGACCGCATACTCTACTTGCTGCAAGAAGATACGGTCGTGAACGGCTACCCGGTCGGCATCGGCCGGATGGTGACGCAGACGCCGACGGGCGAGTATAGCATCATCAACAAACAGGCGCAGCCCGGCGGACCGTTCGGCGCGTTCTGGATGGGACTGTCCAAGCCGCATTACGGCATACACGGCACGAACGATCCCGCATCGATCGGCCATTACGTATCGCACGGCTGCATCCGCATGTACAATGAAGACGTCCTCGCGCTCTCGCAGATCGTACCGATCGGCACGCGGGTAACGATTCGGCCGTAACTTTTTCCAGTCGATCGTCGCGCAAACGGTGGCGTTTCCGGGGCCGGCAGCCCTTTTCAGATTAACTTTTCCTGAGAAACTCGTATCTGGGCTCGTTCTTTGGTAGGATAGGAAGAATTCGAGTATAAAGGTTGGGATGACATGACGGAAGCTGCCGGCACGGAAGAACTCGATCTTCAGGAAGCGGCCGAACTGTTCAGATTAATTTATCCCGCTTTTGCGGCCCTTCTCGATAAAGCGGAGGCCGCGCGGGGACCGCTCAAGGAATTTCACTTGGCGATGGCGGCCGAGCATGCCAAGAGCGGCGTGCGGATTCTCGGATGGGACAGCCGCCGAGCCATTAACGCGATATTCGAGCTGTACAAGGAACACTATCTAGTGGAGGGGCGCATCGCTGCAGATCTGTGGGCGGCCGATCAGTTCGGCTGCGATCTCGAGGCCGCGATCGTCGAGTCCGAGGATATCCGCGAGCTGGAGGAACGAATCAAGGCCGTCGTGATGCAGATCCGGCAGCGCGAATCCGAGCTGCAGCGGCTCCGCCGGGAGCTGGGCCAGTTGGAGGAGATTCGAGCCGAGCTCAGCCGGCCGGTCATCCTCCACGGCACCGCAGCAAACTTGGTAGGAGGCGCTCCATCGGGCGATACGCCGGGAGCAAGCGGACGATCGGACCCAATGGAGGCGGACGTCGCAGAGGCAGATCATGTGCCCTCGCCTACGCCGGCGCAATGAAAGAAACAGGATGGGCGGGAAGGTTCCATGCGGAATCGCCCGCCTTTTTATTTTCCGAAATCCATCAGCACGCCCCACAATTTCACATCCCATTCCTATACACGATGTATCTTCGCCGTTTTAACAATATCCCGTTGAATCAGGAACATGTTGATTGAGGCACCTGCTCGCTCGCCTTCACGCGCCACCGCCATTTCCCCCAACCTTCACTCGAAAAAAGCTGTACAATCCCATCCACAATCTGCTAAAATAAGAACAAATGTTCTCAACGGAGGGATCGTTATGCCCAGCCGCTACTCGATTCAGGACGCCATGCCCCGCTTCAGTCAAGAAGATTGCGAGCAGTCCCTGTTTGCCGCCAAGTGGCCGCATGGCTTCCTCTGTCCCCGCTGCGGGCATTCGCAATATTACGAAATATCGTCCCGCCAGCGCCCCCTGTTTGAGTGCCGCTCCTGCGCCCATCAGACCTCGCTTACGGCCGGCACGGCGCTCGAGGGCTCGCGTACGCCGCTGACGAAGTGGTTTCAGGCGATGTTTTTAATGCAACTTGGCATCAGCGCCCGGCTGCTCGCGGAACTGATCGGAGTTACATATAAGACAGCCTGGCTCATGAACCACAAGCTCCGCCATGCCATCGGCGCATGGGATCTCGTGCGGCCGCTTGAAGGCGACCTGCAGTTGCTGGACGAGTATTATGGATACGAGTACCATCGCTATATCGGCAGCCTCATGGTGCAGGAAGCGCTTAGACCGCAGCCCATCGTCGTTGGCGTCGCTCTCGATTGCGCAGATAATATCGTTCATCTCAAAATGAAGGCTGTCGACGGGCCGGAAGGCGACGATGCGACCAGGCCTGGCGCGGACGGCGAGGAGGCGTCGGAGCATTTTGTGCGAGTACACGTCGCCAGCGGAACAGCGGACAATCGCGTACAACGGCTGGAGCGCGGCCACCGGGGGCAAACCCCGCTGCATGTCGCCTGGCGGGAAGCCGTGCGCTGGCTGACATGGACGTTCGGCGGGATCGGCCCAAAGCATCTGCAGGCCTATTTGAATGAATTCTGCTTCCGCCGCATCCTATGCCGCAACGACATGCTGGCCGAGCTAATCGCTTGCTGCGCTGCAACAGAGACCATTACCTATCGCCGACTGGTAGGCGCCCGCTCCGGCATCCGTCCGATCCCTTGGGCACTCAGGCGCAAGGCGCGCAGCCAGCGACATGCGGTATAGTATCAGTTGTTCGCATGCGTCCGATTGCAAAGAATCGGCGTTTTCTTAGTTGAACGCCGGTTGACCAGACTATGAACGCACGGATCATTCCTGATTGAACGGGATAGAAGTTCCTTATAGTCGAACTCCGACTTACCGTTTATTTCCAGCCTGAACTCAGTGATGCCGATAATCATTCGTTCGTTTTGTTAAACGCCGACGGTTCAACGTTCCTGCTTATTCGTTTTGATTTACGCCAACGTCTCGACGTTCCCGCGTATGCACCCCTCCACCTGAGCGAAGGGGATATTGTTAAAACGGCACGAAGAGCTGTTGCTCCTGAGACAACCCCCATTTTCTGAATACCAATTGCAAAAAAAGCGGACTCGCGCAATTGCGCAAATCCGCCTCGTTGTCTTGCTAGAATAAAGTCCGTCGCTCATTGCAACTTCTTTTGCTTACGCGGGCAGATCCGGTCTCTTCGCGCCGGTCTCTTCCAGCGGCAGCATGATGACCAGCCTACAGCCGATGCCCGGCTCGGCCTCGCCGATTGTTACAGTGCCGCCCAGCAGGTGGACGCGCTCCATCATGGCGCTGAGCCCGAAGCCTGGTTTGGAGGCTCCGTAAGGCTCGCCGTCGCTGACGAGCTCGAATCTCACCAAGCCTCCCTCCTCCGCGAGCACGAAGCGGAAGCGGCCGCACCGTCCATGGCGAAGGCCGTTCGTAATGCCTTCCATCAAGGCGTGGTATACGACCTTCTGTGCGAGCGCTCCCATCGGCGGCAGCGGGTCGGGCCGGTACTCGAACAATACGTCCGCCTGGCCCGTGCTGTCCCTGATCAGCTCGCGCAGCGCTTCCTGAAGATCGAAGCCCGCTTCGTCGTCCTTTAGCATCCGCACCGTTCGTCTCACGTCGTTCAAGCCTTTGCGGATCATCTCGCCGGCAGCGTTCATCCGTTCCACGGAACGCGGAAGGTCGCGGTCCGAGAGCTTTTTGGCCGCTTCGATCTGCACGATTGCCGCCGTCAGCGAATGTCCGACCAGATCGTGCATGTCGTGCGCGATCCGGCTGCGTTCCTCCAGCACCGACACCTCCGCCAGCGCCTCCGCCGTCTCCTTGACCGATCCGGCCAAATGACGGTTGGCCTCTTCAAGCTCCTCGGTCCTCCTGCGCACGAGCTCCTCGAGAGACAGATGAAACTGCGCCAGCTTAAGCTGAATATCCACTCTCGCGAGCAGTTCGCCCTGAGAGAAAGGCTTGGTCAGATAATCGTTTGCGCCTGAATCGAAGCCGAGCGTCAGCCGGTCCAGCCGGTTCTGCGCGGACAACAGAATGATCGGCAGCTCGCCGGCCGTCCACCGCTCGCGCGCGAGGCGGCATACTTCATAGCCGGTCTTGCCCGGCATCATGACGTCAAGAAGCATCAGATCCGGCTTTCCGTTGTGTTCCAGCCAGGCGGCTGCTTCCGCGCCGTTTGCCGTCTCGACGAGCCGATATCCGCTTCGGCGCAGATAGTGCCTCAGTACCTCCAGATTAACCGGTTGGTCGTCCGCAATCAGAATTAAAGGAAGGCGCTCTTCGCCGCTCGTCGAACTTGCCGGCCTATCGCCCGCATGCATCTCTCCGTAGCTCCCAAGATCCGGCGGCAGCACCGGGAGGACTGAATCTGTCTCAATTCCATCGTTGCCGGCTTCGCCCCTATCGTCCCTTCCAGTCGCTAGGCTAACGGCATCCATGCCTGCTCTCGCAAGCTGGCGCGCCCCCGTCATGACGATGCCGTCGTCTGCAGCCTTCTCTCGTCCAGCCGCGGCTGGCAGCAAGAACGAAGCCGTCGTTCCTATCCCCAGCTGCGAATCGAGCTTCAGCTCGCCGCCGTGCAGCCGAACCAGACGGTTGGTAATCGGAAGTCCGAGCCCCATCCCGCCCCCGTAATCCGACGCGGCAGCCCCGAACGGCTCGAACAGCATCTCTAAACGCTCCGCCGAAATACCGGAACCGCTGTCCGAGATGACGATTCGAACAGCCTCCTTCTCGCGCGCAGCGGACACCAGGACCTGTCCCGATTCCGTATATCGAATGGCGTTGCCGATCAGATTGTACAAGATCTGTTCGAGCCTGGCCGAATCCGCAAGGACGGTCAACCGCTCGCCGCCCCTTGCGACATCCGCTCTCTCCACCGAGAGCTGCAGTCCTTTGCGCTTCGCCAGCGGAGCCAATGCCGCCGCAACCGTCTCGCATGCACCCAAAGCATCGACTTCGGCCAGCTTTAATTGGATATCTCCGTGACGAAGGCGGTCCATGTCCAGAATATCGTTGACCAGGTGCAGCAGCCGATCCGCGCTGCCCCGCACGAGCTGCAGATTACGCTGCATCTCGCCGCCGACGGGGCCTGCGGCGCCGTCCAATAACGCGTCAGCCAAGCCTGCGATGCCATGAAGCGGCGTACGCAGCTCGTGGGAGGTATGGCTTAGAAAATCATCCTTTAATCTCGACAAAGTCCCCAGTTCCCGGTTCGCCGCCTCCAGCTCCGCGGCATTGTGCTGTAAGGTCCGGTATACTTCCGAAAAGCGGCCGAGCAAGATCATGCCAAGGCAGCCTACGAAAATCAGCAGGCTAAGCTGCAGACCGTATAGAATGAGGAGAAACGTCCACATGGGCATGATGCGTTCCAGATCGATTCCGAATAAAGTATCTGCCGAAATATTGATCAAGTGCAAGCATGCGCCAAGTATAAGGACGCCGTAACCGAGCAGCAGCCACTTGAATTCCTCGTTGCTCCGCAGCACGAGCGAAGCTCTGCTTCGCAGCACCGTGTAGCTCATTAGTACAAAAACCGCCGCAAATGGAATGACAGCCCATTCCAAGGCTAGCTTGCTGTACAAATAAGGAGATGTCAATGATGATACGGCAGCGACGGCCGTATACCCGAGTACCGCTGCTCCCATCCAGCGATAGAACCTTCGATATCGGCCGTGAAGCATGTTGCCCATAAAGCCGATTAATCCGAACATGGCCAGCGGAAATAAAAGATCGCGAAAATATTGAAGACGGGTTACCGGCAGGTCCAAAAACAGACGCAACGATACGATCATGGAGAAAAATCCGATCCCCGCGCATCCCGTAATCAGCGCAAACCATAGATAAAGACGCTCCTGCCGTCTTCTGACAAATACCATAAACGCCGCGGCGGATGCACTCGCGAATATGATTGAGAAAACAGCGGGCACCCAATCGTTTTGTACCGTAAGGCGGTCAATTAAATAACGATTTCCGATCACGTTCCAATTTTGCGGGAGCGCATGCCGGTCCCATATCATTTTGAACGCCAGATCGCGAGGTTGGCTGCCGGGCGTCAGCTTGACGACCTGGTAGGTTAAATAGGGATTAAGATACGGATCCGGATTGTCCATATTGTACCGGAACAGGAGCCTGTCGTTCTCATACACTTCAAATGACTTGGCGTACAGCAGCAGCAAATTGGGATCAACAGTTTCTAGCTTGGGCATCTCTTTTTCGAGCCAATACACGCCTCGATAAGTCTTGAGCTTCTCTTTTTCCCGGGTATCAAACGGTATCCAGTTGTCGGACCCGTCGCCTTTCCGCTCTCCCCATAAGACGTTCCACTTGCCGCCGTAAGTGACTAAATACTCGCCGCCGGCTTCGCCATGAGGCCCTTTGAGGCTCGCAGGCAGCAGCACCGTCATCAGACATATGGCGATCAGGACCAAACTTCTCCACAAAAACGGAAGAGGCGCCTTAACGATATTCACTTTGCAGCAGCTCCTTCATGATTCCGACAGCCGCGCGCCGGTCGTTGGTTCCGACCTTGCCGTAGATAACGCTGACATAGTTTCGCACGGTGCCTTCGCTCATAAATAGCGTAACGGCGATTTGCTTGTTCGAGTAGCCTTCGATCAGTAGCAGAATGATCTTGCGCTCGCGTTCTGTAAAAAACAGGCCCATCTTGTGCAGCTTCGCCTCGTCGAAGTCGTACGTATCGGTCGCCGTCAGTCTGGACGCCAGCTTTGCGGCAATAACCGGAGGCAGAAGCAGTTCGCCTTGCATCGCCTCTCGCACCGTCAGAACGACGCGTTCCGCCGCGATGTCCTTGAGCAGAAATCCGTCCGCGCCGCCCGCCATCGCGGCAACGATATATTTGTCCTCGGCGAACGTCGTTAAAATAAGCACGATCGTCTTCGGGTACTCGCGCTTGATTAATTTCATCGCTTCAATACCGTCCATAACGGGCATCTTGATGTCCATCAGAACGATATGAGGCCGATAAATGCCTGCAGCCTCATAGGCTTCGCGCCCGTTCTCGGCCGTGCTGACGACATCCATATCGTCCTCCAGCTGCAGGATGGTCTGCAAGCCCTCGCGCATCAGCCGCTGATCATCTGCGATGACGATTCGGACCATGATATGTGCCCCCGTTCTCTCGTTGCGCACCGATTGTGTGCATTCGTTTTACGCAACCATTCTCCCCCTGATTCTAGCAGACACCCGGCAGGCCGGATATAGCCGCAGGCAAAGCAATGACCGATGCATGACCGATGCAGCCGCGTCATAGGTCTAACAACCCAAGTCATGTGACGGACATGACGAATCATGGTGACAGCGACACTAAGCAAGTGTGCAAAGCGTGGACAGTTTAGGGATTCTGGAGGGGGGTATAAAAAAGGGCGATTCAGAAGGCGCTGCCTTCGAAATCACCCATTTAGTGTCGCATGCAGCCGATTAGCCGAGGCGAACGCACACCGGCTTGATCATGTGGTACTCGCTGCCTGCATGCTGCGGGAAGCCGTCGTCGTCGATGCGCATGACGACGATGTTGTCGCCGTTCTGGTTGGCCGCGAGCAGCCAGCTGCCGTCCGGGAGCGCCAGGAAGTGGCGCGGGAAATGTCCTCCGCTTGGCGTATGGCCAATCAGCGACAAGCAGCCGTCTTCCCCGACGCGGAAGGAGACGATGCTATCGTGGCCACGGTTGGAGCCGTATACGTACCGGCCGTCAGCCGATACCGCTACCTCCGCGCAGTAGCTCTCCCCGCCGTAACCCTCCGGAAGCGCCGATACGGTTTGCAGCGGCTTGAGCGAGCCTTCGTCGGCGTTAAGCCGGAACACGATGATCCTGCTCATCAATTCGTCAATCAGGTAGACAAACGGACGGGTCGGATGCAGCGCGAGATGCCGCGGCCCCGAACCCGGCGTCACGTTCGTCTCACGCACGGCCGCAAGACGACCGGCTGCCGCGTCCAAGCGGTACGTGTATATCTTGTCCGTCCCGAGATCGCAGGCCAGGTAATAAGACGTGCCCGGCACCGCGTAGATCGAATGCGGGTGCGGGCCTTCCTGGCGCTCTGCGTTGACGCTGCCGCCTTGATGGGCCACCGATTGCACCGGCTCTCCCAGCGCCCCACGCGCCCCGATCGGGTAGAGGCTGATGTTGCCGCCCGTATAATTGACAAGCACAAGCCAGGCTCCCGATGGATCAATCGCAAGATGACAAGGCGCGCCGCCCTGCGAGGGCTGCCGGTTGATCTCGGTCAGCGTATGCGCTGCCGAATCGTACGCATAGGCGACGACTCCGCCGGCCGGATCGGTCTCGCTGACCGCGTAAAGTACGCTCGACTCGGAATGGTAGGCGAGAAACGAAGGATTATCGATGCCCGCGACGCCGCCGATCTTGGACAGTGCGCCGGAATCCGCGTCGAGCCGCAAAATATGAATGCCTTCTTGATCCGCAGACCGGTAAGAACCTACGAACAGCGGTGCATAGGACTCCGACATATGAACCTCCTAAGTTATCGTTGCGAATTGGGGACGTGTCACTCGAGCAGCGAGATCATCTGGACGACGGGCCGGAGGTCTCCCGTGAGGGAAGCCTCGCGGCTGCGTAGCTGCGACGAGCCGTCTCCATCGAGAAAGATGCCGTCCGTCAGTGCAGGACGTCCCGGAGCGCCGAGAAGCTCGAGAATGGCGGCGCGAAAGTCGGCCAGCGTCCCGCGGTTCTCGCTGACCACGAGATATAGATTGCCTTCTTCGTCGAAAACGGCACCCGAGCGCAGCCGAGGCTCGTCCATGAAAGGCGCATGCTCGGCAATCGCCTGATCGTGCCATGACGCGTCTTGGCCCAGGCTCATCGAGATCCCGCCCTGCGCCCAATAGCGGGTCGGATCCGATACGCTTAGCTCCCCCGGCTTGCTTGCAACCTGAACGCTGAGCCGCTCCGACACGCGATCCCACACCAGCGTACCCCGGGCGTACTTCACATTTTCCGCACCCGATCCAAAGCCGCCCGTCGCGCTGCCGTCTCCCGCGACAGGCACGCCGTCGACGACTGCCATGCTGAGCAGCGAGCTGTCATAGAAGAAGCCGCCGTTAATGCCGTAAAAGGGCGCGATCGCGACATTGTCGCGAATGACGGCAAGATTCACATTGGAAGGCTCCGTCTCCAGGTAGTGGAGCCTCATGCCGTTCGCGGCCGTGGCGGTTCCGTAGTCGTAATGCGAAGGCGGATTCGGAATCGGCTTCGCCTGCAATCCCGATCGGCCGTCGCCCGTGCGCAGCATGAGGAAAGCCAGTAAAGCAAGCGCGGCTGCAAAAGCCAGCAGAATGACGCCGACCCGCAGGATGCGCCTGCCGCGCTGCCCTTCCGTGCGCTCAGCCTCCGGCAGCGGAACCGGCCGACTGCCGGCTGGCGCTGCGCCCGTCTGCAACACTTCGTTTGGTCCGGGCGACGTGTCCATCCGCCCGTCCCTTAACGGCCCAGCGCCCGCAGGCCCAGCGCCAGCGCGCCGGACAGACCGGCGTTATCGCCGAGACCCGGCGGCACGATGTAACCGTCGATGCCCGCTGCCAGCGCGTCGGAGTGCACGTAGCCGTTCAGCGCCTTCAACACCTCGGCGCGCACGAGCGGGAACAGCTGCGGCTGATGCATGACGCCGCCGCCGAGTATGACGCGCTTGGGCGACAGCATGAGCACTGCGTTGGCTACGGCTTGGCCGATATAGTAGGCCTCCATCGCCCAGGCAGGGTGGTCCGGCGGCAGCTCGTTGCCCGGCACCTTCCACCGGCCTTTTAGCGCAGGGCCCGCTGCGAGCCCCTCTAGGCAATCTCCGTGATACGGGCAGAAGCCCTCGTATTTGTCGTCCGGATGGCGACGCACGAGCACGTGGCCGCCTTCCGGATGCACGAGCCCGTGCACCAGCTTGCCTTCGGCATAAACGCCGACGCCGACGCCCGTGCCGATCGTATAGTAGACGCAGCTGTCGAGCCCAGCCGCCGCGCCCCAGGTCGCCTCGCCAAGTGCGGCCGCGTTGACGTCCGTATCCCAGCCCATCGGCACGTCGAACTGCTGCTTCATCGCCGGAAGAAACGGATAACCCGACCAGCCCGGCTTGGGCGTCGTCGTCACGTAGCCGTAAGCCGGACTCGCCTCGTCGATATTGATCGGACCGAAGGAGCCGATGCCGATGGACTCCACTTCCTTGCCTTTAAAATATTCGAATACTTGCGCGAGCGTCTTCTCCGGATGCTCCGTCGGAAAGCTCACCCGGTCTTCGATCGTGCCGCTCTCATTGCCGATGCCGCAGACGAACTTGGTGCCGCCCGCTTCAATTGCTCCTATACGCATGAAAAAACGTTCCTCCTATGTATCTGCTATAGCTAGGCTATGTCCATTTTACTCTGAACCGAACGCCGAGTTCAATGAAACGCGGCATCGCTGCCCGCAATTCCCGGCCTGTTCCGCCGGGCAACGCGAAAAGGAGCCCATCGTATGGGCTCTCTTGTCCGGCACCTTAGGTGCGGTGAATCACCGAATTCCTGCGGACGCAACCGGAAATCCCCTCCGGTCAAGCCGGCCGATCGCTGCAGCGTGAGTTAAGCCTGCAAATCCGTTCGACCGGGGACGCCCCTTTTTCCGAAACACGAGCTTGCGGCCCGTCCACATCTCGTCAATCTCGCAGGCCTTGACGTCGGACAAGCCGCATGCCGCGCCGATCCTCGCTACGTCTTCTTCGCCAACGTCGGTATCTAGCAGCGTCTGCCCCTTTGGCCAGGACACCCAGAGCATGCCTCTGGACGACAGCTGCCCGGCCAGCCGGGGGATCCGCTCTTCCAGCGCGGCCTGTGTCTTGACGAACAAATGAATAAAATCGATCGGCCCTGCCGGCGTATCCAGAAACCGTATGCCCGCGGGCGACGGACCGAGCGAGTCCAAGTAGATCAGCGGCGCGCCTTCAAAATAGAGCCTTTGGTAGGGCCTGAGCCCCAGTCTCTCGGAGAGGGGTTTGGTGGAATAGCGGGACACGCGAAGTCCTCCTTCTCGTCTGCTTCCCCTATCATAGCCCAATCCTCCGCCGTCATCAGTCACAGCTGTCGTACAAACGGTCACCAAAAAGCGTGACTCCGGTCATGCTCTTCATCTCATCGTGTCACGTGACCCGCTGTTTTTCCGGCTTCAGCAGCCCCATCTCCATGCACACCTGTGTAAGCAGTTTTTTGTCTCCCTCGGCAAACGATACGCGAATCGCCTCCGCGTCCGCCGACAATATGACGCCAGAGCCGAATGTCCGGTGAGAGACTCGTCCCCCAGGCTTCAAGTACGCGGGCAGCTCGCCCTGCCAAACTGTCGTCGCTGGCGCCGATGTCTGAGAGAGCCGTCCCGCGACGCCGGCGCCTGGCCGCGACGATGCCCGCGGTGCGCCTGCGCTTCCCGCTTGTCCTGTGCCTCCACCGTGCCCGGCGCGTTCTGCGCTGCCCAATCCCGTCTGGCCGGCTGCAGTCCGCACGCCTCCGGCTTCGCCCGCCGCGGCGCCAAAGCTGCGGACCGCCGTCATAAAGCGCGACTCCTTGACCGCCGCGCCGTCCTTCTTCTGATAGACTACAAGCTCCAGGTGACGCTTCGCCCGCGTCATGCCGACATAGAAGAGGCGCACGGCCTCCTCCATGTCGGCAGCGTCGCCCTTGTCGTACTTTTTGATGTCGTCGTTCGAAGGAATGACGCCTTCCGCGAGATCGATCATGTACACCCGGTCGAACTCGAGCCCCTTTGCGCTATGAAACGTCGACAGCGTCACCGCCTCCGGATCCCGGCTGCGCGACCGCGCGCTGCGCAGCAGCGCCTCCAAATACTTCAGCCGTTCGGCAAAGTCGGTCATCGAATCCAGGCCGTCCGCGATGTCCTCAAGCGTGTTCAGCACCCCGAGCAGCATTTCCTGCCGGAAACCGAACCGTTCGCACAGCCGCTCAATGGCCCGTTCATAGCCGAGATTGTAGCGGATCGTGCGGATCGCCTGCCGCGCATTCATCGCCTGCATCCGCCCGAACGTATCTTTGTTTTCTTTTAGCTGCTTGACCTGGTACTCCTTGAGCGGCACCCGCTCGATGAGCGTGTCGAAGACGGACGCCGTTCCCCCTCCGATGCGCAGCAGCGCGCCCATCTGCTCCCGAGTGATGTAGCCGGCGAGCTTCGGATAGATCTTCTCGAGCAGCTCGGGCCTGCGGTCCGTGTAGGCCATCCGCATGAAGTTCAGCACATCCTCGACCACCCAATGGGAAAAGAAGCGCTTATCCCCGTCCTTCAGGTTAAAAGGAATGCCCGCGCGGTCGAGCGCGTTGACGAGCACGAGGGCGGACGTATGATTGCGGTACAGCACGGCGGTCGTAACTGAAGGCGTGCCCGCGGTCGAACCCGTCAGCGCCGTCGTCACGTATTTCGCCTGCGCCTTGTAGTCGGCCAGCATGCGCAAAGAGACGCGGCCGCCGGCCGGATTTTTCGTATACATCGCCTTGTCGTAACGGTTCTTGTTGCGCCGGATGAAGCGCGCCGCCGTCTCCACGATCTCGGGCGCCGACCGGTAGTTGCGCTCCATCTTGAGCACTTCGGCCGCCGGATAATACGACTTGAAGTCGAGCAGGTACCCGGGCTCCGCCCCGCGCCAGCCGTAGATGCTCTGATCGTCGTCGGCGACGACGCACAGGTTGCCGTGCGAAGCCGCCAGCAGGCCGACGATGCCGAACTGGACGAGCGAGGTGTCCTGGCTCTCGTCGGTCATGAGGTAGTCGTACCTGTGCTGATAACGGCGCAGCAGCCGCGGATCTTCCGACAGCGCGAGATGGCAGACCGTCAACATGTCGTCAAAATCCAGCAGCAGCCGGTCGGTACCCTCGTGCTTGTAGCGCTCGTATGCGCGCAGCAGCTTGTCCGCGTCCTTCAGCTCGCATTTCGCCTCGCTCCACCGTTCCTCGGGCAGCATTTTATTTTTGATATAGCTGATATAAGTCGTCAGGTCCTCCATTTGATCCTCGGTCAGATTCCCGCCGCCCGTCATCGTCCGGTAAAGCTGGCGCAGGATCGGCTTCTTGTGCAGCACCGGCAGGTCCGCCGCGCGCAGCTCGTCCTCTTCCTCCTGCTCGATCTCGCCCTCGATGAGCTGGTAGGCTTCGCCACTCGCCCGGTAGTACGCGCGCACCACCTCGAACGCGAAGCTATGGATCGTCGAAAAGCCGACCTTGGCGCCCGCAAGCTCGGGAAAGAGCGCCGCGAACCGCTCCGACATATCCCGTGCCGAAGCCCGGCTGAAGGTCACCGCCTTGATCCGCCCCGGGTTGATCCCCTTTTCCGCGATCAGGTACCCCGTCCGCATCATCAGCGTCGTCGTCTTGCCCGAACCGGGCGACGCCAGCAGAAGAAGCGGCCCCTCGGTATGAAGGACCGCCTGCTTCTGGACTTCATTCAGCTCTACGCCGGCTTCCCGCCGTTTGCGTTCAAAAAATCGTTCGTGGTTCGTCGTCGTATTCATAGTTCGATTATAGCACGAAGGGCGGTGGAACCAGAACATTTGATCGCAAAAATTAAGGTTGCCGGTATCTGGAACCATCCAGGTCAGCCTCTAAAAATCATTGGCTTAATCTTGGGAAGCGGCATTCAGCGGCATCCGGTTATTTGCCGGCAAACTCCGCGAACCTTATGCACACCGGCTTGGACACGCGCAGCTCGCTGCCGGTAGGCAGCAGCTTGCCGGTGTCGGCGTCACGGCTGAAGGTCACGATGTGGTTGCCGTCCCGGTTGGCGACGAGCACGAACCGGCCGTCCGGGGAAACCGCGAAGTTGCGCGGATGTCCGCCGAGTGTCGGGGCGTATTCGACCGGCTCGAGCAGGCCGTTCTCCGGATCGATGCGGCAGACGACGAGACTGTCGTGGCCGCGGTTGGAGCCGTACAGGAATTTGCCGTCCGGGGACAGGTGAATGTCCGCGCAGGCGTTGTCGCCGGCGAACGAATCGGGCAGCGTCGAGAGCGTCTGCACGACCGCCAGCTTCCCGGCTTCCGCATCGTAAGCGTACACGGTAAGCGTGCTGTTCAGTTCGTTGATGCCGTATCCGAAAGGAAGCTGCGGGTGGAACACGAAGTGTCGAGGTCCCGAGCCGGGGGCGACGGCGGTCTCGCTATGGCGCGTCAGGCTGCTGCCGGATAGATCCAGCTTGTACAGGAAGACCTTGTCTAATCCGAGATCGGACACGGCGGCAAAACGGTTGTCGCGGTCCACGATAACCGAGTGAACCCGCGCCTGGCTCTGGACAGGCAGCGCGCTCGCGCCCTCGTGCCGGTGAATCTCGAGCGTCGGACCGATATGACCGTCGTCCTGAGCGTGGGAGACGCCAAACAGGCCGCCATGATAGCTCGCCGCCAGAAGGAGACGGTTCGTCCGGTCGAGCGCAATATGGCATGCGGTCGCGGGGATCGTCTGCGCTTCGTCCAATCGTTGCAGCCGGCCCTCGGCGGACTCGAAGCGAAACGATGCCGCCGCGCCCCGGCGCGTGCCCTCGGCGTCTTTGACCTCCGTGAGGGAGTAGATCGTGTGACTTTGTTCGTTTACGGCAAGGAAGGTCGGGTTCTGCAGCCCCTCCGCCTGGTCGAGCATCGTCAGCTCGCCGGTGCGCTCGTCATATGCGCAGGCATACAAGCCGGGACCGTCCGCATCCGCATAGGAACCGATAAAGGCAAATGTTCGTGTCGCCATCAAGGCAAGACACCTCCAAGTTTCGCTAATCTAGTCGCGCTGGCCGCATTTTATCACGATTCGCGAGGGAAAGCACGCGGAGCGGCTTACAACTCATTGCGCCGCCATATGTCCCGCTTCAAAAGCGCTTTACTCGTTTGCAGTAACCAACTAATCTACGATTTTTCGCAGCCGCGCGTCCCTTTCTTACAACCGGACAACTCAGCTGCGGCCTCGTTATCCGCGCTTACAGCGGCCTGGGAACAGAGCTGCACGGAAAATCCGTGCAACGTTGTACCGATAAGCGCCTAGGGGCACTAACGCCTACGCCGAGTCGACCAAGAAGAGACAGATAAGCGCCTAAGGGCACTAACGCCTACGCCGAGTCGACCAAAAAGAGGTAGATAAGCGCCTTAGGGCACTAACGCCTCCTCCGAGCCGCCCAAGAAGAGGCCGATAAGCGCCTAGGGGCACTAACGCTTCCTTTGAGTCGCCGAGGGGCCAGCTTTTCGACGCTATACCCGCACCCGTTTACAGTAACCAACTCTTCCTGCAGCCGCGCTTTCCGCGCTTGCAGCTATGATTTCCGTATAAGAAGCTCTGCGAGACCGGCATTACTTCCAGCTCGAAATACCCACTCGCGCAGGCGAAGAAAAGCCGAGACCGCCTCCGGCCTCGGCTCTCCCACCATCCTTTCCGCTATATCGCCCTGCGCCTGCCCGCCGCGGCGGCTGCACGGCGATCGCCGCGGCCGCCTGCCCAGTAGATGAGTGAGGCCAGCAGCACGACGACGGCCATCGCCGCGAACATCGTCCGCCCCCCGTATTCGCCGAGCAGCCAGCCCCCCGCCCAGGGCCCGATAAATTGGCCGAGGTTGGTGAAGGTCTGCGCGCCGTAGTAGGCGCCCCGCAGATGCTCCGGCGCCAGCTTGTCCAGCAGCATGGTGGCGGCCGGGTAATTCAAGATCTCGCCTACAGTGAACAGGATCATCGCTACAACCTGCAGCGCAAACGTCTCTGCATAACCGATGCCGGCGAGCCCCAGCGCAAAAAACAGGTTGCCCGCATGCAGCGCGAACAGCGGCGGTCGCTTGTTCGCCAGCCAGCCGAGGGGTAGCTGGAGCACGATGACGGTGACTGCATTAATCGTCAGCAGGTAGCCGAACATGCGGTCTCCGTGGCCGAATACCCGGTCCAGATGCGGCGCCATGTTGCCGAACAGCTGGCTGTAACCGATGCCGACGACGATCCCGCCCAGCAGAAACAGCTGCAGCGCAGCGTCCCGCATGATGACGCGTCCGGCGTCCGCGATCGTTGCTTTTCCCGCCTGCTTGCCGCCCTCGATGTCCTTGATGCCGAAGCCGATCATCATCGCATAGAGCGTGACGGCATACACGAAATAAATCGCTCCCGTGATGATAAAAGCGAGCCCGCCGTTGCCCAGACCGAGCCAGACGCCGAGCACCGGCCCGATCGCGACGCCGACGTTGGCCATCAGATAGCGCATGGAGAACACCTTCATCCGGCGGTCCTTTGGGGTGAGGTCTGCCATAAGCACCTGGGACACGGGCTCGAACCAGGAGCGGCACAGGCCGTTCATCAGGCTGAGCAGCAGCAGGACGAGCGGAGATTCGGTCAGCGCGAAGCCGACGAACACGCCGCTCCATACGAACAGGGAGGTGAACATGACCAGACGGCGGCTGTAACGGTCGGACAGCGCACCGCCGAGAAAGCCGCCGAATGTAGCAGCAAGCGCGCCGGCGCCGACGATAAAGCCGATCCCGCCCGGCCCCATGTCCGTATGCGCGGCCAGATACAGCGCGAGAAACGGCATGCTCATGGAGGTGGCGATGCGGGCGATCATATGACCGATCAGCAGCGAAAATACGATAGGGTGATAGGAGGCTAAAAATCCGCGAAGTCTGTTCACGCTAGCTGCACCACGATTCTGCGATAGTAAATTACTATCATAACGGATCGGCGCAGCATTGTAGATAGGGATTTCGTTCCATTTTTGAACAAATGATTAATGTTTGTACAACTGATTAACCGCATCCGGAAGGAAGCGCGCGTCATCGGCGAGCGCCTCCTCGCGGTTCACTCCATATCCATCGCCCGCAAATGATGCTCCAGATGCCGCATGTAATCGTCCGCCCACTGCTCAAGCGTGACCGTCGTCCCGTCCGGAAGCGCAAACGTCCATTCGCTTCCGCCCTGCGGCAGCCCTGCCCACACGTCGGCAATCCGCGAATTCAGCGCGAGCCACAGGCTCAGCACATGGTCGTAGGAAGCCGCCTGATAACGCTGGCCGCTCACCCAGTCGTCCTGCGCGTAAGGGATCAGCGGCAATGGCTGCGGCTCGATCCGGATCCGTACGAACCGCATCAGGTTGTGCAGCGCCGAATCGCACAAGTGGCCCAGGATCTCGAGCTCGGACCATTTGTCCGGCCCCGGGCGCGCCTTCAATCGTTCCTCGGACCTGTCCGCCAGCAGCAGCGGCAGCTCCCGGATCCATCCGCGCAGCCTGGCTTCCGCATCGCGCACCGTCATCATTTTCGTCATTCAAGTTCGCCCCTCTTCAACCCGGAATATGAACTTGATTGTAGCGAATCGAGCGACGAAGCAGGATGATTGTTATCGATGGCGATTATCGGCGCTGCCGATACGGCCACGGCCCAGATGCCAAACAGCCGGCTTCATACCACCCATTCCCGCACCAAAAAGCAGGCGCCTAGCGCGATATTCAGCCAGCCGGCGAACCGGGCGAACTTCTCGTCCTTCCGATGTCCGGCCGCCCTGCATCTGCGCGCGTCTACCAAGAGCACCAGCGCGCCGCCCAGGAACCAGATCGGAATGGAAAACGCAAAGTAGTTGACGCCCTGAACAAAAATCGGCATGCGGAACCGCTCTCCTTTCCGTCATGATTACTCGGCTTTCATGCCGATACGGCGAATCTTCATGTCAATGTCGATTTCGTATGCGATGTCCTTGTACATGCGCTGCCAGCGTTCTTTGGTCCCCACGTTCCGGTTCCAGTAACCCGGCGCCTTCGCCCTGACGTACTCACCAAGCCCCAGCACGTCCGAACCGAGCGACTGCGTCTTTCTCATGAACGACTCGATCAGCTTCTTGGCGCCCTTCTTCTGGCTCTCTTCGATCTCACGAATCACAGACGGGTCCTGAATGTTCAGCTCGTTATTGATTTTCTCCTCCAGATTGAGCTCGAAGGAGACTTTGAATTTAAAAAAGGGCTTGCCGTCGCGAATTTTGAATGACGTTTTCGCCTCGCGGTGCGTGACATGCGTCATCACCTCCGTATTCCTGATCTTCACGAAGGCGCTGTAGCCGCCCGGATTGTTACCCTTGAGGGCCATGTACACGGCGATATCGAGCGGCATCGTCGCACCGACCATCCGGCTGTCCTGGAAAAGCGCCAGCCCCTGCGTCTGCAGCGACTGATTTTTTTTCAATTCAACGTAAGGCAGAAATCCTTCTTGCCCCAGCTTCGATTTGCGACTCCAGAATAGGCCGATGTAGTCCTGCGGAAATTTACCCATGCGGATGCCCTCGTCCAGCGTCGTCATCAGGTACAGGGACGGAACCCGCTCCAGCTTGGGCGAAGCCTTCATAAGCGACAGCGCCTCTCCCTTGGCCACCATCATCCAGGCCATGCGCCGTACCTCCGAGTTGCGGTGAAAGTAGTCGTCGACGTTTTCCAGGCCGAACCGGGCCATCTCCTCCGACACGACGATGACGCGCAGATGACCAAAAAAAAGCTTGGCGGACAGCTCCTGCTGCATATTCATGAGCGCATCGTTGACGGAATGGCCGACGACATCGAGAACCCATACGGTCTTCTGCGGATCGTTGCCCCCGCCTCCGCCCCCGCTCTCCCCGGGCCCTAGCGGAATGCGCCCCGGCAGCGCGATCTGCACGCCTACGCGGATCAGGTCCGACGCCGGAGGACCGAGGCCTCTCACGTAATGAGTGATCGCCTCCTCCTCGCTCTCGTCTTCCGGCGGCGCCTTGTCGATCGAGATGCCCAGCACGATGGCCCGATCCTCGATCTCGGTCCTGTCCCAGCACCCGCACAAAAGCGCTGTGACGGCCAGCAGCGGGATAAGCCGCCGAGCCAGGAGAACGACCGGCTTCCATGGTTTCAGCCCGTTAACGCTCAAGCGTACGCCCCCTTTTCTTGCGCAGAATGGCGATCAGCAGCAGCAAGGCCGGGTATACGATCGTCAGCCCAAGGCCGATGCGTCCGACGTACAGGACGGCCTCGTACATTTTGACAATATTGGCCGGCACCATCGCAACGACGAATACAAAGGGGAGCAGGAAAAATGTAAAAATGCGCGGCTCCTGCAGGCGCAGCAGCTGCGTGAGGGATTGGCTGGTCAAATAGTAGCTGGAGAGCAGCGTCGTAAAGACAGCCGTGACCCACACCGCCAAAAAAGCGCCGTCCAGCCGCTCCAGGACATTGGCAGGCAGCGAGGTCGCCTTGGCCAGCTCCAGCGTCGGCCATAGCAGCTGCCTGATCTCCTCCGCGCCGAAGACGCCGATGACGGCGATGACGATGACGACATACAAGCCGCCGGCGATCAGAATGGAATAAAAACTGACTGCAAGGGCTTTAGCGGGCCTGCGCATGGCGGGAATGACGATCGTCATGACAAAGGAGCCCTGGAAGAGCGCGGCGATCGTCACGATTCCATCAAGCATGCCGGCCGGCTGATTGCCCCAGACGGGCTGAAGATTGAGCGGCTCCGCATTTTTGAGCGACAGCGCGACGATCATCAGTACGGGCACGAGCAGCAGCGGAACGTAAAAAAAGTGAATGTATACGAAGGTTGACAGCGTATTGCGCGTTGATATCGCCGCGAGCAACAGCATGACGATGACCGTCACTTCGACCGGTGTCTGCTTTAAGACCGACGTGACGACGACCTCGCCGAACTCTCTGGCGGTGAGCGACGTAAGCAGCGCAAAAAAAAGGATGACGCACACGCTGACCGCTCTCGCCGGCCATTTGCCGATCAACCGCTCGCTGTACTGAATGATCGTCTGATCGGGAAAACGCATGCCCAGCAAGGTGATGAATAGCAGTCCGATCATGGCGAGGATGCACGCCAACAGCGTTACCAGCGGACCGCCGGTATCGGCCGCCCGGACCGCGAACAGCGGCAAGGGAAGCACGCCGACGCCGATGATGGTGCTAACCAGAACCGCCGAAGCCTGTAAGCCGGTAACGTCCCGCGTTGTCTTCGTCATGTCTGTCCTTCCTTTGCGGTTGATGGGGGAGGTGCGGCGTCGCCTTTCTCGCCGTTCGTCTCTGGCGGCTCGGTCATCTCCGGCCCGACGCGGACGGCATCTTTGGGATTCAGAAAAGCGGGGCGGCGCTTCATCCACCAGAGCGGCCCGCGGATCAGCACGTCCTTCATCCCCTCCGCGTTGACCGGCACAAGCGGGCTCAAGTAAGGCACGCCGAACGACTTGAGCGACAGCAAATGGTTGGCGATCAGGATCAATCCGATCATGACCCCGTACAGTCCGAATATGCCGGCGATAATGATCAACGGGAAACGCAGCAAGCGGAGCGCCAGCGCCGCGTTGTATGCCGGGGTCGCGAAGGAGCCGATCGTCGTAAGCGCGATGATGACGACCGTGATCGGGCTGGCAAACCCGGCCGCAACGGCTGCTTGCCCGATGACGAGCACGCCGACGATGGACAGCGCGCCGCCGACCTGTTGGGGCAGCCGGATCGTCGCTTCCCGCAGCACCTCCATCGAGATCTCGATGATCAGCACCTCGACGACCGCCGGCCACGGGACGCCTGCGCGGCCGCCCGCGACCGCGACGGCGAACTCGGTCGGGATCAACTCGGGATTAAACGAGATGACGGAGACATAGATTGAAGGAAAGACGAGCGAAAACACAAGCGCCACCAGCCTCGCCATCCGGATCGCGCTCATCTGCATGAACCGTTCGGTGTAGTCCTCGACAGCCTGGTAGAACTGGTTGAACACGGTCGGCACGATCAGCGCGAGCGGCGAGCCGTCGACCAGAATCGCGACTCTGCCTTCCAGCAGGTTCGCCACGACTTTGTCCGGCCGCTCGGTATATTGGACCTGGGGAAACGGCGACCACTGGTTGTCCTCGATGAACTGCTCCAGGTAACCCGAATCGAGGATCCCGTCGATGTCGATCGCGCTGATGCGTCGTTCGACCTCCGACAGCAGCGCCGGGTCCGTCAACCCGTCCATGTAGCAGATTACGACTTTGGAGTGCGTCTTGCGCCCGATCGTCAGCTGCCGCATTCGAAGCTCGGCGGACTGCAAACGGTAGCGGATGAGCGCGAGATTCGGGCCGAGCGGCTCGACGAAGCCCTCGCGGGGTCCCCGGATGACCTGCTCCGTACCAGGCTGGTCGATGCCGCGTTTGTCGATCTGCCGGGTGCCGATGACGAGCACGCTGGTCGAGCCGTCGGCGGCCATGATCGTGTCTCCGCGAAGAAGGGCTTGAATCAGCGCGTCGAAGTCCTGCGTATCGCTGCAATCGGTATGCCACAGCGCTTCGTTCGCCAGCCGTTCCAGCAGCTGCGGGGAAGTCCATTCGGCCGGGTCCGATCCGGGTGGAGCGCTCATGGCAGGCTTCAGGATCGTTTCGTTTAACGCCGTCTGATCGAGCATATTGGGAAAAAAGAGCATGGCCGCCGGAAACGAACCGAAGATGCGGAATCGGCGAATCGACAGCGTCGTATCGGTACCCAGCACGCGAGTGACTTCGGCGAGCAGCTCGTCGAGCCGCCCGTTCAGCGGCTTGCGGGCCGGCGATCCGTCTTGGCGCCCGCCGTCCGGCCCGGAAGATCCCGTCGGCGCGCGTTTGCCTCGCTTGGGCTTGCCGGACAGCAGATGCGTACGATTTCCGAACAATGGCAATGCAAGTCTCTCCCTGAAGGCTGACGTGGGTGCAGAGTGTTAAGCAGTGTCGGCTAACCGCGGTACGTTTAAACCGGTCCGTCCAAAGTAGACGAGAAGATCATTCGGGAGGAATGCGCATGTATACGTTCTGGGAGCCCGTCATCGAGATGTTGTTCCGGTTCCGCAAGCCCAAGCGGATTGTCGAGGTCGGCGCGGGCCAAGGCTTTCACACGCACCGCATGCTGGAGTATTGCAAAAAAGAGGATGCCGTTCTGTATGTCGTCGAACCGACCGATTTTCCCGCCTGGATGTTCCTCAAGTCGAACTACGGCGACCGACTGCGCCATATCAGAGACTACAGCCTCGACGCGCTGGCTTATCTTGAAGACTATGACGCGATCTTGCTGGACGGCGACCACAACTGGTACACCGTCTATCACGAGCTGCTGGCGATCGAGCGGACCGCGGAGCGGACAGGCAAGTTCCCGCTCGTGCTCCTGCACGACGTGGGTTGGCCCTACGGCCGGAGAGATATGTATTACTTCCCGCAGACGATTCCGGAGGAATACCGGCAGCCGAGCGCGCTCCAGGGCCTTGCGCCGGGCAATCCGGGGCTGCTGGAGCGCGGGGGGCTTAACGATATCGTCCACAATGCGGTCGAGGAGTTCGGGCCGAGAAACGGGGTATTGACGGCAGTCGAGGACTTTCTGGCGCTTACGAAATTCGAGCTGAAGTTCCACCATACGATGCGGCAGCACGGCCTGGGCATTTTGCACGCGAAGGAGCCGGCACTCGATCATCTCGTGCCGGCGCTGCTCGGCGCGCCCTTCGGGATATAAAGGACGGCGGCTTAAACCAGGGCCAATCGGCCTTCCAGATAGGCCCTGTTCGCAACGACCCGATCGTCGTCAGGCAAAAAAGCGGCTGCGCGCTCGTTCTCCTCATGGGCGAGTGCATACTCGCCGAGCCGGTCGTAGCAGACGCACAGCTGCAAATGCGGCAGCCAAGTCCAGCAGGCATGATGCAGCAGCGCGCTCGTGTCTGCAGGCATCTCAAGCCCGGCCGCCATCCGGTACCACCAGGCGGCCTCTTTGTACTGACTTTCCGACAGGTAAAACAAACCCAGCCTGCAGCAATTCTCCGCGCGCGGAAGCGCATAGGAGAACGATTGCAGCGCCTTCTCCCGCGCGTGCTGGAGACGGCCGAGATGGAAGTAGCATTCCGCCGCGCGTCCGCAGGCGCCGATCCGGTCCTCGATCCACGTGTTCCCCATCGCCAGAAATGTCTCGTAACGCGCAGCCGCACGCACCCAATGCCCATGATCGAACAGCTCGTTGGCGTAGTAGTACGTGTCGCGCGGGCCGAACGCTTCTCCATCCGCTTCCTTGCGCTCGTAAAGCCGCAGATTGCGGTCGGCGTTCGCATGGACTCTGTCGTGCGTGACTCGAACCTCGCTGCGCCAGATCTGGCCGTATACCTCCAGATACTCATGCACGACGCCAATCCAGCGAAAACCCATGCTGCGCCGCACGAGGCGATTTCTTCGCAGGCTGCTGATCACGTTCCCGTGAGGGTCTCGCCCGAGATCGTAATGCATGGAGACGGCATCCGTCCCCATCGGCAGCGCCGAGACGAGCGCTTTAAACGGATTGCGGTCCGCAGGCAGCAATATGTCGTCCGCATCCAGCCACAAAATGTATTCCTGCGTCGCCTGGTCGAATGCATAGTTGCGCGCCTTGGAAAAGTCGTCGACCCACTCGAAATCGAATAGGCGGTCCGTGAACTGCCGGGCGATCTCCTTGGTGCGGTCGGTAGACCCCGTATCGACGATGACAATCTCGTCCACCAGATCGGCTACGCTGGACAAGCAGCGCTCGAGCGTCTCCTCCTCGTTTTTCACGATCATGCACAAGCTGACGGTGACCGCGGATTGCCAGGCATACAGCAGATCCGTCAGGTCCGATCCCCATTTGTCGATACCGGCCTGCCGGTTGAGCGCGAGCTGGCGGCTGGTCCGGTCGGGATCGCCCTCGAACAGCGGGGGCGGCGGCGTATAACGGACGAAGCTGTCCTGCGCGATATAAAGCGTGAAGCCGCCGGAGAGCGCGCGGTAGCAGAGATCGTCGTCCTCGTAGGACTCCAGCGCGAACCGCTCGTCGAAGCCGCCAAGCCCGTCGAAGACGGACTTGCGCGCGGCCAGCGCGAAGCTGAGCAGCCTCGAAGTTCGGCGAACGCCGCCGCGCCGGTCAAGCAGCGCCGCCCTGCTCGCGAGGTCCAGGGCGAGCATCGCGGCGGGATCGACCGCCGCGTGCTGGGCGCCGCTGACGCCGTGACTGAGCGGGCCGGCCATCGCTGCTTTGGGATCCGCCTCCAGGCAGCCGACGAGCGGCTCCAGCCAATCGGGGGATACGGTCGCCGAATCTCGGAGGAATACGATGTATTCCCCCTCCGCCTCCGCCGCCCCCAGGTTGAAGCCCGCGGCCACGCCGGCCCGGTAGCCGGTCTGCAGCTCTCGCGCCGCAGCCTTTTCCCCTGTCTCGGCCGCAAGCGCCGAGATTTCCGGCTGGGCGCCGTCGTTCACGACGATCAACGCGTACGGCAGTCGCGTGTGAGTCACGATCGCTTCCAGGCAAACTTTCGTCAACGAAGCATGCTGGGCCAATAATACGATGCTGACAGGCTTCATCGCGCGCCTCCTTTGACGGCCATGTATTCTCGGACGAACACGGCGCGGTCGGCTTCGTAGGCGCCGATGTCGAACGCGTCCCCGCAGTCGTGCAGACAGATCGGCTCCGCCTGTCTCGCCACGCCGACCTTGTAGCCTGCCCGGATGAACTCGAGCGATTGAGAGCTATCGTAAAAGTGAAAGCCGTGAAACAGATCGTCCCGCCAGCGCAGATCGTATTGCGTCGCCATAAACAGCCCGTCGATCGCCTCGGCGTCCTCGACGCCTTCGTCCGTATCGCAGCCATGCGCGAAGCGCAGGAGCCGGTCGGCCCCTCCCCTGCGCTCCAGTACCTGGCCCGATAGACGGTCCGCATCCCACCAGATGCCATGAGGCGGCAGCGCCGCGCAGCCCGCCACGCCGATCAAGCCGAGCGCCGGATCAGCGCCGAACAAGTCCGACAACCGGTACAGCAGGCGCCTGTCGAGGATCATCGTGTCCTGATGCATATAAATCTTGTACCTGGCCGGATGGCCGATCGCCTGATTGTAGCCGCCGGCCATGCTGCGCGCATTCTTCACGCTCAGCACCTGAAGCGTGAAGCCGTCAGGAATCTCGAGCTCGTCGATATGCCGCCTGCACCTGGCGAACAACGCTTCGTCGTTCACGCAGACGACGAACAGGAAGCTCTGCGTTTCGATCATGCCCGCTATCCCTCCGCTCATGCCGAAGCCGGAATCGGCACGGCCAGGACGACGTATTGATAGGCGGTTGCCTCCCGCTCCAGAAAGCCGCCGATCCTATGCTTGGTGCACAACCCGACGAGATCGGCCAACAGCGGAGCATAGACGTCCATCCGGACCTCCACCCGCTCGACCATCGTTACCGCATAACCGCATTCCACGAACATCCGCACGATTTCGCCGATCGTAAAAAATCGCAAGTGCGTCTTGTCCAGCAGCCCGCGGTCCTCATAGGAGAAGCTCCCTGCGAGCAGCGGTCCGATCACGCTGATATGGGCCAAATTCGGCAGGCTCGCAAGAATCGCGCCACGCGCGTTCAGATAAGGCTTAACTTTTCGCAGCACGGCCCAGGGATCGACAAGATGCTCAAGTACGTCCCCGAACACGATGCAATCGAATTGCCCTTCGTCATACGGCAGGTCGAGCGACGCGATATCGCCGGTCAGCACGTGATCGAGCTTCTCCTGCGCCACGGCCGCCGCCTCCGGATAAGCCTCGATGCCGCTCACCCGAATGCCCTTGTCCTTGACGAGCGCGCCGAGTCCGCCCTCCGAACAGCCGACGTCGAGCACCTCGCGCCATTCGTCTTGCACATGCTTGTACAGATGAGGGTTCGCGCCCCCGTAGTACCCGGCCGGCTTCTCCGCATACATCTTTTCCATCCTTTGCGTACCGTCTTCAGTCGCTCGGCTCATCGCGGTCCCTCGTTCCTTTTCAAAAATAGGTATCTTTCGGCGCCTGCCGTCGTAGACATGGTGAACTAGGTCAAGATCGATGGGAGAGACGGCGCATGCTGACCAGCATCGTCATAGCGACATTCAACAAATTGGCGTTCACGCAGGAATGCATCGACAGCATCCGCCGGCATACCGAGCCCGGCGCCTACGAGCTCATCGTCGTCGACAACCGCTCGACCGACGGCACGCAGGATTGGCTCCGCGAACAGGAAGACGTCCGGCTCGTGCAGAACGACGACAATCTGGGCTTCACCGCCGCCTGCAACCAGGGCGTCGCAATCGCGCGCGGGACGGAGATTCTGCTGCTGAACAACGACACCGTCGTGACGCCCCGCTGGCTGTCGAACATGCTGGCTTGCCTGTACAGTGCAGACGATGTCGGGGCCGTCGGCACGGTCACGAATTACTGCTCCAACTATCAATCCATCCCGGTCGACTATGCCGATATGGACGGGATGCAGGCGTTTGCCGCCGATTACAACCGGTCCGACCCGACCCGCTGGGAAGAACGCCTCAGGCTGATCGGGTACAACATGCTGATCCGCAGGGAAGCGCTTGACCGGGTCGGTCCGCTCGACGAGCGCTTCTCTCCCGGCAACTTCGAAGACGACGATCTTTCCCTGCGGCTCCGTCAGGCCGGCTACCGGCTGCTGCTGTGCAAGGACACCTTCATCCACCATCACGGCAGCGTGTCGTTCGGGGAAGCCCGCGAACGCTTTGCGGCGCTGCTGCGGACGAACGCCGCCAAGTTCGAGGACAAGTGGGACTTCGCCCCCGGCGATGCCACGTATATCCGATTTGACGTCGCCGAGCGAATCTGGCTGCCCCAGGATGCGCCGCTGAACGTGCTCGAGATCGGCGCCGGCGCCGGCGGCACGCTGATGCACATACGAGGCAGCTATCCCGGCGCCAGACTGTTCGGCGTCGAGGAGCGGGCCGGCGCAGCCGCTTCGGCCGGCCTGTTCGCGGCCATGCTTCAGGGAGAAGCGACGGAAGCCTATCCCCTGCTCCCGGACGGCTACTTCGACGTCGTGTTCCTGAACCGCCGGCTTGACGCGTTCCCGGATCAGGCGGAGGCGCTGCGGCGGACGCTGGCGCTGCTGAAGCCGGGCGGCGTGCTGCTGGCGGTCGTGCCGAATCTGCTGCAGCCGTCCTTTCTGTATGCGCTGCTGGACGGGACCGTCCCGCGGGAGCGGCTTGCGGCCGCAACGCTGCCGGAGCTGTACGCGTGGCTCGGCCGGGCCGGCTTCGAGGACGTCTGGATCACGGGCATTTACAATGATATGAGCGACACCGACCGGCATATTCTTCTTGCGGCGAATTCCTTGCGCGGGCGGCCTGCGCCCCTGCACTTCGACATGAGCGAGTACGTCGTGCGCGCGGTGCGGCCGGCGAGGTGCAAGGGGGCAGGGGACGATGAGGGGAACAAGAACGATGCCGGGAGCGAGAGCGATGCCGGGAACGAGAGCGATGCCGGGAGCGTGGGCGATGCGGGGAACGAGAGCGATGCCGGGAGCATGGGCGATGCGGGGAACGAAGAGCTCGAGCACGATAGCGAGAGAGGTCATGTCGGGGGAAATAAGAGCGAGCTTGTCGGGACCGGGGCCGGCGGGGGGAACGGCAGCGATCGCAAAAACAGGGCGCGGACCGCGCTCTTCGACCGAATGGGCGCCGGCGTCATGCCGGTGTCGGAGCTGGTGGCGCGGCTTCGGGATATACGAGTTGCTGGAGCCCCGGGCTGCAGCAACGAATTTAACGCTTGCAGCAAGCGCGGCACGCCTATGTGCACGTGCGGCGGTGTCGCTTCACGCTCGCGGTGACCTTGGATCTGCAAACGTCCCGCGTACCGTCGCCTGCGTCGTTCTTTCGCCGCAAAGCCTGCAAATATACATCTATTTCCGCCAATATCGGCCCATTTCAACAGGATAACTGCAAAAGCGCAGTTATTTTCCTCCATCAGTCCCATTTCCGACGCGTACTGTGAATTTACCTGCACATTTGCAGGCATTTCATCAGGTCCCGTTGGTCGGCAGAAAATACATGTATAAATGCAGGCTTTCAGCCTGCAAGCCACCGAAAAGCTTCGGCATGCCGAAAACGCGCTTACCCCCCGACGAATCGCCGTGTTAAAAAAGGCTCTCCCCGCGGTACATTTGCGTACCGCAGGAAGAGCCACATTATTGCGCGTTTCCATTTAAGCAGCCTCCATGCCCTTAGGCACATTCGCCGGAGGCGTCCGCTGGCTCGCGTCATAACGGATCGTATAGTTCGTACGAATCTGCCCGTCAACCGCCAAGGACAGCTTCATATCCACTTGACTTCGTCCGTCGATCGGCAAGTAGATCCAGTACTCGGCATTCGTACCCGTCAGAGGGGCGATTACGGCCGTACCGTCTTGCTGTTGAGGCACGACTTCCAATGCCGGAAGTGTCGACAAAGGTTTGATGTTAGAATTCTTCGCTTCCTCCAGCCTGCGCTTCCTGTCCGCTTCGGCTGCGGCTACCTTTTCACGATAAATTTGCATCTTTGCGTTGCATTCTGCCAGCGTACGGTCGTCCACGGGAACGCACGTCTCCCGCGGAATGCTAGTCATCGGAATAAATAGGGTCTGCTCCTTCTCGGTTGCGCGATAGATCTTATCCGCCCGGAAAGGGAGAACGACCGTCAGCTTGTCCGCTGCCGCGCTCTCGACCGTAATCCGGGCGACGAGCTGCCGTTCCAGCACGATTGCGCTTTTGACCTTCACGTCCATGCCTGCGCCGAACGGAAGACTCAGCGTACCCGAGCTGCCTCCACTCATTGAAAAGGTCGTGTTCGTAGCTTGCACGAAGGAAGCCGTATACGAGGCATACTCCGGCCTTCCGTTCAGATAATCGAATACATCCCGGGTCCCCGGCATCACCGGCGCGAACAGGTTGGCACCCGACTGCGCCAGAAGCAACGCGATTCCCGGCCGATCCGCTAACAAGGCTTCCTGAATGGGCGTCCTCCCCTGGAGATTCAGGATGTTCTGATCCGGCGACGTCGCAAGCAGCGCCCGCACGACATCCTCGCTGCCCGTACCGATTGCGACGAACAACGGATATGCTTGATTGGGAGCCGCCATATTGCGGTCGGCACCCTGTGCGATCAAGTAAGCAATCATGTCCGTCGACCGGTTGCGAATCGCAATCAGCAGCGGCGTGTCGCCTCCTGCATAGATTTCGTTCAACCGGGCGCGTCCCTGCCGCTGAATTAGATAGCCGACCATGCTCTTGTCGTCGGCGGCAACGGCTGCTTGCATCGGCTTGACGGCAAACGCCGCCGAATCCAGACTCATGCCGCTGCGCACGATCGCAGCGGCCTTGGTCCGGTCATGTGCTGCGATCGCCTGCAGAAAGCGCGCTTCCGGCTGCGCCGTCTTAAGCTCGTAACGGCCGGCGGAACCCGTCAGATCCGCACCCAGCACATCCGCAACCGTGCGAAGCGAAAGATAAATCCGACCATCCTTTTTCCAGATCGCAGACTTAAACGCTGTATACTGTCCGTTGATCTTGCCAACTAAAGTCGAAGCGTCGAAGCGCCAGTCCAATGCCTTCGACTTGGCCACGATCTGGTTTCGATTCACGGTGACCGCAAAGCCGAGCGACTTGAGCAATGGCTGCAGCTCCGCATACGCGATTCCCGACACGACAACCGGCGGCACGGCAGTCTTGAGCGGCTGTCCGTTTACATATACGGCTACGGCCTTCGCCGACGATACGGCCGCTGTCGCGGATAGGACAGATGCGGCGATTGTAGTATTCAAGCTCGCGGCTGGCAGCAGCATGCCGGCCATGAGCAGGATTGCGATAACTTTTTTGCCTGTATGGCGAATTCCCATCTTGCGGTTCCATCCTTCTGCCGAGGCTTCAAATCGCCTCAGTATATCACAGGAAAGACCCAATCGTGGCGCTTTTTGTCAGAATTCAATGCAATTCAATTTAATTCAACTCGTCGGTATCCGCCGCATACTTGAGCAGAGCCGCCGCATCCCCGTTCAGCAAGAGCGGGACAGCCGGCTCCAGCCGCGCCAGGTCCCAGTCCCACCAGCGGATCGCGAGCAGTCCCGCGATCTCGTCCGGCGCGAAGCGGTGCTTGACGGTTCGCGCCGGATTGCCTGCCGCGATGCCATAGGGCGGGACGTCGCGCGCGACGACCGCCCTTGCGCCGATGACCGCGCCGTCGCCGATCTGGACGCCGGACAAAATCGCCGCGCCGTCCGCGATCCAGACGTCGTTGCCGATGACAACGTCTCCTTTGGTCGCCGGATGGCCGGGAATCGCTGCGATAGCGGGCGCCAACGCCGTAAAAGGGTACGTCGTCAGCCAATCGATCCGATGCTCGCCGCCGAGAAATATCGTTACGTTTTCCGCAATGGAACAGAACTTGCCGATGCTGAGCCGCCCGTCGTTCGTATACATATTGATCTTCGGATTGCCATAAGTGAACGCGCCCAGGCGAATGCCCCTGCCCGGGTCTTCGCGCGCCGGATATTGCAGCTTCAGCAGCTCCAGCACGGCGCCCGGCCCTTCGTACACTGTCATCGCTCGACCTCCGCGGTCTGTCCTCGATAATCAATGTATGCGGCCCGGCCGGGCGGGCATGACTCGGCGATACGCCGTTTTCCCAAGCCGATGTGCTTCTTAGCTCAAATACGAAATCTGCGTGACGTCGCCTTCCATGCCCTCGGGCAGCGTGACGTTCACTTCAACATCCTCCGGCGCCTCGATCCGCAGCTTCAGCTTGCCTGCGGACACGACCTCCCAGCTGACGGCGATATGCCCGCCCTGCGGCAGCGGCACGACGCCTTCCGCCCAGGTCAGATCGCACGGCTGTGGCGCGATTTCGACGGAACGCCACCCTTCCGAGCCCCGCTTGACGCCGAGAATGCTCGAGCCCAGGAAATAGCCCGGCGCCGCCGACCATGCATGACAATGGCTGCGGGTCAGCATGTCCGGATTGCTCCGATTTTCCGCAAAATTCGGGTACATCTCCCAGCAGGTCGTGGCGTCATACCGCAGCATCTGACCATAATTGTGCCGGATGTCGTCCAGCAGCAGCTTTTGACGGCCGGCCTTCTCGAGCGCCTCGTAATAGAAGAACGACATGAACGGGCTGCCGATCTGCACGAACGCAGGCGGCGGCGACACGAGATAGCCTTCGATGACGGCACGACGGTCGTCCTGCGCGATCCCGCAGAGATAGGCGACGACCTGCGTCTGCATGCTGTAAATGTCGGAGCGGCGTCCGTCCGCATGGATGCAGTCGATATAGGCGCGCTTTTCCTCGTCCCACAATACCGCATTGATCGCCGCAGCCAGACGATCGGCGCGCTCCGCAAACGCGTCGGCTTCATCCGTAGCGCCGGCCGCGGCGGCAAGCGCCCGCGAATCCCGGAGCGCCTTGACGAGGAACAGGTTCTGGTGCGTAACGATACCTTCGTTCGGTTGATCGATCGGCGCCCAGTCCAGCAGGTTCCAGCCCGCCATGTTCAGCAGGCCGCTATCGTCGATATGCTGCAAATAGCTCGTCAGCGTAAGCTTGACCGCAGGCCAGATGCGGGCGGCAAATTCGTCGTTCCCCGTGTGCGCGGCGTATTCCTGGCAGGCAAGAATCCAGAAAAAGGTCCAGTTCGGGATGACGCTGCTCCAGGCGCTCGGCACTTGATCGAGATAAAGCGGCGTCTCATCCGCCGACCCCGGCACGAGATTGAGGCAGCGTTCCACGATCTCGGTCGCTCCGAAAACGTAATAGTTCACCAACGCCTCGTTGCGGCTGTCCCCCACCCAGAATACCTGCTCGTAAGCCGGGCAGTCGATAAACGTATCTTCCATGCAAAGCCGGGTCGTGTGCCTGCTGATCTCCCACGCCTCGTTCAGCAGCGAATCCGAGCTGCGGAAACGTCCTTGATCCGCTACCGGGTACGTGCTCTGGCGGATATAGATTTCGTGCAGCTTCACCGGCGCGCTATTTCCCCTGACGGTCAAGAAAAGATAGCGGAATCCGCGTCTGACGGGAGAAACGTAAGACTGCTTGCCTTCGCGGCAGACGTAACGGAACGTATTGTCGAGACCGTACGTGTGCTGGGTGTAACCCTCGCGCATATACTCCACGCCATAGGCGTCGATGATCGTGCCGGCCGGCGCTTCGAGCTCGAAGCCGATAAACCCGGAGCGCTCAACGCCCAGATCGATGACGAGCTCGCAGTCCCCGTCCTCGTATACAGGCAGGATGCCCGGCTCCGGAACCGGCAGAATCGCATTCAGAACAGTCTTAGGTACCGCCCTGCGCTCTGCAAGCGTCCGCCAGACGTTCGAGCCAAATACATCTTCTTCCGTATACAGCGAAGGATCGAACGGCTTGATCCAGGGAGCGAACGCCTCAAGCGCAGCGGCCGTTGGAGTGGCTTCCGGCAGCGCCTTATAGTCCGGATGGTCCGTCTGCATCCGTCTGCCGGGACGGTGATCGATATACTCGGACTGGTCGAACGTACCGATCGTCGCGAGCGGCACGCCATTGTCGGCGACCGGCGAGCGCAGCGTGAACGCCGTTTCGCTGTCTATTGCGAAATGATAGCTGCCGCCGTGGTCCGAGCCCGTGATATCGACGACCACCAGATGCTCGCCCGCAGCCAGGTTCAATTGGTAATATCGCTCAGGCTGAACGCCTGTCCATTCGTTCTGCAGGATGCCGTCGATCCATACGCCGTTGCCCCGTACGCCTACGGGAAATCCGAGCGTGACGGCGCCGTTTGCCTCGAGCGTGAGGACCGTCGCCATGTAACCGCAATAGGAGACCGGGTTGGCATGATTAACGCTCTCAGGCACCATTTGATTGCGCAGGTCAAGCGCTGCCGCGTACTTGGGCGCCTTTACCCGGCTAAGCGATTGGATCGAGACCGGATACAGCTTTTCTTCCGTCAAAAAGGGAATGTCGCGCGGGACAAGCGAAGTCCATGGCGCCATGCCTGCGGAACCGATCAATAGCGCTTGAGGCCAGCTGCCGTCGTCGAACGTCGGCTTGATCCAGTCTTCCGCCAGTTCGCGCGCATCGATGACTTCTCCAAAAGCCTGCTGGCAGGCCATCCGCGGGGAGTTGGACCGCTGCCCGCCCAGACGCTCCGTCCGCCAGCCGGTATCCGTCGCCGCGAGCGTGCGGCCGCCGGCTTCAACCTCGGCGATCAGCCCGCCGCGTCCGCGCAAGTAATAAAAATTGGACACGCCGAAATGCAGCACCAGCACCGCGATCGTATTGCGCACGTCGGGGCGCAAGTAGCCGCCGATGTCGTACGAGTCGAAAAACTGCTCCTTCGGCCAGGAGCGCACGGGTCCGCGCCCGACCTGCTCGCCGTTTACGAACAGCACGTAACGCGAATCCGCCGTAATATGGAGCGTGACCGGCCCCTCGACCGACGCTGGCGCGTCGAAGCTCCCCCGGAAGCACCGCCACTCGTTGCGCGGACTCTCCTCTTCCCCTCCCCAAATCCACGAAGCGTTCCAATTCCTGCCTGCCATCGCGTTGCCTCCATTCCCGGCCTGCGGCCGAATGTCTTCATATCCTTCATTGTAGCTGCGCGTCCGCTCAAGAAAAGGGTTGATACTGCCATCAAGTGGGTGTATTCTGCCATCATGGACGAGGAGGCTCGCGTACAGTCGGAGGTGAGGGCGGGGCGCCGGTGAGCGCGAGTGGGCGCTGGTGGGCCATCGCCTTCTCTACAGAAGGCGATTGGGCTGGCCGAGGCGCCGGTGGGGCCATCGCCTTCTCTACAGAAGGCGATTGGGCTGGCGCGGGCGCTGGTGGGGCCATCGCCTTCTCTACAGAAGGCGATTGGGCTGGCCGAGGCGCCGGTGGGGCCATCGCCTTCTCTACAGAAGGCGATTGGGCTGGCGCGGGCGCTGGTGAGGCCATCGCCTTCTCTACAGAAGGCGATTGGGCTGGCGCGGGCGCTGGTGAGGCCATCGCCTTCTATGCGGTAGGCGATTGGGCTTGCGGCCCCACGCGATTACTTTGAAGGGAGCGGCACTACTGTGATTAAGAACAGAATTGAAGTTACGCCGTCGCATTTGTTTTTTGATGGGGAGCTGCCGTTTTACATCAATCGCGTATCCGAGTCGTACGAGCTGGGCTATCACGCGCACGAATTTACGGAGATTAGTTACGTCGGCGAGGGTGAAGGACATCAATATATCGGCGAAGAACGGCTGCGCGTCCGCCGGGGCGACTTGTTCACGCTGCCGCTTGGCGCCTCGCATGTCTTTCGCCCGAGCTCGACGAACGCCGGCAAGCCGCTTGTCGTGTACAACTTCATCTTCGAAGCCGAACGCATGGCCGAAGCGCTGCGCGGTTTCCCCGGACTCGACCGGTTGGGCCGCGCGCTGTCTTGCCTGGACCTCGCTTCGGGAGATGGCGGCTGGCGGAAAATGCAGGATCGGACCGGCACCTTCGAAACTTTTTTCTCAGCCGCTTATTCGGAATTCGCCGGACGCCGGACAGGATATCAGACCCGTATCTTCGCGTTGTTCGTCGTGCTGCTCACTGAAATTGAGCGGAGGCTTGAGGACGAGCAGGACGACACGCGCGCGGGGCATGCAAGCGGCATGGAGGATGCCCTCGCCTTTATCCGCGCTTCCCTCGCCGCGCCGATCACGGCGGCGCAAGCGGCCGAAGCGGCCGGCATGAGCGAGCGGCATTTCTATAGGCTGTTCGCCAAAGCGACAGGACTTACCTTCAGCCAATATGTCCAGCGGCTGCGGATCGAGCGGAGCTGCGAGCTGCTGCGCCATACGCGTCTCTCCGTCCAGGAGATCGCAGAGTCGGTGGGCTATCAGGACCGGGGCTACTTCCTGGATCTGTTCAAAAAAATAACGGGGCTTGCGCCCCGTGCGTACCGTTCTTCGTATGAAAAGCTGCGAGACGAGGGGGAGCGCGGGTAAGTTTGCGATGAGATACGGGGCGACTGTGCGGAATTTCCGCGCAACTCGAACCGGCGAGGCGAGCATCGCCCGAGTTATACGGTTTTTCCGCACAAAGCGAGTCAGCCCGCCCTCATGCCTCGCCCCAGTTACATTTAGAAGCTCCTGAAAACCAGCTCCGGCAGCGCATCCGCCGCCGCACCTACATCCCCTGCCAGGAATCCGCCCGCGCGCTTGCGCCAGCAGGTGACGGTCACCTCGCAGCTCTCGCCGGGCAGCAGGGTAAAGTACAAGTCGTCGGCCGCCATCCACCAGCCGTTCGTCGTCTCCTCCACATGCACGTGCAGCGCCGCATGGTCGCCTTCGTTCGCCAGCTTGAAGCGCCGCTTAACGGCTTCGAGTCGCCCTGACGTGTCGTTCGCCTTCTCGGTGCTCGTCTCGCCGACAGCCGCCGCTTCGTCAGCCGCCCAATCCCCGAGCGCGGTCTCTTTCAGTCGCACCTCGTCGCCAACAACCAGCGCAGGCGCATACACTTCCCGCTCCAGCGTCGAAAAGAAATAATCGTTCGCATGCAGTACCTCGCCCGCCGGATCGAGCAGTTCGAGCCGCAGCAGGAACAGCGTCCCGAAGGCTTCCGTCACGAGCGCGTGCAGGTCGCCCGCGTGCGCCGTATGCTCGCCGTCGACGCTTACGGCATCCGACTGCTCGTGCAGCAGTCCGCCGTCCATGCCGAGCAGCCGGCTGCGAACCGTCAGTCCTTCCGTCGCCGCATGGGCGCCCGCGAACAGCTTCGCCTCGAACGTCTCCCCGGTCCGGAAGTTCAGCCGCTTGTATTCCGCCGACGCAAAATAAGGGCTGAACGCCCGGCGCGTCCAGTAATACGCCATTTTGCTCTCGCCGTAGTAATCGACCAGGCTTGTGCTCGAAGCGTTCGGGTACGGCTCGTTCAACTGCCAGATGACGCTGCCGCTGTTTTTGAACTGACGCCGCCGATTCGCCTCCAGCACGAAGCGCAGCCCTTCCGCCTGAATCCACTGGCTCGCGCGGCTGAAAAGACCGATCTCGGATCCGACCTCCGGGCCGAACAGCTCGATGTCCCGGTCGTACGTGTCCCACCATTCGCCATGATGGCGCCAGACGAGGCTGTCGTTCATCGAGACGGGACGAAGCTCGGAAGCCGGCAGGAACTTTTTCAAGCTCTTGACCGCGCTCACGCCGTCGACGCCGAATTCGCTGTGGAACAGATTGTCCACGTCCGCGTACAGCTCGTAGTGACCCGGGTTGCCCTGATACTTCCAATGGCCGTGCACGTCGTGGCTGACGCCTTTCTCGGGCGTGATATACTGCACCGGTCCCGACGCCGATGTCGGGAGGAACAGCCGCCGCGGATCGTGCGCCTCCACAAGCTTTTTAAGCATCGCCAGATTTGCGTCCTCGTAGGTCGAAGGCACGTTCGGCGCGCTCATCAGCTCGTTGCCGCCGCTCCAGACGGTCAGCGACACGTGATTGCGCTTCGCCTTCAAGGCGCTCACGGCCGTCAGCGCGATCAGCTCGAGGAATTCCGGACGCTTCGACGGAATGTTGTCGATGCCCGAGCTCGACTGGACGAATTCCTGCCATACGAGGAGGCCGTGACGATCGCACAGCTCGTAAAAATATTCCTTCTCTATAACGCCGCCGCCCCACACGCGCACCATGTTAACGCCCGCGCGTTTCATCAGCAGCACGTAGTATTCGTACTGCTCCGGCGTCACGTTGCCGTACAGATGATCGAGCGGCGTCATGTTGACGCCTCTGACGTAAATGCGCTTGCCGTTCACGACAAACGTATAAGGCAGCGCCTCCGCCGGGCTCTCCTCGTTTTGCGCATAAGAAAGCGAACGAATGCCCGTTTTGAGCTCGCGCGTATCCATGACGTCGCCGCCAGCCAACAGCGTCAGCCGCATGCCGTACAACGGCTGCTCGCCGTAACCGTTCGGCTGCCACAGGCGCGCCTGAGCGATCGGGATGCGCAGTTCCCCAGTCTTGCCTTCCGTGCCGATCGGGGACTCGCTATGCGCGACAATAACGCCATCGGGATCGGTCACGTCGATCCGCAGCGTCAGCGCGTGCGCGCCGCCCTCATTTGCGCCTCCGGCATCCCCTTCCGCACCGCGTTCCCTGTCCCCGGCAGCAGCATCCCGGATCTTGAAGCAACGGACTGCAGCCGAGACAAAAATCTCACCCGTACCGGCATTCGGGACGGCTTCCGTCGTCACCGAGACGTCATCGAGCGTCCAAGCCTCATGCACGCGCAGCAGCACGTCGTCCCAGATGCCGATATTCACAAGCCGCGTGGAAAAGTCCCATTTATAGTTGAACCTGCTTTTTTGCGTATGCGTCCGCGAGGTCAGGCCGATCTGCGACATCTCGTCCGGCGCGTGCTTGAACATGACGGTCACTTCCATCCGCTCCTGCGCGCGCGCCGCCTCGGTCACGTCGAATACGGCCTCGTGGTACATGCCTTCGTGCTCGCCGAGCAGCTTGCCGTCCACGAACACCTGCACCTCGTAATCGAGCCCCTTGAATACGAGCTCCGTCCGGCCGCTCCCCGGCTTCGGGCAAGCGACGGAGGCCCGGTACACCCACCACCGGTTTTCCACCCACTCGCACTTCCAGCTGTTCAAGCCGTACCACGGATCCTCGATCAACCCCGCGCGCAGCAGATCCGCATGCACGCCGCCCGGCACCATCGCAGGCATCCAGTCGGTCACGCCCAACAGCTCTTGGCCGATCTCCATACTGCTCACCTTCAGCGGCACCCACGGCCAATAGCCTTTAACTTCCCACGACTCGCCGTTCAGCAGCCATTCCTTCATCTTTCGTTCCGCCCCGTTTCTCGCCCGAATGTCTTCCTTCGCACACATCATAGAGGATTGCCTTGCGCGCATCAATTGACAAACCGCTTGACAAACTTCAAAGTGTAAAGCAGCAGCAATCCATCCAGATTCGAGGTCGAGCCACCATGCGGGATAAAGTATCCATGCAGCAAATCGCGGATGCGATCGGCATCTCCAAAAACGCCGTATCGCTTGCCCTCAGCGGCAAACCCGGCGTGAGCGAACCGCTGCGCGACCGCGTATTCGAGACGGCGAACCGGCTCGGCTACCGGGCGCGGACGGACAAGGAGGGCCGGCGGACCCGCAATCTGCTCGTCCTCATTCCGAAGTATATCCGGCATGACCAAGGCTTTTACAGGGAAATCTATTGGGCAATCGACAGGCGGGCGAAGGAAACCGGGAGCACGGCAGTACTGTGCGAGATAACGGAGCAAATGGAGGAAGCGTTGCTGCTGCCGGAAGAATGGCACCTTGCCGTGCACGAGGGCTTGCTGCTCGTCGGGGTCTTCCGCGAAGCTTACGTTCGCCATCTGCTGGATCTCGGCGCGCCGCTCGTCATCGTCGATCACGACTATGACACGCTGAAGCTCGACGCCGTCGTGACCGCCAATACGACCGAAGCCTACCGCATCGTGTCGTACCTGATCGGCCTCGGCCACCGGGAGATCGGTTTTATCGGCGCGATCGGCATGACCCGCAGCTTTATGGAGCGCTGGCTCGGTTACTGTCAGGCGATGAGCGAGGCCGGACTCTCCATACCCGAGGAATATTGCCTGACCGGCGAGGCGCCGCTCGCAACGCTCCATTCGCAGCCCTCCGAGGTGCAGGCTTGGCTGGACGGGCTGAACGGGTACCCGACGGCGTGGTTTTGCGCCAACGACCGCATCGCCGTCAACCTGATCGAGATGCTGACCGCCATGGGCGTACAGATCCCCGGCTCGCTATCCGTTGCGGCCTTCGACGATATCGAAGAAGCCGCCCGCACGAAGCCCCCGCTCACGACGGTCCAGGTACAGCGCGAGCAGCTCGGCTATGAGGCCGTCGACTTTTTAATCCGCAAGATTGACTATGGCGGCAATCCGACGAAGCTTTCTATTTACGGCGCGTTTATCGAGCGCGCGTCCTGCGCCCCGCCATCGGAAGAACGCTGAGAAGCTGCTGATCCCTTCGGCAGCACCATCGCCGATAACATCGCTGTTCAATAGGGCCGGCGGCTGATGGTTGGCGATTCCAAGATCCGGGTACGATAAACGAGACCAAACAGATGGGAGCTGATCTGCATGAGCGATCTGGAGAAGAAGCTGACAGAAGCAATCGGAAAATATAAATTCGGAGCGTTCGCGACCGTCCACGACGGCCAACCTTCGCTGCGTTATATGAGGGTGTTCAACGACGGGCTGACGATCCTGCTCGCGACGCACCGCGATACGCACAAAGTCGACGAGCTTGAAGCCAACCCGAAGGCATCCTTGCTGCTTGGTCTCGAAGGCCGTCTGTGGCCGGGCGAGATCGTCGAAGTGCAAGGCGAGGTGGCGATCTCGACGGACGAGGAGCTGAAGTCCGAAGTGTGGAAAGGCTACTTCGAAAAGTGGCTCGACGGCCCGCACGATCCGGACTATGTCATCCTGAAGCTTGCGCCGACGCTCATTTTGTACACGGAGAAAGACGGAGAGCAGCAGACCTGGCGCCCGTCCTGATCCGATAGCGGCGCATCGCATTCACTACAGAAGGCGATGGCGCTTCTGCGGCCAGCTTGCGGCGCATCGCCTTCACTACAGAAGGCGATGGCACTCTCGCGGCCAGTTTGCGGCGCATCGCTTTCACTACAAGAGGCGATGGTGCTCCCGCGGCCAGCTTGCGGCGCATCGCCTTCACTACAGAAGGCGATAACGCTTCTGCGGCCAGCTTGCGGCGCATCGCCTTCACTACAGAAGGCGATAACGCTCTCGCGGCCAGCTTGCGGCGCATCGCCTTCAC